>NZ_JBIVED010000014.1:0-277305 GCF_044747445.1 Streptomyces sp. NPDC090083 | reverse complement strand
AGCGAGTAACTCCCACTCCTGATCGGTGAGTTCATGGCGGCGTATCACCTAAACATGATCCACCACCCGATGATCTTTGAAGACAGGCCCTAGAGCCGGTGCCGGTGCGCCCGTCCTGGCACCGGTGCCGGTGTGAGGTCCTTCGTCAGTGAGGTTCCGTCACGCGAGGTCAGAAGATGCCCTGCCCAGGCACCAGGATCCCTCGCGGGTCGTACGTCTTCCTGGCCTCGGCGAAGCGGTTCCAGGCCCGGCCGAAGTGCCGCTTCCAGTCGGTGTGGCGGAACGGGACGGAGCCGACGGGGTACTGCGTGCCGCCGACCGCCCGGACCGTGTCGTACGCGGAACGGTTGGCGTTCAGCAGGCGTCGTACGGTCGCGGTGTCCTCGGGCGGGGTGGTCCGCAGGACCGCGAACAGGTACGGCATCGGGTCGTCGGGCATGCGCAGCAGCGGGGCGCGGAGGTGCTCGCGCACCAAGGGGTAGAGGAGGACCACGCCGGGGCCCAGGTCGGCCGGGGTGAGCGCGTCCAGCAGGGTGCCTGCCACGTCGGCGGTGCTGCGGCCGGGGAGGACCAGGTTGAGCCAGGGGTGGGCGTAGGCCCACAGGCCCGCCTCCTTCAGGGCGGCGACCGACGGGGCGAGCCGGTCCAGGAAGTCGTAGTAGCCGAGGTCGGTGATCTGCGCGCCGGACGCCTCGTACCGCAGGCCCCGCAGCAGGGCGGTGTCGTCGGGGGTGTCCCCCACCGGCGGCCCGTAGGCGACGGCTTCGATGGCGAACTGGTTGAAGGCTCCGGCGGCGTCGGCGCCGACCTGGCCTTCGAGGTAGTCGAACCGCCGCTCGGTGGCGAGGAGTTGCTGGTCGTCGAGGAAGGTCTGGAGGTCGTCGTACGGCAGGAGGTAGTGGCGTACGGTCTCCGGGGCCGGGACCAGGCGCAGGGTGGCGCCGACGATCACCGCGCACTGGCCGAGGCCGGCGAGTACGGAGTGGAAGAGGTCGGGGTGGCGGGTCGGCGAGCAGCGGAGCAACTCCCCTGCCCCGGTGACGACTTCGAGCTCCGCTACGTTGTCGACCTGGGCGCCGCGCTGGTGGCTCTGGCCGCCCAGGCCGCCGACGGACAGGGTGCCGCCCACGGAGAGTTCGAGGTAGTCGGTGAAGACGGGCGGGGTGAGTCCGTGGGCGAGGGTCGCCTTGGCGACGTCGCTCCACTTGGCGCCCGCGCCGACCGTGACGTGCGAACTCCCCTTCCGTACCAAGCCGATGGCGGAGAGCGGGCCGGTCTCGATGATCAGGCCGCCCTCGACCTGTGCCTGCCCGTTGGTGCCGTGGCCCTGTCCGCGCGGGGCCAGGGACAGTCCGTGCCGGTTGCAGAACCGCACCATCGCGACGACGTCCCGCACGGATCCGGGTCGCAGTACGGCGGCCGGTCTCCGGTGCACGATGTGTCCGAAGTCGTCGGCGTCGGCGCCGAGCGAGGCGTCGTCGGTGAGCAGCGTCCCGTCCAGCCGGGGAACGCCGGTGAGCGGCCGGCCGGAGTCGGTCACCGCCCAGCTCCGGGTGAAGGGGTCGAAGCCGATCACCACGACTGAGCCGGCGACCAGCCCGCGCAGAGCGGTGCGTCGAGACGGGGTGCGGGACATGGGGTCCTCCTGAGACCGTCCGGTGAAACGATCAACGACGGCTCAGTCTAGGCACGTTGGAGTGCGGGGACAGGGATGTCCCGGCAGTTCGGCACGCGTCGCGGCGCCCCGGACACGCCCTAGTCGTCGGAGTGGCTCTTCGGGGTGAGGCCCCCGCGCCGCCTCTTGCGCGAGCTGTGCAGGAGTTCGCTCGCGATGAGGGTCACGTTCGCCACGGCGCGGGCCCAGCGCGGGCCACCGCGCTCGGCCCAGAGGACACACGCGCACCCTCCGACGGCGAGCGCCAGGACGACGAGCAGCACTGCGACGATCATGTTGTCCACTTCTGGTCGGTACGGTCCGATGGCACACACGCCGCTGACGATTCTTTCAGGCCCGGACGCGTGGACCCGGACGGCCTCTGCCTCATCCACGCCCGTGTGCCGAACGAGGCGCAGGCCCGGGAGGCCACGGCGGCTGCCGCGCGCAGCGCCCCGGCGAAGACCTCCGAGGTCGGGCAGCCTCCCGCCAGGTGATGGGCGAGCGCCCCGTGCAGCACGTCACCCGCGCCCACCGTGTCCGCCACCTTCACCGACGGGACGTCGACCGTGCCCTCGCCGTCCGGGCCCGTCCAGACGATGGGGTCCGCTCCCCCGCTCACCGCGGCCCAGGTGACTCCGTGGTCCCGCAGGAAGCGCAGCGTGTCCGCCGGGGTGACCGTGCCGGGCGGACGGAAGTCGGCCGAGCAGACCGCCACGTCGACGAAGGGCAGCAGGTCCTGGGTGCCGGGCTTCCAACTGCCGCCGTCGAAAAGGGTGTTGCGGCCCAGGGCGCGCGCGGAGCGGGCGGCGGCCAGGGCCAGGGCCATGTGGTGGCCGTCGAACTCGACGAGGTCGCAGGCCGTCACCAGCGCGTCGAGGTCGTGGGGCGGGGTGAGCCGGTGTGCCGTCGCGTTGGTCGAGGCGACGGCGCGTTCCCCGGTGGACGCGGTCACCAGGACGGAGGAGACGGCGGGCGGGTCCTGCGAGTCGGCGGCCAGGTCGGAGACGGTCACGCCCAGCGCGGCCAGGTCGGCGGCGGCCCCCACGCCCGTCGGATGGGCGCCGATCGCGGTCAGGAGTGTCGGTGTGCCGCCCAGGTGGGCGAAGGTCACCGCCGCGTTCGCGGCCGGGCCGCCCGCGGCGACCACCTGCTCCCGGGCCGTGAGTTTCTCGTTGGCGCCGGGTGCGTGGTCCACGAGCTGGATGACGTCCAGGGTGCACAGACCGACGAACAGTCCTGCGGGGCGCCCTCTCTCCACGAACTACCTCCTCATGCCATTTACTAACAATTGGTTGAGCAGTCCAGACTGCTCAACCTACTGTTAGTAGTTATGAAGGTGAACACCCCGGACGACACCGCCCGTCTCGCGTCCGAGCTGCGGCTCGCGGTGGGCCGGGTGACCCGGCGGCTGCGTCAGGCGCACGCCGTGGGTGACGTGTCACTCTCCGGAGTCTCGGTACTGGCCCGGCTCGCCCGCGACGGCTCCGAGTCGCCGACGTCCCTCGCCGAGGCGGAGCGGGTCCGCCCGCAGGCCATGGCGAGCACGCTCGCGGTGCTCGAACAGCGCGGGCTGGTCCGCCGCAGCCCCGACGCGGCGGACGGGCGCCGGAGCATCGTGGCGATCACCGACGAGGGTCACGCCATGCTGGCCGAACGGCGGTCCGAGTCGGTCCACCGGCTCGGGGCCGTCCTGGACGAGTTCACCGCACAGGAGCGCGCGACCCTCGCGTCCGCCCTCCCCCTCCTCGACCGACTTGCGGAGCGACTGTGAACGAGCGCGCACACATACCCGGCGACGGACAGGGGACCGCGGGCGGCCGGCCGTCGCTGCTGGGCTCGGTGCGCTCGGGGCGCCGCAAGGACACTCCTCCCGGGCCGAACTACAAGTGGGTCGCGCTGTCGAACACGACACTGGGCGTGCTGATCGCGACGATGGACGCCTCGATCGTGATCATCTCGCTGCCGGCGATCTTCCGGGGCATCGGCCTCGATCCGCTCGCGCCGGGCAACATCGGCTATCTGCTCTGGATGATCCTGGGGTACCTGCTGGTCTCGGCGGTGCTGGTCGTCGTGCTCGGCAGGCTCGGGGACATGTTCGGCCGGGTGAAGATCTACAACCTCGGCTTCCTGATCTTCGCGTGCGCGTCGGTCGCCCTGTCCCTGGACCCGTTCCGCGCGGGAGCGGGGGCCATGTGGCTGATCCTCTGGCGCATCGTGCAGGCCTTCGGCGGTTCGATGCTCACCGCCAACTCGGCCGCGATCCTCACCGACGCCTTCCCGGCCCGGCAGCGTGGAATGGCGCTCGGCGTCAACCAGATCACCGCCCTGGCAGGGCAGTTCCTCGGTCTTCTCGCCGGTGGTCTGCTCGCGGTCGTCGACTGGCGCGCGGTGTTCTGGGTGAGCGTGCCTGTCAGCATCACCGGCACGATCTGGTCGTACCTGAGCCTGCGCGAGACCTCGGCGGGCCGCCCCGGCCGCATCGACTGGCTCGGCAACCTCACCTTCGCGGCCGGCGCGGGCATCCTCCTCGCGGGCATCACCTACGGCATCCAGCCCTACGGCGGCAGCGCCACCGGGTGGGGCAACCCGTGGGTGCTCGGCGGGCTGATCGGCGGCGCCGTCCTGCTGCTGGCCTTCTGCTGGATAGAGACGCACATCGCCGAACCGATGTTCAACCTCGCCCTGTTCAAGGTGCGCGCCTTCGCCGCGGGCAACCTGGCCGCACTGTTGACGGCGATCGCGCGGGGCGGGCTGCAGTTCATGCTGATCATCTGGCTGCAGGGCATCTGGCTGCCGTTGCACGGCTACGACTACGAGGACACCCCGCTGTGGGCGGGCATCTTCATGCTGCCCCTCACCGTCGGGTTCCTGATCGCGGGACCGCTCTCCGGCTATCTGTCGGACCGGTTCGGCGCGCGGATGTTCTCGACGGTCGGGCTGATCGTGGTGGCCCTGTCCTTCGTCGGGCTGCTCGCCCTGCCGATCGCCTTCGACTACGGCATGTTCGCGGCGCTGCTGCTGCTCAACGGGCTGGGCCAGGGCATGTTCTCGGCGCCGAACACGTCGTCGATCATGGGCAGTGTGCCGAGCGAGTACCGGGGCGTCGCCTCGGGCATGCGGTCCACGTTCCAGAACTCGGGCACCGCGCTGTCGATCGGGGTGTTCTTCTCCCTGATGGTGTCGGGGCTCGCGTCCTCGCTGCCCCACACGCTCAGCCAGGGACTCCAGGCGCACGGTGTGCCGACGGGTGCCGCCGAGCAGGCCGCGTCGCTGCCGCCGGTGAGCACGCTCTTCGCCACGTTCCTCGGCAACAACCCCATCCAGCACCTGCTGGCGTCGAACGGCGCGCTCGATCAGGTCTCCGCCGCCCAGCGGGCCGTGCTGACGGGGCACACCTTCTTCCCGAAGCTGGTCTCCGGACCGTTCCACCACGGGCTGACCATCGTCTTCAGCGTCGCCGCGGGCATGGCGCTGATCTCCGCGGTCGCCTCGGCGCTGCGCGGCGGCCACAAGCCCGACCTCGGCCCCGGAGCGTCACCCGCGGACCGGCCGAGCACTCCGGCGGGGACGCCCGAGACCTCGCGGACGAGGCCCAACTCGGCCTCGTAGAGGCGGAGATGCGGGTGCGTGCGCCCCTCGGTGAAGGAGCGCACGCACGCGTGTCCGCCGGTCAGCCGGTGCCGTTGACGGCGAACGTCCATGCGGCGTGGCTGCCGGGGCCGACGGTGAGGGTGGAGGTGCCGATCCGCTCGACGTGCCGGTCCTTCACGGGGTGGTTGAGCGACATGTCGACCTCCCGGTAACCGGCCTGTTCGCGGCTGGTGACGTCGAGGCGGATCGTGGTGCCGCCGCCCTGCGCGACGACTCCGCCGCCCTTCACGGTCCGGACGGTGAAGCCGCCGGCGCGCAGCAGCGGCACGGTGTCGGCGAGGTCGCCTGCGGTGACCGCGATGCGGACGGAGGTGACGTCGCGCATGAGGTGGGTGCGGTAGTCGTCGGAGAGGTAGCGCTCCCGGCCGACATCACCGGGGAAGCTCGGCGGCTCGGTGTTGCCGCGCGGGTCGGCGAAGTACTCCGGGCGGTATTCCATCCCCCAGGCCCCGAAGGCGTCGTACTCACTGGTGGTGAAAACGGCGTCGAACCAGGGCACGGGCACGCCGTCACCGAAGTCGCGGGTCTGGAGGAAGTCGACGGGTTCGGCGACACCCTCGTCCTTCAGCCGGTCCTTCACGGTCGCCAGGTCTCCCGCGCGCTCGACCGAGAGGCCGAGTCCGGCGGAGCCGAGGGTGCCGTCCTGGCCGGGGACGTCACCGATCCCGAGCAGTTCGAGGTAGGTCTCGCGGCCCATCAGGTAGCGGCCGGTCCAGGTCTCGCCACCGGTTCCGCTCGTGGTGCGGACCTGGAAGTTGGCGAACTCCCGCAGATAGTCGGAGTGTTCGATGGCGTCGGCGGTCTCCCGGTCGAAGACCCCGTAGGAGTGGTTGTAGAACAGCAGCTCCCGACCGGTGGGGTCCTGGTTCGCGTGGGCCTGTGCCGTCCCCACCCCGCCCCCGACCGCTCCGGCGAGGGCCACAGCGAGCACGATGATCATCCGTAGTGCGCGGCGCATCAGCATGAGCGGGATCGTAGGGCGGGGCGGGCGCGACCGGTGTTCTTTGTGAACGAGGCCGAAATGCTTGACACATGGCGCTCTGCCCGGGGTGGCCGCGCGGCAACGGGCTTGTTCCGTGCCGCGGTTCGCGGGCTCGCGGTGTCTCCCGGCCTCAGGTCACCAGGAGGGACCGCCCTGCGAGGGCTGGGCCGCCTGCCGCTCCGGGAACACCGCGTCGCCGCCGAACAGCGGGGCGGCCTCGATCTCCGCGGCCGGTCCTTCCTTGTCGCCGAGCATCATGTCGGGGTCGAACATGACGATGACGGCCGCGACCAGGAGCACGAGGAGCGGGCCGGCCAGCATGAGGAGGAGAAACGCGATCAGGTCGGCCGAGGACTGCGAGGCACCGGCCACGTTGGTGAGGTGGACGGAGACCGCGGCCATGCCGGTGTAGTGCATGCCGGTCACCGCGACACCCATGACGAGGCTGGCGCCGAGGCTCGCCCAGAGGGCGTGGATGGAGACCGCCGCCCACAGGGCCGCGGTGGCGGCGGCCACGGCGATGATCACGGAGAGGACCACGGTCACGGTGTCGTAGTGGAGGGTGCCGTTCGTGTGGATGGCGGCCATGCCGAGGTAGTGCATGGCCGCGACGCCGAGCCCGGTGATCGTGCCGGCCACGCCCAGGTTGAGCGGCGAGCCGCCCCGGTAGCCGACGAGGAACACGCCCACGGCGACCACCGCGATCGCCACGAGGAGGCTCAGGAGCGTCTTCGTCCCGTCGTAGTTGACCAGCGCGCCCTGGACGCTGAAGCCGATCATCGCGATGAAGTGCATGGTCCATATCCCGCAGCCGATGGAGACGGCGCCGAGGGCCAGCCAGCGGGCTCTGTGCTGCGGACGGCGCAGCGAACGGGTCGTGCAGCGCAGGCCGAGGGCCGCCCCGAGGCACGCCATCAGATAGGCGGCGACGGGGGTCACCGCGCCGTAGTAGAAGTCGGAGACGGTGGCGGTCTCGGCGGAGATGACGGTCATGGAGTGTTCCCTTCACGTGCGCGGCGGTGGGCGGCACCGCGGTCTCGGTGTGCCGGCACGGTGACGTGACGCGCACTCCCGTCCGGCCGACCGCGGGCGTCGCCGGGTCGTGCCGGGCACGGGCCCGTGTTCGGGCCTCCGGTCAGGAGGGGGCGGGGACACGGGGTGCGCTACGGCAGGGGCGCGCGCGGATCTGCCACCCCCGCCCCTGCCGCACGTTCGTACCGACTCGGCCGGGTGGGCGGACCTGCGTGAGCGGGCGGACATCCTGCTGACGGACCACAGGACACGGGGAACCGCACGGTCGAGATCCGGCCACCAGGCCGAGTTGTGCATGATTCAATCACGGTCCGCACACATACCCTGCACAACCCGGATAGGTGTTAGCCGAATCGATACATCGCCACCAGTACGCACAAAGCCCACCAGGACGGCGAGTTCGGTTGAGTACGGTTGTGCGGTATGGCCCGACTGTCCGGGCTCAGGGCTCTTCGATCTTCAGACGCCTGAAGGTTCCTCGTATGCCCGGCCCGGCCGCCGGGTGGCCGGAAGTACGCGATGCCTCGACCGGCCCGTTCCGGCCACGGATCGGCTCCGCGGCCGGAGAGGCTGAACTCGGCTCACCAGTAAGGAAGTTGGTGGTGAGCCGGGGCGCTCAGACGCCGACGTGGTGAGGGGCCGCCCATGCCGCGGGGGCGTCCCGGTAGCGGACGCGGACATCCCGCGCGGTCCGGGCGAGGGCCACGGCGGGTTCGTCGCGGGCCGCGTCCAGGGCGTCGTAGAAGAGTCCGGCCGTCGTCTCGGCGACGGCGTCCGGGACGCGCCAGAGGGTGCCGACCACGCCGGAGAAGCCGACGAGCAGGAACGCGGAGGTGAGGTGGATCGCCTCGTCCGCGAGATGGCGGGGGGTGTAGGTCGTCTCGCACGCCGAGAGATAGGCGAGACGGCCCCAGCCGCCACGGCGCGCGGCGATCTCCGCGAACGTGAGGTCCAGGTCCGGCAGCAGGAAACGGCTGGTGCCCGGGTCGTCCTGGTCCGCCACCGCGTGCAGCGCCATGTGCAGATGGGTGCAGGTGAGCAGCCTGGAGATGAGCACCTCGCGTCCGCACCGGGCCAGGTCCAGCGGTTCGACGCCGAGACGATCCGCCGCCGCGCGGGCCTCGCGGCGCGCGGCGGGCAAGTCGGGGAGCCCCGGACGGCGCACGTCGGCGTGCACGACGGCCGCCTCCGTCCGGTCCGGAGCCGCCGCGCGGGCCCGCGCGTGGTGCAGCGCCGTGACGGTGGGCGTGTACGAGGACACCGTGCGATCCACCAGCGACCTGGTGTCCTTCGTCGGTTCCGGGCCGTCCGGGGCCGCGGTCGCCGCGTGCAGGGGCAGTCGGCACAGCGCCTGGGTCGGCACCCACCACACGCGGGTGTCCGGATCGGTCAGCCGGAGGTCGGCGAGGACCGGGGCGGCCACCTCGCGCCAGAGCAGGTCGAGCGTCGCGGTGACGCGCAGGTTGGCCGCGTCGACCTCGTCCTGGGCTGCCCGGGGATCCAGCGCGACGACGACGTCGGCGTGGAACACGTCCGCCGCCCGCTCCACCTCCTCGGCGTCGAGTCCCTTCAGCGGTACGTGCCGCAGTCCCTCCGCGGTGAGCACCAGGGCGTCGCAGCGGTACTCGCTGACGTTCACCACGACCACCGGGCCCTGTGCCGCCTCGGCGAGCAACGAGGCGATCGACGGCGGCCGTTGGAATGCGGCCTGGCCGGGCAGCGCCCTGATCATCCGTACGACGACGTCGAGTTCGGCCTCCAGGTCACGACGGCGTTCCCGCTCCCGGCCCCTCGCCTCTCCCGCGGGCGGCCCGCTCGGCAGGGTGAGCGGCGGATGGTCGAGGCGGTCGATCGCGTCCCGCAACGTCTCGAAGCGGCGGGCGAGTTCAGCGTCGGAGTCGTGGAGGTCCGCGAGGTCGGCGCGGATCCCCGAGCGGCGGTTGAGGAGCACACCGCGGCCGAGTTCCAGCAGGCTCAGCGCGCGCTCGGGTTCCCCGCAGGCCAGGGCCATCGCCGCCGCGTCGCTCGCGAGTCCGTCGGCCTCGGCGAGCCTTCGCTGGGCGTCGGGGCGCTCCAGGCGGCGGGGCGTCGCGGCGGGCAGCAGCTCCACGGCGAGCGCGAACGCCTCCGCCGCGGCCGAGGCGTCGCCCGTCAGCGCGGCGAGCCGGCCCCAGTCGCGGGCCGCGTGCAGCCGTACGTCCGCCGGGCCGGTCCCGGTCCTGGCGGCTGCGCGCAGGGCGTCGAGGGCTTGTGCGCGGTCGTCCGTGTTGCGGGTGGACTCGTACCGCAGGTTCAGTACGTAGGCGAGGTTGGCCTGCGCCCGGCTCAGGCCGGGGTCGTCCGATGGGGTGTCCGCGACCACGCGGTGGGCCAGAGTCACGGCCTCTTGGAGGTCTCCGGCGTGGGAGCGCGCGGCGAGGGCGAGCAGCAGAGCGGCGCGGACCGCGATGGCCGACCAGCCCTCGTCGATGGTGGTCAGCGCGGCGCGCGCGGCATCGACGGCCTCGGTGGCGGCCGACTCCCGATGTGTCGACGCCGCGCGCAATGAGACGGCCAGATTGGCGAGTTGGAGCGGCAGCTGCGGATCGGTGGGGGCGGTGGCGCGCACGGCGGTGCGCAGACTGGCGAGGGCCCGGTCCAGCGTGTCCCGGTCGCCGGTGATGCCGTGGAGCGCGTGCAGCGCCAGACCGTGGGCGCCCGCGACCGTCGCCAGCCGCCGGGACGCCGGTCCGGCCGCCATCGCCTCGTCGAGGAGCGCGAGCGCTTCGTCCAGGTCGCCCCGGACGCCCAGCACCTCGTGCCGTTCGGTGAGCGCGGTGGCCAGATTGCTGAGCAGCCCGGCGCGTTCGGGGTGCTGAGGCGGGACCAGGTGCTGAGCCTCGCGCTGGTGGTCGATTTCCGCGTCCAGGTCGGCGAGGACACCGTCGCGGGTGTAGCGCGCGTACAGCGCCGCGCCCAGGTTGCTCAGCCGCAGCACCCGCTGATGTGCGGGCCCGTCCTCGCGTACGGCCCGCCGTCCCGCCTCGACCGCTTCGTCCAGCTCGTCGTCATCGCCGTGCAGCCGGGTGCGGGCGGCGAGGGCAGTACTCAGATTGTTGAAGTGCATCCCGGCGTCGGGATGATCGTCACCGAGCAGGCCGAGGGCCTGCCTGAACCGGTCGACCGCGGCGTCCAGGTCGCCGGGCGCGCTGTCGTCCTCGTACCGCAGGAGCAGCAGCACGCCGAGGTTCCCGATCCGCCCGGCCCGGTCACCGGGCGGACCGGCCTCCGGCGACGCGGCCGACTCCGCGTACGAGATCGCCTCGTCCAGCAGACCGGGTTCGTCGCCGAGCAGCCAGCGGCACCGCAGAACGTCGGCGAGCGTGTCGAGCGCGACGGCCCTGCGCTGCACGTCATTCGCGGCACGAGCGACGGCGGTTCGCGCCGCGCGCTCGGCTTCCGCCGCGAGGTCGAGGTCCTGGTGGTGGTCGGCCCCCGCGCAGAGGACGGCGGCGGCGATCTGCGGGACGTCCGAGACGTCGGCGGGTGAGCTGCGATCGGCGTCGGAGGCCGTGGCACCGGACGAGTCGCCCACCGCTTCCAGCCCGGCCGCTTCGTCGGTCATCGCCGCCCGCACGACCGCGACCGCCTCCGCCAGCGCCTCCGGATCCCCGGCGTAGTGGCATTCGGTCAGGGCGCCGGCCAACAGACAGGCCCGCTTGGGGTGTTCCCGGTCGTCGGTTGCCGTGCGGCGCAGTGCCTCGCGGGCCGCCGTCGCCGCCTCCCGCGCGAAGCGTGGGCCGTCGCTGCGGGCGGAGCGGTAGCGCAGGATCTGTGCGAGTTCGGCGTACTCGTCGGCGGCGTCCAGCCCGTGCCGTTCGCACTCCTCCACGGCGTTCCGGGCGGCCGTCTCCGCGCTCTCCAGGGTCTCGGCGGTGCCGTCGTGCTCGTAGCGCAGCCGGTGGGCCTGGGCCAGGTCCAGCAGGGAACCGCCGCCCGCGGCGAGCGAGTTCTCGATCATCTCGACGGCCTCCTCGAACAGTTCGGGGTCGTCGAGGTCCGCGCCTGCCCGGAGGAGGAGTTCGGCCATCGACGAGAGGACCATGATCCGGGGCAGCGGGTCGTCCGGAGCCCGGTCCGCCGCCCGGCGCGCGATGCCGACGGCCTCCCGCAGCTGCCCGGTGTCGCCGGTCATCGTGTGCAACGCGTCCTGGGATTCGGCGAGTTGCGCGAGGAGCAGCGCCTCGTCCGGCCCCGCGTCGGCCACGGCCCGGCGCAGCGCCTCCACCCTCCGGACCCCGTCCGCGGCGCCCCCACCGCGCCGGGCCGACTCGGCGTGCAGCGCGGCGATCCCCTCCAGCAACGACACGCGGTCCTCCCGGCCGGCGTGTCCGAGGGCCGCCTCCAGACGGACGACGGCCCGGTCCGTGCGGCGGGGGAAGCGGTCCTGCGCCGCCGCCCGGTGGGCGCGCCGCAGCGCCAGGGCCAGCCGGAGACGCCGATACGGCGACAGCGACCTCGACGGCTCCGGCTCCGGCGGAGAGGGCCGTGTCGTATCAGCCCCGGTCGTCGCCGTCGGCTTCTCCCGCCATGCGCTCGGCGGGGTCCACGACGAGTTGCACGAGGGTGGTGACCCGTTCCCGGAGGGGCTCGGGCGGCGGGACGTCGGCCGGGTCCTCGATGCGGTCCACCCGGTTCGGGGAGAGAACCTCCAGCCGGGAGACCGCGGCCCGGAACGCGAGCTCGTCGCCCGTGTCGTAGGCCGTCGCGAGTGCCTCGACCGCGGCGGCGGGGCGGGACCACGCCGCCTCCGGGAGCCGCCATGCGGCGATGTCGCCGAGCAACTGACCGGCCCGTGTGCGCAACACGGCATCCAGGTTCGTTCCGGGTGAATCCGCCCTAGACTGCATGGCCTCAACTGTAGCGAGAACGCCGGTGGCGGCGACGCGATACGGGGGTGTACCGGCACGTGACCGAACGAGAGTTGACGAGACAAGAGGTCACGGAACAGGAGGTCGCGGTCCACGTCTTCGTCCCGCTGCACGGCAGACGCGCGGAGGAAGGCGTCGCCTCGGTCCGGGCGATGTGGCGGCGCTTCCGTGAACTGCAGGACGCCGACAGGGAGTTGTACGGCGCGCTGCCGGTGCGCGTGCCGGACGCCCTGCCCGCCGCCGCGCCGTACGGCTCGGTCGCGGTGGCGGGCGTGCAGTCCGCCGAGCGTCTCGACCAGGCGATCCTGCGGCGGCACGGAGAGGGCATGCTCAACCTGTCGGTCCTGCTCGGCGCCGGTGAGGACCGGGAGTGGTCCGGGTTGCGCGCACGGGCGGAGACGATCGTCGGTCCGCTCGGGGCGTGTCATCTGGGCGCGGTGACCCTGGAGTTGGGGAAGCGTCCGGAGGGAACACCTGGGGACGTCGACCTCACGGAGCCCGAGGGCGGTGATCCCTCGCAACCGGCCAGGCTGGTGCGGATGGTGGGCCGGGTCGGCGCGGACGGACGGCTCGGGGCATGGGCCTGGTCGGACGGTCACCGTCCCGAACTGCCGCACTTCGTCCGCTACTTGATGCACATGACCGCCCTGCGCCATCAGTGGGCGACACACCACTCGCTCGGCGACGCGCGGGCCGCGGGCCGGGACGGGACGCTCGCCGAGGTGCGGCTTCCGTACTGGGGCGCGGAACACTACGGGTTGACCGACGCCCAGGCCGAACTCCGGTTCATGCTGCACGTGGTGGAGACCCTGCGGGAGAACGCCCAGCACGCCCTGGAGGACGCGGGCCTCGACGGCGAGGCCCTGCCCGCCGCCGACCGGCGCTTCGGCTCGTCGTTCCGCCAACGCCTGACCGACCTCCTCGCCCTCCGTGACCTGGCCGGCCCGACAGCACCTGGACGGGCCCCGGCGGAACCGACACGCGCCCCGGCGCATCCGGATCAGGACCCAGCGGATTCCGCGGGAGACCCGGCACCGGACCTCAACTCCCGGGCGGCAGCGGCCGACCGGAGCCCTGCACCCGCCGAATCAGGGCAGCAGCCGACGGCGGCCCGGCGCGACCGCGTGCTGGCCGTCGTGGACGAGTGGTTCCCCGCTCACGGCGGACTCAGCGCCTTCAACCGCGCCCTGTGCGGCGCGCTCGCCCGGGCCGGTGCGGACGTCCGCGTCCTGGTGGTGTCCTCGACTCCGGAGGAGCGCGCGGACGCGGCCGACGCCGATGTGCGGCTCGTCGACGCGGCCCGGGCGGGTGTTCCGGGGAAGGAGTCCCTGTTCCTCCGTCCGCCGTTCACGGATGACTTCGTGCCCGATCTCGTGATCGGGCACGGCAGGGACATGGGGCTGGCCGCCAGGACCCAGGTCGACGAGTACTTCCCGGACGCGGGGCGGCTGCACTTCCTGCACGTGGAGCCGGACCGGGCGGAGGCCCAGAAGCCGCACGTGGAGGCCGACTTGGCGGTCCGCGCCCAGGAGCGCACGGAGCGGGAGCTCGAACTCTGCGAGGGTGCCCTGCGTTCGGTGGCGGTCGGCCCCCGGCTGGAGAGGAACCTGCGGCGGCATCTGCGCATCCGTCAATTGGCCCCCTTGCTGCGCGTCGACCCCGGATTCGACGGGCGGCCCGCCGCGACACCGCCCGGCCTCGACGAGATCCCGCAGATCCTGATGATGGGACGGCTGGACGACGCCCCGCTCAAGGGACTCGACATCGCCTGCCGGGCGCTGGGCGCCGCCGTGCCGCAGCGCGCGGAGCACGGCGCCTGGGAACTCCTCATCCGCGGCGTGCCCCCGCAGAAGTCGAAGGAGTTGCGCGCGCAGGTGGAGGACTGGATCGGCAACCCGGCGGTGGACGTGACGCTCCGCCCGTTCTCCGCCGAGCCCCGGTTCGTCATGGAGGACGTGGCGCGGGCGAGCCTGGTCCTCATGCCCTCCCGCGCGGAGGCGTTCGGACTGGTCGGTCTGGAGGCGATCGCCGCGGGGGTGCCCGTGCTGGTGAGCGGGCGCAGCGGACTCGGCATGCTGCTGCTCGACCAGCGTCACCTGCCGGTGGCGCAACAGGCCGTGGTCGATGTGGCCGCCACCGAGAGGGACCTGGAGGCGGACGTCCGGCTGTGGGAGAAGTCCGTCCACGCCGTCATGCGGAACGTGCCGGCCGCCTTCCGCGAAGCAGCCGAACTCCGCACGGCGATGGCCGCCCAGTGCACGTGGGCCGCGGCGGCCGCCGCCGTACTCGGCTGCGTCCGCCCCGATCCCTCCGCCTGAGCCGTGACCGGCCCTCCACGTCTCCCCTCTGTACGTGGAGGGCCGGGGTCGGGTGCGGCGGCGGGTCTGCTCAGTGGGTCTGCACGGCTGTCGTCCTCCTGCGGCCGGCCGGGGGCCGATATCCCCTCGGTGTCGAATCCGCAGGCAAACACGCGGATCCGTCCGGCCGTCCGCGGTCCTGGAACACACTGGAAACGTCTGGACCCGCGCGGTGCGGATCCGTGAACGTCCCCACGGAGGAACGGTGGTGAACGAGATCCCCCGGCCGTCCGGCCGGCCCGCGGACGCTCTGGCGGAGCGACTCGCGGTCGAGCTGACCCGGGCCGTCGTCCGGGCGGAGAAGGGTCCCGGCGGAACGCTGGACCGCCGTGAACTCGCCCGCCGCCTCAGCGTCTCCCCCAGCAGCCTGTACGCCTATCTCAACGGCACCACCCTGCCCGGCACCGGGGTCTTCGACGCACTCCTCACGGCGCTGGGCGTCACGGGACCCGAGGCAGGACGGCTGGCCACGCTGCGCGACGAGGTCGACGCCGCCCGGCGGTTGCGTCCCGGCACCGCCCGCCGTTCCCCGGGCACCCCCGGGGTGCCTCGTCAACTCCCGCTGAGCCACCCGGTGTTCGTCGGCCGGGACGCCGAACTCGCCCGGCTGGACGCCGTACGGACCCCGCCGGGCGACTCGGTACCGGGCCGGGCCGGGGTCGCCGTCGTCGAGGGCACCGCGGGCGTCGGCAAGACCGCGCTCGCCCTGCACTGGGCGCACCGGACGCAGGACCACTTCCCGGACGGCCAGCTCTACGTCGATCTGCGGGGCTTCGGCGACGACGCGATCATGGACCCCGGTGAGGCCCTGCACGGCTTCCTCGAGGCGCTCGGTGTCACCCCCGGCGCCGTCCCGGCCGACGTCACGGTGGCGTCCGGACTGCTGCGCACGCTGCTCGTGGGGCGCCGGGTGCTGCTGGTCCTGGACAACGCCCGCTCCGCCGACCAGGTACGGCCGCTGCTGCCGACGGACGCCGGTTCCGTGGCCGTCGTCACCAGCCGCAACCGCCTCGACGGCCTGGTCATCCGCGAGGGCGCCCGGCGGATCGCCCTCGACGTGCTGCCCCGCTACGCCGCCCGCAGCCTCCTGGAGCGGCAGATGGGCGCCGAGCGGATCGCCCAGGAACAGCGCGCGGCGGACGAACTGGTCGATCTGTGCGCCCGGTTGCCGCTCGCGCTGAGCGTGGCCGCCGCCCGCACGGCCGCCGCCCCGGCCGGTTCCGTCGCTGCCCTGGTCCGTGAACTGCGGCGCGCCCGGGCGCCGTTGGACCTGTTCGGGGTGCAGGACGCGGATGTCGATCTGCGCAGCGTGTTCCATGGCTCGTACGCGCTGCTGCCGGCTCCGGCCGCCCGGCTGTTCCGGCTGCTGGGCTGTCACCCCGGACCCGAGATCGACGCCACCGCCTGCGCGGGGCTCGTCGGCGACACGGAGCCGCCCGTCGCGCTGCTCGACGTCCTCACCGCCGCGCACCTCGTCCGTCAGCACACTCCCGGCCGCTACACCCTGCACGACCTGCTCCGGCTGTACGCCGTGGAACTCCTCGACCGGGGTGCGCCGCAGGAGCGCCGGGACGCCACCGAGCGGCTGCTGCGGCACTGTCTCGACACCGCGCGCCTGGCCGACCACCACCTCGAACCCTGGCGTCCGGCACCCGGCGGGACGCCGGAGCGCACCGGCGCTCAGCCGTGGATCGACGACCACGCGTCCGCGACCGACTGGTTCGAGTCGGAACTCTCCACGCTCCAGGCCCTCATCGCCCAGGCCGCCGCCTCCCCCGGCCTGGAGTCGTACGCCTGGCGGCTGGCCGACTCCTGCGCCGTCCATCTGCGCCGCTCCGGCCGTCGCGCGCAGCGGGCCGCCGTGCACGCACTGGCCCGGGACGCGGCGGCCCGGGCCGGGCACCGCGCCGCCCACGCCACCGCGACCCGCCGGCTGGCCGACGCGCTCTCCCGCCTCGGCCGTACCGGTGAGGCGCTCGACCTGCTGTACTCGACCCTGCGCGCCTGCCACGGCCTGGGCGACCCGGAGGGCGTACGGGAAGCGCGGCTCTCGCTGGTGCGGGTGCACACCTCCTGCGGCGAGCCGCGCAGGGCGATGCCGCACGCCCGGCTCGCCCTCGCTCTGGCGGAGCGCACGGGGGACCCGGTGGCGCTCGCCGACGGCCTCACCTCCGTGGCACAGCAGTGGGAGCGGCTGGGAGAGCACGCGGTCGCCCTCGACCACGCGCGCCGCGCCCTGGACCTCTACACCCGGCTCGGTCATCTCGACGGGCAGGCGGGCATCCTCATCGGCATGGGCCGCGCCGAGCAGGGGCTCGGCCGGCCCGCCGCCGCGATCGGCCACTACGAGGTCTCGCTGGGCCTCGACCGGGCGCTGGGCGACCGGTTCCGTGAGGCGCACGCCCTGGAGCACCTCGGGGACGCCCACGCGGCGCTCGGCCGGAGCGGGGACGCGCACGCGCTGTGGGAGGAGGCCCTGACGCTGTTCGAGGAGCTGCACCATCCCGACGCCGAGCCGGTCCGCGCCAAGCTCGGCACGGCGGCGGACTACGCTCCGGTGTCCGCTTCCAGCCAGCTCAGCCCGTAGCCGTAGCCGACCCTCATCGCCCCGAACTCGACGTCCACGAGCCCCTGTTCGTCGGGGCGGAGGGTCGGTGTGCCCGGATCCCGCTGGTAGATCACGGCGGTGGGCACGCCCTCCAGCCGCCACACCGTGCGCGGTGGCTTCGCCGGGTCGAAGCCGATCCGCAGCCGGAAGTGCTCGCTGCGGGTCAGCGGTACGTGGACGAAGTGCGGTGCCATCGGCTGGGCGGGCGGGATGCGCAGCCGTAGTTCGTAGACGTGCCGTGTCCCGGCCCTGAGGGCTGCGGGCAGGACCAGGAACCGTTCGAAGTAGCTCTCGTACTGCGGGCCGCCGTCCTCCAGCCGTCCGCCTTGGACGGCGGACATCTCCAGTGCGTGCCCGGGTGTCGTGTCACCGGCGCGCCGGGGGACGCTGACGCCGACCGGGATCCGGGTCAGTCCGTCGCAGGTCGCGACCACGATCCGGCGCTCCAGCGCCTCGGGGGCCGGGGTGTCCAGCCGGAGCCGGGTGGACACGGACTCGGTGTACCAGCCGTGCGGATCGTCGCGTGCGCAGTCCGGCGGGCAGCGCTCGGCGTGCGTCCCGGTCGCGCGGCCGGGGCGGGCGCCCCAGGGCGGCGGGTCGATGCCGTCCCATCCGGGCGAGTCGCCCGGGCGGTCGGGGTCCAGGGCGCGCCGGACCTGCGCCCAGTACTCGCCCCAGCGCCGCACATCGCCGCCGCAGGCGCCGACGATGGCCAGGGTGACCGGCCGGGTGGGGTGGATCTCGCCGCGCATGGCGTCGCTGACGGTCGTCCTGCCGTAGCCGGTGCGGCGGGCGAGCTGGTCCAGGGTGAGTCCGGCCGATCCGCGCAGGTCGCGGAGCCAGTACGCGAAGAGCCGGGCCGGTGATCCGGCCAGGACGATCTCCTTCTGCGGGCGTCCCATCGAGCGCAACCCCCCTTGCGACGCGGCCGCGTTGCCGCCGATGTCGCGGCCGAGTGTCGCACAGGGCCGGGTGCCGCGTCCCGGTTCGCGGCCGGGTCCGCCGGCCGTCCGGGTTTTCCGGGGATCGTCCGGTTCGCCGGAGAACTGTTGAGTGCGAACTCCGGCCCTTGTTACACAGGTTGCGCCCGGCTCCGGTGCGACCGCATCGGCCGGTTCCCGCTCTTGTGCCAGGAGAGGATCATGGCTCTGTTCCCCAGGACGCCCCGCGCCGCCGCCCGGCTGCCGGACGACGTGGTGTCACGGATGGAGCGGTTCGGCCGCTTCGAGTTCGACCCCGTCGGCACCGACATCGACGCCTCGGACGTGTGGAGCGAACTCCAGGCGCCCTACCTGCCGTTCGCGCAGTCCGACCCGCAGGGCTTCGCCCGCGCGCTGGCCGACGCGGTGCTGCCGGCCGGTGGCTTCGCCCTGTTCGGCGCCGCCCGCACGGTGTGGAACCTGGTCGGCTCCGACTTCACCAGCCCCGACTACGACGCCGTACGGATGGCCGCGCTGGAGTTCTTCCGGGCGAACGGGGTACCGCCGAACCGGCTGTCCGCCGCCGACTGGCAGTTCTGGCAGGAGAACCGCTCCGAGCCCTGGCTGGTCGGCCGGCCCCGGCCGACCCCCGAGGAGGCCCGGATCCCGCCGCTCGTGCCGGGCGAACTGCGTCAGCTCGCCCGCCTCACCGAGGCCTCGGACTCCAACGTCGTCTACGTCACCGCCGCGCGCGAGGGCCGCGTGGTGACCGTCGTGGACGCGCCGACCAGCGACACCGACCCGACCCGGGCGCGCTTCGAGTGGACGTCGGCGGACACCCTGCACGACCTGTACGCGCAGATCGGCGAGGCGTTCCAGACGCCCGTGCACTGGGTCGCCGACGAACTGCGCCCGTTCATCCCGCTGCCCCCGTCCCGTCTCTGAGCCGACCGCGTCCCGAGGAGTGAACACATGGCCAAAGGCCTCAGCTGCCAGGTCTGCCGGCAGCGCATGAGCGTCAAGAGCGAACAGCGTCAGCCGATGGGCTCGTGGATCGTCTACGAGTGCCGCAACCCCGCCTGCAAGAACTGGATCGACAGCGGTCAGCGCTACCGGTTCAGCGAAAAGGTCTTCGAGGACAAGTAGGGAGCACAGCGCATGGCCAAGACACCGGTGGAGATAACGACCCAGCTGTCGATGGCGGAGGCGGCCGACGCCTTCCGCGACGCGATGCGGGTGAGCTGGTGGAGCGAGCACATCACCGGCGCGGGAACCACCTTCGAGGAGCCCAGAGGCTCCGTGTTCGACTCGGTGGCCACGGACCGGCCCGACTTCACCGTGATGGCGCTGCTCGGCGGCCGGGGAGCGGAGATCCAGAAGTCGGCGGTGCACATGTACATGTGGGACCGGGGCGCGCACCGCGAGATCGCGCTCGGCGTCGGACGCAACCTGGGCGCGTTCGGCATCAAGGCGAACCGGAAGATCCGCCGCTTCGTCGAGACGCTGGAGGTACTCGATCCGTCGATGAAGTACACGGGGATCTGAGCGGCCTTCGCGCACGACGTCCGGTCCCCGGGGCCCGACGAGCACCCGGCACAGGGGACCGGGTGCTCGTCGCCGTGAACGGGCTTGTCCGGTGCGGGTGTTCAGCCGGCGGTCGCGAACGCCTCGGCGGACACGTCCCGTTCGAGAACCGACCGGTGGAAGGAGTAGACGCCGATGTCGGAGACCTTCACCAGCAGGCAGTACCGGTCGACCGACGCCACCGAGCGGACCACCTGCGCGTACTCCCGCCGCAGGAAGTGGACGGCCGCCTGGTTCGCCACCGAGCTCTGCCCGCACACCAGCACCACCGGCCGGCTCGACTCGGGCGGCGTGAACTTGGCCACCACCGCGTACTCCTGGTGCCCCCGGTCGAAGTAGTAGCGCTCCCCGCCGACCGCGATCGCCACCGAGTCGCGGCGGTCGCTGTACGGCGTGATCGTCACCCCGGGCAGATGGGCCGTCAGATGTCCGCCGGTACGCGGGTTGGACCCGCCGATCGGACCGCCGACGCAGAACTCCGTGCGGTCGCCGTTGGTGCCGCGCAGCTCGCCGGACTCGACGCTCACCCGGCAGCCCAACTCGCTGAGCAGCACGGCGAGTTCGACGACGGCACGGAGGTCCCGCTGCTGGGTCGTGCCCGGTTGCCCGTGCTTGGTGCCGACGACGATCACGCAGTGCTCGCCCGGCCGGGTGCCGAAGAAGGCGGCTCTGCGGTACAGGGCGCGGCGCCGCCGTCCCCGTTCCCACAGCGTGCCGAGGCCGAGGCCGACGAGGCTGGTCAGCAGACCGATCGCGATGTTGGCGAGTACGGACAGCATGGGCCGGCCGTCAGGTCCGCCGGGCGGGCGCGGAGGCCGGTCCGCCGGGCGGGGCGTCCGGGGCGAGGGCGTGCACGAGGGCGACGACCCGCTCGCGGTCCGGCTCGGGCAGCGGCACCCGCCGGTCCTCTGCCGGTTCCGTGCCGTCCCCGGCGCCCGTGATCCGGCCGACCCGGCCGCCCGACCACTCGTCCAGCTCCCCGGTCAGCGCCTTCACTCCGGACGCGTCCCCCGCGGCGACGGCCGCCGTCAACTCGGCCAGCAGTTCGGCGAGTTCGCCCCATCCCTCCGGCGTCAGCCGCCACTCGTCCAGCATCAGTTCCAGCGCCAGCCGCGCCGCGTCGGCCGTCTCCCGGTCGATCACCGCCGCCCCCTCCGAAGTGCTCACGCCTGTTCCTTCCCGTCGTTCGTCGTCACTGGTCAACGCCCGGTGTGCACGTACGGCGCCCAGACCCGCGGCGAGCCGGAGTGCCGCTCCCGCAGCCGCCGTACGATCCCGTGCAGGACCCGCGCGGTGTCGGTGACGTCGAGGCCGCCGCCGTAGGTCCGCAGGCCGCGGTACAGGTGCTCGGTGAGCCGGACCGACACCAGGTCGGTGGCCTCCCACAGCGCGCCGACCACCTGCGGGTAGCCGGCCGTCTGGAACGCGGACGTCAGGTGCACGGCCTCGTCGGGGAGGCGGTCGGTGCGGGTGGTGTGGCAGGCCAGCAGGACGGCGAGCTGGGCCTGCGGCAGATGGCCGCGGGCCACGTCGCGTACCGTCAACCGGCCGTCGGCGAGGGCGAGATGGCTCCGGGACGGGTCCTCGGCGTCGCTGAGGCCATGACACGCGAAGTGCACGGTGGCCGCCGAGGACAGCTCGGTGAGGACCCGCCGGACGGTCGCGTCGGCGCCCTGCACGACGGGCAGTTCGGCGAGGGTGCGGGCCATCGCCCGGACCTCCGCCACCGAGGCGCCGTCCTTGCCGTCGGTGCCGGTGGGCTGCCGTACCGCAAGGAAGGGGCCGCCGCCCCCGCGCGCCGCCGGGGCCTGCCGGGCGTGCCGCAGGGCCCTGATGCTCGGGGTGTACGAGGAGGCGGCCCGGTCCAGCACGGTGCACCCGTCGCCGAGCCGGACCGGCCGGTGGTGACCTGCGGCGTGCAGAGGCAGATGGGCGAGCGGTCCGGACGCCGACCACCACAGCCTCGGTACGGCGGCCGGCGGGACGCCCTCGGGGACCGGCCGGGTCAGGCCGGCCGCGTCGAGCACCGGTTCCGCGATGGTGTCCCAGAGCCATTCCAGGGTGTCGAACACGGTCTCGGCGGCTTCCCTGCGCCCGGCGCGGGTCGCGTCGACGTCCACGGAGACCGCCGCGAGGAACTGCCTCGCCCGGTGCGCGATGCGCCCCTCGGTGACGTCGAGGGGCACCAGCCGGATGCCGTCGGCGGTGACGACGAGGGCGTCGGAGCGCAGCCGGTCGACGTTGATCAGGACGATCGGTCCGTCCTTCGCCTCGTGCCGCATCTGGTCGGCGCTCGGCGGCAGCAGGAAGTGCCCGAACCCGTCGAGGCCCCGGATGCGGGCCAGCAGGCGCTGCCATTCCTCGGCGACCGCGTGCTGGTCCCTGATCCGCGCCGGGTCGCCGGGCCCGTCCGCCGTGCTCCCGCTCTCCGTCTCCCGCAGCCGGCGGGCGAGGGCGGTGAACTCCCGGGCCACTCCGGGGTGGGCCGCGGCGAGGTCGGAGTCGTCGCTGCGGGCCTGGAGGTCCTGCCCCATCAGCACCGCCCGTCCCTGTTCCAGCAGGGCCGCCGCCTGTTCGGTGCGGTCGGCGGCGAGGGCCACCGCGCACGCGGTCCGCGCCAGGCTGGTCCCGGCGAGCCGGTCCGGGAAGTCGGCGCCGTCGCTGCCCGGACCCTGGTAGCGGCGGCCGAGCAGCGCGTCACGCAGGACGGTCTGGCGGTCGTCGCGGTGCAGCGCCTGGGACACCACGAGGGGCAGTGCCTCCAGCGCGGCTTCCGCGGCGTCGGTCGCCCGGGGCCAGTTCAGGGTGTTCAGGGCCGCCGTGAGTGCGGTCCTGGCGTTCTCGAAGCGGGCCCTGGGCGGCAGTGCCCTTTCGGTGACCGGGTTCCAGGAGCTGGGCTCGGGAGGGCCGTACCGGTAGCCGGTGATGTCGTCGTAGGCCGTCTGGACCAGTTCGGTGACCATGGCCAGGGCCGGCCTCAACTGCTCGCGCAGCGCGGCCAGTTCGGGTGAGTACTCCGGCCGTCCCGGGAGCTCTTCGAGGCCCTGCGCGGCCAGCTCGACGAGCCGTACCGCCTCCTGGACTCCGGCCACGTCCCGGCGCATCCAGGCGGCGCCGGCCATGGAGTGCGCGTACGGGATGACACAGCCGATCCAGCTGCCGGACAGTTCCGGCAGTCGGCCGAGCGCCCAGGCCAGCGCGTCGCACGCGCGGGCGACGGTCGCCCCGTCCTGGTGCAGGATTCCGTATTGGCTGCGGTAGAACTCCACGGAGCACAGCAGGTCGACGTACCGCGCGCTCGTGGGCGGCAGCAGGGCCAGTTGCCTGTCGCCGCTGCGCACCGCCCGTTCCAGGTCCTCGTTGCGCCGACTGAAGGTGCACTGCGCGGCCAGGAAGGTGACGAGGGTGGTGGCGAAGAAGCCGCGCCGCGCGTCGGGCAGCGGTCCGGCCAGCACGGTCTCCAACTCGTCGACGGCCAGGGCCAGTCGGCGCGGGTCGCTGGCACCGGTGCCCAGCAGGGCGGCGCGCACGGCCGCGACGTCCGGCGGCAGCCCGTCGAGGTCCGCCGCCGCCGCGGGCTCCGCGGGCCCGGCGTCGGCGGGCGGGCCGGGCGGCCAGACCAGGGCGGGGCCCGGCCCGCGACCGGGTCCGGCGTCCGCCGACGGGGCCGGGGACCGCCCGTGAAGGGGGCGAAGTCCTCGGGACCGGGGCCGGGCGAGCGCACTCCGGGGCGGCCCGGCGGGGCGGACATCCGGACCGGCGGCAGCTGCACGCCGCTCAGCATCCGTCCCAGCAACGGGCCCACCAGTCTGAGCAGTTGGGCGCCGTTGATCGGCAGCCACCTGAGCTTCCGCTCCAGTTCGGCGCACGCGGTGCGCTTGTCCGCGATGTGCGGCACCAGGGGATGGTCCGGTGGCAGGTCCCGCTGGAGGGCGGCCCAGAGTTCGTCCGCGCGCCGGAGGTCCGGGTACGACTTGGTGAGGATCGCCCTGGCGGCCAGCAGGGCCGGCATGTTCCCGGCGTAGATCCCGTTGTCGTCGGGTGGCCCGCAGGCCCGGAACGCCTCCAGCTGCGCGATGGCCTCGTCGATCACCTCCTCCTCGGGATGGAGCGGCACGGACATCATCAGGGCGAGGGAGAACATGAGATGCGCCGAAGCGGCCTCGGCGTCGACCGGGGCGGTGCCGTGGCGCCGGGCGTGCTCGACCGCCCGCAGCGCCGACCGGCCGGCGCGCAGGGCGAGATCGACCCGCCCGGTGTCGTCCGGCTTCTCGCGCAGCCGGGCCAGCGACGCGTGGACGGCGGTGGCGCTGACGAAACCCGCCTCCAGGTGGTCGGCGGTGATCCCCTCGAACGCCGCGTCGGCCCACCGGACGGCATCCGCCAGGGCTCCGGTGTCGCCCGACTCCAGGCGGAAGAACGCGGACTGCGCGAGCCGGGCCAGCAGACAGGGGCGGACCAGGTCGTCCCGGGGAAGCCCTTCGGCCAGCCGGACGGCGTGCGGATGCGAGGGGCGGGGCGGCTCGAAGTGGCTGGGCGGTGCCTCCTCCGGATAGCCGGCCGCGACGGCGACCGGGTCGTCCGGCGACCGCCCCTGTGTCTGGGCGGCGAGATGGTGGTGCACCTCGTTCGACAGCCGGTGGTCCTCGAACCGCAGGGCCAGCGTGCGCTCCGCCAGCCACAGGTGCAGCACCCAGCGGGGCCGTCGCGGATCGCCCCGCTCCCCCACGTCGAGCGCGTACTCCAGCACGGCGGCCGCGGCCACCGCGCGGTCCCGGCCGTCCTCGCCCCAGGACGCCCGCAGCAGCCCGGCCGCGGCGGGCAGCCAACTGCCGGGATCCTCACCGGCGTTGGCCACATACCGCTCGACGTCCGCTGTCCACCTCGCCTCGCAGCGCACCAGCAGACGATCCACGGCTGTACGTATCTCTGACACACCGCCAGTCTTCCCGGCCGGGGCCCGCTTCGGTCCTCATCCGGAAATCTCCGACAAACGACGGGCGGGGATGCATGGGGCTGCCGGGATGCGGGGATGCGGGGGATGCGGGCGTGCCGCCGATCGACCCCGCGCCCTCCGCGCCCTCCGCCGCCTCCGCCGCCTGCCCCTCCGCCCGCCACCTGCCGTTCGCGTCAGCCGCCCGGCCGCGCGCGTTCCGCGGCCTCCGCCGCCTTGCCCGTCACCTCGGCCGCGGCCCGCGCCGCCTTCCCCGTGACCCGCCAGGCCAGCATGCTCAGCCCGACCGCCGGGCTCGGCGGAAAGACGCCCAGCTGCCCCAGCATGGTCACGTCGTCCCGCACCGCCTCGTGTCCCGCCACCTGGCCGTCGCGGAGGTCGAGGACGTGGATCTGCTCGAAGTCGATCTCGCGCCCGGTGGGCGGTATCGCCTGGTCGAGCGCGCCGTCGCGGAAGCGGACGAAGGGGCCGGTGTGGCGGCCCCGCATGCGCAGCCGCAGCCAGACCTGGTGGTCGTTGTGGGCGACGCTCTGGACGGGGAAGGTCAGGTCGGTGAAGGCGGAGCGCATCCAGGCGCTGGAGGCGAGCACGCCCGCCGGGCCGGGGAGGGCGCAGGCCGAGGGGGAGACGGCGGCCTCGCGGTTGCGGAAGTCCGCGTGCACCACCTCCGCGGCCAGTGCCGGATCGCCGGTCTCAAGGATGCGGAAGAGCCCGTGGGCCAGTGCTGTGGCGTCCATGCCCATTGCGTGATCCCTTTCGAGGGAGGTGCGTGGTGAGGGGTGTTGCCGGCCGACAGAAATTGAGGTTACAGCACGCCTATTGAATTCATCGCCGTAGGATGTCGGGATGCCGACCAAGCGCCGTTACGTCTCTCCCCTGCGTGAGCAGGCCGCCGCCCGGACGCGCGCGCTGATCCTCGGGCATGCCACGGACCTGTTCGCCGAGCGCGGGTACGGGCGGGTCACGGTCGCGGACATCGCCTCGGCGGCCGGGGTCGCCTCGAAGACCGTGTTCGCGAGCGTCGGCAGCAAGAGCGACATCCTGAACCTGATCGTCGACCAGGGCGTGCTCGCCTCCGGCTACGAGGAGGCGATGCGGGAGCTGCTCGCGCTGCGCACCCCGGAGGCGGTCCTCAGGGCGCTGGCCCACGGCACCCGGGTGGGCAACGAGGGGCAGTTCGCGGTGCACGAGGCGATCCGCAAGGCGCTGCCCGTGCACGAGGACGGCGAGGAACTGTGGGAGCGGGCGACGGCCGCGTACCGGGACGCGCTGCGCGCCGCCGCCCGTCAGCTGCACACGCTGACTCCCCCGCCGTCCCGCTCGGCGGAGGAGACCGGTGACCTCCTGTGGTACTGGTTCGGCCCCACCGGGTGGCGCACGCTCGTGGTCGAGGCGGGCTGGTCGTGGGACCGCGCCGAGCGCGTCCTCTACGACACGGCGGTCGCCACCCTTCGCTGAGGCCGCGCCGCTCAGGCGCCCACGTACGCCGCCAGGTGCTCGCCGGTGAGCGTGGAGCGGGCCTCCACCAGGTCGGCCGGCGTCCCCTCGAAGACGACCTTGCCGCCGTCGTGCCCGGCGCCGGGGCCGAGGTCGATGATCCAGTCGGCGTGGGCCATGACCGCCTGGTGGTGTTCCACGACGATGACCGACTTGCCGGAGTCGACCAACCGGTCGAGCAGGCCGAGGAGTTGCTCGACGTCGGCGAGGTGGAGTCCCGCGGTGGGCTCGTCGAGGACGTAGACGCCGCCCTTCTCGGACATGTGGGTGGCCAGCTTGAGGCGCTGGCGTTCGCCGCCGGAGAGGGTGGTGAGCGGCTGGCCGAGGCTGAGGTAGCCGAGGCCGACGTCGGCGAGCCGGGTCAGGATGCGGTGCGCGGCCGGGGTGGCCGCCTCGCCCGCGCCGAAGAACTCCTCGGCCTCGGTCACCGACATCGCGAGCACCTCGCTGATGTCACGGCCGCCGAAGCGGTACTCCAGCACGGAGGCGTCGAACCGCTTGCCCTCGCAGTCCTCGCAGGTCGTGGCCACCCCGGCCATCATCGCCAGGTCGGTGTAGATGACGCCGGCGCCGTTGCAGGTCGGGCACGCGCCCTCGGAGTTGGCGCTGAACAGGGCCGGCTTCACGCCGTTGGCCTTGGCGAAGGCCTTGCGGATCGGTTCGAGGAGCCCGGTGTACGTCGCCGGGTTGCTCCGCCGCGATCCGCGGATGGCGCCCTGGTCGACGGAGACCACGTTCTCCCCGGCCGGGATCGACCCGTGCACCAGCGAACTCTTGCCGGAGCCCGCGACTCCGGTGATGACGGCGAGCACCCCGAGCGGGATGTCCACGTCGACGTCGTGGAGGTTGTTGGTCGCGGCGCCCCGGATCTCCAGCGAGCCGGTGGGCTTCCGCGTCGACTCCTTGAGGGACGCCCGGTCGTCGAAGTGCCGGCCGGTGATGGTGCCGCCGGTGCGCAGCCCTTCGACGGTGCCCTCGAAGCAGACGGTGCCGCCCGCCGTACCGGCGCCGGGGCCGAGGTCGACGACGTGGTCGGCGATAGCGATGGTCTCCGGCTTGTGCTCGACGACGAGGACCGTGTTGCCCTTGTCGCGCAGGCGCAGCAGCAGGTCGTTCATGCGCTGGATGTCGTGCGGGTGCAGTCCGATGGTGGGCTCGTCGAAGACGTAGGTGACGTCGGTGAGGGAGGAGCCGAGGTGGCGGATCATCTTGACGCGCTGCGCCTCACCGCCGGACAGGGTGCCCGCCGGCCGGTTGAGGGAGAGGTACCCGAGGCCGATCTCGACGAACGAGTCGAGGGCCTGCCGGAGCGCGGCGAGCAGCGGCGCCACCGACGGCTCGTCCAGACCGCGCACCCACTCGGCCAGGTCGCTGATCTGCATCGCGCAGGCGTCGGCGATGCTGATCCGGTCGATCTTCGAGGACCGGGCGCCCTCGTTGAGGCGGGTGCCGTCGCACTCGGGGCAGACGGTGAAGGTGACGGCGCGGTCCACGAACTCGCGGATGTGCGGCTGCATGCCCTCCCGGTCCTTGGCGAGCATCGACTTCTGGATGCGCGGGATCAGACCCTCGTAGGTCATGTTGATGCCCGCGATCTTCATCCGGGTCGGCTCGCGGTGCAGGAAGTCCTGGAGTTCCTTCTTCGTGAACCTGCGGATCGGCTTGTCGGGGTCGAAGAAGCCGGACTCGGTGTAGAGACGGGAGTTCCAGCCGCCGCCCGTGTAGCCGGGGACGGTGATCGCGCCCTCCGCGAGGGACTTGGAGTCGTCGTAGAGCTGGGTGAGGTCGAGGTCGGTGACCGAGCCGCGGCCCTCGCAGCGCGGGCACATGCCGCCGGTGATGCTGAAGCTGCGGCGTTCCTTGACCTTCTGTCCGCCGCGTTCCATGGTGACCGCGCCCGCGCCGCTGATCGAGGCGACGTTGAAGGAGAACGCCTTGGGCGAGCCGAGGTGCGGCTTGCCGAGGCGGCTGAAGAGGATGCGGAGCATGGCGTTGGCGTCGGTGGCGGTGCCGACGGTGGAGCGGGGGTCGGCGCCCAGCCGCTGCTGGTCGACGATGATCGCGGTGGTCAGCCCGTCGAGGACGTCGACCTCGGGCCGGGCGAGGGTCGGCATGAACCCCTGCACGAAGGCGCTGTACGTCTCGTTGATCAGCCGCTGCGACTCGGCGGCGATCGTGTCGAACACGAGGGAGCTCTTGCCCGAGCCGGAGACACCGGTGAACACCGTGAGCCGGCGCTTCGGGATCTCGATGCTGACGTCCTTGAGGTTGTTCTCGCGCGCCCCGTGCACGCGGATCAGGTCATGGCTGTCGGCGGCGTGCGGCGCGGACGACCGCGTGTCCGTCCTCGTGGCCTTGCTCATCGTGCCTTCCCTCCGTTGTGCCAGGCCGCCGAAGATCTCTCGGCGGCCGTCGCGTGGCTCGATCTAATCAAGCTTCGAGCGGTACGTCCGCTTCCGCTCCGGCGCGCGCCGCCGCCGTGACGTCCACGCCTCTCACGCTAGAGGGGCGTGTGAACTCGCGCTTCTCGAATCCTGACCGGATGACGTGCCGAGGACCGGGTGCGCTCGGCGCCACGGCCGGTCCGGCTCCGGCCGCACGCCGCCGCCCAGGCGTCCGAGCCGACGGCCGCACCCGGCGGCCGAGGCGAGGTCCCGGCCGCTACGACACGTTCCGCTCCCGCAGCGAGGCGCGGAGGGGATCGTCGTGGGGCAGGCCGAGTTCGGCGGTCAGGGCGAGGGCGCGGGCCCACACCGCGTGGGCCGCGTCGGACTGTCCCGCGCTGCGGTGGCTGTCGCCGAGGCAGATCAGACAGGCGGCCTCGCTGTGCCGCTCGCCGGTCGCGTGGAACAGTTCGGCCGCCTGCCGGTAGCGGTCGACCGCCTGCTGGTAGCCGCCCAGTTGGTGGTGGATGTAGCCGAGGCTGTCGGAGATGTGGGCCTGTCCGTCCACGTCCCCGGCCGCGCGGGCGAGTTCGAGGGCCTGCTCGCAGTGGCCGAGCGCGCGGAGGTGCTCGCCGAGGTGGGCCTGCCGCCAGCCGATGTGGTTCAGCGCCGCCGCCTGGCCCGCCTGGTCGCCCGCCCTCCTGTAGTGCTCCAGGCTCAAGTAGGCGTGTTCCAGGGCGAGTCCGGAGTTGCCCTGGGCACCCGACATGCGCGAGAGGTGCTGGTGGGTCCTGGCCTGGCCGGCTTCGCTGCCGATCGCGACGAAGAGTTCGAGTGCCCGCAGGTAGTGCTCCCGGGCGGGTTCCGGGCACTTCAGCCGGTCCAGGGCCAGGCCGAGGCCGCGGTGGGCGCCCGCCCGGCCGGCCGGGGAGCTCTCCCGCTCGGCCGCGACCAGCGCCTGGTGCCCGGCGGTCAGCAGCGTCTGCCAGTAGCCGTGCCGGTCGAGGAACGTGGTCAATACGCTGACCAGGCGCCACACATGGCCGTCGAAGCCGGGCTGGGGCTGCCGCACGATCTCCAGCAGCACCGGGTGCTCGGCGGCGAGCCAGGCCAGCGCCCGGCCGTAGTCCCCGAACTCGACCGGGTTCGCGCCGGGCCTGGGGGCGGGCGCCTCCACCGGGTTGGGCTGCGGCGTGACAAGGATGTCGGCGGCCCGCGCGGAGTGCAGGTAGTGGTCCATCATCCGGTCCAGCGCGGACCGGCGTTCCCACTGGTCGTCGTAGGTGGTGACGAGTTCGCCCGCGTACACGCGCAGCAGGTCGTGGAAGGCGTAGCGGCCGGGCGCGTGCTCGACGAGCAGGTGGCCGCCGGTGAGTTCGGCGAGCAGCGGCCGGACGCGTTTGGGCGCCACTCCGGCCAGGGCCGCCGCCGCGCGCCGGTCCAGGTCGGGTCCGGGGTGCAGTGCCAGCAGCCGGAAGAGGCGGGCGGCAGCGGGGCTGAGCGCGCTGTAGGACCAGGAGAACACCGCCCGTACCTGGCTGGACTCCTCGCCTCCGTCGAGGGCGTCCAACCGCCCGCCCGCTTCCCGGAGTTCGTCGGCGAGGGTGCCCAGCGGGCGGTGCGGCTGGGCGGCGGCGCGGGCGGAGACCACGGCCAGCGCGAGGGGCAGGCCCGCGCACCAGGTGACGACGTCCGCGACCGCCGCCGGTTCGGCCGCGACCCGGCCCGCGCCGAGCCGTTCCGCGAGGACGGCCCGTGCGGCGGCCGGTGTCAGCGGGTCCACGGCGAGCAGATGCGCGCCCTCGGTCGCGGCCAGTCCGGTCAGCCGGTTCCGGCTGGTCACCAGCGCCATGCAGCCGACGGCGCCCGGCAGCAGCGGGCGGACCTGTTCCTCGTCCCGTGCGTTGTCGAGGACGACCATCATCCGACGACCTGTCAGCAGGCTTCGGTACAGGCCGACTTGGGCCTCCAGTCCGGGCGGTACGCGCTCCGGCCGCACTCCGAGCGCGTCTAGGAAGCCGCGTACCGCCTCGGTCGGCTGCACCACCGATCCCTGTGGGTCGAACCCTCGCAGGTTCACGTACAACTGCCCGTCGGGGAAGGCGCTTTCGACCTTCCGTGCCCAGTGCACGGCGAGGGCGGTCTTGCCGACGCCCGCCATGCCCGACACCGCCGAGATGACCACGGCGGCGGATTCGCCCTCGGCCGAGGCGAGAATGGCGGCGAGGCGGGCGAGTTCGCCATCGCGGCCGGTGAATCCCCGTACGGCCATGGGGAGTTGGGCGGGCAGCTCGGTCTGACGCAGCACCGCCCGCGGTTCGGGCCTGCGTGGCACCGGGGCCGTTTCGGGGTGTCGGGGGGACGCGGAGCGGTGGCCGCGCAGGATCGACTGGTGGAGCTGGCGCAGGGCCGGGCCGGTGTCCGCGCCGAGTTCCTCGGCGAGGCGTTTGCGGACGGCGGCGTAGCAGTCGAGTGCCTCGGCGCTGCGGCCGGTCTCGTGCAGGGCCCGCATCAGGGCCTCGGCGAGGGGTTCGGCGAGCGGGTACTCGCCGAGGAGGCCGGTCAGCGGGCCGATGACGGCGGCGGGATCGCCGTGCCGCAGTTCCGCGCGGGCCCAGCCGACGGCGGCGTCCTGGTGCTGGCGCCGCCAGGCCTCGCGCATGCGGGCCGCCCATTCGCCGTTCAGGCCGGACAGCGGTTCGCCGTGCCAGAGGTCGAGGGCCTCGCGCAGCAGCACCGCCCGTGAGGGGTCGGCCGAGGCCGCCGCGCGGCCCTGGTCGACCAACCGCCGGAAGCGGTACACGTCCACCTGTTCCTGTCGGGCCTCCAGGAGGTATCCGCCGGAACGGCGCACCAGTAATAAGGGTTCCCGCGCGCTCTCGGCGGCCTGCTCGCACATCCGGCGGATGCGGGCGACATGGGCGTGCACCGCGCCGCGTGCTCCGTCGGGGGCGTGCGGGCCCCAGACCCGCTCGATGACCACGTCCACGGCGACGGGCCGACCGACGTCGACGGCCAACGCGGCCATCACGGTGCGGCGTTGGGGTGGGCCCACCTCCACCGCTTGCCCTCCCGTCGCCAGTTCCACCGGCCCGAGCAACTGCACGTCCACCATGGTGTGTTCCTCCCCCCACACACAAAGCCTCCTCCTTTTTTCCACAGACGTGTATGCGGCGCGACAAGCCTTCGACAAGGTTTCCGGTCACACACCGGTGCGAATCTGCTGAGGAACGGACAGGGCGCCGACCGCGTCCCGTCCGGGCACGACGGCAGCGCCGTCGCCTGGCGGCTGCGCAACAGGCAAACGGGGGCGAGACGTGTGACCGCACAAGGAGTGATGGCACCCGGGACACGGGTGCCGGTACGGCGGCCGGAGACCTTACCGGCCGCCTCGGGGAACGCCGGCGGACGGAGCGTGTTGGAGGGCGCCTTCGCCTTGCTGGAGGCGGTGGAGCGGGCCGTGGAGGCGGGGCCGACCCGGCTGGCGGCGGACTGCGGGCTGCCGAAGACGACCGCGTACCGCCTGCTGGAGCAACTGGCCGACCTGGGCGCGGTCGAGCGGTGCGGCGGGAGTTACCGGGTGGGCCCGCGGATGTTCCGCCTCGGGCGCGCCTGGCAGCCGCATCCGAGGCTGCGGGCCGCCGCGCGGGAACCGATGCGCCGGCTGGCACAGCTCACGGGCACGACGGTGGGGATCGCCGTGCTGTGGAAGGGCGAGACGCTGATGGTCGAGTGGTGTCCCGATGACGTCCAGCGGCCCGAGCCGCTGGGGACCCGGATGACCTGGCCGTGGTACACGGCGGCGGGCAAGGTCCTGGTCGCCATGGCCGCCCCGGCACCGCTGCTGGGGCCGCTCCCCGCGTCCTGGTCCCGGCACGCGGAAGCGATCCGCGAGCACGGCGCCGCCTTCGACCGGGAGGAGGTGGTGACGGGCGTGTGCTGCGCGGCGGTTCCGCTCCTCGGGGTGCGCGGCACCCCCGTGGCCGCCCTGTGCGTCCTCACGGATCCGGCCCACCGTCTGGAACGGCTCGCGGAGACCGCGCGCCGGACCGGGCGGGTGATCAGCACCGGGTTGCGGGGGCGGTGAGGCGCTGGTTCGGAGGCGGTCGAGGGCGGTGGTGCGACGGGGGCGGCGGCGCGCGGTCCGGCGGCCGGGCGGGGCCGGCACCGGGCCGGGCCGCCGCCCGTGACACCCCGGAAAACCCCCGCGCTCCCGGCCGGTCCCCCGTCGTAGGCTGACGGCCGCTGTCTGCCGAGGGAGTACACATGGGGATCCGAAGCCTGACCCGCGTCGAGGCCGAGCGCCGGGCCGAACTGATCGCGGTCGAGCGGTACGACGTGGCCGTCGACCTGACCGCGCTGCCCGACGGTCCTGAGGTCCGCTCGGTCTCCACCGTGGCGTTCACGTGTCGCGAGCCGGGCGCGGAGACGTTCGTGGACTGTGCGGCCCAGGTGCTCGGGGCCACGCTGAACGGCGTCGCCCTCGAACCCGCCGAGGACGGGCGGATCCGCCTCCCGGACCTGGCCGGGCGGAACGTCCTGCGGGTGGAGAGCGTGCAGGCCGACACGACCGCCGGTGAGGGCGTCCACAAGGCGACGGACCCCGCCGACGGCGAGGTCTACCTGTGGATGAGCTTCGAGCCGGACGAGGCCCGCTTCGTTTGGGCGTGCTTCGACCAGCCGGACCTCAAGGCCCCGCACGCCTTCACCGTCACGGCCCCGGCCGACTGGACCGTCACCAGCAACTCCGGTGACGCCCGGGTGGAGTCGGTGGAGACGGGCCGCCGGTGGACCTTCCCGGACACCCCGCCCCTGTCCGTGTACAACACGGTCATCAACGCGGGCCCCTTCCACGAGGTGCGCCGCGAGACCGACGGCCACGACCTGGGCCTGTACGCCCGCCGTTCACTCGCCGCGATCCTCGACCGCGACGCCGACGACATCTTCACCCTCACCGCCCAGGGCCTCGCCTTCTACGGCGAGGTCTTCGCGATGCCGTTCCCGCAGCGCCGCTACGACCAGGTGTTCATGCCCGAGTTCGGCGGGGCCATGGAGAACTACGGCTGTGTGACCTGGTCGGACGCGTTCCTCCAGCGGGCCGCCCCGACCCCCGCCGAACAGGGCCTGCTGGCACGGGTGCTGCTGCACGAGATGGCACACATGTGGTTCGGCAACATCGTCACCATGCGCTGGTGGGACGATCTGTGGCTGAACGAGGCGTTCGCGGAGTTCGCCTGCCACTGGGCGGCGGAGCGCGCCACCCGGCACACCGACGCGTGGGCCAGTCACCTGATGATCGGCAAGATCAGCGCGTACCTGTCCGACCAGGGCCCCGCCTCGCACCCGATCCACCAGCCCATCCACGACGTCGCCCAGGCCGCGTCGATCTTCGACAACATCACCTATCCCAAGGGCGCCTCCGTCCTCCAGCAGCTCATGACGTACGTCGGCGAAGAGCGCTTCAAGACCGGCATGGCCGCCTACTTCGCCCGCCATGCCTGGGGCAACACCACGCTCCAGGACCTGATCGACGCCCTCGCGGAGGCCAGTGGCCGCGACCTGGCCACCTGGCGGACGGCCTGGCTGGCGACGGCGGGCACCGACCGTTTCACCCTGGAGCGCGACGGCGGCACGGTCACGCTGGTGGCCGCGGGCACGCCGCGACCGCAGGTGCTCGCGGTGGGGGCGTACACGAGGAACGGCGACGCGCTGGAACGCGAGGCGCTGGTGCGGGTCGAGGTGACGGAACCCCGCACCCCCGTCACCGGCCTCCCGGCCGACGCGGACGTCCTGCTGGTCAACGACGGCGACCTGACCTTCGCGACGACCCGCCCGGACCCCGCCACCAGGGACGCCCTCTTCCGTGCGGCGGCCCGGCTTCCCTCGGCGATCTCGCGGGGCGTGGCCGCGGCCACCGTGTGGGACATGCTCACCACCGGCGAGGCCACGGCGGCGGAGGCCGGCCGTTGCCTCACCTCGGTGCTGGCGGCCGAGACGTCCGACGCGGTGATCGAGCCGTATCTGACCCTGTCCGCGAACATCGCGGAACTGTGGGCGCCGCCCGCCGAGCGCGACGGCCTGTCGGCGGCGGTGGCGGCGGTCTGCCGCGACCTCGTCGCGGACCCCGGCCGCCGCCAGGTCGCGCTGCGCGGGCTGGCCCGTACGGCGACGACCGCGGACGATCTCGGCTGGCTCCGCGAACAGGCGGGCGACGACGTGGACCTGCGCTGGCGCGCGCTGATCCGCGAGGCGGAGCTGGGCGGCGACATCACCGCGGAGTCCGGCCTCCTGCTCGCCCGTGACCCGAACCCGGACGCCTGGGTCCGCGCCCTCGTCGTACGGGCCGCGCTGCCCGACGCGGCGGCGAAGGCGGAGGTCTGGCAGCGGCTGGTCGTGGACCGGTCGGTGCCCGTCACCTTCGTCGGCCAGGTGGCGTCGGCCTTCTGGCGCCCCGGCCAGGACGGACTGCTCGCGCCGTACGCCGAGCGCTACTTGGAGGCGGTCCCGAAGCTCCACCAGGGCGGCATGATCCCAGCCATGAGCTACACGCACCGGCTCTTCCCGCTGCACGGCATCGACCCGACGTACATCGAGCGGGCCCGCGAGGTGTCCGGCGAGGCGGCTCCGGTGGTCCGTACGACCCTTCTGGAGCGCTCCGACGAGGTGGGCCGCATGCTGCACGCCCGGACGGCGAAGCCCTGATCGGACGCCGTCAGCCCCCGAGCCGGTCGGCCAGGCACGCGAGGTACAGCGCCATGGCCGTCCGGTACTCCCGCAGCGTACGGCCGGTGATCTGCTCGATCTTGTTCATCCGGTAGACGACGGTGTTGCGGTGGATGTGCAGGGTCTCGGCGGTGCGGACGAGGTTGAAGCCGCCCTCGCACCAGGCGGTGACCGTGTCGCGCAGGGCCGGCCAGTCCGGCTGGGCGCGCAGTTCGGTGGCGGTGAGTTCCAGCAGCCGGCTGCGGGCGGACTGGCTCACCGCGGACACCATCTGGTGGACCCGCAGGTCGGTGATCCGCTGCACGGGATCGGTGCCGGCGAACCGGGCGCCGAGGCGCAGCGCGTCGCACGCGTCCTGGTAGGAGTCGTGCAGGCCGCCGACGGCGGTGGCCGCCTCGCCGATGCCGGCGCGGGCCACGAGGCCGTCCTGGGCGGCGACGAGTTCGGTGACCCGGCGGCAGTCGGCGACGAGGGAGGCGGTGGAGCGTCCGGCGGGCAGCCGGTGCAGGACACCGATCCAGCCGGGCGCGGTGGAGGCGACGATGTCCTGCGGGTCGGCGAAGAACTCCCCGACGGTACGCAGGAGTTCGGAGCGGACAAGCGCCATGTCCCGGCTCTGGGTGCCGCCCTGCCGGCGCGGCACGGGATGCGGCACGGTCACTTCGAAGGCCACGGCGACCCGGCGCAGACGCAGGTCGTAGCCGAGTTCGGCGGCACGGAACACGAGGAAGTCGCCCTCGACGACCTGGGGATCGTAGGACGCGATGTCGGCGAGGAGTTTCTCGGCGGCCCGTTCCGCGAGCAGCCGGGAGCGCAGCATCACGGACTCGCGGAGCAGGATCTCCGTCTGGCGTTTCACGAGCAGTCCGAAGCGGCGGACCTGACCGGGTGTGCCGGTGATGCCGACCGTGCCGACGGCCTGCCCGTTGGTGATCAGCGGAAGGGTGACTCCCGGGCGCACTCCGCGCAGTTGCTGTGCCTGGGAGGCGCTGTGGGTGGCCGGTTCCTTCGTGCGGACGACGTCCACGGAGGCCTCGTGGAAGCTGCCGACGCGACTGCTGTCACCGCTGCCGATGACGATGCCCTCGGCGTCCGTGATCAGCACGTTGAAGCCGATGACGGCCGTGGTGTCGCCGGCGATCTCCTGGGCGAGTGACGGGCTGAGCACGGGGTTTTCCTCCTGGCGCGGTGTGGACCGGCCGAACGACTGGACGCCGCCGTCCATCGGGAAGTGAGGCGCTGACATGTCGGGTCTCTTCCAAGTCCCCTGGTCCGACTACCGTTCCGACCTCGTCGACGCGCTGTGGCGGACGATCTCGTACACGGTGGTCAGCTTCGTCGGCGCGGTGCTGCTGGGTCTGGTGGTGGCGCTGCTGCGGCTCAGCAGAGCCTGGCCGGCGCGTGCCCTCGCGGCCGTCTACACGGAGCTCTTCAAGAACATCCCCCTCCTCGCGATCATCTTCCTGACCTACTTCGGTCTGGCCTCGGCGGGCATCCGGCTGGACGTGTTCACCGCCGGATGTCTGAGCCTCGTGGTCTTCTACGCCGCCTATCTGTCCGAGATCTTCCGGGCCTCGATCAGCGGGGTGCACGAGGGGCAGACCGAGGCCGGTGAGGCACTGGGCATCGGGAAGGCCGGGATCTTCGTCCACATCGTGCTGCCGCAGGCGGTCCGGCAGGCGCTGGCCGGTACCAACACCATGCTGGTGGATCTGCTGAAGTCCACCTCCCTCCTGGTCACGGTGTCCGCCGCCGAGCTGATGTCGGAGGGCCGGCTCATCACCTCGGCCACCTTCCGCGCACTGGAGGTGTATCTGGTCATCTCCGCCATCTACTTCGCGCTGTGCTACCCGCTCTCCCAGCTCCTCCTGCTGCTGGAGCGGAAGGTCCGGGCGGGCGTTCCCCTGTCTCCCCGGCGGCGGCGCAGAGTGCGGGCGGCCCGCGCGCTGCTCGCCGCCGACCTCGGCGCGAACCCGAAGGAGTCGACCGTATGACCGAGCCTGTCACCACAGCCGAGGCCCATCCGACCGCCCACGCGGACGCGGTCGTCCGGATCGAGGGGCTGAGCAAGTCCTTCGACGGGCGGCTCGTGCTCGACGACGTCGGTCTCGCGGTCGACCGCGGCCGGATCGTCAGCGTCATCGGGCAGAGCGGCGGCGGCAAGACGACGCTGATGCGCTGTGTGAACCTGCTGGAACGGCCCGACCGGGCACGGTGGAGGTCGCCGGGGAGGTGGTGCACCGCGGCGGCCGTACGGTCTGCCGCGACCTGCCCGGGCTGCGCCGGACGGTCGGCATGGTCTTCCAGCGTTTGAACCTCTTCCCGCATCTCACGGCGGTGGAGAACGTCGTCGTGGCCCAACGCAAGGCCGGTGTACCGGAGTCGGAGGCCCTGGAGCGGGCCGTCGCCCTGCTGCGCCGGGTCGGGGTGGCCCACAGGGCTCTCGCCCTGCCCGACCGGCTGTCCGGCGGCGAGCAGCAACGCGTCGCCATCGCACGGGCGTTGGCGCTCAGGCCCGAGGTGCTGCTGTTCGACGAACCCACCTCGTCCCTGGACCCGGAGGCGACCCGTGAGGTGCTGCGCGTGATGCGTGAACTGGCCGCCGACGGCATGACGATGTTGCTGGTCACGCATGAACTCCCCTTCGCCCGCGAGGTGTCCGACCGTGTCGTCTTCGTCGACGGCGGCCGGATCGTGGAGGAGGGCCGACCGCAGCAGGTCATCGACGATCCGCGACAGGCCCGCACCCGTGCGTTCCTCGCGGCCTACGGCTCCGCGTCATGACCCGGCCCGGTGGTCCGGTGGTCGTGGTCGGCGGCGGTGTCGTGGGACTGTGCACGGCCTACTACCTGGCGGCGGCAGGCCTGGAGGTGGAGGTCGTCGAGCGGCGCGCACTGGGTTCGGGGGCGTCCCGCGGGAACGCGGGCTGGGTCTGTCTCAGCCACTCGACGCCGGTGCCCGCGCCCGGCGTGGTGCGCTAGGCGCTCCGCTCCCTGGGCCGCCCGGACTCGCCGCTGTACCTACGGCCGATGCCCGATCCGGCGTTCGTCCGGTGGCTGTGGCGATTCTGGCGCAGCAGCGCCCCGCCCGCGTTCCGGCGCGGCTACACGGCGATCGCGGAGCTGAACCGCACCACGTTCGACCTCTTCGACGGGCTGCGCGCGGCCGGAGTGGAGACGAGCCTCACCAGGCCCGGCATGGTGCACGCGTTCCTCTCCCCCGCCGAGGCCCGCCACCATCTCGCCGTCCAGCGGCAGATGGCGCACGGCCGCTACCCGATGCCGGACGACGTGGTCACCGGCGACGAGGCCCGACGGCTCGACCCGGCGCTGTCCGACCGGGTCAGTGCCGCCTATCTCGTGGACGGCGAGGGCGTGGTCGATCCGGAGGCGTTCGCCCGCGCCCTGGGCGAGGCGCTCACCGCGTCCGGGGTGAAGATCCACGAGAACACGGAGGCCACCGGGTTCCGTACCCAGGGCGGCCGGGTCACCGCGCTGCGCACCGCGGCCGGGGAGATCCCGCGCTCGGCCTCCGTCATCGCGGCCGGGACGCGCTCCACGGACCTGCTCGGCTCGCTCGGCCATCCGCTGCCCCTGCAGGCCGGGAAGGGCTACAGCTTCTCGGTCGACCTCGATCCGGCCCCCCGGCACACGCTGTACTTCGGCGAGCGCAGGGCCGTGGCCTCGCCGATCGGGCCCACCACGCGGATCGGCGGCACGATGGAACTGAGCGGCAACAACAACCGTCTCGACTGGCGCCGGATCGTCGCGGTGGCACTCGCCAGCCGGCACTATCTGGGCCACTGGTTCGACGACCCGGACGACCTGGTGAGCCTCATCCGCGATCCCTGGGTGGGCGGGCGCCCCTTCCTGCCGGACGGGCTGCCGGTCATCGACCGCGTCCCCGGGCACGACAACGCGTTCGCGGCGACGGGACACGGCATGCTCGGCGTGACCCTGGGCCCGGTCACCGGTCACGCCCTCGCCGAGTACCTCCGCACCGGCCGTCGCCCCGACGTCCTCGCACCGTTCCGGTTCGGCCGAGGACCCTGGGCGAGGGCGTAGCCGCTCCGGCCGGCACCGGATCGGCGCCAGGCGTGCGAGAGCGGAGCGGTGAAGGTGAACGACGCGTCGGGAGGCCCGCACAGACCGGAGAGCGGGCCTCCCGGCCACTCCCGTTCGTCGCTCCCTCGTCCCTGAACGGCCCCTGTCGACACGGGCGTTGACACCTCATCCGATCCGCGTCACGGTGAGGGCTCCCGCGTCCGGAGGTCGTCCATGGCTCCGTCCTCAGCGTCCCCGTCAGCCGCTGGTCTCGTAGCACGCGTGAGGGCGCTCCAACCCCTCCTCCGTGAGCACGCGTTGCGCACCGAGCAGGAGGGAAGGGTGACGGAGGAAGTGGTGTCGGCGCTGACGGACGCCGGGGTGTTCCGCATGAACGTCCCCCGGCGGTACGGCGGTTACCAGAGCCGGCTGAGCACACAGGTCGAGGTGGTGAGCGAGATCGCCGCCGGGTGCGGCTCCTCGGGCTTCGTGGCGCTGATCCAGGCCGGGTGCGCGTACATCGCCGCGCTCTTCCCCGACGAGGCACAGGACGAGATCTTCACCGGCCCCGACGTGCGGGTCGGCGGCACGCTGGTCCCGGACGCGGTCGCGGTCGCCACGGACGGCGGCTACGTCGTCAACGGCACCTCGGGTTTCGCCACCGGGTGCCGGAGCGCCGACTGGCATCTGCTGACGGTCCGGGTCCAGTCCGCCGGGGGCCCGCCCGAACTGCTGTGGACCGCCGTACCGATGTCCGAGCTGGAGATCCTCGACGACTGGCATGTCTCGGGGCTGGCCGGGAGCGGCAGCAACAGCGTGGTCGCGCGGGACGTGTTCGTGCCGGCGCACCGCGTCCTGCCCGTCGGCCCGCTGCTGGCCGGCGACTTCCCGTCGAAGGCCAACGCCGACGACCCCTTCTACCGGATGCCGGTCCTGATGCTGTTCTGCGCCTGGACCGCGCCGAACGCGCTGGGCCCGGCCCGGGCGGCGCTCGCGGAGTTCTCCGAGCGGATCCATCAGCGGGGCATCACCTACACCTTCCACGAGCGGCAGTACGAGGCGGGCGTCACGCATCTGCAGATCGCCGAGGCGGCGATGAAGATCTCCTGCGCCGAGCTGCTCGCCCGCGACTTCGTCGCCCGCATCGAGACCGCCGCCGAGAACGGCCGTCCCTACACGCAGGCGGACCGGGCCGAGATCCGGGCGCAGAGCGGCTACGCGGCCCGGCTGTGCAAGGAGGCCGTGGACCTCATCGCCTCCGCGTCCGGGGCGTCCTCGCTGCACCGGGACGTCCCGATCCAGCGTGCGGTACGCGACCTGTACGCGCTCAACCTGCACTCCTTCGTCAACCCGGCCACCAACCTGGAGCTGTACGGCCGGGTCCTGTCCGGTCTCGACGCGGGCACGCCGTTCCTCTGAGCGGCCCGGGCGCCTCAGCCCAGGGACGCCAACCAGGCCTCGGTGTCGGCGGGTCGGGCGAAGCGGCGTGTGGTGAGCGGTGCGAAGCGCGGGTCAGCGGTCCGGTGTCCGATCTCGCGGCGCCGGGCCGCGTACTGCGACCAGGCCCACCAGGCGGGGTGCTCCCGGCTGAACCATCCCGCCCACGTCTCCCTGTTGCCGCCGAAGACGCTCTCCCGGGTGACCGTCCGCCACAGCGAACGACGCAGCACGCGCGGCATGATCACGCGTCGCGGGTAGTCCAGCCAGAGCACCGTGTCGGCCTTATCCCAGAGCAGGTCCCGCACTTCGGGCGAGCCGATCGAGTCGATGATCCAGCGGGGTGCGGAGGTGAGCCGCAGGACGTCGTCGGTCAGGCCTTGGTTGACAGCCCAGTTGGGGCCGTTGAAGTACAGCGCGTCCATCTCGTGGTACGGCACACCGAGCCGCTCCCCCACAGCCTGCGCGAGCGTCGACTTGCCCGCGCCCGTCGATCCGACCACCAAGATCCGTTCCATCCCCGCACCTTAACTACGATGGGCCGCACCCGGCGATCATCGACAGGAGCCCCGCCATGAGCCATCAGGTGGGCGTGGACGGACGACTCGGCCATGGCGTTCGTCCTGTTCGCCCACCTGATGGCTCATGGCGAGGTCCGACCGGGCGCGCTGGCACGGGAGTTCGCCGCGGAGTACGAGCGCGACCCGAATCGGGGGTACGGCCCGTCCATGCACGGCATCCTGCGCAGGATCGGCGACGGCGAGGACTGGCGGACCGTCACCACAGGGCAGTTCGGCGGGCAGGGGTCCTACGGCAACGGTGCCGCGATGCGGGTCGCCCCGCTCGGGGCCTGGTTCCGGGACGGCCTGAAGGGTGCCGCCGAGCAGGCCCGGCTGTCCGCGCTGACCACCCACGCGCACCCGGAGGCCGTCGCGGGGGCGGTGGCCGTGGCGGTCGCCGCCGCGCTGGCCGCCGCCGGTGCGGGTCAACCGGCCGCCCCGCGCGCCGAGTTCCTCCGGGAGGTCGCCTCGCACGTGCCGCGGAGCGATGTCCGCTCCGGTCTGCGGGTCGCCGCGGACTTCCCCGGACGGACCTCGGTACGGCACGCGGCGTCCGTGCTGGGCTCGGGGACGCTCATCTCCGCTCCGGACACCGTGCCGTTCGCCCTGTGGTCCGCCGCGGGTCAACTCGACGATCTGCCCGAGGCGTTGTGGCAGACCGTCGCCGGATGGGGCGACCGGGACACGACCTGTGCCATCGCCGGAGGCGTCGTCGCGGCCCGCACCGGCACCTCCGGCATCCCGTCCGCGTGGCGGCACGCGTGCGAGGCGATCCCGGCCCGGAGCGGCTGGGACGCGCTCGCCGCGAGCACCGTGTAGGCGACGGTCCGCCGCTAGGCGGGGCCGACCGTCGCGGGCAGGGCCTGCCGGGCCGCCGCGACGACGTGCTCCCGCACCAGTTCCATGCACAGCCGCATGTTCTTGTCCGCGATGACGTTGTCCGGGATGCGGCACGCGAACTGCAGTCCCTCGTGGACCCGGGTCACCCAGGCGCACACCTGGTCGCCGTACGACACCCGGATCAGTCCGTACGCCTTCAGTTCCTGCCAGCGCTCCGAGCCGGGCAGGGCGCGCGAGTCGACGTAGGAGACGATCGAGTACAGGTCGGGGGACGTGGGCCGGAAGTCGGCGCCGAGCAGGCGCAGGACGCGGGCGATGGGCATGCGGGCCAGCGGGCGGTTCTCGCGGAGGGTGGCGCGGACCATGCGCAGGGCGTCGTCGAAGCCGGTGGCGTGCTCGACGGGGATCTCGACCGGCGCGCCGCCCACGTACCAGCCGACCGAGTCGGCCCAGCGGGACTTGGCGCGGGTGTGGAAGGGGACGACGGTGCGGTACACGTCGAGGCCGCTGATCTCGCGCGCGGCCAGCGCGACGGCCGCGAGGACGCCGACGAGGCTTCCGCCGTAGGGCCGGCAGTACGCCTCGAAGGCCGCCGCGTCGATGTCGTCGACGAGCATCTCCTGGAGGAACTTCTGTGTGGGCAGCGGTCCTTCGGGGTCGAGGCCGAGCTCGACGGGGAAGTTCGGCAGCTTGCCGTCGCAGCGGGCGATGAACTCGCGCCAGCGGGAGACGACGGTGTGGGTGTCGTCGATCTGGTCGGCGTCGGTCCGCTCGCCCGCGCAGAAGTCGATGTAACTGGCGACGGGAGGCGCCTCGACCGACTCCCCGGCGAGTCCCGCCGCGTACAGCTCGTGGACCTCGCCCGCGATGCGGTGGAGGGAGTAGGCGTCGACGTTGCTGTGGTCGAAGGCCAGGTAGACGCTGGTGCCCTCGTCGCGGACGACCGCCGCGAAAAGGAAGTTGGGCCAGGTGAGCGCGTCCGCCGCCACGTCGAAACGGTCCTGCAGGTAGCGGGTCAGCGTGCCCGCGTCCGCGAACTCCCCCACGTCCTCGCGGTGCAGGGCCACGTCGTCGGCGTCCAGTGTGAAGCGGCGCATCTCGTCGCCGGCCCACCGGAAGCCGCTGCGCAGCGTCTCGTGCCGCAGCATCCAGGACCGCAACGCGCCCTGGAGGACGTCGAGTCGAACCCGACCCGGCATGTCGAAGGCGGTACCGATCCAGGTCGGCACGAACAGTCCGTCCTCGCGGACCGTGCGCGCGGTCCGGATGTGGGACTCCTGCACGTAGGCCGGTGGCCGCGCGTCGTCCGGAAGCGCCCGCGCCGCTCCTACGGCCGTCGGGTGCAGCGTCCACTCGACGAGTCGTCCGGGTCGGATCTCGCACCGCTGAAGGTCACTCATGCGCACAGGGCTCTCCGTTCGCCTGCCCACGGGAGGCCGCCGGGCACCACTGTCGATCCACGCCTCCATGCCGCTCGGGCACCGCTCACTGCATAAGGAGATCAACGATCGGATATTCGGAAAGCAACGCCGTGAACACGCTTTCTGATCAGTCCACTTCAGCCGTGCGGTGGAGTCGCGCGGAGAGGTGGTGCTGCAGCGGCTGTCCCACGGCTTCCAGGTCGTGGGCGAAGGTGAGCGTGGACTCGCCGGTCAGGGTGTAGCGGCGGTGGGTGGCGGTGACCTTCTTGGCGGTGGGGGTGAGGGCCACCTCGTGGGTGCCGAGGTCCACCGTGCCGGCGGCGGCTCTGCCCACGAGGATCTCGGCGATGCCGGTCGGCTGGGTGATCAGTGCCTCGATGTGGGCCTCGGGCCGCAGCCTCCACCAGCCGCTCTCGCGGGCCGCCGGGCGCAGGGGTGTGCCGTCGGGGCCGAGGATCCAGGCGCGGGCCTCGTAGTGGAGGAAGGGACGGCCGTCGTGGGTGAAGGTGACCTCCTGGGCGTAGGTGAAGTCGCTTTCCAGAGTGGGGTATTCGCCCTCGCCCCGGCCGCGCCAGTGGCCCAGGAGACCGAGGACGGGTTCGAGGAGCGGGTGGGGGGGCGGGGTGCTCGCCGGGGTGCCGGGCGTCGGGGTACGGGAGGTGGGACACGGGGTGCGCTCCTGGGTTCGGTCCGCGAGTCGGGTGCGTGACGCGGTGCGTGATTCAGTGCGTGACGCGGTGCGAAGCCTAGGTGCTCCGCGCGTGTGCCCCGACACGTCACCGGTTGCCGTCCGGTCCGCCCGCTACGAAGTCTTTGCCTCCTCGCGGGGACCCCATGAACCGGCCCCCACCTGCGGGGAGTCCCCTCTGTCCACCCCGGCGCGCGGCCGGTCGCCGTGAGTTCACCCTGTCTCTCTTCCCTCGCGTTCTACGCGCGTGGTGTCATGCACCTGCCCGCCACCCCCCACGTGGGCAACAACTCGACCAGGAGTCATGCATGGTGAGGACATTCCTCGGCCGCGCGGGTGTCGCGCTGGCAGCAGGCGCCACCCTCTTCGTCAGCGCGGTCCCCGCGAACGCCGCGACCTACACCGCCTTCGCCTTCTCGCAGTCCGGCACCACACAGCCGACCATCTACGACTTCATCGACTCGGCGACCTCCTCGCTCGACATGACGATGTACGAGCTGGAGGACACCACGGCCGTCAACGACCTGATCGCCCTGGAGAAGAAGGGCGTCACCGTGCGGGTGGTCCTGGACCGCGCGCACCAGTCCGCGAACGGCTCGGCGTACACGGCCCTGACGAACGCGGGCGTGGGTGTCGTGTGGTCACCGTCGTCCTTCGTCTACACGCACCAGAAGACGATCACCGTGGACGGCACCAAGTCCCTTGTCCTGACCGGCAATCTGACCTCGCAGTACTACGCGACCGGCCGCGACTACGGCGTCTTCACCGACGACACCCGTGATGTCGCCGCGATCGAGAAGGTGTTCGCCGCGGACTACGCCGGGACCTCCGTCACGCCGACGGACGGCGACCATCTGCTCTGGTCCCCCACGGACTCGCGCAGCCGCCTGCTGACCGTGATCAACGCGGCCACGAAGACGCTGGACGTGGAGGAGCTGGAGTTCAGCGACAGCACGGTGGTCAACGCGATCGTGGCCCGGGCCAAGGCGGGCGTGACCGTGCGGGTGGTGCTGGAGACCCCGGCCGACTACTCCAGCGAGGTCTCCGCGATCAAAGCGGCCGGCGGCACGGTCGTGGGCTACTCCGACCCCGACGGCTTCTACATCCATGCCAAGGCGATGGTCGCCGACTACGGTCTGTCCACTCAGGAGGTGGAGGCGGGCTCGATGAACATCAGCAGCAACTCCCTCTCCAACAACCGCGAGTTGGGCATCATCCTCACCGGCACGGGCGTCGCCCAGTCCGTCGCCACCACCGTCGAGACCACGTTCAAGAGCGACTACGCGGGCGGTACGGCCGCCTAGGCCCCTCGCGCGACGGCGGCAGGCTCCGGGGGCTGAGTCCTCGGAGCCTGCCGTCACCCCTCCGTCACGGCGTACGCGACCGCAGTCTGCGCAGCATCCGGGCGTCCTCGAAGCCGACCGAGCGTGCGGCGGCGTCGATCGTGGCGCCGTGGCTGATGAGGTGCTCGGCGCGTTCGAGGCGGAGGGTCTGCTGATAGCGCAGCGGAGTGAGGCCGGTGGCCCGGCCGAAGAGCCGGGTGAGGGTGCGCTCGCTGACGCCGACCGCCGTGGCGAGGGCGGGCAGGCGCAGCGTCTCGTCGAAGCGGGTGTCGATGAGGTCCTGGGCGCGGTGCACCGTGTCGTCGAGGTGGGAGCGGTGCCGGAGCATCGCGCTGGCCTGCGGTTCGTGGCCGTTGCGACGGGCGTAGACGACCATGTCCCGGGCGATCTGGGCGGCGGTGGCGGGGCCGTGGCGCATGGCGATCAGATGCAGGGCGAGGTCGATGCCGCTGGCGATGCCGGCCGAGGTGACGACACGGTCGTCGGTGGTGAACAGGACGTCGCGGACGACGGTCGCCTCGGGGTGGCGCAGCGCGAGTTCGTCCTGGACGTCGTGGTGGGTGGTGCACTGGCGGCCGTCGAGGAGTCCGGCCCGGCCGAGCGCGTCGGCCCCGGCGCACACGCTGGCCACGGTTCCGCCGCGGTCATGGTGGTCCCGGAGCGCCCGCAGCACGGGGTCGCCGATGGCGGGCGCGTCGGCCAGCGTGAGGGCACGCCATCCCGGGACCACGACCAGGTCCTCGGGACCCAGCTCGGGCCAGTCGAGCGCCGCCGTCAGCGGCAGCCCCTGGGCGCTGGTGACCAGGGGCTGCTCGGCGACGTAGGCGAGCGTGTACGGGTGCCCGAAGTCGGCTGCCGTGGAGAAGACCTGGGCAGGGCCTGCCAGGTCCAGCAGGTGGACTCCGGGGACCAGGAAGAAGACGACGTTGCTCACGATCCGGTCATCATGCCTGATGTGCGGCGGCGGCTTCCAGTTCGTCGACCGTGGCGATGGTGGCGAAGCGGCCGGCGAGGGCGTACTCGGTGCGCCGGACGACCTCGTCGGCGGGGAGGGTGCGGGGGTCGGCGAGGAGTTCGGCGACGGTCTGGTCGGCGGGGGCATCGCGGTGCGGGATGGGGTTGGTGGCGGTCGCGTCGGTGACGAAGGTGACCTGGTAGCCGAAGTCGCTCGCAACGCGGGTGGTGGTCTCGACGCACTGCTCGGTGCGGATGCCGCAGACGGTGAGGTCGCGGACACCCCGTTCGGTGAGGAGTTGCTGCAGGTTGGTGGTGGTGAAGGCGTTGTGGGAGGTCTTGTGGAGGAGCGGTTCGCCGTCGGCGCGCTCCAGTTCGTCCATCAGCCGGACGTGGCCGAGGGCCGGGTCGAAGACGTCGCCGCTGCCGGGCTCGGAGTGCAGGACCCACACCACGAGGTCGCCGGCCCGGCGGGCGAGCCGGACCAGGCGGCCGACCTGCTCGGCGATCTTCGGGTCGGAGATGGTCGCCCACAGCGGGCGGGCGCGGAAGGATTCCTGGACGTCGATGACGATCAGTGCTCGGGTCATGTCCCCAGACTGCGCCGTGCGGACGGGCGGGCGACAGGCCGCATCGGGTCCGGGACCGGACCGATCCGGTCACCGGGTCGAGCATCCTGTCGCCGTGCCGCTCAGCTGGACGCCGGTGACCGGGTCGGGCGGTTCGCCCCGACTCCGGTCACCGGAGCGAACCGCCCGCGGACCTGGCGCCTACCGCAGTTCGACGAGCAGGTCGCCGCCCTCCACCTGCTGGATGCGGTTGATGGCGAGGCGGGAGACCCGGCCGGACTTCGGCGCGGTGATCGACGCCTCCATCTTCATGGCCTCGATGGTGGCGACGGTGGCCCCGGCCTCCACCTCGTCGCCCTCCTTGACCGCGAGGGTGACCACGCCCGCGAAGGGGGCGGCCACATGGCCGGAGTCGGCGCGGTCGGCCTTCTCGGTGACGGGGACGTCGGAGGCGGCGGAGGTGTCCCGCACCTGGATCGGCCGGAGCTGGCCGTTCAGCGCGGACATCACCGTGCGCATCCCGCGCTCGTCGGCCTCGCCGACGGCCTCCAGCTCGATGAGGAGGCGGACGCCGGGCTCCAGGTCGACGGTGTACTCCTTGCCGGGCCTGATGCCGTAGAAGAAGTCCTTGCTGTCGAGGACGCTGGTGTCGCCGTAGGTCTGGCGGTGGTTCTCGAACTCGCGGGTCGGGCCGGGGAACAGCAGGCGGTTGAGGGTGGCGCGGCGGTCCTTGTCGAGGGCGGTGCGGTCCTCGGGGCTGAGGTCCTGGACGGGCTTGGGGTCGGCGCGGCCCTGGAGCGCCTTGGTGCGGAACGGCTCGGGCCAGCCGCCGGGCGGGGTGCCCAACTCGCCGCGCAGGAAGCCGATCACGGAGTCCGGGATGTCGTACCGGTCGGGGGACGCCTCGAAGTCGGCGGGGCTCACTCCGGCGCCGACCAGGTGCAGGGCGAGGTCGCCGACGACCTTCGAGGACGGGGTGACCTTCACCAAGTGGCCGAGGATGCGGTCGGCGGCGGCGTACATCGCCTCGATGTCCTCGAAGCGGTCGCCGAGGCCGAGCGCGATGGCCTGGGTGCGCAGGTTGGAGAGCTGGCCGCCGGGGATCTCATGGTGGTAGACGCGGCCGGTGGGCGAGGCGAGGCCCGCCTCGAAGGGGGCGTAGATCTTGCGGACGCTCTCCCAGTACGGCTCCAGGTCGCCGATGGCCTGGAGGTCGAGGCCGGTGGGGCGGTCGGAGTGGTCGGTCGCGGCGACGATCGCGGAGAGGGACGGCTGCGAGGTGGTGCCCGCCATGGAGGCCACCGCGCCGTCGACGGCGTCCGCGCCGGCCTGGATCGCGGCGAGGTAGGTGGCGAGCTGCCCGCCCGCGGTGTCGTGGGTGTGCAGGTGGACGGGCAGGCCGAACTCCCGCCGGAGCGCGGACACGAGGGTCGCGGCGGCGGGTGCGCGCAGCAGGCCCGCCATGTCCTTCACCGCGAGGACGTGGGCGCCCGCCTCCACGATCTGCTCGGCCAGCCGGAGGTAGTAGTCCAGCGTGTACAGGCGCTCGTTCGGGTCGGACAGGTCCGAGGTGTAGCAGAGGGCGACCTCGGCGATCGACGTTCCGGTGGCGCGTACGGCGTCGATGGCCGGGCGCATCTGGCCCACGTCGTTGAGCGCGTCGAAGATGCGGAAGATGTCGATGCCGGTGGCGGCGGCCTCCTGGACGAAGGCGTCGGTGACCTGGGTCGGGTAGGGGGTGTAGCCCACGGTGTTGCGTCCGCGCAGCAGCATCTGGAGGCAGATGTTGGGGACGGCCTCACGCAGGGCGGCCAGCCGGTCCCAGGGGTCCTCGGCGAGGAAGCGCAGCGCGACGTCGTAGGTGGCGCCGCCCCAGCACTCCAGGGAGAGGAGCTGGGGCACGGTGTGGGCGACGACCGGGGCGACCGCGAGGAGGTCCTTGGTGCGGACGCGGGTGGCCAGGAGCGACTGGTGGGCGTCGCGGAAGGTGGTGTCGGTGACGCCGATCGTGGGCGACTCGCGCAGGTGGCGGGCGAAGCCTTCGGGGCCGAGTTCGGCGAGCAACTGCCGTGAACCGGCCGGGGGTTCGGCACTGGGGATCGCCGGCAGCTTGGTGGTGGGGTCGATCAGGTCGGGGCGTTCGCCGTGCGGCTTGTTGACCGTGACGTCGGCGAGGTAGGTGAGCAGCTTGGTGCCGCGGTCGGCGGAGTGACGGGCCGTCAGCAGGTGCGGGCGCTGCTCGATGAACGCGGTGGTGATGCGCCCGGCCTGGAAGTCCGGGTCGTCCAGCACCGCTTGCAGGAACGGGATGTTGGTGGCCACACCGCGGATGCGGAACTCGGCGACGGCGCGCCGGGCGCGGTTGACGGCGGTGGTGAAGTCCCGGCCCCGGCAGGTGAGTTTGACCAGCATGGAGTCGAAGTGCGCGCTGATCTCCGTACCCGCGTGGGTGGTTCCGCCGTCGAGCCGGATGCCGGAGCCGCCGGGCGAGCGGTAGGCGCTGATCCGTCCGGTGTCCGGGCGGAAGCCGTTGGCGGGGTCCTCGGTGGTGATGCGGCACTGGAGTGCGGCGCCGTGCAGGGTGACCGTCTCCTGGGAGAGGCCGAGGTCGGCGAGGGTCTCGCCGGAGGCGATGCGCAGCTGGGCCTGGACGAGGTCGACGTCGGTGACCTCCTCCGTGACGGTGTGCTCGACCTGGATGCGCGGGTTCATCTCGATGAAGACGTGGTTGCCGGCCGGGTCGAGGAGGAACTCGACGGTGCCCGCGTTGCGGTAGCCGATCTCGCGGGCGAACCGGACGGCGTCGGCGCAGATCCGGTCGCGCAGTTCGGGGTCGAGGTTGGGCGCGGGGGCCAGCTCGACGACCTTCTGGTGCCGGCGTTGCAGCGAGCAGTCGCGCTCGAAGAGGTGGATGACGTTGCCCTCGCCGTCGGCAAGGATCTGCACCTCGATGTGCCGGGGGTCCACCACGGCCTTCTCCAGGAACACCGTGGCGTCGCCGAACGCGGACATGGCCTCGCGGGCGGCGGCCTCGATGGACTCGCGCAGGGTCGCGGGGTCCTCGACGCGGCGCATCCCGCGCCCGCCGCCGCCGGCGACCGCCTTGACGAACACCGGGAAGCCGATGTCCTCGGCGGCGCGGACCAGTTCGTCGACGTCGGTGGAGGGAGCCGAGGAGCCGAGCACCGGCACTCCGGCCGCGCGGGCGGCGGCGATGGCCGTGGCCTTGTTGCCGGTCATCTCCAGGATGTGGGCGCTGGGACCGACGAAGGTGATGCCCGCCTCCTCGCAGGCGCGGGCGAGTTCGGGGTTCTCGGAGAGGAATCCGTAGCCCGGATAGACCGCGTCCGCTCCCGCCTGCTGTGCGGCCCGGACGATCTCCTCGACGGAGAGGTAGGCGCGGACCGGATGTCCGGGCCGGCCGATCTCGTAGGCCTCGTCGGCCTTGAGCCGGTGCAGCGAATTTCGGTCCTCGTGCGGGAAGACCGCGACCGTTCGGGCGCCCAGCTCATAGCCGGCGCGGAACGCCCTGATCGCGATCTCTCCACGGTTGGCGACCAGCACCTTGCGGAACATTCCCGATCCCTTCAGCCTGCCGATGACGTGCACCATGGTGTCGGCGTCGCCCCTGGAACGCCATGTGAGCCGGGACACTAGTCGCAAACGTGTCGCGTGACGCGGTTCGCGGGGCCGACGGTAAAGAAATCGTATGGTCTAGTCCAAAGTGCACTTTGGTCCAGTCCAATCCATTGACGTGGCCGCGACAGCGCCAGAAGCTGGGCGCCTCCCCCATCCCCACCGGAGGCACAACGTGACACGTCTTCGCGCATGTCTGGTCGCGGCGGCCGCCGTGACGACAGCCGCCGCGGGCACGACCGCGCTGGTCGCGACCACCGCCCAGGGCGCGACCAGCGCGACCACCGCGCTGAGCAACCGCTGGTACGCCGCGGCCCCCTATCTGATGCCGACGGACAACAACCCGCCGGACGCGGGCGCCATCATGGACGCCACGGGCCTCAAGGCCTTCCAGCTCGCCTTCGTCCTCGCCCCCAACGGCGGCGGCTGCTCCCCCACCTGGGGCGGCACCTCACCGGTCTCCTCGGACACCGCCGTCCAGTCGGTCATCAACACGATCCGCGCCAAGGGCGGCGACGTCTCCGTCTCGATCGGCGGCTACGGCGGCACCAAGCTCGGCCAGGCCTGCGCCGACCCGGCCTCGACCGCGGCGGCGTACCAGCAGGTCATCACCAAGTACGGCCTGCACGCGATCGACTTCGACCTGGAGGAGCCGGAGTACGAGAACACGGCGGCCATCCACAACGAGATCGGCGCGGCCAAGATCCTCCAGGCGAACAACCCGGGCCTGTACGTCTCCGTCACCACCGCCGGCACGGCCGACGGCACCGGCTGGTTCGGCAAGCAGATGCTGCTGGAGGCGAAGTCGCAGGGCTTCACGCCCAACAACTTCTCCATCATGCCGTTCGACGGCGGCTTCAACGGCGCGGCCTCGCAGACCAGCGCGCTCACCAACTTCAACTCCATCCTGCAGTCCACGTTCGGCTGGAGCCAGGCGACCGCCTACGCCCACGAGGGCTTCTCGGGCATGAACGGCCGCAGCGACACCGGCGAGTACTTCACCCAGGCGGACTTCCAGACCGTCCTGAACTACGCCACCAGCCACAACATGGACCGCTTCACCTTCTGGTCGCTCAACCGCGACCGGCAGTGCAGCCCGGTCGACAACGGCGGGACCACCTCCGGGACCTGCTCCAGCGTGGCGCAGAACCCCTGGGACTTCGCGAAGTACTCGGTGCAGTTCGCGGGCGTGACCCCGCCGACCGGGACACCCACGCCCACACCGACCCCGACGCCCACCTCGGGCGCGTGCAAGACGGCGTGGAGTTCCTCGGCCGTCTACACGCAGGGCAACGAGGTGTCCTACGGCAACCACAACTGGGTCGCCAAGTGGTGGACCCAGAACGAGGTGCCCGGTGCCTCCCAGTGGGGCCCGTGGCAGGACGAGGGCTCCTGCTGATCCGGCGGGATCAGCAGGACACGGGCGGCGGCGTCAAGCAGGCCTCACAAGGGCGTACTCGGCGTCGCCGTCCGTCATCGTCGGCCCGACTCCCCGGCTAGCCCAGGATGTTGACGGCCCGTGCGACGACCAGGACGACGGTCACCAGGGACACCGAGGACTGCAGCATCATGAGCATCTTGGCCCAGCGCGAGAGCGGCATCACGTCGGTCGGGCTGAAGGCGGTGGAGTTGGTGAAGGACAGGTACAGGTAGTCCAGGAACGCCGGTTCCCAGTCCGGTGGCGCGGTCTCCGGGCTCTGCATCTGGACGAAGAGGAAGTCGGCGTACCGGTGTTGTCCCATGACCCGGGCCATCGGACCGCCGCGGTCCCACTCCCAGTACCACAGGGCGAACACGATGACGTTCGTCAGCCAGATGGCACCGCCGGTCAGCAGCAGCGGTCCGGCCCCCAGCTTCTCCGTGCCCCGGACCAGACCGCTCACCAGGCGGACCGCCGCCCACCCGTTGGCCAGGCTGATCACGCCCATCAGGACGAGACCCGGCCAGCGCAGCCACCGGGTGCCGGGCTCGATCCGTCGCGGGTTGGCGATGAACAGGCCGACCATCAGCACGAGTTCGAGGACGGGCAGCAGCCAGTACGGCTGGAGGGCGAGCCCGTGCGGCAGCATCAGCTGCAGGACGACCGCCACCAGGATGACGGCGGACACCGCCCACCGTGTCTCCCCGCGCGTCACCCGGCGCCACGCGGGCACCACATCGCGCCCGCCGTCCTCCAACAGCCGCTCGACCCTGGCCAAGCGGCTCTCGGCGTCGCCCCTACCGTCCGTACCGTCCGTCATGGCACCGATTGTCCCCGGCCGGGGACCTACCGCCTCACCCGCCCCGCCCCGCGGACGCGCGGCGGCTCCGGCCGGTCGGTCATCCGGTGCCGAACGCGCCCGTGCTGTACGCGCACTCCGTGTAGATGTAGCCCGACCTGAGCGTCGCCGTGTCCGAGGCCGGGGTCGCGGTGGAGCTGTCGGGACGGTGCACGAAGTACGTCGTCCCGGTCGGCAGGCTGATCGTCTTCTGCGGGTAGCTCTTGCCGGAGCTGCACGGCTTGAACCCCTTCAGCAGCGTGGTGGTGAGGGAGTACGACGTGCAGCTGCCGCAGCCCTTCAGGGTGAAGCTGCCGGTGACCGGACCGGTGTACAGGACGGTGATGTCGTCCGGGCTGTCGTTCTTGACGGTGACGGAGATGCTGCCGCCGGACGCGGTCGTCGGCAGCTTCTTGCCCGCGGCCGGGACCGTCTTCGCCACCTCGGCGGCGATGGCGATCTTCTTGGCACGGTCCCGGTTCTTGTCGTGGGTGTTCTTCTTCACGAAGTCGTTCATCGTGCTGAGCGCCGAGTCGAAGTCGCCGCCCTTGTACTGGAAGACACCGCACTGGTAGGCACCGGAGTCGGCCTGTCCGCCCGCCCGCCGCGCGTCCGCGCCGAGCGCGTCGCTCGCGCCCGCCTGCTGACCCTGGAGGGTGCCGATCTGCCCGGCGAGAGTCGTCAACTGCTGCACGGCCGTGCAGGGTTGGCTGCCGCGCACTCCGTCGACCGCCTTGTCCACGGCCGACTTGACGGCGGGTTCGACCTGCTTCGCCTGGGCGGAGTCCGGGAACAGGGTCAGCAGATCACCGAAGTTCCCCGGCCAGTCGGCGCCCTGGGCGGCCAGCCCGGTGGACGCGCACTCGTAGAGCGAGGTGGCCAGCCGGTCGTCGGGCCAGGTGGTGAGCGTGCCCAGTTCCTTCTTGTCGATGGTGCGGGGGACGGTCCGCAGGTACTTCAACTGGGGTATCGCGTCGCAGTAGTTCTTCTGCGCGTAGGCGCCGGCGACCGTCGTGTAGAACGTCTTCATCCGGTCGGGCACGCGGTCGGCCGCCCGCGAACCGGGGTGGTCGGTGCTGAGGTCGTCGTAGACCACCAGCGCCTGGCGGTAGTGCGGTTCGGCCGCCGAGAACGACAACCTCCCGGAATCGGCGACGAGTTGGTCGGCCTTGTCCAGCCGGTCCAGGAGCATCTGCTGAGTCGCCTCGTCGCGCGCGTGGTCGTAGAGGACGACTCCTCCGGCCGGCACGGCGAGCAGGACCAGGCCCAGGACGACCGCGACCGCCATGGGTGCGGGCCAGGCCAGGCGGGTGCGCAGACCGGTCAACGCGCCGTGCACGGCGGCGAGTACGAGGAAGACGACATACAGGGTGACCAGGACGCCGGAGACGCCGTCCGGGTCGGCGGGCAGGGCCACCAGGAGGAGCACGGCGGTCGCGACCCAGCACACGGCCATGAGCAGCCAGCGGCGCATCAGGGCGTAACCGAGCCCGAGACCACTGAGGTTGAGCAGGCCGACCGCCACGGATCTGAGCCGGTCCGGCGGCGCGGGCGGTGGGAACGACGGCATCGGTGGCACGACGCACCCCTGAGCGGACCCGTACTGATCTCCGGACATGCGCTTCCCCCCGATCAACAATGCCCCCGTTACCGTGACTTGTCAGTGTACGGTCGGGTTCAGTGCCAGGACAGTGGGGTCCTGCCGGTCTCGCCACCGCGCGATGTGTCGCGCGGTGGAGGAGTCACGGGGTGATGTCCATGCGCTGGGTGCCGATGACCGACAGCAGGCGCAGGGCGCTCTCGGACGGTGAGCCCGGGACGGTCGTGTAGATCACCACCCGCTGGTCGCGGTCGGCGATGTCCAGGACGTCGCAGTTGACGGTGACCGGGCCGACCACCGGGTGCTGGAAGGTCTTGCAGAAGGTGGGCGCTGCGGCCACGTCGTGGGAGTTCCACAGCTCGGTGAACTCCTCACTGCCCGCAAGGAGTTCGGCCACCAGGTCCTTCAGTTCCGGGTCGTCGGGATAGCGGGCGGACGTGGCGCGCAGGTCCTGGGCGGCGCGCCGGGCGAACTCGTCGGCGTCGGACACGCCGTACAGCCGCCGTCCTGGCAGGTGGGGTCCGAGGAAGACACGGCGCACGAGATTGCGGTCGCGCCTCGGCACGGCCGAGAAGTCCTCCATGAGGGCGGCGGCCAGGTCGTTCCAGGCGATCACCTCGTACGTCGCCGACAGCACGAACGCGGCGGCCTGCGGGAGCCGGTGCACCAGGTCGAGGAGGCTCTGCCGGACCTCGCGCGAAGGACCGGGCGGCGGCCCCGGCGGCACGCCCGCGAGGTGGTGGAGGTGGTCGCGCTCGGCGTCCGTCAGCCGCAGCGCGCGGGCCAGCCCGGCCAGCACCTCGCGCGACGGGTGCGGGCCGCGCGCCTGCTCCAGCCGGGTGTAGTACTCGGTCGAGATGAACGCCAGCTGCGCGGCCTCCTCGCGGCGCAGCCCCGGGGTACGGCGGCGCGGCCCGGCGGGCAGCCCCACCTCGGCCGGGGTGATCCGCTCACGCCTGCTGCGCAGGAAGTCGCCAAGTTCTCGTCGATCCACTCCCCCAGTGTCGGCCGGAGGCGCCCCGCGGATCCAGGTACTGCCGGTGCCTGGATGGGCCCGGCGGTCCGGCGCAGGCTCGGTGCCATGACCAACACACCCACTTCCCCCTCCCTCGGCCTGCTCTCCGGCAAGGTCGCCTTCGTCACCGGCGCGGGGCGCGGCATCGGCGCGGCGGCGGCGCGGCTGTTCGCCCGGGAAGGCGCTCAGGTACTGCTCGCGGCCCGTACGGAGGCCCAGCTGAAGGCGGTCACCGAGGAGATCCGCGCGGCGGGCGGCACCGCCGACCACGTGGTCTGCGATCTCGCCGACGCGACGAGCGTCCGCGCGGCCGTCGACCGCACCGTGGAGCTGTACGGACGCCTCGACGCGGCCTTCAACAACGGCGCCACGATCCAGCGCCCGGGCCCGATGGACGAGTTGACGGAGAGCGAGTTCGACCACGTCTACGACGTGAACCTCAGGGGCGTCTGGCTCGCCATGGCCGCCCAGGTCGCCGCCATCCGCGCCACCGCCGGGACCGGCGCCATCGTCAACAACTCCTCCGTCGGCAGCCTGATGGGCAACCCCGAGCTTCCCGCCTACGCCGCGATGAAGCGCGCGGTCAACAGCCTCACCGAGTCGGCCGCCGTCACCTACGGCCCCGAGGGCATCCGGGTGAACGCCATCGCGCCCGGCAACACCCTCACCGAGATGATCCGGGCCTGGGAGGCGGAGTCACCCGGGCTCCAGGACCGGCTCACGGCGCACACCCCGCTGCGCCGGGCGGCCGACCCCGACGAGATCGCGCAGGCCGCGGCCTGGCTGCTCAGTGACCGGGCGTCCTTCGTGACCGGCACGGTCCTGCGGGTCGACGGCGGCGCCCGGGCCTGAGGCCCGGCGCGCTAGACGGCGGGTTCCCGGCGGTTGTGGCGGCGGATGACGAGCCACGTTATCCAGCCGACGCCGATGACGAACCCGAAGCTGATGATCCGGTACAGCACGACCGTGGCGATCGCGGTGCTGGTCGCGACGCCGCCGGTGACCAGCCCGAGGATCAGCGCGCTGTCGATGAGGCCGAGGCCGCCGGGGATGATCGTGAGGGTCCCGGCGGCCATGCCCGCGCAGAAGGCGAGCAGCAGTTGGGCACCGCTGATCCGTGTGTCGCTGATGGCGTGGAAGCACAGCCAGAGACAGCCCGCGTCGAGCAGCCAGTTGAGGACGGCGAACACCGCGGCGGCGACGGCGTGCCGGGGTTCGAGTCGGGCGGTGCGGAGCTGCTCGACGAAGCCGCGGACGCGGTCCAGGCCCTGGGTCTCGGGCACGTGCCGCAGCCGGTTGACCCGGGCCAGCGCGGCGCGGGTGGCCGGTTCGACCTTCTCGGGGTGGCGGGTGACGCGCCGGATGCCGACGGTCAGCAGGACCACGGCCAGGCCGAGGGTGACGAGGCTGTGCCACTGCAGGCTGCCGTCGGAGGCGACCGCGGAGATCGCGGTGACGACGGCCAGGGCCGCCGCCGAGAGGATGCCGGAGAGCGCGATGCACCAGGAGGCGACGGCGGGGGTGGCTCCGAAGCGGCGCATCTGCTGGTAGTTGAAGTGCGTGGAGAAGGCGGGCCCGCCGGGCAGGGTGACGCTGAGCGAGTGGGCGGCGTAGGCGAGCGCGACGTGTTTCTGGATCGGCACGATCACCCCGGCCGAGCGAAGCAGTCGGCGCTGCATGCGCGCGTAGCAGCCCATGGCGGCCACCTCGGCGACGAGTGCGACGGCGAACCAGTTCAGCCGGGGCGCGCGCAGCTGGGACAGGGCGGCGGCCAGCGAGGGCCAGCCCAGGACCAGTTCGGTGCCGAACAGCGCGAGCAGCACGGTGATCACCGCGGGCCGCAGCCAGCGCCGGCCGCGGCGGGTGGTCGGTTCGGCGAGGGGGGCGGTGGCGTCCGTGGGGTTCACAGGCAGGACCGTCGGTCTCCGTCAGGTGGGCGGGAACGGCATCCGGCCCGTCACCCCCGGACCCCTGCCCGCGAGCGGGCAGGGACATGCGGTCGTCGGGGATTCCGGCGCCGCGCGTCGCGGGGACGGTGTTCTCCGAGCGGGCGGGAAAGGGGGCGCCGGGGCGGAACTGTTCCAGTTTATCCACGATGGTCCGGCCGGCCGGCGTGCGCCCCCGGCGGATCCGGCTCACCGGACGCTGGACCCCAAAGGGCCTACAGGGAGCGGGAGTTCGGCGCGGAGGTGGCATGTTCCTGGTCGTGGCCGGGCTCCGTACCCCGCGGTCCGGGCTCGGCATCGGCGCGGCGGCCGGGCAGGACGGCGAGGACGATCAGCGTGCCCGCGGCCATGATGATCCCGCCGACGAGGCTGGTCCGCGCGACGCCGTGCGCGAAGGCCTCGTGCACGGCGTCGACCAGGGCCTGCGCCTGCTGCGGTCCGGCGGAGGGTGTGTTCGCGATCTGCCGGGCGACCGCCAGGCCGCCGCCGACCGAGTCCTTCGCGGTGTCCAGCGCGGCGGCCGGGAGGTGACCGCCGGCCAGGTCGGTCAGCCTGTCCTTGTAGGTGGTGCCCAGCAGCGAGCCGAGGATGGCGATGCCGAGGGAGCCGCCGAGTTCCAGCGCGGTGTCGTTGGCGCCGCCGCCGACCCCGAGTTCGTTCTCCGGGAACGAGCCCATGATCGTGTCCGTGGCCGGGGAGACGCTGAGTCCGATCGCGAAGCCGAGCAGGAGCATCATCGGCAGGAAGGCGCCGTAGCCGGACGTCTTGTCGACGAGGGTGAGCAGGAAGACCCCCGCGGTGCCGATCGCCATGCCGGTCACGACCATCGGCTTCACGCCCAGCCTGGGCGTCAGCCGCCCGGTGACGAGGGCGCCGACGGACACGGCACCGGCCAGCGGCAGCAATCGTACGCCGGTCTCCAGCGCGCTGTAGCCGAGGACGAACTGCAGGAACTGGGTGGCGTAGTAGATCGCGCCGTAGGTGCCGAAGAAGAAGAACAGGACCGCCAGCATCGAGCCGCTGAAGGCGCGCTCGGTGAACCTGCGGACGTCGAGCATGGGGTGCGGGTGGCGCGACTCCCAGGCGGCGAAGGCCGGCAGACCGACGGCGGCGACGACGGCCGCGGTGACCGGACCCGCGTCCCAGCCGAAGTGCGGGCCCTCGATGAGCGCGTAGACCAGGGCGCCGACCGACACGATCGAGAGCAGACCACCCATGTAGTCGATGCGGCCCATCCCCTCCGCCCTGGACGGCGGCACGAGGACCAGCGCGCCGACCACGGCGAGGAGCGCGATGGGGACGTTGATCAGGAACGTGGAACCCCAGGCGTGGTCCGTCAGCAGCCGGCCCGCGACCAGCGGACCGATGGCGATGGCTAGCCCCGAGGTCGCGGTCCAGGCCGTGATGGCCCGCGCCCGCTCGTGCTTCGGGAAGATCGCGACCAGCAGGGACAGCGTGGCCGGCATGACCACCGCCGCGCCCACCCCCATGACCGCGCGGGCCGCGATGACCATCCCGGTCTCGTGGACCAGGCTCCCCATCACCGATCCGCCGCCGAAGATCACCAGCCCGGTCAGGAGTGCGCCGCGCCGGCTGTACTTGTCGCCGATCGCGCCCAGCACCAGCATCAGCGCGGCATACGGGACGGTGTAGCCGTCGATGACCCACTGCAGGTCGCTGCTGCTCAGGCCGAGGTCGGCGGTCATGTCGGGGGCGGCCACGATCAGCGAGGTGTTCGCCATGACCACGATCAACAGGCTCAGGCAGAGCACGATCAGTGCGGACCAGCGCCGCGGGTACGGCCCTGTCATCTTGTCGACGGGTGTGGTGGCGACGAGCGGCATCGGAGACTCCTGGACGACATTAATTGCTCACTGATGTGCAGGTTATTTTATTGCCCACCGGTGTGCAACTATGCCGATGCGATCCCACGGCCGACCCGGTTCGCCGCCTGCGGCCACCCCGAGGAACCCCGAGGAAAGAGAGCCATGCACGAGCACCACGAGATGGACGAGCCACACGACCTGCGCGCGCATCACGAGACGGACGCGCCCGCCGAGCCGCTGGACGCGCACGGTCCGCCCCGCAGGAACCGGCACCGGGCCGCCGTCGCCGTCGGCTCCCTGCTCGCGCTGCTGCTCGTGCCCGCCGCGGCCGACCGCGTGGCGACGGCCCGGGTCGAGGCCCGTACGGCCACGGCCTTCCAGGCGGGCATGCACACGCCCTCGGCGCCGGACGTCCACGTGCGCGGCTTCCCCGTGCTGACCCAGCTGGCCTCCGGCACCCTGCGGCACGTGGACATCACCGCGCACGACCTACCGGCGGGCGCCACCACGGGCCCGCTGCCGCTGAGCGAACTCTCGCTGCGGCTCACGGACCTGAGAAGGTCCGACGACGACTCGGAGGCACGGGCCCACTCGGCGGAGGCGACCGCCCTGCTGTCCTACCCGGACCTGTCCGCCACCCTGGGCCCGGCGATCTCCCGGGGCAGCCGCCCCGGCCAGGTCCGCGCGACCGTCCCCCTGCCCACCGGCGGCCACCTCACCGTGACGACGACGGTCTCGGTGCTCCCCGGCAACCGCATCGCCTTCCAGGACTTCCAGGTCACGGGCGGCCCGCTGGCGGACCTGGGACGTGCGGCACTCACCGGGGCCTTCGCGCGGCCGATCCGGCTCCGGAACATCCCGCAGGGCCTCGGCCTGCGCTCGGTCACCGCGACGGACAGCGGGCTCAGCGCCCGGCTGTCGGGCGAGTCGGTCACCTTCCGCGCCGACGCCACCGCGGGGACCGACGCGTCGTCCAGCGGCGCCTGAGGGTCAGTCGTCCGCGGCGGCGGCCCGGCCCGTCGGCGCTACCTCGTCCACCACGGTCCGCGCCTGCTTCTCCGGCACACCGGCGGCGATCAGCGAGGCGACCGCCGCTCGGGTGCCGTCGTCGTCCAGCTCCCCGGAGTTGACCTCTTCGAGCAGGGCGATCGACATGGCCTCCAGTCCGGCGCTGAGCACGGCGGCCGACAACTGGCTGTGGAAGACGCCCTCGCGCTGCCCCCGGCCCAGGATGGTCGCGGCCACACCGCGCGCCGGCGACAGGATCTCCGTGACCCGCTCCACGCCCAGGTCGCGCCGGGCCAGCGCCAGGAGCAGCCGGTAGCGGTCGCCCACGGTCCACATCGACAGCACGAACCGCGCGTACGACCGCTCGGCCGGCTCCGCCTCCGCGCCGGACGGCTCCGGCTCGGCGGGCAGCGCGGCCCGCAGCGCCTCCGACGCCTCCTCGGCCAGCGCCTCCAACAGCGCCTCCCGGCCGGGGAAGTGCCCGAACAGAGTCCGTCGTACGACGCCGGAGGCGCGCGCGAGTTCCTCCAGGGTGATGTCGGGGTTGCGGCCGAGTTCCCGGCGGGCCGTGGCCAGGATGCGTTCCCGGTTGGAGCGCGCGTTGCTGCGCTGGGGGACACGGGCCGGGGATTTGGTCACGGACAACCTCGGTGAAGTGCGGGAACAGGGCCGAGCGGTACGCCCAGTCTGGCACGGGCCCCGAGCGCCGCGGCGGCGCGGCGCAGCGGGCACCGCCGACACCGGCGGCCCTGGCAGTCGTGGCCGCCGTCGGCATCGGCCGACGTCAGCGACCGGCGCGCAGATGCCGGTCGAGCCGCTCCCGCGCGCTGTCCACGCTCAGTCCGAGCGCCCTTCCGAGGGCCTCGCCGGACACGTCGTCGGCCTGCACCCCGTACGCGGCCTCCTTGCCGACGCGCCCCGCCATCCGCTCCAGCATGGCCACCGCCTTCAGGGCGGCGACCGGCGCGGTCTCCGCGAGCGCGTCGAGCCGCTGCTCCACCTGCCGCATCAGGCAAGAGAGTTCCTCGGGCAGCGGGATCGTGCGCCGCTCGACCGCGCGGATGTGTTCCCACCAGTCGTCGTACGCGTCGGAGGTGTCCAGGTCGTCGAGGTCGTGGCCGTCGACCTGCTCCCAGTCGATGGGATGGCTCTCCCCGCGCCAGCCGCACGCGCAGGACGCCCGCCGGGCCGCCGCCTTCGGCCGCCCCAACCAGCCGTTGTACGCCCACCATTCACCTGTCTCGAAGCCGCAACCGTCCCTGCCCACATCGAGATGGACCGGCTTCGGCTCGCTGCCGTCGGCGAGGACCGCCCCCACGAAGCCCTCGTGGGACTCCCCGAACTCCTCACTCCGCCACGCCACAACTCCCCCTTCCGGCAACCCCGCGAGGGCCGGGCCCGCACCAGAGGTGCCCGGCCCGGCCGCAGGACGAGAGTGCCGCAGAACGGATGTCCGGGGAGGACGAAATCACCGACAGCCCGGCCGGTCGGGACCTTCGGCCCGATCGGTCCGTCAGGCGACCGCGGGGTCGAGCAGCCCCGCGCGGAGGCGGCGGAGCATCCGGCTGATGAGCCGGGAGACATGCATCTGGGAGATGCCGAGCCGCTCGCCGATCTCGGCCTGCGTGCACTCCTCGACATAGCGCATGTGGATGATCTGCCGCTCGCGCTCGTCGAGTTGGGCGATCAGCGGGGCCAGGGAGCTGAGGTCGTCGACGAGTTCCATCCCCGGGTCGTCCTCGCCGATGACGTCGGCCAGGACGGTCTCGCCCTCGGCGCCCGCGTCGGAGCTGAGCGCCGCGTCGAGCGAGGAGGAGGTGTAGCCGTTGGAGGCCTTGCGGGCCTCGATGACCTCTTCCTCGGAGAGGCACATCAGCTCGGACAGCTCACGCGTGGTGGGCGTACGGCCGAGGCGGGACCGCAGTTCCTCGGTCGCCTTGGCCAGCTCGACGCGGGCCTCCTGGAGCCGGCGCGGTACGTGGACGGCCCAGCTGGTGTCGCGGAAGAAGCGCTTGATCTCACCGACGATGTAGGGGACGGCGAACGACGTGAACTCCACCTGCCGGGAGAGCTCGAACCGGTCGATCGCCTTGATGAGTCCGATGGTGCCGACCTGGACGATGTCCTCCATCTCGTTGTTGCTGCGGCTGCGGAAGCGCGCCGCCGCGTAGCGCACGAGGGAGAGGTTCATCTCGATCAGGGTGTTGCGCACGTACTGGTGCTCGTGAGTGCCCTCCTCCAGCGAGGCCAGCCGGTCGAAGAACTGGCGCGACAGCTCACGCGCGTCCTTCGGGCTCACCTTCGACGGCTGCGCGATCCGCGGAAGCGCTTCCCCTGCCGTCGTCCGCCGTCCTGCCGTGGCCGGTGCCTCCGCTGCCGTCACGGCTGCCATAACGCCCACCCCATTCGTCCGAAGAAACTGTCGACAAAAGCCCCCTGCCCCCGATCCCGCGACTCACTCCCCCTCATCCGGACAATTTCGGGGCGCGCGCCTCGTTTCCCGTGAACAGGGGGAACGACAGGGCCGGTTCAGTCGCTCTTGCGGCCGACCCCCGCGTAGACCCAGTACTCCGACGGCTTCTCCGGGATCTCGTCCTCCGAGTCCGGACGCCACAACGGGACGTAGGTCAGGCCGGGTTCGGCGAGGTCGAAGCCGTCGAACAGACCGTGGATCTCCTCGTAGGAACGGGCGGTGACCGGCGAAGTGGCCTTGGAGCTGTACAGCTTGCCCACGGCCGCCGCGGTGTCCGGGCGGTCCTCGTTGGTGGCGTGGCTCATGGCCAGCCAGCTGCCGTGCGGGAGTTCGTCGCGGAACGCGGCGACGATGCCCGCCGGGTCCTCGGCGGGGGTGACGAAGTGCAGGATCGTGATCATCAGGACGGCGACCGGCTGCTCGAAGTCGATCAACTTCCGTACCTGCGGGGCGGACAGGACATCGGCCGGCCGCCGGATGTCACCGTCGACGATGGCCGCGTCCGGGTTGTCGGCGAGAAGGGAGGCGCTGTGGGCGACGGCCACCGGGTCGTTGTCCACGTAGACCACGCGCGCTCCGGGGCTGGCGGCCTGGGCGACCTCGTGGACGTTGCCCTGGGTGGGGATGCCCGAGCCGAGGTCGATGAACTGCCGTACCCCGGAGGCGATCAGGAAGCGCACCGCCCGGCCGAGGAAGTCGCGGTTGGCCCGCGCCAGGGTGCGCACCTGGGGGTCGATCGCGGTGAAGGCCGCGAGCGCCTCGCGGTCTATGGCGAAATTGTGTTCACCGCCCAGCATCGCGTCGTACATTCGGGCGACACTCGCCTTGCCCGGGTCGATCCCCTGCGGCAAACCTCCAGTTTCCGGCACCACAACTCCCTCTCGCCACAAGATCCTTGACGAGTCATCATATAGTTGCCGACGAAAGCACGGCAGACCGCTTGCCTCCCCCACGTCACGCGGCCGGTCCCCCACCCTGAAAGGCACGACCCTGCGGAACGAACCGCGCAGTCACCCAGGTGACGCGCTCCCTGCCGTGCCCCCACCACGCCGCAGGCAGGCCTTCGCCCCCGCCGCCGACGTGATCGGCTCGGAGCTCGACCTGCGGCTGACCGGCAGCCATGTCGTGCACGCGCTGACACCCGGGTTCTGCGACGCCGCGTCGGTGTACCTGCTGGAGCGATGGGTGCTGGAGGAGGACGCGTATCCCGCCGCCGATCCACCGCAGATCGAGGCACGGAGGCTGGCGCTGCGGGTCGGCGCGGAGGCGGCGGAGGCCTGGGACGGCGTGCTGCCGGTCGGCGAGGTGGTCGTGTTCCCTCGCGAGACCCCGTACGCACGCGCCCTGGCCAGCGGGCACACGCAGTTGCTCGACGGGGTGGACAAGCACACCTCGGAGCGGCTGCTGGCCTCCGCGGGCGGTGACGCCAAGCGCATAGACGATCTGCTGGGCACCGCGTCCTTCCTCGTCGTACCGCTCCAGCTGCGGGGCGCCACCGTCGGGTTCGTCGCCTGCACCCGCGGCCCCGACCGGGATCCGTTCCTGCCGGGCGAGGCCGTCGCCGTGGAGTCGCTGGCGGCGCGGGCGAGCGTGGCCCTGGACAACGCGCGCCGCTACGAACGCGAGCGCCGCACCGCCCTCGCCATCCGCAACAGCCTGCTGCCGGACCCGGCCCGCGCGCTCGACGGCTGCCGCATAGCGCACGGCTATCTCCCGGCCGGCCAGGCGAACATCATCGGCGGCGACTGGTTCGACGTCCTGCCGCGCCCCGGCGGCCGGGTCGGCCTGGTCGTCGGCGACGCGATGGGCCACGGCCCCGAGTCCGCCGTGGCGATGATCCAGTTGCGCACGGCGGTCCGCACCCTGGCGCGACTCGACATGGAACCGGCCGAACTCCTGCGCAGACTCGACGAGTTGGCGTGCGACACCCCGGGCGCGTCCTTCGCCACGTGCATCTACGCCGAGTGGGACGCGCAGGCGCACTCGTGCACCCTGGTCGGCGCCGGCCATCCGCCGCCGCTGCTGCGCGGCCCGGACGGACCGACCGCACCGGTCACGCTCACCAGCCCGGGACTGCCGCTGGGGCTCGGCACGGGCAACTACGAGGCCACGGTGGTGACCATCGACGAACCGGCCCTGCTCCTCCTCTACAGCGACGGCCTGGTCGAGTCCCGGCACACCGACATCGACCAGGAGATCGCCCGGCTGGCCCGGACCCTCGACACGGCCGCCGAGCCCGCCCCGGCCGGTGAAGCCGACCCGCCCGGCGCGCCCGACCCGTTCCCCTCGCTGTGCGAGCGGCTGCTGCGCGCTCCGTGTTCGGCGCCCGGGGCGGACGATCGCACCCTGCTGCTGGCCGAGTTGACGCCCGCGACCACCTGAACAGGCCGCGGGCGTCCGCTCCCCCTCCGCGTGTCCGGCGTCAGCAGCCGGTGGACAGAGTGGCCCAGACGGCTTTTCCGCCGGTGAGCCCCGATCGGTCGACCCCCCAGGTCTCCGCGATCTCATTCACGATGAACAGTCCGCGCCCGCTCTCGTCGTCGAGGCACGGCTCGCATCTGGACAGGTTGCTGCCCGTGTAGTCGTGGTCGTGGACCTCGATCCGGAGACTACGGTCGGTGACGAAGCCGACACCGCACAGGAGTCGCGCGCTGGGCGTGTGGCACACGCCGTTGGTGGCCAGCTCCGAGATGAGCAGCACCGCGTCGTCACGGACCGGTTCGGGCAGCCGCCACCTGGCGAGCTGCGCGCCCATGGCGTGCCGGGCGGTCCGGACACCGGAGCGGTGCGCCGGGAGTTCCAGCCAGTGCGCCAGGTCCGGGCTGGCGACGTCTAAGAGCTGCGGGGAGGGAGTCGTGTGGGGGGACACGGTGGTTCGCCTTCCATCGGGGGCGGGCGCAGGCGGGAGACGCACGGCGTGGGCAACAGGCCTGCCGGACTTGGCTAGTTCGGTGGACGGCCTAGATCGCTCACGCAAGTAACTATGCCCATAGCTCAGTTCAAGCTGCAACCGACTCCCTGATAATTTCAGAACGACCGTTACTGTCTGGCGGCATCAGCAAGTCGCTGTCAGACTAACGCCGGTGACAGTCCCTCAGGAGGTTTGGGCGTGAGCGAAGCTCGGTCGAGCACCGGCGCCGGTGCACCCACGGTTCTCCGCATGATCCTCGGCCGACGGCTGCAGGATCGGCGGCAGGACGCCGGGGTGTCCCTGGAGAACGCCGCGAAGGCTCTGCGGGTCACGTCCCTGACCATCCGCCGGCTGGAGAAGGCCGAGGTCGGCCTCAAACCGCTCTATGTCGAGAAGCTCCTGGAGACCTACGGCGCCGAGCGCCAGGAGATCGAGGAGTTCGTCGCCCTCGCCGAGCGGGCCAACGAGCCCGGCTGGTGGCACGCCTACCGTGACGTGCTCCCGGGCTGGTTCACCGCCTACGTGAGCCTGGAGACCGGCGCCAAGACCCTGCGTACCTATGAGCCGCACTACGTCACGGGACTCCTCCAGACGTACGACTACGCGCGAGGCGTCCTGAGCGGCGGCTTCCCGAACGACAACGACGAAGACCTTGAACGGCGGGTGCAGTTGCGTCTGCGCCGCCAGAGTCTGCTGGAGAGGCCGGAGTCGCCCACGCTGTGGGCGGTGCTGGAAGAAGCCGTGCTCCACCGGGTGGTGGGCGGTCCCAAGGTCATGCGGGACCAGATAGACCGGCTCCTCGAGGTCTCGGAACTGGACCACGTCAGTGTCGACATCGTCCCGTTCTCCGCGGGTGCCCACGTCGGGGCGTGCGCACCCTTCACCTATTTCCGGTTCCAGGAACCGGAGCTGCCCGACGTCGTCTACAGCGAGATCCTCTCCGCCTCCATGTACCTGGACCAACGGTCCGATGTCGTGGCGCATCTGGAGGCGCACAACAGGATGTCGCTGCTGACCTCGTCCGCGGACAGCAAGGCGCTCTTGAACCGCATGCGCAAGGAGTACTCATGACCACCACCGACGACATGGTCTACAACGGGATGCCCGCGTCGAAGCTCGGCGAGCAGGGCTGGGAGTGCCCCTGGAGCGGTCCCAACGGGGGTCAGTGCGTGGAGACGAAGCAACTCGCCGACGGACGCGTCGCGTTGCGCCAGTCGACCGATCCCGCGGGACCCGCGCTCATCTACACGCCCCAGGAGATGGCCGCGTTCGTCGACGGGGTCAAGCGGGGACTGGCCGACCATCTGATGGCCGGCTGAACAAGACCACGGGCGTGGGATTCCGGAGCCGGCCCGGCTGCGACCTGCCCGAGAGGCCGACGTACACCACTTGAGAGGGAGAGCATGACCAACGCCCACGCCGCGCGGGAGATCGACACCAGCAGGCCGCACTCCGCCCGCATGTACGACTACTACCTGGGCGGCAAGGACCACTTCGACGTCGACAAGCAGGCGGCCGAGGCGGTCTCGGGCGTCTTCACCGGCGTCTTCGTGGCCGCCCGGGAGAACCGCGGGTTCATGCACCGGGCCACCCGGGTGCTCGCCCGCGAGCACGGCATCCGCCAGTGGCTCGACATCGGCACGGGCATCCCCACCGAGCCGAACCTGCACCAGGTCGCCCAGTCCGTGGTGCCCGAGGCCAGGGTGGTCTACGCCGACAACGACCCGCTGGTCCTGAAGTACGCCGAGCGCCTGATGCGCAGCACCCAGCAGGGGCGCACCGCGTACGTCCAGGCGGACGTGAACGACCCCGACACGCTCCTCGACTCCCCCGAAGTGGCGGAGATACTCGACTTCGACAAGCCGATCGCGCTGTCCCTGAACGCCCTTCTGCACTTCGTCACCGACGACCAGGACCCGTACGGTCTGGTGGAGCGTCTGGTGTCGGTCCTCCCCTCGGGCAGTGCCCTGGCCATCAGCCACGTCACCGCGGACTTCGACCCCGAGGCCTGGGCGAAGGTCACGGCGATCTACAACGAGGCCGGTACCCCGGTGAAGGTCCGCAGCCGGGACGAGGTCGCGCGTTTCTTCACCGGACTCGACCTGCTCGACCCGGGTATCGCCGTCGGGCACCACTGGCGCCCCGCCCCCATGGGCGAGCAGTGGTCCGAGGACGAGGCACCCACGGACGCCAAGGTCAGCCTGTGGACCGGGGTGGGCATCAAGCCGTAGCCCCGCCGCGGGACGCCCCTGACGTCACGTGCGGGAAACCTTGACGACGGCGGTGCCGGATGCCACGATTCCGGCGCCGCCATGTTTGCGTAAACATCCGAATCGACCTCCTCGGCCCCGGAATCGGCCGAGGATTCCGGCGCTGGATGTTTACGTAAACACCGCGTCGCGGCCGGTGGCGTAAGGGGGACAGGAGGCTCCCGGCGAGCAGGCACCACCGCACTCCACTCCCCCACCGCGCCGAGCCCCCACCTCCACCGAGCCCCCCCCACCTAGCCCACCGAGACTCGGGACGACGAGCCGACGTCATCCGTCCCGCCCGGAACCCGTTCCGACGGCCGCTCAGCCGCACGCATGCCTCGCCATGCGCGGAGCCGCCATTCCTGAAAGGGCAAGTCGATGCGCACCCACCCCGCCAGAACCCGCCTGCGGGCCGCCTTCGCGGCCGTCGCCGTCGCCGCGGTCACCGGCGCCACGCTGGCCGGCAGCCCCGCGTCCGCCGCGCCGAGCACCAACACCTCCCAGTTCAAGGGCGTCAACTGGGCCGACCCGCGCGACAACTACGCCGACGACCCGGTCGTCCTGTCCGGCCTGTCGCTCTCCGACAGCTACGCCCGGACATACGTCAAGGCGACCCGGGTGATCGCGGCGTTCCGCGCCAACCTCGGCGCCAACACGGTGCGGCTGCCCATCAACCCGTACACGGTGAACGGCAGTTACTGGAAGTCGTACCGCGGAGTGATCGACGCGGCGACGGCACAGGGGTTCAAGGTCATCGTCTCCTACTGGGAGGGGACGGGCGCCAACAAGGACGGCTTCATCGACGACCCCGCCACCTACTGGCCCATGTGGAACACCGTGGTCAAGGCCTACCAGCACAACCAGCGCGTCTACTTCGAGCCGATGAACGAACCCCACGGCTACACCGACGCCGAGTGGGCCGACCTCGCCGCGAAGTGGCTGGACACCTACCGCTCGGTGCCGCGCGACCGCGTCTTCGTCAGCGGCGCCGGCTACAACGACCACGTCACCACGGTCTGCGCCGACCCGCGCCTGAAGGGCACGTACCTCTCCCTGCACCACTACGGCTTCTGGAAGGACTACGCGACCTACGACCAGTGGGTGAGCGATCTCAAGGAACGCCTCGGCACCTGCGCGAACCGCACGGTGGCCGACGAGTTCGGCGCCCCGATGACCACGGGCCTGAACTACGACGTCCCGACGCCCACGGACAACTCGGTCAACTTCATCCAGGCCGACACCGACACGTTCCGCGAGCTCGGCATGGGGTCCGTGTACTGGCCGGGCCTGCGCACCGACGACACGTACTCGATCCAGAGGCTCACCGGCGACACGGCCCGCCCGTGGCTCGCCACGACGAACCAGTCCGGGGCGGACCGGCTGGCGTGGGCCTGGGGGCGCGGCAAGCCCGTGAAGTCCTGAACCGGCGCCCTGGTCCGTGGCCCTCCGGCGGGGGACACGGACCGGGGCGCGCGACGCGGATCGCGTGATCGCACCCGAGGATGTCGAGAACGCGCCGCCGGCTCCGTCCCAGGGACATCAGCGGCCACCACCGGCCGTGAGAAGGCCCACAGGACGAAGGAGCAACACCATGGCGATTCAGCGGATGGACAACGTAGGCATCGTCGTCGACGACATGGACGCCGCCGTCGCGTTCTTCCTGGAACTCGGCATGGAACTGGAGGGCAGGGCTGAGGTCCAGGGCCCCTTCGCCGACCAGTGCACCGGGCTCGACGGCGTGCACTGCGACATCGCGATGGTCCGCACCCCGGACGGCCACGGCCGACTGGAACTGGCGAAGTACCGCAGCCCCGAGGTGATCGACGACGGACCGCGCGACCGGCCGCACAACATCCTGGGCACCCATCGCGTCATGTTCGCCGTCGACGACATCGAGGACACGGTCGCCCGCCTGCGCCCGCACGGCGCCGAACTCGTCGGAGAGATCGCCCGGTTCGAGGACAGCTACCTGCTCTGCTACGTCCGCGGCCCGGAGGGCATCATCGTCGGCCTTGGCCAGCAGCTGAGGTGAGCCGGACGGAACCGACCGGCACGAGCCGGCCGGAGGAAAGCGCATCGCGGCCCCTACACATCCGGCGCGTAGTGCTTCCCGTCCCCCCGCCGCTCCTCCGCCGGCAGATTCCGCCGCGGCGTATGAACCGGTCCTACGACCAGCCCGCGGGCCCGTCGCCAACCGGCCCTGGCCCGCGGGTGGTAGCGCCGCTCGAACGGCACGAGATGCCAGCAGAGCGCGACGGTACGGCCCAGCAGCCACAGCCCGACCGCGCTCCGCCGCGACCAGCGGTAGCCCAGCCTGGCCCGCACGGCGGGCGGATACATACCGACGGTGAGCCAGACGAAGGGCCGGGTCAGCGGGCCCCGGACCACCCGCCAGACCGCCTCCGGCAGCCACGTCAGGAAGGGCGGCCTGCCGATGCGGCGAATGTCCAGCACCGCGCGTGCCGCACGGTTGTCCTCCAGGGTGTCGGCGCACATCCGCTCGAAGTACGCGGTGAATCCCGCCCAGTCGGCCGGAGCGGGCCGGTCGCTGACCCCGTAGAGCCGGTACCACTGGAGGCTCTCGGCGTAGAACTGCTCCTTCTGTTCCTCGGTCAGCGGCCGGCCGAAGTACCGGCAGACCAGCACCGGCACCATGACGAAGGTCGCGTGCGCCCAGAAGAAGGTGTCCGGGTCGAGCGCGTGATAGCGCCGCCCCTTGCCGTCGACGCCTTTGACGCCGACGTGGTAGTCGCGCACCTCGCGGGCGGTGCGGGCCGCGTCAGGGCCGTCGTAGATCACTCCGGCGATCGGGTAGAGCGAGCGGAGCAGCCGTTCCCAGCGTTCCTCGAAGAAGTGTGAATGCTCCTCGACCCCGGCGCCGAGGGCGGGGTGCATGTTCTGCATCGAACCGGCCCAGAGACCGATCAGCATGCCCCGCCAGTCGCTGAAGTACCGCCAGGCCACTGACGACGGCCCGAGCGGCTCGGAGGCCGTCGGATCACCGGGGATGGTCAAGAGCCGCTCCTGACCGCCGAGTCGGGGTTCTCAGAGAGCTGCCCGGAGCGAGGACGGGCGCGCGCCTCGTCGTAGGTGCGGTCGGTGAGGATGCCTTCGAGCCGGGCCATCACGACCACCGGGTCGACGTCCATGAGGGACAGCATGTCGAACACCGAGGGATCGGGCCCGCCCGGCGCCTCCAGGACACCGACGGCGGCCTCGTCACTCACGGCCGCGAAGTACTCGCACATCACCATGCCGTACAGCGTGCCCTGAACCGCCGCCCGGCAGGCATCGCTGGGAGCTCCCCCGGCTGGGCTCGTCACGTACGAAACCTGATATCTACGTCGGCGACATGAGAAATGAAATTAACGCTCGCACACGGCCGATCGCGCCGTGCTACTATTGATCTCAGTTGCAGTTGTGGTTGCCAAACCCTTCAGATGCCCACACCACCCTCCGGGACGGTGGAGCATTTTTTTGTGTGTCCGGTCTTTCCGGCGGGGTGATCATCACGGCGACACGGAGTCCGCACAGTGCGGGCACCGGTGACCGCCCCGAAGGAGAACAAAATGGCCAGTGGCACCGTGAAGTGGTTCAACTCGGAAAAGGGCTTCGGCTTCATCGAGCAGGACGGTGGCGGCGCTGACGTCTTCGCCCACTACTCGAACATCGTCGCCCAGGGCTTCCGCGAGCTGCAGGAGGGTCAGAAGGTGACCTTCGACATCGCACAGGGCCAGAAGGGCCCGACGGCCGAGAACATCGTCCCTGCGTAACAACGACGTTTACTTCGCAGCTGGGGCCCGCACCTTGGGGTGCGGGCCCCAGCTCGCTGCATTTTCCCCGCTGTCGGCGCAATTCCGCCGAAGCCACCGGCTCGTTCTTGCGATTCTCTGCGCCGTTCATTCACCGCGGGAATTCCTTGATACGTGCCATATCAAGGAAGGTTCCACATCTTGAACCGCGCACGTACGAATGACCGTTTCTCGCGAAAGCGCAATGGGAATCCGGAATCCGGAAAGAGCGGCGGCTACCGTTCGTCGACTCCGTCCGGCAACCGTTCCGGCGCACCGCGCCGCTCCAGGAGCGGTGGTGGCCGGCCGGCCGCTCTCCAGGGCGAGTTCGCGCTGCCGAAGACGGTCACCCCCGGCCTGCCCGCCGTGGAGTCGTTCGCCGAACTCGACATGCCCGCCAAGCTGTTGGCCGCGCTCGCGCACGAGGGCGTCTCCGTCCCGTTCCCGATCCAGGCCACGACGCTCCCCAACTCCCTCGCCGGCCGTGACGTGCTCGGCCGCGGCCGGACCGGCTCCGGCAAGACCCTCGCGTTCGGCCTGGCGATGCTGGCCCGTACGGCGGGCCGTCGCGCCGAGCCGCGTCAGCCGCTCGCGCTCGTCCTCGTGCCGACCCGCGAGCTGGCCCAGCAGGTCACCGACGCGCTGACCCCGTACGCCCGCGCCGTGAGCGTGCGGATGACCACGGTCGTCGGCGGTATGTCCATCGGCCGTCAGGCCGGGGCGCTGCGCGGCGGCGCGGAGGTCGTGGTCGCGACTCCGGGACGGCTCAAGGACCTGATCGAGCGCGGGGACTGCCGCCTGGACAGCGTCTCCATCACCGTCCTCGACGAGGCCGACCAGATGGCCGACATGGGCTTCATGCCGCAGGTCACCGCGCTGCTCGACCAGGTGCAGGCCGGTGGTCAGCGGATGCTGTTCTCCGCCACCCTGGACCGCAATGTGGACCTCCTGGTCCGCCGTTACCTGACCGATCCCGTCGTCCACTCCGTCGACCCGTCCGCGGGCGCGGTCACGACGATGGAGCACCACGTCCTGCACGTGCACGGCACGGACAAGCAGCGGGCGACCACCGAGATCGCGGCGCGCGACGGCCGGGTCATCATGTTCCTGGACACCAAGCACGCGGTGGACCGGCTGGTGAAGCACTTGCTGAACAACGGCGTCCGCGCGGCCGGCCTGCACGGCGGCAAGTCCCAGCCGCAGCGCACCCGCACGCTCGCCCAGTTCAAGGACGGGCAGGTGACGGCGCTGGTGGCGACCAACGTCGCGGCGCGCGGCATCCACGTCGACAACCTCGACCTGGTCGTCAACGTCGACCCGCCCACCGACCCCAAGGACTACCTGCACCGCGGCGGCCGTACGGCCCGTGCGGGCGAGTCCGGCAGTGTCGTCACGCTGGTCACCCCCGACCAGCGCCGTGACATGACCCGTCTGATGGTCGCGGCCGGTATCACCCCGGAGGTCACCGCCGTGCGGTCGGGCGAGGAGGAGCTGACCCGGATCACGGGCGCCCAGGCCCCGTCCGGCGTGCCGGTCGTCATCGCCGCGCCGGTCGTGGAGCGCGAGCGCACCCGTCGTCCGTCCTCGTCGTCCCGCGGCCGTCGTGGCCGTCCGGCCGGTGAGGGCCGGTCCACCGGTGGCGCGGCGCGACGCAGCGGCGGCAACGGCACAGGCAGCGGAAGCAGCGGCGGCCGGGGGCAGCGACGGTCGTCCTTCGGCTCTGCGGCCTGAGGACCAATTCGGCGCCTCCGGGCGCCCGTTCGGCTCCCGATCCTCCTTCTCTCTGTGAGGCACCATGCGCTGTGTCATCGCCCGGTATCCCTTCGAGCTCACCAAGGCGGGCGTCCTGGAGGCGATGAAGGGCGTCAAGCCCGAGGTGATCACGGGTGAGTCCGTGACCGTCGGGCGGCGCCGCTACCCCGTCAAGCAGGTGGGGCAGGTCGTCACCCGGCAGGACCCGCGGGACTTCAACAGCGGCGAGGTCGTCCGGGCCATGACCCGGCTCGGCTTCACCTGCCACCCTCGCCCCGAGGCGACGCCCGTGCACACGCTCACGCCGTTCGAGAACGCGTCGGCCCTGCTGGGCGGCGCCGCTCCCCAGGACGTGTGACAGCGACACCAGTACACCCGTGAGGGCCCTGCCGACGCGCTTCGGCAGGGCCCTCACGGCGTTGCAGGGCCTCCACAGGCCCGGGGGCACCCCGTACGGGCCGGGCGGCACCCCTGCTGAACGGGCAGATGAACAGCGGGTTAGCATATGAGCGCCGCCTAGCTCGAAAGAGAAACCTGTGCCTGTCAACGAGGACTCGTTCACCAACTGGAAGACCCGCGAGGAGATCGCGGAGTCGATGATCCCGATGATCGGGAAGCTGCACCGCGAGCGCGACGTCACCGTCCTGCTGCACAGCCGCTCCCTGGTCAACAAGTCGGTGGTCAGCATCCTCAAGACCCACCGGTTCGCCCGCCAGATCGACGGCGAGGAACTCTCCGTCACGGAGACCCTCCCCTACCTGCGGACGCTCACCACCCTCGACCTGGGCCCCTCGCAGATCGACATCGGCATGCTCGCCGCGACCCACCGAGCCGACGAACGCGGCCTGTCCGCCGAGGAGTTCACCGCCGAGGCCGTCGCCGGTGCCACGGGCGCCAACAAGGTCGAGCGCCGCGAGGGCCGCGATGTCGTCCTCTACGGCTTCGGGCGCATCGGCCGCCTGGTCGCCCGCCTGCTCATCGAGAAGTCCGGCTCGGGCAACGGTCTGCGGCTGCGGGCCATCGTCGTACGGCGGGGCGGGGAGCAGGACCTCGTCAAGCGTGCCTCGCTGCTGCGCCGCGACTCGATCCACGGCCAGTTCCAGGGCACGATCACCGTGGACGAGGCGAACAGCACGATCGTCGCCAACGGCAACGAGATCAAGGTGATCTACGCGGGCGACCCGTCCGAGGTCGACTACACGGCGTACGGCATCAAGGACGCCATCCTCATCGACAACACGGGCAAGTGGCGTGACCGGCAGGGGCTTTCGCAGCACCTGCGGCCGGGCATCGACAAGGTCGTACTGACCGCGCCCGGCAAGGACGACGTCCCGAACATCGTGCACGGCGTCAACCACGACACGATCAAGCCGGACGAGCGGATCCTGTCCTGCGCGTCCTGCACCACCAACGCGATCGTGCCGCCGCTGAAAGCGATGGCCGACGAGTACGGTGTGCTGCGCGGCCATGTGGAGACCGTCCACTCGTTCACCAACGACCAGAACCTGCTGGACAATTACCACAAGGCGGACCGCCGCGGCCGGTCGGCGCCGTTGAACATGGTGATCACCGAGACCGGTGCCGCCTCCGCCGTCGCCAAGGCGCTGCCCGACCTGAAGGCGCCGATCACCGGCAGCTCGATCCGCGTCCCGGTGCCGGACGTCTCGATCGCGATCCTCAGCCTGCGACTCGGCCGTGAGACCACCCGTGCCGAGGTCCTCGACCACCTCCGCGAGGTCTCGCTGAAGTCCCCGCTGAAACGGCAGATCGACTTCACCACCGCCCCCGACGCGGTGTCGAGCGACTTCATGGGCTCGCGCCACGCCTCGATCATCGACGCGGGCGCCACCAAGGTCGACGGCGACAACGCGATCCTCTACCTCTGGTACGACAACGAGTTCGGCTACTCCTGCCAGGTCGTCCGGGTCGTCCAGCACGTCACCGGGGTCGAGTATCCGACGTACCCCGCACCGGCCGTCTGATCCGGACACCCTGAACGCACCGCGGCCCGGTCACCCGAGTGAGGGTGACCGGGCCACGGTCGATCACAGCCGTGCGGGGTGTCAGCGGGCGCCGCGCTTGCTCCGGTAGAGCACCACGAACCCGGCGACGAGCAGCAGCGCGCCGGCCACGGCGGGCCACAGGTTCGCGCCGGTCTCCGCGAGCCCGCCCTGCGCCTGCGGCTCGTTCGGGCTCACGGCGGCGTAGCTCTCGCCACCGGAACTCGCGGCGGGCGGCGTCGTCTCGGCGGTGCCGACCTCGCCACCGGAACCGGCGTTGTCGTCCGAACCACCTTGGGTCGGGGTCGCCTTGGAGCCTTCGGTCTTCGTGTCGGCCTTGGGCACCGAGACGGCGGTGGTCAGCGATCCCGGGTCCGTGGTCTGCACGTCGGTGGGCTGGTCGTCGGGCGCGCTGGTCGCGGGATCCGCGGTGGCCTGGCCGCCGTTGTCACCCTTCCCTCCGTCGTCGCCCTTTCCGCCGTTCCCGCCGTTGCCACCATTCCCGGCGTTACCGCCGTTGCCGCCGTTCCCGGCGGGCTCGTCGGACGCGGTGGCGGAGGCCGTCGGCTGGGCGCTGTCGGTGGCCGTCGGGGACTCCTGCGGTTCACCGGAGCCCGAGCCACCGCCACCGCCGTTGCCGTTGCCGTTGCCGTTGCCCGAGCCTCCGGGGTCGTTGCCCGTGCCGGCGCCGCACTTCTCGCCGTTGTTGATGCAGTTGACCATGTCCTTCATCAGGCCCTCGTCGAAGACGTTGATGAAGTCGCCGTGGTCGGTGACGGGCTTGTGCTGCTGCTCGGGGAACGAGTCCACCGCGAACAGCGGAGTCGTCTTCCCGCCGTCCTGGAGGCTCGGCGCCTTCACGTCGTAGACGATCCGCTGGACCAGCTGGGGGATGGCCTCGAAACCGTCGGGGCAGGTGCCGTCGGCGGCCTCGAAGGCCACGTGGGTGCGGTGGTTGGCGCTGTCGATGTTGCGGCCGTCCCAGCAGCTCTGGAACTTGAAGGTGCGCACCACGTCACTGCCGGACGGGCACAGCGGGTACTTGTCCTTGAGCTGCCGGTCCTCGAACCCGGTGCAGCTCCAGGAGGCGTTGGCGTTGGCCGGACCGTTCACGAAGGCCTTGGCGTCACCGGTGATGATGCGCAGCAGGCGCGGCATCGCGACGACCTTGCTCTTCGGGTTGCCCACGAACGTCAGCGTGGCCGCCTTGGCCGTGACGATCTGACCGGAGTTGCCCTCGGTGCCGCCGCCGGGCTTGTCGGCGTCGCGCTCCTGCTTGCCGTTCTGGAGGCGCAGCACGGGCCAGTAGTACGTGGACCTGTCGCCCTGGTTCTCGCAGCTCGTCTTCGCCTTCGCCAGGTCGTCGTCGCTGGCGAACGCGTTGTTGGACTGGTTGCCCACGTAGTCGTGGAAGTGGTGAGCGCCGTTGGTCACTCCGGGAGCGACGATCACGTTGTCGGAGTTGAACAGACCGTTCTCGTTCACCCCGCAGGCGGTGACGAACGTGCCGCGGGAGGCGTCGGCCTGGTCCTGCGCCGCGTTCACGTTGGGCTGTACGGAGGTGATGTCCGCGTAGTCCGAGGCGACGGGCCCGTTGGTGGACTGCTGGTTGCCCTGCTGGCCCTGACCGGGCTGACCGCTCTGGTCGCCCGCGCTGCCGGTGGCGTCACCGCTGCCGTCGCCGTTGCCGTCGCCGCTCTGGTCGTCGGACTTCGTGGGCGCGATCAGCGTGCAGCCGGCGAGCGCGTCGAGTCCCTCCGGACGGTCGCCGACGCGCGCGATGGCGTCGTTGATCCGGGCGATCGTCGCGGACCGCTTCTCCTTCAGCGGATTCATGATCGCGTTGTCGGCGAAGGAGGCGTCCTGGCGGATGGACTCGGTGGAGTCCTTGAGCTTCTGGTACGCCTCGGTTATCTGCTGGTCCAGAAGCGCGAGTTGGTTGTCGACCTCGGTCTTCGCCGCGTCGGGCACCGTCGTCAACTGGGTCCCGACGTCCGGGCAGTCGATCGTCGCACCGTCCGATGCCGCGTCGGGAGAGGCTTGCTTGGTCGTGTCACCGCCCCAGCCCTCGGACGCCGACGCGTAGACGTTCGCCGCCACCAGTCCTCCGCCGCCCAGCATCAGGGCGACTGCTGCCATCGTCGCGCGTCGTGCGCCCGTGGGGCGTCTGCGCGTGTTGCGTGCCAAGGAAGTTGCTCCTACACGTATCGGTCGGCCCGGCTCGTCCCGGCATGGAAATCCCCCGCACCAATACGCAACCGCGTCCCGGTGTGTTCAACCGTCCCAAAAATTCATAGCGACCTCTTATGGAGCTCCCTGCGCGGTGGGCCCAGGAGCCCTCGTCCCGCCCAGGAGGAGGTAAAGGTCACAAATACGTATCGGACATATCGCGCTTCAACCTTCACACGAGGCACACACGTTGGCTAGGTTGACGCCCAGGCCGTACGACCAACACCGGCGATCAGCGCCGGGCCGCGCGGCTCGCGTTGAATCCGGTGCGTCGCTCGCGACAGCCGGAGCCGGGGACCCAACCGACTTGGGGTGAATCGGCCCAACTGCCCTTCTGGGCAAGGGCCGTAGGGCACACCTTCCGTGATCGACCGCCCGAACCCGACAGCTAACCCGGTAAGCGCGTTACGGAAGGAGCACGTCTGCCATGCCGGCAGAACGAAGTACGCGCACCGGAGGCAGTGGCCCCACCGTGGACGACCGACCCAGCCGTGACGAAGTCCAGCGGCGGATCAACTCCCTTTACGACAGGGCCGAGACGGCCACCGGGAACTACAACGCCACCCGTGCGATGTCCGGAGGTCCGCGCAAGCGGGTCGAACCCCGGTCCGGCGCTTCACGTCCTTCCGACCCCGCCCTCGACGCCGCCACCCGGCAGCTGTTCGACCGGGCGCGGGCCAAAGTCGGCCCGACCGTACCGGCGATCCTGCCGCCCGGCAGGAATCCGGCCCGTCCGGCGGCGGCCCGTTCCGAGCGGTCCGAGCGACGCCCCGAGGGCGACGGCCGCGGGCGGGCACCCGAAGCGCAGTCCGGACGTGCCGTCGCCGAGCTGACCGCGGGAACCTCCGTACCGGGACCGGGCATCGCCGGCCGGCAACTCGCCGCGCCCGTCGCCGAGTCCACCGCCCGGCCGGTCGCCGAGCTGCTGCCCGCCGCTCCGCAGGCGCCTCAAGCGCCCCAGGCACAGGCGCCTCAGGCCCAGGTGCCGCAGATGCCGCAGGCTCCGCAGCTGCCTCAGCCGACCATGCTGGACCTGCCGGCCGTGCCCGCCGTCGAGATGACACCCGCACCGACCTTCACGCAGCCCCAGCCGCAGCAGTTCGCCCCGGCACCGGCACCGGCGTTCGACCCGCTCACCGCGGACCTGAATCTGCTCCCGTCCATCGCCGCGCCGCGCGCCGAACCGGCCGCCCCCGCGCTGGCCACCTGGCCCCCCGCCGCCGAGTCCAACTGGCCTGCCCCTGAGCCGACTTGGTCGACCGGGCAGACACCGGTGATCCCCGAGCAGCCGACGTGGTCGACCGGCCAGATGCCGATCGTCGCCGCTCCGGAGACCCCCTGGTCCAGCGGTCAGATGCCGATGGTGGCCGAGCAGCAGCAGCTCTGGTCCACGGGCCAGTTGCCCGCCATACCCCAGCAACAGACCTGGTCCACCGGGCAGATGCCGATCGTGGCCCAGCAACAGGCCGCCTCCACAGGGCAGATGCCGGTCGTGTCCCAACAACAAGCCGCGCCCACCGGCCAGATGCCCGTCGCACCCGAGCAACAGCCGTGGGCCACAGGCCAGATGCCCGTCGTGGCCGCGCCGCAGCCGACGTGGTCGACCGGCCAGACGCCGATCGTGACCGCCCCGGAAGCACCCTGGCCCACCGGGCAGACGCCCATGGCGCCCGAGCAACAGGCCTGGTCCGCGCCGCAGATGCCCGCCATGCCCGAGCAACAGCTCTGGTCGACCGGCCAGTTGCCCCTGATCCCGGAGCAGCCGGCCGCGTACCCGACGCCCCCGCAGGACTGGCGTCCTCCGCAGCAGGAGTGGCAGCCGATCCCGCCCGCCGCCGAGGTCTCCTTCGCCGCGGCCCCGCTCCTCGCGCCCGAGGTCACCGCGGCCGCCGTTCCGGCCATGACCCCGGAGATCATCCTCCCGGAGGCTCCGGCCATGAGCCCGACGGTCGCCGCGCCCGTGCCCGTCGCACCGGACGCGGGCACGCAGAGCAAGACCGCCACGGCGCTCGCCTTCGCCCGCGCCCAGATCGGCAGGCCCTGCCTGTGGGGCGCGGCCGGACCCGACGCGTACGACTGCTCCAGCCTCACCCAGGCCGCCTGGAAGGCCGCGGGCGTCCACCTGCCGCGCTCCGCGCAGGACCAGTCGAGCGCCGGCACGCTCGTCCCGCTCACCGACATCCATCCGGGCGACCTGCTGTTCTTTCACGACAGCGTCGACCACGTCGGCCTGTACACCGGCAACGGCCTGATGATCCACGCACCGAGCCCGGGTACGCCGATCCGCGAGGAGTCGATCTTCTACGCCGGTTCGGCCGCCATCCGGGGCGCCGTGCGGCCCGCCTGATCCGCCCGGGGCCGGGCGTTCCCGGCCCCGATCGCGCCCGCCCCGCCACTCTCGTACTGGCGTGTCGTTGGTCCGTACGAGTGGTGGAACCGCCGACACGGTCGTAGCGTCGACAGGGAGACGAGATCGTGTGCCTCGGCGGGCGGGTCCACCGCCGCTACGAGTACGGGGCGACGAGGACGAACAGGCGGCCGGGAGCGGACATGTACAAACACACCATGGTCGGAGTCGTCACGCTGTGTGCCGCCGCGCTGCTGGCACCGGCCGTCGGCAGCTCGGCCGCGGCGTCGGTGCGGACGGAGCCGGTGGCCGCCCACCGGCCGTTCCGGGGCCCCGTGCTCGTCGACTGCCTGTGGCATCCCGAGGTGCGCCCCACCGACTTCACGCTCGCGTGCGGGGACGGCAACAGCCGCCTCACATCGCTGCACTGGACGTCCTGGAACGACACCTCCGCGACGGCCACGGGCGTCAACATGGTGAACGACTGCGTCCCCTACTGCGCGGCGGGCACGTTCCACTCGTACCCGGTCGTCGTCCGCCTCGACACCCCGCAGACCTGGAAGCGGCACCCCCAGGTGCAGCAGTACGGCCAGATCAGCCTGACGTACACGGCGGCACGGCCGGACAAGTTCGCGCACGTCGTGACCTACCCCCTGTGGAACTGACGCACCGGACTCGCAGGGCGCACGGGCCTCAGAGGGACAGCTCCACCACCAGCGGCCGGTGATCCGATATCGCCGTCCTGGGTGCCCGCACCCCGCCTGCGGCGTCCTCGCCGAGCCCGTTCAGCAGGATGTGGTCGAGCTGGACGAGCGGGCGGTGCGAGGGAAAGGTCGCCTGTCGCGCCGCGGACCGCCAGCCGCTCCGGCCGCGCCGCGCGGACACGTTGAGCGTGACCCGGGGCAGTGCGCCGATCAGGTTGAAGTCGCCCATCACCAGCTGGGGCCGGGGCAGTCCGGCGATCCAGCGGCGCACGGAGCGCAGTTGCCCGATGTTCCACCCCGGTACGAACGAGAGATGCACGGCCACGACGGTGAACGGGCCGTGCGGCCCTTCCAGTACGGCGGCCAGCGCGGCCCGCGCCTGGTCCCGGGCCAGCACCGGGGCGGCGCGCCCGGCCACCCGCAGCGGCATGCCGAAGGGGGCCGCCGGGAGTCGTAGGGCGTGCCACTCGCGGACCGGGAGCCGGGACAGCAACGCGACGCCGTGCGAGGGGACTTGGGGCTGGCGGGCCTCGGGGCCGTAGACCCGCATCCCGGGCTCGTCCGGGTCCAGGACCCAGCCCCGGCCGGGTACGGAGCGGCAGTGCAGGGCCGTCGCGTAGCGCCAGTCGCGCGCGTCCATCGCCGCTGCGGCGACCGCCGCCTGGTCGACGCCGCCCGACCGTTCCTGGAGCCGGTCGATCTCCTGGAGCGCCACGACGTCGGCGTCCAGGGACGCGACGGCCGCGGCGAGGGAAGCCGGGAGATCGCCGGGGAGCACGGCCGTCGGACGGCCGTCCGGGCCGATCGGCCGACCGTGCAGCACGTTGAACGTCGCACACCGCACCAGTGAGTCACCCATAGTCAGGCCGCATTGTACGGAGGCCGCCCGCCGGGCCGGCCCGGTGGTGCCGGTCAGTGAGGTGCCGCGGAACGAATGACGAATCCGTGGCCCGTACGTCGAGTCATTTCGCGATCACACACGTACCTGCGGTCATGGGCGCCCAGCGCCGACCCGCCACGTCACCGACTCGGAGAACAGGCACCCCATGAACGCATCAGCACCGCACGACCCCGCCGCCGACGGAACCGCCCAGATCGGCGTCACCGGCCTCGGCGTGATGGGCCGCAACCTCGCGCGCAACTTCGCCCGCAACGGCTACACGGTCGCCGTCCACAACCGGTCGCCGCACCGGACCCACGAGTTGATGAAGGAGTACGGCGGCGAGGGAGCCTTCGTCCCGGCCGAGACCGCGCGCGAGTTCGTGGCCGCGCTGGAGAAGCCCCGCCGCCTGATGATCATGGTGCAGGCCGGTCCCGCCACCGACGCCGTGATCGACGAGTTCGCCGAGCTGATGGAGCCCGGCGACATGATCATCGACGGCGGCAACGCCCACTTCGCCGACACCCGACGCCGCGAGGCCGCCCTGCGCGACAAGGGCCTGCACTTCGTCGGCGCCGGTGTCTCCGGCGGCGAGGAGGGTGCGCTGAACGGGCCGTCGATCATGCCCGGCGGTTCGGCGGAGTCGTACGCCGTGCTCGGCCCGATGTTCGAGTCCGTGAGCGCGAAGGTCGACGGCGAGCCGTGTTCCACGCACATCGGGACGGACGGCGCCGGGCACTTCGTCAAGATGGTGCACAACGGCATCGAGTACGCCGACATGCAGCTCATCGCCGAGGCGTACGACCTGCTGCGGCAGGTCGGCGGCTACGCCCCGGCCGAGATAGCGGAGATCTTCCGGCGCTGGAACGAGGGGCGGCTCGGTTCCTATCTGATCGAGATCACCGCCGAGGTCCTCGCCCACACCGACGCGGAGACCGGCAAGGCGTTCGTCGACATCGTCACCGACGCGGCCGGGCAGAAGGGCACCGGCCGCTGGACCGTGCAGACCGCGCTGGAACTGGGTTCGCCGGTCACCGCCATCGCGCAGGCCACCTTCGCCCGCGCCTCCTCCAGCCAGGGCTCCCTGCGCGCGGCCTACCGAGGGCTGCCCGGCGGCACGACTCCCCCGCTGAGCCGCACCGAGGCCGACCGCTTCACGGCCCAGGTCGAGCAGGCCCTGTACGCCTCGAAGGTGATCGCCTACGACCAGGGCTGGAAGATGATCCAGGACGCGGCGGTCGAGTTCGACTGGTCGATCGACCTCGCGGCGGTCGCCGGGATCTGGCGCGGCGGCTGTATCATCCGCGCCTCCTTCCTTGACCGGATCCGCGCCGCGTACACGGCGGACCCGGGGCTGGTCAGCCTGCTGAGCGAGGAGAGCTTCGCCGGGGAGATCGGCGACGCGCAGGTCCCGTGGCGCGAGGTCGTCGCCTCGGCGGCGCGCCGCGGGATTCCGGTCCCGGCGTTCTCCGCCGCGCTGTCCCACTACGACACGCTGCGCGCCGACCGGCTGCCGGCGGCCCTGCTCCAGGGCCAGCGCGACTTCTTCGGCGCGCACACCTACGGCCGCACGGACCGCACGGGCACGTTCCACACGCACTGGTCCCGCCCCGGCCGCCCGGAGACGACGGCCTGAGCGACCCGCTGAGAAGGGCCCTCCCGCGCGCGTGGGAGGGCCCTTCCGCCTATGCGAGGGGCGGTGCCGTGCTGTCGCGTATGACGAGCTTCGTGGGCACGAGCGTGGTGCCGTGTTCCTCGCTCCGCTGCCGCATCCGCCGCAGGACACCCTCCACGCACAGCCGTCCGACCTCGGCGAAGTCCTGGTGGACGGTGGTGAGGGGCGGCAGGAAGGACCCGGCCTCGGGGATGTCGTCGAAGCCGATCACGCTGACGTCCTCGGGGATGCGCCGGCCGCGCTCGTGCAGCGCGCGCAGCAGGCCCAGCGCCATCTGGTCGTTGGCCGCGAACACGGCCGTGCAGTCGGCCTGTTGGGCGAGTTCCAGGCCCACGCGATAGCCGGACTCCGCCGACCAGTCGCCGCGCACGACCGGGGGCACCGGCCGTCCCGCGTCGGTGAGTTCGGCGCTCCAGGCGTCGGCGCGGCGCTGCGCGGCGAAGGACTCCTCGGGTCCCGCGAGATGCCAGACCGTGCGATGGCCGAGGTCGAGGAGATGACGTACGGCGGCCCGCGCGCCACCGTTCTGGTCGGTGTCGACCACGCTGTAGCGGTCACCCGCGTCGGAGTCGGCGACGACGACCTGGACGTGCGGGGGCAGGGAGATGGTCGCCGCGTCCAGGAGGTGGACCTCCATGATGGCGATGACCGCGTCGACGGCGAGTTCGCCGAGCCGCGAGAAGGCTCCGCGCACCTCGTCCTGGGTGGGCACGGCGACCGGCAGCAGCGTGACGGCGTAGCCTTCGTGGGCCGCCGAGGTGGCGATCGCCTCCAGGGTGCGCATGTTGCCCGTGGTGGAGAGGTTGAAGGTGATCACTCCGATGGTGCGGAACTCACCGCGTTTCAGCGCGCGGGCCGCGCTGTTGGGCCGGTAGCCCAGCTCCTTCATGGCGGCGAGGACCTGTTGCCTGGTCTCCTCGTTGACGCCCTCGTAGCCGTTCGACACTCGGGAGACGGTCTGTGAGGACACGCCCGCCACGCGTGCGACATCCGCCATCGAGGCACTCTGGGCGCGCCGCGCGGAGCGCTTCCCGCCACGCGCGCGTGCCCCGTCTTCTCTCGCCGAGGCACCGTCCGCTGTGTCCACCCGTCTCCCTCACATATCGATCCGATTGCCACGGTCGTGTTTCGCCAGACGACCCTTGACCACCGACATTGGGGCAGTGTAGACATGCCGCCATCAGATGTTTACGTAAACATAACAGGCCGGGGCCGTTGTGGACCGTGCTGTTTACGCAACATCGCGACGGCGTGTGACGCCGGTTCCGAGATGGACGAGCGAGGAACTACATGACGACGCTTCAGCCCCCTGCGGCCGCGACTCGGCCTCCTGACAGGCCTTCGGCGAAACGGGACCGCCGTTCCTGGACAGGGTGGGGTTTCATCGGGCCCTTCGCGGTGGTCTTCGCCTTCGTCTTCCTGGCTCCGATCGCGTACTCGATCTACCTCAGCCTCTTCCGCGACCAGCTCATCGGCGGCAACCACTTCGTCGGTCTGGACAACTACAAGCAGGCCTTCCAGGACGACCAGTTCTGGTCCTCCCTGGAGCGGGTCTCCCTGTTCCTGGTGATCCAGGTGCCGATCATGCTCGGCATCGCCCTGTTCGTGGCGCTCGCCCTGGACAGCGGCAGGCTCTTCGGCCGGGACTTCTTCCGGATCTCGATCTTCCTGCCGTACGCCGTGCCCGCCGTGGTCGCCACCCTGATGTGGGGCTTCATGTACGGCACGCAGTTCGGTCTGGTGGGTGACATCAACAGCGCGTTCGACGTCACGCTGCCCGACCCGCTCTCCGCGCACCTGGTGCTGGCGTCGATCGGCAACATCGTGACCTGGGAGTTCGTCGGCTACAACATGCTGATCTTCTACTCCGCGCTGCGGGTCATCCCCACCTCGCTGTACGAGGCGGCGGAGATCGACGGCGCCGGCCAGTTCCGGGTGATCACGGCCATCAAGCTCCCCGCGATCCGGGGCGCCCTGGTCATCGCGACGATCTTCTCGATCATCGGCAGCTTCCAGCTCTTCAACGAGCCGAGCATCCTGCGGCCGCTGGCGCGCAACGCGATCACGACGGACTACACGCCGAACTTCTACACGTACTCACTGTCCTTCAACGGACAGCAGCACAACTACTCCGCGGCGGTCGCCATCATCATGGGGCTGATCACCATGGTCATCGCCTACGTCGTGCAGCTCCGCGGCATGCGCAAGGGAGCCTGAGCCATGAGCACCCCCGTCACCACCGCCTCTCCCTCGGCGTCGGCCGCGTCCGGCGGCGGTTCGAAGAGCGCGCCCCGGCTGCGCACCCCGCGCAAGAAGCACACCCCCGGGCGCCCCAAGCGCAGTGTCCTGCTGACCGTGCTGACCGGTCTGATCCTGGTCTACACGGTGGTGCCGCTGCTGTGGCTGGTCATCAACGCGACCAAGACGCAGTCAGGGCTGGCCGACTCCAACGGCCTGTGGTTCGCCCACCACTTCGCGCTCTGGCAGAACATCCACGACACGTTCACCTACCACGACGGCATCTTCGTCCGCTGGCTGCTGAACACCCTGCTGTACGTCGTGCTCGGCGCCGGCGGTGCCACCTTCCTGTCGATCCTCGGCGGCTACGCGCTGGCGAAGTTCAAGTTCCCGGGCAAGCGCGCCGTCTTCGCCGTGGTCATCGGCGCGGTCGCGGTCCCGGGTACGGCCCTCGCGGTGCCGACGTTCCTGATGTTCAGCAAGATGGGGCTCACGGACACCCCGTGGGCGGTGATCATCCCCTCGCTGGTCTCGCCGTTCGGCCTGTACCTGATGTGGGTGTTCGCCACCGAGGCCATCCCGGTCGAGCTCCTGGAGGCCGCGCGGATCGACGGCGCGGGCGAGATCCGCACCTTCTTCCAGGTGTCCCTGCCGCTGCTCGCCCCCGGTGTCGTGACGGTCCTGCTGTTCACCACGGTGGCGACGTGGAACAACTACTTCCTTCCGCTGATCATGATCAAGAACCCGGACTGGTACCCCCTGACCCTGGGCCTGGACGCCTGGAACTCCCAGGCCCAGACGATCGGTGGTGACGTCATCTTCAACCTGGTGATCACGGGTTCGCTGCTCACCATCGTGCCGCTGATCGCCGCGTTCCTGCTGCTGCAGAAGTACTGGCAGTCCGGTCTCGCCGCCGGAAGCGTCAAGGAATAACCCCACCCTCAAGAAGTCCCACCCACGAAGAAGTGGAAGCACCTCCATGCGCAGAACCACCAGCCGCCTGCTGCGCGGCATGGCCATCCTCTCCGTCCTCGCCCTGGGGTCGACCGCCTGCGGCGGCTCGGGTGACGACAGCTCCAGCACGAAGGCCGTCTCCGCCTCGGACATCCAGGCGGCTCTCAAGAAGGGCGGCTCGGTCACGGTCTGGGCCTGGGAGCCCACGCTGAAGACGGTCGCGGCCGACTTCCAGAAGAAGTACCCCAAGGTCAAGATCAACCTGGTCAGCGACCGCTCCGGCGACAAGCACTACACCGCGCTGTCGAACGCCATCGCGGCCGGCAAGGGCGTTCCCGACGTCGCCCAGGTCGAGTACTTCGCGCTGAGCCAGTACTCCCTCACCAAGGGCCTCACCAACCTCTCGCCCTATGGCGCCGACAAGCTGGCCTCCAAGTACACGGCCGGCCCGTGGAACGCGGTGAGCGACGGCGACAAGGTCTACGGTCTGCCGATGGACTCGGGCCCGATGGCGATGTTCTACAACAAGAAGGTCTTCGACAAGTACAAGATCGCCGTCCCGACCACGTGGGACGAGTACGTCGTCGCGGCCCGCAAGCTGCACAAGGCCGACCCGAAGGCGTACATCGCCAACGACGCCGGTGACGCGGGCTTCACCACCAGCATGCTGTGGCAGGCCGGTTCGCGCCCGTACAAGGTCGACGGCACCAAGGTGACGGTCAACTTCGAGGACGCGGGCGCCAAGAAGTACACGGAGACCTGGCAGAAGCTGATCGACGAGAAGCTCCTCGCGCCGATCAACGGCTGGACCGACGACTGGTACAAGGGCCTCGGTGACGGCACCATCGCCACCCTGACCACCGGCGCCTGGATGCCCGCCAACTTCGTCAGCGGTGTCGCCGGTGCCTCCGGTGACTGGCGCGCGGCCCCCATGCCGCAGTGGACCGCGGGCGGCAAGGCCAGCGCGGAGAACGGCGGCAGCTCCCTGACCCTGCCCACCCTGGGCAAGAACAAGGAACTCGCCTACGCGTTCGTCCAGTACGCCAACGCCGGCGCGGGCGTCCAGACCCGGGTCGACGAGGGTGCCTTCCCGGCCACCAAGGCCGAGCAGCAGTCCGCCGCGTTCCAGAACAAGACGTTCCCGTACTTCGGCGGGCAGAAGGCCAACCAGATCTTCGCCCAGTCCGCGTCCGAGGTCGCGTCCGACTGGTCGTACCTGCCCTTCCAGCAGTACGCCAACTCGATCTTCAACGACACCGTCGGCAAGGCGTACATCTCCGGTACGACGCTGGCCCAGGGTCTGAAGAGCTGGCAGGACGCCTCCGTCAAGTACGGCAACGAGCAGGGCTTCACCGTCAACAAGTGACCCCGCCCGGAGCGACCGGCACCCAGCGGTGACCGGCATCTCCTCGGGAGCCGCCGCCGAGCAGCAGTCCGCCCGGCGGCGGCCGCCCGGGATCCATCACGCAGCACGCACCTCGTACCGCCTGTGCAGTAACCGGAAGGACCACCATGATCTCCACCCTCCTGTCCCAGTTGCGGCACGGGCCGGACGGTGAACCCACCACGCCCCGCCTCGCCTACGGCGCCGACTACAACCCGGAGCAGTGGCCGCGGGAGGTGTGGGACGAGGACATCCGGCTGATGCGCGAGGCCGGCGTCAACATCGTGTCCGTGGGGATCTTCTCCTGGGCCCGCATCCAACCGACCCGCGACGCATGGGACTTCGGCTGGCTCGACGAGATCATGGACCTGCTGCACGCGGGCGGCATCGGCGTCGACCTCGCCACCGCCACCGCCTCCCCGCCCCCGTGGCTGAGCACGGAGCACCCGGAGATCCTCCCGGTGACCGCCTCCGGCGAGACCCTGTGGCCCGGCGGCCGTCAGCACTGGCGTCCCACCTCGCCCGTCTTCCGCGACCACGCGTTGCGTCTGGTGCGGAAGGTGGCCGAGCGCTACGCCAACCACCCGGCGCTGGCCGCCTGGCACATCTCCAACGAGCTGGGCTGCCACAACGTCTACGACTACTCCGACGACGCGGCCCGCGCCTTCCGTGACTGGCTGCGCGCCCGCTACACCACCGTCGACACGCTCAACCAGGCCTGGGGCACGGCCTTCTGGTCCCAGCGGTACAGCGACTGGGAGCAGATACTGCCGCCCCGGCTGGCCGCCTCCTTCCCGAACCCCACCCAGCAACTGGACTTCAAGCGCTTCTCGTCGGACGCGCTCAAGGACTATCTGCGCGCCGAGCGCGACCTGTTGCGCGAGATCACGCCGGACGTGCCGGTCACCACCAACTTCATGGTGATGGGCAGCACCAAGGGCATGAACTACGCCGACTGGGCCGCCGAGATCGACTTCGTCTCCAACGACCACTACGTGACGCCCGGTTCACAGGACCGCGACGAGCTGTCCTTCTCCGCGAACCTCGTCAGCGGCATCTCCGCGGGCCGCCCGTGGTTCCTGATGGAGCACTCCACCAGCGCCGTCAACTGGCAGCCCGTCAACGTCGCGAAGCGCCCCGGCGACCTGGCCCGCGACGCGCTGCTGCACGTGGCGCACGGTGCCGACGCCGTCTGCTACTTCCAGTGGCGCCAGTCCGCGGCGGGCGCCGAGAAGTACCACTCCGCGATGGTCCCGCACGCCGGGGCCGACAGCGAGGTCTTCCGCGCGGTGGCCGAACTCGGCCGCACGCTGCGCACGTTGGCCCCCGTCGCCGGTTCCGACCGCGAGACGGCCCGGGTCGGCATCGTCTTCGACTGGGAGTCCTGGTGGGCGAGCGAGCAGGACTCGCACCCCACGGACCGCCTCGACTACCGCCAGGAGGCGCTGGACTGGTACTCCGCCCTCCTCGACCTCGGCGTCCGCGCCGACCTCGTCACGGCACAGACCGCCCTCGACCGCTACGACGTGGTCATCACACCGGTCCTGCACATGGTCCCGGCGGCCCTCTCCAAGGAACTCACGCGCTACGTCGAGCAGGGCGGCCACCTGGTCTCCACCTACTTCTCCGGCGTCGTCGACGAGAACGACCACATCTGGCTCGGCGGTTACCCGGGCGCCCTGCGCGACCTGCTGGGCATCCGCATCGAGGAGTTCGGCCCGCTGCTCGACGGCGACACGGTCGAGCTGGACCTCGACGGCACCGCCACCGGCTCGCTGTGGACCGACCGGATCACGGTGACCGATCCCGAGGTGGAGGTGCTGGCCCACTACCGCAGCGGCGACCACACGGGCCGCCCCGCCGTCACCCGCCGTACGGTGGGCGGAGGTTCGGCCGCGTACGTCTCCACCCGCCTGGGCCGCGAGGGCCTCGCCGAGCTCCTCCCGGAACTGCTCGCCCCCGCCGGTGTCGGCAGTGAACTCCCGGACTCCGCACAGGGTGTCGTGGAGCTGACGGTCCGCCGGAACGCCGACAGCCGCTACCTGTTCCTGGTCAACCGCACGGACGACACGGTGCCGTTGACCGGCCTGTCCGGCGAACTCCTGGTCGGCAGCGCGGGCGAGGACGGTTTCCCCGTCCTCGCCCCCCGGGACGTCGCCGTGGTGCGCCGGCCCGTCGGCTGAGCCCGCGCGGCCCCCGGGCGACACCGCCCGGGGGCCGGCTTCTGCCCCGCCGACGCGACTTCTTCCCTGCGTGCGATACCCCCTAGGGGTACAGTCCCCCCTGACGCACACCGAAGAGGGGCGGGTTCATGGGAGCGATCGGGCACGCGCTGTCCATTGCCGGGTCGATGACCTGGGAGGTCACCTGGGCGCTGATCCTCGGCTTCACGCTCTCCGCCGTCGTGCAGGCCGTGGTGCGCCGGTCCACGGTCGTACGGCTGCTGGGCGACGACCGGCCGCGCACGCTCGCGCTGTCCGCCGGACTCGGCGCGGCCTCGTCGTCCTGTTCGTACGCGGCCGTGGCGCTCGCACGGTCGCTGTTCCGCAAGGGGGCGAACTTCACCGCCGCGATGACCTTCGAGATCGCCTCGACCAACCTGGTCGTCGAACTGGGCGTGATCCTGGCCCTGTTGATGGGCTGGCAGTTCACCGCGGCCGAGTTCACCGGCGGGCCGATCATGATCGTCGTGCTCGCGGTGCTGTTCCGGCTCTTCCTGCGGCAGCGGCTGCTGGACCGGGCGCGGGAACAGGCGGAGCGCGGGCTGGCCGGCTCCATGGAGGGGCACGCGGCGATGGACATGTCGATCGGGGGCGAGGGGAGCTTCGCCCGTCGGCTGTTCTCGCGGGACGGGTTCACGTCCGTCGCGCACATCTTCGTGATGGAGTGGGCCGCGATCCTGCGCGACCTGGTGGCCGGGCTGCTGATCGCGGGGGCGATCGCCGCCTGGGTGCCGGACAGCTTCTGGAACACCTTCTTCCTCGCCGGCCACCCGCTCGCCGCAAAGCTGGTCGGCCCGCTCGTCGGACCGTTGGTGGCCATCGCGACCTTCGTGTGCTCGATCGGCAACGTGCCCCTGGCGGTGGTGCTGTGGAAGGGCGGCATCAGTTTCGGCGGGGTGATCGCCTTTCTCTACGCCGATCTGCTGATCCTGCCGATCCTGAACATCTACCGGAAGTACTACGGCGCCCGCATGGCCGGCTTCCTGCTGGTCACCTTCTTCGCGGCGATGGCCGTCGCGGGCTATGTCGTCGAGTTCGCCTTCGGGGGCCTGGGGCTGATCCCGGACCAGGCCGACGCCAAGATCCCCGACGACGGCATCACCTGGAACTACACGACCTGGCTGAACATCGCGTTCCTGCTGCTCGCCGCGAGTCTGGTCGTACGGTTCCTGCGCAGCGGTGGTCCGGCCATGCTGCGGATGATGAGCGGCTCACCGGATCAGGGCGGGCAGCCGCACGAGCACGAGCACCACCACTAGCCCAGCCCGTCGACCCGTGGCGCCCCGAGGCGTCCCGGGTCGAATTCCCCTCCCGGCACGGCCAGTTCACTGTAAAGAACCTTGACAGACGATTGGTCTAGTCCAAATATGGTCGCTGTTCGTCCCGGTCAGGGACGGCTTCTCTCCTTTCAGCATGGGAGCGTCAATGAGACGACCTGGGCTTCTCCGCGCGTCACTGTCCTGCGCGGCCGTAACCGCCTTGTCCACGGGGCTAGTCGCTCTCGGCGGGGGTGCCGCGGACGCCTCGCACCGGGCGCGGCCCATGCCGGACCATGTGGCGGCGCCGTACTTCGAGGCGTGGACGGGTGAGAGCCCGGCGGCGCTCGCCGCCGCGTCCGGCAACAAGTACCTGACGATGGCCTTCCTGCAGACCGAGGCACCCGGTTCGTGCACGGCGTACTGGAACGGCCAGCCCGCCCAGCCGATCGCGAAGTCCACGTTCGGCAAGGACATCGCCACGATCCAGGCGCGCGGCGGCAACGTCATCCCGTCCTTCGGCGGCTACAGCGCGGACACCACGAACACCGAACTGGCTGACAGCTGCACCGATGTGGACGCCATCGCCAAGGTCTACGAGAGCCTGGTGACGACGTACGGCGTGAGCCGTATCGACCTCGACATCGAGGCCGACTCGATCAACAACACGGCCGGCGTCGACCGCCGCAACAAGGCGATCGCGAAGGTGCAGCGCTGGGCCGAACGCACCGGCCGCAGCGTGGAGTTCTCCTACACGCTGCCGACGACCACCACCGGTCTCGCGCCCAACGGCGTGGCCCTGCTGCAGAACGCGGTCGACAACGGCGCGCGCGTGGACGTCGTCAACATCATGACGTTCGACTACTACGACGGCGCCGCGCACGACATGGCGCAGGACACCAAGACCGCCGCGACCGGTCTGCACTCCCAACTCGCCGCGCTCCACACGAAGTCGAACCCGGCGAAGCTGTGGAAGACGATCGGCGTCACCGAGATGCCCGGCATCGACGACTTCGGCCCGGCGGAGACCTTCACCACGCAGAACGCGGTCACGGTGCGGAACTGGGCCGCCGCCCGGGGCATCAACACCCTGTCCTTCTGGGCGCTCCAGCGCGACAACGGCGGCTGCGTGGGCACCGGGGGCGCCAACAACTGCTCCGGGATCGCGCAGGACACCTGGTACTTCAGCCACACCTTCACGTCGTTCACACGCGGCTCGGGCGACCACCACTAGCGGCTGGCCGCGGCCCGCCGGCTCCCCTCCCCGGGCGGCGGCGGGCCGGACCATGCGGCGCCCCACGCCCTGCCCCGCTCACCGGACGGGCGGTTCGTCCCCCGTCGTGGTCGCGTGGCCGTGGTAGCGCAGCAGGAGCATCGCGGCGTCGTCGTGGAGCGGGCCCGCCGTGTGGCGGACCAGGTCCTCGCGGAGGGAGTCGAGCGCGCTCTGCGCGTCCGGTTCCTTCAGCAGGTGCGCCCGCTCCCCCAGCGGATAGAAGGTGCCGCGGTCGTCGCGGGCCTCGGTGACACCGTCGGTGTACAGCAGCAGTTGCTCGCCGGGGGCGAAACGCACGGAGAACGGCTTCGGGGTCTCGCCGCCCTGGGCACCGCCCAGGCCGAGCGGCGGGGCGTAGAAGGGCGGGACGGGGAAGTCGGCGGTGCCGTTGTGCCGTACGACCATCGGTGGCGGGTGGCCGTAGTTGAGGAAGAGCACTTCATGGTCGGTGCCGATCTCGGCGAGGACGGCGGTGACGAACTTCTCGTCGGACAGCACCCGCGAGACACTGCGCTCCAGGCGTTCGCCGAGTCCGACGAGATCGGACTCGTCGTGCGCCGCCTCGCGGAACGCGCCGAGCACCACGGCGGCCGTCTCGACAGCGGCCAGGCCCTTGCCCTGGACGTCACCGACGATGACCCGCACGCCGTGCGGGGAGGCGACCACTTCGTAGAGGTCGCCGCCGATCCGGGCCTCCGCGACGGCCGAGGTGTACGACACCGCCGCCTGGAGCGGTCCCGCGGTCAGCGGTACGGGCCGCAGCAGCACACGCTGGGCGACCTCGGCGATGGACCGCACACTGGCCAGTTCGGCCTCGCGACGGCCGCGCATCACGGCGGCGGCGATGCCCGCGCCGGTCACGCCGACGACCGACACCATCGCCAGGAAGCCTCGGCGTTCCTGGAACAGGCCATCGTAGAGGCCGAGTCCGACGCACAGGGCGAGGGCCGCCGCACCGAACCACGCGGTGCGGCGCCAGCCGCCGACCAGGCCCGCGAAGGCCGGTCCGAGGGAGGCCAGCGGGAGGAAGCCGAGGCCGGGGCCCGTGACGAGGTCGCCGACCGCGACCACCGCCATCACCGCGGCGGGCAGCCAGGTCAGCAGGAGAACACTGCGCTGCGGCTTCGCTGCGGCCATGGTCCACTCCAAGGGCGTCGCGGCTTTCGGGAGCCGCCTTCCGCAGGGGCCCCTCCCCCACCTTTGGACATCGCAAGGCTGCCAGGCAATCCCCTCGACGCGCGCGACGCTTTACCCAATTGAGTCCGAGAACGGACATTTCCTGATCGATGACAACCATATGACACCGCCCGGTTGCCGATCACGGACTCAGGGCAAGTGAACTTGTGCAGGACCTGCCGCGCACACCATGTCGCGGCCCCGGTGCGGTGGCGCCGCGGGGATACCGGGTCGTCCTAGGAGGGGAAGTGATTCGCCATGCGTGCGCATCGGCGTACCCATAGGCGTTCCGTACGCGTGGAGTACCTGCTGCCGGACGAGGCCACGTCGGCGGGTCAGGCACGGAGGCTGACCTCGGAGTTCCTCGCCCGCTCCCGTCATCGGATCGAGCGGGTGGGCGCGTCGCGGATCGACGACGCGACGCTCATCGTGTCCGAACTCGTCGCCAACGCGACCGAGCACGGCCGCGGCGAGTGCCGGTTGCGCATCCAGGTGTCCGACGAGCGCGTCACGGTCGAGGTCTACGACGACAACCCGGCTCCGCCGCACGTCCGGCCGCTGACGGCCGAGGGCGAGAGCGGCCGAGGCCTGGCCATGGTCCGCTGCCTGGCCCACCGCCTGGACGTCACCCCGGTCACCGGCGCCGGCAAGCGCGTCCGCGCGATCCTGGCCGTCTGACCCGGCCGCACGCGTCGGGGAGCGGCCGGGTCATCGGTGGTCGACGTAGGCGACGAGCCCGCCGGCGGTCAGGCCCAGCGCGCAGCCGCGGCGGAAGGACTCGTGGCGCATGTCCGGGGTGTGCTGCGCGTCGCTCATCGCGTACGGCGCGCGGATCCCCAGTTCCACGCCGCACAGGCACACGACGTGTCCGTGACGGAGGGCGGCGGCCCGCCACTCGGGGTCGTGCGCGACCCAGGTGCGGGAGCAGATCTCGCCGCCGGGCGTCCTCAGTTCCAGCCGGGAGTAGGGGGAGCCGAGGCGCTGCGCCAGTCGCGGCTGTTCGTCGGGTACCTCGTGCAGCTCCCATCCGGGGATGGAGCGCAGGTCGGCGTAGCCGGACGACCCGCGGTCCATGAAGAGGGAGACCTCGTCGAGGTCGCGTCGCAGCGTCTCGCGCATGCACAGCTCGTCCAACAGGGTGGGCCAGTTGCTGTCGGGGCGGCCCCCGTCACCGTCGGATCGTGGCGCGTCGGCGGGGCGCGAGTCGGGGAACTCGGGCGGCAGGCGCCGCATGCCGGACAGGATGGCGCCTTCGATACGGGGTTCCTCGGGTATCCCGTCGCGCGGAGTCCCCTTCGGCACCATGTACCCGAAGTCGCCCACGCCCCGGGCATGCCTGAACTCGAAAAGGGCTACGGGCATGTGGCGGGTCCGCGCGGGATCGAGGGTGACCGTGCCGTCCGCGGTCTCCAGTCCCATCAGTACGCGCTCAAGCCGCAGCGCCGGGTCGTCGCCGAACAGGATCCGCCCATTGTCGTCGACCTCATCGCCCTGATCTCGGCTCATGTCCTTCCGCCCTCCGCTGGGTGCCCGTTCCGCGTCCACGCATCGACGGACGGCCGAATATTGAACCATCCTATTGAGGGATCGTTGAACAATCCATACGTAGAACCAGTTGCAGGGGGCTCACCGCAACAGCGCTGCCCCGCGCGGGAGGTGGTGCCCGGACAGCGCACTGCCCGGCGCCCCGGACCGGTTCAACGGTCCGTCGGCGCCGGGCAGTGCGACCCCGCGTGTTCCCTACGGTCGGGTCAGGACTCGGCGCCGGCCTCTTCGAGGGCCACGACCGGCTCCGCCTTCTTCTCCTCCGCCGGGGTCTGCCGTACGGCGGGGATCGCCGCCGCGACCACGGCCGCCAGCAGTGCGACGCCGCCGCCGATGATCAGGCCCGTGCGGAAGCCGTCCTCGGAGGTGAAGGTGTAGCCACCGGCCGTGGTGGTCATCTGGGCGAGGACCACGCCGATCACCGCGGCGCCGATCGAGGTGCCGAGGGAGCGCATCAGGGTGTTGAAGCCGTTCGCCGCGGCGGTCTCGGAGAGCGGGACCGAACTCATGATGAGCGCGGGCATCGCACCGTAGGCGAGGCCGACGCCGCTGTTGATGACGATGCAGACGACCATCAGGCCCCACGCGGAGCTCATCAGGCCCATCGACAGGGCGTAGCCCGCGGTGATGACCAGGACACCGCTGATCAGGGTGAACTTCGGGCCGCGGGCGTTGGTGAGCATTCCGCCGAGCGGGGAGACGATCATCATCATGATGCCGCCGGGCGCCATCCACAGACCGGCCGCGAGCATCGACTGACCCAGGCCGTAGCCCGTGGCCTCGGGGAACTGGAGCAGCTGCGGGACGACCAGCATGCTGGAGTACATGCCGACGCCGACGAAGACCGAGGCGATGTTGGTGATCAGGACCCGGGGGCGGGCCGTCGTCCGCAGGTCGATCAGCGGGTCACTGGTCCGCAGCTCCCAGACGCCCCAGGCCAGGAAAGCCACGATCGCGACGGCGAACAGGCCGAGCACGGTGGCCGAACCCCAGCCCCAGTCGGCGCCCTTGGAGATGCCGAGCAGCAGGCAGACGAGGCCGACGGCCAGGCCGAGGGCGCCGGGCGCGTCGAAACGCTGGCCCTTGGCGGCGGCCGGCACGTCCGGGATCAGGAACCAGATCAGCGTGGCGACCACCAGGGCGAGAGCGGCCGAACCCCAGAACAGGGCACGCCAGTTGGCGTACTGCGCGATGGCCGCGGCGATCGGCAGGCCGAGTCCGCCGCCGATGCCCATGGACGCGCTCACCAGGGCGATGGAGGGGCTGAGCCGCTCCTGCGGTACGACGTCCCGCAGCAGGGCGATGCCCAGCGGGACCATGCCCATGCCCATGCCCTGGAGTCCGCGCCCGACGATCATCGGGACGACGGAGGACGAGAGCGCGCAGACCACCGAGCCCACGATGAGCGGGACGGAGCACGCGAGCAGCATGCGGCGCTTGCCCAGCAGGTCGCCGAGGCGTCCGACGACCGGCACACAGACCGCGGCCACCAGCAGCGTGGCGGTGATCACCCACGCGGCGTTCGAGGACGAGGTGTGCAGCATCTCCGGAAGGTCGGCGATGAGCGGGGTGACCAGCGTCTGCATGATCGCCGCGGTGGTGCCGGCGAAGGCCAGCGTGGCGACCACGCCGCCTGCGCGGGCTGAAGGCTGGGGGGCGTCCATGACGGGACTCCTCGGCATGTCTGTTCAGTCGGGACGTGAAGGAATATGCATCGTACACATCGTATGTATCGGCCATGTCATCTGGATGATGCATACCGTCGTGGGAGGATGGGCCGTGCCGCTCCCGGGCCCGGGACACGGTGGCGGCATCGGCAGGAAGCAGGAGGCAGCGGACCGATGGACAGGCGCACGCGCGAGGTCGAGTACGAGCAGATGCTCCTCAGTCGGCACGGCCTGCTGTCGCTGAAGGGCGGCCGCCGCAAGGACGGCGTGCTGGAGCGCAGCGCCTACATCCTGCTGAGCCGGATCCGTATCCAAGGACCCATGTCCATCGGCGAGTTGAGCGATGCCTTCGGTCTCGACACGTCGACCCTCAACCGGCAGACGGCGGCGGCGATGCGCTCCGGGCTGGTCGACCGCATTCCCGACCCGCAGGGCGGCATGGCCCGCAAGTTCCGCATCACGGAGCTGGGCGCACGGATGCTCGACGAGGAACGCGAGGGTCTCGTCCAGTCCCTGGACCAGGTCATGGCCGACTGGCCGGACGAGGACATCGACGCCTTCGCGGCTTTTCTACGACGCTTCAACACCGACATCGAACGGCTCGGCGGGCGCCCCTGGCCGCGGCCGTGACCGCCGCGCAGGCGTGAACTCAGCCCACCGACAGCACGCGTGAGCCCCGCCCCGTGTCAACGCACGGGGCGGGGCGACCGGTTCACGCAGGGCGTTCCGGCGTCAGGACGAGCGGCGGGTCCGGCCGGCCAGGTACACCGCACCGCCACCGACGGCGATCACCAGGGCCGCACCACCGGCGATGAGACCGACCGGCGCGCTCGAACCGGTCTCCGCCAGCGGCTGGTTGCCACCGTTCGGCGTCGCCTTCGGAGTGGGCGAGGGCGACGACTGGAGCGGCGGCACGTGCGCGGAGGTGGGAGGCGTCGTCGACGGCTTGGGGCTGGCCGGCGGGGTCGACTCCTCGGCGGGAGGCGTGCTGTCGGCCGGGGTCGACGGCGTCGCGGGCGGCGCGGAGGCGGGCTGCGTCGGCGTCGGGGTGGGCGACTCCGGAGTGCCGGGGGTGCACTTCTTGTCGCCACCGTTCCAGGCGGCTATCAGGTGGTACGGCGTCGCGATGTTGTCGGGCTGGTAGGGCAGGGGGCCGTGGCCCTCGCCCGTGCCGCCGTCGTACGTGACGTCGTCGCCGTACAGGTCGATCTGGCCGTAGCAGTCGGGGGACTTGACCTTCAGCCGCTGCCAGGTGTGCCGGGCGTCGTCCGCGCCTGCGACGTCCTTGGCGGTGAGGTAGACCGTGGCCTTGTCGACCATGGTCTGGTGGCCGGAGGTGTACCAGGTGGGGCCCTCGGTCGTGTACTCGGCGAGGGAGACGGGGTACTTGCAGCTGTCCCCGACGCTCTGGTCGGGGGCGAGCCGGACCTCGACGGTGCCCGGCACGGTGTTCCACTGGAGGAACCCGCTCTGCGAGGTCCAGTCCGCGCCCACGACGTTTCCGTCGGCACCGATGATGCGGTACTGCACGGTGGCGGACTGGCAGCCGCCGGTCTCGGCGGCGCTCGCCGGACCGGCCGCGAGCACGGGGGCGGCAGCCGCGATGAACGCGCTTGCCGCGACAGCGGACAGGGATCGAAGGTGCTGCGAACGTGACAAAGTGAGCCTCGACGATGGTGAAAGGTGTGGGAGGTGGCAGCACGCGAGCGGCGGGCACACTGAGGGAAACGATCGATGGCGTGCGCTACCGGACCGCTCGCGGCGCTTCGCTCAGCGTAGCCACAGCGAAGCAAGCCGAATTCTTGTCACCTTTCACAACTCCCGTCAATCCTTCACCAGTTACCCACGGGTCAAGATCAGGGCAGCACGGTCACAAGATGCCAATGCAACCCCTCCAACGAGACGAACAGGCCCTGGTCGACGAGTTCGTCGCCGTCGCGTTCATAGGTCATGTCGCCCAGCAGTTCGGTGAGTTGACGGGTGGCGCCGCGCAGATCGGTCCACGGGAGGCGGACCCGGCCCTGGGCCGGCTGTGCGGAGAGATTGACGACGACCAGGTGGCGGCCGGAAGCGGCGATCCAGGACCAGGCGACCAGGTTCTCGTGGGTGGAGTTGTCCGGCCAGCCCGTGCAGTCGAGCAGCTGCCACTCCCCCTCCGTACGCATGCCCGAGGAGGCGACGGCGGCGAGCAACTGGTGCTGGAACAGGCGGAGTTTCTCGTCGACGGGCTCCTCGGGCCGCCGGGCGAGGAAGACCGGCGGGCGTACCCGTCGCCCCTCGAACTGGCCCTCGTGCCAGAGCGTCGCGCCGGGCAGGGTCGCGATGGTGACGGCCGCCGCGCGTTCCCGCTCGGGTGACAGGGTGGCGGCGGCGCGGGGTTCGTCGTGGTTCTCCAGGAAGCGGACCAGGCCGCGCTGGTAACCGGCGTCGGCCCCGAGATGGGCGCGCACCGACTCCGCGCCCTCGTGCAGCAGTCGGTCGTAGAGCCGCTTGTCGTAGCAGTGGTCGAACCCCTGCTGTTGCAGGGCCCATTCGAGGTCCCAGTACGCCTCCGCGACGAAGAGGAAGTCGGGGTGGTGTGCGCGGACCCTGGGGATCGTGTACGGCCAGAAGTCCTCGGCGGGTGCCGTGCCGGCCCGTTCGCCCCAGGTCTTCGCGAAGACGTCGGTCATCAGCAGCATCGCCATGTCGCAGCGGACGCCGTCGGCCTGGTCGGCGATCGAGGCCAGGGTGTCGACGGCTGCTGTGCGCAACTCCTCGCTGAAGGCGTTGAGTTGCACGACGTCGGGCCAGGGGGCGAAGTACGGGTCGCGGCCCCGGGCGAAGACCCTGCCACCGGCTTCGAGGAAGGCGGCGGGGTCGCGGGCCAGGTCGTCCCGGCCGCCCTGGACGAGACAGCCGGGCCGCCGGGTGAGCCAGGGATGGTCGGGGGCCACGTGGTTGGGGACGTAGTCGAGGATCAACCGCACGCTACGGGCGGCCAGTTGGGCGCGGGCCGCCGCCAGCTCCTCCGGGCCGCCGAGGGACGCGTCCACGACGTAGTCACGGACGCAGTACGGCGATCCGACGACGTCCTCCGGGCGCAGGTCCGGCAGCGCGGCCCGGAACGACGCCTGGAGCGCTTCGTCCCGCAGGGCGATCTCCAGCCCGGCCGGACTGCGCTCCCAGACGCCCATCAGCCAGACGGCGTCGACGCCCGGGAGGGCGATCTCGTCCCAGGCGGGCTCGGGGACCTCGCCGAGCGTGACGACACGGCCGTGGCGGCTGCTCAACTCCCGCAGCCAGACGAGGGTGTTGATCTCGTAGATCACCGGGTGCTCGGGCCAGGCCGTCATGACAGGGGCTCCTCTCGGCCGCCCGTCGGGCGGAGACTGTCGCGGCCCCGGGCCGACCACTCCTCGTCGCCCAGGGTGTGGAAGAGGGTGGCGGTGACGGCGGACAGGCCGGTCCAGCCGGTCTGGTGGGAGGCGCCGAGACCGGCGCCGTTGTCGCCGTGGAAGTACTCGTAGAAGAGGATCAGGTCCTTCCAGTGCGGGTCCTCGGCGAACTTGGTCTGGGCGCCGTGCACCGGACGGTGTCCGTCGGCGTCGCTGAGGAAGGTGGCCGTGAGCCGGTCGGAGAGCTCGCGGGCGACCTCGTAGAGGGTGAGGTGCCGGCCGGAGCCGGTGGGGCACTCGACGGTGAACTCCGGGCCGTGGAAGGCGTGCAGGTTCAACAGGGCGCGGATCAGCAGCAGGTTGACCGGGAACCACACGGGGCCACGCCAGTTGGAGTTGCCGCCGAACATCCCGGAGTCGGACTCGGCGGGCAGATAGCCGACGCCGTACGACTCGCCGTGCACCTCGAAGGTGTACGGGTGCTCGGCGTGGTGGCGGGAGAGCGAGCGGATGCCGTGCGGGCCGAGGAACTCGCCCTCGTCGAGCATCCGGGACAGGATGCGGCGCAGCCGGTCCTCCCCGAACAGGGCGAACAGATAGCGGCCGTCGGCGTTCGGACCCAGCGCCTCGTGCGAGGAGATGGTGGCCTCCACGGCCGGATGGCGCTTCATGAACTCCTGTGCCCCCGCGACCAGTTCGGGGAAGCGTTGGTCCGCCCAGCCGCCGACCAGGCTGGTGGCGGCGAGAGGGATCAGGCCGACGAGGGAGCGCACCTTGAGCCGGGTCGCCGTACCGTCGGGCAGTCGCAGCACGTCGTAGAAGAAGCCGTCCTCCTCGTCCCACAGGCTCGCGTTGTCGGCGCCGACGCGGTTCATGGCAACGGCGATCCACGCGAAGTGCTCGAACAGGGACTGCGCCTGCTCGACGTAGACGGGGTTGTCGACGGCCAGCTCTATGGCGATCTCCAGGAGGTTCTGGCAGTACAGCGCCATCCACGCGGTGCCGTCGGCCTGGTCGAGGTGGCCGCCGGTGGGGAGCGGGGCGCTGCGGTCGAAGACGCCGATGTTGTCGAGGCCGAGGAAGCCGCCCTGGAAGACGTTGTTGCCGTCGGCGTCCTTGCGGTTGAGCCACCAGCTGAAGTTCTTCATCAGCTTCTGGAAGGCGTTCTCCAGGAAGGCGCGGTCACCGTGGCCGGTGCGGTGTTTCTCCAGTTCGTAGAGGAACAGGGTGGCCCAGGCCTGGACGGGCGGGTTGACGTCGCCGAAGTTCCATTCGTAGGCCGGGATCTGGCCGTTGGGGTGGAGGTAGAGGCGACGCAACAGCAGGTCCAACTGGCCCTTGGCGAAGGTGAGATCGACCATCGACAGGGCGACGGTGTGGAAGGCGAGGTCCCAGGCGGCGAACCACGGGTACTCCCAGGTGTCCGGCATCGACATGATCTCGTCGTTGACCATGTGGTACCAGTTGCTGTTCCGCACCCGGGGGTCGGAGGCGAGCGGGTCGAGACCGTGCTCGGAGAGCCAGCGCTCGACGTCGAGGTAGTAGTACTGCTTGCTCCACAGCATCCCGGCCAACGCCTGTCGCACCAGGCGGCGTTCGTCGGCGGACGTGCCGGGCGTGGTCATGCTGTCGTAGAACTCGTCCGCCTCGGTGCGCCGTGCGGCCATCACCGTGTCGAAGTCGGCGGTCCAGTCCGGCAGTTCGGTGGCGGCTAGGCGCAGGCGGACCGTGGCGCTCGCTCCGGCCGGGATGGTGAGCACGTGGTGGACGGCCGCCTTGGTGCCGGTCCGGCCGGGGTTGACGGCTCCGCTCTCGCCGCCGACGACGTGGCGGTCGAAGGCGTCCTTGACGTACGGGGAGGCGTTCGGACTGCCGAAGATCTTCTCGTTATTGGTGTCGTTCTCGGTGAACAGGGCCTCCGCGTCCGTGTCGCGGTACAGCCAGCGCGGGCCCAACTCCTCGTGGTCGGCGCGGAGATGACCGCCGGGTTCCTGGCGGAGGGACGGTACGGCGGTGCCGCCGGCCCAGGACCATGTGTGCCGGAACCACAGGGTCGGCAGGAGGTGCAGGGGTGCCTCGTCGGGGCCGCGGTTGTGCGCGGTGATCTCGATCAGCAGGTCGTCGGGGCCGGCCTTGGCGTATTCGACGAACACGTCGAAGTAGCGGTCCTCGTCGAAGACGCCGGTGTCGAGGAGCTCGTACTCGAAGTCACCGCGCCCACGGGCCCTGTTGGTGGCCTTGAGGTCCTCGTACGGGAACTCCGACTGCGGGTACTTGTACAGGTACTTCATGTACGAGTGGGTGGGCGTGCTGTCGAGGTGGAAGTAGTACTCCTTGACGTCCTCGCCGTGGTTCCCCTCGGAGTTCGTCAGCCCGAACATCCGCTCCTTGAGGATCGGGTCGCGACCGTTCCACAGGGCGAGTGCGAAGCAGAGCCGCTGCTTGTCGTCGCTGACACCGGCGATGCCGTCCTCGCCCCAGCGGTAGGCGCGGGAGCGGGCCTGGTCGTGGGTGAAGTACGACCAGGCGTCGCCGTTCTCGCTGTAGTCCTCCCGTACGGTCCCCCACTGGCGCTCGCTCAGATAGGGGCCCCACCGGCGCCAGGGCACCCCGGATTCGTCCGCCTCGGCCAGCCGTCGCCGCTCGGCATCCGGCGTGTCACCGCTCGTCCCCATCGCGTGTCCTCCTCGTGGCCGAGCACCTTCGACAAGACTCCGGCGTCCGGCCCGCGACGGCAACGGATACCGGGCCGGTCCCGCGGATCGTCCGCTCGCGTTCACCTCCGGGTCCGGGTGGAGCGCGCGAGGACCGGGGCGACGGCCGACGATCGTCCGGAGAGGTCTCAACTGCCGCCCTCTGTCGCGGATATGGCGTTCTCACATAGCGAGAGGTAGCCTCTCACCCGATCGCCGGAACTCGTTCCGTCTCGTCGGGGAGGCCGTCATGGCAGGCACGATGCAGGGCAAGGTCGCCGTGATCAGCGGGGGTTCGACCGGCGTGGGGCGGGCCCTGGGGGCGCAGCTCGCCGAGGACGGGGCGGACGTGGTCCTGCTCGCCCGCCGCGCCGACCGGCTGGAGACGGCGGCGCGGGAGATGACCGGATCGGTGCTGACGATCCCGACCGACGTCAGCAGCGGCGACAGCGTCCGCGCGGCCTTCGCCCGGGTCGAGGAGCGGTTCGGACGGCTGGACATCCTGGTCAACAGCGCCGGGGTGGCCCGCATCCGCGCCATCGAGGAGACGGCCGACGAGGACATCCACACCTGCATCGGCACCAATCTGCTGGGCCCGATCCACACGATCCGCTCGGCGGTGCCCCTGCTGCGGGCGGCCGGAGGGGGTGACATTCTCAACATCTCCTCCGAGATCACGCTGGACCACATGCCGTTGATGTCGATGTACGCGGCCGGCAAGCACGGCCTGAACGGCTTCACCGCCGCGATGCACAAGGAGTTGCGCGGCGACGGGATCCGGGTCGCGCTGGTGCTCCTGGGCTCGATCTCGGACAGCGCGTTCGCCGAGAACTTCTCCGGCGAGGACCGGCGGCGCGCCGCGCCCGTGTGGCAGGCGGACGGCTATCTGGCCAGGGTCGGAGCCATGAAGCCGCTCCCCTCCGCGACGGTCGCGCGGGTGATGGTCCAGTTGCTCGGCACACCGCCGGAGGTCGTCCAGGACGTGGTGCACATCCGCCCGGCGGGCTGAGGCCGGCGGTCCGCCGCACGTGTGGGAGACTCGGCCGACCCATGCGTAGGACTTAGGTACCCCATAAGTCGGCCTTATGGGGTCATAGACCGGACCCGCATACCGAGTAAGGCATGCCTTAGTTTAGGCTTCCCGTCGAGTCGTCTGTTTTCGCTCGAAGGGAACCTGATCATGCCGCGCCCCCTGCGGGTAGCCATCGTCGGAGCCGGCCCCGCCGGGATCTACGCCGCCGACGCCCTGCTCAAGTCCGAGGTGGCCGCCGAACCCGGCGTCTCCATCGACCTCTTCGAGCGCATGCCCGCGCCCTTCGGCCTGATCCGCTACGGCGTCGCCCCCGACCACCCCCGCATCAAGGGCATCATCACCGCCCTCCACCAGGTCCTGGACAAACCACAGATCCGCCTCTTCGGCAACGTCGACTACCCCACCGACATCAGCCTGGACGACCTGCGCAGCTTCTACGACGCGGTGGTCTTCTCCACCGGCGCCACGGCCGACCGTGAGATGTCGATACCCGGCACCGACCTCAACGGCTCCTACGGCGCAGCCGACTTCGTCTCCTGGTACGACGGCCACCCCGACGTCCCCCGCACCTGGCCCCTGGAGGCGGAGAAGGTCGCCGTCCTGGGCGTCGGCAACGTAGCGCTCGACGTGGCCCGCATCCTCGCGAAGACCGGCGACGAACTCCTCCCGACCGAGATCCCGCCGAACGTCCACGCGGGCCTGAAGGCCAACAAGGCACTGGAGGTCCACGTGTTCGGGCGGCGCGGCCCGGCCCAGGCGAAGTTCTCCCCGATGGAGCTGCGCGAGCTGGACCACTCACCGAACATCGAGGTCATCGTCGACCCCGAGGACATCGACTACGACGAAGGCTCGATCACCACCCGGCGCGGCAACAAGCAGGCCGACATGGTCGCCAAGACCCTGGAGAACTGGGCGATCCGCGACGTCGGCGACCGCCCGCACAAACTGTTCCTGCACTTCTTCGAGTCCCCCTCCGAAATCCTCGGCCAGGACGGCACAGTCACCGGCCTGCGCACCGAACGCACCGCCCTGGACGGCACCGGCAACGTCAAGGGCACCGGCGAGTTCAAGGACTGGGACGTCACCGCGGTCTACCGCGCCGTCGGCTACCTCTCCGACAAGCTCCCCAAACTGCCCTGGGACATCGACTCGGGCACCGTCCCCGACGAAGGCGGCCGCGTCATCCAGGAGACCGGCGAGCACCTCCAGTCGACGTATGTCACCGGCTGGATCCGCCGCGGCCCGGTCGGTCTGATCGGGCACACCAAGGGCGACGCCAACGAGACGGTCGCCAACCTGCTCGACGACCACGTCAACGGCCGTCTGCACACGCCTGTCTCGCCGGAACCGGAGTCCGTGGACGCGTTCCTCGCCGAGCGGAACGTCCGCTTCACCACGTGGGACGGCTGGTACAAGCTGGACGCCGCCGAGAAGGCACTGGGCGAACCGCAGGGCCGCGAGCGCGTGAAGATCGTCGAGCGTGAGGACATGCTCGGAGCCAGCGGCGCCTGACCTCCGCCTTCGCACGGCGGAAGCAGTCCCGTACAGCGGAAGCAGTCCGCTGAAGCTCAGCCCGAGGGGCCCGGCGGCCGTGACCGCCGGGCCCCTCGCGCGGTTCAGCGCGCCGCCCTCCCGTACCGCGCGAACACGGTGTGGGCCGCCTTCTCCAGGGTCAGGCACTCCAGGTGGACGGGCGGACCGCCCGCCGGGAAGAGGCGGTCGCCGGTGCCGAGGAGGGTGGGGAAGGTGATCAGCCGGTACTCGTCGACCATGTCCTCCGCCATCAGCGTGTGGACGACGGGCAGGCTGCCGATGACGATCACGTCCCGCTCCTCGCGCTTCACGGCGTCGACGAGATCGCCGTCGAGGACGCTCGAGTTCGCCCACGCGGACACATCCGTCAGGGTGCGGGACGCGACCAGCTTCGGCGCGGCGTTCATGCGCGCGGCGAACGCGTCGGCGCGGGCCGGCCACAGCCGCGAGAACGCCTCCCAGGTCCTGCGGCCGAGCAGCAGGACCCCGCCGTCGAGGATGCCGCCCAGCCGGAACTTGTCGCCGTCGATCTCGTCGCGGCCGTAGCGGAGGATCCAGCCGCCGTCCGGGGTGCCCGCGGACCCGTCGGGGTCGGAGACGATCCCGTCCAGGGTGGTGAACTGGATGACGATGACGCTCATGATGGGTGTCCTTTCGGTCGGTGCCCACCCGTACCTACCGGTGGCACCGGCCGAACTCATCGCCGTGCGCGGGGTCAGTTCGAGGACATCCGTCGTGGCAGCTCGAAGGTGTCCAGCACCCGGGGATCGGTGAAGACGACGTTGCGGGTCACGCGGCCACCGGTGACCGTGAACACCTGAAGACTGTGCAGCCACCGCTCCCCGTCGGTGCCCGCCGTGTACGCGGCGAGCGCAGGTTGCCCGTTGGATGTCAGCCGCGTCAACGTCCAGTCGGTGCCGCGGAGTTCGAAGACCCTGCGCATGAACGCGCCGTAGTGCTCGGCGCCGCTGAACCAGAGCGGGACCGGCGGCATCTCCAGGACCACGGCGTCGGCCAACAGCCGTACCAGGGCGGGGACATCGGCCGCTTCGAACGCCCGCTGGTAGCGGTCGACGACCTCGCGTGCCCCGGGGTCGTCCGGTTCGGTGATCGCGTCGTCGTCGCCGACGTCCGTGAGGGCGGCGCGGGCGCGCTGCAGGGTGCTGTTGACGGCCGGGACGGTGGTGTCGAGCTGGTCGGCGACCTCTGCGGCGCTGAACTGGAGCACCTCGCGCAGCACGAGTACGGCCCGTTGCCGCGCGGGCAGTCGCTGCAGGGCGACGACGAGGGCGAGCCGCAGGTCGGCGCGGGCCTCCATGTCGTGGCGCGCGTCGGGGAAGGGCTGGAGCCAGGGGATGTCGGTCGCGGGGGTGAGCGGTGTGCCGGGGTCGTCGCCCGGGGCGCCGAGGCCGGAGGGCAGGGGGCGGCGCGCGCGTCCTTCGAGCGCGGTGAGGCAGACGTTGGTGGCGATGCGGTACAGCCAGGTCCGCACGGACGCGCGCGAGGGATCGTAGCGGTCGCGGGCCTTCCAGGCGCGCAGCATCGTCTCCTGCACCAGGTCCTCGGCCTCGTGGAACGAGCCCAGCATCCGATAGCAGTACGCCACGAGTTCGCCCCGGTACGGCTCGAAGTCCACCCGCCCATCATGGCGTACGGCTCTGCTGACGTCCCCGCTGTCCCGGGAACCCGCTCCGTGCTCGTCCGTCAAGTCGGGCTGCTCAGCGAGGAGTTCCGCGACCGGCCGCCCCGGCAGCCGCCCCGGCACTCTCGTCCCTGCCGGCCGAACCGAGCAGCAGCCGTCCGCTCGCCCCCGCGAGGAACAGGCCGCTCACCATGCAGACGAGGCTGAGGGCGGGGCCGGAGGACCAGTTGACTACGGACGCGCGGAAGGCCAGCACCACCGCTGCGGCGACCGCCGTACCGGGAAGTGCCAGGAGGGCGGGGCGAGTTCGGTCGAGGTCGTCCTCGGCCAGCGCACCGAGGACACCGACACCCAGGGCCAGCGCCCAGACGCCGAGGGCCTGGGCGTCGACCCGGTTCACGGTCCAGGGGACGAAGTCGGCCCAGAAGGAGGGCCGGGTCAGCAGGCCCGCGCCGATGCCGAGCCAGGCCGAACCGAGCACGGCGAGCGGGGGTTTCGACCAGGCAGGGAGCGGGGTCGTGCGGGGCGGAGGCGGTCCGGCCGGGGTGAGGTGCTGCCAGGTCAGGGTGATCAGCGCGGCCACGCTCAGCAGCCCCAGCGTGGCCAGCCAGCCCAGGCTGAACAGCACGGAGACGATCGGGCCGCCGCGCGCGATGTACAGCCGCCCCGCGTCGAGTACCGCCACGGCGAACAGCCCGACGAGCACGATCCCCAACGGGAGGACCAACGTGCGCACTTCCTCCCACCGGCGCGCCTTGGCGACGGTGAACAGGCCCGGCGCGGTGCCCAGCATCGCCGCGCCGATCAGCCCCGGACTAACGGACTCGGGCGAGGACCACGCGCCGAGGACATGCCCGGTGAGACTCACCGCGGACAGGACTCCGCCGACCAGGAGACTCACGACCGCGACGGTGGTGGCCAGGATGACGACCCCGGCCGTGAGGGGACGCCCGCCGTCCGTAGCGCCCCGCTCCGGTGCGTCCGTCATGGGCGGGCCTGCGCAACCGGCGTGGACAGACGGGACGTCGAGGCCGATGGTGCGGGCGCCGTGCGCTTGAGCAGCTCGCGGGCGTACATGACGCGCAGGCTCACGACCGTGGTCGCCGCGAACGCGAGCATGCCGCAGCCGATGGCGACACCGGCCGACAGGGCTGTCAACCGGTCGAGTCCCAGGGCGCGTTGGAACACGGGAGCCGCACCGGCCGACAGCACCGGTGCCAGACACAGGGCGGTCAGATGCAGCCGCCACTCCTCCCGTGCCCAGTGCCGCCCCTGACGTCCGGCGCGGCGGGCGTTGACGGCCATCACGGCGTAACCGACCGCGTAGGGAAGGAGATAGGCCCACAGCAGGCGCCGTCCGGTCGCGCCGAAGTCGAGATACGAGCGCGCGATCCACAACAGGGCTGCGCCACCTGCGAGTTGCGCGACGGCGAGCACGGGCAGCGGCGCCCAGGACCCCGACACACCCGCGACCGTCGTGCGGCGGTCGCGGGCGCGGGAGGCGATCAGCGCGCCGAGCACGACCACCGAGCCCAGGTGCGCGATCGCCACCTGGTTGATCTGTTCCATCGTCAGACCGGGCAACAGCCGTGGCAGGAAGCCCCATTCGAGGCGGAGCAGCGGTGCGGTGAGGAGGAAGGCGTAGCAGAGGAGCATCCAGCGCTGGTGCAGGTCGGGAAGGCCGCCGATCGCGGTGAGGATGCCGAAGGTCACGCTCAGGACGGTGCCGACCAGGATGGTGGCCAGCACGATCCAGAACGCGGGGCCGCTGAACGCGTCCTCGGGCGCCGTGCGCGCCAGGTAGATCCCGGCGCCCGCCATCGAGACGTACACCGTGACCGCGAAGACCACGCCCAGCGTGCGGTGCAGACGGGTGCGCCGGCGGGCGGCGGTGAGGAGCTGGGCCGGGCCGAGCAGCATGAGGACGCCGCCGAGGACCGAGTGGACGATCATCGGGACGAGGCTGTGCCGGTAGGGCGCGACGCGGCCCGCGAGGGCGTCGGTGACGTAGCGGGGACTGACGACGCGGCCCATGACCCACTCACCGAGGGCGGGGGCGCCGGGGCGGGCGTAGGGCCAGAGTTCGGTCATCGCGATCGGCGCGTACGCCACGCACACGGCCGTCACCGCGATCATCGTGGCGCGGCGCCAGGTGCTGTTCGTCGGACGACGCACGGCGGCCCTCCTGCTGGCACGGGGCCTCGGCCCGGCCCTCGATGGTCTCTTCTGGACTATCGAGACGCTAGAGGCGGCCACCGCCGGGGTCAACGGTCCTGCGCGCGTTCGTCGCGCCGGCGCACCCACTGCCAGAAGTCGACCATCATCCGTTCGTACCGGATGCCGAACTCCAACGCCTCGCGCTGCCCCGCGGTCAGCAACCCGCCCACGTCGTCGGCGAGTTCCTCGTAGTCGCGCAGGGTCTTCTCGTGCTCGCCGAGCTGGACGGGGGCGAGGACGTCGGGCCGGCCGCCGAACCACAGCTTGAGGATGCCGCGCTCCCTGGCCTCGACCGGCACGAACTCCGGGTCGTCGAGCCAGCCCCGCAGGACGGTCCGGCCCTGGTCGGTGAGGGTGAGCGCCCGGCGGTTGCGGCCGCTCTCCTGCCGCACCTGGGAGAGCAGCCCCGCCGCCAGCAGCCGGTCGCACTGCGCGTACACCTGCGCGTGCGGAACCGACCAGAACGGCGCGACCGTCCGCGCGGCCTCGACCTTCACGTCGTACGGGCTCGCCTCGCCCAGCTTGTCGATGATGCCGAGGACGAGGAAGGAGGAGGTGGTGAGCCGCACGTCAGACATGCGCCGACCGTATCGCGGTGTCGAACGAATACTTGAGGGCCGTAAATGCTCTGAACTGCCCCACGACGGGTAGTTCTTAACTCAGCGCCTTCTCCGCGTGAACACCTCCACTACATAAGGAACTGTGGTCTTGGCTCTCGCGTACCCTGACGCCCCATCAGCCCGCAGGCCCGGGCGTACCTGGACTATTCGCATCACAGGTCACCGCGACCGTACCGCGTCGGTCAGCTGCTCCTCCGGGTGCGGCATGCCGGCCCGGTCGCGGGACATCGCGGCCCTGCGCCGCTTCGCCGAAGCCCATGCGGCGGCCCATGTCAGAGCGGCCACCGTCCGCCCCGACGCGGCCTGCGGCTGCCGTCGTCAGCGGTGCGCGGCGCACGAGGGGACCCGGGTCGACTGCTCGGGCTCGGTGCTGCTCGTACTGCGCCACGATCCGGCGGTCGGCCAGGTGTGGACCCTGGCCGAGGTGTGCGCGGCCTGCGCCTCGCTGATGTCGCACACCCGTGTCGTCGGCCGCCCCGCACCGCGGACCCGCCCGCCCCGCGAGGAGACCGTCGTCCCTCTGGAGGTGCCGTCCGCGCCGGGCGTGCGGTCGGTTCCGGCCGGCTTCAGCGCGCCCGCGCCGCCACCGGGCGCCCCGTCCCGGTCGGGCGGCCCGGACAGGCGTCGACGGCGGTGAGACCCGGTGACACACGGAAGGGACCCGCCCCGAGCGGATGGTGGGCGGGTCCCGTCCGCCCCCTCATTGTGCGGACCGGGCCAGGTCACAGACACGCGTGAAACCCGGCCGCCCGGAGTGAACGGATCACACCCCGCGCGTATGCTCGCGCGGTATCGCCGAAAAACCGGGCATACGAGACTTCACCACCCCTGCTCGGCCCCCGCTTGACCCGCCAAGATCTCCGACGGTGATACTGGTGGGTCAGTACCGCCCCCGCACGCAGATTGGCCTATGTCGAACTCCTCCACAGCTCCGCCCCTGATCCCTCACACGGTCTGGCTCGCCCGCGGCCGCCATGTCGGGGACGACGACGCCGCGGATGTCGTACGGCGGCAGTTGCAGCGACTCAAGGACCGCGAGGTCATCGACGACCACCTGGAACCGGACGAGGACCAGGACCGGGACCGGGACACCGGCCCGGACCAGGACCACGTTCCGGTTGGTGATCCGCGCGACCGGGTCTTCGAGGCACGATGGCGGGTCGAGGGAACGGTGACCGTACGGGCGCGGCTGACGCTCCCGCACGTCCCGGAACCCGGCACCGGCTCCGCGGCCTCGCCCGCCGCCGAAGGGCGGGAGTGGATCCTGGTCGCCGAGGCCGAGCGGGGCTGGGACCTGCGGTGGCCCTCCCCCGCGACCGTGTTCTGGCCCGAGGACGCGGACGCCGGCTGGGACCACGTGACGGTTCCGGGCCTGCGTTTCCGGCAGGTCAACCCGCTGCCGTCCGACGAGAAGGAGCTGCGGCGCCTGTTCCGCGGCTGTGCGCAGGACGGCTGGAGCATCCACGTCGTCGTGCACGAGGCGATGACCCCGGACGCGCGCGGCCGGCTGCCCCTGGCGCGGATGCTGCCCGCGAGTCTCCAGGACCGTGTGGTCGAACACCGGGCCACCCCGGATCAACTACGCTCCGTGAACTGGGCGTTGCTGCGCGAGTTCGACTTCCAGGTGCCGCGCGGCGGTGCCGTGGTGCTGCCGACCAGCCCGGTGGCGGACTCCTACGACGTGCGCGAGTTCTCCGTGCGCAGCGTCTTCCTCGACGGTTCCGAACCCACCGAACTCATCGACGCGCTCTGCCGTTACGCCGCCTCCGAGCGTCCCCTGCCGGAGGGCGGCCAGGCCGCCGTCACCGCGCTCCGCGAGCAGTGGAGCCTGATGACGATGGACGAGGAACTGGCGCGGGAGCGCAGGCTCGTGGCCATGTACGCCGAGGCGCTGGAGGCGATGACCAAGTCCCGCGACCTGTACCGGGAGTCCGCGGACCGGGCCAACGAGGCACTGGCCGCGCTGCGCGAGTCCGCCGGTGCCGCGGCCGTGCCCGGGGCTCCGCCGCTGACGGGCGGGTCGCCGTTCCAGCGGACGTTCGGCCGGCTGAGGGACGCGACGAAGGCGCTGCGCCCGGCGGCACCGACCGACAGCGACCAGGGCGATCCGCCGAGTGACGGAGTCCGCCCGGCCGAGGAGCGGTAGGCGTTCGGCGTCGGGGCCGGGGAGACGTCACCGCTCGGACGGCCTCCCGGCCCCCAGGTCGCGCGGAAGGCCTACGCAGCGCGACGTCCGCGGTGAAAATGGACCACCAGTGGTGATCACCGCCCACGCGCACCCGCCGCCGCCCGCCCTAGCTTTGCGACATGCCGATGCAACCCTGGTTCCGCGATGCCAAGTTGGGCATCTTCGTCCATTACGGGATCTACGCCGTCGACGGTGTGCCGGAGTCCTGGTCCTTCTACACGGGCCAGGTGCCGCACGACCAGTACATGCGGCAGCTCGACGGGTTCACCGCCGCGCGCTACGAACCCCGCGCCTGGGCCCGGCTGTTCGCGCGGGCGGGTGCCAAGTACGCGGTGCTGACCGCCCGCCACCACGACGGTGTCGCCCTGTGGGACACGGCCCACGGTGACCTGGACGTGGTCCGCCGCACCCCGGCCGGCCGCGATCTGGTCGGGCCGTACACCGAGGCGCTGCGCGAGGAGGGCCTCAAGGTGGGCCTCTACTACTCGCACTCCGACTGGAACCACCCGGACTACGCCAGCACGGTGCACCCGCGGCCGGCGGACGAGGAGATCGGCGCCAACCCGTACTCCTCCGCACGGCCGGGCCACGAGGACCCGGTCGCCTGGGCGCGCTATCTGGCCTACCGCGACGGCCAGGTCGGCGAGCTGGTGGACCGGTTCCGGCCCGACCTGCTGTGGTTCGACGGCGAGTGGGAGCGCAGCGAAGAGCAGTGGGGGATGCGGGAGTTGGCGGAGCTGATCCTCGCCGGGAACCCGGACACCGTCCTCAACGCCCGCATGCTGAGCCGGGGCGACTACGCGACTCCCGAGCAGGGGGTGCCGCTGCACGCCCCGGACGGGCCCTGGGAGTTGTGCATCACGGTCAACGACTCGTGGGGTTTCCAGCACGCGGACGAGCACCACAAGTCGGTGCGGCAGCTGGTGCGTTACTTCACGGAGACGATCGGGATGGGCGGCAACCTGCTGCTCGACGTGGGCCCGAAGGAGGACGGGACGATCACTCCCGCGCAGACGGAGCGGCTCGAGGGGCTCGGCGCGTGGATCGCCCGGCACCAGGAGGCGGTGTACGGCACGGTGGCCGGGCTGCCCGCCGGACACCACTACGGTCCGAGCACCCTGTCCGCCGACCGCCGCACGCTGTACCTGGTGTGCTTCGACCCGCCGCGCGAGTCGGTGTCGGTACGCGGGCTGCGCACACCCGTGAAGCGGGTCACCGTGCTCGGCACCGGCGCCCCGCTCGGCCATGACGTCATCGGCGGGCTCGGGGAGGTGCCGGGCGTGACCTGGATCGACGCGCCGGGTGCGGCGGACGTGGACGAGGTCGCGACGGTCCTCGCGGTCGAGCTGGACGGGGAGTTGGAGGTGTACCGGGGCGCGGGGAGGAACTGAGGCAGGCGGCGCCGGTGAGGGCCCGCGACGGCGCCCGGCCCGCGCCCTGCCGAGTCCACCACGCCCCTGCCGGCCTCAGGTACCGCCCGCCCCCGCCCGAACCGCCCTGGGGGACGCCCCCAGTTCGCGTCGGCACGCTTTGTTGAAGGCCTGGAGGTCGCCGATGCCGACGGCCGCCGCGATGGCCGGGACGGACAGCGTCGACTCGCGCAGCAGGTGCCGGGCGCGCTCCATGCGGCGGTGCCGGATGTAGGCGACGACCGTGGTGCCGGTCTCGGCGCGGAACAGGCGGATGAGGTGGTTGTGCGAGACGCCGGCCGCGTACGCCACGTCGGGGACGGTCAGTTGGGCCGCGAGGTGCGACTCGATGTGCGCGACGGCGAGGGCGACCGCCGGATGGGGTCCGGAGGCTCCGCCGTCCGCCGGGGTCGCGAGGTCCGCCACCCGCCAGAGCAGGGCCCACAACTCGGCAGCCGCACGGGCCGGGTTGCGGGGTGCCGCCGCGACGGCCCGCTGCATCAGGTCGGTGAGCGCCGGGGTCCGCGTGCCGGCGTCCTGCATCACGGGAACCGTCAAGCGCTCACCGGCCGACGGGAGTTCCAGGTGGGCGAAGAGGTGCTCGGACCGGCCCCGGTAGTGGAACCGCACCAGCGCGCCGGGGGGCACGAGGCTGACATGGCCGGGCCTGATCGCGTGCGCCACGCCGTCGACCGTCAACTCGGCCTCGTAGCGGTACAGATGGAGCTGCCACAGGTCCGGCAGCCGGAACACGTCGCGCGGGCTCACCGTCCCGTGCACTCCGACGCCCAGGCTCGCCACGCGCGGTGGGGCGTCGAGGCCGATCCGTACGTGGGTTCCGGTGCCGTTGATCGCGTTCACGGTGAAAACGTACCAGCGCCCGACAGGGGGCCGGCGGCTGTCAAGACTCTTCGGGGCGTTCGGGTGTGATGTTCCCCTCGTCGGCAATACCGAGGCCGTAACAGGGCATCCGGATAGGGCACATGCCGTGTGGCCGGACCGGAAAAAGGGGCGCCAGTGGACTCGACCACGACCGTGATCGTCATCGTCGCGGTGCTCGCGCTGCTGCTGCTCGCCGTGGCCCTCGGAGTGTTCGTGCGGCTCGTCCGCACCCGGCGCTCGATGCGGCGCGCAGGGCTTCCCACCGGCCCCAAGTGGGTTTTCTGGGGTGCCGTCCTCTACTTCGTGCTGCCGACCGACCTGATGCCCGATCCGGTGTATCTGGACGACATCGCCGTGCTTCTCCTCGCTCTTCGCACGATGCGCAACTCCCTCGGCGAGCAGGAGAAGGGGTTGCCGAGCGAGCTCGACGGGCCCCGCTGAGCGCGGCGCGCTCCTTACTTTGACTACGGAGAGTAAGGAAACCATTCACTCGTTCGATTCGTATAAGTCTCTGGAAGCAGACGGAAGTCAGCGGGCCAAGCGACCTCGCAGGGTGGCCACCGCTTGCACGAGGCAGTACCGACGAGGGAGAGACGATGCAACCGTTCGCGCTCAACTACGCTCGCCCGGCAGCACAGTTGGAGTTCACCGCTCCGTACAGCTACGACTCCGGACTGCAGTTGAACGTGCTCGCCGACGGACGGGTCGCCGCCCATGATCTCGCTCTGCTGAGAGAACTGGGGACCACGACGTCCACCGCGGGATCGAAGACTCACTTCGACGACTGAACACGGAACGACGAAAATGACCGTCCTGGTCCTTACCTGCGAAGAGGACGTCACGGCGGACATGGTGGTGGTCCACCTGCACGCGTCCGGCGTCCCCGTGGTCCGGATCGATCCCGCCGATCTCACCGGCGGGGTCGCGCTGTCCGGGGAGTACGTCCACGGAGCCTTCCGGGGTCATCTGTCCGCCGGGGGGCGGCTGGTGAGCGTGAGCGGGCTGCGCTCCATCTGGGTGCGCAGACCGGGCACCCCGGCGACCCGCGCGCCCCAGCCCTCCGCGTGGCTCACCGAGGAGGCCTCGCAGGCGCTCTACGGCATGCTCCGCGGTTCCGGCGCCCGCTGGATGAACCACCCCGACGCGTCCCGGCGCGCCCGCCACAAGCCCTGGCAGCTGCGGCTCGCCCAGCACAGCGGACTGCCCGTGCCGGCCACGCTCATCACCACGTTCCCGCAGGCCGCCCGCGAGTTCTCACGGCGTTTCCCGGACCTGGTGGTGAAGCCGGTCTCCGGCGCCCATCCCCAGGATCCGCCCCGGGCGGTGCCGACGAGCCGGGTCGCGCCCGACACCGACTTCTCCGCCGTCGCGTTCGGCCCGACGCTGCTGCAGCGCCGGGTCGCCAAGCGCGCGGACATCCGGCTGACCGTGGTGGGCGACCGGATGCTCGCCGCCCGCACGGCCACCGCCCCGGACGCCGACCCCGGCGAGGTCGACGTCCGTTTCGCCACCTCCGCGCAGCCGTGGCGGCCCGCCGAGGTCCCGTCGCGGATCGCCGAGGCCGTCCTGACGTACATGCGGGACGCCGAACTGGCCTACGGCGCCTTCGACTTCGCCGAGGACGCCGACGGGACCTGGTGGTTCCTGGAGTGCAACCAGTCGGGCCAGTTCGGCTTCGTCGAGGCGGAGACGGGCCAGCCGATCGCCCGGACGATCGCGGACTGGCTCGCGCTGCCCGCCGCCTCGGAGCGGGAGGAGCTCGTCAACGGGTCGGACAGCGCCGCCACTTGAGCAGGAACGGTTCGCCTGAGGCGGGGAGAGCGCCCTGGGTCAGGAGTGGCGCTCCGCCCCGTACGTCCCGAGGAGGCTGCATACGGCGTCCTCCTCAACTGCCCTTACTTTGGCGAGCAGTTCCGGGTTCCCCGTCTGGTTCACCTGAGTTGTCAATGAGAAAGTGAGGGCCCGTCGGCCGTCGGGGGTCGCCGCGATCAACTGTGTGTAACCGAGGGTGTTCCCGGTATGTCCGAGTACGACGCCGCATTTCGTGTCGTACCGGAAGAGGGCGAGTCCCGCGCTGTTGCGGCCGGGGCCCGCCGGTTCGGAGGCGCCCGGGATCCAGTGCCGCTGCTCCCGCACGGCGGCTTTCGAGGTGAGGGCCCCGGCCGCGTAGCCGCTGATGAACGCGGCCAGGTCGCCGGGCGAAGAGGTGATCCCGCCCGAGGCCCACACGCCCGACATGCCGATCGCCTCGCTGACGTCCTCCGGCCCGGACGGATCGCCGACCGCGTAGCCGTGCATGTACGGCTCGGGCATCTCGTACCCCTGCGGCAGGCTCGTGTCGCGCAGCCCCAGCGGCCGGTACACGTCCCGACGCAGCAGATCCTCGTAGCGCACGCCGGTCGCCGCCTCGGCCATCAGCGCGACGGCGATGTTGTCGGAGTTGGAGTAGCGGTACCGCGAGCCCGGCGTGAAGCGCAGCGGCTCGCCCGCCACGAAGTCGAGCAGGCGCCGGGAGTCGAAGTGATGGTGCGGGTCGGCCTGGAGGAGGCCGCGGAATCGGGGGCTCTCGCTGAAGTCCGGGAGGCCGCTGGTGTGTTGGAGTAGCTGGCGCAGGGTCACCTTGCGCCAGGCGCGGGGCTGGTGGGGCAGCCGGGCGCCGATCGTGTCGTCGAGGGAGAGCCGGTGTTCCCGTACGAGGCTCAGGGCCACCGCTCCGCTGAACGCCTTGCTGGTGCTCGCGGTCCGGGTGTGGTCGTCGGGTGCGAGGGGGCGGCCGGTGGTGATGTCGGCGGTGCCGGCGGTCAGGACGCGCCGGTGGTCGCCGTCGCGGAGCACGACGACGACACCGGGCGGGCCGCCCGGCTCGGCGACCAGTGCGTCGAGGCCGCGCTGGAGCGAGTGGTCGTCGGCCGCGGCGGGCGACGCGGGTGCGAGGGCGCCCACGCAGGTGGCGACCACGACGGAGACGAGGCGGAGCGGGAGGGGCATGGAGTGTCCTGGGGCAGTGGGGGCAGGGCACGACCAGAATCCGGGGGCCCGCCCGTGCCCGCGCGGGCGTGTGCTCCATCCGGCCCCTCCCCCTGTTCGCCGCCCATGGTGTTGCCCCGTCGCCCGGGCTGTGCCGTAATCGGAGGACCCGTGGTACGGATCTTGGCGGTGCCGTGCCGCGCCGGAAGGAGCGGCTGGGATGGACGCGTACGGTGCCGGAGACGGTGTCTCGGCCGCCCCGGGCGGGCTGCTGGACCTGTTACGGGTCGCGGCCGTGGTCCTGGACGGCGGCGGGTACATCACGCTGTGGAGCCCCGAGGCGGAGCAGTTGCTCGGCTACTCCCCCGAGGAGGCGCTGACCCAGCGCGCGGACCTGCTGCTGGTCTCGCCCGACGACCGGGTCAGGGCGCGTGAACTGTTCGCCCAGGTCGGAACGGGCGCCCGCTGGGCCGGGGTGTTCCCGCTGCTGCACCGGGACGGGACGGAACGGCCGGTGGAGTTCCGCACGATGCGGCTGCGCGACAGCCACGGTCAGCCGCATCTGCTGGGGCTGGCGGCGGACGCCTCGACCGTACGGGGCGTGGAGCGTGACCTCGCCCTCTCCCACAGCCTGGTGCGGCAGACGCCGGTGGGCATCGCGGTGTTCGACACCGATCTGCGGTGGGTCGGGGTCAACCCGGCGCTGGAACGCATCAACGGCGTGCCCGAGGAGCGGGTCGTCGGCCGCCGGGTCGGTGAGGTGCTGCCCGGCCTGGACGTGGCGGCCATCGAGTCGCGCATGCGGCATGTGCTGATAACCGGCAAGCCGCTGCTCGACCAGCAGACCGTGGGCCGGACGGCGGCCGACGTCGTGGACCGGGCGTACTCGGAGTCGTACCACCGCATCGAGGACGCGCAGGGCCGGGTCCTGGGACTGGCGATGGCTGTCCTGGACGTGACCGAGCGGGAGCAGGCGGCGGCCGAGGTCGCGCAGGCGCGCCAGCACCTGTCCGTCGTCGCGGAGGCCGGGGTGCGGATCGGGACGACGCTGGACCTCCAGCAGACCGCGCGGGAGCTGGCCGACGTCGCCGTCCCGCACGTGGCCGACCTGGCCGCCGTGGACGTGCTGGAGTCGGTCGTCACGGACGGCACGATCACTCCGGTGACCGAGGACGCGCAGGTCGAGTTCCGCGCGCTGGCCGTCGCCGCCGGCTACCTCACCGACGCGATCCACGCGGCGGACCCGGTGGGCGAGCTGGCCACCTACGGCCCCAACCGCATCATCACCCGGTGCGTCCGCGAGGCCGGACCGATCCTGGTCGAGCGCGTGGACCCGCCGACGATGCGCCGTATCGCCAGGGACGGCCGCGCAGCCCAGACCCTGCGCACGGCGGGCGTCCACTCCTATCTCGCCGTCCCGTTGATGGCCCGCGGCGAGGTGCTGGGCACGCTGAGCCTCTACCGCACCGTCAACGAACGCCCCTTCGACGAGCAGGACCGCGTCCTCGCCTCGGAACTCGCCGCGCGGGCCGCGATCTGCATCGACAACGCCCGCCTCTACGGCCGCGAACGCACCACCGCGCTGACCCTGCAGCGCGGCCTGCTGCCACCCGCCCCGGCCCGGCAGGAGGGCCTCGACATCGCGGCCCGCTATCTGCCGGCGCTGAGCGAGGTCGGGGGCGACTGGTACGACGTGCTGCCGCTCGGGCCGGGCCGTACCGGACTCGTCGTGGGCGACGTGATGGGAAAGGGGGTCCAAGCCGCCGCCATCATGGGCCAGTTGAGCACCGCTACCCGCGCCCTGGCCCGACTCGACCTGCCTCCGGCCGAGTTGCTGCACCACCTCGACGACCTCGCGGGCTCCCTCGGCGACGCGATCGCCACCTGCGCGTACGGTGTGGTCGACCTCGGGCGCGGCACCTGCGAGCTGTCCAGCGCCGGGCATCTGCCGCCCGTCCTGATCCGCCCCGACGGCGCGGCGGAACTCCTCGACATCCCCGGCGGAGTGCCGCTCGGCGTCGGCGGGGTGGCGTTCGGGACCGCCCGGGTCGACTTCACCACGGGCGCGCTGCTCGCCCTGTACTCCGACGGTCTGGTGGAGAACCGGGGCGAGTCCATCGATGTCGGACTGCACGCGCTGACACGGCTGTTGCAGAGTTCCCGCCGCCCGCTGGAGCAGACCGGCGACCTGTTGCTCAACGCGCTGCGCCCGGAGCCCGACGACGACGTGGCACTCCTCCTGGTCCGCGCCACCGGCTGACCGGTCAGGCGCCCGTGGTCGATCCCGGGCGAATGATCATGAGGACCGTGACGGTGGCCCACAGGAGGTTGAAGATGCCGGTGAACATGGCGAGTTGAACGGTTCCCGAGCGCTCCACGGGCGTCCGCGCGCCGACTTGCTCCAGGAGTTCGTCCTGGCGCGGCAGCACGAAGGCGATCAGGATGCCGGCCGCGACCGCGGTGAGGGTGATGGAGGCGATGAGCCAGCCGCTGCCCAGGACGCCCATGGCGGAAGCGGTCGCGAAGCCGAAGAGGGGCACCGCCAGCCCGACCGCGCCGTAGACCCGGCAGATGCGATGCAGCAGTCGTACGGTCGTCACGCCCGCGTCGGGACCGTCCGGGCCCGTCAGGGCGCGGCGGGCCGCGGGAGGGAACATGCTGGCCGCGACGGTGACGGGGCCGACCGCGACGATGGCGGCCAGGACGTGCAGAGTGAGAAGGATCTTGGTCACCGGCCCAGGCTAGGGACCTCCGGCACGGGAACACAGTGGCTGAAACGACAGCTTCCGACGGATTCTCGCCACCAGCCCTGAGAAGGTGATGAGGGCCGAAGACGGCGTCACGCCCCTGGCGGGAATCCGCCTATCGTGGTGTTCATGCACACCGTCGCGATCCTCGTCCTCGATCATGTGGTGCCGTTCGACATGGCGACACCGCTGGAGGTGTTCGGCCGTACGCGGCTGCCGGACGGGCGGAGCGCCTACCGCGTGCGGGTGTGCGGAGAGACCCCGGACGTACGGACGGACGGGTTCGCCCTGCGGGTCGACCACGGACTCGAAGCGCTCGCGGACGCCGACACCGTCATCGTGCCGGGCCGCTCGGAGCGGGCCGCGCCGCCCTCCGCCCGGGTGCTCGAAGCACTGCGGGAGGCGGCGGCGGCCGGGACCCGGATCGTATCCATCTGCGCGGGCGCCTTCGTGCTGGCCGAGGCCGGACTGCTGGACGGACTGCGCGCCACCACGCACTGGGTGGCCGCCGAACTGCTCGCCCGCACCTACCCGTTGGTGGAGGTGCAGCCAGACGTGCTGTACGTCGACAACGGCCAGATCCTCACCTCGGCCGGAGCCGCCGCGGGGCTCGACCTGTGTCTGCACCTCATCCGGCGGGACTTCGGCTCGGCGGTCGCCGCGGACGCGGCCCGGCTGTCGGTGATGCCACTCGAACGCGAGGGCGGGCAGGCCCAGTTCATCGTCCACCGGCACCCGCCCGTCCCGCAGGGCTCGACCCTCGAACCACTCCTCCGGTGGATCGAGGACAACCTCTCCCACGAGATCACCCTGGGCGCACTGGCCGCCCGATCCGGCATGAGCGAGCGGACGTTCAGCCGCCGCTTCCGCGAACAGACGGGCAGCACCCCGCTCCAGTGGCTGCTGCGGGCCCGCGTGCGGCGGGCCCAGTATCTGCTGGAGAACAGCGACCACACCGTCGAACGCATCGCCCAGCAGGCCGGGTTCGGCTCCCCCACCGCGTTCCGCGAACGCTTCCGCCGGGTGGTCGGCACCAGTCCGCAGGCCTACCGCTCGGCGTTCCACGGCAGGCCGGCCACCGCGGCGATGTCGTCCTGACCGGACTACGCGGCGGCCCGGCGGTCCGCGATCACGGTCTTCGGGGTGCTGCGTGCCGCCGCCAGCAGGGCGTCCGCCCTGTCGATGGCCTCCCGGATGCCGGTGGTGCCCGTCATCACGCAGAGGGCGTGCACGACGTCGTTCAACTCGGCGGCCGTCTGCGGGTGTTGCCTCTCCGCCTGGGAGATACGCAGCACCGCGTACCGGGTGAGCAGTGTTCTGACGGCCTTCGGGTCCGGCACCAGCACGGAACGCCCCTTTCTCGGTTTTCCCTCCGTGTGCCCGGCCGCCGCCGGACCAAGCACACGACAACGACACACCGGCGCGCCCTTGACACGACGCCACCGGTCTGCCGTCCCGGTCAGCCGTCAGGCGGCCTGCCCGCTGTGCAGTGCCGTGTACGCGCCGCCCCGGAGCAGGAGTTCGTCGTGCGTGCCGACCTCCAGGATCTCCCCGTCGCCCATCACCACGATCCGGTCGGCGCTGCGGACGGTGGACAGCCGGTGCGCGACCACGAAGGTCGTACGACCGCGCAGCAGCCGCGCGAGGGCCTGCTGGACGAGCGCCTCCGAGCGGGTGTCGAGCGCCGAGGTCGCCTCGTCCAGGATCAGCACCTTGGGGTCGCGGATCAACGCCCGCGCGATGGCGAGGCGTTGACGCTGGCCGCCGGAGAGTCGGGCCCCGCGCTCCCCGACCAGCGTCTCCACCCCGCGCGGCAGCTTCTCCACGAACTCCAGGGCGTTGGCGTCGCGCAGTGCCGTGCGGACCGCCTCCTCGTCGGCGTCGTCCATGCCGTAGGCCACGTTGTCGCGGATCGTGCCGTCGAAGAGGATCGACTCCTGGGGGACGACCGAGACGAAGCGGCGGTACGTGCGCAGGTCGAGGGTGTTCATGTCGGTGCCGTCGAGGAGCAGTCGGCCGGTGGTGGGGCGGATGAAGCCGATGACGAGGTTGAGCACGGTGGACTTGCCCGCGCCGGACGCGCCGACGAGGGCGATCGTCTCGCCGGGTGCGACGGTGAGCGTGAAGTCGTGGACGGCGGGCCGGAGTTGGTCGTCGTAGGCGAGGCCGACGTGCTGGAAGGCGATGGCCCCGCGCACTTCGGTGACCTCGGTCCTGCCCTCGTTGTCCTCCAACTCGGGTGCCTGGAGGACCTCGCCGACCGAACGGACCGATTCCAGGCCCTTGGTGATGACCGGGGCCAGGCTCGTGAGGGTCGTGGTGGAGTTGGTGAGCGTGGTCAGGAAGGCGCTCAGCATGACGACGTCGCCCGCCGTGACGCCCCAGACGCCGTAGTACGACACGAGGGCCGCGCCGGCGAGGACGAGGACGCCGACCACGTTCAGGACGACCCAGGCCAGGGAGCCGAAGCGGCCGTTGAGCAGGTCGAGGCGCATCCCCGAGGTGAGGAGGCGGCTCAGGGTGCCGTCCATGCGGCGCAGGGCCTTGCCCTCCAGTCCGTGGGCGCGGGTGACCGGGATGAGGCGGGTCATCTCCGTCACGCGCGAGGACAGGGTCTCCACCTCGTGCCGGAAGTGTTCGTTGTGGGTGCGGAGGCGGGCCCGCAGCCGGGAGACGAGGAGCGCGGCGACCGGTACGACCACGATGAAGACGGGCACGAACTCCGGTGTACGGAAGGCGATGATGACCAGGCCGCCGGTGAGCACGGTGATCGCGCCGAGCCCGGTCTCGGCGGTCTGCTGGACCATCTGCTCGACGGTCTCCACGTCCCGGACGACCTTGGCCTGGAGGACGGCGGCGCTGACCCGGGAGTGGTAGCCGATGGACAGCTGCTGCATCCGCGTGCACAGGGCCGAACGGAGGGCGGTGCCCATGCGGCGGACGCTGCCGTAGAGGAGGCGGACGTAGAGCACGTGCAGGGGGTAGTTGATCAGCAGGATGAACAGGATGATGCCGGTGCTCGTCCAGAGGCGGCTGACCGGCTGGTGCTGGACGACCGTGTCGATGATCGACGCGGTGATGAGGGGGAGCAGCCAGACAGGGCTGTGCTTGACCGTGAACACGGCGACGGCCAGGGCCAGTCGCCGTCGGTCGGCCCGGAAGAGGTAGGCAAGGGTGCGGATCGGGTGTTCGTCGCGGTAGCGGTGGTCGAGCGGTTTCTCCGTGGATGACGCCATGGACCGTGATCCTTCCTCTGCCACCGGGTGGCGGGCAAGCGCTTTCTACGCCGACCCGCCCCACGGCACCTCAGGTGTCACGGCATGCTCAGACGGCGTCCAGCTCCGCGATCTCCTCGGCGGAGAGAGCGAGTTCGGGCGCGGCGGCCGAGTCACGGATCGTCTCGGGGCGGCTGGCACCCGGGATCGGCACGACGACCGGGGACTTGGCGAGCATCCAGGCCAGGCACACGCGCTGCGGGCTGACACCGTACCGCTCGGCGATCCGGGCGAACGGCGCGTAGGCGGAGCCGAGTTCACCGGCGCGGGTGATGCCGCCGAGGGGGCTCCAGGGCAGGAACGCGATGCCGAGTTCGTCGCACAGCTCCAACTCCGGCTCGCTGGAGCGGAAGGCTGGGGAGAACTGGTTCTGCACGGAGACCAGGCGGCCGTCGAGGATCTCGTTCGCCAGCCGGATCTGCTCCGGGTTCGCGTTCGAGATGCCGGCCAGGCGGATCTTGCCCTCGTCGAGCAGCTCCTTCACCGCGCCCACCGAGTCCGCGTACGGGACCTTCGGGTCGGGACGGTGGAACTGGTAGAGCCCGATGGCCTCCACGCCGAGCCGGCGCAGGGACGCCTCGCAGGCCTCCTTCAGGTACGCCGGGTCGCCGTTCAGGGTCCAACTGCCGTCGCCGGGGCGGAGATGGCCGCCCTTGGTGGCGACCAGGACGTCCCCGCCCCGGTCGTGCGAGGCGAGGGCCTTGGCGATCAGGGTCTCGTTGTGACCGACCTCGTCGGCGTGCAGGTGGTAGGCGTCCGCGGTGTCGATCAGGGTCACGCCCTCGTCGAGCGCGGCGTGGATGGTCGCGAGGGAGCGGGCCTCGTCCGGCCGTCCCTCGATCGACATGGGCATACCGCCCAGGCCGATCGCACTGACCTCGACGTCACCGATGCGGCGGGTGTCCATGGGGGTGCTCCTCCTCCGGCTGTCACGCGGGACCGTGCCGTCCGGCGCCACCGCGGCCGGGTCTCGGGCACAGCGGGCAGGACGCGGTACCCAGCGTGTCGGGCCCGGGTCCACAGGTCCAATAGAAGAAACCGAATGGATCCAGCAGCGGGACTGCTCAATCGGGACCGCTCGATCGGGACCGCTCGATCGGAACCGTTCGATCAGGACGGTTCGATCAGGACGGTTCGGTCGGAACTGGCCGACGGGGGTTGGGGGTACCGGTTGGCTGGTGGGGATTCGGTTGGCGGGGGTGCGGTTGGCGGGGTTGGCCGGCGGGGGCGCCTCACCGGGGTTCTTCAGCGCGGGGCGACCTTGGCGATGAACGCCGTGAGGTTGGTGACGGTTCGCCGGATCTTCTCGTCCAGGGTGAGCGATTCGGGCATCCGGGCGCCGACGCCCGCGTCCTTCTTGCCCCGGACGTAGAGCGAGCAGGCGAGGTCGTCGCAGATGTAGGCGCCCACGGAGTTGCCCTGCTGCCCGGCCTTGCCCGCCTTCGGGGCGGTCATGAGGGAGACGCCTCCGGTGTGGGTGGTCATGCACATCGAGCACATGCTGCGCCGCGTCTGCCAGGAGGTGGAGCCCGGGCTGCGCAGGGCGAGCGCCGTCGGACGGCCGTCCAGCTCGATGACGAGGTAGGCCCGGTCCGGGGCCTGAGGGTCCCGCCAGCCGAGGAAGTCCAGGTCGTCCCAGGGCCGTTCGGCCAGGTCACGGGGGACGGCCAGGCGCTTGGCCTCGCCCTTGGTGCAGTTCACGAAGGCGGCGCGGATCTCGCGCTCGGTCAGGGGTTTCATAATGCCGAGGCTAGTTTGCCTAAAACCTTTAGGCAAATGCATAATAGGTTTCGCCGAGGGAGAGGAAGGTCATGGCCAGAGCAGGACTGACAGCGGAGCGGCTGACCGTCGCCGGGGCGGAGCTGGCGGACGAGGTGGGCTTCGAGCACGTGACCGTGTCGGCGCTCGCCCGGCGTTTCGACGTCAAGGTCGCGAGCCTGTACTCGCATGTGAAGAACTCCCACGACCTCAAGACCCGCATCGCCCTGCTCGCGCTGGAGGAACTCGCCGACCGGGTCTCCGACGCCGTGGCCGGACGGGCGGGCAAGGACGCCCTGGCCGCCTTCGCGGACGCCTACCGCGACTACGCCCGCGAACACCCCGGCCGGTACGACGCCGCCCGGCTCCGGCTCGACCCCGAGACCGCGGCCGCCAGCGCCGGGGTACGGCACTCGCAGATGACGCGGGCGATCCTGCGCGGCTACGACCTGGCGGAACCCGACCAGACCCATGCGGTCCGGATGCTGGGCGGCGTCTTCCACGGCTACGTCAGCCTGGAGCTGGCCGGGGGCTTCGACCACAGCGCGCCCGACGCGCGGGAGTCCTGGACCTGGATCGTGGACTCGCTCGACGCGCTGCTGCGCAACCGGGCCGTGCCCCCGAACTGACGTAGTCCTGGACCCACCCACCTCGGTTCCGGATCCGAGCGCGATCCGGTACCCGACCCGGCCGTACTCCGGACCTCCCGATCAACAGGTTGAGGCGATGACCACAGAGCAGGACATGATCACCACGCCCGTCACCACCGACATGCTGCGCGGCTTCCTGGAGATGGAGACGACCGCGCGCGGCCTGCTGCCGCACCGGCTGCCCGCCCGGGCCCGCCACCAGTTCCCCGACGACCAGTTGGTCGTCGCCGAGGCACAGCCCTCCGGGGTACGGCTGGTCTTCCGCACCCGGGCCAGGACCGTCGAGCTGGACACACTGCCCACCAAGCGCGTCTACCGGGGTTTCCCCGCCGTGCCGGACGGCGTGTACGACCTGCTGGTCGACGGTCGGCTCACCGCCCAGACCACGGTGATCGGCGGCAATGTGCGCACGGTCACCGACATGATCACCCAGGCCTCCGAACTGACCGAGGGGCGGCCGGGCACCGCCCGGTTCGCCGAGCTGCCGGCGGGCGACAAGACCATCGAGATCTGGCTCCCGCACACGGAGGTGACCGAGCTGATCGCCCTGCGCACGGACGCCCCGGTCGAGAAGGCGCCGGACCGCGGGCGCAAGGTGTGGCTGCACCACGGGAGTTCCATCAGTCACGGTTCCAACGCCGCGCATCCGAGCGGAATCTGGCCGGCGCTGGCAGCCGCGCAGGGCGAAGTGGAGCTGGTCAACCTGGGGTTCAGCGGCAACGCCCTGCTCGATCCGTTCACCGCCCGCGCGATGCGGGACGCTCCCGCGGACCTCATCAGCGTCAAGATCGGCATCAACATCGTGAACGCCGACGTGATGCGCCTGCGTGCCTTCTCCCCCGCGGTCCACGGTTTCCTCGACACCATCCGTGAGGGGCATCCGACGACACCGCTGCTGGTCGTCTCCCCCATCCTGTGCCCCGTCCAGGAGGACACTCCCGGGCCCCTGATGCCCGAACTCGACGGCGGCACCGTGCGGTTCAGGGCGACGGGCGATCCGGCCGAGCGCGCCACCGGGCGCCTGACTCTCACCATGATCCGTGACGCGCTCGCCCAGGTCGTCGAACAGCGGGCGACCGAGGACCCGCACCTCCACTACCTCGACGGCCGCGAACTCTACGGCGAGACGGACTTCGCCGAACTCCCGCTGCCCGACGGGGTCCATCCCGATCCGGCGGGACATCGGCGCATCGGGGAGAACTTCGGACGGCTGGTGTTCGGGGAGGGGGGTCCCTTCGCGCTGGGGGCCGGCTGAGTCCGGCCGGGGCTCGCTCGCGACAGCGGCCCCTGTCCACCAGACCCGGCTGAGCAGGACCCCTGCCATCGGCAAGCGGCCGGAAGGGCTTGCGCACCTGCCCCGGTCGTGTGGCACGCTCACCAGCGACCGGACCGATCAGCTCCGGTCGCGTCACCAGGCTTGATCGTGGAAAGGCAGCGACATGCGCATCGGACTGCTCGGCACCGGCCCTTGGGCGCAGATGGCCCACGCCCCCGCCCTCGGCGGACACGGCACGTGGGACTTCGCGGGTGTGTGGGGCCGCCGCGCCGACGCCGCCAAGGAACTGGCCGACCGCCACGGCGTACCTGCCTACGACGACGTCGACGCGCTGATCGCGGACGTGGACGCCGTCGCCATCGCGCTGCCCCCTTCCGTGCAGGCCGAGTTGGCGGTGCGGGCCGCGCGGGCGGGGCGGCATCTGCTGCTGGACAAGCCGCTCGCCCCGACCGTGGAGCAGGGGCGGGCCGTGGTGGACGCGGTGCGGGAGGCCGGGGTCGCGTCGGTCGTGTTCTTCACCACCCGCTTCGAGCCGGCGTGCGAGGCGTGGGTGACCGAACAGGCCGCCGCCGGGGGCTGGTTCACGGCGCGGGCGGAATGGCTCGGCTCGGTGTTCACCAGCGACAGCCCGTTCATGAACTCGCCCTGGCGGCGGGAGAAGGGCGCTCTGTGGGACGTCGGCCCGCACGCCCTCTCGGTGCTGCTGCCGGTGCTCGGTGACGTCCGCCGGGTGGCCGCCGCCGTCCGTGGCCCGGGCGACACGACGCTGTTGGTCCTCGACCACGAGGGCGGCGCCTCCAGCACCCTGACACTGAGCCTCACCGCGCCGACGGCCGCGGCCGGAGCCACGGTCGAACTGCGCGGTGAGGCCGGGGTGACCAGCATCCCGGACGGCTCGGACGACGCGGTCTCCGCCTTCGGACGGGCCGCCGACGCGCTGGGCGAGTCCGCCCGCACGGGCCGGCCGCACCCGTGCGACGTGACCTTCGCGCAGCGGGTCACCGAGATCCTGTCGGAGGCCGAGGCGATGGTGGACGGCGGGACCGCCTGAGCGCTGGTCAGTCGCCACCGGGTGGCTCCTCGTCCTCGTCGAACGGCTCGTCGCTCCACCGGAACCACGCCCGCTCCCCCTCGATGTGCAGCAGGAACTCGGGCACGGGCCCGTCCGGCGAGGTCAGCGTCACCCGGCGGCTGATCTCGTCGTAGGCCTCCTCCCACCGCTGCCAGTCGGCGTCCCCCTGCGCCAGGGCGAGTTCGCGCGCGAACAAATCCCGTACGGCCTCGAAGGCGGGACCGGCGGTGAACTTGCCGGACAGCCAGGGGAAGTCGGCGTCGTCGATCAGGATCTCCCCGACCGATTCCTCGCCCGTGCGCACCTGCCAGACCTCGCCCACGAACCCCATCGCGCCTCCGTCCCACCGTGGACCGACCGGCCGTAGATCGACCTGCCGCCAGCATGGCACCCGGCACTGACAGTCGGCCCGGCCCACGGGACGGGCCGGGCCGACTGGTGTGCGCGTCTACCGTCCGACGCGCCTACGCGACGACATGGAAGTTCAGGCGCTCCCGTACGACCGGGAAGCCCGCCTTCGCGAAGTGCGCGGCCATCGGGAAGTTGCCCTGGTCCGTGGCGGCGGAGATGAACTCGGCGCCGTGCTCGGCGAGGTAGTGCGTGCACTCGGCCAGCAGATCGAGGGCGTAGCCGTGACCGCGCTGTTCCGGCACGACTCCGATGAAGCCGATGCAGGGGCCCGCCGGGTTGTGGGCCGGGATGTGGATGCCCGCGAGGTCTCCCTCCGGGGTGCGGGCGACCTGCCACCACTCACGCGGGGACGGGCACCACCGGAAGAAGTCGATCTCCTCCTGCGCGGCCCGGTCGGTTCCCCCTTCCCGGATGGCCTGTTGGGCGTGGGCGTCGAGGGTGACGGAGTGGATGCGGCGCAGCGCGTCGAAGAAGACGTTGTCGTCGGGTTCGGGGGCGAAGACGAGGCGTCCTGGTCGCTCCGGAAGGCCGCACTCCGGGGTCCATCGGTAGAGGAACCGCTCCACGAGGAGTTCGTAGCCGACGGCGCGCAGGGCGGTGAAGCGTGCCTCGGCCGCGCTGCGGAGCTCGGGGTTGTCGCGCCAGCCGGTGGGGAGGTTCAGCTCGGCGCCGACGCGCCAGGGTGCGCCGCGCAGGAGTTCGGCCGCCGCTTCCTCCTCGCCCTCGATGAGGTCGAAGGCGGCGAGGGTGAGGGGTTCGGTGTCGTCGGGGCCGCCCCACCAGGCGGCGCGTGCGACGACCCTGCCGTCGCGCAGGGCCAGCCGCTGCCATTCGGGCCGCCAGGTGGTGAGCCGGTGCGCGGTCCGGGTGTCGAGCGGGTCGGGAAGGGTGTCGAAGAAATGCGCGTCGCTGTCGTCGAGCGCGCGGATGACCAGATCGGTCATGGGGTGTCCTCCGGGAGGGGTACCGCGTGGAGCGCTCCCGGTCAGGTCACGTAGGGCACACCGGGTGAACGGGGAGGGAGCGCTGGGGTGTTGTGCACTTCATCGCACTCGCCTCCTTCCGCTGGTCTCGGGGCGTGCACGCACACCGTAGGTGATCGTTCTCCCGGTCGTCCACCGCTTTTACGGGTCCGGCCCGGCGGAGCGCGGGTCCGCCGGGCCGGTGCGCGTCACTTCGGGAGCTGTCCCGGGTCGGTGCCCCAGCTCGTGTTGGGCTCGGTGGCGAGGCGGACGTCCAGCCGGCCGCCCTTGAGGGTGAGTCCGGCGCCGGTCCACGCGCGCGTGAGGGTGTGTCCGTCGAGGCGTACGGCGTCGACGTACTGGTGGGTCTCGTCGGCGTCGGGCGCGGTGACGACGATGTCGGTGCGTCCGGGCCGGTCGAGGACCGTCTTCGGGAACAGCGGTGCGCCGAGCAGCAGGTCGGCGCTGCCCGGGGTGCGCGGATAGATGCCGATGGCGGAGAGGACGTACCAGGCGGACATGGTGCCGAGGTCGTCGTTGCCGGGCAGGCCCTTGGGTCCGGTGCCGTAGGCGGTGTCGAGGATCTGGCGGACGGTCGCCTGGGTCTTCCAGGGCAGGCCGAGTGAGGTGTAGAGCCAGGGGGCGTGGATGTCGGGTTCGTTGGTGGGGTCGTAGCGCAGGGCGTCGCCGCCGCGGACCGACCAGGCGCCGTCGGCGGTGTGGAAGAAGCCGTCGAGCCGGGTGGCGGCCGTCTCACGTCCGCCCATCGCCTCGGCCAGTCCCTGGACGTCCTGCGGGATCATCCAGACGTACGCGGCGGCAGAGCCCTGGGCGAAGCCCAGGTCGGACGCCGGGTTGAACGGGCCCACCCAGGAACCGTCGAGGTTGCGGGCCTGGACGTAGCCGGTGGCGGGGTTGAAGACGTTGCGCCAGTAGGTGCCGCGCTCGGTGAAGGTCTTCGCCTCGGCGGTACGGCCCAGCAGCTTCGCCCACTGGCCGAGCGCGGAGTCGGCGACCGCGTCCTCCAGGGTCTCGGCGGCACCGCCCCAGCAGTGGCAGGCGTCCTGGGCGGCGTAGTGGGAGGTCATGTACTGGGCGAGGTTGGGGCGTTGGCCCACGCACTGACCGGGGCATCCGGCGTCCGACAGTTCGTCGGGATTCGGCACGGTGGCCTGATGGACGAGGGAGTCGAAGGCGCCCTCGTAGTCGAAGTTGCGGACGCCCATGGCGTAGAAGGTGGCCAGGGTCGCGGCGGACGGGTCGCCCGTCATGACGTGGGTGGCGCCGCTGATGTGCACCCAGCGGTCCCAGATGCCGCCGTTCTGCTTCGAGAAGTTGTAGAGCGACTGGGCGAAGTCACCGGCGACGGTGGGCTTCAGGAGGGCGAGGAGCTGTATCTGGGCGCGGTACTGGTCCCAGCCGGAGAAGTTGCTGTACTGCGCCCGCTGTCCGCGCGCCAGCCGGTGCACGGCCTGGTCCATGCCCCAGTAGCGGCCGTCCTCGTCGCTGATCAGGTTGGGCTGCATGAGGGCGTGGTAGAGCGCCGTGTCGAACGTCTGGCGGCGTGCGGGGGTGCCTCCGTCGACGCGCACGGTGTTCAGTTCGCGGTCCCACGCGCGGGCGCCCGCTTCGGCGACGTCGGCCACGCGTGCGTGCGGGGCGATCTCCTGGCGCAGGTTGGACTCGGCTCCGCGGAGGCTGACGTAGGAGATGCCGATCCGCATGTGGACATCGTTGTCAGACGCCGTGTCGAAGCCGACCCAGCCGCCCGATCCGCGGCCCGCGCGGTCGGCGCCGGTGGCGTATCCCTCGCCTCCGGAGGCGGTCGTCGAGCCGGGGGACACGGTGCTGTCGTGCCAGGTGCCGACGGTGGAGAAGGCGCGGTCGAAGGAGGCGCTGAAGTAGAGCTTGTAGTAGCTCTTGCGGTTGTTGACACCGCCGTTGGCGCGGCGCCCGCAGAAGGCTCCCGTGTACACCCAGCCGGTCACCTTGTGATGGGCGGTGTCGATGTCGACGTGTGCGTCCTGGCTGCCGTTGAGGGAGTTGGAGACGCGGAAGAGCAGGTTCGCGGGACGGTCGGCGGGGAACGTGAAGTCGGCCACCCCGGAGCGCTTGCCGACAGCCAGGTCGGCGGTGGCTCCGGAGGCGAGGCCGAGTGTGTAGCGGCCGGGGGTGGCCTTCTCGTCCGCGTGCGAGAAGTCGGACGCGTACACGGCGTCCTTGGTGTCGGCCGACGGGGACGAGGTGACGTCGCCGACGAACGGCATGATCGGTACGTCGCCCGCCGCGCCCGGGTTGCAGCCGGCGCCGTTGACATGGGTGAGGCTGAGGCCGCGGATGCGGGTGGCGCCGTACTCGTATCCGTTGGCGGCGCCCGTGCTGGTCTGGTCGCCGGTGGTGCTGGTCGGGGACCAGGCGATCATGCCGTACGGGAGGGTGGCGCCGGGAAAGGTGTTGCCGCCGTTGCTGGAGCCGATCAGCGGGTCGACGAGTGAGGACGGCCTGGCGGACGGGGAGTTCGCCGCGACGGCGGGGAGCGGCGCGGACGCGGCGAGTGCGGTCGTGACCGCCACGGCCGCGGCTCTGAAGCCGAACCGCCGTGCCGTACCGAGGAGTTGGTGACGCATGCGTCAAGTGGCCTTTCGGGGAGGGGACATGGGGATGAAGAGGGAGATGGAGAGGGACGTGGGGCGGGGAAGGACAGGGGGCGTCGCGAGGCTAGGAGGTCGCGCGGCGGGACGGAAGAGGCCCTCGGGTACGCGTGATGAAGCACGCGTGAACGCTTCACCACGCGGGTGAACGGTCCGCCGCGCACTTAAGTGATCCTTAAGCGGGGGTTAAGCCTCACCTCTCGTCATGTCTTCGCAGGTCAGCGCGGTGGCGGGTTCCGGTGGAACCGTTGGCCACAGGAGTGCTCATGCGTAACATCGGGCCCCGGCGGCGGTGCCGACGCACGCTGTGAGAGCGCTCTCAGCGTCGGCATCGTCCGCTCCGAACAGCCCGACTCGCCCGGAGGTCCCCCCACATGACTGCCCGTCACCACCGCCCGCTCGGCCGCCGCAAGCTCCTCTTCGCCCTCGGCGGCGCGGCGGTGGCCGCTCCCGCCGTCGCCGCACTCGCCCCCTACGCCCTCGCGGACACCAAGTCCACGCAGGCCACGGCCGCGCAGGCGGGCGCCCTCCCGCTGACGCTGGTCAACAACAGCGGCTCGTTCGACAACGCCAACGTGCACGTCTACGTCGTGGGCAACGTCGACGGCAAGCAGGTGCGGGTCACCCCCGACGGGACGATCGCGCCGATCGCGCTCTCGGACAACGGCGCCGACGGTTTCACCGACTACGCGATCAGCCTCGGCTCCGGTGCGGAGACGACGCTGTCGCTCCCGTACCTGTCGGGCCGCATCTACGTCTCGCTGGGCGCGAAGCTCAAGTTCAAGGCCGTGGCGGACGGCGACGGCAATCCGGCGCTCCAGTACCCGGCCGGCTGGGTCGCCTCCGACCCCAACTACGGGGTGCTGCACGACTGCGCGGAGTTCACGCACAACGCGTCCGGCATGTTCTGCAACACCACGATGGTCGACATGTTCAGCGTGCCGATGAGCATCCGGCTGACCGGCGCGCAGGACCAGACGACGGGCACCCTGCGCTCCGGCGGCCGGGCGTCCGTGTTCGACGCCGTCCGGAAGGTCGAGGCGTTCGCCCCGCTCGTCGTGGACGACACGCGGGTCATCGCGCCGGGGCACGGGCTGGACGCGGGCCTGTTCGCCGCGGACTACTTCACGCCGTACATCGACGAGGTGTGGAGCACGTACACCGGCAAGGACCTCACGGTCACCACGAACGCGGGTGCCTTCACCGGGCGGGTGCGCGCCGACCGGTTCACGTTCACCGGACCGGCCTCGGTCTCGTTCGCCAAGCCGTCGACCCGGGACGTGCTGTTCTGCGACGGTGCCCTGGCCGCCCCGAACGACGGCACCACGGGCCCGGTCGCGGCCGTCCTCGGCGCCGGTTTCAACCGCTCCACGCTGCTGTCGAACCCGGCCCAGCCGACCACCGACGCGTCGGGCTTCTACGCCACCGACCTCACGAACCACTACGCGAAGGCGGTCCACGCGGCCACCGCCGACGGCAGGGCGTACGGCTTCGCCTTCGACGACGTGGCGGACTTCGCGAGCTACGTCCAGGACACGGCACCCACCGGGATACGGCTCACCCTCACGCCGTTCTAGCCGCTCGGCGTGCGGCGCCGGGCCCGCCGTAGGAGCGTGGTGGTGTGGGAAAGGTGCGCGTTCCGTGGTTCGGCCGGGACCGGGAGCCGGTCCGGCGGGGGTGGCTCCGGGGCGCGCCGCCGCCCGTGTGGGTGCGGGTGCTGCCCTGGGCGCTGGCGGCGGGGACGTGCGTGGCGACGCTGGTCAGCCCGCACGCGCTCGACATCGGCTTCCTGCTGGGGGCGATCCCGCCGCTGGCCGGGCTGTCGTACGGGCCGCTCGCGACCGCGCTGCTGGGCGCCGCCTCGATCGGGCTGCTGACCGTGCCGGCGTTCCATCTGAACGATCCCGGTCAGACCGATCTGCTGACGGTGCTGTTCGTCGCGGTGCTGAGCGTGTTCGTGTCCTTCGTCCGCAGCCGCCGTGACGCCCAGCTGGATCTGGAGCGCACGGTCGCCGAGGCCGCCCAGCGGGCCGTCGTGCCGCCCTTGCCGGAGCGGGTGGGGCCGGTGGGGTGCGTGGGGCTGTACCGGGCGGCGCAGCGCGGGACGCTGGTCGGCGGGGACTTCTTCGACGTGCGGGCCGGGCCGTACGGCGTGCGGGCGGTCATGGGTGATGTGCAGGGGCACGGGCTGTCGGCGGTCTCGACGGTCGCGTCGCTGCTGGGAGCGTTCCGGGAGGCGGTGCTCGACCTGCCGGAACTGGAGGCGGTGGCCGCGCGGCTGGACCGGAGGCTCGTGGTGGACTCGGCGCGGTCGGAGCACGCGGAGCTGTTCGCCACGGCGGTGCTGCTGGAGTTCTCCGCGGACGCGGGGGCGGTGCGGATGGTGGCCTGCGGGCACCCTTCGCCGGTGCTGCTGCGCGACGGCCGGGTCACGGAGATCGACGTCGAGGCGTGGACGCCGCTCGGGCTGGGGCTGTCGGACGTCGGTCCGCCGAGCGGTGCGACCCTTCGGCTCCGGCCCGGGGACCGGCTGTTCCTCGCCTCCGACGGGGTGTGGGAGGCACGGGACACAGACGGGTCCTTCTATCCGTTCGTCGACCGGCTGGCCCGCCTCGCCGACGGGGACCCGGCGTCGATGGCCGAGCGGGTGTGGGCGGACCTGCTGGGGCACGCTCCGGAGATCCGGGACGATGTGACGATGCTCGTGCTCACTCCCCTGGCGCAGCCCCCGGCACAGCAGGCGAGTTGAGGCTGAGGCTCACGACTGCGGCTCGTGGTCTCCCTCGGCGTCGATGTGCGGCAGGATCCGGTCCAGGAACCGCGGTGTCCACCAGGCGTGCCGCCCGAGCAGGGTCATCACCGCCGGGACCATGAGCAGCCGTACGACGGTCGCGTCGATGAGGACGCTGACGGCCAGGCCGAGGCCGAGCATCTTGACCACGATGTTGTCGCTGACGACGAAGGCCGCGAAGACGCTCACCATGATCAGGGCGGCGCAGGTGATGACGCGCGCGGTGATCTCCAGGGCGTGGGCGACCGAGGCCTTGGCGTCGCCGGTGCGCAGCCAGGCCTCGTGGACGCGGGAGAGCAGGAAGATCTCGTAGTCCATGCTCAGGCCGAAGATGATCGCGAACATCATCATGGGGACGTAGCTCTCGATGGGGACCTTGCCGGAGACGCCCAGCGCGGGGCCGCCCCAGCCCCACTGGAAGACGGCGACGACGACGCCGTAGGAGGCGGCGATGGAGAGCACGTTGAGGACGGCGGCCTTGAGGGCGACGAGGAGGCCGCGGAAGACGGCGAGGATGATCAGGAAGGCCAGCGCGACCACCACGCCGATGATCAGCGGCAGTCGGCTCGACACGATGTCGCGGAAGTCGACCTGGGCCGCGGTGGTTCCGGTGACGTAGCCCTTTGCGGAGGTGCCGGAGACCGCGTCGGGCAGGGTGTCGTGGACCAGGCGGTTGGTGAGGTCGGTGGTGTCGGCGCTCTGCGGGGACTGCTTCGAGTAGACAGTGCCGACGAGGACGTCGCCGTCCTTGGTGGTCGTCAGCGGGGTGACCTTGGCGGCGCCCTGGACCCCGTCGAGGGTCTTCTGCGCCTGGCTCGACAGGTCCGAGCGCTGGGCGGCCGGGACGCCCGTCTGGTCGATGACGACGGTGAGCGGGCCGTTGGAGCCGGGGCCGAAGGCGTCGGTCATCAGGTCGTAGGCACGCCGGTCCGTGAACGAGGTGGGGTCGGCGCCGTCGCCGATGTGGCCGAGCTGGATCGAGAACACCGGGATGGCGAGGACGACGACGGTCGCGATGCCCGCCGCGAGGAAGGTCCACGGCCGGTGTTCCACGCGCTGTGCGTACCGGTGCCAGGTGCCGGTGGGTTCGGTGCCCGGTTCGGCGTCGGTCTCGGCGACCGGGCGGCGCACCCGGTAGCGGTCGATCCGTCTGCCGACGAGTCCGAGCAGGGCGGGCACGAGGGTGAGCGCGCCGATGACGGCGGACACCACGGTGACGGCGGCGGCGAGTCCGAGTTTCCCGATGAAGGGCACTCCGGACACGAACAGTCCGGCGAGCGCGATGATCACGGTGCAGCCGGAGACCAGGACGGCCCGGCCGCTGGTGGCCGTGGCCTGTCCGGCGGCGCGCACGGGATCGCTGCCGTTCATGAGGTTCTGCCGGTGCCGGGTGATGAGGAACAGGGCGTAGTCGATGCCGACGCCGATGCCGATCATCGTCGCGAGGGTCGGTGACACCGTCGCGAAGGTGAAGGCGGCGGCCAGCAGCCCGAGGCAGGCGAGTCCGCCGATCACGCTGATCAGGGCGGTCACCAGGGGCATCGCGGCGGCGATCACGCTGCCGAAGCCGATCAGCAGGACGACGATGGCCACGGCGAAGCCGATGAGTTCGCTGATCTTGTCGTTGGCGGCGGGCCGGGCCAGTTCGCCGAGCGGTCCGCCGTACTCGACCTGGGCGCCGGCGGCGCGCAGCGGTGTGACGGAGGTGTCGACGCCGTGGAGGTAGCCGTCGCCGAGGGTGGACGGCTGGACGTCGAAACGGATGGTGATGTACGCGGTCCTCGCGTCGGAGGAGAGGGGGCCGACGTTCGGTCCTGAGGACGCCGGTGGCTGCGTGCCGGGCTGTGGCAGCGGGTTCTGGACCGACAGCACGTGCGGGAGTTTCTGCAGGTCGCCGACCGTCTCGGACATCTGCGAGGTCAGGGAGGTGAGCTGCTTGTCCTTGTCGTGCAGGACGATCTGGCTGCTGTAGCCGCCGGCCGCCGGATCGTGCTCCTTGAGGACCTGCAGCCCGTGCTGGGACTGGACGCCGGACAGCGAGAAGTCGTCCGAGTAGTCGCCGCCGAAGGACCTGTTGAGGATCTGGAGCGCGGCCAGCGCGACGAGCCAGCCGACGATGACGATCACGAAGTGCCGGGCGCACCACTCCCCCAGCCGTCGCAGCACGCCCTTGGCCGCGGCCCCGCTGCCCCCTGCTATGGAATCCGTGGACACCATGACCTCGGCCTTTTCCGCCAGGGGACATTTCCGACACCCTCATTAGACGCCCACGGGATCACTCCGGCATCTCGGGCCCGCGCTCGCGCGTCGGTCAGCCCACGTCCCACAGGAAGCGGTGGGTGTGGATGCCGAAGTAGGGGAACGACCGGACGCCGCGGACCCCTTCGAGGGGCCGCACCACGTCGTTCACGAAGTCCAGCAGGTCGCGCGGCCCGGGGGTGACCACCTCGGCGAACAGGTCGAAGCCGCCGGAGGTGAGGACGGAGTACACCACCTCGTCGCGCAGGGCGAGTTCGTCCGCGACCGCGCGGGGGTCGCCGTCCACCTCGATGCCGAGCATGGCCATGGCCTGGCCGCCCATGGCCATCGGATCGGTCACCCCGACCACCTGAACGGCCCTGGAATCCAGCAGGCGTTGGAGCCGCTGCCGGGCGGCCGACGCGGACAGCCCGACCTTCGGTCCGAGGTCGGCGTAGGCGATACGGCCGTCGGTCTGCAGTTCGCGCAGGATGGCGCGGTCGATGTCGTCCACGTGCGTGTCTCCAACTCCCGGCGTCAGGAGGCCAGTTCGGCGAGCGCGTCGGCGAAGACCCGGGTGTGGGTGTCGACGTCCCGCTCGGTCGTGTCGGGGCACATGAGCGCCATGCTGTGGAACGGGGTCAGCAGGACGCCCCGGTTGGCGAGGTAGAGGTGGAGGAAGTCCTCCAGCTCCGGGTCGCCCGCCGCCTCGGACTCGGTGCCGGTGCGCGGGGCCGGGGAGGCGAAGCGGTACTCGCTGCGGGCGCCGAGACGGCTGACCGTCCAGGGCAGCGCGTGGGCGTCGATGCCTTCCTGGACCCCGGCCGCGAACCGCTCGGACAGCTTCGCCATGTGCGCGAACGCCCCCTCGGTCAGGACGTGTTCGAGCGTGGCGCGCATCGCGGCGACGGACAGCGCGTTGCCGGCGAGGGTGCCGCCGACGCCGCCCATGTCGACCAGGTCCAGGTCGGCACGGCCGAGCAGCCGGTCGGCGAGGTCGGCGGAGAGGCCGTAGGCTCCGGCCGGGATGCCGCCGCCGATCGCCTTGCCGATGGTGAGCAGATCGGGTTCGAGGCCCCAGGCCGCGGTGCAGCCGCCGGGGCCCGCCGAGAAGGTGTGGGTCTCGTCGTTGATGAGCAACGTGCCGTGTTTCCGGGTCAGTTCGCGTACGGCGGCCAGGTAGCCAGGCTCGGGCAGCACGATGCCGATGTTGGTGAGCGCGGGTTCCATGAGGACGGCGGCGACATCTCCGTGCGCCAACTCCCTTTCCAGCTGGGCCGGATCGTTGAACTCGGCGACGCGGCTGGTGAGCGTGACGTCGCAGGGGGCGCCGACGTTGCCGGGTCGGGCGGTGCCGTGGCCGTCCGGTCCGACGACGATGAGCGACTCGTCGACGCTGCCGTGGTAGCTGTAGCTGTTCACCAGGATCTTGGGGCGGCCGGTGACGGCACGGGCGAGCCGGATCGCCCAGCGGTTGGCGTCCGTCGCGGTCAGCGCGAAGCTCCAGCGGGCGAGCCCGAACCGGCGGGTCAGCTCGGCGCCGACCCATTCGGCGTCCTCCGTGGGCAGCATCGCCGTGGCGCCGCCCTGTTCGGCGAACCGGCGGTGCACGGCCTCCGCGACGACGGCGGGCGAGTGACCGGCCATCGCTCCGGTGTCGCCGAGGCTGAAGTCGATGTACTCGTGGCCATCGATGTCGGTGACGCGGGCGCCCCGGGCGGTGTCGAGGTAGCGCGGGAAGGCGCCGGCCGTCTTGTTCATCCAGGTCATCGGCACCCGCCCGAAGAGATGCTCGGCGCGGGCGTAGGCCGCCTTCGAGCGCGGGTTGAGCCGCTCGGCCTCGGCGCTCTCCCGGGCGAGCAGGTCCTTCAGGCGCGTGCGGTCCATGGGATACCTCGGTGGCGTCGACGACGGATCGTCCGGACTCTAAGGCCGAAAGAAGCGAGTGAACAAGACGTGGCCGCTGTATCGATTGCGGTGACGATCGATTCGCACTCATGTCCCACTGGGACACAAGTCTCACCGGGTCTCATGTCCCATGGGGACATCATGGGTGTACGGTCGAGGACATGAAGGCAATGGAGCCCCCCGCCGAGACCGTCGGCGCACCGGCCAGGACCCTCGACGGCCCGGCAGGACACGTCGGCGCCCCCGCGGATCCCGTCGGCACCGCCTCGGTGGACCGGCGGCAGCGCAAGGCGCGGCAGACGCGGCACGCGCTGGCGACGGCCGCGGTGGACCTGATCCTGGAGCACGGCCTGGCGGCGACCACGGTCGAGGCGATCGCGGAGCGCGCGGACGTCACGCGGCGCACCTTCAGCCGGCACTTCACCGGCAAGGAGGACGCGGCGCTCGACTTCGTCCGGGGCGACGGCGACCGCATCAACGCCCTGCTGCGGACCCGCCCGGCCGCCGAACCGCCGCTGCTGGCCTATCGCAGGGCGGTGCGCGACTGGCTCGCCGACCGGGAGGACCCGGCCTGGCACCTGCGCCCGCGGATGCGGCGGCTGCTGGCCCTGGTGGACCGGGAGCCCGCCCTGTTCGCCGCCTACGAACGCATCCGGGTCGACGCCCAGGAGGAGTCGATCCGCATCCTCGCCGACCGGCTCGGCACCGACGACGTGCGGGATGTCCGCCCGGCCGTCGTGGTCGACGCCGCCGCCGGAGTCCTGACGGCCGCCCTGCGCATCTGGGCGCGCCGCACGGACGAGCACGACTCGGGAGCCGCAGACCTCGCCGCCCTGGTGGAGCGGGCCTACGACGCCCTGATCGGGGAGGCCGCGGACGCGGCGTCCCGCAGCACTACCGAAGAGTGAGCACATCATGAGCACCACCCCCGCCACCGCCCCCGACTACGCCACCGAGTTCGCCGGCCGGACCGCCCTCGTCACCGGCGCCGCCTCCGGCATCGGTCTCGCCACCGCCCGCCGCCTGGGCGCGGGCGGCGCGAACGTCGTCATCGCCGACTTCAACGTCGAGGGCGCCGAGACGGCCGCCGCCGAGCTGAACGCGGAGGGCGTCAAGGCAGCCGCCGTCGCCCTAGACGTGACGAGCCCGGAGTCCGTCGAGGCGGCCGTGCGCTTCACCGTCGACACCTTCGGCGGCCTCGACCTGGCCGTGAACAACGCCGGGATCGGCGGCCCGAGCGCCCCGACCGGCGCCTACGACATCGAGGCCTACGACCGCGTCATCCGCACCAACCTGGACGGCGTCTTCTACTCGCTGCGCCACGAACTCCCGGTCATCGAGGCCGCGGGCCGGGGCGCGATCGTCAACGTCGCCTCCATCCTCGGCTCGACGGGCTTCGCGGGCTCCCCCGCGTACGTCGCCGCCAAGCACGGCGTGGTCGGCCTCACGAAGACCGCCGCCGCCGAGTACGCGTCGAAGAACATCCGCATCAACGCGGTCGGCCCCGGCTTCATCGACACCCCGCTGCTGCGGGGCATGGACAGCACTGCCTACGACGGCCTCGTCGCCCTCCACCCGGCGGGCCGCCTCGGCCGCTCCGAGGAGGTCGCCGAGCTGATCGTCTTCCTGCTCTCCGACCGCGCCTCCTTCGTCCACGGCAGCTACCACCTCGTCGACGGCGCCTACACCGCCGTCTGAGCCCGGGAAGGAATCCGACCATGAAGGCACTTCAGTACCGCACGATCGGCGCCGCCCCCGAAGTGGTCACCGTCCCCGACCCCGAACCCGGCCCCGGCCAGGTCCTGTTGAAGGTCACCGCCGCCGGCGTCTGCCACTCCGACATCGCCGTGATGAGCTGGCCCGCGGAGGGATTCCCCTACGACCTTCCGCTCACCCTCGGCCACGAGGGCGTCGGCACGGTGGCCGCGCTCGGCGCCGGGGTCACCGGCGTCCGGGAGGGCGACTCCGTCGCGGTGTACGGCCCTTGGGGCTGCGGCACCTGCGTCAAGTGCGCCGAGGGCAAGGAGAACTACTGCCTGCGGGCAGCCGAATCGGGCATCCACCCGCCGGGGCTCGGGGCACCGGGCGCGATGGCCGAGTACCTCCTCGTGGACGACCCCCGGCACCTGATTCCGCTCGACGGTCTCGACCCGGTCGCCGCGGTCCCGCTGACGGACGCGGGGCTGACCCCGTACCACGCGATCAAGCGGGCGCTGCCGAAGCTGGTGCCGGGTTCGACGGCCGTCGTCATCGGCACGGGCGGGCTCGGCCATGTGGCCATCCAGCTGCTGCGCGCGCTGACGTCGGCACGGGTGATCGCGCTGGACGTGAGCGAGGACAAGCTGCGGCTGGCGCGCCAGGTCGGCGCCCACGAGACGGTGTTGTCCGACGCTCAGGCGGCGCAGACGGTCCGCGACCTGACCGGCGGGACCGGTGCCGAGGCCGTCTTCGACTTCGTCGGCGCGGACCCCACCGTCCGGACGGCGGGCGCGGTCGCGGCCGTCGAGGGCGAGGTGGCGATCGTCGGCATCGGCGGCGGCTCCCTGCCCGTGGGCTTCGGGCAGCTGCCCTTCGAGGTGTCGGTCCACGCCCCTTACTGGGGCAGCCGTGCCGAACTCGCCGAGGTCCTGTCGCTGGCCCGGTCCGGCGCGGTGTCGGTGCACACCGAGACGTTCACGCTCGACGAGGCCCCGCTCGCCTACGAGCGGCTGCACGCCGGGACGATCAACGGCCGCGCGGTGATCCTTCCGAACGGCTGACGCACGACGGCCGGCCTCTCAACTCGCTTTCCCCACACGCCATTTCCGACAGTTGGCGCAGAAGCGAACAGAGGCCGGTCAGTTTCGGAGCGAACTCCTGTTACACCGTGCGAGAGCGGTCGATGACGGTGTGTACTGTGCTGCGGGCGCCCCGCCTCCGGAGCCCGGACCCAGCCCTGCCCGTCGTCGCTTGGACTCGATTCGATGATCGAATTACCGGACCTGGTGGCCGGTGCTCTCGCCGCCGGCACACTGTCCGCGCTGGCACTGCTCGGTACCGGGCTGCTGCGCTCCAGGCGTCAACGCGCCCTGCAGTACGCGGAGATCACCGCGCTGCGGGACCGACTGGACGGTGTCCAGGCGGAGTTGGTGGCCGAGGTCGAGCATCTCGCGGGCCTGCGGGTACCGGCCGCCGCCCGGCAGCTCACCCATCCGCGGGCCGCCGTACCGGGGCCCGCGCAGCCGCAGTTCATCGGTTCGCCCATCGGGATCGCCCTCGAAAGCGTACTGAGCGCCGTCCGTTCGGAACTCGGCGCGCAGCGCACCCGCGTCGACGCCGCCGCGCAGGCGGGGATGCGCGGGGCCACCCGGGAGATCCAGGCCGCGCTGTACCGCTTGCAGGACGCGCTGCGTTCGCTCCAACAGCGGTACGACGAGCCCGAGTTGGCGCAAACCCTGTTCATGCTCGACCACGAGAACGAGCAGTCGCTGCGCCGCGCGCAGGTCGCCGCCGTGGTCTGCGGGGCCTGGGTCGGGCTCGCCCGCGAGGAGTCGCACCTCGTCGAGGCGGTGACCGGCGGCCAGGCCCGGCTCGCCGGATACCACCGGGTCCGGGTGAACAACCACCTCGAAGCCGGTACCGCGCTCGTCTCGCACGCCGTCGAACCGGTCGCCGTCATCGTCGCCGAACTCCTCGACAACGCGCTGCGGCACTCCGCCCCGGACACCGACGTCGTGGTCAACCTGGAGCACGTCCACCACGGCGTCTGCGTGACCGTCGACGACGCCGGGCTCGGCATGACCCAGGACGAACGCGACCACGCCCGGCGGATGGTGGCCGGTTCCGACCCGATCCTCCTCACCGACCTGGGCGACCCGCCCCGCATGGGGTTCGCCGCGATCGGCCGGCTGACCCGCCAGTTCGACCTGGGCGTCGACGTCTCCTCGCCCTCCCCGTACGGCGGCGTCCGCGCGGTCCTGCGCGTCGACAGCCACCTCCTCAGCCGTATCGACCCCGAGCAGCGGCCGCCCGCCGCCGGTGCCCCGCGCTCGACCCGCCGGACCCCGGAACCGGCCCGCACGCCGGCACCCACGCACGCCTACGGTTCCAAGCGCGACGAGCCGGCCGTGCCGGAAGCGTCCGGGCATCGGACCGTGCCCGACAACGGAGGCCTGCCGCGTCGGCGTCGCCGTACCCCGGTCGGCGCGCCGACGGCACAGGCCACGTCCGCGTCGCACCCGCCGCAGCGCGGCCCGGAGCAGGCCGCCGCGGCACTCGGCGCGCTGCAGTCCGGTACCGCCGCCGCGCGTGCCGCGAGCGACGGCGCCGGAACCTCCGCCGCCGATGAATCCGTAGCACACGACAGACACGCGACCGACTACGAAGGGGGAGCGGCTAGATGACCAGCCGCGATGGGGGCGACACAGCCTGGGTGCTGGATCCGATCCTGGAGGTGCCGCATGTGGTGGCGGCGGTGCTGCTGACCCGGGACGGGCTGGTGCGGGGATACACCGACACGCTGTCGCAGCCCTCGGGCGAGCGGGTGGCCGCGATCACCAGCACGGTGCAGGGCGCGTGCCGCGCCGCCGCGGCGGCCTTCGCCGACCGGGACCGGGCCGAGATCCGGCAGGTGGTGATCGAGTCGGACCTCGGGTACGTGCTCATCGTCCCCACGGATCACGGGACGTGTGTGGCGGCCTACGGCGACACCGAGGTGCGGCTGGATCTGCTGGCGCACCGGGTGCACTCGCAGGTGGCGCGGCTGGGCGAGAAGGCGATGGCCGCCGCTGCGCGGGGAGTTGACGGCGGCGCGTCGGCATGACGGGCCGCCGCGGCGGCCGTCCTCTGGTTCCCGCGTATCTGTCGACCGGCGGTGTCGCCCGGCCCAGCCGCCCGCATCTGGAGCGGCTGACGGTGCTCAGCGGCAGCGGCGAACCCGCTCCCGCCGAGCTGCCCGCCGCTCAACTCGCCCTGTTGGACGCCCTGTTCGGCGGTTCGCTGACGGTGGTGGAGGCGGCGGTCCTGCTGGAACTGCCGGTCTCCGCTATCCGGGTCCTGGCAGCCGGCCTGCTCGACCTGGGTCTGGTGCTCGCCCGTGCCCCGATCCCGCCCGCCGAACACTTCGACCCCGACCTGCTGAAGAGAGTGGCCGATGGCCTACGCGCCCTCAAGCACACCTAGCGGCATCCATCTGCCGGACACCGCCCACGAGTTGGTGAAGATCCTCGTCGCGGGACCGTTCGGGGTGGGCAAGACGACCCTGATCGACTCCGTCTCCGAGATCCGTCCGCTGCACACCGAGGAACGCCTCAGCGAGGCCTCCGTGCACGTGGACGATCTCGACGGGGTGCGGGAGAAGGCGACGACGACCGTCGCCGTCGACTTCGGGCGCATCAGCCTGCCCGGCGGGATCGTGCTGTACCTGTTCGGCACCCCGGGCCAGGAGCGGTTCCGGGCGCTGTGGGAGGACATCGCGTACGGCGCGCTCGGGGCGCTCGTCCTGGTCGACAGCCGCCGGATCGACGCCTCCTTCGACGTGCTCGGCATGGTCGAGGAGAGCGGTCTGCCGTACGCGGTCGCCGTCAACACGTTCCCGGACGCGCCCCGGCACCACACCGCGGAGCAACTGCGCACCGCCCTCGACCTGGAGTCCACGACCCCGCTGGTGACCTGCGACGCCCGGGACGCGGACTCGTCCGTCGACGCGCTGCTCGCGCTGGTCCAGCATCTGATCGACCGCGACCCTCCGGAGCACCGGTGACGACCACCCCTTCGCCCGTCGAGCCCGTCCGGCCCGTCCACCCGGTCCGTCTGTGGGAGGACGCCTTCGCGCGCGACCCCTACGGCCACTACGCAGCCCTGCGCGCGCAGGGTCCGGTCGGCTGCGCCGAACTCGCCCCGGGCGTACCGGCGTACGTCGTCACCGAGCGGCGGGCGGCGCTGGAGCTGCTGCGGGACACCGACACGTTCTCGCACGACCCGCGGCCGTGGGAGACGACCGTGGCGGAGGACTCGCCGGTCCTCGGGATGATGCGCTGGCGGCCCAACTCCCTGTTCGCGGACGGCGCGGCGCACGTCCGCTACCGCGCCGCGCTGATCGACGCCTTCGAGCGGATCGAGCCGCACGACCTGCGCGCGCGGGTGCACCGGGCGGTGCATGCGCTGGTGAGCCGGATCGGGCCGCGCGGACAGGCCGATCTGGTGGGCGAGTTCGCCCGCCCGCTGATGGCGATGGTCTTCAACAGCCTGTTCGGACTGCCCGACAGCCAGAGCGAGCGGCTGGACCGGGCACTCGGCATGATGATGGAGGGCGGGCCTCAAGCGGCCGAGGGCGAGGCGGAGTTCGGAGGCTACGTCCTCGAACTCATCGCCGCGAAGGCCGAGGTGCGCGGCGACGACCTGCCGAGCTGGCTCCTGGACCATCCGGCCGGGCTGAGCCCCGAGGAGGTCGCCTGGCAGGTGTTCCTCACCCTGGGCGCGGGGCACGAGCCGACCGCGAACCTGGTGTCCAACGCGCTGTCCCGCATCCTCGGCACCTCCGTCTACTACTCCACCCTGACCAGCGGCGCCCGGCCGGTCATGGACGCCGTGGTGGAGGTGCTGCACCACGAGACACCGCTCGCCAACTACGGCATCCACTACGCCCGTTCGCCCGTGACGTTCCACGGCACATGGATCAGGCCGGCCGTCCCGGTGGTCGTCTCCTACGGCGCGCTCGCGCACTTCGCCGAGCAGGAGGTCGTCGACGGCCGGCATCCCAAGGACGCCTCGCACCTGTCGTGGTCGGCGGGACCGCACGCCTGCCCGGTCAAGCAGCACACGCTGCTCATCGCGACGGAGGCGATCGAGCGGCTCACCCTGTGGCTACCGGACCTCGAACCCGTCGTGGCCCGCGAGGAGTTGACGTGGCGGCCGGGGCCCTTCCACCGCTCGCTCACCTCCCTGCCCGTGCGGTTCAGCCCCCACTCCCCCGACGAGCCAGGAGACCTGTCGTGACCGTGTCCGACCGCATCGTGCTCGATCCCTTCGGCGCCGACATCGCCGCCGAGAGCGCCAGGCTGCGTGCCCTCGGCCCGATCGTGCCCGTCGAACTCCCCGGCGGCATCCCGGCCTGGGCCCCCACGGGCTATGACACCCTGAAGGAACTGATCCTCGACCCGCGGGTCAGCAAGGACCCGCGGCTGCACTGGAACCGGTGGCCCGAGATCGGCGAACACCCTTCCTGGGGCTGGGTGTTGGGCTGGGTCGGCGTCATCAACATGCTCTCCACCTACGGCACCGACCACGCCCGGCTGCGCAAGCTCGTCGCACCGAGCTTCACCCACCGGCGCACCGAGGCGATGCGCGCCCGGGTGGAGGCCATCACCGCCGAACTGCTCGACGCGGTCGCCGCCGACGACGCCGAGGTGATCGACCTCAGGGCGGCCCTCGCCCATCCCCTGCCGATGCGGATCATCTGCGAACTGTTCGGCGTTCCGGACGAGTTGGTGGACGACACCGGACGGCTGATCGCGGCCATCATGGACACCTCCGACCCGACCCCGGAGCACGCGGCGTCCGTGCAGCGGCAGATCGGCACCGTACTGCCCGCGCTGATCGCGTACCGCGGCGAGCACCCGGGCGACGACCTCACCACCGAGCTGATCCGGGTGCGCGACGAGGACGGCGACCGGCTCAGCGACGAGGAACTGCTCTACACGCTGCTGCTGGTGATCGGCGCGGGCTTCGAGACGACGGTCAACCTGATAGGCAACGCGATCGTCGCCCTGCTCGGCCGTCCCGAGCAGCTGGAGGCCGTGCGGGCCGGGAAGACCGGCTGGGACGCGGTCGTCGACGAGACCCTGCGCGTCCACCCGTCGATCGCCTCGCTGCCGCTGCGCTTCGCGGTCACCGACCTGACCGTCGGGGACGTCACCGTCCCGGCCGGGGACGCCATCATCACCACGTTCGCGGCGGCGGGGCTCGACCCCGCGCACTACGGCCCGGACGCGGGCGTCTTCGATCCGGCCCGCGGCGCGGACGACCATCTGTCCTTCGGCATCGGTGTGCACCGCTGCATCGGGGCGCCGCTCGCCCGGGTGGAGGCCCTGACCGCCCTGCCCGCGTTCTTCGACCGCTTCCCGGACGCCCGGCTCGCCGTCGACGCGGACGCGCTGCGCCAGGTGCCGTCGTTCATCGCCTTCGGCTGGCGGGAGATACCGGTACGGCCGCGGGGCTGAGCCGGGGCGGGCTCCTCCGGTCGGTGGGACCGGTCCGCCGCGGCCTCGGGGGGGGGATGGGCCGCGGGCGGAACCGTCCTGCCCGGGTTTCGGGGGGAGAAGACCCGGGCGCACTGGTCGGCTTCCCCCGTTTTCCCGGGCCACACATCGACCGGCGGTGGGCCCGCGCGGCGCCCCTCGCGGCTACGGCATAAGCTCGGCGGGTGGCCAAGTACTTCGACGTGCACCCGGACAATCCGCAGCCCCGCACCATCTCCCAGGTCGCGGACAGTGTCCGCTCGGGAGCGCTGATCGCGTACCCGACCGACTCCTGCTACGCGCTGGGGTGTCAGCTGGGCAACCGTGACGGCATGGAGCGGATCAAGACGATCCGGCACCTGAACGACCGGCACCACTTCACGCTGGTGTGCCAGAACTTCGCCCAGCTGGGCCAGTTCGTGCACATCGACAACGACGTGTTCCGCGCCATCAAGGCCTCCACGCCCGGCAGTTACACCTTCATCCTGCCGGCGACGAAGGAGGTGCCGCGCCAGCTGCTGAACGCCAGGAAGAAGACCGTGGGCGTGCGCATCCCCGACCACGTCGTCACCCAGGCCCTGCTGGCCGAGCTGGGCGAGCCGCTGCTGTCCAGCACCCTCCTGCTGCCCGACGAGGAGGAGCCGATGACCCAGGGCTGGGAGATCAAGGACCGGCTCGACCACGTGGTGGACGCGGTGGTCGACTCCGGGGAGTGCGGCACGGAACCGACGACCGTCATCGACTTCTCGAACGGCGAGGCCGAGATCGTCCGCGAGGGCGCGGGGGACGTCTCCCGCTTCGAGTGACCCCGCTCCCCCTTGGCGCGACCCCGGCGGAGGGGTCGCAGGCGGGCGTGCCACGATGATCGCGACACGCCGCGCCGGGCCGGCAGGTGGCCCGGCGACCATCCGCAGGGAGGCACCCCCGCCATGACCGCCGTACAGGGCACAGCCGTGGACATCCCCACCGAGGACGGCATCGCCGACGCCTATCTGGCTCACCCCGGCGACGAGCGACCCCGTCCGGCCGTGCTGCTCTACCAGGACGCCTTCGGGCTCCGCCCGCACCTGGAGTCGATGGCCGACCGGCTGGCGGAGGCCGGCTACACGGTCCTCGTCCCGAACGTGTTCTACCGGAATGGCCGCGCGCCGGTGGTCGAGCTGCCCGAGTTCATCGACCCGCACGAGCGCCCGGAGATCTTCGAGAAGGTCGGCCCGCTGCTCATGGGCCTGACCCCCGATCTCGTCGAGCGGGACGCCGGTGCCTATCTGCGCTGGCTGGCCGAGTCGCCGCTGGTCGCGGACGGACCGGTGGCGATCACCGGGTACTGCATGGGCGCCCGGCTGGCGCTGTACACCGCGGGCGCCTACCCGGACCGGGTCGCCGCCGCCGCCGGATTCCACGGCGGACGGCTGGCCACCGACGACCCGAACAGCCCGCACCTGGCCGCCGAACACATCACCGCCGAGCTGTACTTCGGCCACGCCGACCAGGACCCCTCGCTGCCCGAGGACCAGATCAAGCGGTTCGAGGAGGCGCTGACCGCGGCCGGTGTGCGGCACCGCTGCGAGGTCTACCCGGGCGCGCAGCACGGCTACACGCAGGCCGACACCTCGTCGTACGACGCGGAGGCCGACGAGAAGCACTGGGTCGCTCTGCTCGACCTGCTGGACCGCACCTTCTGATCGGCGGACCGCCTTCACGGGTTCAACCCGGGTGCCCACGGCGCGCGTCGTCGTGGGCACCTTTCGTTCAACTCATTGACATGCACGCGCCTCGGCGCGACGCTGAGAGCGCTCTCACACAGGTACGGACCAATTTCGTACACCCCCACACGGAGGTGAGTAGTGCTCGCCCGACTCCTGCGTCGACTGGGTGCCGCGACCGCGGTGGCCACGATGATCGCGCTGGCCACACCCCTGACGGCGGACGCCGCGGTGCCCGCCACGATCCCGCTGAAGATCACCAACAACTCGGGCCGCGGCGACGCGGTCTACATCTACGACCTGGGCACCAACCTGGCCACCGGCCAACAGGGTTGGGCCGACGCGAACGGCACCTTCCACGCCTGGCCGGCCGGCGGCAACCCGCCCACCCCGGCACCGGACGCGTCGATCCCCGGCCCGGCGGCCGGTCAGACCAGCACCATCCGGATCCCCAAGTTCTCCGGCCGCATCTACTTCTCGTACGGCCAGAAGCTGGTGTTCAAGCTGACCACCGGCGGCCTGGTGCAGCCGGCCGTGCAGAACCCGACCGACCCGAACCGCACCATCCTCTTCAACTGGTCCGAGTACACGCTGAACGACTCCGGCCTGTGGATCAACAGCACCCAGGTGGACATGTTCTCCGCGCCGTACGCGGTCGGGGTGCAGCGGTCGAACGGGACCACGGCCACCACGGGACACCTCAAGGCGGGTGGCTACACCGCCTTCTTCAACGGGCTGCGCGGACAGTCGGGCGGCTGGGCCAACCTGATCCAGACCCGGTCCGACGGAACCGTTCTGCGAGCGCTCTCACCGGGCTACGGGGTCGAGACCGGCGCCCTGCCGAGCACGGTGATGGACGACTACATCAACCGCGTCTGGTCGAAGTACGCGTCGTCGACCCTGACCGTGACACCGTTCACCGACCAGCCGAACACCAAGTACTTCGGCCGGGTGTCGGGCAACGTCATGAACTTCACCAACAGCTCCGGCGCGGTGGTCACCAGCTTCCAGAAGCCGGACGCGGCCAGTGTCTTCGGCTGCTACAAGTACCTCGACGCCCCCAACGACCTTGTGCGCGGCCCGATCTCGCGCACGCTGTGCGCGGGCTTCAACCGCTCCACGCTCCTGGTCAACGCCAACCAGCCGGACACCACCACGGCGAACTTCTACGCGGACGCGGTGACCAACCAGTACGCGCGCAGGATCCACGCGCAGATGGCCGACGGCAAGGCGTACGCGTTCGCGTTCGACGACGTCGGCGCCCAGGAGTCCCTGGTGAACGACGGGAACCCGCAGCAGGCCTATCTGACCCTCGACCCGCTGAGCTGAGCCGAGCCGAGCCGAGCCGAGCCGAGAGACCGGAACACCCCGCACGCCTGGGGGCGCGTGCGGGGTGCCGGACCCGGGTTGGGTCAGCTGGTCGTCAGGGCCGTGTCGTCGATGACGAAGCTGGTCTGCAGGGAGGAGTCCTCGACGCCGCTGAACTTCAACGCCACGGTGGAGCCGGCGAAGGAGGACAGGTCGAAGGTCTTCTGCGTGTACCCGGTGGCCTTGTTGAGGTTGGAGTAGGTGGCCAGGGTGGTCGATCCGGCGGTGACCGTCAGCTTGTCGTACGCCGTGCTGGTGGTCGTCTCCGCCGAGTCGATGTGGAGATAGAAGGTGAGCGTCGCCTTGCAGCCGCTCGGCACCGCCACCGACTGGGACAGCGTGTCGGTGTGGGTCGAGCCGTAGCCGTCCAGCCAGGCGAAGTACGAGCCCGCGTGGGACGTCTGACCGCTCTCGTTGGTGATGACCCCGCTGGTCGCGGTCCAGGTCGTGTTGCCCGACTCGAAGCCCGCGTTGCCCAGCAGCTGCGTCGAGGTGCAGGTCCCTCCGCCGCCGCTGGAGCTCACGGTCCAGGTGAAGGACGCGGTGCCGGTCGCCCCGGTGCTGTCGGTGACGGTCACCGTGCTGCTGTAGGTGCCCGCGGTCGTCGGGGTGCCGGTGATGGCGCCCGTGGAGCTGCTGATCGACAGCCCGGTCGGCAGTCCGGTGGCGGCGTAGGTCAGCGAGCCGCTGTTGGTGGAGCTGGCCGAGACCTGGAGGCTCACGGCCGTGCCCACGGTCGAGGACTGGCTGCCCGGGTTGGTGACCGTGACGCCGCTGGTCGGCACTGTGATGTGGCTGCCGACGTTGATGCCGGCGAAGGCGTTGCCGACTCCCGCGTACTGGACGGAACTTGTGCCGTACAGCGCGGCCGCCGCGTTGAGGGCGGCGGTGCGGGCGCCCGCGTAGTTGGTGCTGGACGTCATGTACGTCGTCAGCGCCTTGTACCAGATCTGCAGGGCGGCGGCCCGGCCGATGCCCGCGACGGCGACACCGTCGGAGGTGCTGCTGGTGTAGGTCGTGCCGTTGATGACCTTGGTGCCGCTGCCCTCGGAGAGCAGGTAGAACATGTGGTTCGCCGGGCCCGAGGAGTAGTGGACGTCGAGGTTGCCGACGCCGGAGTACCAACTGTCCGCGGAGCTGCCGTCCTTGCTCGGCTTGTCCATGTACCGCAGCGGCGTGCCGTCGCCGTTGATGTTGATCTTCTCGCCGATGAGGTAGTCGCCGACGTCGGTGCTGTTGTTGGCGTAGAACTCGACGCCGGTGCCGAAGATGTCGGAGGTCGCCTCGTTCAACCCGCCTGATTCACCGGTGTAGTTGAGCCCGGCGGTGTTGGAGGTGACACCGTGGCTCATCTCGTGCCCGGCGACGTCCAGCGAGGTCAGCGCGTGGGTGCTGCCGCTGCCGTCGCCGTAGGTCATGCAGAAGCAGCTGTCGTCCCAGAAGGCGTTGACGTACGCCGTGCTGTAGTGGACGCGGGAGTACGCGGCGACACCGTCGTTCTTGATGCCGCTGCGGCCGAACGTGTTCTTGTAGAAGTCCCAGGTCATCTGCGCGCCGTAGGCCGCGTCCGCGCCGGCGGTCTGGGTGTTGGAGCCGGCGCCCGTTCCCCAGACGTCGTCCGCGTCGGTCATCAGCGTGCCGGTGCCCGACGTGCCGTTGTTCAGGCTGTACGTCTTGTGGCCGCCGCGCGTGGTGTCGTACAGCTGGTAGGTCGAGCCGGACAGCGTGGTGTTGAGCGTGACCGTGCCGCTGTACTGGGTGTTGCCGGTGCCGGTCTGGATGCCCTGGAAGCGCGAGAGCTCCTTGCCGGTGGTGGCGTCGGTGATGACGTGCAGCTGGCTCGGGGTGCCGTCGTCCTGGAACCCGCCGACGACCGTCTCCCAGGCGAGCTTCGGGGTGCCGTCGCCGGCCCAGATCACCTTCCGGGCGCTGTCGGTGCTCGGCGCCTTGGCGTCGAGGGCCTTCGCGGTCGTCAGGGCCTTGGTCTCGGCGGCCGACCTGGTGAGGGCCGGGGTGGTCGAGGGGACCGTGAGGGTGTGCTTGTTGTTGAAGGTGGCGCTGACGGTGCCGGTCGCCTCGGCGGCGGGCGGGGTGTGCACGACGAGGTCGCCGCCCAGGACCGGGAGACCGTCGTAGGTGCGCTCGTAGCGGGTGTGGACGGTGCCGTCGTTGTCCTTGACGACGTCCTTGACGACCAGCTTCTCCTTGGCACCGAGGCCGAGGGTGCGCGCGGTCGCCGTGCTGTTCTGTGTGGCGCTCTTCACCAGGGCGGAACGCTGGGCCGGGGTGAGTTTCGCCTCCAGGCTGCCGGTGAGCAGCGGACTCGGGTGGGGGGACGCGGGCTTCGCGGTCGCGGGCACCGACTGAATGCCTACGGCCAGGAAAGCGGCGGTGGAGACCAGGGCTCCGAGCGCCATCCGCTTGCGGGGAATGCGTCTCACTCGTACTCCTCCTGCGACGGCCGCGGGCGCGGCCGGTGACAGACCGGACAGCCGGGTCTGCTGTCCGGGAAGAGCTGAGCTGTGCGGGACCGGCTGAGCTTTGACCAATCCGTGAAGGATCCGTGGGGTAGCTGCGTGGAGAATGACAGTCTTGACCCGTCCATGTCACGCAGCTCCCGGCACTCAAGGGTTTTCCCTCTGTCCGGACCGGAGCGCACCCGACATGCGGCACGCGGAAAGCGGGGGGATGCTGGGAGGGCCAACGCACGTCCGAAGGAGGACAGCCATGTCGTTCATGGACAAGGTCAAGGGAATGCTGGGACAGCACCCCGACCAGGCCAAGAAGGGTGTCGACCGGGCGGGAGACATGATCGACGAACGCACCGGCGGCAAGCACGCCAAGCAGGTCGACATGGCGCAGGACAAGGCCAAGGGCTTCATCGACCGCGACAAGCCGCAACAGCCCTGACCGCCGCTGTCCCCGTATCGCCCGCACCGCGCACGACGTGCCCTCCCGAAACGGAGAGTTCATCGAGTGCTGACCTGAAAGGGTTGCGCACCCGGGCCACGATCCATACATACTCCCCCCACAAGAGGCCAGAACTCTGGGGGGAGTTGGCTCATGCTCGGCACGATCGACGGGTTCCGCTACGGTGCGGTGACCCCGGTGGCGGCCTATCTGATGGCCTGCCTGGGTGGGGCTCTGGGGCTGCGCTGCGTGGTGCGGTCCCTGCACAACAGACAGTCCTGGAAGGCGGGTTGGCTCGCGCTCGGCGCGACGTCGATCGGCAGCGGCATCTGGACGATGCACTTCATCGCGATGATCGGCTTCCAGGTCGAGGAGACCCGGATCGGCTACGACGTCGGCCTCACGCTGCTGAGTCTGGCCGTGGCGATCGTCATGGTCGGCATCGGCGTGTTCGCCGTGGGCTACCGGGGCGCCTCCGTCGGCACCCTCTCCACGGCCGGGATCGTCACCGGCCTCGGGGTCGCCGCGATGCACTATCTCGGCATGTCCGCCCTGAAGCTGAACGCCGACATCGAGTACCGGACGTCCACGGTCGTGCTCTCCGTGCTGATCGCGATCGTCGCCGCGACGGCGGCCCTGTGGGCGGCCGTCTCCATCCGGGGCTTCCTGCCGAGCCTGGGCGCCAGCCTGGTGATGGGCGTCGCGGTGTCCGGGATGCACTACACGGCCATGGCAGCCGTCAGCGTCCATCTGCACGGCGCCAGCGGCTCGTGGTCGGGCGACTCTCCCAACTCCCTTCTGCTGCCCATGCTGCTCGGCCCGGCCGTCTTCCTGCTGCTGGCCGGGGTCGTCGTGATGTTCGACCCGCTGCTGGTGATGGGCGAGGGCGACTGGGACCGCTCCTTCGCCCGCGGCCCCGTCACGCCGGACGCCGGCGGCGGACGGCCCGCCGCCCGCCCCGGCACCCTCTTCGACGCTCCGGAACGCCACGGGAGCCCGCCCGCCGCGCCGGGCGGCCGTCGCGCCCGGAAGCGCGACACCCGCACGAACCCCACCGCCTCGACGCCGTACGTCCCCCCGCGCCGCCCGGGTGAGTGGTGACCGACGCCGGAGGCCGTCAACCGACCTGAGCGGTCAGGCACACTGAGCGCCATGTCGCCCTGCGACGGCCTCAGTTGGGGGCGCCCGGCGGCACCCTCGGCAGGGGGTCGACCCGGACCGACCCCGCGTCGGCGAGGAACGCACGGATCAACTCCCCCGCCTCCCTGGCCTGTTCGTCGCCCTGACAGCGCAGCTCCGTCCCCAGCCGTCGTACGGCGGCGCGCAGGGACATGCGGACCGGCGCGTGGAGCGCGGTGTCGTCGAGCAGGGTCAGCAGATGGTTCAGCAGGGTCCAGTCCGCCGCGTGCTGCACGGCCGTCCCGCCGGGAAGATCGGCCGGCACCGGGTCGGTGCGGCGCCAGGTGGCGGTGAGGAGCGCGTCGACGAGGTCGCCGACGCCGGGGATCCCGGGGTCGGCGGCGTGCTGCCAGGCCACCCGGTTGAGCCGGGCCGGGTCCAGCAGGTGTTCCGTGACCAGTGCGGTCGCGACCCGTACGGCCTCGAAGGGGTCGAAGATCCGCCCGGCGCCCGTGTCGAGGTACTGCTCCGTCCGGCCGTAGCGGATCGCGGGCGGGGTGAGCGTGTCCAACACCGTGCGGGGCAGGGCCAGTTGCTCGGCCCGCAGGAGTTCGGCGAGGCGGGTCAGTGCCGTGTGCTGGGTGGCCGCGTCGACGGGCCGCGCGCCCTGGCCGTCCTCGCCCGCGAGGCCGTACGCGTAGCGCACGCCGCCCACCAGCCGGGCCGCGGCGGTCACCTCGTGGCGGTGCAGGAGGTGCACCAGGACGGCGCGTTCCTCCAGTTCGCCGGTCTGCCGGTCGGGCGGCAGCACTCCCCGGGAGAAGCCGTCCAGGGCGATACGGCGGACCCGCAGGACGGTCTCCAGCGCCTGGAGGGCGTCGGCCCCGGTCACCCAGGTCACGGCGTCGGCGTGCGCGGCGCCGGGGCCCTGGGCGTCCTCGTCGGAGAGGTAGATCAGGCCCGACTCGGCCGCCTCGCGGCGCAGTTCGGCCAGCGCGCGCTCCTCGTCCCCCGCGTCGAAGCGGCCGTAGGCGTGCGCGACCAGGACATGGTCCCACGGCCCGAGTCCCGTGCCGTACGCGGCGGTCAGGTCGAGGCCGCCCTCCTCGGTGACGCGGATCCGGGCGTGCGGGTAGTCCATGACGGACGGCTCGGGGTGTCCCGTACTGGCGAAGTTGTGCATGAACCCGAGCGCGTGCCCGATCTCGTGCGCGGCGAGCTGGCGGAGCCGGGCGAGCACCAACTCCTCGACGGCGGCGAGACGTTCGGCCTCGTCGGGGCGACCGTAGGGGGCGAGAAGGGACTCGCCCAGGGCGCGGACCTGTTCGACGCGCTGCGAGCCGAGACGTACCCGGGCGTGCAGGATCTCGCCGGTGCGCGGGTCGGTCAGGCCCTGGCCGAGGGACCAGCCGCGGCCCGCCCGGTGCACCCAGACCACGCCGTTGACGTCGGGGTCGTAGGGGTCGAAGCCGGAGCCGCCGGGCTCGACGCGGTAGGCATCGGGGAGGCCGATGGCCGCGAAGGCCCGCTGCCACCAGTTGCCGCCCTCGACCACCGCCGAGCGGAAGGGTTCGGGGACGGCCGGGTCGATGTGGAAGACGATCGGGGCGCCGCCGGGTTCCGCTCGGAAGCGGGGCTGGATCCTGACCTGGGTGCTCGCCCGGCCCACGAGTGCGTGGTCGGCGTAGCCGATGCCGTAGCCGCCCGAGGCGGGATGGTAGCGGCGTACGGGCAGCGGGGAGGCCGGGAGGCGCAGCAGGGTCAGCTGCTGGACGACGGTGATGGCGCGCGGGTCGCCCGCGACGGCCCGGACCGCGGGGCCCCGGCCGGGCCCGCGGAAGGTGAGCAGCGCGGGCAGCCGGACGGCGGTGGGGCCGGTGCGGCTGTCGGCGACGAGCGGGAGACTCGCGGACGCGTCGATCGTGTGGTCGCCCTGCTCGCGGTCGTGCAGATGCTCGGCGATCAGGTCGTGGTCGGCGAGGACGAGTCCGGTGGCGTCGACGACCGCCGCGCCGTTCTCCTCGCGCAGCACGGGCGCGCTCCACACCACGGACAGCGCGAACGACTCCTCGCCGGCCCGAACGGCGGCCGGGTCGCCCGAGGTCAGGAAGTGCTTGTTGCGGACGGCGAGCAGCACGCGGTCGCCGACCCTGCGGAACTGCGCGAGCGAGGTCCGGCCCGCCTTGCCCCGGTCCAGCCAGAGGTCGCTGGAGCCCAGGCCCTGGGAGAGGGAGACGGCGAGGAGGAAGGGTTCGTCGAAGTGGCGGATGCCCAACAGCAGCCGGTCCGAACGGAGTTCGGGGTCGGGGACGAGATCGATGAAGTCGGCTTCGCCGGGCATGCGGGGGCCTTTCGGTTGAGCAACGTCGAGTTGATGTTGCCAGGCCCCTGCCGGTCGTGACGCGTGGGCTCGTTGTTACGGTGCACCGGTGTCTGAATCCTCACGCGATACCGCCGAAGGCGCCGGCTGGGGCACCGCGGAGCGCGGCGCCTACCAGCAGCTCATGCCGTCCCACGTCGAGAAGGTGTCGTGGCTGAATCCGAGGACCCTGTGGGCCGCGCGCAACGGTGTGCTGGCGTCCTGGTTCGGCGATCCGACCGGCGACACCCGCGGCCGCTGGGTGGCGCAGCGGGAGGCGGCCGGAGCGCCCGCCGACAAGGTGATCCGGCGCGGCGGTCCGGACACCTTCTCCTTCATGGTCATCGGTGACACGGGCGAGGGCGACGACCCTCAGTACGCGGTCGTGCCGGGCTTTCTGAAGGTGAGTCAGGGGACGGACTTCGCGGTCGTCGCCAGTGACGTGATCTATCCGGTGGGCACCGCGGACGACTACGAGACGAAGTTCTTCCGTCCCTACCAGGCCTATCCGGCGCCGATCTACGCGATACCCGGCAACCACGACTGGTACGAGGGCCTCGGTGGCTTCATGCGCGTCTTCTGCGACGACGCGCCCGCGCTGCCCGCGCCGAAGGCACCGCGTCCACTGACCCGTGCCTGGTGGCGTGCGCTGCTGTGGCACCACCCGCGTCCGTCCGACGGCGAACAGCTGGACAAGGCACGGCAGTTGCGCTCCTCGCCGGACCAACAGGCCGTGCAGCCGGGCCCGTACTGGGCGATCGACGCGGGGCCGGTGCGCATCATCGGTATCGACACCGGGCTGTTGGGCACGATCGACGCCGAACAGGGCGCCTGGCTGCGCGAGGTGGCGCAGGGGCCGACGCCGAAGATCCTCATCACCGGTTCGCCGCTCTACGTGGACGGCGAGCACCACCCGTGCGCCATCGAGGGCGGTGGCACGGTCGACGACATCGTCAGCGACCCGGCCCACCACTTCGTCGCCGCGATCGGCGGCGACATCCACAACTACCAGCGCTACCCGGTGCGGTTGGCGGACGGCCGGACCTTGCAGTACGTGGTCTCGGGCGGCGGCGGCGCGTTCATGCACGCGACGCACACCGTGCCGCGCGTCGACATCGGACACGTCACCGAGCAGGACTTCCGCTGCTACCCGCTGCGCGGCGACTCCCTCGCCTTCTACAGCAGGCTCTACGGCCGCCGGCTGCGGCTGCGCCGCTTCTTCGCCCTCAGCGAGGCCGAGGCGTCGGCCGTGATCTGCGAGCGCCTCGGCATCCCGCCGACCCGCACCCCGGGCCCGCCCGTCCGCATCACCCGGCGCATGCGCCTCGTCGCGAGCCTGCTGGGCGCCGGGAGCCGCCCCGACCGCCGCGCACGGTTCCGCCTCCCGGTGCGCAAGATCTACACCCAGCTCTTCTCGCCCAGTTCTGTGACGTACAGCCCGCCGTTCTTCAAGTGCTTCCTCCGCCTGGACGTCACCCCGGACGCGATCCGGCTGCGCTGCTTCGCGGCCACCGGCAACCGCGCCCAGGAGATCGAGCCGCCGGTCGAGGACGAGATCACCATCCCGCTGAACTGATCACACGCCCGCAACACTCACCTGCCACAATCGGGACAGAACTGACGTACGACCGCCGGAGGAGCCCGTGCCGCCCACCTCACGCCCGCTGCGGAAGCTGGGCTTCCTCACGATCGGCCTGTTCGACGAGGCCGATCCGCGCCGGGGCCACGAGTCGACGCTGGAGATCATCGAACTCGGCGAGCGGCTCGGCTTCGACAGCGCCTGGCTGCGCCACCGCCATCTCCAGTACGGCATCTCCTCCCCCGTCGCGGTCATGGCGGCGGCCTCGCAGCGCACCAGCCGGATCGAGCTGGGCACGGCGGTGATCCCGCTCGGCTGGGAGAACCCGCTGCGGCTCGCGGAGGACCTCGCGACCGTCGACATCCTCTCCGGCGGCCGGGTCAACCCGGGTGTCAGCGTGGGCCCGCCGATGCACTTCGACCAGCTCAAGGAGGCGCTGTACCCCGACACGGCCGACGTCGAGGACTTCGGCTACGAACGGGTGCGCCGCCTGCTCGACTTCGTGCGCGGCAAACCGGCCACGGACTTCAGCGGGGTCGAGGGCTTCGAGGTGTTCTCCGACCGTGTGCAGCCCCACTCCCCCGGCCTCGGCCGTCGGCTCTGGTACGGCGGCGGCAGCGCGGGCTCGGCGAAGTGGGCCGGCGAGCACGGCATGAACTTCCTGACGAGCAGCGTCGTCAAGGCCGAAGGGCCGGACGAGTCACGGGACTTCGCGGAGATCCAGCTCTCCCACATCCGTACGTTCCGCGCCCACCACCCGGACGGCGAGGCAGCCCGTGTCTCACAGGGCCTGGTGGTCATCCCGACCGATTCCGCGTCGCCCGAACAGCGCGCGAAGTACGGGGAGTTCGCCCGCAAGCGCACTCCCCGTACGACGACACCTCAGGGCCCGGCCCGGCTGATGTTCGCGCCGGACCTCGTCGGCACCTCGGCGGAGATCGCCGAACTCCTGCACGCGCACGCCGCGTTCAGGGAGATCGACGAGGTGGCGTTCGCGCTGCCGTTCACCTTCGGCCACGAGGACTACGTGCAGATCCTGACGGACATGGCGACGAAGCTGGGACCGGCGCTGGGGTGGCGGCCGGCCGCCTGACCGGACTCACCAGCGGCCCTGCTCCGTACCGACGATCGGGTCCGACGGCTTGCCGTCCACGCCGACCGGTATGTCGCCGGTGAGCATCACCCGGTGCATGGTGCGCGGGAAGCCGAGGTGGGCGTTGTCGCTGGGGGCGAGGTGGATGGTGGCCCGGTTGTCCCAGAAGGCCACGCTGCCCGGCTCCCAGCGGAACCGCACCGTGTACTCGGGCCGGGTGGCCTGGGCCAGCAGCATCTCCAGGATCGCCACGCTCTCCGCACGGGAGACGCCGGTGATCCGCTCCAGGTAGTAGCCGTTGACGAACAGCACCCGCTCCCCCGTCTCGGGGTGCACCCGGACCAGCGGATGCACGGAGGCCACCTGGTGGTCCAGGAGGTGGCGGACGTAGGCGTCGTCGCCGGGGCGTGGCTGATAGCCGACGCCGAGCCGGTGCTCGGCCCGCAGTCCGTCGACGAACTCCCGTACCGGCTGCGAGAGTCCGGCGTACGCGGCGGCCAGGTTCGACCAGGTGGTGTCGCCCCCGTAGGGCGGGACGGTCTCCGCGCGGAGGATCGTCGCGGCGGGCGGGTCGACGCGGGCGCCGTGGTCGCAGTGCCAGCCGCGCAGCAGGGTGTGCCTGCGCCGCTCCAGCCACTCCTCGTGCTCCATGCCGAACCGGCCGCCCAACTCCAGCCGGTCCGCGGTCGTTTCGACCTCCGGGAAGCCGGCCGGTGACGCGCTGCCGCGGCGCCCGAGCACGACCGGTTCGCCGAAGCGGCGCGCGAACGCCACCTGCCCGGCGTGGTCGAGGCGCTGCTCGCGGAAGAACACGACCTTCCAGCGCAGCACCGCCGCCCGGACAGCGGCCACCACGGCGTCGTCGAGTTCTCCGGCCAGGTCGACACCGGTGATCTCCGCCCCGATGTGCCCGGCGGCGGGCTTCACCTCCATGCCGTCCACCCGCACCGCCTCGTCCGTCGTACCGCTGTCCGTCGTCATGCTCACTCCGTCGTCGTACGTGCCCGGCCGGTCGTCCGCACCGGGGCCTCCCCAGCGGTCGTACCCAGGTCGTACGGGTTCCAAGGAAGATCGTGTCAGTGATCACCGCGCGGGGCGACAGGGGTTCCGGTCACCCATACTGGGTGTACCGCACACTCAAGGGAAGGTCCGACCGTGATCAGCACCCCGACGCACACGCTCAACGACGGTACGAAGATCCCCGCCATCGGCCTGGGCACCTGGCCGATGGACGACGCGACGGCGGAGGAGGCCGTCGACGGCGCGTTGCGCATGGGCTACCGCCTGGTGGACACGGCGACGAACTACCGCAACGAGACGGGTGTCGGCCGGGGCATCGCCCGCAGCGGTGTGCCGCGCGAGGAGATCGTCGTGACGACGAAGCTGCCGGGCCGCCATCACGGCTACGAGGAGACCCTCGCGTCGTTCGAGGAGTCCCGGGCGCGGCTCGGCGTCGAGTACGTGGACCTGTATCTGATCCACTGGCCGCTGCCCCGCGTCGGCAGGTTCGTCGATTCCTGGAAGGCGATGATCAAGCTCCGTGAGGAGGGTCTCGTCCGGTCGATCGGGGTCTCGAACTTCACGCCCGGTCACATCGAGCGGCTGGAGAAGGAGACCGGCGTCCTGCCGTCCGTCAACCAGATCGAGCTGCACCCGCTGTTCCCGCAGGACGAGCTGCGCGCCTTCGGCGCAGAGAAGGGTGTTCTCACCGAGAGCTGGAGCCCGCTCGGGCGCGGTTCCGAGCTGCTGGACGACCCCGCCGTCGTGACCGTCGCGGAGGCGTTCGGGGTGACGCCGGGCCAGGTGGTGCTGCGCTGGCACACGCAGCTCGGGGCGGTCCCGATCCCCAAGTCGGCGGACCCCGGCAGGCAGCGCGCGAACCTCGACATCTTCGGCTTCGAGCTGGGCCCGGCCCAACTGGCCGCGATCTCCGGCCACACGCCGAAGCGGCTGGGCGGGGACCCGGAGACGCACGAGGAGTTCTGAGTGGTCCGGGGCTCCCGGATGTCCGGGAGCCGGCAGGCGAGGTGACCGGTCAGTCCGGTGGCGGGAGTGGCTGTTCCGCCCAAATGGTCTTGCCGCTGCCGGTCTGCCGGCTGCCCCAGCGCTGGGTGAGCTGGGCGACGAGGAGGAGTCCGCGTCCGCCTTCGTCGTAGGCGTGGGCGCGGCGCAGGTGCGGTGAGGTGGAACTGGCGTCGGAGACCTCGCAGATGAGGGCGCGGTCGCGGATCAGCCGGAGCTGGATGGGTGGTTCGCCGTAGCGGATGGCGTTGGTGACCAGTTCGCTGACGACGAGTTCGGTGACGAAGGCCTCCTCGTCCAGTCCCCAGGCGGTGAGTTGCTCGGTGGCGGCCTGGCGGGCCCCGGCCACGTGTGCGGGGTCCGGCTCGATGTCCCAGGTGGCGACCCGGTCGGCGCCGAGCGCCCGGGTGCGGACCAGCAGGAGGGCCACGTCGTCGCTGGGCTCCGTCGGCATCACGGCCTTCAGCACCGCGTCGCACAGCGCGTCCAGCGACTCGGCGGGGGTGAGCAGCGCATGGCACAACGCGTCGGTGGCGTGGTCGACGTCGCGTTCGCGGTCCTCGATGAGACCGTCCGTGTACAGGGCCACGGTGGCGCCCTCGGGCAGCTCCAACTCGACTGATTCGAAAGGGATTCCGCCGACGCCGAGCGGCGCTCCCGCGACGATGGGGACGAGGCTCGCGGTGCCGCCGGGCAGGACGACGGCGGGCGGTGGATGTCCGGCGGCGGCCATGGTGAGGCGGCGCGAGACCGGGTCGTAGACCGCGTAGAGGCAGGTGGCGCCGAGTTCGGCGACCTCGTCGGCGGTGTCGTCGGCCGCGAGGTGGGTGACCAGGTCGTCGAGGTGGGTGAGGAGTTCGTCGGGCGGCAGGTCCACGTCGGCGAGGGTGCGGACGGCCGTGCAGAGGCGGCCCATGGTCGCCGAGGAGGTGATGCCGTGTCCGACGACGTCGCCGACGACCAGGCCGACCCGGCTGCCGGAGAGCGGGATCACGTCGAACCAGTCGCCGCCGATGCCCGCGAGGGACCCGGAGGGCAGATAGCGGTGGGCCACCTCGACGGCCGCCTGTCCGGGCAAGTCCCTGGGAAGCAGGCTGTGTTGGAGGGCGAGTGCGGTGGAGCGCTCGCGGGCGAAGCGGCGCCCGTTGTCGATGCAGACGGCGGCGCGGCTGGCGAGTTCCTCGGCGAACAGGGCGTCGTCGGCGGCGTAGTCGTCCGGGTGGGTGATGCGGACGCCGACCGCGACGCCGAGGGTGGTGCCCCGTGCGCGCAGCGGCACCGCGAGCATCGAGTGGACGCCCTCGCGGTGCGAACGACCTTCCGGGGAGCGGGCGTTGCGGTCCGCGACCCAGCGGACGAAGTCGGGTTCGCCCGCCTGGCTGCGCACCGCCCGTCCCTCGCGCAGGGCACGCGCGGGAGGTGAGAACGGCGGGTAGTGGTCCGCGTCCCCCAGCCGTACGGCGGCCTCGGGGATGCCCTCGGTGGGTGAGCCGTGCGCGACGCGGCGCAGCACCACGTCGCCGTCCAGGTGGTGCGGCGGTTCGTCAGCGCCGAGCACCCAGGGCAGCAGGTCCACGCTGGCGAAGTCGGCGTAGCGCGGGACCAGGAGTGCGACGAGTTCCTCGGCGGTGCGGACCACGTCGAGGGTGGTGCCGATGCGGGCGGCGGCCTCGTTCAGGAGGGCCAGCCGCTGCTGGGCGAGGTACTGCTCGGTGCTGTCGAACGCCGCGAGGCCGACCCCGGTCACCTCTCCGGAGTCGCCCTTGAGGGGCCACATCTCGATGCTCCAGGCGTGCTCCCGGTTCAGCGCCGGGGCGCCCGCCCAGCTGTCGTAGCGGACCGGTCTGCCGGTCTCGGTGACCGTGCGCAGGTTGCGCAGGAAGCCCCGGCTGTGTTCGGCGTCCTCGACGCTCTCGGGGAAGTACCGGCCGACGAGGGCGTCCTCGGAGACTCCCATCACGCGGCAGGCGACGTCGTTGAGGCGAACGTAGCGCTGCCCGGTGTCGAAGACGGAAAGGGACATCGACGCCTGCTGGAAGGCCTGCTCGGCGATCGTGGGTGCGGCGGGGGGTTCGACGGTGAGGACGTAGCCGTCCGGGGTGCCGTCCGGGCCGAGGATCTCGCAGGCCCGGACGGTGAGCGGGAGCGGGGTGCCGTCCCGGTGCCGCAGGACGACGGGTCCGGTCAGCGCGGCGACGGCCGTGGTGGAGAGGGGTTCGGCGAGGAGTGCCGCGACCGGCCGGCCCACGGCTTCGCCGGCCGGGTATCCCGTCAGGGTCCGGGCACCCTCGCTCCACCCCGTCACGATGCCGCGGGCGCTGATGACCGCCGCGGCGGAGGCCTGCTCCATGTCGTCCAGGATGATCCCTGTACCGCGCCGCAACAACCGCGGTACGGCATTGGTGGCTCCCGCGTCACTTCCGGTGGGTGCGGAGCGCGGCGAGGGCCCGGTCGGCGTGGGTGTTCATCCGCAGTTCGCTGGAGACGACCTCCAGGATCGTGCGGTCCTCGCCGATGACGAACGTGACCCGCTTGGTGGGCGCGAGCGAGAAGCCGCGCTTGACGCCGAACCGCTCCCGGATCGCGCCGTCGGCGTCCGAGAGCAGGGGCATGCCCAGGGTGTGCTTCCCGGCGAACTCCTGCTGCTTGTCGACGCTGTCGCCGCTGATCCCGACGGGTCGCGCGCCGACGGCCGCGAACTCGGCGGCCAGATCACGGAAGTGGCAGGCCTCGGCGGTGCAGCCGGCGGTCATCGCGGCCGGGTAGAAGAACAGCACCACCGGCCCTTCGGCGAGCAGTCCGTCGAGGCTGCGTTCCGCGCCGGTCTCGTCCGGCAGCGTGAAGTCCTCGACCTTGTCACCGACACCCAGGCGTCCTGTCATGACCGTCCTTCTCCATTCTTCGCGACACTACGGGCCCACAGTACGAGGGGAATCTGCAGCGGCAGCCGCCCGTAGGCCGCCGCCTTCTGCGGGGCCGGACGATTCCGCCAGTCCAGCGCCATCCGCGCGTTGGCCGGGAACACGCCGACGAAGAAGCCCGCGGCGGCCAGCGCGGCCGTGCGCCGGGTGCGCGGCACGGCGATCCCGGCGGCCAGCGCCAGTTCCACGACCCCGCTCGCGTACGTCCAGGTCCGGGGCGGCCCCGGCAGGGAGCGCGGGATGATCGCGTCGAACTGCTTCGGCGAGGCGAAGTGGGCGACCCCGGCGGTCGCCAGCAGACCGGCGAGCAGCAGTGACGAGCGTTCGGACCGTGGCACGGTTCCTCCTCTGGTGGCCTGCCGCGCGATGTTACTCCACGGTAAGCGGGCGTGGTGACGGCGGCTCTCCTTTTTCGGTCTGACCTTTGATATGTTTCGCAGCCGGAACCGGAGAAGGGTCCCGCCCATGGACTTTGAGCTGACCGAGGACCAGGAAACGATCCGCTCGTCCGTCGCCGGACTGCTGCGCGACTACGGCGACGAGTACTGGATGGCCAAGGACCAGGCGCACGAGTTCCCGACGGAGTTCTACGACACCGTCGCGGGCGGCGGCTGGCTCGGCATCACCATCCCGGAGGAGTACGGCGGCCACGGCCTCGGCATCACCGAGGCCAGCCTGCTCCTGGAGGAGGTGGCCCGCTCGGGCGGCGGGATGAACGCGGCCAGCGCGATCCACCTGTCCATCTTCGGCATGCATCCGGTGGTGGTCCACGGCTCCGAGGAGCTGAAGCGGCGCACCCTCCCGCGCGTCGCCGACGGCGACCTGCACGTCTGTTTCGGCGTCACCGAACCGGGCGCGGGCCTCGACACCGCGAGCATCACGACGTACGCCCGCCGGGACGGCGACCACTACGTCGTCAACGGCCGCAAGGTGTGGATCTCCAAGGCGGTGGAGTCGGAGAAGGTCCTGCTGCTGACCCGCACCAGCAGGGCGGACGAGGTCGCCAGGAAGACCGACGGCATGACCCTGTTCCTCACCGACATCGACCGCGACCGCATCGACGTCCGCCCGATCCCGAAGATGGGCCGCAACGCCGTCACCTCGAACGAACTCTTCATCGACGACCTGCGCGTCCCGGTCGAGGACCGCGTCGGCGAGGAGGGCCAGGGCTTCCGCTACCTCCTCGACGGCCTCAACCCGGAACGCATGCTCATCGCGGCCGAAGCCCTCGGCATCGGCCGCGCCTCGCTCGACAAGGCCGTCCGCTACGGCAGGGAGCGCGTCGTCTTCGGCCGCCCGATCGGCATGAACCAGGCCGTCCAGTTCCCGCTCGCGGACTCCCTGGCCCGCCTCGACGCGGCGGAACTCGTGCTCCGCAAGGCGACCTGGCTCTACGACCACGGGAGGCCCTGCGGGCGGGAGGCGAACACCGCCAAGTACCTGTGCGCCGACGCCGGGTTCACGGCCGCCGACCGGGCCCTGCAGACCCACGGAGGCATGGGCTACGCCGAGGAGTACGGCGTGGCCCGCTACTTCCGCGAGGCCCGCCTCATGCGCATCGCACCGATCAGCCAGGAAATGATCCTGAACTACCTGGGATCACACACGCTGGGACTCCCGAGGAGCTACTGAATGACCGACAGCACAGGGCTGTTCGACCTCACGGGCCGCTCGGCACTGGTCACCGGCGCGGGCGGCGGCATCGGTTCCGCCGTCGCCGAGGCGCTGGCGCGCGCGGGAGCCGCGGTACTGGTGACCGACGTCGACGGATCGGCCGCCGCGGCCGTCGCCGGGAAGATGAAGACGGCGGGTCTCACGGCGGACAGCGCGTCCCTCGACGTACGGGACCGGTCCGCCGCCGACGCCGCGGTGGCCCGCGCGGCGGCGCTCGCCGACGGCACGCTGCACATCCTGGTCAACAACGCCGGTGTCATCGCCCCCGCCATGTTCGACAAGCTGGAGGAGGAGGCGTTCCGCCGCGTCCTCGACATCCATGTGATGGGCAGCTTCCACTGCGCGCAGGCCGCGCTGCCGTTCCTCCCGGACGACGGCAGGGGGCGGATCATCAACGTCACCTCGTCGGCGGGCCTGGTCGGCACGCTCGGGCAGGTCAACTACTCGGCCGCCAAGGCGGGCGTCATCGGCCTGACGAAGTCCCTGGCCCGCGAACTGGCACGGCGGCGCGTCCTGGTCAACGCCCTCGCCCCGCTGGCGGCGACCCCCATGACGGAGACGATCCGCACCCACGAGAAGTTCTCCGCCCAGATGCTCGCCCGCATTCCGCTGGGCCGCTGGGCCGAGCCGGCGGAGATCGCGGGCAGCTTCGTGTTCCTCGCCTCCGACGCGGCCTCCTTCATCACGGGGCAGGTGCTGCCGGTGGACGGCGGGATGGTGATGTGAGGGGCGGGGCGCGGGGCGCACGGGACGGTGGCGTGACAGCCGCCGTACGAGCCGCGCGGGACGGTGAAGTGACAGGCGCCGCGCCCGCTGTGTTGAATGGTTCAGCCAAAGAGGCCGAGGAGCGCGGCCTTCGACGAGAGGGCTGAACCTGTGCAGAGCGCCGAGCACCCGTCCCGCACCGCCCGGGGGCGCGCCGCGGCCGGTGAACCCCGGCCGCGCTTCGACACGCTCACCGTCCCCAAGGCCTCGGACGTCCTCGCGGGCGAGGTGCGCGAGCGGATTCTCTCCGGGGAGTTCACGGAGGGCACCGCGCTGCCGCCGGAGCGCCAGCTGGTCGAGCAGACGGGGCTGAGCCGGGCCACGGTGCGCGAGGCGCTGCGCATCCTTGAGGTCGAACGCCTCCTGGAGATCCGGCCGGGGCGCGGCGGCGGGGCCTTCGTGCACCGGCCGGGCCGCGAATCCCTCGCGAACACCGTGCGGTTGGTGATCCGGGGCCAGCGCATCCGGCTGGAGGACCTGCACGAGACCCGGGAGGCGATCGAGCCCGCGTGCGCGGCGCTCGCGGCGCGGCGCCGCACGGACGCCGACCTGGCGGAGCTGGAGGACGCCCACGCGGACCTCGTCGCGGCGGACGAGGACATCCAGCGCTTCCTGCGCGCCAACATCCGCTGGCACAACGCGGTGGCGCGGGCCGGGGAGAACGAGCTTCTCATCGGGTTCATGAGCGCTCTCTCGCAGTCGATCCACGCGGCCACCGACATCGAGCAGTTCATGGACGCGGGCATCCGCGACCTCACCGCCCGGGCCCACGCCCGCATCACCGAGGCCATCCGGGACGGCGACAGCGAGGCGGCGATGCGCCGGATGACCCGCCATGTGTGCGGCTTCGCGCGGGCCGCCGCGGAGGTCGACCGACGGGACGGCGTGGATCTCACCGGTCCGGAGAGCTGATTGCTTCAAGAATGAGAATGTGATTCTCTTTCTCGTGCAACACCATTGACAGTATCGGTCTGACCTTTCATACCATCGCGGTATGAGCGAGGTGAGTCCCGTGCTGACCGTGGCCGCCGACGGAGACGTCCGCATCGTCACCCTGAACCGCCCGGACCGGCTGAACGGCGTGTCCGAGGAACTGCACCGCCGCCTGTCGGAGGTGTGGCGCGAACTCGCCGACGACACGAAGGCGCGGGCCGTCGTCCTGACGGGCGCGGGCCGCGCGTTCAGCGCGGGCGGCGACTTCGACCATCTCCTGCGCCACCACACCGACCCGGAGCTGCGGGAGCGGTCCATCCGCCTCGACCGCACCATCCAGACCGAGATGATCCGCTTCCCGCTGCCGGTGGTCGCCGCCGTCAACGGCCCGGCGGTGGGCCTGGGGTGCAGCCTCGCCCTGGCCTGCGATCTCGTACTGATCGCCGACGACGCCTACATCGCGGACCCGCATGTGTCGGTGGGCCTGGTGGCCGGTGACGGCGGAGTCACTCTCTGGCCGTTGCTGACAAGCCTGTTGAGGGTCAAGGAGTACCTCTTCACCGGCGACCGCATCCCCGCCGCCACGGCGGTCGAACTCGGCCTCGCCAACCGCACGGTCCCGCCCGACGACCTGATGCGCGAGGCCCTCGCCCTGGCCCACCGGCTCGCGGCGCAGCCCGCCGAGGCCCTCCGCGCCACGAAACTGGCACTCGCCACACTGGTCGAGCAGGTGTCGCGCGGCGCGATGGAAGCGGCGCTGATGGCGGAACGGGCCACGATGACCAGCCCGGACCACATCCGCGCCCTCACCGGACTCGCGTCCCGCGCCGAACGGCGCGCCCGCCCCTCCGAGGAGAACTGAGCGTGGACCGCGAGGAGTTCGTCCTGGTCCGCGACATGGTGCGCTCCCTGGCCACCCGCTTCGGCGTGACCTCGGCGGACGAGGTGAAGCCGTCGACCCGGTCGGCGGCTCAACAGGCCCTGGAAGAGCTGGGCTTGACCGGTCTACGGCGCACCTCGCCCCCGGCGGCGACCGCGCAGGAGTGCGCGCTGCTCGCCGAGGAGCACGGCCGCCGGCCGCTCACCACGTCCCTGCTCGGCACGGTCCTGCTGGCCCCCGAGCTGCTCCGCCTGCTCGGCACCGACGCCCTGGGATCGACCCCGACCGTCGCACTCACCCCTGAACTCCGCTTCCCGGCACGGACGTCGGCCGCTCTCGTCGCCTGGGACTGCGAGGGAGCCGACAGCGCGCTCTGCGTCACCGCCGACGGAGCGGTCACCCTGGTGGAGATGGGCCCGCCCGCACCGAGCACGGACCTCGTTCGCTCGGTGCGCTCGGTGCCCCCTGTCGGCCCCGCGCAGGTCATAGGACACCTCACTCCGGCGGACCAACTCCGCTGGCAGGCCTACGCACTGGTCGTCGTGGCGGCCGAACTCGTCGGCGCGGCCCGCTCACTGGTCGAGCAGAGCGTCGAATACGCCAGCGTCCGCCACCAGTACGGACGGCCGATCGGCTCCTTCCAGGCCGTCCAGCATCTCCTGGCGGACGCCACGGTCCTGGTCGAGGCGTGCGCCGGCGTCACGCGCTACGCGGCCTGGTGTCTGGACAACGAGCCCCCGGAGCGGGCCCTGACGACGGCACGGGCAGCGAAGGCGGAGGTCAACTCCTCGGCGCTGGAGGCGGTTCATGCCGCCATGCAGGTCTTCGGCGGGATCGCCCAGACCTGGGAGCACGTCGCGCACCTGTATCTGCGCAAGGTGCGCCTGGGGTCGACGCTGCTCGCCGCGACGTCCGACCTGCTGCCCGCGCTGGCCATGCCGGAGGCGACGCGATGACCGACACCCCGCTCGACTTCGGCGACCCGGCCGATCTGGACCGGCTGCGGCGGGAGTTCCGCGCCTGGCTGGCCGAACACCCGCTTCCCGAACGGCAGTCGGGTGAACCGGTCCCGGTCTTCCTGCACCGCTGGCACCGGCTGCTGCACTCGGGCGGCTGGGTCGGACTCGACGTCCCGGAGCGGTACGGCGGCCGGGGCCTGACCGCGCTGCACCAGGTCGCCGTCAGCGACGAACTGGGCGCCTGCCGCGCCCCGGGCGTCCCCCGGATCGGCTATCTCGCCCACGCATTGCTGGAGTTCGGCTCGGAGGAGCAGCGACTCCGTTTCCTGCCGCGGATGCTGGCGGGCGACGAGGTGTGGTGCCAGGGCTTCAGCGAGCCGGGGGCCGGCTCCGATCTGGCGGGCATGAGCACCTTCGCCGCGCGGCACGACGGCCACTACGTCGTGCGCGGCCAGAAACTCTGGACGAGCTACGCCCAGTACTCCGGCCTGTGCCTGCTGCTGGCCCGGACCGATCGCACGGCACCGGCCCACACGTCGATCTCCGCGTTCGTCCTGCCCCTGGACCGCCCCGGGGTGACGGTACGACCGCTGCGCGCGGCCAACGGCGACGACGAGTTCTGCGAGCTGTTCCTGGACGACGTCCGCGTCGAGGAGTCCGAGCGCATCGGCGCCGAGGGCGTCGGCTGGGCGCTGGCGATGACCACGGTGTCGTACGAGCGGAACGCCCTCGACACCGGGCACATCTCGAAGTACGGGATTCTCGTCGAGCGGCTCCGGCGCCACGCCGCCGAGCAGCGAGGCAGCCTGCCCGACGGGCTGCTGTCGCGGATCGGTCGGTGCGTCGTGGACTACGAGGTGCTGGTCGCGCACGCCCGCCGCCGTACCGCCGAGCGTCTCGCCGGGCAGGTCGCGGGACCGGAGTCGTCCGTGGACAAACTGCTGATGACGCGCACCGAACAGCGGCTCCACGAAACGGCACTTGAGGTGTTTCCGGGCGAACTGGCCCGGGACGGCAGCGAGTTGTTCGGCGACTACCTCTACTCCCGTGCGGCCTCCGTCTACGGCGGCACCTCCCAGATCCAGCGGAACATCATCGCCAAACGGATCCTGCATCTGCCCTCGAACGGTTAGCCCTGGAGCCGACTGATGCGCCACGACGACGAATTCCTGAGCATTCCGAACGTCATCAGGCTGGCCGCCCGGCGCTTCGGGGACGCTACCGCGCTCATCGACGGGGACCGCCGGTGGACGTTCCGGCAGGTCGAGGAGCGGATGGTCGACGCGGTCCGCGCCACCCTGGCGCTCGGCGTCGAACCGGGCGACCGGGTCGGGCTGTGCGCCCCCAACTCGGCGGAGTGGATCTTCGCCGCGCTGGGCATCCACGGCGCCGGGGCGATCCTCGTGCCGCTCAACACACGGTTCAAGGCGCGCGAGCTCTCGTACATCCTGCGCACGTCGGAGGCGGCGGCCGTGTTCGCCTCGCCCTTCCTGGGCCACGACTACATCGGCGAGCTGCGGGAGGCCGATCCGGGGCTGCCCGCTCTCCGGAAGACGGTGTCCGTCCTCGGCCCGCGGGGAGCCGCCGCACTGACCTGGAGCGGATTTCTCGCCGCGGGAGAAGGCGTGCCGCCGTCCGCCGCCCATGCGTCGATCGACCGTCTGACCCCGGACCACGTGGCCGACGTGATGTTCACGTCCGGCACGACCGGCCACCCGAAGGGCGTGATGCTCAGCCACGGCCAGTCCCTGCGCACCTACGGCTGGATGGCGGAGGAGTACACCTTCGGGGCTTCCGACACCTTCCTGGTGATCCCGCCCTTCTTCCACTGCTTCGGCTACAAGGCGGGCTGGCTGGCCTCCCTGATGCACGGCGTGACCGTGATCCCGATGCCCGTCTTCGACGCGGGGCGTGCCCTGGACCTGATCGCCCGGGAACGGGTGAGCATCCTCCTCGGGCCGCCGACCATCTTCCACGACCTCGTCCACCACCCGGACCGCCGGGCACACGACCTGTCGTCGCTGCGGGTCTCCATGACCGGCGGCACCACAGTCCCGGAACCCCTGATCCGCGCCATGAGGACGGACCTGGGATTCGACATCGTGATGAGCGCCTACGGCCTCACCGAGTCGACGGCGCTGGTGACCACGACACGGGTCGGCGACTCCGAGGAGACCGTCGCCCGCACCACCGGAAGCCCCATTCCCGGTGTGCGGGTACGCGTCGTCGCCGCCGACGGCCTGGACGTCCCGACCGGTCTCGACGGCGAGATCCTCGTCCGCGGCCACAACGTCACTCGGGGCTACTGGGACGACCCCGACGCCACCGCCGCGACGATCGACGCCGAGGGCTGGCTGCACACCGGGGACATCGGCCGGCTCGACGACGACGGCAGGCTCGCCGTCGTCGACCGCAAGAAGGAGATGTACATCGTGGGCGGCTTCAACGCCTATCCGGCGGAGATAGAGAAGCTGCTCCTCGACTGCGAGAACGTTCAGCAGGTCGCGGTGATCGGCGTGCCCGACGAACGCCTCGGCGAGGTCGGCTGCGCCTTCGTGGTCGCGTCGCCCGAGCGCACGCCGACCGAGACCGAGGTCATCGCCTGGGCCCGCGAGCGCATGGCCAACTTCAAGGTCCCCCGGCACGTCCGCTTCGTCGGCAGTCTCCCGCGCAACGCGAGCCAGAAGGTGCTGAAGGACGAACTCCGGGCCCGGTTCACGGCCGCGACCCGAGACGCCACGATCTGAGATGACGAGTCCCGACATGCCGCGTCCCCACACGCCGAGTCCCGCGACCACAACGACCGGGCCGCTGGCCGGAATCACCGTGGTCGCACTGGAGCAGGCGATCTCCGCTCCCATGTGCACCCGCACGCTCGGCGACTTCGGCGCCCGCGTGATCAAGGTCGAGAACCCCAGGGGCGGCGACTTCGCCCGCCACTACGACGACGTGGTGAAAGGCCTGGGAGCGCACTTCGTCTGGGTCAACCGGGGCAAGGAGTCCGTCGCCCTGGACCTGAAGACACCCGACGGCATGGCCGTCCTGCACCGCCTGCTGGAGCGCGCCGACGTCCTCGTCTCCAACCTCACCCCCGGCACCACGGCCAAACTCGGCATCGCACCAACCGATCTGACGACACGTCACCCCCAGCTCATCGCCGTGGAGATCGACGGCTACGGCCCCGGCGGCCCCCTCTCCCACAAGCGCGCCTACGACCTCCTCGTCCAGGCCGAGTCGGGAGCCTGCGCGGTGACCGGCCACCCCGGAGCGCCGGCCAAGCCGGGCCCGCCGATGGCCGACGTGTCCAGCGGGCTGTACGCGGCGCTGTCCGTGGTCGCGCTGCTGTGCGGCAGGGAACGCGGCGTGGGGCCCGCCGGCTCGTCCGTCGCGGTGAGCATGTTCGACACGATGACCGAGCTGATGGGATACCCCCTCACCTACACCCGCCACTCCGGCATCGAGCAGCAGCCGCTCGGCATGAGCTCCCCCGCCGTCGCCCCCTACGGCGCCCACCGCACCGCGGACGGCCACACCGTGATCCTCGGCACCACGAACGACCGCGAATGGCAGCGCCTGGCACGGGAGTTGATCGACCGGCCCGACCTGGCCGACGACCCGCGCTTCCACCGCAACGCCGGGCGGGTGGAACACCGCGCCCTGCTGGAGCCGGAGATCAGCGCCTGGTGCGCCCGGCACGACCTGGCCGACGTACAGGACCGCGCGGACGCGGCCGGCATCGGCAACTCCCGCTACAACACGCCGCGCGACGTCGTCGCCCACCCGCATCTGCGCGCTCGCGACCGATGGCGCGAGATCGACACCCCGTCCGGTCCGGTCCCCGCCCTGCTGCCGCCTCCGGTCATCGACGGCTACGACCCGCCGATGGGCGCGGTGCCCGCACTCGGCCGGCACACGGACGCCGTCCTCGCCGAACTCGGCCTCACCGACGAGGAGATCGCCGTTCTACGGGCGCGGGGAGCCGTGCTGTGACCGGGCGGCCGGTGCTGCTGACGAGCTATGCCGACGGCGTCCGGACACTCACCCTGAACCGGCCCCACCGCAAGAACGCGATCGACGCCGAGCTGTGGGACGCGCTGCGAACGGAGCTCTCCGCGGCGGGCAGCGACCGTACGGTGCGTGCGCTCGTCCTGACCGGGGCCGGGGACGCCTTCTGCTCCGGGGCGGACATCCGCAACGGCGTCAGCGGCGAGCACCCCCTGTACCGGATGCGGACCCTGAACGACGTCACCCTGCTGCTCCACGAGCTGCCGATCCCCACGATCGCCAAGGTGGACGGCGTGGCGGTCGGCGCCGGCTGGAATCTCGCCCTGGGCTGCGACCTCGTCGTGGCCACCCCGGACTCCACGTTCTCGCAGATCTTCGCGCGCCGCGCCCTCTCCCTGGACTGCGGCGGCTCGTGGCTGCTGCCGAGGCTGGTGGGGTTGCAGCAGGCGAAGCGGCTGGTGCTGCTGGCCGAGACGATCGGCGCGGCGGAGGCCCACTCCCAGAACCTGGTGACCTGGGTCGTGGACGCCGCCACGATCGACGCGTTCGTCGGCGGCCTCGCGGCCCGGCTGGTGGCCGGAGCGCCGGTCGCGCTCGCCCAGAACAAGGCGCTCCTGCACGAGAACGCCGACCGCACCCTGCGCGAGGCCCTGGCCGGTGAAGCGCGGGCCCAGGCCGTGAACTTCGCCACGGCGGACATCCCGGAGGCGTACGCCGCCTTCACCGAGAAGCGTCCGGCTCACTACACGGGGCGCTGGGCGGTGCCGGGCACGGCGCCGCGGGCGACCGCGCCGACAGCCACGGAGGACTCGTGACACGTGAGGCAGTGGTGGTGGAGGCGGTCCGTACCGCCGTCGGCAGGCGGAACGGCGGACTGGCGGGGGTGCACGCGGCCGGTCTCTCCGCCCTCGTCCTTCAGGCACTGGCCGACCGCACGGGCCTCGACCCCGAGGTCGTCGACGACGTGGTGTGGGGCTGCGTGGGCCAGCTGGGCGACCAGTCGAGCAACATCGGGCGCTACGCGGTGCTGGCCGCGGGCTGGCCCGAGACCGTCCCGGGCACCACGGTGAACCGGGCCTGCGGATCGGGCCAGCAGGCCCTGGACTTCGCCGCCCAGGCGGTCATGTCGGGTCAGCAGGACGTCGTGGTGGCGGGCGGGGTCGAGGTGATGAGCCGGATTCCGCTCGGCGCCTCACGGGCCGGCGGGACGCCGTACGGCCCTCAGGTCCTCGCCCGCTACGAGGGGCTCTCCTTCGACCAGGGCGTCTCCGCCGAGCGGATCGCGCGGAAGTGGGGTCTGGGCCGGGGTGTGCTCGACGCGTTCTCCGCGCTGTCGCACGAGCGGGCGGCGGCCGCGCAGGACGCCGGTGCGTTCGACGCGCAGATCGTGCCGGTGACGGACGGCTCGCACACCGTGACCGCCGACGAGGGCATACGGCGCGGCACGAGCACCGACACGCTCGCGAGGCTGAGGCCTTCGTTCCAGGAGGACGGGGTGATCCACGCGGGCAACTCCTCCCAGATCTCCGACGGTGCCGCCGCCCTGCTGGTCACCACCCCCGAAAAAGCACGCGAGTTGGGGCTGACACCGATCGTGCGGTACCGCGCGGGCGTCGTCACCGGTTCCGATCCGGTCCTCATGCTGACCGGTCCGGTCCCGGCGACGGAGAAGGTGCTCCGCAAGGCGGGCATCGGCCTCGCGGAGGTCGGCGTCTTCGAGGTCAACGAGGCCTTCGCACCCGTCCCGCTCGCCTGGCTGGCCGAGACCGGCGCGGACCCGGCCCTGCTCAACCCGCTCGGCGGCGCCATCGCGCTGGGGCATCCGCTCGGCGCGTCGGGTGCCGTCCTGATGACCCGGATGATCCACCACATGCGGGACCGCGGGATCCGCCTCGGCCTGCAGACCATGTGCGAGGGCGGCGGCACCGCCAACGCCACCGTCGTCGAACTCGTATCCTGACAGGGGATGTTGTGCGCCGAGACGTCTTCACCGACGACCACGAGGCGTTCCGCGCGCTCGCGCGGGACTTCATCGCCCACGAGGTGGTGCCCCACTACGCCGCGTGGGAGGAGGCCGGCCGCCTCCCACGCGCGCTCTTCGAACAGCTGGGTGCACTGGGCCTGTTGAGCACGGCCGTTCCCGAGGAGTACGGCGGGGCGGGCCTCGCCGACTACCGCTACAACGTCGTCCTCCAGGAGGAATCGGCCCGCGCCCTGGTCACGTTGGGCACCGTGCGCACCCAACTCGACGTCGTCCTGCCGTACTTCCTCGCCTATGCCGACCGGGACCAGCGCGAGCGCTGGTTCCCCGGCCTGGCCTCCGGGAAGCTGCTGACGGCCATCGCGATGACCGAGCCGGGCACGGGCTCCGACCTGGCCGGTATCCGCACGACCGCCGTGCGCGACGGGGACACCTACGTGCTCAACGGCGCGAAGACCTTCATCACCGGCGGGCTCCTCGCCGACCTGGTGATCGTCGTGGCCCGTACATCGACCGACCCGGACAACCGCCGCGCCGGGCTCACCCTGCTGGTCGTCGAGGACGGCATGCCCGGCTTCGCGCGCGGCCGGGTGCTGCACAAGATGGGCATCAGGGTGCAGGACACGGTGGAGTTGGCCTTCGACGACGTGCGCGTCCCGGTCGCCAACCGGCTCGGCGAGGAGGGCGCCGCGTTCGGCTACCTCGGCCGCAACCTCCCCCAGGAGCGCATGACCGTCGCGGTCGGTTCGGTGGCGCAGGCGCGCGCGGCACTGGACACGACCGTCGCGTACGTCAAGGAGCGCGAGGCGTTCGGCAGGACCGTCGCCTCGTTCCAGAACACCAAGTTCGAACTGGCCGCCGTAGCGGCGGAGACAGAGGCCGCGCAGGCCATGCTGGACCGCGCGGTGCTGGACCTCGTCGCGGGCGAACTGAGCGGTCCCGACGCCGCCAAGGTCAAGCTGTTCTGCACCGAGATGCAGGCCCGCGCGGTCGACCGCTGCCTGCAACTGTTCGGCGGCTACGGCTACATGCTGGAATACCCCATCGCCCGGCTCTACGCGGACGCACGCGTCACCCGCATCTACGCCGGGACGAGCGAGGTCATGAAGGTCATCATCGCCAAGTCCCTCGGATTGTGAGGCGGTCACGGTGCCGGACTTCTCCAGCAGACCAGGTGTCGCGTTCGTGGCGGGCGGCTCGGGCGGGATCGGGGCGGCGATCGTCCGACTCCTCGCCGAGCGCGGCAGCGACATCGTGTTCACCTACCGCGCCAACCAGGAGGCGGCCGACGCGGTGGCCGCCGAGGTCACGAAGCTGGGCCGTCAGGTCCGCGCGCTGCCGCTGGACCTGACCGACGAGTCCGCCACGGCCGAGGCGGTGTCCGGGACGGCCCACGGCATCCACACCCTCGTGTACGCGGCGGGCCCGCATGTCCCGATGCGGCATCTGAGCCGGGTGACGCCGAGCGAGTACCGCGCCCAACTGGAGGGCGACGCCGTGGCGTTCTTCAACCTGGTGCATCCCGCACTGCCCCTGCTGCGGGAGAGCCGGGGCAGCGTCGTCGCCGTGACGACCGTCGCCACCCGCCGTTTCCCGGTGCGCGACGGCCTGTCGTCGGGCGCGAAGGGCGCGGTCGAGGCCGTCGCCAGGGCACTCGCCGCCGAGGAGGGCCGGTACGGCGTCCGCGTGAACTGCGTGGCCCCCGGGATGCTCAACGACGGGATCGCCGGCCGTCTGATCAGCACGGGCGAGCTGGACGAGGCCGCCCTCGCCGTCACCCGGCGCAACATCCCGATGCGCCGTTTCGGCGATGCGACCGACATCGCGGAGGCGGTCGCGTTCCTCGCCTCGGACCGGGCCGGGTTCATCACCGGGCAGGCGTTGGGCGTCGACGGCGGGTACAGCGTGTAGGTCAGGCGGGCCCGATGCGTCGCCCCGACACATAGGTGGCACGGACCAGTTCGCCGGTCAGCGTACGGAGTGCCTCGCGCAGCGGTACGCGGAGCAGGCACAGGTCGGCTTCGGACCCGACCGCCAACCGGCGTGTCCGCGCGGGATGCCGGGCCTCGCCGGTGAACAGCCGCAGCGCCGCCCGGGGTCGGAGGCGCTCCCCGTCCTCCCGCTCGGTCGCGGCCCGCATGACCGCCCAGGGGTCGGCGGTGCCGTACGGCGCGTCGGTGCCGGCGGCGAGGGGTACGCCCGCCTCGGTCAGGCTGCGGCACCGGTAGAGGTGCGGGCGGTCGTCGGCGTCCACGTCGGCGGCGTAGGCGGCGGCCCGTTCGGCCGGGAAGTGGGGCTGGGTCACGACCGTCACGCCGAGCCGCCGGAGCCACGGGATCGTCTCGGCCGGTATCACCGACCCGTGCTCGATGCGGTCGCCGTCGGCCGGGGCCGCCTCGTCCAGGGCGAGCAGCGTCACCAGCAGCTGTACCCGGGTCACACAGTGCACGGCGACCGGCCGGGGCCTGATCTCCCCTATGTGGCGGGCGAGTTGGGAGGGCGTGGGGAGCGTCGGGTCGTCGAGGATCAGTTTCACGGGGTCGTCGACGCCCATGACGAGGAGCCGCTGCGGGAGGACGGACAGCAGCGGGACGAGGCCGCTCGCGGGGTGCGGGTCGGCGTTGGTGAACCCCGTGACGCCGAGCGCGCCCGCCCGCCGCCCCACTCCCTCCAGGTCCAGCCGTACGGGCGGCACGCGTCCGCGCAGCCGCTCGTCCTCGCGCCAGAACCGCCCGTCGCCGTCCATGCCTGCCGACCGCAGCGCGGCGCTGTTCCACACCCACAGCGCACCGGTTCGGTGCTGCACCCGCACCGGCCGGTCCGGCGCGAGCGCGTCGAGCGCCCACCGGTCCAGCTCCCCCGCGACGCTCTCGTGATAGCCGACGGCCCGCACCCACTCCCCCGGCGGACCGCCAACCAGGGCCGCCGCAAAGGCCGTTCGGTCCGGCACGTCCGTCGGCCCGACCCGCACGGAGGCGGCCTCGGCGGCCAGCGCCGCGAGGTGGATGTGATGGTCGTGCAGCCCCGGCAGCAACGCACCGCCGCGGCCGTCCACGTCGGCCGTCCCGGTCAGCCGGGACCCGATCTCGGCGATGCGCCCGCCGTCGATCCGGACGTCCACCGCCTCCGCGTGGCCCTCGATCTCGACGTTCCTCATCAGCACGGTCGTTGGGCCCCGGTTCGCGCGTCCGCGAGGGTCGCGGCGCAGGCCGCCATGGAGACGCAGAGCAGTTCGCCGCCTCCCTCGGCCAGGGAACGGGCCACGGCCTGGGCGGCGAACACGCCGGTGACGGGATCGGCGAGCGCGTCACCGAGGAAGACGGGGCCGCCGTCGGGGGCGGTGCCCGTCAGCCCGCCGGCCACGGCGGCGTCGTCCCCGAAGGCGATACGGTCGTTCTCGCGGCCGTATCCGGTGATGCCGACCCACACCCGGCCGGGGCGCGCGGCGAGGAACTCCTCGGCCCGCAGCCCGAGTCGGCGCAGCGCGCGCGGCCGGGACGCCTCGATGACGACGTCGGCCTCGGCGACGATCCCGTCCAGCGCACCGGGGGCGAAGTCCACGACCACGCTGTCGTGCCCGTCGTGCAGCCAGCGGTAGAAGGCGGGTGTCCCGGAGCGCGCACCGTCCGGTCGCGTCGCGCTCTCCACCTTCACCACGCGCGCTCCCGCCAGTCCCAGCAACCGTGCGCACAGGGGCCCCGCCCAGAGCGCCGAGAAGTCGACGACCCGTACCACCGCCATCGCGCGCGACCGCCGTTCGCCGCAGCGCCGGGCCTGCACCGCGGGCCGTCCGCCCTGGGCCGATCCCGGCACGGCAGCGGCGACACCGAGCAGCCGTGCGGCCTCGGCCACTTCGGCCGCCGTACTCCCTCGTACCGCCGCACGCAGGCCTCCGGGCTCGTCCGGCGAGCCGAGGAGCGCCAGGAGCGCGGGTACGGCGGCCAGGTCGTCGGGGCGGGCGAGGTTCACGGCGGCCCAGCCGTCGGCGGTTCCGAGGAGGTGGCAGGAGCCGTTGGCCGATGTCCTGAACGGGCGTTCCAGGCCTGCCAGTCGGGCCCGCAGGAACAGTGCGGTCGGCAGGTCGACCGGGACACCCGTCAGGTCGGTGAACGAAGCCGCGGTCCCGGCGAGCGGGGCCAGGAACGGTTCGACGGAGTCCATCCAGGATTGGAGAGTGTCGTTCTCCATGAGCCGAACTCCCTTCTCGCCACAGGTGATCTCAAATTACACTCCGGTTCACGTCCGGAGGGAGATCACCGTGGAGCCGCCCTTCGTGATCGTCGATCTCGACCGCACCCCGGACCGGGAAGCGGACGTCCGGGACCGGGACCGTGTCGTGGTCGGCGTGGCGGCGGAACCCAGGGACGTGGTCGGCGGATTCGACGTCCTCCTCACCGGTGCCGCCGATCCGCCCAGGCCGTGGGTGGGATGCGCGGACCCGGACGCGACGGCCCGGGAGCTGGGTCGCGTCGTCGCGAGTCGGGCCGCCGCGTGCGTCGCGCTGGTGCAGGTACTGCGGATGGGCGGCGGGCTCTCCGTCCCCGACAGGCTCGTTCTCGAATCCCTCGCCTATTCCACGCTTCAGGGCGGAACGGCCTTCCGGTCCTGGCTGGCCGCCTCGCCCCGGCGCATCCACCGGCCTGCCGGGACACCGGTACGGCTCGAACGCGACGGCTCCCGGCTGTCCATCACGCTGGACCGGCCCTGGGTGCGCAACGCGTTCGACGCGGCCACGCGGGACGGGTTGTGCGAGGCGCTGGAGGTGGCCGTGGCCGATGCGTCCATCCGGCGGGTCGAGCTGTACGGGGCGGGTCCGGCCTTCTGCAGCGGCGGGGACCTCGCGGAGTTCGGTACGTCGCGTGATCCGGCGCGGGCCCATCTGGTGCGGGTCCATCGCAGTCCGGGCACGCTGCTGCACCGGTGCGCTCCCCGGGTGACCGCGCATCTCCACGGTGCGTGTGTCGGTGCGGGGATAGAACTCGCGGCCTTCGCGGGAACCGTGGTCGCCGCGCCGGACACGGTGATCCGGTTGCCGGAGGTCGGGATGGGGCTGATTCCTGGTGCGGGCGGCACGGCGAGCATCCCGGCGCGGGTCGGCCGGGAGCGGACGGCGTATCTCGCCCTGTCCGGAGTGGAGTTGGGCGCCGGGGAGGCGCTGCGGTGGGGGCTCGTCGACGCGATCCGCGCAGTCGGCGGGAGCGGTGAGCCGGACGGCGCGGCGGCGGCCTCTCGGCGCGGGTTCCGGCACTAGGGACAGGCACGTGCGCTTCGGCCCGGTGCCCCCGAGACCATCCCGCGGCCTCGGGAACACCGGCGTTCGATCACGTCTCTGGTCCGGTCACGCCCGTCGTACGGTCACTTCCCCGTCCACACCGGGCTGCGGCGCTCGGCGAAGGCCCGGGCCCCCTCCGCCGCGTCGGCGCTCTTGAAGACCGACGTCACCTCGTCCGGCTCGGCCCAACGGCGTTCCCGCATCAGCTTCTTGGTCATCGCGACGCCGAGAGGGCCGTTCTCGGCGATGCGTCCGGCCAGGGCCAGCGCGGCCTCCCGCACCTCGCCGGCCGGGACGGCGCGGTTGACCAGGCCGAACCGTCTGGCCTCCGAGGCGGTGACGAGGTCGCCGGTCAGTCCCATCTCCAGGGCCACCGCCAGCGGCACCCGGTCGGCGAGTGTCGTACCGCCGCCGGCCGCGAACAGCCCCCGTCTCACCTCCGCGATCCCCAGCTTCGCGTCCTCCGCGGCGACCACCAGGTCGCAGGCCAGGGCGAGTTCGAAGCCGCCGGCGAGCGCCGAGCCGTTGAGGGCGGCGACGACCGGTGTGGCGATGCCCTCGCGGAAGAACCACACCAGGCCGTCGAAGCCGCCACCGCCCTTCGCGAACGCCTTGAGGTCCATCCCGGAGCAGAAGACCGTGCCCGCGCCGGTGAGGACGATCGCCCGGACCGAGGGGTCCGCGTCCGCCTCCCGGAGGGTGGCGGACAGGTCGTCGATCAGTTCCGGGCTGAGGGCGTTGCGGACCTCTGGGCGGTTCAGCGTCACCAGGAGGACGGCGCCGATCCGTTCCGTCGGGACCAGGTCGCTCATCGGGCCGCCGCCACGGCCGCCCGGGCCTTCGAGCGGAACGCCTCCAACTTCTCGGCGGGCTCGATGAGTTGGTGGCTGCGGGCGCGGGTGCTGACGTCGTGGCCCTCGGCCGCCCTGCGCAGGGCCCCCACGGTCGCCTCGTCCCGCGGGATGTGGGTGAAGGGGTCGAAGGAGTACCAGCGCATCGCGTTCTCGTAGGTGATCTTCCGGGCCTCGTCGTCGGGGACGTCGCAGCTCGACAGCACGTCGTGCAGCTGCTCGGGGGCGTCGGGCCACAGTGAGTCGCTGTGCGGGTAGTCGCCCTCCCAGCAGATGTTGTCGATGCCGATGTCGTGGCGCAGCCGTACGCCCAGCTTGTCGGTGATGAAGCAGGTCAGGAAGTGCTCGCGGAAGACCTCGGAAGGCAGTTTGCCGCCGAAGTCCTGGAGGGTCCAGGTGGAGTGCATCTCGAAGGTGCGGTCGAGGCGCTCCAGGAAGTACGGGATCCAGCCCGTTCCGCCTTCCGAGAGCGCGATCTTCAGATGCGGGAACTGCTTGATCGGGGGCGACCAGAGCAGGTCGGCCGCGGCGGAGACGATGTTCATCGGCTGGAGCGTGATCATCACGTCGGGCGGGGAGTCGGCGGCCGGGACGGCGAGCCTGCCGGAGGAGCCGATGTGCACCGACATGACGGTGTCCGTGTCGGAGAGCGCGCGCCACAGCGGGTTCCAGTAGGGGTCGTGGAAGCTCGGGTAGCCGAGGACGGCGGGGTTCTCGGTGAAGGTGAGCGAGTGGACGCCCTTCTCGGCGACGCGGCGCACCTCGGCCGCGCACAGGTCCGCGTCCCAGATGGCGGGCAGCGCCATGGGGATGAAGCGTCCCGGGTAGGCGGCGCACCACTCGTCGATGTGCCAGTCGTTGTAGGCCCGTACGAGGGCGAGGGAGAAGTCCGCGTCCTTGGTCGCGAACAGGCGGGCCGAGAAGCCGGGGAAGGACGGGAAGTTCATCTGGGCGAGGATGCCGCCCGCGTTCATGTCCTTGACGCGCTCGTGCACGTCGTAGCAGCCGGGGCGGATCTCGTCGAGGCCCTGCGGTTCGACCCCGTACTCCTCCTTGGGCCGGCCGGCCACGGCGTTGAGCGCCGAGTTGGTGATGGTCGCGCCGCCGAACTGCCACACGTCGGTGCCGTCGTCCCGGTGGACCAGTTGGGGCGCTTCTTTCCGGTAGCGCTCGGGAAGGTGGTTCACGAACATGTCGGGGGGTTCGATGATGTGGTCGTCGACGCTGATGAGGATGAGGTCGTCGCGGTCCATGACGGCTCCTTACAGGGGTGGGATCAGTCGGAGGCGGGCAGCGGCCTGGCCGCCTTGAGGGTCATGGGGGCGCCGTCACAGGTGAGTTCGCCCGCGCCGGAGGCGGTGCAGAGCAGTTCGAGCGTCCCGGTGGTGTCGACGTACCGCTTGCCGATGAGGGTGGTGGTGCCGACCGGTCCGGGTCCCGCCGGAGGCGCTTCGGCCGCGGGCACCAACGGGCTGCCGCCGCAGGTGAGTTGGGGTGGCGCCGTGGCGGGTGCGCGGATGACGACCACGCGGGTGCCGCAGACGGTGCTGGCGAGTTGGTCACCGGGGCGCAGCGTCGGTGCCGGTGGGGTCATGGCGGAGGTCCCTTTCGAGCAGGCGGTCGGCGAGGAGTTCCACGTCGTAGGACTGACGGGCCATCCAGTACCGCAGGAAGCCGGTGAGCGAGTACCGCAGGAAGAGCGCGGAGCCGACGACGCTGCCCGTCACGGCGGCCAGTCCGAGGGTGAGGGCGTCGTTCTGCACCAGCGGATCGCTGGTGTTGTGCGAGATGAAGTAAGAGCACACGCCGAGGACGACGCCGATCGTCATCAGGGCGGCGCCCGCGCGCAGCCAGAGAGCGGCCTTCCCGGCTGCCGGGTCCGGGATCTTCAGGACGGTGAGTTCGCGGACGAAGCGGTCCGCTCGCGTCTCCGTGGCTGTCATGTGGAACTCCCCAGGTAGAGAGCGGACAATTCGGCGCGCAACCCGCTGTCGGGGTGGCCCTGCCGTTCGACCCGGCCGCGTACGAGGACGGCGGCGTGGTCGCAGATGTCGAGGACGGCGGCGGCGAACTGCTCGACGACCAGGACGGCGACGCCTTGGCGGGCGATGTCGGCGACCTGTTCGTAGAGGCGGCCGACGACCAACGGGGCGAGTCCCATGGAGAGTTCGTCGAGCAGCAGGACGGCCGGGTCGGTGGTGAGGCCCCGGGCGAGGGCGAGCATCTGCTGTTCGCCGCCGGAGAGGGTGCCCGCCGCCTGTCCGGCGCGTCGGGCCAGGACGGGGAAGCGGGCGAACGCGATCTCCTCGATCTCCTCCCGGCCTCGGCCGGTGAAGGTCATCATGAGGAGGTTGTCGCGGACGGACAGGTTCGGGAAGACGCCCCGTCCCTCGGGGATGAGGCAGACTCCGGCGCGGGCCAGGTCGCGGGGGTCGGCGCCGGTCATGTTTCGTCCACCGAGCAGGAGTTGGCCGGACTCGACGGGGTGGACCCCGGCCGCGACCCGCAGTGTGGTGGTCTTCCCGGCGCCGTTGGGGCCGAGCAGTGCCACCACCTGTCCGGCGGCGACGTCGAGGTCGACGCCGTGCAGGACGGTGATGCGTTCGTGCGCGGCGCGGATGCCGCGCAGTTCGAGAAGTGCGCTCACGCGTCCCCCAGGTAGGCGGCGAGAACCGTTTCGTCGCTGCGGATCACCTCGGGCGGGCCGACGGCGATGATCTTGCCGAGGTCGAGGACGTACACCTCGTCGCAGACGGCCATCACGAGGCTCATGTCGTGCTCGACGAGGACGACGGCGGTTCCGTCGCCGGTGAGGGCGCGCAGGAGTTCCGCGAAGCGTTCGGTCTCCTCCGCGTCCTGTCCCGCGGCGGGTTCGTCGAGGAGCAGCACCTTCGGGCGGATCGCGAGCGCCCGTCCCACCTCGACCAGGCGGCCGACGCCGGTGGGGAGGGCGTCGGGTGAGGCGTCGGCGAGTCCGGTGAGGCCGAGCCGGTGCAGGATCTCGGTGACGGCCGGCTCCGCGCGGCGGCGTTCGGGGCCGAGTTCGGCGGCGACGAGGAGGTTGTCGCGCACGCTGAGCCGGCCGAACAGTTCCAGGCGCTGGAAGGTGCGGGCGAGTCCGTGCCGGGCGCGTGCGGAGGGCCGGGCCCGGGTGATGTCCCGGCCGTCCAGCCGGACCTGACCGGAGGACGGTCTGCGCAGTCCGGAGGCGACGTCGAACAGGGTGCTCTTTCCTGCCCCGTTGGGTCCGATGAGTCCGGTGACCCGGCCCGCCTCGGCGGTGAGGGCGACCCCGTCGAGAGCGCGGTTCCCGCCGAAGGACACGGTGACTCCACTAACCTGCAGCGACGCCACGGGCGAGCACCTCCTCGTCCTCGGGGCGCCATGCGCGCCGCAGCCCCCACCACTCGACAGGGATCTCCGGTTCGGCCGGAGCGGTCCGGCGGGCGCTCGCCCAGGAGCGGAGTGCCACGGCGAGGACGAGTGAACCGCCGTAGTACACCCAGTCGTTGATGACGTCGGTGAAGCGCAGGGCCCAGGCCGCGGCGAGCAGGCAGAGCAGCGCGGGCAGCGCGACGCGGTCGCGGGCGAGGGGCTCCCACTGGCGGCGGAAGCGGGAGACGATGCCGTCGGGGTTGTGGCCGAGTCCGACGCCGGCGAGGCCGGGGAGCAGGGCGACGAGGTTCGCGGTGCCGGGGGCGACGGCGATCAGGGCGTTCGTCGGGCCGGCGAAGGCGGTTCCGGCGAAGAGTCCGTTGCCGACCGCGCCGAGTCCGCCGACGACGGCGACGAGGAAGACGGGCAGGCCCGCCACGAGGCTGAACTGGTCGGCGGTGACGGTGTGTTGCTGCATCCCGTACAGGGCCCCGCCGAGTCCCGCGATGCCGGAGGCGAGGGCGAACACGGCGACCTTGGCGACCAGCAGGTTGCCGCCGAGGGTGGCGTACGCGGCCTCGCTGTCGCGCAGGGCGATCAGCCGCCGGCCGAAGCGGCTGCGGCGCAGGGCCGCCACGCCGATCGAGGCGAGGGCGAGGCAGACGGCGGAGAACACCATCAGCTGCCGCCCGCTGTCGAGGCGGAGGCCGAACAGGTCGGGTCCGGTGACGTCGACCGATCCCTGGTCGAACAGGGCGATCCGCACGCCGAGGACGTGGAAGGCGGGCAGCGTGAAGATCCACCGGTCGAGGATCACGGCGAACGCGGCGGTGCCCAGGGCGAGATACACGCCGGAGAGCCGGAGTGCGGGCAGGGCGACCAGCGCTCCGGCGACGGCCGAGACGAGGACCGTGGCGCCGAGCGCCCAGAGTTCGCCGTGGGCGCCGAGGTGTCCCCAGACGACCGCTCCGATGCCGGCCATGCTCAGCTGGCACAGGGAGACCTGTCCGGCGTATCCGGTGAGCGGGACGTACGAGAGCGCCACCACGCCCAGCGAGAAGATCGCTCCGTAGGTGATCAGGTCGGCTTCTCCGAGGAGGGAGGCCAGTACCGCGCCGAAGGTGACGACGGCCGCGGCGAACACGAGGGTGCCGCGCGCGCTCGGCACCGGGACCCGGGCCAGCCGTCGTTCGCGGCCGCGCAGGCGTCGGTGCGGGAAGACCAGCAGCGCGAGGAAGAGGAGGAGGGCGGGGGCGGCCAGCCGTAGTCCGGGAAGGTAGTCGTTCTGCGGGAGGTAGCCGGTCAGGTAGCTCTCCATGCAGCCGACGACGAGGGCGCCGAGGAAGGTGAGGGGAAGGCTGCGCAGTCGGCCGAAGACGGCCGCGGTGTAGGCGCTGACGATCAGCAGGGAGAGCTGGGCGGCGTCGAGGGTGACCGTCGGGGCGATCAGGATGCCGCCGATCGCGGCGAGTTGGGTGCCGAGGACCCAGGAGACCCGGCCGGCCCGGACGGGGTCGGCGCCGGTGAGGCCGACGAGGGCCCGGTCGTCGACGGCCGCGCGCATCTCGGCTCCGGCGCGGGTGCGGTAGAGCAGGACGCGCAGTCCGACGGCCACAGCGACGGCCACCGCCATGGTGATCGCCTGGTGCCAGGTGACGACGGCCGGGCCGAGGTGGACAGGCTTGCGGCCGGCGAAGAACATCGGCAGGGGGCGCGCCACGTTCGGGTCCCAGATCCAGCGCGCGGCGGCGATGAGGCCGCTGAGCAGCGCCACCGTCATCACCAGCCGTTCGGCTTCGCCGAGGGCCTGGACGGGCCGCAGCACGCAGCGCTCGACGAGCAGCCCGAAGCCGGGGGCGAGCACGAGCAGCACAGCGGCCAGGGCGACCGGCACGGGCCAGCTCCAGCCGACGGTGAGCTGCCAGTACATGAAGGCGGACAGCATGCCGGCCGCGCCGTGCGCGAAGTTGAACACGCCGGTGGTGGTGTAGGTGAGCACGAGCCCACTGCCGATGACGGCATAGATCGCGGCCGTGCTCAGGCCCACGATCCCGAAGGTGAGGAACTGGTCCATCGCGTCGGATCTCCCCTCTCCACCGCTGGAAACTAGCTTCTCGTCTACGGAGAATCAACCATTCAGACAGAGACTGTTGACGTCGCCTCACACCCCATGGAAATCTGCCACTCATCTGAGAGAATGACATTCTCACTCATGGTGAAGGGCGGAAAGTCCTTGTCCTCCTTGCCTGTTCCGGCCCCTCCCCCGGGGCCGACCGACGACCTGATGGAGATCCAGCAGCTCCTCGCCCGCTACGCGGTGTGCATCACCCGCGGCGACCTGGACGGGGTCCTGGGGGTCTTCACACCGGACGGCACGTACAGCGCCTTCGGGGACTCCTACGGCCTCGACGAGTTCCCCGCGCTGGTGGCCGCCGCGCCCAAGGGGCTGTTTCTCACGGCGACGCCCGCCGTCGACCTGTCGGGCGACACGGCGACCGGCACGCAGCCGCTGTGCTTCGTCGATCACGCCACGCACGATCTGCGCATCGGCTACTACAACGACACCTACGTCCGCACGGACGAGGGGTGGCGGCTGCGCACGCGGGCGATGACGTTCATCCGCCGCAGCGGGGCGCACGACCCGGGCCGCCCGCACGCCTATCAGCGCCCAAGGACATGACCCTCGCCCCGCCGCCCGGGGACAGGGACGTCGACGACTTCCGCACCGGCCTCCGCGCCTGGCTGGACGCGCACGACCTGTCCCCCGGCCCCGACCGCTCCCTCGACGCCCAGGTCGCCCAACTGGCCCGGGTGCGCCGGGCGTTGTACGACGCGGACTGGATGCGGTACGGCTGGCCCGCCGAGGTCACGGGGCTCGGCGGGCCCGCGGTGCTCAGGGCGGTGCTCGGCGAGGAGGTCGCCACCAGGGAACTGGCCGAGCCGGGGATCTACTCGATGATCGAGGTCCTCGCCCCGACGATGATCTCCTACGCCTCTCCCGCGCTGGCCGCCGAGATGGTCCCGCGGCTGCTGAGCGGGCGCGAGCAGTGGTGCCAGGGCTTCTCCGAGCCCGGCTCGGGCAGCGACCTCGCCTCCCTCACCACCCGTGCCGTTCCGCGCGGCGACCACTGGGTGATCAGCGGCCAGAAGGTGTGGACGAGCCTCGCCCAGTTCGCCGCCCGCTGCGTCCTGTTGACGCGCACCGCGCCCGGGCACGACGGGATCACCGCGTTCTTCGTCGACATGGACACCCCCGGCGTCACCGTCCGGCCGCTGCGCACGATGCACGGCGTGGACGAGTTCGCCGAGGTGTTCCTCGACGACGTGAAGGTGTCCGCCGACCGGATGCTGGGCCGCCCCGGCGACGGCTGGCGCCTGGCCATGGACCTGCTCCCGCACGAGCGGTCCACCTGCTTCTGGCACCGGATCGCCCACCTCTACACACGACTCGACCGCCTGCTGGCCGAGACAGACGTCCCGGACGACACTCGGCTCGGCGCCGCCCACCTGGCGTTGCACACCGTCCGCTGCCGCTCCCACGCCACCCAGCGGCGCCTGGCCGCGGGGGAACGGCTGGGCGCGGAGACATCGGTCGACAAGGTGCTCCTCGCCGGCTCCGAGCAGCAGCTCTTCGAGACCGTGCGCGATCTGCTGCCCGGCGTACTGGAGTTGACGGACACGCCGTGGCGCGCGGAGTACCTGTACGCGCGGGCCGCGACGATCTACGGCGGTACGGCCGAGATCCAGCGGAACATCATCGCGCGCCGACTGCTCGGCCTGGGAAGGGAGTAGCCGTGGACGCCGCCGAACGGGACCTGCTCGCCGGGACTCTCCGCAAGACGATGGCAGCGGCGTCCGGGCAGCCGCTGGACACGGCCCTGGCCGACCTCGGCTGGGCCGAACTCCTCGCGGAACAAACGGACGTGGCCGTGCCGACCGCCTTCCGTCTGCTGGGCGAGACCGGCGCGCACGCGCCGCTCCTGAACGACGTCCTGCTGCACGCGGCGGGCCGTCCGCTCGGCGGCACCTTGCCGATGCCGTACACGGGCGGCGCGTGGGTGGTCTGGGAGCGCGCCGACACCACCGCCGGGACGGCCCTGGACCCGGACCTGCCTCTGCTCACCGCGCCCGCCGAGGACACCGTGCCACCGCTCTCCGCCGGTCGGGTCGCGCTGGGCTGGTGGCTGCTCGGGACCGGCCGCGCGATGCTCGCCCTGGCACGTCAACACGCCCTGGACCGAGAGCAGTTCGGCCGCCCGCTCGCGTCCTTCCAGGCCGTGCGGCACCGACTGGCCGAGACGCTGGTGGCACTGGAGGGCGCCGAGGCGACCCTGGTGGCGGCCACGGACGCGTGGGGCGCGCTGCTGGCCAAGGCGGCGGCCGGACAGGCGGCGCTGACGGCGGCCCGGCACTGCCAGCAGGTGCTCGGCGGGATCGGTTTCACCGCCGAGCACGATCTGCACCGGCACGTCCGCCGGGCCATGGTGCTGGACGGACTGCTGGGCAGCGCACGGGAGTTGACGCGCGAGGCGGGAGCCATGCTGCGGGCCGGCGGGTCCGCTCCACGGCTCGTCCACCTGTGACCGACCGAGGAGTGACATCCGTGACCGATCTCTGGAGCGACCTGCTCTCCTGCCTGAACCTCGACGCCCTGCCCGACTCCGGGTACCAGGGCCGCAACCAACAGCTGGGCCACCACCGCGTCTTCGGCGGCCAGATGCTCGCCCAGAGCGTCCGCGCCGCCCAACTGGCCTGCCCCGGCAAGGCGGTCAAGAGCCTTCATGCGCAGTTCGCGCGGGCGGGCAGGCCTCAGGAGCCGGTGCGGTACGAGGTGACGCGTCATCACGAGGGCGGCTCCTTCGCCTCGTTGACGGTCGTGGCGCGGCAGACCCAGGGAGTGACGGCCGTGGTGGCCGTGTCCCTGCACTCCCACGAGGAGGGGCCCGACCAGCAGACCGCGTTCCCGATGCCGTCAGTGCCGGGAGCGGAGCACGAGGTGGGCCTGCCGCTGTTCCCCTGGGACACGCGCGCGACCGTCGACGTGGACTCGCCGAAGTCGGAGCCTCCCGAGTACGACCTGTGGATGCGCACACCGGCCGTCGCGCCGGAACTGGCCCCGGCGCTGACGGCGTACGCGAGCGATCTGAACCTGATCGGTACGGCGCTGCGCCCGCTGGAGGGCGTCACCCAGCACGACTCGGGAACGGCGTTCACCTCGGCCGTCACCGCGCACACGGTGTGGTTCCACCGCCCGTTCACCACGGACGACTGGCTCCTCCTCCGTCACCGGAGTGCGCTTCTCGCCCACGGCCGCTGCTACGGCCGGGGCGATGTGCTCACCCGGCGAGGATCCCTGGTCGCCTCCTTCGCACAGGAGGCGCTGCTGCGGTTCCGTACCGCGGCGTGACGGACCGGCTGCGCGGGGCCGGAGGCAGGAGGAGCGGGCCCTCGGCCTCCGGCCCCGCTTCCGTCAGGGCGCCGGTACCTCGATGACCGTGGCCGAACCCATGCCGCCTCCGGCGCACATCGCCGCGACGCCGATCCCGCCGCCCCGCCTGCGCAGTTCGTGCACCAGTGTCACCAGCATCCGCGCGCCGGTCGCGGCGACCGGGTGGCCGAGCGAGCAGCCGCTGCCGTTGACGTTCACGCGGTCGGGGTCCAGGCCGAGCAGCTTCACCGCGGCGACGGGCACGGCGGCGAAGGCCTCGTTGATCTCGAAGAGGTCGACGTCCGAGGTCGAAAGCCCCGCGCGGGCAAGGGCCTTGGGGATCACCTTCACCGGGGTCAGGCCCGTCTCGGCGGGGTCGGCGCCGACCGACGCCCAGGCACGGACGACGGCGAGGGCGGGCAGCCCCAGCCGGTCGCTGGCCACCACCAGGGCGGCGGCGCCGTCGTTGGCGCCGCCCGCGTTGCCGGCGGTGATGGAGAAACCGTCGATCTCGGGGTGGAGCGGCTTGAGCGAGGCCAGCTTCTCCAGGCTCGTGGTGCGCCGGGGGTGTTCGTCGACGGAGAACAGCCCGTGCGGGGTGCCGATGGGCACCAGCTCGGCGTCGAAACGGCCTTCGTCGATCGCGCGAACGGCGTTCCGGTGCGAGCGCAGCGCCCACTCGTCCATGTCGGCGCGGCTGAGTCCGGCCCGTACGGCGGTGTTCCAGCCGACCGTGATCGACATGTCCAGGTTGGGCGCGTCGGGCCGGTCGGGGTGCGTGGGCGGGCTCCAGGGGTCGGCCCACTCCCCCTCGACGCGGAAACGCTGCTTCGGCGCGGTGGAGGCCGAGTTGACGCCGCCCGCGATGACGAGTTCGTCCATGCCGGCGCGGATGCTCCCCGCCGCGCTCTGCACGGCCGAGAGTCCCGCGGCGCAGTGGCGGTTCTGGGCGAGTCCCGGTACGGCGGTGAGGCCCGCGGTCAGTGCCGCGTGGCGGGCCACGACGCCTCCGCCGTAGAGGCCCTCGCCGAGGATCACGTCGTCGACCGCGTCCGGGTCGAGGCCCTCGGTGGCGGCAGCGGCGGCGACGATGTGGTGGGCGAGGTCGAACGCGGTGGTGTCGCGCAGCGTGCCCTTGACGGCGGTGCCGACGGGGGTGCGCAGTGCGGACACGAGGACGGCTTCAGGCATGGGTGGTCTCCAACTCGGCCAGCAGGGTGCGGCGCAGCAGCTTTCCGGTCTCGGTCCTGGGGAGTTCGGCGCGGAACACGACGGCGTCGGGCGTCTTGGAGGAGCGCAGCCGGTCCTTGGCCCACTGGCGGACCTCCGCCGGATCGCCCTCGCCCACCACCACGGCGACGATCCGCTGCCCCCACTCCGGGTCGGGCACGCCGATGACCGCCGCCTCCAGCACCCCCGGGTGGGTGACGAGAACGTCCTCTATCTCGGCGGGGGCGATGTTCTCGCCGCCGCGGATGATGGTGTCGTCGGCGCGGCCCTCGATGAAGAGATAGCCGTCCGCGTCCAGACGTCCCCGGTCGCGGGTGGGGAACCAGCCGTCGGCGTCCAGGGCGCTGCGTCCGCCGTACTCGCCGGAGATCTGGTCCCCGCGCACGAACACCAGCCCGGTCTCCCCGGCGGGGGCGGGCCTGCCGTCGTCGTCGCGGATCTCGATCTCGACGCCGGGCAACGGCCGCCCCACGGAACCGAGTCGGTCGCGCAGGGCCGGGTCCGTCGCCGCCAGTGCCGCACGGTGGTCGTCGGGTCCGAGGACCGCGACGGAGGAGGCCGTCTCGGTCAGGCCGTACGCGTTGACGAAGCCCGTGTCCGGGAAGATCCGCAACGCCCGTTCCACCACGGGGCGCGGGGTTCTGGCGCCGCCGTAGGCGAGGCTTCGGAGGGTGGGGGTGCCGGCGTCGCCGGTCGGGACCTCCGCGACGATGCGGGCCAGCATGGTCGGCACGACGAGCGCGTGGGTGACCCGTTCGCCGCGCGCGGTCCGCAGCCACTCCCCCGCGTCGAAGGCGGAGAGGTAGACGAGGCGGCGGCCGGAGTAGAGGTTCGTCAGCAGGTTCATCAACCCGGCCACGTGGTACGGCGGTACGGCCACGAGCGCCGCGTCGCCCTCCTCGGCGGAGGCGAACTCCTGGGTGTTCAGGACGTAGGCGAGCAGATGCCGGTGGCGCAGCAGTGCCGCCTTGGGTTCGGCGGTCGTGCCGCTGGTGTAGAGGACCACCGCGACGGAGTCCTGGTCCTGCGCCGGTTCCGACAACTCCGTTGACTCGGCGGCCTCATCGGCGCTCAGCAGCTCGTCGAGGTCGGCCTGGCGCAGCACGAGGGCGCCGGGGTGGCGGGCCAGGAGGCGGGTCAACTGGTTTCTGCCGAGGCGGTAGTTGAGAGGGACGAACGGGATGCCCGCCAGGGCCGCGCCGAACAGGGCGACCGGATAGGCGAGGTGACTGGGGCTCAGGTACAGCACGGCCGGGTGGCCCCGGAAGCGGTGGGCTGCGGCGCGGGCGCGGGCGAGCAGGTCCGAGGCGGTCAGCGAGCGGCCGTTCGCCGTGACCACCGGTCGGTCGCCGCCCGAGGCCACCATCTCGAGAATCATGGTTATATTCATGAGAATGCTATTCTCGTCTCACTAGAGCGCTGTTCGCAAGAGAGGAAATCCTTGATGCAGATCAGTGGGAGCTCCGCGGTGGTCGTCGGCGGGGCGGGCGGTCTGGGCGAGGCCACCGTCCGTCGACTGCACGCGGCGGGAGCGAAGGTCGTCGTCGCCGATCTGGCCGACGAGAAGGGCAAGGCCCTGGAGCAGGAACTGGGTGTGCGCTACGTGCGCACCGACGCCACCTCCGAGGACGACGTCCGAGCGGCCCTGGCCGAGGCGGAGTCGGCGGGCCCGCTCCGCATCTCGGTGGACGCGCACGGCGGCCCGGCGAGCGGCGGCAGGCTCGTCGGCAAGGACGGCTCGCCCCTCGACCTCGCGGGCTTCCGCACGACGATCGACGTGTATCTCACCGGCGTGTTCAACGTGATGCGCCTGGCCGCGGCAGCCATGGCCCGCCAGGAGCCCGCCGAGGGCGGTCGGGGGGTCATCGTCAGCACGGCGTCGATCGCCGCGTACGAGGGCCAGATCGGCCAACTCCCCTACGCGGCGGCCAAGGGCGGGGTCGTCAGCATGACCCTGGTCGCCGCCCGCGACCTCTCCCCGCTCGGCATCCGCGTCGTCACGATCGCGCCGGGCACCTTCAACACACCGGCGTACGGCAAGGCGGGCGACCAGCTGGAGGCGTACTGGGGGCCGCAGATCCCGTACCCGAAGCGCATGGGGCAGCCGGTCGAGTACGCGGGCCTCGTGCAGCACATCGTCGAGAACGACTATCTCAACGGCGAGGTCGTCCGTCTCGACGGCGCCCTCCGCTTCCCGCCGAAGTGAGTGCGCGGTGAGCGAACTCGCCGATGCGGGAAGCCCGTTGAAGGGCAAGGTCGCGTTCGTCGCGGGCGCCAGCCGCGGCATCGGCCGTACGGTCGCGCTGGCGCTCGCGCAGGCGGGCGCCTCGGTCGCCGTGGCCGCGCGTTCCGAGCGGGAGGGCCGGCTGCCCGGGACGATCCACTCGGTCGCGGAGCGGATCACCGCGGCGGGCGGGCGCGCGCTGCCGGTGCCCTGTGACGTGAGCGACGAGGGGTCGGTGCATGCGGCCGTCGCCGCGGCGGTCGCGGAGTTCGGCGGGATCGACATCCTCATCGCCAACGCCGGGGTGCTGTGGCTCGGCCCGGTCGAGTCGACGCCGCTCAAGCGCTGGCAACGGGCGCTGGACGTCAATCTGACCGGGGTGTTCCTGGTGACCCGCGCGGTGATTCCGCACGTACGGGCGCGTGGCGGTGGCTCGTTGGTGGCCGTGACGACCGGCGGGGTGGGCATGACGGACCGGGGCGCGAACGCGTACTGGGTGTCCAAGGCGGCCGTCGAACGCCTCTACCTGGGGCTCGCCGCCGACCTGCGCGAGGACAACATCGCGGTCAACTGCCTCGCCCCGTCACGGGTGGTGCTCACCGAGGGCTGGCAGGCGGGTGGCGGGGGCCGGGAGATCCCACCGGAGATGGTGGAACCGCCGGAGGCGATGGCGCGGGCCGCCGTCCTGCTCGCGGGACAGGACGCCACCGGACTCACCGGAACCGTCCAGCGCTCGGAATCCCTTCCCTGAACGGCAGTTGGCGTGTGCGCGGCACGAGACCGAGGTGACTGAGAGGCATCATCCGGGGCACTCGGGAGACAACGGCGCAGCCACCGGGATCACGCGTGGCTCGCCGTCTATCCATAGGGGTTGACACATGCTTGCCATCGTGGCCGCAGCGCTTTTCTTCATCGCCTTCATCATCCGCGTCACCGAGACATCGACACAGCTCGTCTTCAGCGAGACGAGTCTCATGCTCCTCGGGCTCGCCTTCCTCGCCGCGCATTCGGCCGGACTGGGAAGCGGCTGGACCCCGCGCCGCAGCGGACGCCGGCGCTGAGGAAACGGCGCGCCGCCCCCAGGGCGCGCCCCCTCAGCCGGTCCCCGGCCGGTCAGCGACCGGCGCGTTCCCGTACCGCCGCACAGACCCCGCCGTCGACGAGCACGTCGATCCCGGAGACGAAAGCGGCCTCGTCCGACAGCAGAAACGCCACCGCGGCAGCGACGTCCTCGGCCCGGCCCACGCGCCCGAGGGGCGTCTGCTCCACCAGCGCGGTCATGGCGGGCTGGGCCGAGGCCTCCTGCCGCCCCTGAGGGGTGTCGATGACCCCCGGCGACACGGAACACATCCGCGCCCCGCGCGGCCCGAGCCGCACCGCCTCCCGCCGCACGAACCGATGCACCCCGTGCTTGGCCCACGCGTACGCGAGACCGGTGTCCTCCACCGCGGGCCCGAGCACCTCCCGCAGCCGGTCGAGAAAGTCGTCCCGCAACGGCTCGTCGAGGATCGCCGCCACGGCGGGATCGGCCTCGACGCGGCCGAGGAGCGGGGCCATGGAGGCGAAGCACACCATCGACGTCCCCTCGGTGGCGAGCGGGCGGAGGGCCTCGGCCAGGCGTGCGGTGCCGACGAGGTCGACCTCGAAGACCCGCCGCCAGTCGGCCATGGTGGGCGAGATCCCGGCGGCGTGCGAGACAGCCCTGAGGGAGCCCGACTCGGCGACGCGGGACGCGAGTCGGGAGAGTCCGGCCCGGTCGGTGATGTCGAGGACGAAGGTCTCGACCGCGATCTCCTGGTCGGCGGCGGCCAGTTCCTTCGCCGCCGCGGTCACGGCCGGCTCGTCCCGGTCCACCAGCAGCAGCGTGTCCACCAGGTCGGTGAGCCTCCTGGCGCAGGCGAGCCCCATGCCGCGCCCGGCCCCGGTCGCGATGCCTACGGTCGTCACGCGTCTCCTCCTCCGTGAGCCCACAGCTTCTCCAAGCCGGGCCGCGCCACCCGGTCCACCAGTTCCACGAGCAGACCGCTCGGGCCGCGCAGGAACGCGAAGGGCGCGCCTCCGGTGCCCTCCCGACTCGCCTCAATCACGAAGCCCTGCCGGGCGAGTTCGGCGGCGTCCGCGGCGATGTCGTCGGACCAGTAGCCGACGTGGTGCACCCCGCCGCCGGCCACCGGTTCCCACAGGGTTCCGGGGATCCGCCGGACGATCTCCAGCCGGGGCACCGTCCGGGAGTACGCGCAGCTGATGTCGAGGACGACGTTTCCGATCGGCAGCGACAGCGGGACCGCCCCGCCGATCTCGGCGCACCACTCGTACCCGAACGCGGCCGAGAACTCGGCCAGCGTCCCCTCGAAGTCCTGGACCACCAGGCCGAGATGGAACTGGTCCTCGGCCCGCATCACTCCCCCACCGCCCCGGCGATGTCGTGCGCGCCCAGGCGGGGCGGCGGCCCGTACTCCGGCTCGTACCCCGCGATCCGCACGGAACCCCGCACCAGCCGGAAGTCACCGGCCCTCACCACGGCCTCCGGTGTCGCCGCGAGCGCCTGAGGCAGCGTGCGGACGGCGGCGGCGGGCACTCCGAGCGGGCGCAGCCGTGTCTCCCAGGCCACGGCGGTGTCCGCGGCCAGGGCGTCCGTCACCGCGGCGAGCACCTCCTCGCGGCGCTCCGCGCGCTCGGCCATGGTGGGGAAGCCGCCGATGCCCGCCTCGGCGGCGAAGGACTTCCAGAAGCCGTCGTGGGTGATGAAGAGCGCCAAGTGGCCCTCGGCGGTGGGGAAGAGCTGGGCCGGTACGTAGTAGGAGTGCGCGCCGAGCGGCAGTCGGCGCGGCTCGACGCCTTCGTTGAGATAGGCGGAGGCACGGTAGTTGAGCTGGGACAGCATCACATCCCGCAGGGACACCTCCACTTGGCCGCCGCGACCGGAGACGATCTGGGCCAGGAGCCCCAACGCGGCCGTCAGACCTGAGGAGTTGTCGGCCGACGAGTAGCCGGGCAGGGTCGGCGGCGCGTCCGGGTCGCCGGTGAGGGCGGCGACCCCCGTGGCCGCCTGGACCACGTAGTCGAAGGCGGGCTCGTCGCCCGCGTCCAGGCCGTAGCCGGTGAGCGCGACGCACACGATCCTGTCGTTCCACCGGCGCAGCGCGTCGTAGGTCAGGCCGAGGCGGTGGATCGCCGACGGCTTGAGGTTGACGAGCAACGCGTGGGCTCCGGCGACGAGTCGGCCGAGCCGGGCCTGTCCGTGGTCGGTCGTGAGGTCGAGGCGGATGCTGCGTTTGCCGCGGTTGAGGCTGGCGAAGTAGGAGTCGCCGACCTGGCGGGAGATGTCCCCGCCCGGTGGTTCGATCTTCGTGACCTCGGCGCCGAGGTCGGCGAGCATCATCGTGGCGTAGGGGCCGGCCAGCATGTGGCCGACCTCCAGGATGCGGATGCCGTCGAGCGGTCCGGCGGTCATCGCAGGTCCGCGGCGAGGGCGGCGAGCATGTCGCGGGTGCGGTGCTTGGAGGCGACCAGTTCGTCGCGGGTGTCACCGATCGGCAGCAGCCGTACGGAGAGGTCGGTGACCCCGGCGTCGGCGAAGCGGCGGAAGCGGGAGGCGATGGCGTTCTCGTCGCCCGCCGCGCACAGGTCACCGATGTCGCGGGCGTCGCCGTACTCCAGAACGCGCTGGTAGTTGGGCGAGATCTCGGCCTCGCCGAGGATGCGGTTGGCGCGCTCGCGGGCCTCGTCGACGCGGTCGGGTCCGCACAGGCAGACCGGGATGCCCGCGACGACGCGCGGCGCGGGACGCCCGGCGCTCTCGGCGGCCTTGGTGATGCGGGGGACGACGTGTTCGGCGACGGCGCGTTCGTCGGCCATCCACAGCAGGGTGCCGTCGGTCCGCTCCCCGGCGACGCGCAGCATGACCGGGCCGAGGGCCGCGAGCAGGACCGGCAGCGGGGCGACGGGGGCGAGGGTGAGCGGGTTGTGGACGCTGAAGGTGCCGTTCTCGACGTCGGCCTCGCCCGTTCCGGCGAAGGCGGCGTCCAGGACGTCCAGGTGGTCGCGGGTGAGCGCGGCCGGTTTCTCGTAGGGCAGTCCCAGCATGTCCCGGACGATCCAGTGGTGGGAGGGTCCGAGGCCGAGGGAGAGTCGTCCGCCGGTCGCGGCCTGGGCCGACATGGCCTGCCGGGCCAGGGCGATGGGGTGCTGGGCCTGCAACGGGACGACGGCGGTGCCGAGTTCGATGCGCTCGGTGCGGGCGCCCATCAGCGCGACCGCGGTGAGCGCGTCGAAGTCGGACGGGATCTGCGGCACCCACACGGTGTCGAAGCCGGCCTTCTCGGCCCAGGTCACGTCGTCGATCATGCGGGTGACCTTGCGGACCGGGTCTCCGCGCTCGGGCCCGATCATCACTCCGATGCGCACGCTGCCTCCAGGGGGTCGGGTTGCCGCCGGGTCATGACGGGACGGCGGACGTCAGGGCGCGCATCGCGGTCACGAGGGCGTCGAGCGGTGTGCCCGTGGGGAAGACCGCGGCGGCTCCGGCGGCGAGCAGTCTCGGTACGTCGGCGGGCGGGATGGTGCCGCCCACCACGACGGCGATGTCCTCGGCGCCGGTGGCGCGCAGTGCCTCGATGACGCGGGTGGTCAGCGCGCAGTGGGCGCCCGAGAGGATGCTGAGGCCGACGACGGCCACGTCCTCCTGGACGGCGACGGCGACGATGTCGTCGACGCGCTGCCGGATACCGGTGAAGACGACCTCGAAGCCCGCGTCGCGCAGGGTCCGCGCGACGATCTTGGCGCCGCGGTCGTGTCCGTCGAGCCCCGGTTTGGCGATCAGCACACGGGCGGCCATCAGAACACCACCGGCTGCTGGAACTCGCCCCAGACCGCCTTGAGCGCGGCGACCATCTCGCCGACCGTGCAGTAGGCGTGGGCGCAGTCGATCAGGACGGGCATGAGGTTCTCGGTGCCTTCCGCGGCGCGGGCCAGTTCGCCCAGGCGCCGCCGTACGGCGTCGGCGTCGCGGGTGGCCCTGACGTCGGCGAGCCGTTTCAGCTGCCGGTCACGGCCCTCCGCGTCGAGTTCGTAGGTGGAGAGGTCGGGCGGCGGCTCGTCGGAGACGAAGCGGTTGACGCCGACGACCGGCCGGGTGCCCGCCTCGACCTCGCGATGCGACTGGTAGGCCTCGTCGGCGATGAGGGTCTGCAGGTAGCCGTCCTCGATGGCGCGGACCATGCCGCCGTAGCGCTCCAGGTCGTCCATGATCTCGACGATGCGGGCCTCGGTGGCGTCGGTGAGGGCCTCGACGAAGTACGAGCCGCCGAGCGGGTCCGCGACGCGGGTGACGCCGGTCTCGTGGGCGAGGATCTGCTGGGTGCGCAGGGCGAGCGTCGCGGACTCCTCGCTGGGCAGGGCGAACGGCTCGTCCCAGGCGGCCGTGAACATCGACTGGACGCCGCCGAGGACCGAGGCGAGTGCCTCGTAGGCGACGCGGACGGTGTTGTTCTGTGCCTGGGGTGCGTAGAGGGAGGCGCCGCCGGCGACGCAGCCGAAGCGGAACATGGCAGCCTTGTCGCTGCCCGCTCCGTACCGCTCGCGCACGATGGTCGCCCAACGCCTGCGTCCGGCACGGTACTTGGCGACCTCCTCGAAGAAGTCGCCGTGCGTGTAGAAGAAGAAGGAGACCTGCGGGGCGAACTGATCGATCGTCATACGGCCGCGGGCCAGCACCGTGTCGCAGTAGGTGACCCCGTCCGCGAGCGTGAAGGCCATCTCCTGCACGGCGTTGGCCCCGGCGTCGCGGAAGTGGGAGCCGGCGACGGAGATCGCGTTGAAGCGCGGTACCTCGGCGGCGCAGAACTCGATGGTGTCGGCGATGAGCCGCAGGGAGGGGTCGGCCGGCCAGATCCAAGTCCCCCTGGACGCGTACTCCTTGAGGATGTCGTTCTGGATGGTGCCGGTGAGCGTCGCCCGCGGCACGCCCGCGCGTTCGGCCGCGGCGACGTAGAGGGCGAGCAGGATCGCGGCCGTGCCGTTGATGGTGAAGCTGGTGCTGATCCTGTCGAGGGGGATGCCCTCGAAGAGGATCTCGGCGTCGGCGAGGGTGTCGACGGCGACGCCCACCCGGCCGACCTCCTCGGCCACTTCGGGGTCGTCGGAGTCGTAGCCGCACTGGGTGGGCAGGTCGAGCGCCACGGACAGGCCGGTGCCGCCCTGGCGGAGGAGGTAGTGGTAGCGGCGGTTGGAGGATTCGGCGGTGCCGAAGCCGGAGTACTGGCGCAGCGTCCACAGCCGTCCCCGGTAGCCGGTGGCGTAGTTGCCGCGCGTGAAGGGGAAGGTGCCCGGCGCGGGCGGCCGGGAGCGGACGTCGTCGGGGCCGTAGACCGGTTTGAGGGGCAGGCCGGACGCGGTCCGGACGAGGTCGTCGCCCTGGGGCGGTGTGGGAGGCGTCATCGCAGGAGGTCCTTCATCACCTTTCCGGTGGCGCTCAGCGGCAGTTCCGTGCGGAACTCCACCGTCCGGGGCACCTTGAACCCGGCCATCCGCAGCCGACTCCAGTCGATCAACTCGTCGGCGGTCAGCGGCCCTTGGCGGACGACGAAGGCCTTGCCGACCTGTCCCATCCGCTCGTCGGGGACACCGATCACGGCGGCCTGGGCGACCGCCGGGTGCTCCAGGAGGAAGCCCTCGATCTCGGCCGGATAGGCGTTGAAGCCGCCGACGATGAACATGTCCTTCTTGCGGCCGACGATCCTCAGATAGCCGCGTCCGTCGAGGGTGCCGAGGTCTCCGGTGTGCAGCCAGCCGTCCCGGTCGATGGCCTCGGCGGTGGCGCCGGGGTCGTTGAAGTAGCCGTGCATCACGCTGTAGCCGCGGACCAACACCTCGCCGTCGTCGGCGACTTGGACCTCGACGCCGTCGCAGGGGGTGCCGACGGTGGTGGCGATGTCCTCGAAGGAGTCGCCGGGCCGGGTGGCGGTGGCCGTGCCCGCCTCGGTCAGGCCGTAGCCCGTCATGATCGAGGTGAAGGGGAGTTCGGTCATCACCCGGCGGATCAGTTCGACGGGGATGTCGGCCGAACCGGTGACCGCGACGCGCAGTGAGGACAGGTCTCTTGAGCCCCGGTCGGTGAGCAGCGAGTGGTAGAGCGTGGGCGGTCCGGGCAGGACCGTGACCCGCTCGCGCTCGACCAGTTCCAGGACGTGGGCCACGTCGAAGACGGGGACGGGCAGGATGGTCATGCCGCGGATGAGCGACGCGACCAGGCCCGCCTTGAGGCCGAAGATGTGGAAGAACGGGTTGACGATCAGATAGCGGTCGCCCTCCCTGACCCCGGCCAGGTCGCACCACTCCGTGTACAGGCGCAGCGTCTGGGCGTGGGTCATCGGGACGCCCTTGGGTCGGCCGGTGGTGCCGGAGGTGAACACGATGTCACTGACCTGGTCGCCGGTGACGTTCCGCTCGAAGGGTGAACCGCTCGCCAGGAAGCCGGACTTGAGGTCGATGACCGGTACGCCGGGCGGTGCGGTGAAGTCCAGGCCGAGGAAGCCCTCCTGGACGAGCACGGCCTGCGCGCCGCTGCGCACCACGATGTCGTGCGCCTCGTCCGCCTTGAACCGGGTGTTCACCGGCACCAGCACACCGCCCGCGGTCATGAGGCCGAAGGCGGCGACGATCCACTCGGCGGAGTTGGGCGCCCAGATCGCGACGCGGTCGCCCTGCTCGACCCCGGCCGACGCGAAGGCTCCCGCGGCCACACGCACCCGCTCGGCCAGCTCGGTGAACGTGAGGCGCAGCGGGCCGTCCACCACGGCTTCGGCGTCACCGAAGCGGTCGGCCGCGCTCAGCACCATCTGCGGGATGCTCTCCCAGGTCATGCGCCGATCAAGCGGGCGAGGTTGCCGCCCATGATCTTGGCCTGGTCGGCCTCCTTCATGCCCTGGAGCGCGTCGATGTAGGAGACCGGGTCGGCCAGGCCCTCGGGGTGCGGGTAGTCGGAGCCGAACAGGACGCGCTCGACGCCGACGACCTCGGAGAGGGCGGCCATGTCCTCCTCCCAGAACGGGCTGATGTGGATGCGGTTCCTGACCTCTTCGACCGGGTCGCCGAGGAAGCCCCTGGGCTGCTTCTTGTAGGTGCTGCCCAGCTGGTCGAGCAGGGGCAGCAGCCAGGAGGAGCCGTTCTCGATGACCGAGACCTTCAGGTCCGGGAAGCGGAACAGGGCTCCGTGGCAGACCCAGGACGCGACCGCGTCGGTGACGGGGCGCCACTCGGACATCATGCGGAAGACCTGCGCCTGGAAGGGCGTCATCTCCTGGCTCCTGCCCTCCCAGTCGCTGGAGTAGCGGGAGTAGCCGCTGTCGGAGGAGTGCATGGCGACCAGCACGCCCGCCTCCTCGACGCGCTTCCAGAACGGGTCGAACTCCGGCAGCGCGAAGGACCGCGATCCGCCGTAGCCGGGGACCGGGGCCGGCCGGACGAGGATCGCCCTCGCTCCCCGCTCAAGACACCATTCGAGCTCGGCGATCGCCTTGTCCAGGATCGGGAGGCTGATCACCGGGGTGGTGAAGATGCGGTTCTTGTGGTTGAACTGCCAGGTCTCGTGCAGCCATCGGTTGAGGGCGTGGACGACGGCGTGGATCAGCTCCGGGTCGTCCCGCATCCGCTCCTCGACCAGGCTGGCGAGGGTCGGGAACATCAGGGTCTGCTGGATGCCCAGGTCGTCCATGAGCGCGAGGCGCGGCCCGGGTTCGCGGAACGCGGGGATCGACCGCATGGGCTCCCCGAACAGCTCACGGTGGGACTTGCCCTCCGGGTTCCCCTCGCGGAAGTAGTCCTCCCACGCGCCGGGCCGGGCGACGACCTCGAAGGTGGGGTTGGGGATGTAGTCGCTGATCCGGCCGCGGATGGCGATCTTCGTACGACCCTTCACCTGCACGTACTGGATGGCGCTCGCGTACTGCTCGGGCAGGTACCGGGTGAGCGCATCCTCCGTCTCGTACAGGTGGTTGTCCGCGTCGAACAGTGGGTACGGCGGCACGCGCGATGGCATGAGATCCTCCTTCGCAGATTGCGAGAATCCTATTCTCACTCTCGATGGGCGGCAATATCCTTGCGGAGAACGAACTTCTGGACCTTGCCGCTGGCGGTCCGCGGGAAGTCGTCGACGACATGCAGTTCCTCAGGCCACTTCTGCCGGGCCAGGCCCACCGCTGCGCAGTGCGCGCGCAGCTCGTCGAGGGTGGGTTCGCGCCGGCCCGCCCGCAGTCGTACGACCGCTGCCGCGTGCTCCCCGAGGCGGGCGTCCGGCACGGCCACGACCGCGGCCTCGGCGACGGCCGGCAGGCCGAGGAGCACCTCCTCCACCTCCAGCGCACCGATGTTCTCGCCGCCGCGGATGATGATGTCCGCCTTGCGGTCGGTGATGGTGAGGTAGCCGTCCCGGTCGAGCACGCCGATGTCGCCGGTGCGGTACCAGCCGTCGGCGTCGAAGGCCCGCCCGGTGAGGTCCGGGTCGGTGTAGCCGAGACAGAGGTCCGGGCCGCGGCTGAGGATCTCGCCGTCCTCGGCGAGCCGGATCTCGACCCCGGCCAGCGCGTCCCCGTCGGTGTAGAGCCGTTTGCCCTCGGGCGCGGAGTGGCTGGACGCGGTGATCGACGGGTGCTCGGTACTGCCGTAGGCCCGGAAGACGGTGATGCCGAGGTCGGCGAGGCGCCGGGTGACCGCGTTCGGTACGGCCGCGCCGCCGAGGCCCGCGTACTTCATGCGCGCGAGGTGGGCGGGCGTGAAGTCGGGGTGGTCCAGCAGGCTCGTCATGTAGTAGGCGGCGCCGCCCCCGACGGTGAGGCCGTCGCGGGCCATCAGCTCCAGGACGAGGCCCGGGTCCCAGGTGTCGGCGAGGTTCACCGGGCTACCGTCGAGGACGGGGATCAGGAAGGCGTTGACCATGCCGATGAAGTGGCCGACGGGCGCGGAGGTGAGCTGGTCGCCGCGGTCGGGCGGGTACCGTCCGGCCAGCTGGCGGGTCTCGAAGCCCAGGGTGCGGTGGCTGTGCACAACTCCCTTGGGATCGCGGGTGGTTCCGGAGGTGAAGGCGATCAGCGCCGGTCCTGACGGGTCCGTCGGGAGGACGCCGGGCAGCGGTTCGGCGGCGAGCAGGTCGTCGAAGTCCCTTCCCACGACGCCGACCACGGGGACCTTCGCGCTCAGCCCGGGGTCGTGGCGCAGGTGCCCGAACCGTTCGGCGGTGACGAAGACCTTCGGCCCGACCGTGTCGAGGATGTAGCCGACCTCCTTGCGTCCGTAGAAGTGGACGATCGGCACCACGACCGCGCCGAGGAAGGCCGAGGCCCAGAAGACGGCCGCCGCCTCCATCCAGTTGGGCAGCTGGAACGCGACGACGTCACCGGTGCCGACGCCCCGCTCGCGCAGTCCCGCGGCCAGCCGGCGGGCCGTCCGTTCGACCTCGCCGAAGGTGCCGTCCCAGGGCCGTACCGCCGAGTGGACCCGGAAGACGGTCTCCGGCGCGGACGCCAGTCCCCGTGCCAGCAGGTCACCGATCGTCTCCCTGGTCCACCAGCCCTCCGCCTCGTAGCGGTCGACCAGTTCAGCGGGGATCTTTCGCACGACTGGAACCCCTCTCGTCATTGAGAATTGCACTCTCTCAGAGCGAGAAGGTAAATTCCACACATGGGACGAGACCACGGGTTCCACCCGGTGCGGATCACACGGATCATCCAGGAGACGCCCGACACACGGACGTACGTACTCGACGCGCCCTTCCCGTACCGTGCCGGCCAGTTCGTGACGATCAAGGCCTGTGGCACGCTGCGCAGTTACTCGATGTCCAGTTCGCCGGAGACGGACACCGAGCTCATGACGACGGTGAAGCGGGTTCCGGGGGGTCTGGTGTCCAACTGGATGCACGACCACCTCGCACCCGGTGACGTCGTCGAAACCACCCTGCCCGCAGGGGTGTTCTGTCTGCGGGAGGGCGACGAGGCCGACACGACACGGGAGTTGGCAGGTCCGGTGGTGGCGTTCTGCGGGGGCAGCGGGATCACGCCCATCCTGTCCCTCGCCAAGTCGGCGCTGGCCGGCACCGGACGACCGGTGCGGGTGCTGGCCGCCGACCGGGACGCCGGGGCCGTCATCTTCGCCGACGCGCTCGCCGAGTTGGCCGAGCGGTATCCGCACCGGTTCTCGGTACGCCACCACCTCGACGACCGGCAGGGCTTCGTCACCGCCGACCAGGTGCGGGAGTTCGCGGGCGGTGACACGGACGCGGACTTCTACCTCTGCGGGCCCGCGCCCTTCATGGAGCTGGTCGAGAACGCGCTTCTCGCCCACGGGACCGCCCCGGAGCGGATCTTCGTCGAGCGGTTCGCGCAGGCCACCGATCCGGCGCCGGACGACGTGCCCGAACGGGAGGGCACCCTCACGCTCGTGCTCTCCGGGAAGCCGCACACGCTCGCCCAGCGCTCCGGCGAGACGTTTCTGGAGAGCGCGCGCAGGGCAGGTCTGGCCCCGCCGTTCTCCTGCGAGGCGGGCAACTGCGCCACCTGCATCGCCCATGTCACCGAAGGTGAGGCCACGATGCGCGTCAACAACGCGCTCGACGAGGACGAGGTCGCCGAGGGCTGGGTGCTGACCTGCCAGGGCGAGCCGGCCACGCCGTACGTCACTGTCGTCTACGAGGACTGAGGCCATGGACGTAGATCTCGAACTCGACGAGGGCCTCGCGGTGGTCACGATCGACCGGCCGCACGCCCGCAACGCGATCGCCCCGTCCACGATGGACGAACTCGACAAGGCGCTCGACGCGGTGGCGGGCGCCAAGGCGCTGGTCATCACCGGTGCGGGCGACCGGGCGTTCGTCTCCGGCGGTGACCTGAAGCAGCTGAGCACGATCCGCACCGAGGAGGACGCGATGGCCATGTCCCTGCGGATGAGGGGGATCTGCGACCGCATCGCGGCCTTCCCCGGACCCGTGATCGCCGCGTTGAACGGCCACGCGTTCGGCGGCGGCGCCGAGGTGGCGATGGCCGCCGACATCCGGGTCGCCGCCGACGACATCAGGATCGGCTTCAACCAGGTGGCTCTGGCGATCATGCCCGCGTGGGGCGGCGCCGAGCGGCTCGCCCGACTCGTCGGCAAGGGACGCGCGTTGATGCTCGCCGGTACCGGGACGGTGCTCGACGCCGCCGAGGCCGGGCGGGTCGGACTGCTCGAACTGGTGCTGCCGCGCGCCGAGTTCGTGGAGGGGTGGCGCACCCTGGCCAGATCCCTGGCTACCGATCCGGCGCGGGAGATCAAGCGCGTGATGAGCGGAGCCGTCCCGGAGGAGGAGGCGGCCCGCGCCTTCGCCCGCCTCTGGGTGTCCGACGAGCACTGGCAGGCAGCGGAGAGGGTGATGTCCCGTGGGTGACACACGAGTGGGGGCGACCGGGGCCGGTACCGGTCTGGGCGGCGCCGACCTGGCCGACGTACGGGTGCGTACGGACCGTGCGGCCGACGACGGTCGGGTGCGGGTCGAGTCGAGCCCGGTGGGGCCGATCGTACGGCCGCCGGACGCGAGCGATCTCGTCGTCCTGTATCTGCACGGGGACCGGCAGTTGGCGGCCTCGCCGGAGTCGGCGGTCGACCTCGCGGAGCGAATCGCCCTGCGCACGGGGGCAGTCGTGGTGTGCCCGCGCTACCGGTCGTCCTTCCCCGGAGCGCTCGACGATGTGCACGCCGTGTACAGCTCGTGCCAGGCGCGCGGTCCGGTCGCGCTGGCCGGTGAGCGGCTGGGGGCCGGACTCGCGGCCTCGCTGCTGGTGCGGCTGCGGGACATGGGGGCGCCGGAGCCGGAGTGCGCGGTACTTTGTTCGGCGCTGCTCGATCTGACGCTGGACGCGCCGAGTCTGCTGTTCAACGCCGCCGCCGATCCGGGCTTCGACATCGACGAACTCCGGTCGCACGCGGCCCGGTTCGCCGGCGGCGCCGACCGCACCAACCCGCTGCTGAGCCCGCTGCACGCCAACCTGCACGGGCTGCCGCCGATCCAGCTCCTGGTGGCCGGCACCGATCCGCTGCTGGACGACTCCCTGTCGTTCGCCGCCCGCGCGGCCCGCTCCGGCGTCACGGTGGATCTGCGGGTACGGCCGGACGCGGTGAGCCTGCATCCCGAGAGCGTGACGGCGATGGCCGATTTCATACAGGCGTGGGCCCGAGCAGCACGCCCATGACATCGCGGATGATCTCGGGGTAGTCGGTCCGCTCCTCGTCGAGCATCCACTGCTGCTGGACCCCTTCGAGCATCGCGACCACGGCGGTCGCGGCGGCTCGGGGGGTCAGTCCGCTGGGTACGCGGTCGCCGTAGAGCGCGGTGAGGTGCTGGACCGTGTGCTCCTGGATGGACCGGTAGTAGTCGTGGCAGAACCGCTGCGCCTCGTCGCTGCCGGTGACGCCCTCCGCCACGAGGACGCTGTGGATCTGGGCGAGACCGGGGTTCTTGTGGTCGTAGGTGATGGCCTCGGCGAGCAGTCCGGGCAGGTCCTCGCCGGCGTCCGCGTGCAGGGCGGCGAGGTGTTCGCGGGCCAGGTCCTCGCGGAGCTGGACGAGGGCGAGGAGGAGCCGCTTCTTGCTCGGGAAGTAGTGCAGGACGCCCTGCCGCGTCAGGCCGGCGCGTTCGGCCACGGCATCGATGGAGGCCTTCTTGTAGCCCCGCTCGGCGAACACCGCCAGCGCGGCGAGCAGGATCTCCTCGTGTCGGGCCGTCGTCATTGGGCACCCCTTCCACCACGGCAACACCGATGTGACACTACGGTTGCCGTCGTACCCGGGCGACCCATCCGGCCATGGCGTTTCCGTTCCGGGACCAGGGCTTCGTCCGCTCTCCCTCACTTCATCCTCGTGCGGGCCGGTCGACCGTGATCGCGCGCTCGGGGCAGCTGCCCAGCGCCGTGCGGACCTGCTCCTCGTACTCGGCGGGGACCTCGGGGGTCAGCACCTCGGCGTAGCCGTCGTCGGTCAGGTCGAAGACCTCGGGGCAGATCGACCAGCAGATCCCGTGGCCCCGGCACCGGTCCGTGTCGACGGTCGCCTTCATCGGGCGGACTCCTCGGCGAGCGTGAACTCCAGGTTCAGATGGGTGAGTCCGCGCAGGATGTACGTCGGCAGGTAACGGAAGTCCCGCGCTCCGGCCGGGCCGTGCACGCTCTCCGAGAGCCTGATGTCCGTCGTGCGGTCGAGGATGCGCTCGATGCCCACGCGGCCCTCGGCGCGGGCCAGCGGTGCGCCGGGGCAGGTGTGCGGGCCGCGGCCGAACGCGAGGTGGTGGCGGGCGTTGGCGCGGGCCGGGTCGAAGGTCTGCGGGTCCTCGAAGTGGCGCGGGTCGCGGTTCGCGGCGCCGTTGAGAACCATGAGGGTGGTGCCGGCGGGGATGTCGACGCCGCCGATCGTGGAGGGGACGCGGGAGAGCCTGAAGTCGCCCTTGATCGGGCTCTCGGTGCGCAGCACCTCCTCGACGAAGTTCGGGATGCGGTCGCGTTCGGCGCGCAACAGCCTTTGCAGAGAGGGGTCTTCGGCGATCAGCTTGAGGGCGTTGCTGAGCAGCCGGACGGTGGTCTCCTGGCCGGCTGCGAAGAGGTTGGTGGCGACGCGGGCCACGTCGGCGACGTCGGGGGTCGAGCCGTCGGCGAACTTCGCGGCGGCGAGCCCGGTGATCACGTCCTCGCGGGGTGCGCGGCGGCGCTCCTCGACATAGGCCGAGAACTGCCCGTACAGATACTCCAGCGGCGAGTACGACACCTCGCCCGCGGTGCTGCCGATGCCTGCCTGCGGCCGGTGTTCGAGGCCCTCCACGAACGCGTCGCGGTCCTCGTCGGGCACGCCGAGCAGGTCGGCGATGACGCGCAGGGTGAAGGGTCCGGCGAATCCGCTGATGAAGTCGCCGCCGCCGGCGGCGAGATAGGTGTCGAGCTGGGCGTCGGCGAGGTGCCACATCGACGCCTCGTTCTCCTTGAGGCGCCGCGGGGTGATGAGCCGCATCAGCAGGCCGCGGTGGTCGGTGTGCACGGGCGCGTCCAGCGTGGGCAGTTGGTCGCTCATCGGGAGCTGGTCGCGGTACCGCTCGATCAGCTCGCTGACGTCGTCGCCCTCCAGCGGGACCGGGAACCCGGGGAACGGGCCGGTCACCGAGAGGCAGGACGAGAAGGTGTCGGGGTCGTTCAGGACCTCGATCGCCTCGTCGTAGCCCGTCACCATCGTCACGTCGTGGTGGCTCTCGCGCAGCACGGGGCACTTCCCGCGCAGGGCCTCCAGGTAGGGGTAGGGGTCCGCGACGACCTCGTCGTCCTGGAAGAAGTCGATCGCCTCGAAGTCCTTCACGGTGTGCACGGTTCCCTTCCGTCACCAGTCTGACGACGAGCGACGCTATCAATATTCTCCATGTGCGAGAAGGCCGTTTTCACTCTCCTGGAGCGGGACTTGCGGGTTCGGTCAGGCGCTCTTGGCCCATGTGGCCGAGGGCCGCGTCGGCCGCCGCGAGGACGGTTCCGGTCGGGGCGTCCGCCGTGCCGGCGAGGTCGGCCAGCAGTCTCACGTCCTTGCGGAGCAGGGGTCCCGCGCGTTCGGCGAACCGGTCGAGTGTGCCGCCCGCGGCCTTCACCCGCTCCAGCGCGAAACTCGCTCCGCTGCCGTGGAGGACGACCTCGGCGAGGGCGGCCCGGTCGATGCCGAACTCCGGCGCCAGGGCGAGTGTGTCGGCCGCGGTCGCCAAGTTGGCGGTGAACAACAGGTTGTTGAGGAGTTTGGCGATCTGTCCCGAGCCGAGCGGGCCCATGTGGACGACCGGATCACCGAACGTCTCGAACACCTTGCGGCAGTAGGCGACGGTGCCGGACTCGCCGCCCGCCATCACCAGCAACCGCCCCTCGGCCGCCGCCTTCGCGCCGCCGCTGACGGGCGCGTCGACCACGGACACGCCGTGGACGTGGGCGCGTTCGGCCAGGCGCCGGCAGGTGTCGGGGTGGACCGTGCTGTGCACGGCGATCACGCCGCCCCGGCGCAGCCCCCGCAGCACACCCTGTTCGCCGGTGACGACCTGCTCGACATCGGCGTCGTCGACGACGCAGACGCACACCAGGTCGCTGGCGGCGGCCAGTTCGACCGGCGACGTGGTCCTCCGGGCCGCCGTGCCGGTGAACGCGGCGAGCGTGGCGGGGCGGCGCGCCCAGAGCGTCGTGGCGAAGCCCGCCTCGACGATCCGGCGCGCCATCGGTGCGCCCTGGTTGCCCAGCCCGATGAATCCGACGCGCATCAGCGGGCCTCCTGGTCGACGTGGCCGGTCCGGTGGAGGGCGGTGCCGGGCGCGGGTTCGGCCGGGTTCCCGGGCTCGGCCGCAGGCTTCGGTCCCGGTCCGGCCGGGTTCTCGGGCTCGGCGGCGGCCCGGGGTTCCGGTCGCCAGAACGTGCCCAGCAGTCCCCCGGTCGCCGCCACGGCCACGCCCAGTGCGACGGCGCCGCCGGTCCAGCCGGTCACGTCGATGCCGACCGCGTGGTCGACGGACCAGCGGCCGGGACCCAGCACCGCGAGGGCCAGGGCGACGACGGCGAGCGTGAGGACGTACTCGTAGCCGTCCTTGAAGACGAAGAACCCGTTGGGCCGGTGGGCGAGCAGCCCGGCGACCAGCATCACGGAGATCACGGCGGCGCAGGCCAGCGGGGTGAGCAGGCCGAGGACGAGCAGCGCGCCCGCGCCGACCTCGGTGAGGACGCTCGCCCAGGCCTGCAACACCCCCTGTCTCAGGCCGAGTCCGGTGAACCAGCGCGCGGTGCCCTCGATGCGGCCGCCGCCGCGCCAGTGGTTCAGCCCGTGCATGATCATGATCAGTCCGGTGGTCACGCGTACGAGCAGCAGTACGGCGACGTCGGCGTCACTCATCCGGCCCTCCTCGGAAACTGGTCGATCCCGCCGGTCCCGAGTCCGCCGTTCCCGGAGGCGAGAACGCACTCCTCGACGAACGACAGGATCCTCAGGTGGTATCCGGTCGCGGTGTGCCCGATGCTCAGGTTGTGGCCGCTGTCCGCCTGTTCCTCGGTGACGACCCGCGGGGAGCCGGTGAACAGGCCCGCGATGTCGGCCATGGCCTCGGGCCCGGAGCTCCACACGCGTTCGTGGTCACCGAGGGTGTAGTGGACGGGAATCCTTGCGCGGGCGGCGACTTCGGCGAACTCCCGTGGCCAGCGCCGGGCGACCGTCGCCTCGTAGGACGGGCCGGCGGACTGGACACGGGGGGCGCCCACGACCTCGCCCGGGTACAGCCGTGCCGGTTCCCACAGCAGGGTGCGCAGGCCGGGTCCTGATCGTCTCGGCAGGTCCGGGTCGCGCCGGCGGAAGTCGAGGATCTCCAGGGCGTCCGCGGCGTGGTGGCGTCCGGTACCGGCGATCTCCAGGCCGAGAAGGTCGTTCCGGCGTTCGTCTCCGGCCATGTGCACGCCCAGCGCGCAGCCGATCGAGTGCGCCCACAGGAACAGTCCCGCCCCGCGCGGTCTTGAGGTGAGGAGCTGGTCCACGGCCGCGTACGCGAGGTCGACGCGCCGTGCGGGCGATGCCATGCTCTCGCCGTGCGGGGCCGAACTGCCGTAGCCGGGGCGGTCGATGGCGAGGACGGTGAAGCCGAGCGCTGCCGCCGTGCGCAGGAGCGACAGCCGGGGCTGCCCCGGGTAGTCGTAGTAGCCCGAGGTGACCGCTCCCCCGTGCAGCGCGACGATCACCGCGCGCGGGTCGGGGACCTCGCACACGAGGGCCGACATGGGGATGCCGTCGACGTCGACGACGTGCGAAACGACGTCTGGGGTACGGGAGTTCATCCGTCCGCCCGGAAGAGGATCGCGCCGCTCGGGGTGAGTCCGCCGCTGCTCGCCACGGCCACCCGCGCGTCGGGGATCTGCCGTGGCCCGGCGGCGCCGCGCAGTTGGGTGATCGCCTCGTGGACGAGTCCCATGCCGTGGGTGCGGCCGTGGGAGAGCTGTCCGCCGTGGGTGTTGAGGGGCAGTACGCCGTCCCGTGCGATGTTCTTGCCTCCGTCCAGGAAGTCCTTGGCCTCGCCGATGCCGCAGAATCCCAGCCCCTCCAGCCAGGAGAGGCAGTTGAAGGTGAAGCCGTCGTACAGTTCGGCCACGTCGACGTCCTCGGGGCGCAGCGTGGTGCGCGACCACAAGTGGGCGGACTGGCCAAGGACTTGGGGCTCGTGGGTGAGCGTGCTCTGGTCCCATTCGAGGCGTTCCAGGATCTGGGTGCCGACCGCCTCGACGAATACGGGTGGTTGGGCGAGGTCCCGGGCCGCGTCGACCGCGGACACGATCACGGCGACCGCTCCGTCGCAGGGCACGTCGCAGTCGTAGAGGCCGAACGGGGTGGTGATGGGGCGGGCGCTGAGGTAGTCGTCCATGGTGAGCGGGTCGCGGTAGACCGCGGTGGGGTTGAGCGCCGCGTTGGCCCGTTGGTTGAGGGCGATCCAGCCGAGGGTCTCGCGGGTGGTGCCGTAGCGGTGGAAGTGGCGTTGGGCGTTCTGGGCGAGGGTGTGGGCGGCCGAGACCGCGCCGAACGGCTTCGTCCAGCCGTCGAGCCGACGCGGTGGGTCCTGCGCGATACGGCCGCGGCGCGCGAGGTCGCCGTACGATGCCTCCCAGACCGTGCGGAAGCACAGCACGTGGCGGGCCAGGCCGCCCGCGACGGCGAGCATCGCGGAGACGAGGGAGCCGACGGGGCCGAAGGTCTCGCTGCCGCCGTTGTACCAGGTGGGTTCCAGGCCGAGGGCGGATTCCAGTGCGGTCACTCCGCCTTCGCCGAAGCCGCCGTAGGCGCCCGCGCCGGGGTAGGTGGCGAGGCCGTCGATGTCGTCGGCGGTGAGACCGGCGTCGGCGAGGGCGCGTTCGCAGGCCCGGACGGTCAGGGACAGCGGGGGGACCAGGAGGCGGCGGCCGATCTCGGACATGCCGATTCCGGTGACCGCGGCCTTGTCCTCGAACTTCTCCGTGGTCCTCATCGGCCGTACGCGGCGGGCGAGTCGGCGGCTGTCGGCCTCGTCGAGCGGCAGGGGGTCGACCCCGGGCCGTTCGCGGGCGGGGCGGAACAGCGGCAGCCAGGCGTCCTCGACCGGTTCGAAGACGACCTCCATCCGCATGCCCAACTCCAGCTCGTCCGGGGCGCATTGGACGGCGTTGGTGGTGAGCCGGACCCGGGGGTCCTCCTCGATGGCGACCTGGGCCACGACGTAGGGCGCGGGCAGGCCGGGCAGGGCGAAGCGGTGGTTGACGGTGAAGCCGATCAGCGTGGCGCGGCCGGAGACGGTCCGGACGCCGATGTCGTGGCCGCGGCAGTACCGGCAGACCGGCTGCGGCGGGTGGATGAGGGCCGCGCAGGACCCGCACTCCGCCAGCCGCAGCCGGCCGTCCGCGCCGGCGGTCCAGAAGAACTCGTTCTCCTCCGTGATCACCGGCCCGGGTCGCTGATGATCCGTCATGTGTCGATCCGTGCGCCGGACTTGCGGGCGGTGACGGGTTCGGCGAGGCGTTGTTCGTCGCAGGCCTTCTGGAGTTCGGCGAGGGTCTCGTCGAGTCCGGCGCCGAGCCGTTCGCCGGGGGTGAAGGTGGCGGGGAGGTGGCGCATGCCCTGGATGACGCCGATGGTCTCGTAGTGCACGGCGCCTTCGGGGTCGCAGCGGTAGTCGGGCATCCGGTCGAGGACGGCCGTGACCATGCGCTTGAACACCGTACGGGCCACGTTGGAGCCGATGCAGCGATGGATGCCGAGGCCGAAGCTGCTGTGCCGGTTGCCCTTGCGTTCCATGTCGATCGTGTCGGGGTCGGGGAAGACCGACGGGTCGCGGTTGGCCATCGCCCAGGACAGCCAGAGGCGTTCGCCCTCTTTGAACTCGGTGCCGGCGATCTCGCAGTCGGCGGAGAAGGTGCGTCCGTCGCCGGGCGCCGGGGTGTAGAAGCGCAGGAACTCCTCGGTCGCGGAGTCCAGCAGGGTCTTCCGGTCGCGGCTGAGCCGGTCGCGTTCCCCGGGGTTCTGGGAGAGCCATTCGAGGGCGTGGGCGGTGAGGGCGGTGGTGGTGTCGAAGCCGCCGCCGATCAACAGGGCGAGGACGCCGAGGAGTTCGCCGTCGTCCGGGGTGCGGCCGTAGAGGTCGGCGCGGACCAGGGCGTCCACCAGGCCCGGGCGGGGTGCCGTGCGGATCTCCATGAGCTGGCCCATGAGGTCCATGCCCATCCTGCGGCTGAGGTCCAGCACCCGTTCCCGGTCAGGGGAGTCGGGGGGTGTGTAGACGGACGCGTGGGCCGGTTCGTTGTAGATGGTCCAGCGCTCGATCGGGATGCCCATCATCGCCAGGGTGAGGACGGCCGGCACGATGTTGGCGAGGTCGTCGACGAAGTCGATGTGCCCGGACTCGATCTTCTCGTCGATGCTCGCGCGGACGACCTCGTCGACGAACGGGATCCACCGCTGGATGGCCGCCGGTGACAGATACGGGTTGAGGGTCTGCCGGTAGTAGCGCTGGTCCGGCGGGTCCATCTCCAGGAAGCCGCCCTGGGCCTCGCGGGCGCGCGGCGGCGGGGGGATGGAGATGCCCTTGTAGCCGCGCCGTTCGCCTTTCACGTCATGGTCGTTGGAGAGGAACTCGGCGGACCTCGCGAGTTCGAAGACCTCGCGGTTGCCGCTGGCGACCCAGTGGCCGCCGTGGGTCTCGGTCCAGGCGATCGGGCACTGCCCGTGCAGTTCGTGCGTGATGTCCTCGAACCGGTCGCGGTAGTCGGGGGTGTGCCGGTCGAAGTGCACCCGCGGGTGCTTGCGGCCGGCGTCGTCGTCGACGACGGCCGCGTCGTCCGTGGTCATGCGGAGTCCTCTCCTGCTCGGTGGCTGCGGTGGGGGTCAGGAGATGAGGGAGATCGCCCGTTCCGGGCAGGACAGGACCGCCTCGCGGACGGCCGCCTCCTGGTCGGCGGGGACCTCTTCCTCGACGACCGAGGAGTGCCCGTCGATCTCGCTGAGTTCGAAGGTGTCGGGAGCGCGCATCGCGCAGAGCGTGTGGCCCTGGCAGCGCTCGGGGTCGACTCGTACCTTCACGGTCCTTCCTTCCTGCCGTGCTGGACGCTGAGGTGAACGGGTGCTGTGGCGTGACTACGTGAGGTCGGACAGCGACTTGCCGACGTCGCCCAGCGTCGGCGCCTTGCCGTAGTCGCCCTTGAACTTGTAGGAGGGCGCGTCGCAGCGGTAGGCGCCGTCGGTGGGCTTGAAGTCGGCCGGCACCCAGCCGCTGGTGGTGGCCTTCTCGACGTTGAAGCACTTCAGGGGCACGTCGGGCGAGGACAGGTCGATCGAGGCCTGGAGCCCTCCCCCGGTCCAGTCGGTCTGCTTCTTGGCGTTGTCCAGGACACACCTGCGGGTCAGTTCCGCGCAGTCGCGGGCGGAGGTGGCGAACAGCAGCCAGGCGGAGAAGGCCTGCATGGCGGGCAGGGTGATCTGCGCGTCGGGCGCGTACTTCCGGAACAGGGCGACCATCTCCTTCGTCGCCGGGTTGGCGTCGGCCTTCTCCAGCGGGTAAGCGCCGTTGATGGAGGCGAAGTTGGTCTGTGTGCCGAGCACGGGGCCGGCCAGCTTGAGGAAGGCGGGGCCGTAGGCGTTGCTGTTGGCGTCGATCCAGTCGAGCTTGTAGTCGATGTTGGTGAGCGCCTGTTCCAGCTTGGCCAGCTGGGTGAAGTCGCCCAGGAAGACGAGTCCCTTGACCTTCTTCGTCTTGATGGACTGGGCGTACGGCGTCCAGTCGGAGACACCCTGTGCCGGGTAGAGGTCGGAGTAGGTGACCTTGCCGCCCATCGCGGTGAGGACTTCCTTGTCCTGGGCGGCGATGACCTTGGTGACGGGTACGTCTCCGGTGATGATGCCGAGGCCGCTCACGGACGACGGGTACGCCTCCTTCAGCAGCCAGGAGAAGTAACCGGCGTAGGGCGAGTACCCGGTCGAGGCGCCCGTGGTCATGACCTGGAGGTCCGCGCCGATCTCGGAGGTGACCTGCGCCGGGAACTCGGGAAGCAGGCACTTCAGCCGGGTCTTGACGCCGAGGCCGTCCAGGGCCGCGCCGCCGCCGACCTCGAAGAAGTCGGTGCGGCAGGCCGAGATCATCTGCTGGTTGACCTGCATCAGCTGCGAGTCGTGCGTGACGGGCGTGATCGTGCGTCCGTTGATGCCGCCGGCGGCGTTGCACCAGGAGGTGAAGACCTTCGCCGCGTTCTCGAACTCCGGGTTCTTGGTGAACCCGACGTCGGTGAAGACGCCGACCTTGATGTCGGAGGCGGTGACGCCCTGGCTGGTGACGGTCTTGGCCGTCCCCTTCCCGCACACGGATTTCAGCGTGCCGAAGTCCGCGGTGGCGGTGTCGGCGGCTCCGGTGGTGGAAGGGCTGCTGGTGTCCGCGGACTTGGAACGGCCGGAGCATCCGGCCGCGGCCGCGAGGGCCAGGACGAGCGCGGGGATGAGCAAGCGTCTCATCGGTTCTCCTCGTTGAGAATGAGTCCCGCTGTCGGATGGATCAGGTGACCGCGCCCGCCTCCTTGAGCGCGATGATGCGGTCCCAGTCCAGGCCCAGTTCGAGGAGGATCTCCTCGGTCTGGGCGGCGAACTCGGGTGCGGGCCCGAGGTGTGGGGCGTGCATGTCGAACTGCACGGGGCTGGCGACCAGTTCGAGCTCTCCCGCACGCAGCAGGTAGTCGTTGGCTCTGATCTGCGGGTCGTCGCCCACTTGCAGGGAGTCCTGCACCGGGGCCCACGGCCCGGCCAGGGTGGTGAAGCGCCCGCTCCAGTCGGCGAGGGTGCGGGTGGCGATGACCTCGCGCAGGATCCCGACGGCCTCGGCCGTGTGGGAGACGAGGTTCTCGGCCGTGTCGAAGCGGGGGTCGTCGGCGAGTTCGGGGCGGCCGATGTGCCGGCACACATCGGCCCAGAACTTGCCGGGCTGCATCATGACGAACGCCAGATGATGGCCGTCGGAGGTCGCGTACAACCCGGACAGCGGGTTGGCGACGGAGCCGTGGGTGCCGACGGGCGGCGGGATCCAGGGCTTGCCGAGGTGCAGGGAGAGGGCGGTGGCGTGGCCCATCGCCCAGAGTCCGCTGCCGAGCAACGAGACGTCCACGACCGAGGGTTCGCCGGTGCGTTCGCGTTTCAGGAGCGCGGCAGCGATGCCGCCGGCGAGGTTGGTGCCGGAGATCGTGTCGCCGTAGGCCGGTGCGGGCGGGTTGATGATGCCGTCGGTGCCTTCGGGGGTGATGCTCGCGGCGGTGCCCGCACGGGCCCAGAACGCCGTCATGTCGTAGCCGCCTTTCCCCGCCTCCGCGCCCCGCGGACCGAAGGCGCTGCCCCGGGCGTAGACGATGCGGGGATTGACGCTACGGATGTCGTCGACGTCGATGCCGAACCGCTCCCGGTGACCGGGAAGGAAGCTGGTCAGGAAGACGTCCGCGCGCCGGGCGAGGTCGTGGAGGACCTCTTTGCCCTCGGGGCGGGAGATGTCGAGGCCGAGGCTGCGCTTGCCCCGGTTGGCATGCTCGACGTTGGGGTTGGGGTCGCCCTCGACGCGCATGGTGCCGGTCTGCCGCAGACCGCGCTGCGGGTCGCCGCTGACGGCGTGCTCGACCTTGATGACGTCCGCTCCCCAGTCGGAGAGGACGGCTCCCGCCGAGGGCACGAAGCCGTACATGGCGACCTCGAGGACGCGGATGCCTTCGAGCGGCATCATGACCGGACCACGGCCGCGAACGACTTGTACTCCAGGAACTCCTCCAGGCCGGCGACACCGCTCTCGCGCCCGATGCCCGACTGCTTGTAGCCGCCGAACGGCACGTCGGCGGCGAAGTAGTTGCCGCCGTTGATGCTGAAGGTGCCGGTGCGGATACGGCGGGCCAGCGCGACGGCCCGTTCGTCGTCGGCGCTCTGGACACCGCCGGAGAGGCCAAAGACCGAGTTGTTGGCGATGCGGACGGCGTCGTCATCGTCGTCGTACGGGATCACGACGAGGACCGGCCCGAAGACCTCGTCCTGGGCGATCTCGCTGTCCGGGTCGACGTCGCTGAGGAGGGTCGGCCGGTAGAAGAAGCCGGGATCGACCTTCTCACCGCCGGTGACGAGGTTCGCGCCCGCCGCCACCGCCCTCTGGACCATGCCGTCGACCTTGTCGCGCTGGCGCTCGCTGATGAGCGGGCCGGCGAAGGTCTTGGGGTCGGCGGGGTCACCCAGCGGGATGCGGGCGAGGCCTGCCGCGACCATGGCGACGATCTCGTCGTGGTGCTCCCTGGGCACGAGCAGCCGGGAGGTGAGCGCGCACCCCTGCCCGGAGTGGGAGCAGATGGTGCCGGCCGCGAACATGGCGGCGGTGGCGAAGTCGGCGTCGTCGAGGACGATCATGGCGGACTTGCCGCCGAGTTCGAGGAAGACCTTCTTCACCGTGCGGCTCGCGGCCTCCATGATGCGGCGGCCGGTCGCGGTGGACCCGGTGAAGGTGATCATGTCGACGTCGGGATGCGTGGTGAGTGTCTCGCCGACGTCGGCGCCGGAGGAGCTGAGGACGTTGACCACGCCCGGCGGTATGTCCGTGTGCTCGGCGATGAGCCGGCCGAGGAACAGGGTGGTCAGCGGGGTGTCCGGGGCGCCCTTGAGGACGACCGTGCAGCCGGCCGCGAGCGCGGGGGCGAGCTTGGCCAGGGCGAGTTGGTTCGGGTAGTTGTAGGCGATGATCGCCGCCACGACCCCGGCCGCCTCCTTCTCCACCCAGCGCCGGTGCCGCTGGCCGCGGATCTCGGACTCGCCGAGCTCCTCGGTCAGCGGGTACTTGCGCAGCAGGTCGGCGTAGTAGCGCACCAGCTTGACGGGGTCGTCGAGTTGGGGGCCGTGGGTGAGCATGCGGGGTGCGCCGACCTCGGCGATGGTCAGCTCGCGCAGCTCCTCGACATGGTCGGTGAGCGCTTGGTGCAGCTGGTCGAGGCAGCGGATGCGCAGCTGTACGTCCGTCGGCCACGCGGTGGTGTCGAAGGCCGTGCGCGCGGCGGCCACGGCGGCCTCGGCCTGGGCGGTGGTGGCGTCGGGCGCGTGGCCGTGGACGGCGCCGGTCGCGGGGTTGAGGGAGGGGAACGTCCGCTCCCCCTCGACGAGCCGGCCGTCGATGAGCAGGCGGGTCACAGCCGCACCACCTGTCCGCCGTCCACGCTGATGGTCTGGCCGGTGAGCCAGCCCGCGTCGTCGGAGAGCAGGAACAGCACGGTGGGGGTCAGGTCGCCGGGCGTGCCCATCCGTTTGAGCGCCAGGGCCTGGGTCATCCGCTCCTGGAACTCGACCGGTACGACGGTGGCCGTGGCCTCGGTGTCGGTGGGGCCGGGGGCGATGCCGTTGACGCGGATGCCCCGGCCGCCGAGTTCGGCGGCGAGCGACGCGGTCAGGTGGTTGATGCCGATCTTCGCCAGGCCGTAGTAGCCGCTGGCCATGTAGGCGGCCGCGGAGGACTGGTTGACGATCGCGGCCCCCTCGGTCAGGTGCGGGACGACGGCGCGTGTGACGTAGAGGGCGCCCATCAGGTTCACCTGGATGAACCGGTTGAGGTAGTCGACGTCGACGGTGGTCAGGCCCTCGCGCCGCATGCTGTGGTAGATCGCGGCGTTGTTGATCAGGAAGTCGATGCGGCCGAACTCCGCGACGGTGGCCGCGGCCAGCGCGTCGGCCGAGGCGGGGTCTCCGACGTCGACCTTGACGAAGAGCGCGGAGTCGAGGTCCTTCGCGACCCGCCGGCCCTGCTCCTCGTTGATGTCCGCGACCACGACCCGTGCCCCCTCGGCGGCCAGCGCCCGGGCGTAGTCCTCGCCGATTCCCTGTCCCGCTCCGGTGACGATCGCCACCTTGTCCTGGAACCGCATCCTGTCTCCTCGCATGGATGGGCGGCTTGCTCCAATGAAGCGGAAACTACATTCTCTGTATACGCGAATCAACCATCCGGAAGCGAGAATGTCATCCCGCCTTTTCACCGGCGGGCACACGGGGCGCGACGAACCGCCCCCGCCCGCGCGGGACTTCCGAAGCACCGGAGACGAGAATACGCTTCTCAGATCCGGAAGGGAGATTTCCATGATCGAGACGAAGGGGGTTCCGGCATGAGGACAGCCCTCGTCACAGGCGGTGGCTCCGGCATCGGACAGGCCATCGCGCACCGCCTGGAGGCCGACGGCCTCCAGGTCGCCACCCTCGACCTCAACCCGTCCGACCGAGGCTTCTCCCGGAAGGCCGACGTCTCCGACCGGGCCCAGGTGGACGAGGCGCTGGCCGAGGTCCGCGAGCAGCTCGGCCCGGTGACGGTACTGGTCAACGCGGCGGGCATGGAGGGCTACAAGCGCTTCGCCAACCTCACGTTCGAGGCCTGGCAGCGGGTCATCGACGTCAATCTGCACGGCGTCTTCCACTGCGTGCAGGCGGTCCTGCCCGACATGACGGAGGCCGGCTGGGGCCGGATCGTCAACATCTCCTCGTCCAGCGCGCAGTCCGGCCAGCCGTTCATGACGCACTACGTGGCCGCGAAGTCGGCGGTCAACGGACTGACCAAGGCGCTGGCCCTGGAGCTGGGCCCGCAGGGCATCACCGTGAACGCGGTGCCGCCCGGCTTCATCGACACGCCCATGCTGCGCCGCTCGGAGGAGCGTCAACTCCTGGGCGGGACGGTCGACGAGCACATTCAGCGCACTCCGGTACGGCGGGTCGGGCGCCCCGAGGACATCGCCGCGGCCTGCGCCTTCCTCGTGTCCGAGGAGGCCGGTTACATCACGGGCCAGATCCTCGGCGTGAACGGCGGGCGGAACACATGAGCGGGGGCGGGACCCGCGGCGACGAGACGGGCGCCGAGCGGCACGACACTCCGGCCGAGACGGGCACCGAGCACCGCGAGCACGCGAGCACCGCCGCCGGGAACGGCGTTCGCATCGCCCCGGTGCCGTACGAGGACTGGGACCACGACGTGTTCTCGGTCATCGATCCGCATCGGAGGCTGCCCGAGGCCAACGTCCTCGGGACCCTCCAGCGGCATCCGGCGCTGGCCCGGGCGTTCCTGACGTTCAACATGCACCTCAACACCACGACGCTGCCGGTGCGGGTGCGCGAGCTGGCCGTGCTGCGCGTGGCGTGGCGGCGGGGCAGCCGGTACGAGTGGGCGAGCCACGTCCTGATCGGCCGCAAGGCCGGGGTGACCGAGGACGAGATCGACGAGGTCCGCACGGGCGCCGACACCCTGCTCAACCGGGCGGTGGACGAACTCGACACCGACTCGGGCCTGTCGGACGCGACCTACGCGGCGCTCGCCGCCGACCTGGACCAACACCAGCTGATGGACCTGGTGTTCACCGTCGGCGCCTACACGATGCTCACGATGGCCCTCAACACCTTCGGCGTGGAACTCGACCCCGCGATCTCGGAAGAGAACTTCAGTTTCCCAAAACGAGAATGGTATTCTCACATGCGAGAGGGGTGATCCCATGCCACACTTCAGCAAGCCCGAGGCCGGCAGCTGGACCGAGAACTACCCCGAACTGGGCACCGGCCCGGTCAACTACGAGGACTCCATCGACCCCGCGTACTACCAGGCCGAGAAGGAAGCGATCTTCAAGAGGACCTGGCTGAACGTCGGCCGGGTCGAGCAACTGCCCAAGGCCGGCAGCTACTTCACGAAGGAGCTGGCCGTCGCCGACACCTCACTGGTGATCGTGCGGGGCAGGGACAAGGAGATCCGCGCCTTCCACAACGTCTGCCGCCACCGCGGCAACAAGCTGGTGTGGAACGACTATCCGGGCGAGGAGGTCAAGGGCACCTGCCGCCAGTTCACCTGCAAGTACCACGCCTGGCGCTACAGCCTGGACGGCGAACTGACCTTCGTCCAGCAGGAGCAGGAGTTCTTCGACCTGGACAAGGCGGACTACGGCCTCAAGCTCGTCCGCTGCGAGGTGTGGGAGGGGTTCGTCTTCGTCAACCTCGACCCGGACGCGCAGCCGCTGAAGGAGTACCTCGGCGAGTTCGCCAAGGGCCTGGAGGGCTACCCCTTCCACGAGATGACCGAGGTCTTCACGTACAAGGCGGAGATCGGCAGCAACTGGAAGCTGTTCATCGACGCGTTCGCGGAGTTCTACCACGCGCCCGTCCTGCACATGAAGCAGGCCGTCAAGGACGAGGCCGACAAGCTCTTCAACGTCGGGTACGAGGCGCTGCACTACGAGATCCACCCCCCGCACTCGATGATCTCCTCCTGGGGAGGCATGTCCCCGCCCAAGGACCTGACCATCGTCAAGCCGATCGAACGCGCCCTGCGCAGCGGCCTGTTCGGGCCCTGGGAGGCGCCCGACATCGAGGGCCTGGACAGTCTCCCGACGGGACTCAACCCGGGCCGGCACCGCGCGTGGGGCAACGACTCCTTCGAGTTCTTCCCGAACATGACGCTGCTGATCTGGAAGCCCGGCTGGTACCTGACGTACCACTACTGGCCGACGGCCGTGGACAAGCACCTCTTCGAGGCGAACCTGTACTTCGTGCCCGCCAGGACGGCGCGCGAGCGGCTGAAGCAGGAACTGGCGGCCGTGACGTTCAAGGAGTACGCGCTCCAGGACGGCAACACTCTTGAGGCCACCCAGACGATGCTCAAGAGCCGGGTGGTGACCGACTTCCCGCTCTGCGACCAGGAGTTGCTGCTCCGCCATCTGCACAAGACGGTCGCCGACTACGTCAAGGAGCACACCGATGCTGCCCAGTGAGTTCGCGGCTCTCGAACCGTTCGGCGCGTGGGTCCTGGAGTCCGAGCGCGAGCGGTACGCCAAGCGCCTGGCCAGCTCCATGGAGGAGATGCAGGCCTTCTACGACGCCGCGTTCCCGCTCCTGGAACAGGCCTCCGAGCATCTCGACGCCTTCCCTCTCGCCGAACTCCCTGAGCAGGAGCGCAACTTGCTGCTTCTGATGTTCTCTCTGGTGAACGTGTCGTTCCCGGTCGAGGTCTGGAAGCAGGCCCGGGTGCCCGACAGCGGGGCCGCCTCCATGGACCTCGTCGTCGAGCCGAAGGTCTGACCCGGCGTGCTCACGCTCAAGGCGGCGCGTGTACTGCACGTGGAGACGGGCGAGTTCGAGTCGCCGGGGCTGGTCACCGTCGACGGCGACCGCATCACGCACACCGGCGGGGCGAGCGCGGACACCGGCGGCGAGGTCATCGACCTCGGCGACATGACCCTCCTGCCCGGGCTCATGGACATGGAGGTCAACCTCCTGATGGGCGGCCGGGGTGAGACGCTCGCTCTCTCCCCCGTCCAGGACGATCCCCCGCTGCGGATGCTCCGCGCGGTGGGCAACGCCCGGCGGACCCTGCGCGCGGGCTTCACCACGGTCCGCAACCTCGGCCTGTTCGTGAAGACGGGCGGGTATCTGCTGGACGTCGCGCTGGCCAAGGCCATCGACGCCGGCTGGATCGACGGCCCGCGCATCGTGCCCGCGGGCCACGCCATCACCCCCACCGGCGGGCATCTCGACCCCACGATGTTCGCCGCCTACGCGCCCGGGATCATGCCGCTCTCCCTGGAGGAGGGCATCGCCAACGGAGTGGACGAGGTCCGCAAGGCCGTCCGCTACCAGATCAAGCACGGGGCACGGCTCATCAAGGTCTGTGCGTCCGGGGGCGTGATGTCCCACACCGGCACGCCCGGCGCGCAGCACTACTCCGACGAGGAACTGCGCGCCATCGTCGACGAGGCCCACCGGCGCGGACTCAAGGTGGCGGCCCACACCCATGGGGCGTACGCCGTCCGGTCGGCGGTGGAGGCGGGCATCGACTGCATCGAGCACGGCTTCCTGCTCGACGACGACACCATCGCGCTGATGGCGGAGCGGGGCACCTTCTTGGTGCCGACGACCGCACTCATCGACGGGATGGACCTGTCCCACGCGGCGCCCGTCCTGAAGGAGAAGGCCGCCGAGATCTTCCCGCGGGCGAAGACCGTGGTGGCCAGGGCCGGCAAGGCGGGTGTCCGGATGGCCCTGGGCACGGACGCGCCGGCGATCCCGCACGGCCGCGGCGCCCAGGAGCTGATCGCCCTGGTCGAGCGCGGGATGACTCCTCTGGAGGCGCTGCGGGCGGCGACCGTGAACGCGGCGGAACTGATCGACGCCGACGACAGGGGCCGGGTCGCGGAAGGACTCCTCGCCGACCTGATCGCGGTGCCGGGCGATCCCCTGGAGGATGTCTCCGTGATGGCGGACGTGCGGTTCGTGATGAAGGGCGGGAAGGTCTTCCGAGACGAACGCCGGTGAGCCGGACTCCGCGTCGGGTCGGCCGGGTCCGCCGGGATCGGCGGACCCGGCCCGGCCTACTGGTTCCTGAGGCGTTCCTTCATGGCGTCGAGTTTCGTGAGGATGGGATATCCGGTCACGCTCAGCGCGTTTCCGTGTCCGGTCTCGTGGATGTCGAACACGGACTGGATGGCGGCGTAGAAGCCCTGGACGTCGAGGCTCTGGTTGACGGCTCGCTTGGCCTGGCGGAGGCCGAAGGACGGCATGCGGGCGATCTGCCGGGCCAGGTCCATGGCTTCGGTGCCCAGTCGGTCCAGGGGGACGACCTTGTTGACCATGCCGACCCTCTCCGCCTCCTCGGCGGTGACGGCGCGGCCGGTGAACAGGATCTCCTTGGCCTTGCGCGGTCCCAACTCCCAGGTGTGGCCGTGGTATTCGACTCCTCCGATGCCCATGTGCACGACGGGGTCGGAGAATTCGGCGTTCTCGGCGGCCACGATCAGGTCGCAGGGCCAGCAGAGCATGAGTCCGCCTGCGATGCACTTGCCCTGCACGGCGGCGATCGTCGGTTTGGGCACGTTGCGCCAGCGCAGCGTGTACTCCAGGTAGCGGCGGGTCTCCGCGCTGTAGATCCACTCCAGGGTGATCTCGGCCGGGGCCGGCCAGCGGTCCTTCAGGTCGTGTCCCGACGAGAAGTGCCTGCCGTTGGCCCGCAGGAGGACGACCTTCACGTCCGGGTCGGCCGCGGCCCGGCTCCAGGCCTCGTCGAGGGCGTCGAGCAGTGCCATGTTCTGCGCGTTGGCGGCCTCGGGCCGGTTGAGGGTGATGATCCCCACCCGGTCGTCCACCTCGTACAGGATCTCGTCCATGCGTCTTGTCCTCTGTCGGCTCTCGGGAGGGGCGGCTCTGGCTGCGGAACACGGCGGTGGCACACGGCAGTTGCGGCTACGGCGGGTGCGGCCTGCGACGGTTTCAGCGCGGCAGGCCGAGAATGCGCTCGGCGATGATGTTGCGCTGGATCTCGGAGGTGCCGCCGGCGATGGTCCCGCCGAAGCTGCGCGCGTACCGTTCGAACCAACTGGCGTTGAAGGTCTGCAGGTTCATATGGGTGTACGGCCCGGTCCGCACCGGATGCAGCAGCGACTCGGCCCCGTGCTGTTCGAGGGCGTTCAGCTCGGCGTTCTGCGCGGCCTCCGAGCCGAGCAGTTTGAGCACCGAGATCTCCGCCGGGTCGCGGTCGGGTCCGAGCAGCCGGTAGCCGAGCAGCCGCAGGGCCTGGACGTCCATGTGCAGGGTCGCGAACCATTCCTCGTCGCAGGGCGCGTCCTGGATCAGGGCGTCCATGCGTTCGGCGTAGTGCACCCACAGCAGGGTCCGTTCATGGCCGAGCGAGCCGTTGGCCACGCGCCAGCCCTCGTTGAGGGGGCCGACGAGGTTCGCCTTCGGGACGTGGACGTCGGTGAAGAACACCTCGTTGAAGTCGAGGTCGTCGGGCGCGGCGATGGACCCGAACGGCCGTCGCACCAGGCCTTCGGAGTCGGTGGGGATGAGCAGGACGCTGATGCCCTTGTGCTTGGGCGCGTCGGGATCGGTGCGGACGAAGGTGAGCAGGACGTCGGCGTCGTGCGCGCCCGAGGTCCACACCTTCTGCCCGTTGACGACGAAGTGGTCGCCCTCCAGTGACGCGCGGGTGCGCAGCCCTGCCAGGTCGGAGCCGGCTCCGGGCTCGCTCATGCCGAGCGAGGCGGTGATCTCGGCGCGGAGCAGGGGCACGGCCCAGTCGCGTTTCTGCTCCTCGGTGCCGAAGGTCAGCAGGGAGGCCGCGATGATGTTGAGTCCCTGCGGGTTGAAGCTGTGGTAGATCCGTCGCCGTGACAACTCCTCCAGGTGGGCGACGACTTGGGGCAGGGTGGCGTTGCGGCCGCCGTACTCGGGTGGCTGGGCGGGCAGCAGCCAGCCCGCGTCGAAGAGCTTGCGCTGCCAGCGGCGGGCCCACTCGGGGATGTCCGCGCTGGACCTGGAGTGGACGGTGGCCTCTTCGGGGGTGGGCAGGTGGGTGTCGAGGAAGGCGCTGAACTCCGCGCGGAACGTCTCGACCTCGGGATCGGGGGCCAGCCTCATGCCAGCAGCGCCTTCCTGTGTTCGGACGCCGTGCCGAGGAGCAGGTCCCCGGCCTTGGCCCGCTTGAGATGGATCTGCAGTTCGTTCTCCCACGTGTAGCCCATGGCGCCGAACAGCTGGAACCCGTTGCGGAAACAGACCCGTTGGCACTCCCCGGCGGCGGCCTTGGCCATCGCGGCGGCCCGGCCGGAGCGCGGGTCGTCCTCGGCGATGGTGAGCGCGGAGAAGTAGGCGAGCACCTTGGCGCGTTCGATGGCGACGTACATGTCGGCGGCCTTGTGCTTGACCGCCTGGAACGAGCCGATGGGGACGCCGAACTGGTGCCGCTGCTTCACATGGGCGACGACCAGGTCGAGGATGCGCCGGCAGCTGCCGACCGTGCTGACCGCGAGGCCCATCAGGGCGAGGTCGGGTACGCCGGCGACCAGGTCCGGTGCCTCCACCCGGGCGACGTGCAGGGTCGGGTCGAACACGGACAGCCGCTCGGCGGCGAGTTCCTTTCCGTCCCGTACGACCACGCCCTCCGAGGTGAGCAGGGCGATCTCGTCGGCGCGGTCGGCGTCGAGGACGAACCGTCCCGCGCCGTCGAAGACGCCGGTGCCCGATCCGCGCGGCAGCCGTCCGGCCAGCGGGGCGAACCAGGTGGCCGTGGCGAGGAAGGGCGTCGGATCGGCGGCGTACCCCAACTCCTCCAGGACGATGGCGAGTTCCACCGGCGGGGCGTCGAGCCAGCCCAACTCCAGGTAGGTGTACCAGAGTTGTTCCTCGGGCAGGGACCGTGACTTGGTGACCGTTTCGCGGACCACTCGCTGGAGCAGCCGCTGTCCGTCGTCGAACTCAAACTCCATGCGCGACCTCCAGAAGGACCTTGCCGATGGCGCGCCGGCCCAGGGCGAGGGCCTCGGCGACGTCGGCGAGCGGATACACGGCGTGCACGCGGGGCCGGATCCTGCCCGCGGCGAACAGTCCGTGGAGTTCGGTGCGGGCGGTGACCAGGTCGTCCCGCCGGTGCCGGGCCCAGCCGCCGAGGTCGAAGCCGTGCAGGCTGACGCCTTTGAGCAGGGGGAGGTTGAGCGGGATGTGTGGGATCTCGCCACTCGCGAACCCCACGCTGACGAACCGCCCGCCCCAGCGCATGGCCCGCAGCGCCTCCTCAGCGTATGGCCCGCCGACCGGGTCGATGACGACATCGGCGCCGCCCGCGTCCCGCAGGCTCCGCTTCAGCTCGTCGTACGGCAACGTGACCCGCGCGCCCTGCTCGGCGCACGCCGCGCGTTTCTCCTCGGTCGAGGCGACGGCGATCACCTCCGCGCCGAGCAGCGCGGCGAGTTCGACGGTGGCGAGACCGACTCCGCCGGCCGCGCCGAGCACGGCGACGCGTTCGCCGGGCCGTACGCCGGCGACGAGGCGGAGGGCGTCGTAGGCGGTGGCGTGGCTGACGCCGAAGGCCGCCGCGCGCTGGGTGGGGATGCCGTCGGGGATGCGGCTCAGGGCGGCGGGGCGGGCGGTGACGCGTTCGGCGAAGGCGCCGACGAACATCGAGCCGAAGACCCGCTCGCCCTTCTCGAATCCGTGCGCGGAGGCGGCGACCACGCCGGCGAACTCGCTGCCGGGGGTGAAGGGCGGTTCCGCCGTGACCTGGTAGGTGCCGTCGATGACGAGGACGTCGGCGAAGTTGACGGCCGCGTGGTGCACGTCGACCGGAATGCCGTTCTCCTCGGTGAACTCCGGTCCTGAGAAAGGAGGTTCGGGGATGTCCTCGACGACCACCGGGCCGCCGACGGTGTGGCAGCGGGCGGCTCTCATAGCCGGGTGGTCGCGGCGAGTTCGGCCGCCTGGGCGGCCATCTGCAGGACGACGTCGCCGTAGTGGGCCATCTTCGGGTTGCCGCCCTCGCCCCGGACGTGGCGGGCGTAGCCGCCTTCGAGGACCACGGCCATCTTGAAGCGGGCGAGGATCACGTAGTAGTCGATCTCGCTGACGTCCCGGCCGCTGACCTTGGCGTAGTGCTCCAGCAGGTCGGCGCGGTCGGGCATGCCGGTGTAGTCGACATAGCCCTTCCGGGTGCGGTCCTCGTCGGCGTCCGGCCAGCCCATGATCACCCAGCCGAGGTCGAGCAACGGGTCCCCGACGGTGGCCATTTCGAAGTCGACGAGGGCGGCGAGCCTGGCGGGTGCGCCGTGCTGGAACATGACGTTGGCGAACTGGTAGTCGCCGTGGATGATGCCGGGTTCCCAGTGGGCGGGGCGGTGTTCCCGCAGCCAGGCGGCGGCGCTCTCCAGGCCGGGTATCTCGCGGAAGCTGAACGCGGCGAGGTGGGCGAGCCAGCGGTCGACCTGCCGGTCGTGGAAGCCGTCCGGGCGGCCGAAGCCCTCCAGGCCCTGTGCGCGCCAGTCCACGTTGCCCAACTTGGCGATGCCCTCGACGAGTTGGTAGGCGAGGCCGGGGCGCAGCGACGGGTCGCCGAGGAAGGGTTCGGGCCAGCCGTCGGAGGTCATCGGGGACCAGCCGTCGACATGGGCCATGAGGTAGAAGCAGGAGCCGAGCACGCTCGTGTCGTCGCACACGGCGATCGCCTCGGGGTGCGGGACGTCCGTGCCGTTGAGCGCCCTGAGCACGCGGTACTCGCGGAGCATGGTCTCGTTGCGTCCCGGCGGGACCTTCTCCGGCGGTTTGCGCAGCACCATGCTCACGTCGCCGCGGCGGACGCCGTAGATGTCGTTGGAGGTGCCTCCGGAGATGTACGACGTCTCGACGGGTTCGCCGGGGGCGATGCCCTGGTCGTCCAGCCAGCGGGCGAGGGATTCCGTATGCGCGAGCGTCACAGCAGGTCCTCCAACTGCTTCCGGGCCCAGGCGCGGCGAGTGGGCAGGTGCTGGGTCGGCCAGAGGCCTGGGGCGGCTTCGTAGCCGCGCAGCAGGTCACGGGCGACGGTGATCTTGTGGACCTCGGTGGGGCCGTCGACGACGGCCATGACGGCGGCGCCGTTCCACATGTCGGAGAACGGCATCTCGTTCGAGACGCCGAGCGCTCCGTGCAGGTGCATCGAGCGGTACACGATGTCGTGCAGCACCTTGGGGGTGAGGAACTTGATGGCGGCGATGTCCTTACGGACCCGCTTGTAGTCCTGGTACGTGTCGATCTGCCAGGCGGTGTGGAGCACGAACAGCCGGAACTGGGCGAGTTGGGCGTAGGAGTCGGCGAGGTCGGCGCGCACGAGCTGCTTGTCCGCGAGGCGCTCTCCCTGGGTCTCGCGGGACAGGGCGCGCTCGGCCATCATGTCGAGCGCCTTCTGGCTCTGGCCCACGACCCGCATGGCGTGGTGGACGCGCCCGCCGCCGAGCCGGGTCTGGGCGATCGCGAAGGCCTGGCCCTCGCCGCCGAGCAGCGCGTCGGCGGGGACGCGGACGCCGTCGTAGGCGATGAGCGCGTGCATGCCCTCGTCGGTGGCCTCGCCCATGATGCCGAGGTGGCGCTCGATGCGGACGCCGGGGGTGTCGCTGGGCACGAGGAACATCGACATGCCCTTGTACGGGCTGACGTCGGGGTTCGTCACGGCCATCACGATGACGAACCGCGAGGTGCGGGCGTTGGAGGAGAAGAACTTGCGTCCGGTGATGACCCACTCGTCCCCGTCGCGCTCGGCGCGGGTGGTGAACATCGTCGGGTCGGCGCCGGCCTGGGGCTCGGTCATGGAGAAGCAGGAGAAGCACTCGCCCTCCAGCAAGGGTTCGAGATAGCGCTTCTTCTGCTCGTCGGTGCCGTAGCGGGCGATGATCTCGGCGTTCCCGGTGTCGGGCGCGGCCGTGCCGAAGATGACGGGGGCCCAACTCGACTGGCCCAGGATCTCGTTGATGAGCGCCAGCTTCACCTGGCCGAAGCCGCGCCCGCCCAGTTCGGGGCCGAGGTGCGGTGCCCACAGGCCCGCGTCACGGACCTGTTGCTTCAACGTCCGCACCACGGGGCCGAGTTCGTCGTCCAGGGGATGGTAGGCGCGGTCCGGGTGGAGCAGGTCGAGCGCGTCGACGCGCTCGGAGCGGAACTGTCTGATCCACTCCAGCTTCTCCTCGAACTCCGGCTCGGTGGAAAAGTCCCATGCCATGTCAGACGAACCTCCTGCCAACCCGGACGGATGGCCGTGAGAATATCATTCTCATCTCACGCAAGTAAGGGTCTCGAAACTTGCGGTGCGTCCTTCGGTAGGGGAAGCCGATGTGTTACCGCTGAAGTGGAGTATCGTTCTTCTTGTGACAGCTGTCCCCGAAGAGCAACCAGCCTGGCGCCAGCGCGCCGTCGAGCGTTCCACCCGCGCCGCGAAGCTCCGCGCCGAACAGCGTGTACAGCGCTTCCTGGACGCGGCGCAGGAACTCATCGCGGAGAAGCGGACGACGGACTTCACGGTCCAGGAGGTCGTGGACCGCTCCAAACAGTCACTGCGCAGCTTCTACCAGCACTTCGACGGCAAACACGAGCTGCTGCTCGCCCTGTTCGAGGACGCGCTGTCCACGTCGGCGGCGGAGATCCGCGAGACGGCCGGTGCTCAATCGGATCCGCTCGAAGCACTCCGGCTCGCGGTGGAGATGCTCTTCCAGCAGTCGCTGTCCAACCCCGGTGTCGAGCGCCCCCTGTTCAGCGACTTCGCGCTCCAGCTGCTGGTGAAGCACCCCGCGCAGGTGGCCACCGCCCATCTCCCGCTGCTCCAGGTGTTCACGGAGCTGGTCGAGCGGGCCGAGGACGCCGGTGTCATCCCGGCCGGGAAGCCCCGCCGTCAGGCCTCGATCCTGATGCAGACGGTCATGTTCGTCGCACAGGGCAACGGAGTTCCGTCCGACAGCCACGCCGCCGCGGTCACGGCCGAGGAGGTCTGGCAGTTCTGCCTCGGCGGCCTCTCGGGTGCCCCGGTGCGCAACTGACGGACCCTCGACAGCAGCGTGATTGACGCTCTCCACAACGGAGAGTACGGTTCTCGCCCACCGCAACGGGAGGTGGGCGATGACCGAGCCGCTACGGCAAGGGGTACAGCGCTACCGGGTCGTGCAGTGGGCCACCGGCACCATCGGCGCCCGCACGATGCGTGCCGTACTGGAGCATCCGCGGCTGACCCTGGCCGGCGTGTACGTCCATACGCCGGCCAAGTCAGGCCTGGACGCGGGTGAGTTGAGCGGAGGCGACGCCGGTGTCACCGGGGTCGTCGCCACGCACGACATCGACGAGATCCTGGCACTGGGCGCCGACTGCGTCCTCTACACCCCGCGCGCCTGCGACTTCGACGAGGTGTGCGCGCTGCTCGCGTCCGGGGTGAACGTCGTGTCCACGCGCGGCGAGTTCCATCACGCACCCAGCCTGGACCCGGTGGTGCGCAAGCGGGTCGAGGAAGCGTGCGCGCGCGGCGGGACCTCCGTCCACAGCACCGGCAGCAGCCCGGGGTTCATCACGGAGGCGCTGCCGTTGGCGCTCACCTCGATCCAGCGGCGGCTCGACGCGCTGACGATCGACGAGTTCGCGGATCTCTCCCAACGGGCCTCCCCCGGGCTGCTGTTCGAGGTGATGGGCTTCGGCCGGCCCCCTGCCGAGTTCGGTGAACAGCGGCTGGCCGGGCTGCGGGACAGCTTCGGCCCTTCGTTGCGGCTGCTCGCCGAGGCACTCTCCGTACCGCTCGACTCGGTGGAGGCGGTCGGCGAGGCCGCGACCGCCCGGAGCACCACGCGAATCGCCGCGGGCACGCTGCCCGAAGGCACGGTCGCCGCGCAGCGGATCACCGTGTCCGGGCTGCGCGAAGGCCGACCGCTGCTGCGGTTCCGCGCGCACTGGTACTGCACCACCGACCTCGACCCCGCGTGGGACCTCCGCGCGACCGGCTGGCACGTGTCGGTCGAGGGGGATGCGCCGCTCGATGTCGATCTGCGGTTTCCCGTGCCGCTCGACCGCATGGCCGCGATGTCCCCGTCCTACACCGCCAACCGGGCCGTCAACGCCGTACCGTTCGTCTGCGCGGCACCCCCGGGTATCCGCTCCACGGCCGAGCTCCCGCAGATCGTCGCCGACCTCCACTGAGGCCGACGCGATCGACGCGACCGGCGGGCACCGGCTGTCCTCGACTGTCCCCGGCTACCAACCAGTCCCCGTTCAGCGGGACTTGGACAGTCCGTGCCCGGATCTCAGACCGTGCTCGCGGGCGCCGCGGTCTCCGGCTCGCCGTCCTCGTCGATCGCGTACTTCAGGAAGTCGTCGACCATGCGGTGGAACAGCGTGGCCAGTTGCTGCAGTTCGTCCGTCGACCACTCGGAGAGGGCCATCTGCATCCCGCGCGCACCCGCGTCCCGGACGCTGACCACGGCCTTCCGGCCGGCCTCGGTCAGCTCGATCCGCTGGGCCCGGCGGTCGTCCGGGTCGGGCACCCGGGTGACGTAGCCGGACTTCTGCAGCTGCTGGACCGTCCGCGTCACATGCGAGGCCTCCACGCCGAGGCGCTGGGCCAGCTCCCCCGGGCGCAGCGGGTCGGAGTCGGCGATCTGCCGCAGCAACGCCACCGCCGCCCGGTCCAGCGGTACCCCGGCGAGGGCCATCAGCCGGTCGTGCTGGCGGGCACGCGTGCTCAGGTAGGTGATCCGAGTGAGGGCTCGCTCGATCTCGGTCACCTCCGGGGAGGCGGGCTCTGCGGGGATCGGTGGTGTGGACATGGAACCCACTTTACCATATCGTTGCGTAACTCAAGTAAGTCACGGCGTGCGGTTCCCACCACCGCTGCGGAGAGAGTACTTCCCGGGAGTCCCGCCGCTCAGGCGCCCCCGCTCCCTGCGCCGCTAGCGCTGCGGACGGGACCCACGGCATGGTCCCGCAGCGGCCCCACGGACAGCCCGCGCGCCGCGCAGGTGTCGAGGATGCGCGGCACGGCACCGAGGGTGGCCTGCCAGGAGCCGGGAGCCGAGGTGCAGTCGGAGTCGTGGAGCAGGGCGGTGCCGCCGCCGCGCAGGTCGCCGGTGACCGTCCGGTGCACGGACTCGGGTGTGGCGCGTGCCCGCCAGTCCTCGCCCCACGCCGTCCACAGCACGGGCGTGAGGTCCAGGCGGCGGGCCGCGAGGTGGGCGGCGGTCGACATCACGCCGTAGGGCGGGCGGAAGAGGCGGGGCGCGCTTCCGGTGAGGTCGCCGACCGCGTCGCGGGCGCGGGCCAGGTCGTCACGGGTGGCGCGGGGGCCGCGCAGCAGCAACGGGCGGTGCAGCCAGCCGTGGACGGCGATCTCGTGTCCGGCGGCGGCGATCTCCCGTACGAGGCCGGGGGCGCGTACCGCCTGCCGGCCGAGGAGGAAGAAGGTCGCGTGCACACGGCGCTCGTCGAGCAGCCGCAGGAAGAGAGGGGTCGACAGCGGGTCAGGCCCGTCGTCGAAGGTGAGCGCCACGTGATCCGGACGGCCGCGGCCGGCGAGACGGGGCATGACGCGGTTGCGGAGCGGGCCGTAGGTGGAGAGGACCGGGGCGGCGTACGCGGCGGCGAGGACCGGGAGCGCGGGGAGCGCGATGCGGGCGGTCGCGCGGAGGAGGCGGGCGGCGGTCATGCGTGCCGTCCCTTCGCGTGCGGCCCGTGCGGCCCCTGGCCCGTGTGGTGTTCGTGGGGCAGGTCGTCCAGGTCGAGGTGGTGGCCTATCGCCTGCATCAGGTCCGGGGCGCCTTCGGTGGTGGCGACCGCCGTGCCGACCGCGCCCGCCCAGACCGCGCAGGCCAGGGCGGTGGTGGTGGCGAGGCGGAAGGCGGCCGGGCGGACGGTCCGCCGTGGGGCGGAGGTGGCCGTGGGGGCGGCGCCGGCGCGGCAGACGCGGGCCGTTTCGGCGGCCGGGCCGTGGGCGTCGGCCGTGAACAGGGCGTGGGCCGCCCGCCGTTGGAGCAGACCGCGCGGGCCGTCGATCAACTCGGCCAGGACGTCCTTGAGTTGGGACGGTTCGCGGATCCACGCGGCGACGCCCGCCTCGTCCAGGGCGGCGGCGTTGGTGAGGCCGTGGCCGGGTATGCAGCCGTAGCTCGCGACGGGCAGGCCCGTGGCGAACGCCTCCAGGGAGGTCAGGCCGCCCGCGTTCTGGACCAGGACGTCGGCCGCGTGCATCAGGCCGGGCATGTCGTCGACCCAGCCGTGCACGTGCTCGATGCCGTCCGCGCGCAACTGCTCGGCGAGCGTGTCGTTGCGGCCGCAGACCACGAGCGGTACGGCCGCGCCGCAGTCGCGCAGGTCCCGGGCGACCGCACGGACCGGGCCCACCCCCCAGGAACCGGCGACGAGCAGGGCCAGTGGAGCGGTGGGAGGCAGGCCGAAGCGAGCACGGGCCGCGGCGCGTTCCGGCGCGGGCACGGGGTGGAAGCGCGGGTCGGCGACCGGGCCGCACACGCGGACGTCGCGCGCCCCGGCGGCCCGGGCCTGCGCGGCGGGCACGGCGTGCAGTGCGAGGTGGACGTCGACGCCGTCGGCCACCCACAGCGGGTGCACGGAGAAGTCGGTGAGGTAGGTGAGGACGGGCACGGTCAGCCGGCCGTCCAGCCGGAGCGAGCCCAGGACCCGGCTCGCGCCCGGGTAGGTCGACACGACGGCGCCGGTGTCGGCGGGCAGTGCGCGCAGCAGCCGTGTCTCGGCGGAGCGCAGCAGGGCCCGCGCGAGGGGGCCGCCGCCGCCCGCGCGTTCGGTCCTGTTGTAGATCCGCTGGTAGATCCAGGGCGCCCGGACGAGCAGGCGGTGGTAGCCGTCCCGGACGAGTCGGCCGAGCCGGGCGGGCAGCACGTCCAGCAGGTCGAACCGGTCGACCGCCAGTCCGGCCGCGAGCAGGCGCCGCTCCAGCTCGGTGGCGGCGCCGTCGTGACCGGCCCCGACGCTCGCCGAGACGATCACGATCCGCTCGGCCGACGAGGGACGGCACGCCGTGTTTCCGGGGTGGGGCATGGGCTTTTTCCTCCGCGGGTGGAGTGGAGCGGCGAAACTCTACAACATGTAGTAGCTAGGCTCGTACGACATGTAGTAGTTCGAGACGGCACGGCCCCGGTCGCCGTCCCGATCAGTCCCTTGACCGGCCCCTCACCCGGACACTCCGAGCCCTGGCGCACTTCCTACAGGCCGTAGTAGACAGCCGGGTAGGCTGGGCAACCGAGCGAGGAAAGGCGGTGGGGTGGACAGTGCACGACCGGAAGAGCGACGAGCCCGGGGCTACGTCCGGCAGGCGGGCGCGCGGTGAGCTGGAGAGCGGTGTCCTCGCCGCCCTCTACGGCGCCGACGGACCGCAGACCGCGCGCCAGGTGAAGGACCGACTGCCCGGAGACCTCGCCTACACCACCGTGCTGACGATCCTGTCGCGCCTCCACGACAAGGGGATGCTCGTCCGGCACCGCGCGGGCCGCGGCTACGCGTACGCGCCCGCGCGCGACGAGGCGACGCACACCGCGGAGCGGATGCGTTCGCTGCTGGAGCACGGCAGCGACCGCGAGGCGGTGCTCACCCGTTTCGTCTCCGAACTCTCCGAGCAGGACGAGCAGGTGCTGCAACGACTGCTGTCCGGACCCGACGGGCGGCAGCACACCGGCCGCGCCGACGAGGGGCGGTGATCCTGTGCTGATCAGCGTGTACGTCCCCCTCCTGATCACCATGGTGCTCGCGGTGTTCGCTCCCCGCGCCGCCCGCCGGCTGGCCCCGCGCCCGGCCGCCTGGTCGCTGGCCGCCGCCGCCCTGGTGGCGTCGTCGGGCTGGCTGGGCTCCCTGGCACTGCTGGCGTTCGCCGGGCTGGTGCAGATCCCCGAGGTCGCCGAGGAGGGCCGCTGGTCGGTGGCGGCGGTGCGCGCCTCCGACCCGGTCCACCTCGCGGTCTCCGGGCTCGCCGCACTCGCCCTCCTCGCCTCCCTCACGGGCCTCACGGTCGCCGCCGTACGCCAGCTGCGGCATCTGCGCTGGGCCCGTCGCGAGTGCAGACTCCTGCCCGGTGACACGGAGTTGGCGGTCCTGGACATGGCGGCGCCCGAGGCGTTCGCACTGCCGGGGTCGCCCGGGCGGATCGTGGTGTCGCGCGGCATGCTGCGCTGCCTCGACGACCGCGAGCGCGAGGCCCTGCTCGCCCACGAGCGGGCCCACCTGCGCGGGCGCCACCATCTCTTCCAGACCCTCTGGCGCCTCTCCGCCGCCGCGAATCCCCTGCTGCGACCGCTGTCCGGCGCGGGCGGCTTCGTCCTGGAGCGCTGGGCCGACGAGGAGGCCGCGGTACGCGTCGGCGATCGGACGGTCGTCGCGCACGCCGTGGGCCGGGCGGCGCTCGCCGGGTCGGCGAACCGGTCCCGCCCGGTGCTGGCCGCGACCGGCGGGGCGGTACCGCAGCGGGTCCGGGCACTGCTCGCCCCTCCTCCCCCACGCCGGGCCCTGCCGCTGGTCGCGGGCGCCGCGCTCCTCGTCGTGTGCTGCGCGAGCCTGGCCGACGCGGCGACCGACAGCGAGCAGATGATCGAGACGGCCCAGCGGGCGGCCGGGGTGACGGAGCAGGCGACCGTCGCACCGGCGCACCACGGACCCTGCCCCGACCGCGAGGACAGGGACGAGCCCGTCCGGTTCAGGTGACCACCGCCTGCTTCGCCATCCCCGCCCCCGCACCGCCTCCCACCCCGGAACAGCGCCGATCACAGGGTCCGCCCGCCGCGCGCCCGTGCTATCGTCGGCCCACTCATCGACAGGAATCCTGTTGATCGAACCCGGCGATCGGACGGGATCACCCGTCGCGCGCACTCCACCCATGGAGCGGTATGTCTGTTCTGGCCCGGCCCGCGGTGGCCGCACTCGCCGCCAAGTCCCTGCAGCGCCTCTCCGTGCTGGCCGACCGGCGCCCGAGCGGGCGCGGTTCCGCCGCCGCCTCGCATCAACGGTTTCCCGAACACCCGCGCCGGACGCGGGAGTTGACCATCCCGAGCAGCATCGCCCCGGCGCGGGCGACGGTGTACCTGCCGGCCGGTGAGGGTCCGCCGCCCCCGGTGCACGTGAACTTCCACGGCGGCGGCTACGTCGTACCGCTGACCGAACTGGACGACCCGCTCTGCCGGTTCCTCGCGGCGGAGGCGGGCGTCGTGGTCGTCAACGTGGACTACGTCGTCGCGCCGCAGCATCCCTTCCCCGCGCCGCCCCGGCAGGCCTTCGAGGTGGTCCGGTGGATCGCGGAGCACGACGCGGAGCAGGGCTGGGACGGCGGCCGGCTCACCGTGGGCGGGCAGAGCGCCGGGGGCGGGCTCGCGGCGGCGGTGGCACGGCAGGCGCTGGAGGAGGGCGGTCCCTCCCTCGCGCTCCAGGTGCTGCACTATCCGCCGCTCGACCTCGTGACCAGCGCGAAGGACAAGCACGCGGCCATCGCCAAGCCGATGCTGCGGCCCTGGATGGCGGAGGTCTTCGACACGTCGTACGTCCCGGATCCGAAAGTGCGCTCCGACCGGCTCGTGTCGCCCGCTCATCCCTCGGACACCGCGAACCTGAAGGGCATCGCTCCGGCGCTGGTCGTCACGGCGGAGTACGACCTGCTCAAGGCGGAGGGTGTGCGCTACGCCGACCGGTTGCGGACGGCCGGGTCACTCGTCGAGCACGTCGACGTGGCCGGAGCCGACCACGGGTACGACGGCACGGACGACGAACGGGCCCGCCTGACCTACGCCCTGATCGCCCGTCAGCTGCGTGAGGCCGTCGGCGGGGCCTGAACTCCCCGCACGGACACCGCACTTCGCCGACCGCCTCCCTCGGACGGTCGGCGAAGTGCCGCTGGGTCACGCGGTCGGCACGGGTACCTGCTCCGGCAGCGTGAGGCCGAACTTCTCCGCCGCCTCGGTCAGTTCGCGCCAGACCTTCGGCGCGACGGGGATGCCCTCCGCACCCCGGCTCTCGGCGACCGCCGCGCTGCGCTCGCCGGGGTAGAAGACTCCCTCGGCACCGTCGGCCGGGGGCAGTCGCTTGAGCGTGGCCAGTGTGGCGTCGACCGCCTCGGTGAACGCGGCCGGGTCGCCGAAGGCCGCCGGGTCGAGGGCGATCAGAAGGGCGTTCTGACGGTGCGCGCGGCCCCGCGGATCGTCCGAGTGGAACGCGGCGAAGATCGGCGCGCCGACCAGCACGCTGGTGAGGAGTTCGAACGCGAGGGACATCCCGGACCCCTTGGCGCCGCCCAACGGCAGGGGCATGACGGCGAGTTCGGGATCGGTGGTCGGGGTGCCGTCCGCGGTGGCGGCGGCCCCCTCGGGCAGCGGGGTGCCGCTCGCCTTCGCCTGGCGGATCTTTCCGAGGGCGATGGTGGCGGTGGCCATGTCGAGCAGCAGCGGGGCGTGCGCCTCCGCTGGTACGGCGATGGCGAGGGGGCTGGTCGCCACGGCGGCGCCCTTGACGCCCGCGTAGGCCATGTTGGGCATTCCGGCGACGTAGCCGATGCCGACGAGTCCCTGCTCGGCGATCTTCGACACGTAGTAGCCGATGGCGCCGGTGTGCACGGTGCGGCGGACGCCGACCGCGGCGACTCCGCTGATCCGGGCCCTGGTCACCGCCTCGTCGGCGGCGGCGCTGAGGGCTACGGGGCCGGGCGCGCGGTCGGCGTCCAGGACGGCGGCGGCCGGGGCGGTCGACTCGACCGTGAGGACGGCGTCGGCGTTGGCCACGCCCTTGGCCAGCAGGTCCAGGTAGGCGGGGACGCGGGCGATGCCGTGCGAGTCGACGCCGCGCAGCGCGGCCCACACGAACACGTCGGCGGTGGTGCGCGCCTGCCCTGCGCGCAGACCGCCCTTCTCCAGGAGCGCGGCGGAGAAGGCGCGCAGCTCGTCGGCGGCGACAAGGACCTTGCCCGGCTTGGGCGTTGCGGTGTCGGACATGGTGGCGGGTGCCTTCCTGGTTCAGCGGGTGACGAGGACGTCGACGACGGCGGTGGTGCCCTCCGCCACCGCCTTGAGCGCCCGCTCCAGCGCGGGGGCGAGGGCCTCGGGGGCGTCGACGGTCTCGGTGTGCATCCCGAACGGCTCGGCGAACGCGGCGAGTCGGGGCAGCCGGCGCAGATCGGTGCCGAGCCACTCACCGGTGTCGGCGGCGGCGCCCTCGGGGTAGAAGCGGCGGTGGTTGAGATTCATCGACTTGTAGACACGGTTGTTGAACACCACGATCAGCAGCGGGAGTTCGTAGGCCTTGGACGCGTCGTACGACGGGATGACCGGGTTGTAGGTGAAGGCGCCGTCGCCGATGGTGAGGACCACCGGGCGTTCCCGTGCGGCGAGTTTGACGCCGAGGGCGACCGCGATGCCCTGGCCGAGACCGCCCTGGACGTAGAAGTACGCGTCGGGGTCGGTGGTTCGGACGTGGCGCCTGACGACGCGGCTGTGGGTGATGGTCTCGTCGACGACGATCGCGTCCGTGCCGTCGAGCAGTCTGCGCAGGGTCGCGGCGACCAGGACCGGGTCGACGCCCCCGGCGCCCTCGGCCGCGCTCCCGGCCAGGGTCTCGGCCCGGGTGATCGCCGTCCGCTCGGCCGTGCGGCGGGCCTCCTGCGCGGCCCCGCGCGCCGCCACGGCCGTCTCGTCGAGGTCCTTCGCCCGCTTGGCGAGCTGGCGCAGGGTGTTGGCGACGTTCCCTTCCAGGTACCGGTCGGCGAACAGCACTTGGTAGACGACATGCGGGCGCTGCGGCACCTCGTCGATGACGACGACCGTCGCCCGGGAGGGGCGGCGCGACGGCGGGTAGAAGGGGGCACGGCAGTTGACGAGGAGGATGAGGTCCGCCTCGTCCATCCAGGGCCCGATGTCGCTGCCGGCGTGCAGCGGGTGGGTGCGCGGGAAGTTGCCGCACACCGCGGAGTCGGGCTCGACGACCGGGATGTGCCACGCCTCGGCGAAGGCGACGAGTGCCTCGAAGCCGCCCGCCTCACGCCCGGCCGTCTCGGTGACGATGACCGGGTTCCTCGCCTCGCGGAGCAACTGGGCCACGGGGTCGACCTCGTCGGGCGAGCTGTGTGTGGAGCCGGGCCGGACGATCGGCTTGGCCTCGCGCCCGTCCCAGTCCTCCAGGAGGATCTCCAGCGGGACGTTGAGGTAGGCCGGTCCGGCGGGAACGCGCCAGGCGAGTTCCGCCGCCCGCGTCACCATCATGGGAAGGGTGTGGACGCTGGCGGCCTCGGTGGACCACTTGGTGAAGGGCTGCGCGATCTGGTGCGGGCCGCCGACGACGGACAGGTTGCGGTACCACTGGCCGCCCGGGTCCTGGCCGGGCCCGTCGCCGTACGTGGTCGACTCCGAGGAGCCGACCACCATCGGGACGCCCGCGAGGAGCGCCCCGTGCACGGCCATCGAGCCCTGGAGGAGACCGGGGGCCGCGTGCAGCAGGACGCCCTGCGGCCGGCGTTCGATCAGTCCGTAGCCGGTGGCCATGCCGACGGCGACGGTCTCGTGGGTCAGGTCCAGGTACCGCGGGCAGGGCAGTCCGTCGCGGTGGCGGCGGGCGAGGGACTCCCAGACGGGAGCCCACTCGGAGCCCGACGAGCAGAAGATGTAGTCGGCGCCGACGGCGTTGAAGGCGGTGACGAGGGCGTCGCCGCCGTCGGCGCCAGGGGTGCGGGTGGTGTCGGTCATCTCTCGCCCGTCCTCAGCCCTCGATCGGCCAGTTCAGGACCTCGGAGATACCGCGGCCCATGATCCATTCAAGCTCCTCGGGCGTGAAGTCCCAGTGCTTGGTGAACTGCTCGATCGTGTCGGTGTAGGTGATGCCGTGCCCGAGCAGGCGGGTGATGTCGGTGCCGTAGAAGCAGCGCTGCGGGCCCATCCTGTCGACCATCTCGCGCACGTACTTCTGGATGTTGTTGTTCGGGAACGGCTGCGTGGAGTAGCCGGGGAGCGCCGAGACCTTGACGTAGATGTTCGGGTGGGCGGCGAGGTCGGCGGTCTCCGAGACCCAGTAGCCGATCGCGTCGTCGACGCAGCGGGCCATGATGCCCATGTGGTCGATGATGATCCTCAGCTCGGGGTGCTTGGCGGCGATCTCGCCCAACTCCCGCTTCCAGATGGGCGCGTGGACCATCGTCGGGATGCGCAGCTCCTCGGCGACCGGCCAGTACCAGTCGTTGGTGCCGTCGATCATCCAGTTGCGGTCCTGCGGCCGGTGGAAGGTGAGGCGCGTGCCCTTCACATGCGGGTTCTGCGCGAAGTCCGCGAGCATCGCCCTGCCCTCCTCGGGCTTGTTCTGCGGGATGCGCGCCATGATCCCGAAGCGGTCGGGGTGCGCCTCGCAGGCCTCCAGGGCGTAGTCGATCCTGTCGCCCTCCCAGGACGGCGGCAGGATCAGCGCCCGGTTGACGCCGGCCTCGTCCATCAGCTCCAGCGCCTCCTCGTAGGAGAAGGCCTCCTCGCGGTGTCCGTTGAGGCGGATGCGCTCGCGCGCTCCGGGGACCCAGGGGCGGTCCGGGGTCTCTTCCTTCCAGATGTGGATCTGCGTGTCGACGACGAACATGGCCGCAACTCTTTCTCTCGAAGGTCTTTACGGAGGGAACGCTAGGCGGGCGACGCGGCCTTGCAGAGCCCTGGGCGCGCAAGCAGTAGTTGCGCGGAACACCCCTCTGCGCATGGCATTCTCAGCGTGCGGACGGGGTGTCGAAGACGGCGCCGACGATGTGCTCCGCGATCGCCATGGAGGCCGTGGCGGCGGGCGAGGGCGCGTTGCGGACGGCGGTGATCCGGCCGACCCGGTGGATGCGGAAGTCGTCCACGAGGGTGCCGTCGGGGTCCAGTGCCTGAGCGCGGACGCCCGCCCCGCCGCGCACCACGTCGGAGACGCCGACTCCGGGGACGTAGAGCCTCGCGTCCTTCATGAAGGCCGTCGCGGACAGGGAGCCGCGGTATTCCTTGATGCCGGTGCGCCAGTGCCGGGCGGCCATCCTCCAGGTGCCGGGGTAGGCGGCGAGTCCGGCGAGGTCCTTCACGGAGAGGCGGCCGAGCGTGTAGCCCTCGCGCGCGAGGGCGAGGACGGCGTTCGGGCCGACCTCGACGGTGCCGTCGACGCGTGGGGTGAAGTGCACGCCGAGGAAGGGGTAACGAGGGTCGGGCACCGGGTAGACGAGCCCGCGGACCAGGTGGGTGCGGTCCGGTCTGAGGAGCATGTACTCGCCCCGGAACGGGATGATCCTCGGTTCCCGCCTGTCCTGCGCCAACTGGGCGACGGTGTCCGAGTGGAGACCCGCGCAGAGGATCAACCGGTCGACACGGACGCGTTGCCGGCCCGAGGCGACCTCGATGCCGCCCGGCACCTTGGTGAGGGAGGTGACCGGGAAACCGAGCCTGACCTCGCCGCCGGACGCCTCGATGTCCTTCGCGAACTCCCGGGCGACGGCCGGGTAGTCGGTGATCGCGGTGCGCGGCGAGTGCAGGGCCGCGATGCCGCCCACGTGGGGTTCCAGCTCCTTGATCTCCTCCTTGGAGATCCTGCGGAGTTCGGGCACGTGGTTGTTCCGGGCCCGCTCGTAGAGGTTCTCCATCCGCCCCAGTTCGTCCTCGCGCACGGCCACGACGAGCTTGCCGATCTCGTCGTACGGCAGCCCGCGGTCCTGGCAGTACTCGCGCAGCATCGACACGCCTCGGACGCACAGGTCGGCCTTGAGGCTGCCGGGGGCGTAGTAGATGCCGGCGTGCACGACACCGGAGTTGTGGCCCGTCTGGTGGACGGCGACCTCGTGTTCCTTCTCCAGGACCAGGACCCGGGTGCCGGGGCGGCGCAGGGCGATCTCCCGGGCGGTGGCGAGTCCCACGATGCCGGCGCCCACGATGCCGATCGTCTCGTCGGCCATCGGTGGCCTCCTCTCTGTCGTACCGATGTGTTCAGGCACCGAAGTGCACGGCGACGGTCTTCACGCGGGTGGAGAAGCGCAGGACCTCGTCGCCCTGCTCCTTGTAGCCCGTCCCGGAGTCGTGGAAGCCGCCGAAGGGCAGGTGGACGTCCCAGCCGGGGGTGGTGGTGTTGACCGCGATCTGACCGCACTCGGCGTCGTCGGCGAAGCGGTGGGCGGCGGCCAGGTCGCGGGTGAACACCGCTGCCGCGAGGCCGAACGGGGAGTCGTTGACCGCGTCGAGGGCCTGCTCGAAGTCGTCGACGGCGCGGACGGCGAGGACCGGGCCGAAGACCTCCTCGCGCCAGATCGCCGTCTCGGCGGTGACGTCGGCGAGGACGGTCGGCTGGACGAAGCAGCCGTGTTCCCGCTCGCCCTCGGTGTCGGCGTGGCCGCCGGTGAGGACGGTCGCCCCCTGCTCGACGGCCCCGGCGAGACGGGCGAGGACGCTGTCGCGCTGCTTGGGGCTGGAGAGCGGGCACAGGGTGGTCGCCGGGTCGCTGCCCGGGCCCGCCTTCAGTGCCTCGGCCTCGGCGACCAGGAGCCGGGTGAACTCGTCGTACACCGGGCGCTCGACGATCACCCGGCTGGTGGCGGTGCAGCGCTGTCCGGCCTGGCCGAACGAGGCCGCCACGACGGTCCTCGCGGCGAACGGCAGATCGGCGTCCTTGAGGACCACGGAGGCGTTCTTGCCGCCCAGTTCGCCCTGGAAGCGGACGTTGCGGTCGGCGAGGCGGCGGCGGATGCGGGCTCCGACCTCGTTCGAGCCGGTGAAGGTGACGGCGGCGATGCGCGGGTCGTCGAGGAGCGCCTCCTCGATCTCGGCGGTACGGCCGGTCACCACGTTCAGGACTCCGGCGGGCAGGCCCGCGTCGTGCAGGGCGCGGGCGAAGTGCAGGCCCGACAGCGGTGTCTCGGTGGCCGGCTTGAACACGGCCGCGTTGCCGGTGGCGAGCAGCGGGGCGAGCTTGCGGGCCGGGGTGATCAGCGGGTCGTTCCAGGGGCTGATCACGAGGATCACGCCGATCGGCTCGCGCTGGGTGTGCACGCGGGTGTCGGGGCGGGCGTCGTGCAGGAGGGTGCCGTAGCCCTGGCGGGCCAGGCCCGCGTAGTAGTCGAGGAAGTCGGCGGCCTTGAGGGTCTCGCCTCGGGCCTCGGCGCCGGTCTTGCCGTTCTCGGCGGTGACGTCGGCGGCGATCTCGTCGACCCGCTGGCGGATCAGCCGGGCCGCCTCGGTGAAGATCCGGGCGCGCTCGAAGGGGCTGGTGCGCTTCCATACCGCGAAGCCGCGCTCGGCGTGGTCGTAGGCGCGGGTGACGTCCTTGGCGGCGAGGGCGGGGATGCGCGCGAGGGGGGTGCGGACGTCGGCGGGGTCGTGCACCTCGATCCACTCGCCGGTCGCCACCCACTCGCCACCGGAGAGGGTTTCCAGGCTTCGCATGAAGATCACTTCCTTCGTCCGCCGCGGCAGGGGTCCGCGGTCTGCACAGTCGTCGGCCGCGGTGGGCCGGATGCGACAACACACCATGTGGGGGCGGCGCCACAAGCCCCACGGCGGCAGGCATTGCTTGCGTCGTGCGCGGGTCGGCGAAGGGTTGTTCCGTGCTGGAATCGGCTGGCCGGAGGCCGTTGACGCCATGCCGCCGGGAGCCCAGGACCACCGAGGAGAGACACGACATGGCCTACGCCGTCATCGCCCGCTACTTCTGCGAACCCGCCGACGAGGCCACGGTGCGTGCCGCGTTGCTGAAGGTGCGCGAGCACACCCGCGCCGAGCCGGCGAACCTGGCGTACGAGGTGCATGCCGAGGCGGATGTGCCGGGCGCTTTCGTGCTGTACGAGCAGTACGCCGACCGGGCCGGTTTCGACGCGCACAAGGCGGCCGAGTACTTCGGCGAGCTGATCGTGGACACCGTCCGGCCTCTGCTGACCGACCGGAAGGTGACGTTCGCCGAGGTGCTGTGAGGGAGCCCCGCCGGGAAGCACGGGGACGCGCTTCCCGGCCCTGCTGTCAGAACTCGTTGCCCCACACGTACCGTGCGACGGTCTCCACCAACTCGATCTTCCGGCGTTGCTGTTCGGTGCTGAGCAGCGGCCGGGCCGCCACGTCGGCGAAGCCCCGGGACGGTGCTACGGCGCCGTCCTCCAGGTCCTTGAACTCGCCCACCGCGTCGAGCCTGGCCATCACCGTGTCGATGTCCTCCAGCCCGGGCACGGTCGCGTCGACGACGCCGAGGCAGAAGTCACGGTCCTCGGGGAGGGCCTTGACCAGGGCGAGTTCGGCCGGGGTGCCCTGGTCGAACGGGAGGATCCAGCGGTCGGCGGCGATCTCGCCGTAGAGCCGCTCGGCGCGGGCCCCGTCGATCGCTGCGGGGGCGACCGGACCGGGGGCGAGGCCGATACGGACGCCTTCGGGGCGGTCGTCCAGGCGGACCGCCAGGGCGTCGACCGCGAGGGCGTCCGTGAAGGAGAGGGCGCCCGGGTCGGCCGGGTCGGTGTCCAACTGGCCCAGCAGCAGCGGGTTGTTGAGCTGGATCAGGCGGACACCCCGGGCGACCAGCAGCTGTATCTCGGCGGCGAGGATCTCGGCCAGCGCCTCCCCCAACTCCCGCGCGGAGGACGGGCCGTGGCCCGGCCGGAAGGTGGTGGCGGCGAGGTACGCGGGTGAGGGCAGCGATGCCTTCGGGGCGATCACCGTCAGTTCGGTGAGCCGGGCCGTCCAGTCGGCGAGGAGCGGGCCGCCCGCCTTGGGGAGGGACTCCGCGACCCAGCGGGTGAGGCCGTCGGCGTCCGTCTCGTCCGTGCGCCGGAACCCTGACACTCCGTCAAGGACCGCGCTGCGGAAGTCCTCCCGGGGGAAGTCGCCGTCGGTGACGACGGTGGAGCGGAGCTTGCGCTGGAAGACGACCGCGTCCTTGACCGCCTGGAGCTCCGCCTCCTTCAGGGCCTCGGGGTCGCCTGCCGCGCGGGCCGCCGTCAGTTCGGCGGGGCGGACCAGGCTGCCGTGGTGGTCGATGCGGTAGTTGAACGTGTCCGCCATGGGTCAGGCGTCCTTTCCGGACGGGGACGGGGCCGGGGCCGGGTTGCCCGTGACACCCCAGGCGGCGAACTCCAGTTCGTAGCCGAGCGAGGCGAGGGCCTCCTCGGCGATCCTCTGGTCCTCGTCGGCGGTGCCGCCCGCGATGCCGAGGCCGCCGATGATCTCGCCGTCCTTCTTGATGGTGAGGCTGCCTTCCGTGGCCATGATCGGCATGGCGGCGCCCGGGAGCTGGGACAGCTGGGAGAAGAAGACGGGCTGGCTCTCCTGCCACTTCTTCAGCATGGTGCCGGGGCGCTGCATGATCGCGGCCGTGTATGCCTTGGCGCGGGCGATGTCCGGGGTGAGCGGACGGGCGCCGTCCGGGCGACGGATGGCCACCGGGAAGCCGCCCGCGTCCACGACGGCGACGCTGACCGCCTTGCCGATCGACCGGGCGCGCTGGTGGGCGGCGTCGATGATCTTCTCGGCGGCGTCCAGGGTGAGGCTGCTCATGCTGCTTCCTTCGGTGTGGTGAGGGTGCGGCGCAGACGGGCGACGGCGGCGTTGTACTCGGCGGGCGTCTCCCAGTACATGGAGTGCGGGGCGTCCGGGACGATCTCCAGGCGGGAGCCGGGCAGCAGTTCATGGGCGCGGGTGACGGTCTTGACGCTGAGCACCGCGTCCTTCTCGCCGGCGAGGAACGCGACCTTCACACCCGAGTCCCGGATGTCGTCCAGGGAGGGGCCGTCGGTGTCGAGGTTGCGCAGGTCCTGCATGCGGGCGACGTTGAACGTGCCCATCTGCTGGAAGAGGAAGGTGAGGTCGGGCCGCTCCCGCTGGAACCGCTTCGTCAGCAGGCGGTCGATGACCGGCAGCCGGACGGCCTCGGCGCGGTCGGCGGCGGCGAGTTCCGTCAGCTCGGGGTGGCTGATGCCGCCCAGCGAGTGGCCGAGCACGACGGAGCCGACCCGCTCGGGGCGGAGCAGTCCGGCGCGCAGTGCGGCGACGGAGCCGATGGACTGGCCGACCAGCATGGCGTCGGTCAGGTCCTCCTGGTCGAGGACGGCGACGACGTCACCGGGGAAGTCCTGGCCGTCGAACTCGGGCGTCGACGCGTTCGGTGGAAGGGGTGCGGCGGACTTGCCGAAGCCGCGCAGGTCCACCGTGACGACCGTGAACTCCTCGCGCAGTGCGGCCACTTGCTGCCACCAGGCGGCGTGGTGGCCGCCGCTGCCGTGCACGAACAGGATGGCCGGACCGCTGCCGTGGCGTTCGTAGTAGATGGCGGTGCCGTCGGAGTCGGCGAAGGGCATGGTGTTGAACTCCTGTGCGCGGGTGGCTAGTTGGGGCGGCGGCCGTGGAAGACGAGTTCGATCATGGTGTGGTCGGGGTCGTGGATGTAGCAGAACTTCGACTGGTTCTCGGGGCGCTCGATCGGCCGGGTGTGCCGGATGCCCAGCTCCTTGAGGTGGGCGAGGAAGTCGTCCCAGTCGTCGACCTCGACGGCGAAGTGATAGGGCGCCATGCGCTCCATCTCCTCGACGGGCGTGAAGTGGAGGTCGAAGTTGCCGCGGGTCATCAGCACCACGCGGGTGTTGGACTTGGGCATGATGCGCTTCATCCCGAAGACCTTCGTGTACCACTCGGCGGTCCGGTCGGGGTCGGTGGTGGGGAAGTTGACGTGGTGGATGTAGCGGGGTGCGCTGCTCATGACGGATTCCCTTCGCTGTGTACGGGGTTGGACAGGACGCCGATGCCGCTGATCTCGATGTCCACGGTGTCCCCTGGTTCGAGTTGGCAGGTCGACTCGGCGCCCATCCACAGCACGTCCCCCGGGTGCATGGTGAGGTGCCTGGTGAGTTCGACGATGTGGTCGAAGGGGTCGAAGACCATGTCGCCGGTGGCGAACGAGGCGCGGACCGCTCCGTTCACCCGGAGGGTCGTGGTCTGCGCGAGGGCGTCGACGTCGGTCTCGATCCAGGGGCCCATCGGCTTGAACGTGTCGCTGTTCTTGCTGCGCCAGAACGAGCGGTCCTGGTGCTGCCAGGTGCGGGCGCTCACGTCGTTGCCGATGGTCCAGCCGAAGACCGACGCGCGGGCCTCGTCGTAGCTGGCGTGCCGGAGGGTGCGGCCGATCACGGCGACGAGTTCCGGCTCGGCCTCGAACCGGCCCTCGACCGCGGCGGGTTTGACGATGGGTGAACGGTGGCCGGTGAGCGCGTTGTTGGCCCGGTAGCCGGCCTCGGGCCGGGCCGGTGTCTCGGCGCGGGCGTGCGCGATGTGCCGGGGGTAGTTCATGCCGACCGCGTAGAACACGGGCGGTACGACGACGGGCAGCCAACGGGCGTCCGCGAGCGGCACGTTGCCCAGGACCGTGGGGTCGCCGTCGATCGGGGACCCGGTCAGCAGCTCGATGTCCTCCTCCCCCACGCGGCCCCACACCGCCCGGCCGCCGACCGCGACGCGCGTGTACCTCATGGCGGTTCAGCCCGCCAGCAGGTGGGAGACGCGCTTGGTGACCAGGTAGGCGTCGAGTGCCTCCGGGCCGCCCTCCCTGCCGTAGCCGCTCTCCTTGACGCCGCCGGAGGGTGCTTCGGCGACGGAGCCGCCGCAGTGGTTGAGGGAGAGGATGCCGGCCTCCAGCGTGTCCGAGAGCTTCTCGGCGGTGGCGGCGGACTCCGTGAAGCCGTAGGCGGCGAGGCCGTACGGGAGGGAGTTGGCGACGGCGAGGGTCTCGTCGAGGTCGGTGAACGGGACGATCGGGGCGAGTGGGCCGAAGGGTTCCTCGTGCAGCAGCCGCGCGTCCGCCGGTACGTCGGTGAGGACGGTCGGGGCGTAGAAGTAGCCGTCGCGGTCCAGGCGTCGGCCGCCGGTGCGCACGGTGGCGCCGCGTTCCACGGCGTCGGCGACGAGGGTCTCCATCGCGTGCAGGCGGCGCTCGTTGGCCAGCGGGCCCATGGTGGTGCCGGCGTCGAGGCCGTCCCCTACGGTGACGTCCTGGGCGGCCCGCACGAACTCGGCGGTGAACTCCTCGGCGATGCTCGCGTGGACGAAGAAGCGGCTCGGGGAGGTGCAGACCTGGCCCGCGTTGAAGAACTTCGCCCGCGCGGACGCGCGGGCGGCCTTCACCGGGTCGGCGTCCGCGCACACGACGACCGGGGCGTGGCCGCCGAGTTCCATGAGGGTGGGCTTCATGACCTCGCCCGCGCGGGCGGCGAGCAGCTTGCCGACCGGGACGGAGCCGGTGAAGGCGACCAGGCGGATCTTCGGCGAGGGGATCAAGTGGGCGGAGACCTCGGCCGGTTCACCGAAGACCAGGTTGAGGACACCGGCGGGAAGTCCCGCGTCGGCGTAGCAGGCGACCAGCGCGGCGGCGGTGCCCGGTGTCTCCTCGGAGGCCTTGATGACGATCGAGCAGCCCGCGGACAAGGCGGAGGAGAGCTTGCGGTTGGGGCCGCCGACGGGGAAGTTCCAGGGCACGAACGCGGCGACGGGGCCGACCGGTTCACGGCGGACGGTGAGGACGGTGCCGGGGGCGGACGGGATGATCCGGCCGTAGGCGCGGCGGGCGTCCTCGATGTGCCAGCGCAGGGTGTCGGCGGTGCGCAGGGCCTCGGTGGCGCCCTCGCGGAGCGGTTTGCCCTGCTCCAGGGCCATGATCCGGCCGATCTCGGGGGCGCGTTCGGTGATGAGGTCGGCGGCCGTGTGCAGGATCGCGGAGCGCCGCGCGACCGGGGTGGCGCGCCAGGCGCGGAAGCCCTCGTCGGCCGCGTCGAGGGCGCGGTCGAGGTCGGCGGTGGTGGCGAGGGGTACGTCGCCGATCACCTTCTCGGTGGCCGGGTTCACGATCGGGGCGGTCCGTCCGGTGCCGCCCTGGCACCACTCGCCCGCGATGTACATGCGGACGGCGGGGTAGCCGTGGTCGGAGGTCATGAGTGGGTGCCCTCTCAGGCTGGGGAGGAGAGTCAGGTGGCGGGGGCGTCCTGGTCGCGGTGGGAGCGCAGCGCCCAGATGTGGTGGGGCGGGGTGGTCTCGTGGACGCGGGTCTCGTAGGTGTCGTCGACGCGGTCCATGTCCGCCGCGTACTCGACGCGGCCTCCGCAGGGGGCGTGCAGGAACCGGAAGACGTTCGAGCCGACGGTGTGGCGGCCGAGCCTGCGGGCCTCCCGCCAGCCGCGCTCGATCATGTGGTTGCCGCCCTCGACGACGTCGTCGAAGCCGGGGACCTCGTAGGCGATGTGGTTGATGCCGGCGCGGTCGGGGCGGTGGCACAGCAGCATGGTGTGCTGGTCGTCGTCGCCCGGTGCCTGCATGAAGACGCCCATGGGTTCGACGATGTCGGTGGGCCGGAAGCCGAGCCGGTCGGTGTAGAAGGCGACGGCTTCCTCGCGGCCTTCCTTCACGATGTTCAGCGCGACATGGCACATCCGGAGCGGGTGGGCCCGGGTGAGCGGTCGCAGCGGGGAGTTCCAGCGGTGGACGCTGCCGAGCGCGTTGGCGGGGCGCGGGGTGACGTCGGCGCGCTTCGGGCGGGCCAGGGTGAGGCCGACGCCGAAGCCGCTCTCGTCGACGGTGCGGAAGACGCCGTCGGCGCTCTCGTGGACCGTGCGGTCGCGGCCCAGTCCGTCGACGAGCCGGGCGAGTTCGGCGGGAGTGTCGACGCCCCAGACGATCTCGCGGACGGTGGGTCCGGCCTCCAGCGGCGGTGGCAAGAGGGGGCCGGGCGCGGTGTCCAGATGCAGGGTCTGTCCGGTGAGGGTCTCGAAGACCGCGTGCTCGTCGGTCCGCTCCAGCAGGAACAGTCCGAAGTCGTCGAAGAAACGGACGCATTCGGCTACGTCGTCGATCCCGTAGGTGACGGATTCGATTCTCTGGATTCCCATGGATGCCTCGTTTCGCGGGTCGCCCGGCGAGCCTAGATTTCGGGGCGTGGAGGCCTCAATGGTCCGGGCTCGTCGGAATGCGCAATCGTTTCTTGCGGCCGTGGCCTGATCCGTCGGAGAGTTCTCAGGACCGGATGGCCGGAATGGGATTCTGCGCGAACCACGCGGAGAGGAAGTCGAGGAACACACTGACCTTGCGCGGGGTCGCCTGGCCCGGGCCGTAGATCGCGAACAGCGGGCGGTCGGGGACCGCGAGTTCGGGGAGCAGCACTTTGAGGGCGCCGCTCATCAGGTCGTCGTAGGCCGGGCGTTGGGGCAGCAGGGCGATGCCTCGGCCGTGGACGGCGGCCTTCTGGAGCGCGAGGTACGAGTTCGAGGAGAACGCCACGTTGCGGATCTTGTGCAGGGTGGAGGCGTGGCCGTGGCCGATCCGCCAGACCGGGTCGTTGACGTGGACCAGGCAGTCGTGGTGGGCGAGGCCGTTGGGTTCGGTGAGCGGGCCGCCGCGCTCCAGGTACGTCCCGGAGGCGCACAGCACGAAGGGCAGTGAGGCGATCTTCTTGAGGCGGACGCTGGAGTCGCGCAGGTCGCGGGTGTGGAAGGCGACGTCGAAGCCGCTGTCCAGGAAGTCGTACGTACGGTCCGACATGCCGCCGAGTTCGAAGCGGACGTGGATCTTGGGGTGGGCCGCGGAGAAGGCGGCGATGGCGTCCCCGAGGTCCAGGCTGCCTATCCACTTGGGGCAGATGATGCTGAGGGTGCCCTCGGCGCGGTCGTGGAGGTGCGAGATGACGGCGTCCTCGGCCTCGATCTCGTCGAGGATGCGGGCCGCGAACTCGGCGTATTTCAGGCCCGGTTCGGTGAGGCTGACCGAGCGGGCGGTGCGGTTGACCAGGCGGACGCCGACCTGCCGCTCCAGTTCGGCGACGTGGCGCGAGACGAGCGAGCCCGACGAGCCCAGCTTCTTGGCGGCGCCGCTGAAGCTCCCGGCCTGTGCGACGGTGACGAAGCTGTGCATGAGGAGCAGTCGGTCCATGATTCCTCCGGAGGCCCACGGGTGCCAGGGGTGGGCCCCGGCGGCGGTGCCGGTCGTACCGATGGGTCTACTTCGGGCAGTACTGGGGGGCCTTGCTCAGGTTGTCCTTGGTCACCAACAAAAGAGGAATGTCGGCAATTTTGTCAACCTTCTTCTTGTCCAGCAGACCGACCGCGTTGCGCACGGCGGTCTGTCCGATCGCCATGGCCGAGTTGGCGACGGTGGCGGAGAGGCGGCCGTCCTCGACGGCGGCCAGGCCCTCGTCCGTGCCGTTCACGGTGACGATCCTGACGTCCTTCCGGCCGGCCGCGTCGAAGGCCTTGCGGGCGGCGAGCGCCATGTCCTCGGAGGCGACGAACGCGTAGTCCAGGTCCGGGTGGGCCTGGATCATGTTCTCCGCCACGTCCTGCGCCTTCACCGGGTTGAACATGCCCGGCTGGTTCGCGACCACCTTCGCGGTGCCGGGCAGCGCCTTGGTGAAGCCGCCCACCAGGAGGTCGGAGGCGGCGCCCGGCGCGCCCGCGATCACGCCGACCTCGACGCTCCTGCCGCCCGCGTCGGTCGCGACCCAGCCGGCGTCGAGAGCGCCGACCTTTGTGAGGTCGACGACGGCCGCGCCGAGGATGTCGTTCACGTCGCTGGTGGCGACGGAGGTCAGATAGATCGGTATGTTCGCGGCCTTCGCCTTGGCGATGTCGCCCTTCAACGCGTCCACGTTGACCGTCTGCACGATCAGCGCGCTCACACCGCGCGAGGTCATGTCCTCGATGTTGGACAGCTCGGTGGTGGAGTTCTGGTGCGAGTTGGCGGTGAGGACCTTCGCGTTCTCCGTCCTCGCCGTCTGCTCGACGGCCTTCTGGAGACAGCTGTGGAACTCGGTGTCGCCGCCGTTGACGAAACCGAGGGTGACATGGCCGGAACTCCCGCTGTCCTCGCCGGTGCCGCACCCGCTCAGGACGAGCGTGGTGCCGGCGAACGCGGCGAGCAGGGATCTGCGGGAACGGAGCGACATTCTCATGGTGAACCGCCATTCGGGGAACGTGGGCAGAGCCGGGCTGAGCACGTCAGTGACGTGCGGAACGTGCCTTGTGCATCTCGTTGGCGACGGCCGCGACGAGCAGCACCCCGCCGACGGAGACCGACTGGTAGTTGCTGGAGACCTGGAGCAGGTTGAGCGCGTTGGCGACCACGCCGAGGAGCACCACGCCGAGCGCGGTGCCGACGACCGTGCCGTGGCCGCCGGCCAGGGCCGTACCGCCGATGACGACCGCGGCGACGGCCTGGAGCTGGAGCGGGAGCCCGCCGGTGCCGGGGCTGCTGCCGCTGAGCCGGGACAGCAGCATCAGGCCCGCGAGTCCGGACAGGGCCCCGGTCAGGGCGTAGAGGGAGAGTGTGCGGGCGGTGACGTGGATCCCGCTGAGCCGGGCGACGTGTGCGTTGCCGCCGATGGCGAAGGCGTCACGGCCGAACACGGTGAACCGCATGACCAGGGCGGTCGCGAGCAGCACGAGGACCGCCACGACCAGCAGGTACGGCACGCCGAGGATCGTGTCGTTGCCGAGGGCGGACATCTTGGTGCCGATGGAGACGCTGACGCTGTCGAGCACGAGCAGGGCGACTCCGTCGAGCAGGGTCGCCATCGCCAGGGTGGCGACGAACGGGGCCACATTCGTGAAGGTCACGACCATGCCGTTGACCAGGCCGATCAGCGTGGCCGGCACGAGCGAGACGACGACAGTGAACGCGGTGGAGTGGCCGTGCGCCAGCAGCTGCGCCCCGACCGCGGTGGTCACGGCGACGTTGCTGCCCATCGAGAAGTCCATGCCGCCCGCGGTCATCAGCAGGGTGAGCCCGGCCGCGATCACGGCGACGACGCTGACCTGGCGCAGGATGTTGATGACGTTCGTGTCGGTGGCGAACGCGTCGGTCCGCATCGAGGTGGCCACGATCACCACGATCAGGACGGCGATCAGGCCGGTGTGCGGGGCACCGCGCAGCGCGGCCCACGAGAGCTTGGGGCGTGCCTTCGCGGGCGGGTCCGAGAAGCCGGGGGCGTCGGGAAGTGTCTTGACGCTCACTGCGGTTGACCTCCGAGGGCGGTGGCGACGAGTTCGTCGTGGGTGATGGCGTCGATGTCGTGCTCGGCGACCGTGCGGCCCGCGCTGACGACGACGACCCGGTCGGCCAGGCGCATGACCTCCTCGGCGGACGAGGAGGCGAGCAGGACGGCGGCTCCGCGCGAGGCGAGGTCGTCGACGAGGGCGTGGATGTCGGCCATGGCCGCGATGTCGACCCCGTTGGTGGGGTCCTCCAGGAAGCAGGCGACCGGTTCGGTCTGCAGCCACTTGGCGAGCAGCACCTTCTGCTGGTTGCCGCCGGACAGCGCGCCCACCGGCGGGTTCCCGGCGAGTGCGACCACGCCGTACTCCCGGCGCAACGGGGCTGCCCGGCGGGCGAGTCGGGTGCGCCGGTGGATACGGCGGCGGGCGAGGCGGTCGCCGGCCAGCATCAGGTTCTCGTCCAGGGACAGCTCGGGGACCAGGCCCAGGGCCCGCCGGTCCCCGGTGACGCAGCGCAGTCCGCCGGCGAGGGAGGCGCGAACCCGCCCGAACGGCACCGGTGTTCCGTCCACGGCAAGCCGTCCGGTGTCGGGGCGGCGGCGCCCGGAGAGCAGGTCGAAGAGGCGCGACTGCGCGTCACCGGCCGGTCCGAGCACGGCGACGATCTCGCCCTTGCGCACCTCGACGGTGAAGTCCCGTACCGCCCGGCCGTCGGTGAGGCCGTGCACGGTGAGCCCGAACTCGTCCTTGGGCGCGGGCCGTTGGGAGCGCCGCGACACGACGTCCCGGCCGACCATGTCGCGGACGAGCGAGGCGGCGTCGAACTCGGCGGCCGGGGCGCCGCGTACGACGGCTCCGTCCCGCAGCACCGTGACGCGGTCGGCGACCGCCAGTACCTCGTCGATGTAGTGCGAGATGTAGACGACGGCCACGCCTTCGTCGCGCAGGGTGCGCACCAACTCCCGTATCTGGTGGGCCGCTTCGGCGCTCAGACAGGCGGTCGGCTCATCGAGGATCAGGATGTGGCCGCCGCGGCGGACCTCGCGGGCCACCTCGACCATGGTCTGCTCGGCGACGGTGAGCGAGGCCGCGGTGCGGGTCACGTCGATGTCGATGCCGAGTGCGTCGAGCGCCGCGCGGGCCCGGGAGCCGACCTCCTTCCAGCGCACGGCACCTCCGCGGGTGGGCAGGTCGCCGAGCAGTACGTTCTCGGCGACGGTGAGTTCCGGCGCCAGCTCCCGGCGCTGGGGCACCGACGCGATGCCCAGCCGGCGGGCCGTGCGGACCGTGAGTCCGTGCCGTGTCCGCCCGTCGACCTCGACGGTGCCGGCGTCGGCCTGGTGGATGCCTGAGAGGACCTGTACCAGCGTGGACTTGCCGGCCCCGTTCATGCCCATCAGCGCGTGCACCTCGCCCGGGTACAGGTCGAGGTCGACGCCCTTCAGGGCGGCGGCGCCACCGAAGCTCTTGGTGACGCCCCGGACGCGAAGTACCGGGCCTCCCCCCGGAGTTGTCACGGCCGTGGCTCGGTGCCGTCGGCGCCGTCCGGGGCGATCCGGCCGTAGCCGCGGATGTCCGGGAACGGGGGTCGCCGGTCGGCCTGGAGGTCCACCTGGAAGGTGTTGAGGCACATGCCGAGCATGGTGAAGTTGCCGAGCGCGCCGATGGTGTCGACCAGGCCCTTGGGGCCGAAGTGCGCCAGTGCGGCGGCGAAGGTCTCGTCGGTGACGAAGTGGTCGTCGAGGACCTCCCGGCAGAACCGGTAGAACGCCTGGTCGGCCTCGTTGTCGAAGACGGCCTCGCGGTGCTCGGCGATCGCCTTGACGGCGGCCTCCGGGATGCCGGCCTCGATCGCCTGGTGCACATGGGCGTTCCAGGAGTACTGCGCGTCCCAGTTGCGGGCGGCCATCAGCAGCGTGAGTTCGCTCAGGTGCCGGGGGAGGCTGGAGTCGAACCGGGCGAAGGCGCCGAGCGATTCGGCGCGTTCGCACATCTCCGGGCTGTGCAGCCAGACCCGGAAGGGTCCGCGGACCCCGCCGCGCCGGCCGGCGATGCGGGCGGCCAGTTCCCGCTGGCGCGGGTCCATTTCCTCTTCGGTGAGAACGGGGAGCCTCATGGGGCCTTTACCTGCCTTTTCTTTCCGGCGCGTTACCGGCACGGTCCGGGAATCCGTGCGATGCGTGCCGACCGTACAGGCGGGTCCGGGATGCTCACCCCTCTGGAAACGCAAGGTAAAGCTGCACTCCGGAGGGCAGCCATTCCCGCGCCCGCGGCCTAACGTCGTTCGCCGCAGACGCATGTACGTGGAAAGGAACTCCGGATGACCACGATCGTGAAGGTCGCCTCCGTGCCCGTGCTCGACCGGGGCGGTGCCGTCGCGACGACCCCGTTGATCACGACGCCGTCGGCGGGCGGGGAGAACCTGATCACCAGCGGGATGAGCGTGTATCCGGTGGGTTCCGGGGCGCCGCTGCACTCGCACAACTGCGACGAGCACGTGACGATCCTGGAGGGCCGCGCGGAGGTGGTGGTCGACGGCGAGGTGACGGAGCTGGAGCAGTACGACACCACGTACGTCCCCTCCCCCGTCCCTCATCTGTTCCGGAACATCGGCGACACCCCGCTGCGCATCCTGTGGGTGTACTCGTCGGGGTACGTGACGCGGACGTTCACGGAGACGGGCAGGACGGTGGAACACCTGTCGGCGGAGGACCGGATGGGCAGGGACTGAGGCACCCGCACGTCAACAGGCCCGCGCCTGCGCCCTCATGGGCGTCAGGCGCTTCTTCGTGCCCGGACCCGGCCCCCGCGTCCTCGCGGCGGCCGGCGTCCGGTCCCGCCCCGGTCGCCCGGGCCGGGTCCGCGGTCAGTGACTGACGGCCAACTCTCGCTCGGCGCTTGTCTGTTCGGCCCGCCTGGAGCCGCGCAGCGCCGCGATGCCGATGAACACCATGGAGGACAGACCGGCGATGGCGAAGGACGTGAAGCCCCAGTCTCCGTTGCCGGAGGCGAGCAGCTGGCCGCCGAGCCAGGGGCCGAAGACGGCGCCGAAGCGGCCCATGCCGGAGGTCCAACCGACCGCCGTGGCACGGTTGTCGGGGGTGGAGCGGATGGACACCGTGGCGTAGATCATCGTCTGGGCGCTGTTGAGGAAGACGCCGGTGAGGAAGACGACGAGCATCGTCACGGTCTGGTTCATGTGGACGCCGAGCAGGAAGACGCCGGCGGCGGTGAGCGCGAACCAGATCGCCGAGATGCGCGGAGCGCCGAAGCGGTCGGCGGCGCGGCCTGCGACGAGCATGCCCACGATGCCGCCCAGGTTGAACACCACGACGAACGTGAGGGCGTTGGCGAGTTCGTAGCCCTCGGCGCGCATCAGGGTGGGCAGCCAGGTGGCGACGCCGTAGACGAGGAGCAGGCCGCCGAAGGAGGCCAGCCAGTACAGCAGGGTCTGGAGCCATTCGCCGCCGCGGAAGAGGGCGAGCAGGGCGTCCCAGCGGTCGGCCGCCGTCTTCTTGCCGGTGGCGGCGGGCAGTTGGACCTCGAAGCGCTCGGCGAGGGCGTGGGCCTCGTCGGTGCGGCCCTTGGCGACCAGGAAGCTCAGCGACTCGGGCAGGAGCTTCAGCAGCACGGGGACGAAGAGCAGCGGGACGACGCAGACCCAGAAGGCGGCGCGCCAACCGACCGGTTCCACCAGCCACTTGGCCACGTAGGCGGAGAGGATGCCGCCCGCGTGGTGGGCGGTCATCAGCATGCCGATGGTGAGGGCGGTCCGGCCGCGCGGGGCGTAGTCGGAGACCATGCTGATCGCGGTGGGCAGCAGCCCGCCGAGGCCGACACCGGCGAGGGTGCGGCCGAGGCCGAACACCTCGACGCTGCCCGAGACCGCGCAGATGCCGGAGGCGAGCGAGAAGAGCGTCACGCAGCCGATCATCAGCTGCTTGCGGCCGATGCGGTCCGCGACCGTGCCCGCGGTGAGCGCGCCGACCAGCATGCCGAAGGTGGCGTAGCTGCCGAGGTCGCCCGCCTGGTCCGCGGTGAGACCGAAGGTCTTCGTCTCCAGCAGGTGCGGCAGCACCGAGCCGTAGATGAACATGTCGAGGCCGTCGAAGAGCACGGCGAGCCAGCACAGGCCGATGACCAGCAGGGCCAGCCGGCCGGCGCGCGCGGTCGGAGCGGGGGACGGGGAGGGGGAGGAAGACATCGTTGGTTACCTCTCGTGCTTGGTGCGCTAGACGCTAAGGAGCCACCCCCGGATAGTCAACGTTTTTGTCAACAATCTCATCGACCATGAATGAGGGGTGGCTCCCGCGTCACACTCGGCGGCTCTCACGCACCGCTCGGGGCCTCCGCGCGCCGCTCAGGCGACCGGCGGAGTCCCGTGGGTGTGGAAGGAGGCGATGGTCTTCAGCCCCCAGGCCTGCCCCTTCTTCCGTTCCTCCTCGGTCCAGGTGATCAGCGGCCAGTCGGGCGCGAGCACCAGTCGGGTGAGCGGGTTGCACAGCTCGATGCGGTTGCCGCCGGGCTCGTAGACGTAGAGGAAGAACGTCTGCTGGATGGCGTGCTTGTGCGGGCCCGTCTCGATGAACACACCGGTGTCGATGGCGAGATCGGCCGCCCGCAGGATGTCCTCGCGGGTGTCGGTCGCGAAGGCGATGTGGTGCAGCCGCCCCGTCGAACCGGTCCAGTCCTCCGTGTACACGACGTCGTACGACTTGTTCGTGTACGTCAGCCAGCGCGCCGCGATCCGGCCGCTGTCGAGCCGGATCTGCTCGGTCGGCCGGGCGCCCAGCACGTGCTGCTGGAACTCGGCGCTCGACAGCACGTCCGCCGCGAGGAAGTTGATGTGGTCGAGCCGCCGTACGCCGACGCCCCGATTGGGCTTGGCCTGCGGCTGGTTCTTCAGCGCGGGCTTCAGCTCGTCGGGCGCCCGGTAGTGCTCGCTCTCCCAGTACAGGGCGTGCTCGTGGCCGTCCGGGTCGGTGGTGACGTAGAGCTTGCCGATGCCGGGTTCGTCCTCCACCCACCGGCCGGTGCCGCCCGCCTCCTCGACCGCCTCGACACGGCGCTGAAGGGCCTCCTCGCTGGACGTGCGCAGGGCGAGGCGCCCGAGACCCGGCCGGTCGCGGGTGGTGAGGACCAGGCTGTGGTGCTCGTAGTCGTCGTAGGTCCGCAGGTACACGGTGTCGCCGTCCTGGCCGTTGACGGTGAGGCCCAGGTAGTCGGTGAAGAAGGCGACACTGGCGTCCAGGTCCGGGGTGAAGAGCTGGGCGTGGCCGATATGGGCGATGTCACCGAGCGGCGGAGCCATCGTTGCCTCCAAGGGGTCGTACGGGTGCGGGAGTCGGGCCGGCGGGCCGGGGGAAGACGGTGCCGTCGAAGATCTTGCGTGCGGTGCGGACGACCGCGGTGCTGCGGACCACGGGAGCGGAACCCTCGGATCCGGCGGCCACACTCGTGTCGATGTCCAGGAATCCGCTGGGATGCTCGACGCGGATCCGGTCACTGTGTTCGGGTGTTCTCGCGATGCCCTCCCCCACCCCGCCCGGGACCAGCAGCCCCGCCGCCACGCTCGCGGCGCCGAGGACGCCGATGGAGGTGTGACAGCGCACGGGAATGAAGGTGCGGGTCATGACCGCGCCGCCGTCCGTCGGCGGGGCGAGCAGGCTGAGCTTGGGGATGGTGGTGTGCTCGACGTCACCGAGACCCATCAGCTTCCCGGCCGCCAGGCGGATCTCCCGCAGCCGGGCGGCCAGTGGGGCGTTCGCCTCCAGGTCGGCGGGCGTCTCGTACCCCGTGATGTCCAGTGCGGCGGCGGGGACGAGGACGACCGGCATGCCGTTGTCGACGCAGGTCACCTCGGTGCCGGCGATCACGTCCCGGACCTGCCCCGTGGGCAGCAACTGGCCTCCGCCCTGCGGGAATTCGATCACCACGGGCGCCGCCGAACCGGGGACGCCGGAGATCTCGGCGGCACCCGAGTAGTCGACGCGCCCGCCCGGGGTCGGGAAGCTCGCCACGGCCAGTTCCCCCGTGTTGAGCATGCGGATGCGGACGGACGTCTCGCCGTCGGCGGCGGCCACGAGCCCCCGCTCCACGGCGAACGGGCCTACTCCGGCGAGGATGTTGCCGCAGTTCTGACGATCCGTCACTTCCGGTCGGTCGACGGCGACTTGGAGGAACAGGTAGTCGACGTCGGCCTCGGGGTCCGCCGAGGCGGCGACCACGGCCACCTTGCTGGTGAGCGGGTGGGCACCGCCCAGGCCGTCGATCTGGCGCGGGTCGGGGCTGCCCATGACCCGCAGCAGCAGGTCGTCGCGGGCGGCGGTGCCGGCGGGGAGGTCCTCGGCCAGGAAGTAGGCGCCCTTGGAGGTGCCGCCGCGCATCAGCATGCAGCGGACCTCCGCGGGATCGGTCACGACCCGGCTCCGGTGTACTCCTCGTACGTCCGGTACTCGACGCCGAGCTGCTTGAGGGTGTCCCTCAAGCCGTAGCGGTCCAGGCCGAGTTGGCCCTCCAGGAAGGCGGCGCGGGTGGCGGCCTCCTTGGCCTCGCGGGCCTCGGACCTCTCGGCGGTCTCGCGGGCCTTCTCACGCGGTACGACCACGACACCGTCGTCGTCGGCGACGATCACGTCACCGGCGCGCACCACCTGGCCGTCGATCGCGATCGGCACGTTGACCGAGCCGCCGGTGGCCTTGACGGTGCCCTGCGAGGAGACGGCGCGGGACCAGGCGGCGAAGCCCATGTCACGCAGTTCCTGGGTGTCGCGGATGCCGGTGTTCAGGACGACTCCGCGCACCCCGCGCTGCTGGAGCGCAGTGGCGAACAGCTCGCCGAACAGGCCGTCCGTGCTGGGCGAGGTGGTGGTGACGACGAGGATGTCGCCCTCGCCGCACTGCTCGACGGCCGCGTGGATCATGAGGTTGTCGCCGGGCCAGCCGAGCACGGTGACGGCGGTGCCGGCGACCCGGACTCCCTGTTGCACAGGGCGGATCGACGGTCCGAGGAGACCGGTGCGGCCCATGGCCTCGCTGACGGTGGCCACGCCGAAGGCGGCGAGCGCCTCGACGTCCTGCGCGTCGGCCTTCGGGGGGTTGGTGACGATCACTCCGCCCATGGCTATGCCAGCTCCTTCGTGATCTGCGGGTACGGGCGCATGTACGCCTCGGCCATCGTCTTGTGGGCCAGGCCCAGGTTCGGGCCGGCGTTGCGCTTGAGCTGGACGCCGCGGCGGACGGCCAGATCGGTGTAGTAGTCCCACAGGTGCTGCTGGGCACCGAGGCACTCCATGGCCTTGCGCTTGGCGTCCCAGACCTCGGTGATGTCGAGCAGGACCTCGGGCCTGAAGCCGCTCATCTCGGGCTGGTGCGGCTCGAAGTAGAAGACCGGCGGGGCGCCGATGATCTCGCCCTCGCCGGGGTAGCCGATGGCCTGCGCGAGGACGCGGGCCTCCAGCGCCATCCGGTTGGCGGCCGGGTGGTCGCCGTTGTACGGGTCCTCGGTGGGGTGGGTGAGCACGACGTCGGGCTGCGTGGCGCGGTAGACCTCGACGAGGGTGTCGGTCAGCCCGGCGGTGGCGACGAGAGGGTAGTCGCCGGCGTCGAAGAAACGGACCTCGGCGCCGAGGGTGGCCGCGGCGCGCTCGGCCTCGTCCCGGCGTATCGCCTTGATCTCGTCCAGCTTCTTGCCCTCACGCCAGGCCTTGGCGGACTCACCGCGCTCGCCGAAGGTCAGACAGGCGATGGTGACCTTCTCGCCGCGGGCGGCGGCGAGGGCGATGGCCCCGCCCGCCCGCCAGACGAAGTCCCCGGCGTGCGCCGTGACGACGAGTGTCGATCGTGGGGTGGCGGGCGCATTGCCGTGCGTCATTGCTGGAATCTCCTTGGTGGACAGGTGTGCGCCCGCCCCAGCTGTGCCGGTCCGCGGCGCGTCAGTCGCGCAACGCCTCGATCACACTGGCGAGATGGGCGCGGACGGCCGCCTCGGCCGCCTGTGGGTCCCTGGCCGTGATCGTCTCGATCATCGCCAGATGCTCGTTCAGGGACTGCTGCGGACGCCCCGGTCGCAGCGCCAACTGGAAGCGGTGACGCACCAGTTGGGCGTTGAGCCGCTCCAGCAAGGTCACGGCCGTCTGCTGGCCGGAGAACTCCCGCACCTTGTCGTGGAGTTCGTGGTTCAGCTCGGAGTAGGTGACCGGCTCGCCGTCGGCCACGGCCTTGGTCATGGCCCGGCCCAGGTCCGCCAGTTCGGCCAGCTGGTCGTCGCTGGCCGCGACGGCCGCCTTGGCCGCGCACAGCCCCTCCAGGACCATGCGGCACTCCGTGATGGCGACCGCTTCCTCCACGGTCACCACCCGCACCCGGGAACCCCGGTTGCGGATCCGCTCGACCAGTCCTTCGGCCGCCAGATCGATCAGTGCCGCACGGATGCTGGCCCGCGTCACATCGAGTTGCTCGGCGAGCTCGTTCTCCACCAACCGCTGAGCCGGTGCCATGTCGCCGTGCAGGATCGCCTGCCGCAGCTGCGTGAGCGCATGCTGCTTGGCCTGCTCCCCGGTGCTCGGACGGGCTTCTTTCGGCATCGTTGCCCTCCCTGAGTGAGTGCCTGTCGAACCTAAATCTAGCCAAACAAGATTGTCAACAATTTTGTCCGCTGTATTGCAGGCACGCCGTCGCCCCTGCCGCTGCCACCATGAACCGGGCAGGGATGCACAGAGAGATCAACTCAGTTGCACAGCAGGTGAGTTGCCCCACGAGGAGGTCACGAGGAGGTGACGTCTCCGACGCGCGCACACAACGGAAAAGGGGCGGCGCCGCGTCACCGCGACACCGCCCCGGCGGGGCACTCACCCCTCGCCGGCCACCCGTCCGAGCCAGTAGCCGAAACCCCGGCGCGTATGGATGAGCGCCGGGGCGTCCCGGTCGACCTTGCGCCGGAGACGGGAGACCAGTTGCTCCACCGCGTTGCCGCCACGGAAGTCGCCCCAGACGTACCGGCCGATCTCCTCCTTGGACAGCACCTTGTGCGCGTTGCCGAGGAGATGGCGCAGCAGCCGGTACTCGGCGGGCGTGAGGTCGAGGGTGCGCCGGCCGCGCCGGGCCTGGCAGGTGGTGTCGTCCAGGACCAGGTCGGCATAGTGCAGCGCGCCCTCCCGGCCGCCGCTCCCGCCGCGCAGCAACACCTGGACACGGGCGAGCACTTCGGCGACCCGAAGGGGCCTGGTGACACGGTCCCGCTCCCCCGCACCCAGGTCGGGCAGCGGTCCGTCGAGGGCGTCCCGGCCGGCGAGCAGGAGGACGGGCGGGCAGTGGGCGGTGAGAGGACGGGCCTGCGCGAGGGCATCCATCCCGGGCAACTCGGCGTCGATGACGAGCAGTTCGAACCGCCGCTCCGCGAGCCGCGCCACCGCTTCGGTCCCCCTGTCGGCGATCCCGATCCGGTAGCCCGCCAACTCCAGCATGGTGGAGAGAAGTTCGGCGTCGTACGGCTCCTCCACGGCGACGAGCAGATGCTGCCCGTGACCGCGGGCGAGCGTGGGTGGCTCACTGATGCCGCCGTACGTGGACACGCGCGCCACCCCACCGTCCCGCTCGCCCGACTCCAGCAGATCCATACCATTGCTTGACTCAAGTAAGTCATGCATGCTTGCCTAACTCAAGTAAGGTCACCGTAAGGCGGCCGGGGCAGCGGGTGCACGACCGAGCCTGCCCCGCGCCGCCAGCACTGGGGCCGCCTTGAGCGGAAGGCCGCCTCCGCGCCGAACCCGTGGGGACGGGGGTCGGCGCCGTCCCGGACCCGGTCGCCGTCCACTCTCCCGGACCGGCACCGGGTCCGCGGACGAACCCGCACCGCCTCCTGTACTCCCTCGCCCCTACTCATCCCTCTTCGCCCTCCTCCCTCCCGACCGAGCAGATGTGGATCCTGGCTGACGTGTTGCCCCGACGATTCCGGCGTCCGCCCGACGCCCCGAGGGAGCGGTCCCCCGGACCACCGGCGGACCGCGCCGCACCCGTGCCCGGCGGTCCGTCCCCGCTCGCCCGGACTGATGCGCCTAACCTGATCTTCATGCGCGCCACCGTGCGGCAGGCCGGCCGGGCGACACTCCAGCTGGCCGTCTCCGCCGCGATGACCTTCGGGTCGTACATCTTCATCACCGTGCTCCTGCTCACCGCGATCGCCACGGCCGTGGTCGTCGGCGCGTTCATGCTCCCCGAGACGGTGCTGCTGATACGGCGCATCGCCGGGGCCAAGCGGCAGCAGGCCGGCGCGTGGACGGGCCGCGCGATCCCCGAGGCGTACCAGCCGCTCACCGGCACCGTGCGCGAGCGGCTGCGCACGGCGGTCCGCGACCCGAGCACGCTGACCGACTTCCGCTGGATGGTCGCCTACTACGCCTACGGCGCGCTGCCCGTGCTGATGCTGCCGCTGTGGCCACTGGGCCTGGCCGTCGACGGAGTGTGGTGCGGGCTGCTGCGCCGCAAGGCCGTCATCCTGCCGCTCATCACCCGGCTCGCGGATCTGGACGCGCACTGGTCCACCGTTCTGCTGAAGCCCTCGCCGAAGGCACAACTCGCCGTACGGGTCGAGGAGTTGACGCAGACCCGGGCGGGCGCGATCGCCGCGCACGGGGCCGAGCTGCGCCGGATCGAACGCGATCTGCACGACGGTACCCAGGCCCGGCTGGTCTCCCTGTCCATGCGCATCGGGCTCGCCAAGCGGGCCTACGACCAGGACCCGGAGGCGGCGCGCCGGATGCTCGACGACGCGCAGACGCTGGCCGAGGAGGCGCTGACGGATCTGCGGCACGTGGTGCGTGCCATCCATCCGCCGATCCTCACCGACCGCGGCCTGGTGGGCGCGGTCGGGGCGCTCGCCGCGGGCAGCGCGCTCGACGTGACCGTGACCGTGGACGGGCTGACCGACGGGCACGACGGACCGCGCGCCCCGGCGGCGGTGGAGGCGGCGGCGTACTTCGTGATCGCCGAGTCGCTGACCAACGCGGCCAAGTACAGCGGCGCCGACCGCGCCGACGTCCACCTCGCCCGCGCCCGCACCGGACTCCGTGTCCGGGTGCGCGACGAGGGCCGGGGCGGCGCCGACGAGGCGGGTGGTTCGGGGCTGCTCGGTATGCGGCGTCGGGTCGCCGCGCTCGACGGACGTGTGACCGTGACCAGCCCCGTGGGGGGACCTACCGTGATCGAAGTGGAGCTGCCGTGCGTGTGGTGAACGTGGTCGGGGCGGAGCTGACGTGAGAGTCGTGATCGCCGAGGACAACGCCCTGCTCAGGGAGGGCTTGGTCCTGTTGCTGACCTCCGCGGGACACGAGGTCGTGGCCGTCGCCGGCAGCGGGCCCGAGGTGCTGCCCGCGCTGCTCGGACACCGGCCCGACGTGGCCGTCCTCGACGTCCGGATGCCGCCCGGCTTCCGCGACGAGGGACTGCGGGCCGCGCTGGAGGCACGGGAACGGATCCCGGGGCTGCCGGTCCTGGTGCTCTCGCAGTACGTCGAGGAGTCGTACGCCGCCGAGCTGCTGGGCGTCGGCGCGAGCGGGGTCGGCTATCTCCTCAAGGACCGGATCGGACGCGTGGACGAGTTCCTGGACGCGCTGGACCGGGTGGCGGCCGGCGGCACGGCGCTGGACCCCGAGGTGGTGACCGAGCTGCTGACCCGGCGCCGCGATTCACCGCTGGACTCGCTGACCCCGCGTGAGCGGGAGGTGCTGAAGCTGATGGCGGAGGGCCACGACAACACGACGATCGCGAAGACCCTGGTCGTCACGGAACGCGCGGTCAGCAAGCACATCGGCAATGTGTTCCTGAAGCTGGGCCTGCCGCAGAGCGACAGCGGACACCGGCGGGTGCTGGCCGTGCTGGCGTATCTGCGGAACGTGTGAGCCGGGTGGGCCGGGCCGGGTGACGACACGGCGGCCGGCGGGCGAACCCTCCGCAACCGTGTTCGGCACCGGCGCCCGACGCCACCCCCGAGGGGGCACCATCGTTCTCAGGGCTCCCGGGGTCGTCGCGACCCCGGGAGGCCTGAGAGGACGGAACGTGGCAGCTGAACGCGGGATCTCACGGCGGGCGCTTCTGATAGCGCTGGCCATCGCCGGGGCGACGGCCGGCCCGGCGGGTGCCCAGGGCCCCGCCCCCGGGAACGGCTACACCATGCCCACCCTCGCCTTCGACGACCCGGCCGTCCAGCACCGCCTCGGCACCGTCCACGCGTCCGCGCTCCGCTCCCTGTCCGGCGCGAACACCATCGGCGCGGACCGCGCGGTGTACGACCGTTCCGGCCTGCTGTCCTATCCGCCCGGCACCGTCGTGCGGGCGGGCGGCGGCTATCCCGCGCCGCAGCGCTGGACCCGGGACGCGGCGGTCAACGCGTGGAGCGGGGTCAGCCTGCTGGCGCCGGACGTCGGCCGCAACACGCTGTGGTCCGTGGTCGACCGGGCGCGGGACGGGCTCGTCGTCCAGCAGGACAACCAGTGGTGGGACCAGATCGTCTGGGTGCCGGCAGCCCACCACCACTACCTGGTCACCGGCGACCGCGACTTCCTCACCCGGGCGCACGACGCCTCCGCACGCACCCTGGCGGCCCGCCGGGCCGAGCACTTCAACCCGGCGTTCGGCCTCTTCGCGGGCCCGGGCTTCATGAACGACGGCATCTCCGGCTACCCCAGCCCGCCCGCGTCGACGTCCGTCCACTCGTCCTTCGTCCTCGACCATCCGCACGCCGCGAAGCTGATGTGCCTGTCGACCAACTGCCTCTACTACGGCGCCCATCAGGCCCTCGCCGCCATGTCCGAGGCCCTCGGCCACCCCGTGCAGGCCGCCTCGTTCCGCTCGGACGCGGAGCACCTCCGTACGGCGATCGACCGGCACCTGTGGCGCGCGGACGCCGGCACCTACGGCTACCTCGTGCACGGCGAGGGCCCCCTCGCCGGACATCTCGACACCTCGCAGGAGGGCGCGGGCCTGGCCCTGGCGATCCTCCTCGGCGTCGCCGACGGCACGCGCGCCGGCCGGATCCTGGACTCCGCCCACTGGCAGCCGTACGGCATCGTCAACGTCTGGCCGCACTTCCCGCGCTTCGACGACCGGCGCCCCGGACGGCACAACGTGATGGTCTGGCCGATGGTCCACGGCCTCTACGGCCGGGCCGCCGCCGGAGCGGGCCGCACCGAGCCGTTCGCCCTCGCCGTGGACACCCTCGCCGACCTGGTCACCGCGAGCGGCGGCTTCTACGAGCTGTACGACTCGGTGACCGGCAAGGTCGACGGCGGCTGGCAGGGCGGCGCGAGCGGACACGCGGACCACTTCGTGTCCCAGCCCGACCAGACCTGGTCGGCGACGGCGTATCTCCGCCTGATCCACGAAGGCCTGTTCGGCCTCACGTTCACGGACGACTCGCTACGGCTGGCTCCGTGCCTGCCGTCGGCCTGGGGGCCGGTGGGTCTGCGCGGGCTGCGGTACCGCGGCATGACGCTGGACCTGCGGCTGAGCGGCGCCGGAAGCCGGGTGGAGTCGTGCACGGTCGACGGGCTGGCCGCGGACCCCGTCATCGCGGCGGACGGGCGGGGGCATCACACGATCGAGGTCGCCCTGACGGAGTAGAGCGGGTCCCTACGGGCCAAGGAGGCCCATGGGCCGACTGTCCTGAGATGGGCCTGAAGCTGTCGCCAGGTGCGCCCATCGGTCAACGCGGACATGCCGGACGGTCTATCGTGTCGGCATGTCCGTGCCCGAACTGATCCGTATCGTCTCCCGCGACTCGCCCATGGCGCTGGCCCAAGTGGAGCGCGTCCGCGCCGAGTTGGCCGTCCTTCATCCGCAGGTGCGCACCGAGGTCGTCCCGGTGAAGACCACCGGCGACAAGTGGATGGGCGATCTCGCCCTGGTGGAGGGCAAGGGGGCGTTCACCAAGGAGGTGGACGCGGCGCTGCTCGCCGGTGAGGCGGATCTCGCGGTGCACTGCGTGAAGGACGTGCCCGCCGACCGTCCGCTGCCCGCCGGTACGACGTTCGCCGCGTTCCTGAAGCGGGACGACATCCGTGACGCCCTGATCCACCCGGGCGGTCTGACCCTGGACGAGCTGCCGCCCGGCACCCGCGTCGGCACCTCTTCGGTCCGCCGGGTCGCTCAACTCGCCGTCACGCACCCCGAGTTGCAGTGCGTGCCGTTCCGCGGCAACGTCAACCGGCGGCTGGAGAAGCTTGCGGCTGGCGAGGCCGACGCGCTGCTGGTCGCGATGTCGGGCCTGGAGCGCATCAACCGCACGGACGTGCTCACCGAGGTGCTGTCCCCGGAGGCGATGATGCCGCCGATCGGCGCGGGCATCCTCGCCTTGCAGTGCCGCGAGGGCGACACCGACGTCATCGACACGGTCAGCGGGCTCGGTCACCCGGAGACGCATCGGGAGGCGACCGCTGAGCGCATGTTCCTGCACGTCCTCCAGGGCCACTGCAACAGCCCGATCGCCGGCTACGCCAGGGTCGACCGCAGCGGTGAACTCTCGCTGCGCGCCTGTGTGTTCACGCCCGACGGCAAGACTCGCCTGAACGCCCACGAGTGGGCGGGCCGGCTCGACCCGGCGACGCTGGGCACGTCGGTGGCGGTGGCGCTGTTGCGGCAGGGCGCCCGCGAGATCATCGACGGCATCCCGCACTGACGGCTCGGGGCCGGGGGCCTCAGGGGGTTCCCGGCTCCGCCTGGTCACGGAGGAAGTTGCTCACCTGGTGGGCCAGGCCGTCCCGTCCGACCCCGGCGGCGACGGCCGCCTCGCACAGGCCGATGCCGCCCGCCCACAGCCGCCGTTCGGTCCACTCCTCCTCGACCCGCAGCTGGACCTGGACGTCCACCTGCTTCAGGGAGGCCTCCGCACCGGCCGCGTACACGACGGCGGTGGCGCGCCGCAGCGGATAGACGTCGAAGCCCTCGATGAACTGCGTGCTGCGCCAGTCGATGAAGGCGCTCTCGCCGTCCGGGCCCACCCTGATGTCGATCTGACCGTCCTCCAGGTGGATGCCGTAGTGCCGTGCCCCGCGGTTCTCGACGGTGACACGGAGCGTGAAGTACGTCAGGCCCTCGGCCGCGTCGTCGCGTCCGCGTGGCGGCTCGGCGGCGGCCAGGCTGTGGACGCGGACACGCAGACCGGCGTGTTCGTCGTACTCCTGCCAGTCCCCGACCACGTTCGGCTCGTACACAGTGCACCCTCTCGACCTCAGAGAGCTGCTTCCTATCTGTGTGCTCAGCGCACTGTCAAATGAGCAGAATGCGCTGTGGCCAGCGTTTTCGTCCGCTTGATCACTGATCAAGCCGTGCGCAGGAGAAACCCGCTTTCCGGCCGTCGAATCCCGGCCGGGGGCGTGCCGCACATCACGTCGCCGGCAAGATCACCGGGCGAGCCGTCCGAGCAGGGAGGAAGCGGCCGCGATCCCGAGTGCGGCGGCCACCAGCAGCACCGCGAAGTCGGTGCCCACATGGGACGGGGTGCCGAGCAGCAGCCCGCGCAGCGCGTCCACTTCGTAGCTCAGCGGGTTCACCTTGCTGACCGCCTGCAGCCAGCCGGGCATGATCGCCACCGGGTAGAGGGCGTTGGAGCCGAAGAACAGCGGCATGGTGATCGCCTGTCCGAAACCCATCAGCCGGTCCCTGCTGAGCACGATGCCGGCGATGGTCATCGACAGACAGGAGAAGAAGGCCGAACCGAGGATCACGATCGCCCCGACGCCGATCAGTTTCAGCGGGTTCCAGGTCAGCGCGACACCGAGGAGCGCGGCGATGACGACCACGACGACGGCCTGGATCAGCGACTTCACCCCGGCCGCGAAGGCCTTGCCGGTGATCAGCGCCGAGCGCGGGGTGGGGGTGACGAGGAGCTTGTTGAGGATGCCCGCGTCGCGCTCCCAGATGATCTGGATGCCGTAGAAGATGGCGATGAACATCGCGGACTGGGCGATGATGCCCGGGGCGAGGTAGTCGATGTACGGGATGCCGCCGGTGGGGATCGCCTTGATGCGGGTGAAGGTCTGGCCGAAGATCAGCAGCCAGAGCGCCGGCTGGACGGCCCGGGTGTACAGCTCGGTGCGGTCGTGGCGGAGCTTCTGGAGTTCTACGGCGCACATCGCGATGACGCGGGCGGGCAGCAGGCGCCATCCGGCCCGGGGCCGGGGCGGGGTCAACAGAAGGTTCAGGCCGTTCTCGGTGGCGGGGTCAGCCGACACGGTTCGCGGTGCGGCGGGTGCTTCGGACATCGCGGAAACCTCCTGACTGGTCTTCGAGGCCGCTGCCGGCGATGTCCCGGAAGACGTCTTCGAGGGTGGGCAGCGGATCGGTGGCGGGCGCCCCGTCGGCACGACGGCGTTCGCCGAGTCCCTCGCGGAGCTGCTGCGGGGTGCCCAGGGCGCGAATGCGGCCGTGGTGCATGAGGCCGACGCGGTCGCAGTACTGGTCGGCCTCGTCCATGTAGTGGGTGGTGACCAGGACGGTCATGCCGGTGGCCTCGCGCACCGCGTTGATGTGCTCCCACACGCTGGTGCGGGCGATCGGGTCGAGGCCGATCGTGGGCTCGTCGAGGATGAGCAGGCGGGGCGCGCTGACCAGGGCCTGCGCGAGTTCGAGGCGGCGGACCATGCCGCCGGAGTAGGTGTTGGCGAGCCGGTCGGCGGCGTCGGTGAGGTCGACGGCCCGCAGCGCCTGGGAGACGCGTGCGGCGCGTTCCCTGCGCGGCACGTCGAAGACGCGGGCGAAGAGAGCGACGTTCTCGCGGCCGGTGAGCCCGCTGTCGGCGGAGAGCTGCTGCGGGACGTAGCCGAGCATGCGCCGTACGGACATCTGGTCCTTGGCCGTGTCGTGGCCGAAGACGTGGACCATGCCGGCGGGGACCGGCAGGAGGGTGGTGATGCAGCGGATCGCCGTGGTCTTCCCGGCGCCGTTGGGGCCGAGCAGGCCGAAGACCTCGCCCTCCCCCACGGACAGGTCGAGCCCGTCCACCGCGGTCGTCTCGCCGAAGGTGTAGGTGAGCCGCGTGCAGCTGACGGCCGGGGATCGCCCGGTGTCGGTGGCGGCGTCGATGGACGGCGTCATGATTCCTCGGCCTCCTCGTGCAGGTTCTCGGCCAGTCGGCGCAGGGCCGGGATCGCCGCGCTCAGCGCGTCCCGGTCCGTCTGGTCGAGCCGGTCGACCTGGCCGCGGACGAGCGCCGCGCGTCGCGCGTGCCAGTCGCATAGCCGGGTTCTGGCCGCCTCGGTGAGCTGGAGGCGGGCGGCGCGCCGGTCCGCGGGGTCGGTCCCGCGGATCAGGAAGCCGTCCTTGACGAGCTGGTTGGCGAGCGTCGACACCGAGTTGCTCGCGAGGAACAGTTCCCTGGCCGCGTCCGAGATGCCGATGCCGGGCCGGACCTCGACCAGGCGCAGCAGTTCCACTTCGGCGCCGCGCAGCCTCGGCAGGGTCATCTCGCTGCGCAGTCGTCTGCGGATCAGCCGCTGGACGCCGACGAGCGCGTCGGCCAGTTCTTCGGGGAAGTTCTCCGTCTCCACGCTCTTCAGATTACCTCCTTAGCAGAGGTAACTAACCCAAAAGGATGGTCAAGACGCCCGCTCGGCAGGCCGTCCGACCGGTTCCGGTTGGACACTGGTGGAGACCGGTGGCCGCCGGTCCACGAAAGGGGAACGCGACTGCCATGGACCACGACAGGAATACGTCCCCCGGTGAGCCGGAAGCCGTCTCCACGCGTTCGGTGTTCGGCGCCCCCTGCTGGGTGAGTCTCACGAGCCGTGACGTGGAGTCGACCGAGGCCTTCTACGAGGCCGCGTTCGGCTGGAAGTGGCGCCCGGCCAGCCTCGGCGAACGGTTCCGGATCGCCACGGCGAACGACGTCCCGGTGGCCGGTCTGGCCGCGGTGGCCTCCATGTGGCAGGTCGCGGTGGCGTGGACGCCGTACTTCGCGGTGCCCGACGCGGACGTGACCGTGTCCCGGGTCCGGGAGCGCGGTGCGACGGTCGCCGTGGGCCCTCTCTCGTTCCCGCCCGGCCGCGCGGCGCTGCTGGCCGACCGGGACGGCGCGACCTTCGGCATCTGGGAGGGCGAGCTCGTCGGCGGCTGGGAGACCTGGCGCCGCTCGGCCCCGGCCTTCGTCCGGCTGCACACCCGGGACGCCTTCGACGCGGCGATCTTCTACGGCGAGGTCCTCGACTGGGCGTCGGCGGACCCGAGGAGCTGCGAGGTGCGCTACGAGAGCGATGAGGTCGTCCTGCGCAGCGGCGGGAACGTGGTGGCCCGTATCGAGTCGGGCGCCCTGGAGGCGGCCCCCGACCCGACGGTCCGGCCGAACTGGCAGGTCCACTTCTCGGTCTCCGACGTCAGGTCCTGTGCCCGGGTGACCGAGTCGTACGGCGGCAGCGTCCTGCGGGAGTCCGCCACCGAGGCCGTCCTGCGCGACCCCGACGGCGCCCGCTTCACGGTCACTTCCCGCGACGCCCCCTGACCTCGCGGCCCTCCCGGGCGGGCCGGGACAACAGCACCAGGCTGCGCGCCTCCACGACCCGCTCCGTGCCGGCCTTGTGCTCCGTCTCGTCCGGGCCGCCCTGCGGTTCGGCGGTGTCGATCAGGGTGGTCCAGCGCTCGCCGTAGGCCGCGTCGGGCAGCCGGAAGCCGACGGGTTCCCAGTAGCTGTTGAGCAGGAGCAGGAACGAGTCGTCGACGACGGGCCCGCCGTGCGCGTCGCGTTCGGCGATGGCGTCTCCGTTGAGGAAGACCCCCATGGCGTGCGCGTCGGAGCGCTGCCAGTCCAGGTCGGCCATCTCGCGGGCATCAGGCAGCAGCCAGACCAGGTCGGGCAGCGGCTGTCCGGCGTGCACGGCGGTCTCGCCCCGGAAGAACCGGCGCCGCCGCAGCACGGGGTGTGCGGCCCGCAGCCCGATGACGTACCGGGTGAAGTCGGCGAGTTCACGCTGCTCGTCGGTCAACTCCCAGTCGATCCAGGAGATGTCGTTGTCCTGGCAGTAGGCGTTGTTGTTGCCGCGCTGGCTGCGGCCGAGTTCGTCGCCGTGGCCGAGCATCGGGATGCCCTGCGAAAGGAGCAGCGTGGCGAGGAAGTTGCGCTGCTGCCGGGCTCGCAGCTCACGGACGGCCGGGTCGTCGGTCTCTCCTTCGACCCCGCAGTTCCAGGACCGGTTGGTGCTCTCGCCGTCCTGGTTCCCTTCCCCGTTGGCCTCGTTGTGCTTGTCGTTGTAGGAGACGAGGTCGCGCAGGGTGAACCCGTCGTGGGCGGTGACGAAGTTGACGCTGGCGCGCGGCCGGCGCCTGCTGTGCTGGTACAGGTCGGAGGACCCGGTGAGCCGGGACGCGAACTCGCCGAGCGTGTGCTCGCCGCCGCGCCAGAAGTCCCGTACGGCGTCACGGTACTTGCCGTTCCACTCCGACCACAGCGGCGGGAAGTTGCCGACCTGGTAGCCGCCTTCCCCCACGTCCCAGGGTTCGGCGATGAGCTTGACCCGGCTGACCACCGGGTCCTGCTGGATCAGGTCGAAGAACGCCGACAGCCGGTCCACCTCGTGGAACTGCCGGGCCAGGGTGGCCGCGAGGTCGAAGCGGAAGCCGTCGACGTGCATCTCGGTGACCCAGTAGCGCAGCGAGTCCATGATCAGCTGGAGGACGTACGGGTGCCGCATCAGCAGGCTGTTGCCGGTGCCCGTCGTGTCGTAGTAGTGGCCCCAGTCGCCGTCCACCAGGCGGTAGTAGGAGGAGTTGTCGATGCCCCGGAAGGAGAGGGTGGGGCCCTGTTCGTTGCCTTCGGCGGTGTGGTTGTAGACGACGTCGAGGATGACTTCGAGTCCGGCCGCGTGCAGCGCCTTCACCATGGACTTGAACTCGGTGACCTGGCGCCCGCGTTCGCGGTGCGCGGCGTAGGCGTTGTGGGGCGCGAAGAAGCCGATGGTGTTGTAGCCCCAGTAGTTGGACAGGCCGCGGTCCTGGAGCACACCGTCCTGCACGAACTGGTGCACCGGCATCAACTCGACCGCTGTCACGCCGAGTTGGACCAGATGCTCGACGACGGCCGGGTGCGCGAGACCCGCGTACGTCCCCCGGAGTTCCTCGGGGACCTCCGGGTGGGTGCGGGTCAGGCCCTTCACATGGGCCTCGTAGATCACCGTGTCGGAGTACGGGCGCCGGGGCGGGCGGTCGTCGCCCCAGTCGAAGGCCGGGTCGGTGACGACGCCCAGCATCCCGTGTCCCGCGCTGTCGCCGGGCGCCGGTCCGGCCGAACGCTCGTACAGCGAGGGGTCGTTGTCGATCTGTCCGTCGACCGCCGTGGCGTACGGATCGAGGAGCAGTTTCGCCGGGTTGCAGCGGTGTCCGGCACCCGGCTGCCACGGCCCGTGCACCCGGTAGCCGTAGCGCTGGCCGGGACCGACGTCCGGCAGGTAGCAGTGCCACACGAAGCCGTCGGCCTCGGTCAGCCGCACGCTTCGGTGGCTGTCGTCGTCGCCGACGAGGACGAGGTCGACCCGTTCGGCGACCTCGCTGAACAGGGCGAAGTTCGTACCCGCGCCGTCGTACGCGGCCCCCAGCGGAAAGGGGCGCCCGTTCCAGACGGGCACCCCTTTCCGGGACCGGCTCGCACTCACTTGGCGTCCTCCAGGACGCCGTCCGCCGGGCGGTCCGGCAGGGCGGCCGGCACCTCGCGGGGAAGTTCGAGCATCTCCCGCAGGCGCGGCGCGGGCGTCCTGGGGACGCGCGGGACGCGTTCACCGCTGCGGGCTCGCTGCGAGAACCAGATGACCTTGCTCCCGGTGCCGGTGGCGCAGCATCCCCAGCCGTCGCTCATCGCGGCGATCCGGGCGAGGCAGGCGCGCAGTTCCAGGTCGGGGCGCAGATCGCGGTCGTTGTCGCCGATGGCGGTGATCAGGTGCTGGCCGTTCCACCACAGCTCTATGGACGTGTGCTTGTCCGTGGCGTGCTCGTCGATGGCCCGCAGCAGCAGCTCGGCGCCGCGGCAGACGGGCTCCACGAGGATCTCCAGGTCCCACAGCCGGAGGTGGGCGGCCAGGATGCGCCTGACCTGCCCGACCCGTTCCTGACTGACGTCCACATCGAGGTGGTAGTAGCACGGCACTGCGGTCTTCATCTTCGTTGGCTCCTCACCGACGGAACTCTCGCGCCGCCTCTGCCCCCTGCGGGACCCGGCCCCGAACACGAAGCGTGAGCACTGATCGCTTCTGGGTCAGCACCAGCGTGCGAGGTCTAGGCCATTCGTGCAACACGAGCGACGGACGAGGTAGTTGAAGAACCAACAAGACGCTCGGTCATCAGGTGTGCACCATGAGTGAAAGCCTCGACTGCCGGGCACGGAGCCATGCCGCTCCGTGCCCGGCCGCCACCCGATGGTCGGGAACCGCGGTCCGCCGGGGCGAAAGGTGAACAGCGCCATGCTGCTACCCGCCAAGGCCGAGGTCGCCCGCCAACTGCGGCGCTACCGGGCGTGGGAACGCGTGATGCTCGCGTCGCCGGGCGACCGGACGGTACGGGCCACCTTCGAGGACTCGGGCTACACCCTGTGCGTGCTGATGGGCGAACGCTGCGCGCGCGAGGCCGCGGAATCCGCGGAGCGCTATCTCCGCAGCACCCAGGGCGCGTACCTCAAGGAGCAGAACGGACTCCCCCGTACGGCGGCCGTCGCGCACCGCGGTCCGCCCGTGACCGTCGACCACCGCTCCCCGGCGGGACGGTAGATCCCCCTTTCGGCGCAGCTCCCACCCATCCCACGGCCGGGCGAACAGCCCGGCCTCCGGCACGACGGAGGTGAGACCCATGAACGCGACCCCGGCAGCCATCGGCCGCATTCCGGTACGTGACGTACGCCCGTCCGTGGACAGCGGCGCGCGCCCGGCGAAGGCGGTGGTCGGCGAACCGTTCCAGGTCACCGCCACCGTCTTCCGCGAGGGCCACGACACGATCGGCGCCAACACCGTCCTCTACGACCCGGACGGGCGTCCGGGTCCGTGGACCCCGATGCGGGAACTCGCCCCCGGCACCGACCGCTGGGGCGCCGAGATCATCCCGACCACGACCGGCAGTTGGTCCTACGTCGTGGAGGCCTGGGGCGATCCCGTCGCGACCTGGCGTCGGGCCGCCCGGATCAAGATCCCGGCCGGCATCGACATCGGCCTGGTGCTGGAGGAGGGCGCGGAGCTGTACGCGCGCGCCGCCGCCGGGGTCCCCGAGGGCCCGGCTCGTGACACGGTCCTGGCCGCCGCGGAGACACTGCGCGACGACACCCTGCCGGTGGGGACACGCTTCGTGGCCGCGCTGACGCCGGACGTGGACAAGGTCCTCGCCCGCCATCCGCTGCGGGACCTGGTGACGGTCTCCGAGCCGCGCCCTCTGCTGGTCGAGCGGGAGCGTGCCCTCTACGGCGCCTGGTACGAGTTCTTCCCGCGCTCCGAGGGCACCCCGGCCCAGCCCCACGGCACCTTCCGCACCGCCGCGAAACGGCTCGACAAGATCGCCGCCATGGGCTTCGACGTCGTCTACCTGCCACCGGTCCACCCCATCGGCACCACCTTCCGCAAAGGCCCCAACAACACCCTCTCCGCCGGACGCGAGGACGTCGGCGTCCCCTGGGCCATCGGCTCGCCCGAAGGCGGCCACGACGCCATCCACCCCCAGCTCGGCACCCTGGAGGACTTCGACGCGTTCGTCACCCGGGCCGCCGAACTGGGCATGGAGAT
>NZ_JBIVED010000013.1:0-284158 GCF_044747445.1 Streptomyces sp. NPDC090083 | reverse complement strand
AGCGAGTAACTCCCACTCCTGATCGGTGAGTTCATGGCGGCGTATCACCTAAACATGATCCACCACCCGATGATCTTTGAAGACAGGCCCTAGAGGAACAGTGGCGGGACATCCTGTCCGTGCACGCGCGCACGATGTGCGAGATCGACCGCGTGCTGCACCCGCACGGCCTGGGCGCGAGCGACTTCGAGGTGCTCGACATGCTCGCGGCCGAGTCGCCCGGGGAGGGCGACCAGTGCCGGGTGCAGAACCTGGTCGGACGGGTGCATCTCAGCCAGAGCGCGCTCTCCCGTCTCATCGGACGGCTGGAGAAGGACGGCCTCGTGGAGCGCTCCGTGTGCGTCGAGGACCGGCGCGGCGTGTGGGTCGCGCTCACCCGGAAGGGCCGTGAGCTGCACGCCGAGGTGCTCCCGCTCCAACGGAGCGCCCTGGCACGGATGTTGGACACCCCCGGCGCCGGCACCGACCGCTGACACACCTCCTCATACGACGAACTCGGCCCCGTCCATGAGGACTTCGACCCCCGCCTCCTTCACCTGGGCCCGCGCCGCCGAACCCGCGTCGAGCAGTGGGTTGGTGTTGTCGAGGTGGGTGTAGATCCGGCGCACCCCGGGGTGCCGGGCCAGCGCGGCGAGGCTGCCGCGGGGTCCTGAGACGGGCAGATGACCCCTGGCCGGCCGGCCCGCGGGGGCACCCCCGGCCGTCGTGCCCGACGTGTCCGCCGTGAAGCACGTGCCGTCCAGCACCGCGCAGTCGGCCGTCGTCAGCAGGTCGTCGAGGGTGTCCGTCCAGGCCGGGACGCAGGGTGCGTAGACGAGTGCCCCGCCGGTGGCCAGGTCCTCGATGCGGTACGCCGTCACCCAGCGGGCGTCCGGCGGGCGGGGCCGTACGTGCTGGGGGGTCTCGGTGGTCATCGGGTGCGCGGTGACCACCAGGCCGCCGGCCAGGACGAAGCCGCCCTCGGCGAGGCTGTCGGACCACTCCCAGGGGGCGTAGCGGTCGAGGACCGCGCGGGCCGGGGCGAGCGCGGCGAGGACGGGCGACGGGGCGTACACCTTGAGGCCCGCCGCCCCGCGCAGCACGGTCAGGCCCGCGACATGGTCGGCCTCGGCGTCGGTGAGGAGGACACCGCGCACGGGGGTGCCGCGCTTGCCGGGGCCCGGCCAGAGCGCGGGGGTGGCGGTGAGCTGGCCGCGGATGTCGGGTGAGGCGTTGAGCAGCCACCAGTCGCGCGCGTTGCCGGTGACGGCCACGCACTCCTGGGTGCGCGCGGGCAGTTTCCCGTCGCGGGCCTCGGCGCACTGCGCGCAGGCACAGTTCCACTGCGGGAAACCGCCGCCGGCGGCGGTACCGAGCAGGACGACCCTCACGACGATCGCGCCCCCTTGTGGACTCGCCGAATCTCCCCGAGGGATCTTTCCTCCGAATCGGGCCGGACTACCGCACCGCAGGGGAGAGTTCCGGCCGATCTCCGGCTGTCCCTGCCCATCAGCGCGACAGCTCCCGTACGGCCCCATGGACATCGTCGGTCCCGGCAGGGTCCTGCGAGACGCTCCGGATCGGATACCGCCGAACGGGTGAGGCCGAGTGATCCGGGGGTGGTGCGGGAGCACGTGCGTTTGGCATGTGCCTCGACCGCCGTCCGAAGCCATCACTCGTCGTGACCGGCGAGGGGTAGCTCTACGCACGGAATGTGACGGGCCGGCTCTCGTCCCGTCACCCGTGCGACAGGAGAGAAGGCACCATGTCGGTCGACACCGGTACCGCGCCCGAGGCGGGCGCCGAGGAGCGGGAACAACAGAGCCTCGGTACCGCCGCGGCACGCACTCTGGCGACCACGACCAAGTCCGAACCCCAGATGCAGGGCATCAGTTCGCGCTGGCTGACCCGCATGCTGCCCTGGGTGAACGTGCCCGGCGGCACCTACCGCGTCAACCGGCGGCTGTCGTACACACGCGGCGACGGGCGGGTGACGTTCGTGCAGACCGGCGCACACGTGCGGGTCGTCCCGGCCGAGTTGAGCGAGCTGCCGGCGCTGCGCGGTTTCTCGGACCCGGACGCGCTCGCCGCGCTGGCCGAGCGGTTCGAGCAACGGGATTTCGCGCCGGGCCAGTTGATCGTGGAGGCGGGCCGTCCCGCCGACCAGGTGTACCTGATCGCGCACGGCAAGGTGGAGCGGCTCGGCGAGGGCCCCTACGGCGACGAGGCGGTCACCGGGCTGCTCGCCGACGGCGACACCTTCGGCGGCGAGGCGCTCGACGACCCGGACGGCAGTTGGGAGTTCACAGCCCGCGCGGCGACGGCGACCACGGTGCTGGCGCTGCCCCACTCGGCGTACCAGGCGGTCGCGGATCGGCACCCGGAGCTGAGCGCGCACGTCGCGGCGGCCCGCGCGGACGAGCACAGCCCGGTGAACCCGTTCGGCGAGGCGGAGATCGCCCTCAGCGCGGGACACGTCGGCGAGCCGGACCTGCCGGGCACGTTCGTCGACTACGACCTCGCCCCGCGCGAGTACGAACTCGGCGTCGCCCAGACCGTCCTGAAGGTGCACAGCCGGGTCACCGACCTCTACAACCAGCCGATGAACCAGACCCAGCAGCAACTCCGGCTCACCGTCGAGGCCTTGCGCGAGCGGCAGGAGAACGAGCTGGTCAACAACCGGGACTTCGGTTTGCTGCACAACACCGACCACGACCAGCGGATCTCCACCCACTCCGGCCCGCCGACCCCCGACGACCTGGACGAACTCCTCAGCATGCGGCGCGACACCCGCTGCATGTTCGCCCACCCGAAGGCCATCGCCGCCTTCGGCCGCGAGTGCAACAGGCGGGGTGTCTACTTCAGCGGCGTCGACGTGGGCGGCCATCGTCTGCCCGCCTGGCGCGGGGTGCCGCTGCTGCCCTGCGGCAAGATCCCGGTCAGCGAGTCCCGTACGTCGTCGATCATCGCGATGCGCACCGGCGAGGACGACCAGGGCGTGATCGGCCTCTACCAGACGGGCATCCCGGACGAGCTCGAACCGGGCCTCAACGTACGGTTCATGGGCATCAACGAGCAGGCGGTCATCTCCTACCTGGTGAGCACCTACTTCTCGGCGGCCGTCCTGGTGCCGGACGCGATCGGCATCCTGGAGAACGTCGAGGTCTCCCGCCGGGACGGCAACTGACCGCCGGACCAGGCTAGTTCAGGAACGCGTCCAGCCGTGCCGCGTCCGGTGCCGTCGCCGGTCCCGGCGCGGTGACGGCGAGGGCTGCGCCCGCGTTGGCCCGGTGAGCGGCGGCCACCGGGTCCGCGCCCCGAGCCAGGGCGGCCATGAACACCCCGGTGTGCGCGTCGCCGGCGCCGTTGAGATCGACGGCGTCGACGGCGAACCCGGGCACGGCGACCAGACGTCCGCCGTGGTGCAGGAGACACCCGTCGGGCCCGGTCCTGACGAGCACCGCACCGCGCCCCAGCCGGGACTGGAGCGCGCGGGCGGCCTCGGCCGGATCGTCGAGGCCGGTGAGCAGCGCGGCCTCGCGGGCGTTGCAGCTCCACCAGTCGGAGCGGGTGAGCAGCGCCTCCAGCGCCTCGGTGGGGATGTCGCCGGCCAGCGGCCCCGGGTCGGTGACCAGAGTGACGGCCGGGTCCAGTCGGGGCAGGAGGCCGAGCAGGGCGGCGCGGTTGCTGTCGTGGAGCAGGCCGTAGCCGGTGATGTACACCAAGTCCCCTGCCCCGGGGCGGAGTTCGGCCAGGTCGGCGGAGGTGAGGGATGCCTCGGCGCCGGGGCTGGTGACGAAGGTGCGCTCGCCGTCCGCGTCGACCAGGCAGACCACGAAGCCGGTGTCGCCCGAAGTGCGCGGTGCGAGCAGGATGCCGATGCCTTCGGTGTGCAGCGCGGCGCGGGCGCGGTCGCCGAAGGGGCCGGTGCCGTGCGCTCCGGCGTAGGTGACCGCGAGTCCCTGGCGGGCGGCGGCGGCCATGACGTTGAAGCCGCCGCCCGGGGTGTGCTCGGTGCGGGTGGCGAGGACGTCGCCGCCGCGCTCGGGAAGGGCGGGGACGTCGAGGACCAGGTCGACGACGACGTTGCCGAGGTGCCACAGCACGGGGATCACGGCCGGGCCCGGAGTTCGAGCAACGCGGCTGCCGTGGCGTCGAGTCGGAGCTTCGGGTTGACGCGCAGGAGGGTCTCCCGGGCGTCGGCCGGGAAGGCGTCCACGCCGTGGCAGGCGCCGCCGACGGCTCCCGCGATGGCGGCGATGGTGTCGCAGTCGCCGCCGACGGACGCGGCCAGCAGGGCGGCCCGCCAGGGGTCGTCGGGGCAGGCGGCGAGGACGGCGAAGGCGGCGGGCACCGACTCCTGTGTGGCGAGACTGGTCCCGACCAACGCGTAGACGCGCTCGGGGACTTGGGCCTCGGGCAGGCCGCGCACCAGTCCGGTCGCCCAGACGATCCGTTCGGCGACGTCCGCGGCGGCCACCCAGTGCCCGCGCCCCGCCGCCGACCGGGCCGCGGACACGGCGGCTTCGATCGCCTCCGGAACCGACGCCCCGTCAATTCCCGTGCTCACAGCGGCTGCCACGGCGGCGGCACCGGCGAGGGCGACCCCGGTGTCGTGGGTGAGGCTGCTGGCCTCCACGACCCGGTCCACCAACAGGGCCGGTTCCTTGGCCGGCACCGCGATCCCCACCGGGGCGATCCGCATCGCCGCGCCGTTGGTGGTGCCGAAGCGCCCCACCTCGTCGACCGGGGTGCCCGCGAGGACGAGTTCCACCGCGCGCTTCGTGGACGGTCCGAGGAGGTCGAGCGAGCCGCGGGCGCGCATGTCGTCCTCCCAGGCGACCAGGCGCCGGGCGAGTTCCGCCGGGTCGACGCGGCCTTGGCCGTCGAGGATCAACTCGGCCAGCAGCAGGGCCTGTTCGGTGTCGTCGGTGACGGCTCCGGCCGGCATCCCGGCGGCGAGGGGATGGTCGGGGGCGGCCGGGTGGAAGCCGGTCAGGACCGGGCCGTAGCGGGAGACGATGTCCGGGCGGGACAGCATCTGGGTGGGCATGCCGAGGGCGTCTCCGAGGGCGAGTCCGTGGAGGGCTCCGGTGGCGCGGCTCTGGAGGGTCATGGGTGCTTTCCGGTGCGGGGGTGCGGGTCAGCCGAATTCGAGGGTGAGTTGGAAGTGGTCGGGGTCGAGGAGGCTCACGACATGTTCGACGAAGGAGCCGTCGGCCGCCCGGCTGGTGCGCCGCGTGTCGAGGAACCAGTCACCCGGTTCGCGGCGCAGCAGTTCCGCCTCCGGCCCGTCGATCCGCCGCCCGCTCACCCGCTGCTCACCGTGGTCGGGCCGCAGCCCGGCCCGCAGCATCACCTCGGTCAGGGACTGCCCGTCGAGGCCTCGGGCGGGCAGCTCTCGCACCCCGGGAACGGGCGGCAGGAAGCTGCGTTCGTACGACACGACGACCGCGTCCGCGGCGAGTTCGCGGATGCGCTCCACGCAGACGAACTCGGCGCTGTTCAGGGTGAGTCGGCGGGCCAGTGACTCGTCCTTCCGGGCGTCCACCGCGAGGGTCCGCACCCGGGTGTCGATGCCCTGGGTGGCCAGTGCGTGGGCCCAGCCGAGGCGGTCGTCGAGAGGGCGGCCGTCGAAGAGGACGTAGGAGCCCTTGCCGGTGCGGGTGGCGATCAGGCCCGCCTCGGCGAGTTCGGCGAGGGCCGCGCGGACGGTCGTACGGCTGACGCCGAAGCGCTGGGCCAGGGCGTGTTCGCCGGGGAGTTGCTCGCCGGCGGGGCGGTGGCCGCCGCGGATCTCCTTGGCGAGGACCTCGGTGATGCGCTGGTGTTTGAGCCGGACGGCGGTCATGACGGCTCCCCGACCGCCTCGGCCACGGTGATCACCCGGATCAGCGGCCGGTAGAGGTCCATGACGTGCAGGGCCTTGGCGTGGGAGTCGTCGTCCACGCCGGCGCAGGCGTCCGCGACGACCAGCACCTCGACGCCCGCGTCGGCGGCGGCGAGGGCCGTGGACAGGACGCAGCAGTCGGTGCTGACACCCGCCAGGACGAGGCGGCCGGTGGAGGCGACGCGTTCGGCGAGTTCCGGGGTCCACTTGCCGAAGGTGTGCGCGTCCACGAACTGCCGTGCCCGGTCGGCGAATTCGTCGGTCAACCGCCAGAGCGGGGCGTCCGGCGGCTGGAGCCCGAAAGGCCACTGGTCGTAGTAGGCGCGCCAGGCGCCCTCGGGTTTCCCGGGGGCCAGGAAGCGGGTGAAGGTGACGCGTTCACCGAAGGCGGGCAGCAGTCGTCGTACGCCCGCGGCCGCTTCGGCGAAGCGAGGGGTGGCCCAGGGGCTGTCGGGTTCGGCGAAGACACGCTGCATGTCGATGACGGCGAGGTGGCCGGTCGCGGCGGTCATACGGCGGCCACCGCCTCCGGGCTGGCGGCCTGTTCCTCCTGGCGCCGGACGCGGGTGCGGCCGAGGGCAAGCGTGCCGAGGAAGCCGAGGGCGAGGGCGATCAGGACGCCGAGGTTGGCGTAGGCCCAGGCACCGGACTTGCCGCCGAGGCCGAGCGGGTCGAGCAGGTAGCTCTGCCAACTCAGCCAGCTGGCGGCCGTGTTGGTGACCAGGCCCCAGCCGATCGCGGTGGCGCCGAGGGTGAGCAGGAGGGGCGTGGGCTGGATGTCGCCGTAGCGGCCGTGCGGGCGGAAGAGGTCGCCCTCGTCGTAGTCGCGGCGGCGCAGGGCGAGGTCGGCGAGCATGATGCCGGACCAGGCGGCGATGGGGACGCCGAGGGTGGTGAGGAAGCCCATGAACTGGCCGAGGAAGTCGTCGGCGAAGAACACGATGTAGACGGAGCCCGCGATCATCAGGACGCCGTCGACGAGTGCGGCGAGATAGCGGGGCGCCCGGAGGCCCGCCGAGAGCAGGGCGAGGCCGGAGGAGTAGATGTCGAGGACCGCGCCGCCGACGAGGCCGAGGACGGCGACCACGGCGAAGGGGACCAGGAACCAGGTCGGCAGGATCGTCGTCAGCGCGCCGATCGGGTCGGCGGCGACCGCCTTGTTGAGCGTGCTGGAGGAACCGGCGAGCAGCAGACCGAAGACCAGCAGGAGCAGCGGGGCGACGGAGGCGCCGAACGTCGTCCAGCCGATCACGCCTCTGCCGGACGAACTCCTGGGCAGATAACGGGAGTAGTCGGCGGCCGCGTTGACCCAGCCGAGGCCGAAGCCGGTCATCATGAACACGAGCGCGCCGATGAACTCCTGGGCGGAGCCGGCCGGTACGGCGCTGACCGTGCTCCAGTGGATGTGGTCGGCGACGAGCCCGATGTAGACGATCGTGAGCACGCCGGTGACGACGGTGATGACCGTCTGGAGCCGCATGATCAGGTCGAAGCCCATGACTCCGCCCACGACGGTCAGCGCGCCGACCAGGATCAGTGCGACCACCTTGGTCTCGGTGCCGCCGCCCCAGCCGAGCCTGCTGAACACGGTCGCGGTGGCCATCGTCGCGAGGGAGGTGAGGACGGTCTCCCAGCCGACGGTGAGCACCCAGGAGATCACCGACGGCAGCCGGTTGCCGCGCACGCCGTAGGCGGCGCGGCTGAGGACCATCGTCGGCGCGGAGCCGCGCTTGCCCGCGACCGCGATGAAGCCGCAGAGCAGGAAGGAGAAGACGATCCCGATGACGCCGGCGACGAGCGCCTGCCAGAAGGAGATCCCGAAGCCGAGCGCGAAGGCGCCGTAACTCAGGCCGAGGATGGAGACGTTCGCTCCGAACCACGGCCAGAACAGGGTGCTCGGGGTGCCTTTGCGTTCGGCGTCGCTGATGACGTCGAGGCCATTGGTCTCGACCTGGAGCTGCCGGGACTGGGATGTCTGGGAGGAGTCCGCCATCGTCGACCTACCTGTCTAGACGTGTTCAGTCGAGGCTAGGTCGGGTGGTGTGGGCCGTCAAGGGCAGGCCTCGCGGCGGACAGCCTCCGTCAGTGGCGGTCGCCCTGCCGGCCCAGGGTCTCCACGGGGGTCGCGCCGGGGCGCGTCCACTGCGGGACGGGACGGCTGGTCTCGCCCCAGGTGGCGTTCCCGTCGGCGTCCGTACGCCAGTACCAGCAGGCGTCGCGGCCGGGCGGGTAGCCCTCGGGGTTGTCCTGCCAGGCCTCGCCGCGGCCGTGCGGTGTCATGTCGAGCAGGGCGAGGGAGCCGTTGACCGGTTCGTTGCCGCGGCCCGTCGTGGAGTAGGTGAGGAACACCCGGTCGCCGTCGCGCAGGAAGGCGAGGATGTGCCCCATCCCGCCGCCGATCGGCGCGTCCAGTCCGCGCACCGAGTACCAGGGCTCGGTGTAGCCCATGAACGCGAGGTAGGGAGCGACCTCGTCCCACCGGCCGGTGGTCAGGACGGCGTAGGAGACGCCCCGGGCGTTGAGGTAGACCGCGTCCTTCATGTGCCAGGCGGTGGTGGTGCAGCCCTCGCACTGGCCCTGGTGGGGGGCGTGGTCGTGCCACATGTGCTGGTACACCACAAGCTCGTCGCGCCCCTGGAACAGGTCGAGGAACGGCACCGGTCCTTCGGCACCGACGACCTCCACCGTTCCGTCGAGCTCGACCATCGGCAGCCGCCGCCGGGCCGCGGCGATCGCGTCCCCCTCACGGGTGTGGGCCTTCTCGCGGAGCAGCAGTTCGTCGCGCGCCGCGTTCCAGGTGGCGATGTCGACGACAGGCGGCCTGCCGGGGAGGTCGCCGCCGGTCCCGGCGCCGGGGGTGGTCGTCATGGGTCCTCCGTGGTGTCTCGGATCGGGCAGCGCCGCACGGAGTGCGTCTCCGTCCACGTCGTGGACCGCACCACGGCGCTCACGGGATCAGACTCCGGGGGCGGCCGAAACTCATCGCGGCGGGCAGGGGCCCGGCGCCGGTTCCCACATATGGCGGCACCACATATGCCCACGTCACACAGGAACGCATCCCGCTGTTCCGCTCACCGGCACAGCACGCGACACGTCCGCGCGCCGTCCGCAGGCTGTTCCCATCGGTCGGGGCGTCACGCGTACCGCACCACGGGTGCCGCGCCTCCGCGATCTCTAGGGAGGCCCGCATGGAGTGGTCCGGGACGCGTCAGGGGCACGGCGAGGCCGCCGGCTCTCCCCAGACACCGGGCACTCCCCGTGCCCCCCGCGAGGACCGCACCCGCGGCCGTACCAGTGGCCGTGCTCCGGACACACTGGCGCTGCTGAAAGCGGAGTTCGACGGAACGCACGACGTGTGGCGCTCGGACATGGGTACGGTGTGCGTGGCCGGTCCGGAGTCCGCGCGGGCGGTGCTCGGCAACCGGGACGCGGTCGTCGACGAGGCCTCCGACTTCTACCGGACCCGGCACGGCGACTTCGGGCCCCGCGACGCGCAGATCAGGATCGGACGGGCGGCCCGGGTCCTGATCCGCCGTCATCTGGACGCACGGAGGGGGGAGTTGCCGGGCCTGGTCGCCGGACACCTCTCCCCCAGCGCCAGCTGGCCCGACGCGGGCAACCTGCTCGTCCTCCGCCATCTGCGGGACGTCCTGCTGCACCGCGACGCCCCGCCCCAACTCCACGCCACGGTCGGGCAGATCGTCCACCGCGCGGTCCTGGCGGGCGCCCGCCACCGGCACTCCCCGCCGTCCCGGCTCCTCTTCCGGCGCCGCGCGCAGAACGTCCTGCACACGGAGATACGCGCCAGGCAGCGGCGGTCGGACCCCGCCCGGGACGCACGTGACCTGCTCGACGTCGTCGTCGACGAGAGCGACCCGGGGTCGGACCCGAAGGATCTCGCCGAGGTGTACCTCTCCTTCCTGTTCGCCACCGTCGGCTCGGTCGGCTTCGCGCTCGGCTGGTCGGTCTATCTGCTCGGCACCCACCCCGACTCCCAGGCGGCGGAGCCCAGTTGGACGGTGCGGGAGGCACTGCGGCTGTGGCCGGTGGCGTGGCTGTTCGCGCGGACACCGCGTCACGCCCAGACGCTCGGCGGCGCGGAGGTGACCCCGAGCGACCTCCTCGCCGTGTGCACCTACCTGGTGCACCGGCACCCCACGCACTGGGAGCGGCCGGACGAGTTCGTGCCGGAACGCTGGGCGGGGGCGGTGCCGGACGGGGCGTATCTGCCGTTCGGGCACGGGCCGCACACCTGTGCCGGGGCGACCGTCACGATGCGGCTCCTCGAAGACCTCGTCGAACTCATCACCCGTGACTGGCGGTTGTCGGTCACCCATGACGGCGCCGGTCCGCAGGTGGGCCCGGCGCTCGCTCCACCGCGTTTCACCGCGGTGCTGAGCGCCCGTTCCGACTGTCCCGGAAGGAGGTGAACGCGCATGCACGCCCTGTATCTCAAGGCGAAGTCCGTCCTCAACATCCGAGGCTCGTACGGACAGTTCTGGTACCTGTACCACCACATCTGACCGGCCCGGCGCGGGGAACCGCCCAGCGGCCGGCTCCCCGCGCCCCACGAGGGGACGCTCACCATGACCACCCCGCAGCACCCCGAGGACTTCCTGCACGCGATCCGCGCGCGCAGCGCGGCCGAGGACGGGATCTTCTGGGTCGACGACACCCGACTCGGCGTGTTCGAGCCGGAGGCGGCCCGCCGGGTCAGCGCCACGAACTGGCGCCGGTTCGTCCTGCACGACCGGCTGATCGACATGCTGCGGCGACGGCACAGCACCGAGGTGCGCTGGAGCACGATCCGTTCCGCGTGGCTCACCCGACTGCACACGCTGGCGACGGCGGAACACCACGGCGCGCTGCTCGACCGCATGGAGCGCATCGTCGACGAACGGCTCGGCGAGGACGTCGACCTGGTCATGCTCACCCAGGACGTGGCGCTGCGGTCCATGCTGCCGGTCGCGCTGTCCGGTCTCACCGAGGACGAGGCCGAACTGGTGCGCCGTGACCTGGAGATGAAGCTGCTGCGCCTCGTCTCGCCCACTCCCGCCGGGCTGGTGCACCACCTGCGGTTCGTCGGCGTGCAGCTGCGGTCCGGACTCGTGGTGCGCCGGGTGCTGCGGCAGCGCGCGCACGGGAAACGGCCGCGCGAGCTCGATCTCGCCGATCCGTTCGTCGACCTGCTGCCCCAACTCGGCATGGACCGCGCGCTGGACGTGGTGACCACCGTCCTCACCGCGATCGGCGGCCCCCCGGGCACGGCCGCCGCGAGTCTGCTGTACGAGTTCGTCCGGCAGCCCGAGTGGCAGGAGCGGCTCACCGAGGAGCTGGCCGCCGTGGACCCGGTGGAGTTCCGTACGGCTCCGACGCACGCGGCGCCGGTGACGCACCGGTTCGTGAAGGAGGTGCTGCGGCTGTGGAGCCCGCCGCTGCTGCTGGTACGGCGCAACCAGTTCTCCTTCGACTTCGGCAAGACCCGGCTGGAGCCCGGTGACTGGTATCTGCTGAGCCCGCATCTCATCCACCGTGACGAGCGGGTGTGGAAGCAGCCGGATGTCTTCGATCCGGACCGTTTCCTGCCGGGCGCGCCGCACGGGCCGGCGGGCCGCACCTCTTATGTGCCGTTCGGGTGGGCGCCCAAGAAATGTGTCGGCGCGAGCATCGGAACGGTCCAACTGATGGGCCTGTGCCACCTGTTGTGCACGCGCTACCGGCTGACCGTCGACCGCCCCGAGGAACTGAGGATGGCGCTCCGCTTCGCCCCGGTACCGGAGGATTTCCGCGGTCGTCTGGCGCTGCGGTAGCGAAACCTCCTGAGCGCCCGCTCGTTGATCGTCCCGGAACTCCGGCGAAATTGTCCGTGATCGGTAACAGGCGGATCCTCCCCCGCTTTTATCCCGTCCTGACGAATGCACGGAGTCGTTCGAACGGGACAAGGGCAGGGCTGAGATGGCACGGCACGGTGGGCGGGGTTGGTACGGGCGGGTCGTCGCGGCGGCGGTCGGGGTGACCGCGGTGGCGGCGGCGACCTCGGTGTGGACCGCGCAGGCCGGTGTCGTCGACGGGCAGGCCGCCAAGGGCTCCGGGCGTCCCGCCGCGGCGGGCGCGGCCCCCGTCCGGGCCACCGTCTCCGAGGCGATCGTGCACGCCTCCGACCAGGGCGCCCACGGCGTCAACATCACCATCGACGACGGCCCGGACCCGACCTGGACCCCGCAGGTGCTCCAGGTCCTCAAGGAGTACGGGGTGAAGGCCACCTTCTGCATGATCGGCCCGGAGGCCGAGGCCCACCCCGACCTGGTCAAGGCGGTCGTGGCGGCCGGACACCGGCTGTGCGACCACACCGTCTCGCACGACACCGCGATGGACAAGAAGTCCGAGGCCTATCAGTCGCGGGAGATCCTGGACGCCGCGCGCATGATCACCAAGGCGTCGGGGGGCGTCCGGCCGCAGTACTACCGTGCGCCGGGCGGTGCGTTCACGCCGTACAGCCGCCATCTCGCCGCCTCGCAGGGGATGCGTCCGCTGGGGTGGAACGTCGACTCCAAGGACTTCGAACTCCCGGGTACGGACGCCATCATCGCCACCGTCAAGAGCGAACTGCCCAACGGGCCGACCGTCCTGTTCCACGACGCGGGCGGCGACCGTTCGGAGACCGTGGCGGCGCTGCGCGAGATCCTGCCGTGGTTGAAGCAGCAGGGTTATTCGTTCGGGTTCCCGGTGCGCTGAACCGGGAAATGCGCGGGAATTCACGCCTTGCGGACCGATTGCCTCCCGACCGGCGCGTGACGAATATGTGTGGGAGATGTGGTAACTGCCCGCGAGGTGGCGGTATTTAACCGTGTCAGTGCCGATTCGCGCTGTCGGCGGCCCAGGGCGAAGGCTTGCGGCGCTATCAGGCGTGGAGTAACTACGTGACACATGAACCTGTTCAACCGTGCTGCGCCCCTCCGCCGCCCGGCAACCCCCGCCGTCCCGCAACGCCCCGCCGCCCCACCGGCGTTCACCCCCTCCGGCCTGCCCGATCCCGGTCTCGCGGCGCTGACCGGGGAGTGGATGATCGACCCCGCGCACAGCCGGATCGGTTTCTCGGTCCGGCACGCGATGGTGACGACCGTGCGCGGTTCTTTCGCCGAATACAAAAGCAGGCTCTACTTCGACGGCCGTGACCCGGCTCGTTCGCAGGCCGAGATCGTGGTGTCCACCGGGAGTGTCGACACCGGTGTGGAACAGCGCGACGCCCACCTGGTCGGACGTGACTTCCTGGACACGGCGACCTTCCCCCGGATGCGTTTCGCCAGTACCGCGGTCCAATTGGCCGGCAACGACGTCTACCGCATGCTCGGTGATCTCACCATCAAGGACGTCACCCGTCCCGTCGTCCTGGAACTCACCTATATCGGCCATGTCACCGACCCGTTCGCCGTCGAGCGCGTCGGCTTCGACGGCACCACCACCATCGACCGCTCCGAGTGGGGACTGACCTACAACTCCCGTCTGGCGGAAGGCGGAGCGATGGTGAGCGAGAAGGTGCGCCTCCAGTTCGACATCGCGGCGATCCGCACGATGCCGACCGTCTGACGGAACGCAGCCGTGGGCGCGGGTGCCGTGCCGCGCCCTGCCCTGCCCTGCCCTGCCCTGACGGCGAGGCGCCGACGGAGATCCGCGGGCGCGCGACCGTCATTGACAAGGTCAATCCGGAACGGTTGTCATGAACACATGCCGAGATCCCCGGAGACCTGCTCCTACCGCCTCTGCGACTGCCCCACGCTCGGCCGCGGCGGCGGCGCGTCCCTGGACTCGCCGTGGACGGACGGTCATTGACCGGGCGCCGCGAGCTGCTCGACACCGCCCGAGCCGAGTTGACGGACCGTCACGGAGTACTGCTGTACGGCCCCGCCGGGATCGGCAAATCCGTGGCGCTGGCCGCCCTCGTGGCGTCCTCGGCCGCCCAGGTCCAGCCGCCCGTCACGGTGTTGCACTGCTCCCCCGCCGAGGATGACGCCCGGCTCCCGTACGCCGGTCTCGTCGACCTGTTCGCACGCGTGCCGGAGAGCTGCCTGGAGGGCCTGGCCCCCGAAACCCGCACCGCCTTGCGGACAGCCCTGCTGCGCGGCGGGACACCGGCCGGCGGCCGGAGCGAACTCGCCGTCCGCGTCGCCGTTCTCGACGTGCTGCGCGCGCTGACCGCCACAGGGCCCGTACTCCTGGTCCTCGACGGCCTCCAGTGGTTCGACGAACCGACCGCCGAGGTGCTCGCCTTCGTCGTACGGCGCATCGAGGGCCTCGACATACGGGTGGTGGCCGCCGAGCGGGTGCCGGACGGTGGGCAGCCCGAGCGGCAGCACTGCTGCCCTCCCGGCACCGTCGAGCTGACCGTTCCGCCGCTGGCGGACGACGAGGTGGCACGGCTTCTGGACCCCGAACTGCCACCGGCGGTGGTGCGGGCCGTGCAGGACACGGCGGCCGGAAATCCTTGGTACGCGCTGGAGTTGGGGCGGACGGCCCCGCGCGACGGAACGGCCGTGGGCCCGGGCCGGAGCCTGCCCGTGCCCCCACGGCTGCGCGCCCTGCTCCTGGACCGGGTGCGCACCCTGCCGGAGTCCGCGCGCCGCACCCTGCTCGTCTCAAGTACCGCCGCCCGTCCCACACTTACGCTGCTGCGCGCCGCCGGGTTCCGTCACTCCGCCGAGGATCTCGCGGAGGCGGAGCGGCTCGGCGTCGCGGCGGCCGACGCCGACGGGACCGTACGCTTCCGGCATCCGCTGGTCCGGGCCGCCGTGCACGCGGACGCTCCGGAGCACGAACGGCGGCAGGCGCACGCGCTGCTGGCCGGCGCGGTCACCGAACGCGTCGAGCGGGCACGGCACTTGGCGCTGGCCCACCCGTACGAGGAGGAGACCACCGCGCGGACGCTGATGTCGGCGGCGGAGTCCGCGCGGCGGGACGGCGCACCCGACACCGCCTTCGAACTGGCCGCCCTCGCGGTCCGGCGCACTCCCGGCGACCGCCCGGCGGAGCGGGCCGACCGCTTGCTGGCGGCGGCCGAGTACGCGTGTGACGCCGGTCAGTTGGAGGAGGCGGGGCAGGCCGCCGAGACGGTGCTCGCCGGGGCGGGTTCCGCGCGGCAGCGGGTGCGGGCGCGTGTGGTCCTGCTGCGGAACGCGGGCCAGGCATTGAAGGGTGCGCACGCGCTGATCGAGGAGGGGCTGCGGGACGCCGCCGGAGACCCGGAGGCCGAGGCCTGGCTGCACCACTGGGCGGCTGTACGGGGCCTGCTGTGCGGGGAGTTGGCGGTCGCGGCCCGGCATGCCCGGCGGGCGGCGCGGCAGGCGGCCGTGGCCGGTGACACGGAGACCCGGGTCGGGGCGCTCGCGACGCTCGCCCGGGTGCGTTCGCTGGGCGGTGAACCGGTCGCCGCCGACGCCGCGTTGGAGGAGGCCCTCGCGCTGGCCGGTGGTGCCGGGGCCGGACCGGAGAGCTGGGGGCTGATCCGGATGCGGGCGATCCTCGCGCTGGACTCCGACAAGGTCGTCGAGGCTCAGCAGCGGGTCACCGAACTCCTCGCGGAGATCGGGGAGTTCGCCGGGGTCGAGGAGGTCATGGCGACTCTCGTCGCGCTCACCCGCATCCAGGTGCGGGCCGGACACTGCCGGGCGGCCCTGGAGACCGCCGCCCGCTGTACCCGCGCCGTCGCCGACACCGGCGTACAGACCGCTCCGGCGCTGTACGCGGCGGCGCTCGCGGCGACCGCGGGCGGGACCGCCGACGAGGCGCGGCACCTCGCGGAGCAGGCGGTGCGGGCGTCGGAGGCGGACGGTGACCGGCTGTTCCTGCTGCGGGCCCTGGCGGTGCTGGGGCAGGCCGAGTTGCTCGTCGGTGACCCGCGGGGAGCGGCCGCCGCGGTCGAGGCGCTGCACCGTGCGAAGGAGCTCGGCGCGGCCATGTCCGCCGCCGATCCGCCCCTGCTGCACTGGTACGGCGACCTGGCCGAGGCCCTCGTCGTGCTGGGTGGGACGGACGAGGCCGGTGCCGTGCTCGACGAGGCCCGGAAGCGGGTGCCGGTCGACGCGCCCGGCAGTGTCCTGGCGGCGCTGGAGCGGGCGGAGGGGCTGCGCGAGGCGGGGCTCGGCCGGGCCAAGGAGGGGGCGGTCCGGCTGCGGGCCGCCGTGGACCGGTTGCGCCGGCTCCCCCTGCCGGTCGACCTGGTGCGCACCCTGATCGCGCTCGGCGCCGTGGAGCGGCGGGCCCGGCACCGCAACGCGGCGCGCACCGCGCTCGGTGAGGCGTTGGAGACGGCGACGCGGATCGGGGCGGCTCCGCTGGCGGCGCGGGCCGGGGACGAGCTGGCGCGGCTGGAGGCCGGCGACCGGGACGGCGAGGGGCGTCCCGAACTCACGCCCACGGAGGCGAGGATCGCCGAGCTGGTCGGCGGCGGAGCCACCAACAGGGAGGTCGCCGCTGAGCTGTTCATCAGTGTCAAGACGGTCGAGGGCACCCTCTCGCGGGTCTACCGCAAGGTCGGCGTCCGGTCCCGCACCGCGCTCGCCCACGCGATGGCGGTCGCCGTCATCGCGTCCGGCGCGGCGGCCGTGAGCGTCGGCGACGACGACCAACAGCGGCTCACCACACCGGCGGTGACGATCAATCAGCCCGGTCGGGTCAGGGCTCCGCGGACGCCCGACAACCGCCGCTGACCTGTCATCCGCGGTTCATGCGACATCCGCGGTTAACACACACGGCAAGGGTTCCCCCGCTTATGCGGGTGGGGTCGGTGTTCCTACGGTGAATCCGTTCCGCTTCCGGGACAGCAACCCCCCACTCCTCGGAGGACCTCAGTGACCTCACGTCTGAAGCTGGTCGGCCTGGTCGCCGTACCGGCACTGCTCGCCGCAGCCGTCCCCAGCGCCTACGCCGCCGCGCAGCCGCACACGACTCGGGCCGCCATCACGGGAGATGTCCTCAAGGGCCTGAACCACGACGCGGCCCGCACCGGCGCCGTCTCCGCCACGAAGCGGATAGCGGTGGCCATCAGCCTGACCCCGAGAAACGACAAGGGTCTCGACACCTTCATCGCCCGCGTGAGCGACCCGCGGTCGAGTTCGTACGGCCACTATCTGACGAAGGCCCAGTTCGCGGCCCGGTTCGGCCGGACCGACGCGGAGGTGACGCAGGTCAAGGAGTACCTGCGCGCCCAGGGCCTGACCGTCGGCAAGGTCCACTCCGGCAACCTGCTGGTCGACGCCACCGGCACCGCCGCGCAGCTGGAGAAGGCGTTCGGGACCAAGCTGTCGACGTGGAAGGACGCCAGGACGGGCCGCGCGTTCTACGCCAACGAGACCGCGCCGACCCTGCCGGCCGGCATCGCCGGACTGGTCAGCGACGTGACCGGCCTCAACAACCGCGCCCAGCTGCACCACCAGGCGACCCGCACCGTCGCCCCGCGCAACGGCCCCGGCGGCGGCTACACCCCGGCGCAGCTCAAGGGCGGCTACAACGTCTCCGGCACGTACACCGGCAGCGGCCAGAAGATCGCGCTCCTGGAGTTCGACGGCTTCCAGCAGTCCAACATCACCAAGTACGACACCAACTACAGCCTGGGCTCCCCCACTCCGACCGTCTCGAAGGTCGACGGCGGTTCCGGTGCGCTCGGTGACGGTCAGGTGGAGGTCGAGCTGGACATCGAGGTCCTGCACGCGATCGCCCCGAAGGCGAACGTCACCGTCTTCGAGGGCCCGAACTCCGACGCCGGTGAGGTCGACACCTACCAGGCGATCGTCGACAGCGGCATCCCGACCACCTCGATCAGCTGGGGCGCGTCCGAGAGCCAGCGCACCACCTCCAACATCAACGCCGTGGACGCCGTGTTCAAGGCGGGCGCGGCCGAGGGCCTCGGCTTCTACGCGGCCTCGGGCGACGACGGTTCGGACGACGCGGGCAACGGCACGACCACCGTCGACTACCCGGCGAGCGACCCGTACGTCACCGGCGTCGGCGGCACCAAGCTGACCGTCACCTCGTCCAACGCGTTCAGCAAGGAGGTCGCCTGGTCCGGCGGCGGCGGCGGCAAGTCCTCCGTCTTCAAGATCCCGAGCTGGCAGACCGCGGTGCAGAAGAGCGCCGGTGGCGGCTACCGCCAGGTCCCGGACGTCTCCGCGCACGCCAACCCCAGCCCCGGCGTCTCGATCTACTCGCAGGGCAGCTGGACCTCGGTCGGCGGCACCAGCGCCGCCGCGCCCGAGTGGGCCGCGTTCGGAGCGCTCTACAACCAGCAGGCCGCGGCCTCCGGCAAGGCCGACCTCGGCTTCGCCAACCCCGCGCTCTACACGGCGAACGGCACCGGCTTCCACGACATCACCAGTGGCAGCAACGGCGCCTACTCCGCCGCCACCGGCTGGGACTTCACCAGCGGCTGGGGCTCGTACAACGCCGCGACCCTGGCGGCCAAGCTGCTCGGCTGACCGCCGGCCGCCGAACCCCGCCGAACGCGGCGCGGGCCGGGATCACTCCCGGCCCGCGCCGCACGTCACCCCGCTCACCCGAACCCGGCGTCGCCCCGGGCGGCCTCAGCTGTCGTAGTCGACGGCGAGGGTGTCGGACACCGGGAAGGTCTGGCAGGTGAGGACGTAACCGGCGTCGACCTCGGCGGGTTCGAGGGCGTAGTTGCGGCGCATGTCCGCGGTGCCCTCGGTGACCAGCGCGCGGCAGGTGCCGCACACGCCGCCCTTGCAGGCGAAGGGCAGGTCGGGGCGGGTCTTCTGGGCGCCGTCGAGGATCGACATGTCCCTGGGGAGGGCGGAGTCGGTGGTGCGGCCGTCGAGGGTGACGGTGACCTGGCTGACCGGGCCGTCGTAGGCCGTGTCGACGTGGCGGTTCGGCCGGACGGGTTCGTCGTCGGCGTAGAACAGCTCCTGGTGGACGCGGTCGGCGGGGACGCCGAGGCCGGTGAGGACCTGCTGGGCGTCGCGGACCATGCCGTGCGGGCCGCACAGCCACCAGTGGTCGGCGGTGTCCACGTCGACGAGGGCGTCCACGAGCGCGGCGAGCCGGTCGGCGTCGAGGCGGCCGGAGAGGATCTCGGCCTCGCGCGGCTCGCGGGACAGGACGTGCGCCAGCTGGAAACGACCGGGGTGGAGGTCCTTCAGGTCGGCCAGCTCGTCGGCGAACATCACGGTGGCGCTGCGCCGGTTGCCGTAGAAGAGCGTGACGCGGGAGCGGGGGTCGGCGGCGAGGACGGATTCGGCGATGGAGAGCATCGGGGTGATGCCGGAGCCCGCGGCGATGAGGACGTGGTGGCCGGGGCGGGTGAGGTCGGGGGTGAAGGCGCCGGTGGGGGCCATCACCTCGACGGTGTCGCCGGGCCGTACGTCGTTGACGAGCCAGGAGGAGAACAGGCCGCCGGGGACGACCCGTACGCCGATGCGGGGGTGCGCTCCGGCCGGGGAGCAGATGGAGTACGAGCGGCGCTCGTCGCGGCCCTCGACCTCGCGGCGGAGGGTGAGCGACTGTCCGGGCCGGTACGCGAACTCCTCCGCGAGGTGCTCGGGGATGTCGAATCCGATGGCGGCGGCGTCCTCGCAGAGCGGCTCGACGGAGGCGACCCGCAGGGCGTGGAAGGCCGGGCGGCGGCGCGCCGGGCGGGCGGGGGTGGTGGGGGCCGGGGCGGTCACTGGTCCACCGTCCTTTCCACGGGCGGGAGTTGAACGCTGAGTGGGTGTCGGGGGCTGTCCGCGAGCGGCTGGCGGAGGCTCGCCATCAGATCTCCTTGACGTACTCGAACGGCTCGCGGCAGGCGCGGCACCGCCACAGGGCTTTGCAGGAGGTCGCGGCGAACCGCGAGGTCTCCTCGGTGTCGGCCGAGCCGCAGCGCGGACAGGACACCGTACGGCGGGTCGGTGACAGCGTGAGCCGGACCGGCCCCCGGGGGGCGGCGCCGGGCGGCGCGATGCCGTGTTCGGCGAGCTTGGCGCGGCCGGCCGGGGTGATCCAGTCGCTGCTCCAGGGCGGGGTCAGGACCGTGCGGATCTCGACCCGCGTGTACCCCGCGTCCCGCAGCCGTGCGGCGACTTCGGCGCGCATCTCGGCCATGGCGGGGCAGCCCGAGTACGTGGGCGTGAGGCTCGCGACGACCGTGCCGTCCGCGCCGACCTCGACCTCGCGCAGGACGCCGAGGTCGGCCAGCGTGAGCATGGGCATCTCGGGGTCGGGGACCCGCGCGGCGATGCTCCGGGCGCGCCGCGTGTCGGGCAGGGTGGTCACCATGTCGCCTCCGGGTGGGCGCGGGCCACGCTCTGGAGTTCGGCCAGCAGCGGGGCCAGGTGGTCGGTGTGGTCGCCGTCGCGACCGTGTCCGGGGACCGGTGCCGCCTCGGGGAGGCCGAGCCCTGCGGCGTCCGTGACCTGGCGGAGCACGGCGAGCACCTCGGCCCTCAACTCGTTGTCGCCCGTGAGGAGTTCGTCGATGTACGGGGCCACGGCGGTCAGCGCGTCCCGCATCCGACGGTGCGACTCGTCGGTGCCGTCGCCGAGCCGGACGGCCCATTCGGCGGCGTACTGGCGGTGGTAGGCGAGCTCCTTGACGCCCTTGGCGGCGATGGCCGCGAGCACCGGGTCCGAGGCGGTGCCGGCGAGCCGCTCGAAGAGGGCGAGCCGCCATGAGGACAGCACCAGGAGCCGGGTGATGGAGAACGCGAAGTCCCCGTTGGGGAGTTCGGCCAGCCGTACGTTGCGGAAGGCGTCGGCGTCGCGGCGGTAGGCGTAGGCGTCCTCGTCGCGTCCGGTGCCGTCGACCTGGCCGGCGCGGGCGTAGAGCAGGCGGGTCTGGCCGAGGAGGTCGAGCCCGATGTTGGCGAGGGCCACCTCCTCCTCCAACTCCGGTGCGGCCGTGCACCATTGGGCCAGCCGTTGGGCGCTGACCAGGGCGTCGTCGCCGAGTGCCAGGCAGAGTGCGGCCAGTTGGACGGAGTCGGTGCCCTCCGGGACGGTCTGGTCGACACCGAACAGCGGGTCCTCGAAGCCGGTGCCGAACGCCCAGCGGGCGTCGCCGTCGTCGTGCCCCTCGGCGAGGGACAGATAGACGTGGTCGTCGCTCATTCCCTGCTCCTAGATGTGGGGGACGTCGTCGGGGATGTCGTAGAACGTGGGGTGGCGGTACACCTTGTCGGCGCTGGGCGCGAAGAACGGGTCCTTCTCGTCGCGGGTCGAGGCGGCGATGTGCTCGGAGCGGACGACCCAGATCGACACGCCCTCGTTGCGCCGCGTGTAGAGGTCGCGGGCGTGGGTGAGGGCCATGGCGTCGTCGGCGGCGTGGAGCGATCCGACGTGGACGTGGTTCAGGCCGCGCTTGCCGCGGACGAACACCTCGTACAGGGGCCAGTCCTGCGTCATGCCGGCGCTCCTTCGGTCTGCTGTGCACGGGCGGCCTGCTTGGCCGCGTGGGCGGTGGCCGCCTCCCGGACCCAGGCGCCCTCCTCGTGGGCGGCCCGGCGGCGGGAGACCCGCTCGGCGTTGCGCGGTCCGTCGCCGCTGATCACGCGCTGCAACTCGGACCAGTCGGGGGTGCCGAAGTCGTGGTGGCCGCGCTCCTCGTTCCAGCTCAACTCCGGGTCGGGCAGGGTGACTCCGAGCTTGCGCGCCTGCGGGACGGTCATGTCGACGAAGCGCTGGCGCAGTTCGTCGTTGCTGTGCCGCTTGATCTTCCAGGCCATGGAGCGCGCCGAGTTGGGCGAGTTGTCGTCGGGCGGGCCGAACATCATCAGCGACGGCCACCACCAACGGTCCACGGCGTCCTGGACCATGGCGCGCTGGCCGTCCGTGCCGCGCATCATCGTGAGCAGCAGCTCGTAGCCCTGGCGCTGGTGGAAGGACTCCTCCTTGCACACGCGCACCATGGCCCGCGCGTACGGCCCGTACGAGCAGCGGCACAGCGGTACCTGGTTGCAGATCGCCGCGCCGTCCACGAACCAGCCGATCACGCCGACGTCGGCGAAGGTGGGCGTCGGGTAGTTGAAGATCGACGAGTACTTCTGGCGGCCCTCGATCAGGGCGTCGGTCAGCTCCGCGCGGTCCGCGCCGAGGGTCTCGGCGGCCGAGTACAGATACAGTCCGTGTCCGGCCTCGTCCTGGACCTTCGCGAAGAGGATCGCCTTGCGGCGCAGGGAGGGCGCGCGGGTGATCCAGTCGCCCTCGGGCTGCATGCCGATGATCTCCGAGTGCGCGTGCTGCGCGATCTGCCGGATCAGGGTCTTGCGGTAGCCGTCGGGCATCCAGTCGCGGGGCTCGATCCGCTGGTCCTTCGCGATCGTGGCGTCGAACTGCTCCGCGAGCCGCGTCTCGTCCCAGCCGGCGGCTGACGCCTCCGTGCCTGTGCTGGTCATCGCTGCACCAACCTCCCTACCGACCATTCGTTCGGTACCCAGTCTGATGGACTTCCCCCGGCGAGGCAAGACCTCCCGGTCGAACGGCTGCCCAGCGCCCCTCGAACGACGGCCCACGTGCGGCCCCGCTCGCCCCGCACAGGTCGTGCGCCGGTCCCGGTCGGGGCGCTCACACCCGCTCCACGAGCATCGCGACGCCCTGCCCGACGCCGACGCACAGCGTGGCCAGCCCCCGGCTGCCGTTCTCCCGCTCCAGCCTGCCGAGCAGGGTGAGCAGGATGCGGGCGCCGGAGCACCCCAGCGGATGGCCGAGCGCGATCGCCCCGCCGTCCGCGTTGACCTTCTCCTCGTCCAGCTTCAGCCGGCGCGTGACCGCGAGAGCCTGCGCGGCGAAGGCCTCGTTGAGCTCCACGGCGTCCAGGTCACCGCTCTCCCACCCGGCGCGGTCGAGCGCCTTCTCGGTGGCGGGCACCGGGCCGAGACCCATGAGATGCGGCTGGACACCGGCCGAGGCCGCGGTGACGATCCGGGCCCTCGGGGTGAGCCCGTGGCGGCGGACGGCCGCGCCGCTCGCGACCACCAGGGCGGCGGCCCCGTCGGACAGCGGCGAGGAGGAGCCGGCGGTGACGATGCCGTCGGCGCGGAAGACGGTGCGCAGGGAGCCGAGCTTCTCCAGCGTGGTGCCGGCGCGCGGGCCCTCGTCGCGGGTGACCTCGCCGCCCTTCACGGCCACCGGCACGATCTCACGGTCGAAGCGGCCCGACTCCTGGGCGGCGACGGCCCGTTGATGGCTGCGCAGCGCGAAGGCGTCGGAGTCGGCCCGGGTGATCCCGTCGAGCGCGGCGACCTCCTCGGCGGTCTCGCCCATCGACAGGGTCTGCTCGGCGGCGAAGCGCGGGTTGGTGAAGCGCCAGCCGAGCGAGGTGTCGTGCACCTCGCCCGGCTTGGCCCACGGGGTGCCGGGCTTGGCCATCACCCAGGGGGCGCGGGTCATGGACTCCACGCCTCCCGCGACGACGAGGTCGGCCTCTCCGGCGCGGATCGCCTGGGCGGCGGAGGCCACGGCGGTCAGGCCGGAGGCGCAGAGCCGGTTGACGGTGTAGCCGGGCACGGTGTGCGGCAGCCCGGCGAGCAGGACGGCCATGCGGGCCACGTCGCGGTTGTCCTCGCCCGCCTGGTTGGCGGCGCCGAGGATCACCTCGTCGACCTGCTCGGCGGGGATTCCGGCGCGGCGGACGGCCTCGCCGACGACCAGGGCCGCGAGGTCGTCGGGGCGTACGGAGGCGAGGGCGCCGCCGTAGCGGCCCTGCGGGGTGCGGGCCCCGTCGATCAGAAAGACCTCGTCGGAGGACGGCTCGGGCATCGGGGGTCTCCTCGGCGGGTGGGGCCGGCGGGACGGGAGCCGGGCGGCCCTGAGCTGGTCCGGGGCCTGCGTGCCGGCTCTTGACAGGCAGTGGTGTTGCTGGATTACTTGGCCGTGCCGCACGCTAACCGAATGTTCGGTCGGCCCACAAGGTGGTGGAATGATGACGCAGGCCATGAACACGGCGTCCGGTCCGACGGAGAGCATGTTCGCCGCGGACGAGGCGTCCCGGGCTCTGGGCATCGAGCTCGTCGAGCACGGCGCAGGGACCGCCGTGCTCCGCATGACCGTGACCCCGGCCATGGTCAACGGACACGGGATCGCCCACGGCGGCTATCTGTTCCTGCTCGCCGACAGCGCCTTCGCCTGCGCCTGCAACAGCCACGGCCCGGTGACCGTGGCCGCCGCGGCGGACATCGACTTCGTCGCCCCGGCCCACGAGGGCGACGTCCTGGTGGCGACCGCGACGGAGCGCACCCGGTTCGGCCGCAGCGGCATCTACGACGTGAGCGTGCTGCGCGGCGACGAGGTGATCGCGGAGTTCCGCGGGCGCAGCCGCAGCATCAGCAGCGCGAAGACGAAGGAGTCTCCATGAGCAGCGACCTGACAGCCCCCGCGGCCTCACCGGCTTCGCCGCCCATGAGTCCGCGCCTCGGGGAACCGCTCCCCGACGGGTTGCTGGACGCCGCCGAGCGCCTGACCCGCGAGGAGCTGCGCGAGCACCAACTCGGCCTGCTCCAGGCGACGTTGAAGCACGCGTACGACAACGTGGAGCTGTACCGCAGCAAGTTCGACACGGCCGGTGTCCATCCCGCCGACTGCCGCACCCTGGAGGACCTGGCCAGGTTCCCCTTCACCACCAAGGCCGACCTGCGGGACACCTACCCCTTCGGCATGTTCGCCGTCCCCATGGAACAGGTCCGCCGCGTGCACGCCTCCAGCGGCACCACCGGCCGCCCCACCGTCGTCGGTTACACGGAGAACGACCTCTCCATGTGGTCGGACGTCGTCGCCCGCTCGATCCGCGCGGCCGGCGGGCGCCCCGGCCACAAGATCCATGTCTCGTACGGCTACGGCCTGTTCACCGGCGGTCTGGGCGCGCACTACGGCGCCGAGCGCGCGGGCTGCACCGTGATCCCCGCCTCCGGCGGCATGACCGCCCGCCAGGTGCAGATCATCCAGGACTTCGAGCCCGAGATCATCATGGTCACCCCGTCCTACATGCTCACCCTCCTCGACGAGTTCGAGCGCCAGGGTGTCGACCCGCGCACCAGCTCCCTCAAGGTGGGCATCTTCGGCGCGGAGCCGTGGACGGAGGAGATGCGCCGCGAGATCGAGGAGCGCATGGACATCCACGCGGTCGACATCTACGGCCTGTCCGAGGTGATCGGCCCCGGTGTCGCGCAGGAGTGCGTGGAGACCAAGGACGGCCTGCACGTGTGGGAGGACCACTTCCTGCCGGAGGTCGTCGACCCGATCACCGGCGAGTCGCTGCCCGACGGCGACAGCGGCGAGCTGACCTTCACCTCCCTCACCAAGGAGGCGCTGCCGATCATCCGCTACCGCACCCGCGACCTGACCCGGCTGCTCCCCGGCACCGCGCGCCCGGCCTTCCGCCGTATCGAGAAGATCACCGGCCGCTGCGACGACATGATCATCCTGCGCGGGGTGAACGTCTTCCCCAGCCAGATCGAGGAGATCCTGCTCCGCACCCCGGCCGTCGCCCCGCACTTCACGATCCAGCTCACCCGCCGCGGTCGCATGGACCACATGACGGTCCGCGCCGAGGCCCGCCCCGGCACGGGCCCCGACCAGCGCGCCGCCGCGGCGGCGGCGATCAGCAGGGGCGTGAAGGACGGCGTGGGCGTCACCGTGGACGTCGAGATCGTCGATCCGGAGACCCTGGAGCGTTCGGTCGGCAAGATCCGCCGGATCAAGGATCTGCGGGAACAGTGACATCCACGGCCGTGCCCGTCCCCCGCCCTGTCACGAACGGGGCTGCGGGCGGCGGGAGTTCGGACATCACGGCGACAGCGGGGTGGAGCAGCGGGCGCCGGCCCGGCGGCGCGAACTCGACCGCCGGGTGGCCGAGTTGACGGCCCGGGCGGCGGCCGAGAGGGCGGTGTACGGGCGGACGTCGGCCCGCACGTCGCGAGCCGGCTGCTGTTCGGCACCGCCACCTCCCTCGTGGAGTCGTACAGCCGTCCTCTTCGACGGTCCGCACGGCCGCCCGGCGGCCTGATCCGCGCCCCAGGATCACCTCCTCTCCCGCACGGAACACCCGTCACACGCGAGTACGATGATCGGGAGTTCGGCCCGATCCGTTCACCCGGCGCGATGGAGTTGCCATGACGTCCGACCCCCAGCCGTCACCTCAGATCGACACCGGGAAGGCGCATCCCGCCCGGGTCTACGACTGGCTCCTCGGCGGCAAGGACAACTACCCGGTCGACGAGGCCGTGGGCGAGAAGCTGCCACCCGAGGCCAGGGACGCGGCCCGGCAGAACCGCGAGTTCATGCACCGCGCGGCGACCTGGCTGGCGGGCCGGGGCATCGACCAGTTCCTCGACATCGGCACCGGCATCCCCACCGAGCCCAACCTGCACCAGATCGTCCAGCGGACCGTGCCGACCGCGAAGGTCGTCTACACGGACAACGACCCGATCGTCCTCCGGCACGCCGAGGCGCTGCTGATCAGCCACGCCGACGGGGTCACCGACTACATCCAGGCCGATGTGCGCCAGCCGGAGCGGATCGTCGAACACGCCCGCCACATACTGGACTTCAGCCGCCCGATCGCCCTGTCGCTGATCGCGCTGATGCACTTCATCCCGGACGAGCAGGATGCCCACGGCATCGTCCGCAACCTCGTCGCCACCCTGCCCCCCGGCAGCTACCTGGTCCTGTCGCACGCCGCGTCCGACCTGTACCCGGAACTCGCCGCGCAGGTCACCGCCGAGTACGCCAAGGGCGGCATCAAGCTCGGCTTCCGCACCCGCCCCGAGGTCGAGCGCTTCTTCGACGGCCTCGACCTGGTGGCGCCCGGCCTGGTGACGGCGACGGAGTGGAACCCTCCGACGCCGGAGGCGGGCGCCGAGGGCAGCGGGATCTACGCGGGAGTCGCGCGGATCGTCTAGCCGTTGCGGGGCGTGACCGGTACCCGCACCTGAGGCTGGTCCGGCCACGCGAACGCGTAGCGGGCGTCGCCGCCCCTGCCGAGCCGTACGAAGCGCAGCAGTTCGCGGACGATGCCCGCGTTGCCCATGGCCCACCCCGTGCACGGTTCGAGGTCGCTCGGGGTGGCCCGGTGCTCGGCGTTGGACCAGCGGACGCCGTCGCCGTCGCGGATCGCCCGGGCGACGAGGTCCGCGACAAGGACAGCGGCGAAGTCGTACGACTCCTGCCGCTCCCCCTGTTCCGGCTGCTCGGCGAACCGGTCGCAGGCCAGGGCGAGGACGCCCGCGGTGCCGCAGCAGCGGCCGTTGTTGTCCCAGAAGCCCGGGCGCAGCCGCTCGGGCAGGCCGGAGCGGGTGACCGTGTGCCAGCAGCGGTCGGCGAGGACGGACCAGGCGGGGTCGGCCGTGAGATCCCGCAGCAGCCGGAAGACCTGGGCGTCACCGGCCGGGCCGTGGCACCAGCCGTAGCTGACCCGCTCGACGACGTCCGGGCGGTACTGCGGGGTGGAGTGCCGGACCAGGAAGCCTTCGGGCCCGGCCTCGTCGCGTGCCACGACGTCCGCGGCACCGGCCAGGGCCAGCTCGACCAGGTCCGCGCGGCCGGTGGCGGCGCCGACCCGGGCAAGGCCGACGACGATGCCGAGTGTGCCGTGCGAGATGTGGTGCAGCCGCGCTTCGACGCCCGTGCGGTGGGCCCAGTGGACGCCCGCCGGAGTCGGCTCCGCGGTCCGCAGGTACGGCTCCACCGCGAGGAGGGCCAGTTCGGGGTCGCCCGCCAGAAGTGCGCCGAGGCCGATCCCCACGTTGCCGCCCATCAGCTCGAACAGCTCGCCCCAGCGGGTCCCGTCGAAGCGTGACCGCACGAGATTCAGCGCGTGGTCGGCGGCGGCACCGGCGGCCGGGTCGCCGAGTTCCTCGTGCAGGGTGCGCAGGACGAGGGCCATTCCGGTGCGGCCGAAGTAGAGGGAGTCGCCGTCGATGCCGTCGACGGCGTCCGCGAGACTCCGGCCCGCGCGCAGGGCCGCGTCCGCGTAGGAGTCGTCGCCGAAGTGCCGCCACGCCTCCAGGAGTACGGGGATGTTCCCCGCGGTGCCGCTGTAGAGCATGGGGTTGAGCTCGTCGTCCGAGGGTCTCGTCGTCCAGGCCAGGCCGCCTCCGGGAGTGTCCCGCGCCGCCCCGATCAGCCAGCGCAGCCCCTCCGTCGCGGCCTCCTCGACCTCGTCCACTGTCACGGCCATGGCTTCCGGTGCCCTCATGGGCCCACTCTCGCATGATCTTCCGGACCCGCGCAGAGCCGGGTGACGGCCGTTGGATCTTCCACCGCCGCGCCTCGACCTCGGTGGTCCGGGCGGTGCCGGGTCTACGCCAACTCGGCCGATGTCTCAGCCGAGTTCACCGCGCAGTCCCGGCACCGCCCGCGCTCTCAGCCGGCGGTGTTCGTCTGCCAGACGACCTGGGCGTCGGTCGCGATGACCATGTTGCCGTTCTCCAGGATCTTGAGCACAGCCCCCGAAGCGCCCTGTGTGTCGCTGCTCCACAGCGGCTGCTGCCGGGCGTCGTAGACCACGAAGTTGCCGTCCGACTGGAACACGGCCGTGTTGCCCTCGCCCTGGGTCTGGCTCGCCCAATGCGCCGTTCCGGAGGCGTCGTAGAGCACGAGGTTGCCGTCCGGCTGCATGATCAGTTTCGAGCGTACGGTCTCGATGACCTTCCCGACCTCGAACGTGAACGGTGGCTTCACCACCACGGCGTCGGGCAGGTGCGTGCCGCCCGTGTCCGAGGCGGACGGCGACGGTGACGCCGCGGCAGCGCTGTCGGACGGGGCGGCCGACACCCGGACGGCACGGCCCACGCTGGCGGACGGCGTGATGCGCGGGGACGCGGAGTCCTCGCCGTCGTCGAAGGCGTGGGACAGGACCAGCGCGGAGGAACCCGCGACGACCAGCGAGGCCGCGCCGATGCCGACCCACAGCCACCGGCGGCTGCCGGGGGTTTCCCCGCCGGGCGGCCGGGTTCCCGCGAGAGGTCCCGGGGCAGCCGCCCCGGGCGGCCAGGCGGCGGTGAGGTGTGCCGCGTCCGGCGCGAGCAGGGTGACACCGTGGCCTTCGTGGGCGCCGGCGGTGTTCGCCGCGCTGTGCGGAGTGAAGGCCGTCACCGCGTCCGGGGCGACGGCGGGCAGGTCGGCGGCGCTGTCGACGACGGTCACGGCCCGCTCCCGGTCCGCCAACGAGCCGACGGCCAGGGCCCGTTGGTAGGCGGGGTGCTGGACCAGATCGGCCTCGGCCCGGCAGAGCTCGACGATGCGGTGCGGGGTCGGCCGCAGGGCGGGATCGCTCTGCACACAGGCCGCGATCAGCTCGGCGACTCCCGGGTCCACACCGTTGAGGTCGATCTCGCCGTGCACCGAACGGTAGGTCACGGCCGCGAACGGCCCGTCCCCGTACGGCGGTCGGCCCGTCACGGCGAACGCCAGAGTGGCCCCGAGGGCGAACACGTCCGCACCCGGACCGGTCTCACCGCCCGTGATCGTCTCCGGCGCGATGTACCCGGGACTGCCCATCGCGCCACCGACCTGGGTGAGGTTGGAGGCGCCGGTGTCCTTGGCGATGCCGAAGTCGATCAGCTGGGGGCCGGTGGCGGAGAGGATGACGTTGAGCGGCTTGAGATCGCGGTGCCACACGCCCCGGACGTGGATGGCGTCCAGCCCCTCCGCCAGGGCGGCCAGCATGACCCGGGCCAGGTCGGCGGGGAGCGGTCCATGGGTCACGACCGCCGCGTGCAGCGTCGGCCCCGGCACGTACTCGGTCGCCAACCAGTACGGCGGTGTGTCCAGCTCCGCGTCGATGAGCGACGCGGTGTACGCGCTGCGGACCGTGGCCAGGGTCTCCACCTCGCGGCGGAACCGGCTGAGCGCGTGGTCGTCGTGGCGGAGCTGGTCGTTGATCACCTTGACGGCGGCGGGACGGCCACCCGGCGACCGCGCGAGGTACACCCTCCCCATACCGCCCTCGCCCAGTCTGCCGACCAGACGGTAGCGGCCTATGTGCGATGGGTCGGAGCCATCGAGCGCAAGCACGGGACATGTCCTCCTTGAGTGGAACCGACAGTCACCAGATCCACCGTGAGGTCAACTCGGCTGGGCTCCAACCCCGTTGGCCGTTCGGGGTGCGACACCAGTCCTCGGAACACACACCCGGACCGGACCCCGACATAGTAGAGGTAACAGACAGCCACTACTCACCGGACACATGCGCCGCACTCAGCCGACGGGCCCCAGCCGTGCGGGCGTGCGGGTCAGTGATGGCTCGTCATGTGGGCGCGGGCCTGTTCGGCGCTGTCGGGCGCGAAGGCGCCGGCGATCCCCTCGGCGGCGCCCTCCGCGGCCTCCACGGAGCGGGGCAGCAGGATCTTCTCGTACGCGGTGACCGCCTCGTCGACACCGTGCTGGTCCACGAGGGCCCGTGCGAGGTCCGCGCCGTCACGCATCGCGAGGTTCGCGCCCATGCCGGAGAACGGGGACATCAAGTGGGCCGCGTCGCCGAGCAGGGTGACACCGGGGGTGTGCTCCCAGGTGTGCGGGACCGGCAGGGCGTACAGGGGGCGGTTGACGTACCCGGAGTCCGTGTCGGTGAGGTAGCGGAGCAACGCCGGGCTCCAGTCGGCGAATCGGGCCAGAAGCGCTGCGCGTACGGCGGCGGTGTCGGCGAGGTCGACACCGGTCCGGGCGTACCAGTCCTCGGGGACGCGCATCCCGGCGTAGACCCGGATGCGGCCTGCGCTGTTGCGCTGCGCGACGATGCCGAGGTTGTCGTCGAGGGCCATCATCGTGCCGTCGCCCGTGAGTCGGGCGAGTTCCGGATGGCGGACGTCGGCGTCCTCCAGGCCGGTCTCGACGAACGTGACGCCGGTGTACACGGGCACGGCGTCGGACAGCAGCCGCCGCACCCGGGACCAGGCGCCGTCGGCACCGATGACGAGGTCGGCCTCGGCGGTGTCCCCGTGGGCGAAATGGAGACGGTGCCGTCCGGCCCCGATCGGCTCCGCCCGCTCCAGCTTGTGGCCCCAGCGGATGGACCGCGGGGCAAGGGAGTTGAACAGGATCTCGCGCAACTGACCGCGGTCGATCTCGGGGTTGCCCCGGCCTTCCTCCGGCGGTGCGCCGTCGAACACGATGCCGCCGTCCCGGGCGACCAGCCGCATCTGCTCACCCTCCGGCCGGGCGAGGCTCACGAACTCGTCCCACAACTCGGCCGCCCGCAGGGCGTGTTGGCCGGTGTCGGGCTGCATGTCGAGCGTGCCGCCCTGGTCGCGGGCGGTCGCGGAGGCGTCCGCGTCGTAGACGGTGACGTCGACGCCGTGGAGCTGAAGGACGCGGGCACAGGTGAGGCCGCCGGGTCCGGCACCGATGATGGCGATGGAGGTCGGGGTGGAGGTCGGGGTGGAGGTCGGGGTGCTGTTCATGGTGGTTCTCCTTGGGTTTCGGTGGGCGGGCGGTGGTCAGTCGACATGCGCAGCGGGCGAGTTGGCGGACCGCCACGACAATTGCCGCCTGTTGTGGATCAGTTGTCGGCCGCTACGGGGGTGGCCGTGCCCCGCGCCGGAACCGTCACGGGCTTCCCGTGCAGGGGGACCTCCTTGACGGCCAGGGCGATCAGGAAGCCCACGGCGCAGACGACGGACATGGTGAGGAAGATGTGACTGGTACCGGTGGCCACCGCATGCCGGTAGGCGGTCGCGGCGGCAGTGCCCTCGCCGGTCGAGGCGCGCCCGGCCGAGGCATGCCCGGTGGCGGCGGCGAGCAGGGAGCCGAAGACGGCGACCCCGAGTGAACCGCCCAGCGTGCGGAAGAGGTTGGTGGCGGCGGAGGCCGCGCCCATGTCCCGCATCTCGACGCTGTTCTGCGCGATGGTCGTCGACATCTGGAGCGTGAAACCGAACCCGATCCCGACGAGGACCAGGTAGGCGCTGGTCAGCGCACGCGGAGTCGAGGTGTCCATCGTGGCCAGCAGCGCGGTCCCGGCGGTCAGACAGGCCGTACCGACGACGGGGAAGACCTTGTACCGGCCGGTCGCGGACATGACCTTGCCGGCGACGGTGGCCACCAGCGCGACCGGGATCATCAACGGCAGCAGCAACAGACCGGAGTTGGTGGCCGAGGCACCCTGCACGGTCTGCTGGAACAGCGGCATGTACAGGGAGCAGCCGAACATCACGACACCGGCCACGAGCAACAGCCCGATGGCGAGCGGGAAGTTGCGCTGCTCGGTGAAGACGCGCGGAGGCAACACCGGTTCGGGCGAACGGCGTTGGACGGTGACGAACCCGGCCGTCGTGACGAGGAAGACCGCGAAGGCCGACAGCACCTGCCACGAGCCCCAGGCGTAGGTGGCGCCCGCCCAGGTCGCCCCCAGGACAAGGGAACCGATGGCTGCGGTCATCAAGGCGATGCCTGCCCAGTCGATACGCGCCCGGACCCGGGTGGCGGGCAGGTGGAGCATCAGCTGCACCCAGACCAGGGCGACCAGGCCGAGCGGGATGTTGACGTAGAACGCCCAACGCCAGCCCAGATGGCCGGTGATGACGCCGCCGAGCAGGGGGCCGCCGACGGTGCCGACGGCCATGAGGGTCGCGGTCATGCCCTGGTACCGGCCGCGTTCGCGGGGCGGGACCAGCGAGGCGATCACGGCGAAGGCTCCGGCGCCGAGCCCGCCGGCGCCCACACCCTGCAAGGCACGGAAACCGATCAACTGCCCCATCGACTGGGCCGTTCCGGCCAGCGCCGACGCGACGAGGAACACCACGATCGAGGCGAGGAAGAGCCGCTTGCGGCCGTACAGGTCGCCGAACTTGCCCCAGATCGGGGTGGAGACGGCGGTGGTGAGGGTGTACGCGGTCACCACCCAGGAGATGTGGGCGAGGCCTCCGAGGTCGCCGACGATCGTCGGCATCGCGGTGCCCACCACGTTGTTGTCGAGCATCGCCAGCAGCATCGCGAGCATCACGCCGAGCAGCGTCCAGCGAACCCGCGGATCGGTCGCGGCCGGCGCGGCTGCGGAAGCGGGGACAGACATGGCTGACCACCTCATTTCAGGAAGCGGGAGGACAGGAGAGTCAGGAGACGGAAGGACGGGCGGACGAGGGCGACAGGCCGGGCTGCGGTGCCGCATCCCGTGGCCCCTCGGACTCCACAAAAGCAGACTCGCTACAAAAATGCAACGGCACAACTTTCTAAACGAAACACCTTTCCAAATGAGGCAACAAGCGGCTCGATGCAAGCCCGATGCGGACCGTGCGCGAAGTCGGCGAAGTCAGCGCCTCGGCCATGGGCGAGGGACCGTCCGTCCGGCACCGGAACACCTCCGGACGGGTCGGCGACAGCACGGAAACCCGCACGTCAGGCGCGTTGTCAGTGGCGGCAGGCAGGATGTGATGCATGACAACTCCCGCAGCTGTGATCATGGATGCCGCCGCCTACGCGCAGGCGGTCGAGGACGCGGTCAAGGCGTCGGCCGCCTACTACGCCGGCGGTTCCTCCGCGCTCGACGACGACTCCTACGACCGGCTGGTGCGCGGCATCGCCGCGTGGGAGGCCGAGCATCCCGAGCAGGTGCTGCCCGACTCCCCGAGCGGGAAGGTCGCCGGTGGCGCGGTCGAGGGCGATGTACCGCACACGGTCGCGATGCTGAGCCTGGACAACGTGTTCTCGGCGGAGGAGTTCACCACCTGGACCGCCTCGCTGGCCCGAAGAATCGACCACGAGGTCACTCGGTTCAGCGTGGAGCCGAAGCTCGACGGCCTCGCCATCGCCGCCCGCTACACAGGCGGCCGTCTCACCCGCCTCGTCACGCGCGGCGACGGCACGGCCGGGGAGGACGTCAGCCACGCGATCGGCACCATCGAAGGCCTGCCGCAGGAACTGGCCGAGCCGGTCACCGTGGAGGTGCGCGGCGAAGTCCTCATGACCACCGCCCAGTTCGAGCACGGCAACGAGGTCCGCACCGCGCACGGCGGCCAGCCGTTCGCCAACCCGCGCGGCGCCTCCGCCGGCACCCTGCGCGCCAAGGAGCGCGCCTACACGGTGCCGATGACGTTCTTCGGCTACGGCCTGCTGCCCCTCCCCGACACCGAACCCGCACTCGCGGCACGGCTGGCCGAGAGCGCCCACAGCGACCTCATGGCCCAGGCCGCCGCCTACGGCGTCAACACCACCGCCTCCACCGACGTACCCGGCATCACCGCCGACACCGTCGAGCAGGTGCTGACCCGGGTCCAGGAGATCGCCGCGCTGCGGGCCCACCTGCCCTTCGGTATCGACGGGATCGTCATCAAGGCCGACCTCGCCGCCGACCAGCAGGCCGCCGGATCGGGGTCGCGGGCCCCGCGCTGGGCGATCGCCTACAAGCTGCCCGCCGTGGAGAAGATCACCCGGCTGCTGGAGGTCGAGTGGAACGTGGGCCGCACCGGCATCATCGCCCCGCGCGCCGTCCTGGAGCCGGTCGAGATCGACGGCGCCACCATCACCTACGCGACGCTCCACAACCCCGGTGACATCACCCGCCGCGACCTGCGCCTGGGCGACCACGTCATGGTCCATCGCGCCGGTGACGTGATCCCCCGCATCGAGGCGCCGGTCGCACATCTGCGCACCGGCGAGGAACAGCCCATCCTGTTCCCCGAGGCGTGCCCGCGCTGCGGCTCCGGCATCGACACCAGCGAACTGCGCTGGCGCTGCGAGCAGGGCCGCAACTGCCACCTGGTCGCCGCCCTCTCCTACGCCGCCGGCCGTGACCAGCTCGACATCGAGGGCCTGGGCCACACCCGCGTCGTCCAGCTCGTCGAGGCCGGCCTGGTGGCCGATCTCGCCGACCTGTTCGCCCTCACCCGTGAACAGCTCCTGGGCCTGGAGCGGATGGGCGAGACCAGCACCGACAACCTCCTGGCCGCGATCACAGCGGCCAAGGGCCAGCCGCTCTCCCGGGTGCTGTGCGCGCTCGGGGTGCGCGGCACCGGACGCTCCATGTCCCGCCGTATCGCGCGGTACTTCGCGACCATGGACGCGCTCCGCGCCGCCGACGCGGAGGCGATCCAGCGGGTCGACGGCATCGGCACGGAGAAGGCTCCCTCGATCGTCGCCGAACTGGCCGATCTCGCCCCGCTCATCGACCGGCTCGCCGCCGCCGGGGTCAACATGACCGAGCCTGGAGCGACCCCGCCCGCGCCCGCGGCGGACGACGCCGGAGCCGAGGCCACGGAAGCCGCCGACCCGACCGGTGCCGGGCCGCTGGCCGGGATGACGGTGGTCGTCACCGGCGCGATGACCGGCCCGCTGGAGAAGCTCAGCCGCAACCAGATGAACGAACTCATCGAGCGCGCCGGCGGCCGTTCCTCGTCGAGCGTCTCCAAGAAGACGACCCTGGTCGTGGCCGGGGAGAACGCGGGGTCGAAGCGGGCCAAGGCGGAAAGCCTCGGGGTCCGGCTCGCCACTCCGGACGAATTTGCGAGCCTGGTGGCGGAGTACGTCGACTGAGGCGGTGTGATGCCGCCCGAGGCGGTGTGATGCGGCGAAGGGATTCGGCGGGGGGATGTTCCGCAGCTCACACCGGTGGGCCGGGTGCCGGCGGGAACAATCGGCGGTGGTCGCCCGTTGTTGCTTACGTGGCTGCGGAGGGGACAGTGTCCCCGGGCCTCACCTATAGCCCATGGGGAAGATCGTTCGGCTGAAGCCCCATGGAGCCACTCGCCGAGAGGCGACCGCCCTCCGCTGTCACCGCTTACGGCCCCGGCTGGTCTCCCCCGTCCAGCCGGGGTCTCTTTCCTGTCCGGGGGCGGCTTCCGGCACTCCGCGCCGAGGGCAGAATGGATCCCCACACAGCCGCTGCGGATGGGGAGTTCATGGACACGCGTACGTTCGACGCGCTGACGGAGTCGATGAAGAGCGCGTACGTCGCGGGTCTCAGCGAGGGTGCCGTACCCCGCCCGGTGATCATGCCGCTCGTGCGCGGTCAGCTGGTCGGCCTGATCTGGCAGCGCCCCGCGAAGAACGCCGAGGACGCGCTCACCGCGATCGCCTCGCTCTCGAACATCGCGGCGGCGGCGAGCGCGGACGAGATCGTCCTGGCCTGGGAGAGCCACGACGTCGCCACCGCCTGCGAACTGCCCGCCGACGGCCCGTCGCCCTGCCTGAACATGGTGCACGCCACGAAGGACGGCCACACGCTCCACCAGTTCCCCTACGCCGAGGACGCGTCATCGGCCGAACCGACCTGGCAGCCGCCTTCGGCTCCCCAGCCCGGTGGGGCCCTGCCGGCACCCGTCCAGGCCGCCGTCGACTACTCCTTCACACCGCTCGATCTCGACCACCCGTCCCCGTTCGGCGTCACGGTCGTCCTGATGGAGGAGGACGGCTACACGCTGCGACTCACGGAGGCGTTCGCGTTCTAAGCGACGCGGGCTGGCGGGCTGGCGGGCTGGCGGGCTGGCGGGCTGGCGGAGCATCCGGTGTCGTCATTCGCCAGATTCCTGATTGGCATCACATGATTGACCCAGTTCACGAAACATCGGCACCACACGCCCGCCCCAGGCCTACGCTGTGCCCGTGACCACTGTCGACGTCGCCGCCGGACCCGCCGCCGAGAGCGGTCCCGAGCCGCGCACCCAGTCCCTGATGCTGACCTTCCTCGGCGTCCACGTGCTGGGGCGGCCCGTCGCCGTGTCGTCGGGAAGCGTGATCGCCGCGCTCGGAAGGGTCGGGAGCACCGAGGAAGCCGTACGAACGACCCTGAACCGCATGGTCAAACGCGATCTGCTGGAGCGCCGCCGCCAGGGCCGGAAGACGTACTTCGCGCTGACACCGCACGCCGTGCAGGTACTGACGGACGGCAAGGACCGCATCTGGCGCACCGGCGCGGTGAACCGGGACTGGGACGGCCGCTGGACGATGGTCGGCTTCTCCCTGCCCGAGGCGTGGAGCCGTGAACGGCACGACCTGCGCTCCCGCCTGATCTGGGCGGGCTTCGGCCCCCTGCAGAACGGCCTCTGGGTGGCCCCGGCGCCCGTGGACGTCCGCGAGATGGTGGCGGGGCTCGGCCTGGAACCGTATCTGCGGGTGTTCCGGGCGGAGGTCGAGTCACCGACCGACGTCCGCGAGGTGCTGGAACAGGCCTTCGACGTGCCGGCCATCGGCGCGCGGTACCGGGCGTTCCTGGACCGCTGGGACCGCACCGACCCTCTGCCCGCCGCGGCCTCCGGCGACGACCTCGCGGGTCAACTCCTGCTGCACACCGACTGGTTGGACCTGGTTCGACGGGACCCGCACCTGCCCGCCGAACACCTCCCCGCGGACTGGCCGGCCGCCCAGGCGGAGACCGTCTTCCGCGGCCTGGCCAGCCGCTGGGACCGCCCGGCGGCCCGCGCGGCCGGACGCCTGCTGGACACCCTGACCCTGGACTGATCCACACGGGGATCCCCGCGACCCCCATGGCTCACAACCGCGTCCATCGCCCCTTCGGGTCCGCGCCCGGCCCCCGTGCGTCCACAGGCGGATCCGTCCACCTCATTATTGGTCACTCTATTGACGGCGATTAAAACGAGCCCTACATTCGCACCGCTCGTTCAGCACGCTCCCCCACTCGGTCCCCACTCGACCCGCGAAGCCGCCGCCATGCCCCGACCCCGTCTCTCGACCCTCGCCGCCGCCTGCGCGACCGCGCTCGCGACCGCCCTCCTCGGCCCGGTGAGCGGCGCCCACGCGACCACCGCGGCCGGCCACCACTCCGGCACGCTGGCCGACGGCGCCACCTGGATCGCGGACACACCCGAGCAGTGGAACGGCACCCTGCTGCTGTTCAGCCACGGCTTCGGGCCGACCACCGCCGCCGATTCCCCTTCGCCCGCCGTGAGCAAGGCCCTATTGGCCGCCGGTTACGCCCTCGCCGGTTCCTCCTACGACCCCAACGGCTCGATGTGGGCGCTGGAATCGGCCGAGCGCGACCAGTTCGCCGCGCTCAGCGCCTTCCGCCGCCAGGTCGGCACCCCCACCCGCGTCATCTCGGTGGGCCAGTCCATGGGCGGACTCGTCAACGCCCGGATAGCCCGCGACGGCGCGGGCCGCGTCGACGGGGCGCTCGGCCTGTGCGGTCTGGTCGCCGGCGGCGTCGACCTGGACAACTACCAGCTGGACGCCGAGTACACCCTGACCACCTTCTTCGACCCCGCCGACGCAGACGGCCTGGTCAACCTCGACAACCAGGCCGACGCCGCCGCCCTCGCCGACCGGCTCACCAAGGCCGTGGACACGGCGCAGCGGACTCCGGCGGGCCGCGCCCGTATCGCCCTGGCCGCCGCCTACCTCAACCTGGCCGACTGGGCTCCCGGTCAACTACCGCCCGCGCGGGGAGACTTCGCGGGCCAGGAGGCACAGCAGTACGCCTGGCTGGCCGCGGGCCTGCTCTCGTTCATCGTTCCGGCACGCTGGTCGGTGGAGCAGTCGGCGGGCGGCAACACATCCTGGAACAAGGGCGTCGACTACGCCGGTCTGCTGCGCGAGTCCGCCCATGTCAAGCAGGTCGAGTCGCTCTACCGCGATGCCGGCCTCGACCTGCGCACCGATCTGAACCGGCTCACCCGCGGCGCGGACATCACGGCCGACCCCGCCGCCGCAGCCCGTCTGAAGCGGACCTCGACCGCAGGCCAGCGTCTGTCCGTGCCGCTCCTGGACCTCCACACCACGGCCGACCAACTCGTCCCCGTGGAACAGGAATCGGCCTTCGCCGACCGCGTGCGCGCGGCCGGCGACTCCGCCCTCCTGCGGCAGGCGTACGTCGCCCGCCAGAGCCACTGCAACTTCACCACGGCCGAAGTCGTCGCCGGCCTGCACGCCGTGGAACACCGCCTGGACACCCACCACTGGGACAACGCCGCGTCCGCCACCCAACTCCAGCGCAGCGCCGAGGACTTGGGCCTCGACGGCGCCGCCTTCACCGCCTACCGCCCGAGCCGGCTGACCGGCACCCGCTGACGTACCAGGCGAACGGCTTCGCCCGCACTCGCCGCCCCCTCGAAGAAGCTCCCCCTCTTCTGCCGCACCCCTCTCCCTCCCCATACGCACCCCGCGCCCTCCCAGGAGCCCCCGTGTCCATGACGACCGAACCCTCCACCAGAACAGCCACTGGCCCGGGTCTGACCACCGGCACCCTGGTCGCCGGTCTCCTCGCCGTCTGCCTGGCCCAGATAGGGCTGGCCATACCGGCCACCCTCAACGGTGTGTTCCAGTCCGATCTGCACCCGGTCGGCTCCCAACTCACTTGGATCTCCGACGCGTTCCTGCTCCCGGTCGCCGTCCTGGAGCTGACCTTCGGCCTGCTCGGCGACCTCTTCGGCCGCAAACGGCTGCTGGTCGGCGGCGCCTCGCTGCTCGCCGTGGGCGAACTGGTCAGCGCCACCTCCTCCGGCGTCCACCAGCTCTGGACCGGACAGGCCCTGGCAGGCCTCGGCGCCGCCGCCCTGTTCCCGACCTCGCTGGCGATCCTGGCCGCCGGCACCACTTCTCCCGCACAACGCGCCCGGGTCATCGCGCTGTGGGCCGCCTTCCTCTCCACCGGCGGATTCATCGCCCCGCTGCTCGGCGGCGTCACCGCCACCTACGGCTCCTGGCGCTGGTCCTTCGTCGTGGTCACCGTCATCGCCGCGGCCAGCGTCGCCGTCAGCGCCCTGTTCGCCACCAACTCCAGCGCGCCCGAGGGCCGTTCACTCGACCTCGCGGGCCAGCTGACCATCGGCCTCGGCCTGTTCGCCCTGCTCTACGCCATCATCCAGGGCCCGACCGACGGCTGGGCCTCCCCCTCGATCGTCATCGCGTTCGTCCTGGCGGCCGTGTTCCTCGGCGCCTTCGTCGTGGCCGAGAAACGCGCCAAGTCCCCACTCCTGCGCTTGGACCTGTTCCGCAACCGCGCTTTCGCGGTCGCCTCGGTCGTGGCCGTGGTCGGTATGTTCGCCTTCCTCGGCACCGCCTACTCCGTCAGCATCCGGCTCGGACCCGTCCAGGACCAGGCGCCGATGCGCACGGCCCTGGCCTTCGTCCTGCTCAACGGCATCACCCTGGTGATGCTGCCGCTCACGGAACGGCTCCTGCGCACGGTCACACCCGGGCTGCTCCTGGGCACAGGGCTGCTATTGATGGCCGCGGGCGACTACTGGGCGGCCACCCTGCCGATCACCGACACCGCCTTCACCTCCCTGATCGTGCCACTCGGCCTGGTCGGCCTGGGCTTCTCCGTCACCGTCTCGTCGATCACCGCGACTGCCGTCAACACCGTGCCGACCCATCTGGCCGGCATGGCGAGCGCCACCACCAACCTGCTCCGGGACTTCGGCTTCACCCTCGGCCCCGCCGTCATCGGAGCCGTCGCCCTCAGCCGCGCCGCCGACAGCTTCTCCGACTCCCTGCACGACTCCGCCCTGCCGCAGGCGCTGAAGGGCGCGGGCACGGCCGTACTGGAAGAAGGCGGCCCTCTCGGGGTGAACGGTGCCTCGGCGGCCTCCCCGAAACTGGCCGACCTGCATCCCCTCGCCCTGGACGCCCTCGGCCACGGCTACTCGATCGGCTTCGTCGTCTGCGGTACCGCCGCCCTGTGCTCCGCGCTCCTGGCCCTCGCCACCCTCCTCCGCGGCCGAACCCCCTCACCCGGCGCTCCGGCGGAGCAGTGACCCCGCTGCCGTCCCGAAGCCCGGCCGGCCTCCGCACGCACCCGGATCACCGCCGCACCGGAGCCGCCAATCGCCTTAGTCTCAAAGCGAGTTGAAGCTCCAGCACACGGGCCGGTTCCTGCCAGTCCTCACCCAGGAGCCGGCCCACACGCTCCAGTCGCTGGGCGACGGTGTTCACGTGGACGTGCAGGTCGTCCTTGGTCCGGGCCGGGCTCATCCCACAGGCGAAGTAGGCGTCCAGCGTGCGCAGCAGATCCGTACCGCGCCGCTCGTCGTAGCGCACGACCTGCCCGATGGTCCGCTCGACGAAGCCGCCGATGTCCCGGTCCCCGGCCAGGAGCAGCCCGAGGAAGCCCAAGTCCTGGGCGGCGGCACCGTCTCCGGTACGGCCGAGCAGGCGCAGGGTGTCGAGGCAGCGGCGGCCCTCCGCGTAGGCGGTGACCAGGGCGTCGGGCCGGGCCGCGGGTGTCTCGACGGGGGCGGAGGCGCCGACGGTGACCTCTTCGTGGACCGCCGCCGCCAGGTGGGCTGCGGTGCGGCGGGCCAGGTCGGTGGCGGTGTCGCCGGGGGTGAGGGGAAGCAGCAGGACGGTGCCGCCGTCGCGGGCCGCGGCCAGTCCCTGCCGGGTGCCGGCGAGATGTGAGGCGACGGACCACAGGCGTCTGCGGGCGGCGGCCTCCTCGTCGGCGTCGGCCGCCGTGCGGTCGAGCCCGGCGGCGAGGACGACATGGGTGGCGTCCAGGTCGGCGTGCAGCCGGGCCGCGCGCTCCCGCAGCAGGCGTGGGTCACGGTCGCGGGCGTCGAGCAGGTCGTCCAACAGCTCGCCTCTCACCCGCTGTTCGGCCTCGGCGGCGGAGCGCCGGGCGAGCAGCAGGAGGGAAGTGACCGTGGCGGCGCGCTCCAGGGTGCGCTGGTCGACGGGGTCGAGACCGGGTCGGCCCCGCAGCACCAGCGCGCCGAGCAGTTCGCCGCCGGCCGACACCGCGGCGACCCAGTCGTCCCGGTGCCGTACCGCGTGTCCCTCGACGCGGGATGCCTCCAGTGCCTTCGTGGGCGCGGTGTCGGTCTCGGTGAACTCCACGACTCCGTCGAGGACTTGGGAGACCGCGGCAGCGACGTCGGACACCCCGCCGCCGCGCAGGACGAGTGCGGAGAGCCGGTCGTGGATGTCGGAGGCGCGCTCGATGACAGCGCTGCGGTCCCGGATGATCTCGTTGGCGCGCTCCAGGTCGGCGAGGGCGGAACGGGTCTCGGTGAGCAGGCGCGCGGTGTCGATGGCGGCCGCCGCGAGGGCGGCGAAGGAGCCGAGCAGCGCGATCTGTTCCCGCTCGAAGACCCGGGCCCGCCGGTCCGCCGCGAACAGCACCCCGATCACCCGGTGCCCGAGCATCAGCGGCACGCCCAGGATCGCCACCAGCCCCTCGTCCCGTACGCCGGAGTCGATGGTGCCGGTGTGCCGGAAGCGCTCGTCCTTGAAGTAGTCGTCGGTGACGTACGGCCGTGCGGTCTGGGCCACGAGTCCGCCGAGCCCCTCCCCCATGCCCAGCCGCAGCTGCTGGAAGCGGGCCGCGACCGAGCCCTCGGTGACCCGCATGTATGTGTCGCCCCTGTCCGGGTCGTTCAGGCTGAGGTAGGCCACGTCGGTGCCGAGCAGCGAGCGGGCGCGCTGGACGATCGCCCGCAGTACGGCGTCCAGGTCGCGCAGGTTCGCGAGGTCATGGGCCGTCTCGAAGAGCGCGGACAGCTCGGCCTCGCGCCGTCGGCGTCCCTCCAGCTCCGCGCGCACGCGCAGCGCGAGGGTCTTGGCGTGTTCGAGCCCGGCGATCACTCCGGCCGCTCTGCCCTCGGCGCGGGCGAGCGGCACGGGCTGCTCGTAGGCGTCGGCGGAGGCGCCCCGGGCGAGCAGCTCCAGGAACGGCGCCTCGGCACTGCTCGGTCGCGCTGCGGCACCGGTGGCGGTGGCGGAACGCTCGGCGGACTGCACGTGATCGCTGGACATGCTCACAGGATCACCCATCGCCGGGCCGGCCGGTCCGGCCTGTGGATAACTCGGCGCCGGCCCCGCACGGGGTCTCTCAGTGTGCGGTCCAGCCGCCGTCCAGCACCAGCGAGGTGCCGGTGACGAAGGACGCGTGCGGGCCGCACAGATAGGCCACGGCCTCGGCGACCTCCTCCGGTTCGATGAGCCGTTTGACCGCGCTGTCCTGGAGGAGGACCTCGCTCAGCACGCGTTCCTCGGGGATGCCGTGTGCCTGTGCCTGGTCGGCGAGTTGGCGTTCGACCAGTGGGGTGCGCACATAGGCGGGGTTCACACAGTTCGAGGTGACGCCATGGGGTGCGCCTTCGAGGGCGGCGGTCTTGGAGAGTCCCTCCAGACCGTGTTTGGCGGCCACGTACGCGGACTTGAAGGCGGAGGCGCGCAGTCCGTGGACGGAGGACACGTTGACGATGCGGCCCCAGCCCTGCCCGTACATGTGGGGCAGGGCGCCGCGGATGAGGCGGAAGGGCGCCTCCAGCATCACCGTGAGGACCGTGTGGAAGACGTCGGGCGGGAACTCCTCGATGGGGCGGACCAGTTGGAGCCCCGCGTTGTTCACCAGGACGTCCGTGCCGGCGGCGGCGCGCTCGGCGGCGTCCAGGTCGGTGAGGTCGAGTTCGTGCGGCTCGACGGTGCCCGCGAGGTCCCGTGCCCGTTCGGCGAGGACTGCCAGTCCCAGGGCGTCCACGTCGACGGCTCTGACCTTCGCCCCGGCTGCCGCGAGCCGCAGGGTGCAGGCGCTGCCGATGCCTCCGGCGGCGCCGGTGACGAGGGCGGTTCGGCCGCTGAGGTCGAGGAGATCGACGAGGTCGGGGTGGGGCCCCGGGAGGGCGGTGGGCGTGGTCATGGGGCGAGCCTAGACAGCGCCCCTGCCTCACCACATATGGGCAGCCCACATACTTCAGTCAGTACTCGTGGTGTCGAACCATGTGGGTGCGTCAGCCAGGGTCTGCTTGATCCGGGCCATCTGGTGATCGCTCAGCTCGGGCAGCGCGTCCAGCTCGAACCAGCCGACCTCCAGCGACTCGTCGTCGTTCACGGCCGCCGCACCGCCGACCGCCCGGCACTGCATCGTGATGTCCATGAACTGGCAGACGTCGCCGTTGGGATAGCTGAGCGGTCCCCCGGCCTGGACCATGACGACCCGTTCCGCGACGCACTCGACGGCCGTCTCCTCGAACACCTCGCGCACCGCGCAGACGGCGGGCTGCTCGCCCGGCTCGGGAATGCCGGAGGGCAGTGCCCACTCGTGGTTGTCCGCCCGCTTGCCCAGCAGGACACGTCCCGCGTCGTCGAAGACGACGGCGCTGACCCCGGGAAGCCACAGCAGTTGATGCCCGGCCGAGGCCCGGATCGTACGGATGAAATCAGGAGTAGCCATGGTCCGACCCTAACGGGACGTTCCATGGCCACTCCACGAACTGCCGCGCGCACGGCGGGCGTACCGCAGGCGTACGGCTACACGCCGCCCGCGCGCCGCCCGCGCACACCGGCGGCGACCGCCCAGCCGAGGCCGCCGACGGCGATGAGCACCAGGGCCATCTCGGGCAGGATGCCGAGCTTGGTGGCCGGGGTCTCGGAGGAGCGCAGCGGCACCTTCTGGACCAGGGAGTCGGCGACGAACATGCCGGTCTTCTGGGTGATCCTCCCGTCCGGCATGATGATCGCGCTGACGCCGCTGGTCACCGGGACGGTGACGGTCCGGCTGTGCTCGACCGCGCGGACCCGGGACATGGCGAGCTGCTGGTAGGTCATCTCGCTGCGGTCGAAGGTCGCGTTGTTGCTGGGCACGGAGATCAGCTGGGCGCCGTCGGTGACCTCGGAGCGCACGGCCCAGTCGAAGGCGGCCTCGTAGCAGGTGACCAGGCCGACTTTGGCGCCGTTCATGGTGAAGACGCCCGGCTTGGTGCCCCTGCTGAAGTCCTGGCGGACCATGGTGGTCCAGTTCTTGTTGATCGCCCCCAGGAGCGAGCGCATCGGCAGGTACTCCCCGAAGGGCTGGATCTGCCGCTTGTCGTAGGTGTCGGTCGGGCCCTTCACCGGGTCCCAGAGGATCTGTTCGTTGTAGAGCTTGCCGTCGCGTTCGACGACACCGCCGACCGAGATGGGCGCGCCGATCGCCTTGGCCGCCTCGTCGATGTCGGTGTACGCCTGCGCGTCGGCGAAGGGGTCGACGTCGGAGGAGTTCTCCGGCCACAGGACGACGTCCGGCTTCGCGACCTTGCCCGCCTTGACCTTCGCGGCCAGCCGCAGGGTCTCCTTGACGTGGTAGTCGAGCACGGCACGCCGCTGGGCGTTGAACTCCAGCCCCGCGCGCGGGACGTTGCCCTGGATGACCGCGACGGTCGTGGTGCCGTCCTCGGCCTTGTCGCTGACCAGGCCCCGCGCGGCCAGCGCGCCCACCACGGGTACGGCGACGCTCAGCAGGGCCACGGTCGCGGCGGACCGTCGTACGACACGGGTCCGCCTGGTCTCCAGGACCAGGCGCACGATCTCGTAGAGGCCGAAGCCGCACAGGACGACGGCGAAGCCGAGGACCGGGGTGCCGCCCACCGCGGCGAGCGGCAGGAAGACGCCGTCCGCCTGGCCGAAGGCGATCTTGCCCCAGGGGAAGCCGTGGAAGGGGACACGCGCGCGTACCGCCTCACCGGCGATCCACAGCGTCGCCGCCCACAGCGGCCAGGCGGGAAGCTTCGAGACCACGGTGATGCCCGCGCCGACCAGCGCGACGAAGATCGCCTCGACCGCGACCAGGGCGATCCAGGGCCCCGGGCCGACCTCCACGCCGGTCCACACCAGCAGCGGCAGCAGGAATCCGAGGCCGAAGAGGTAGCCCAGGCCGAGTCCTGCCTTCCAGCTGCGGCCCCGCAGCACCCACCCGAAGCAGGCGAACGCGGGCAGCGCCAGCCACCACAGGGTGCGCGGCGGGAAACTGACGTAGAGCAGCACTCCGGAAAGAGCGGCTACGGCGGCCGGGACCAGACGGACGAGGCGGGCGAGGCGCGATCCGGGCGCGGCCTCGGGCTCCAGCTGGTCCGACTCGTCCACGGAAGTTGCGGTGACGGTCACTCCGGGAGTGTACGGCCGTCGACCTTGGAGCCGACAGCGCGGTCCGGACGGCGGCGCAGGGCACTGAACAGGGACGCAACCGCACCGTTCCTGCGCAACTCGTCCACAAATCGGTCATCAGCCGTTACGGTGAGCCGGAGCCCCTGTCGCACGGTCGGTCCAGGCCAGGACGGTCGGGGGCCGGTCACGGGTCGGGGGCGGCCTGGTTCAGGGGGCGGCGGGGTGAGTTCCACGGGGATGGCGTCGGCGACCGGTCCGGACGCCGACAGTGAAAGACGAAACGTTTCGGATGCGGCGGGCATCGTCGTGCTCGGTTCATGTGCCGCGTGGTCGCTGATCAGCGCCGCGCTGCACGACGGCAGGCCCGAGGGGGTGCTGCTCGCGGTCCTCGCGGTGGCCGCCGGTTACGCGTCGGGGCGGATCTCCGGGGCGCTCGTGCCGGTCGCCGCTCCCTGTGCGGGGGCACTGGCCGGACTGGGTCTGGCGCTGGCCGAACCGCATCTCGCACCGGGTCCCCAGTTCGTCGTCCCGCTCGGTCACGCCGGGGCGAGCGCGGCCCTGCTGACCCTGGCAGCGGGTTCGGCGTGCTGCGCGGCCTGGGCCGCCCCGGCACCGGCCCTGCGGCTCGCGCTGGGGCTGCTCGCGGCCGGGATCACCGTCACCGCGGCCGTCATCGGGTCGAGCGAGGGATTCGTCCTGTGCACGGCGGTCCTGCTGTGTTCGGTCGCGGCGGGACGGCTGCGGCGCCGCGGCCCGGGCATCGCGGGCCTGGGCCTGGCCACGGTGCTGGTGACCGGCGTGACCTGGGCCCTGGCCGGAGACGTGCTCCCGGGCGGGCTGACCGCCGCCCTGGAGGGCCAGCTGACCCCGCACCGGATCCAGCTGTGGCAGGACGCCCTGCACATGGCGCACCAGGACTCCTCCACCGGAGTGGGCCCCGGGCGCTTCGGTGAACTGAGCAGTGCGGCGGCCGAGGCGCTGCTGCCGGACGGCAAGCCGCACTCCGCGCCGCTCCAGCTGGCGGCCGAGCAGGGAATCGTCGGCGTGCTCCTGCTGGCGGCGGCCTACGGCTGGATCCTGCACGCGCTGTGGCGCACCACGCGGTCTACCCCGATCGCGCTCACCGCGGCCGCCGCGCTGACGGGGCTCGCGCTCGTCGCCTCGGTCGGCAACGCGCTGAGCTTCACCTCGGTGTCGGTCGGCGCGGGTTTCCTGGCCGGGCTGGCGACCGCCCACCCGATCGCCGAGGACGCCTCACGGAGCGGACCGGACGCACACGCGCGTGGCGACCGTCCGGCCCCGTGACGGGCGGAAGAGGGGGTCAGAGCACCGCGCCGGGCTTGGGCGGCACCAGCCGGGCCGTGATGATCCGTACGGCCGCCTCCGCGTTGTCCACGGTGATCGTGAACGTGTGCCCGTCCCACAGCCGCAGTACGACGCCCTCACCACGGCGTACGACGACGGCGGTGCCCTTCTCGGGCCGCCAGCGGTAGCCCCAGCCGCCCCACTGACGCGGGGTGACGTGCGGGGCGAACTCCGCGCCCGCGACGCTGGCGAGGGGGATGCGGCGGCGCGGCACACCGATGTGGCCGCAGCGCACTTCGAGGGACTCCGTGTCGACCTTGAGGCCCACGTGCACGAAGGCGAGGGTGCCGAACAGCATGAGCAGCCCGGCGGCGATGCACCCGACGACGGACATGGCGAGCGGGGCGATGCCGGACGTCCAGGCGGAGTCCACGGCCAGCTCGATGCCGAGCGCCATGCAGGCGGCACCGGCGAGCGCCAGCAGCCACTGGAAACGGTTCGTGGCGCTTCCGGTCCAGATCTCGGCCTGCGGGAGGATTTCGTCGCGGGGGTGGTCCCTCATGCCTACGAGACTACTCAGGTTTCGCTGCGCGGGTACGCCGTTGCGGAGGGTGACCGTTTTGCGCGGCGGCGCGAAGGATGTGGGCGCCGGTACGGCGTCGGGCGGTCGCCGGTGCTCAGTGGGCGGGGGCCACGGACCGCAGGAGTCGGCCCTCGGCGTAGGTCGAGGCCGCGGCGGGCAGCTCGCCCTCACGGCCGTTCAGGATCACCGTGAGGGTGCCGTCGGCCGCCGCGTCGGGGGCCGGCCGCGCACCGATCCGGCGCAGCGCCTGGGCGGCCACCGCGTCGGCGGAGCCGTGCAGGACGAGCGGCGGTCGGTCGGGGCGCTGCACGGCGGCGCGGATGCGCTCGGCGACCAGTTCGTAATGGGTGCAGCCCAGGACGACGGTCGTTACATCGTCGGGGGTCAGCTCGGCCGCTGCGGCGACGGCAGCCGCGATGGCCGCCTCGTCACCGTGCTCCACGGCTTCGGCCAGTCCCCAGCACGGGACCTCGGTGACCGGGACACCGTCGGCGAAGTCCGCGATGAGCCCGCGCTGGTACGGGCTGCCGGTGGTGGCGGGCGTCGCCCAGATCGCGAAGGAGGTGCCACCGGCGGCGGCCGGCTTGATCGCCGGGACCGTGCCGATGACCGGGATGCCGGGCTCCAGGCGCTCGCGCAGGGCTGTCAGTGCGTGCACGGTCGCCGTGTTGCAGCCGACGATCAGGGCGTCGGGCCGGTGCGCGGCGGCGGCCTCGGCGACGGCCAGCGCGCGCTGCGTGAGATCTTCCGGCGTCCTCGGTCCCCAGGGCATGCCGTCGGGGTCGAGGGAGAGCACCAGGTCCGCGTCGGGGCGCACCCGTCGTACCGCGGCGGTGGCCGCCAGAAGGCCGATTCCGGAGTCCATCAGCGCGATCTTCACCCGGCCACGATAGACGATGGCCTCTGCGGACCCCGTCCCGTGGGGCAGACTGCGCCCGTGAGCGCCTTCGTCTGGATCGCCGCCGGATCACTCGCCGCCTGGCTGTGGCTGCTGTGCTGTCAGGGCTTCTTCTGGCGGACCGACATCAGGCTTCCGGCCCGTGCCGACCCGGACGACTGGCCGTCGGTCTGTGTGGTCGTCCCGGCCCGCGACGAGGCCGCCGTCCTGCCCGACAGCCTGCCCTCGCTCCTCGCCCAGGACTATCCCGGGCGGGCGGAGATCTTCCTTGTGGACGACGGCAGTTCGGACGGCACGGGCGACCTCGCCCGTGAACTGGCGTCCCGGCACGGCGGTCTGCCGCTGACCGTGGACTCCCCCGGCGAACCGCCTCCGGGCTGGACGGGCAAGCTGTGGGCCGTACGGCACGGAGTCGGTCTGGCACGCGCGCGTGGCCCCAAGTACCTGCTGCTGACGGACGCGGACATCGCGCATGCCCCGGACAGCCTGCGGGAGTTGGTGGCGGCGGCGCGCACCGGCGGCTTCGACGCCGTGTCGCTGATGGCGCGGCTGCGCGTGGAGAGCCTGTGGGAGCGGCTCGTGGTGCCGGCGTTCGTCTACTTCTTCGCGCAGCTGTATCCGTTCCGCCGGATCGGCCGGAAGGGTTCCCGTACGGCCGCCGCGGCGGGCGGCTGCGTCCTGCTGCGCGCCGACGCGGCCGAGCGGGCGCGTATCCCGGACGCCATCCGGCACGCGGTGATCGACGACGTGGCGCTCGCCCGGGCCGTCAAGGGAGGCGGCGGCCACATCTGGCTGGGGCTCGCCGAGCGTGTCGACAGCGTGCGTCCGTACCCCCGGCTGCACGACCTGTGGAGCATGGTCTCGCGCAGCGCGTACGCGCAGCTGCGGCACAACCCGCTGCTCCTCCTGGGCACCGTGATCGGGCTGGCTCTCGTGTATCTGGTGCCCCCGGTGGCCCTGTTGGCGGGGCTGGCCGCGGGGAGTGCGGCGACCGCGGCGCTCGGCGGGCTCGCGTGGCTGGTGATGACAGGGACGTACGTTCCGATGCTCCGCTACTACGGGCAGCCGCTCCGGCTCGCTCCCCTGTTGCCGTTCACCGCGTTTCTGTACCTCCTGATGACCGTCGATTCCGCGGTGCAGCACTACAGGGGACGCGGTGCGGCCTGGAAGGGCCGCACCTATGCGCGTCCGGACGCCGTCGTCGGCGAGGAGAGCTGAGCGGTCACTTGCGACCCGGGGTCCAGTTCATGCCCCACCCGTAGACGCGGTCGACGGTCCGCTGCGGGCTCACCCCGCGGTCCGGGACGAGGTAACGGGCCTCTCGCTGGACGACGAGGTCGCCCCCTGTGTTGGTGATCAGGGCGAGCGCGCACACCGTGGAGGGCACGGTGCACTCGTCGAGCGAGAAGTCGATCGCGGCGCCGTGCTGCGGCTGGAGGGTGACCGTGGCGTGCAGGTCGGCGAAGGAACGGGCGCCCTCGTAGATGGTGACGAAGACCAGGATCCGCCGGAAGTCCCTGAGGTGGTCGAGGTTGACGGTGAGGTTCTCGCCGCTCGCCGAGGCGCCGGTGCGGTCGTCGCCGTCGAGGTGGATGTACGGGGGTTGTTGCAGGGAGCCGAACGCGTTGCCGAGGGCCTGGACGACACCCTTGCGGCCGTCGGCGAGTTCGTAGAGGGCGCACAGGTCGAGGTCGAGGTCCGCGTGCATCGCGACCGCCCGTCCGCGCTTGCTGCCCCAGCCCGAGAACTGCTTGCGCACCTCCCAGTTGAGGTTCACGCGCAGGGCGCCCGAGGTGCCGCCCTGCTTGGTCAGGGAGACCGAGGGGGCCGCCTTGGTGAGCGTCACCTTGGAGAGCCGCACAGGGGTCGCCGACGGGGGCGGGCCCACCGGGGGCGCGACCGGGGGCGGAGGCATGGTCACGGGCGGCTGGACAGGCGGCGGCAGGTTCACGGGTGCCCCGGAGGGCGGCGGCAGGTGCACCGGCGGTCCGGACGGCGGTGGCATGGTCGCGGCGGGTGCCGACTGCTGCGGCTCGTCCACGGTGATGCCGAAGTCGGTGGCCAGGCCTCCGAGTCCGCTGTCGTAGCCCTGGCCCACGGCCCGGAACTTCCAGGCGCCCTGACGACGGTAGAACTCGCCGAGCACGAAGGCTGTCTCGACCGTCGCGCCGGTGCTGTCGAAGCGGGCGACCGCGGTGTTCCGCGCCGCGTCCCGGACCTCGATGTACAGGCCGGGGACGCGGCCGAACGTTCCGCCGTCGGCCGAGGCGGCGAGGACGACGCGGTCGACGGCGGGCTCCACGCGCGCGAGGTCGACGAGCAGGGTGTCGGTCACCTGCCCGCCCGTGCCGCCCTTGCCCTCGTGGCGGACCGCGCCGGAGACATGCGCCGGCTGGTTGTAGAAGACGAAGTCGCCGTCGGAGCGGACCTTGCCGTCGACCAGCAGCAGGGCCGAGGCGTCCGCGTCGGGGACGCCGGGTCCCGAGCGCCAGCCCAACTCGACGCGCAGTGCCGTCGTCGGCACCGGAACATTCGACCCTTTCGGCATTGACATGCCTGCCCCCATCACGTGTCACCGTGCCAGGACGCACCCCGGCAGCCCTACGGGTGTCTACCCGCACAACCTATTCCCCGGGGCGCCGAACCGCTCCCGAGAGGTGTGCCGACACCGTTGGTCAACCGCTGGTAACCCGGCGGGAACTAGGCTTTTACCCGATCCGAACACTGGTCGATGCCCTTTTTTGGCAAGTTCGCTCGCATTGGGGATCCCGTGCCGCCACCGACACGGAAAACAACCCTCTAATCGGTCTCCCCAACCAGCACATCGTGGGCTTAACTTATGTGCCATGACCTCCCCCCGCTCCTCTTATGGCGGCGGCTACTACTCCGCCTCCTTCCCGGACACCCCGATCTACGACTCCCTCGTGGCCGAGCGCGGCACCCCGCAGATCGCCCCGATCCGGGTACCCGCCGCGTACGACATGCCGGGGAGCAACCTTCCGGCGCTGCCGTCGGCGCTCCCCGCCCTCCCGGCGGGACCCTCGCAGGCTTCCTACGGCTATCCGCAGGCGCAGCAGCCCGCCCCGCTCCAGCAGGCGCCCGCCGCCTACATCCCGCAGCAGGCCCCGCCGCGCGGTTACCCGCAGCAGCAACAGCCGCGCCCGATGGCGGCCCCGGCCGGCTACGAGGCGATGCGTCCGGCGGCTCCCCGCCCGGCGCAGTACCAGCAGCAGGACCCGTACAACAACCAGCAGCAGTACCGCGGTTACTGATCCTCACCCTGCGTTGTCAGTGCCTGCTGGCACGATGGAGCGATGGGGAATGCGGAGCTGCGGTCGATCCATGTTCATCCGGTCAAGGCGTGCCGGGGCTTCTCGCCCCGGGAGGCTCTCGTGGAGCCTTGGGGACTGGCCGGGGACCGACGCTGGGCGCTGATCGACGACGGGGGAAAGGTCGTCACGCAACGCGAGCACCCGCGTCTCGCACTGGCCGCCGCCGAGCTTCTGCCCGGCGGCGGCATTCGTCTGTCCGCACCCGGCCGTGAGCCGTTGACCGTGCCCGTCCCGGAGCCGGATACCACCGTGCCGATGGAGATCTTCGGCACGAAGGTCGACGCGGTGCCCGCGCGGGACGCCACGCACAGGTGGTGCGCCGACTATCTGGGCTTCGGCGTACGGCTCGTCCACATGGACGACCCCGCCGCGCGCAGACCCGTCGACCCCGCGTACGCGCTGCCCGGTGAGACCGTCAGCTTCGCCGACGGCTACCCGCTGCTGCTGACCTCGCAGGCCTCCCTCGACGCCCTCAACTCCCTTGTCGCGCAAGGCGATCACCCCGCCGAGGGGCCGCTGCCCATGAACCGGTTCCGGCCCAGTGTGGTCGTCGCGGGCACCGAGGCCTGGGCCGAGGACGACTGGTCGGAGGTCACGATCGGCGAGGTCGCCTTCCGGGTCGCGAAGAAGTGCGGGCGCTGTGTCGTGACCACCACCGACCAGTCCACCGCCGAGCGCGGCAGGGAGCCGCTGCGCACCCTCGCCCGGCACCGCCGTATCGGCGGCAAGCTCGTCTTCGGACAGAACCTGGTGCCCCGGTCGACCGGCACGATCCGCGTCGGCGATCCGGTCCGCGTGCGCGCGTAGAAGGCGTTCCGGTCGGCGCGCCGGAGAAGTCCGGAGAAGTTCCGCCGGCGGGAGCGCGAGGCGGGAACCCTCCCCGTGGGCCCGGTCGTTGAGATCGCGTGAGAAGTTCATGAGAGGGCTGTGGAGAGGTGATTTCGCTCTCTCTTTCCCCGGGCTCTTGGGTGAACGGCGGGGCGCGGAGCTATGACGGAGCGGGAAGGGGGTGCGGGACGGTGGGAGCAATCAGGGGTCTGTGGCGCTGGCGGCGCAATCCGCTGCGTCGCGCGACCGATCTGGCCGAGGCGTGGCTGGCCCTGGCGGTCCTGCTGCTGGTCCTGGTCGCCGCACCCGTGATCGGTTCGCTCGTCGGCGCGGTCGCGCAGGACAGCCTGCAGCGTTCGGTGCGGGAGCAGCGCGCGGACCGGCACGCCGTGACGGCGACGGTGGTCAAGAAGCTGAAGGGTGCCGAGCTGGACCCCGACCCGGACTCGTCCACCGCACGCGACATCCGCAGCCGCGTCCTCGCCGAGTGGACCGCCCCGGACGGCAGCGCGCAGCACGGCGCGGTCATGGCGAACCTCAACACCCCGCACGCGGGCGACCACTTCACGCTCTGGACGGACCAGAGCGGGCACATAGTCACCCGCCCGCTGGACGCGGCCACGGCGACCACCCACGCCGTGCTCGCCGGGCTCGGCGCGGCACTGCTGACCGCCGGGCTCGTCGACAGCGGCAGACGCTTCGTCCTGTGGCGCATGGTCCGCCGCAGGTACGCCCGTTGGGACCGGGCATGGGAGCGGGCGGGTCCGGACTGGGGCAGGACCGGCACCGGCAGCTGACCGCCTTCCGGCTCTGGTCAACCCACCGCCCGCCCGCACGCTACGGTGGACCGGCGAAGGCTTCGGCATCAACCCGCATACCACGAGGTGGGGGCACAGCAGCGCCATGGCACAGGGCACGGTCCAGGTGACGCACACCGGTACATCGCGGTGGCGGCGCCGCACAGGTGAGTACGCGTCGCTCGCCGCCGCCCTGGAGGCCGCGGCCGAGGGAGACGTGCTCACCGTCGCTCCCGGCACCTACCGGGAGAACCTCGTCGTGGCGCGGTCGGTGACCCTGCGCGGCCCCGAGGGTTCGCCCGGCTCGGTGCGCATCGCGCCCCTGGACGGCGTGCCGTTGACCGTCCGCGCCTCCGCGATCGTCCAGGACCTGCATGTCGAGGGCCAGGACTCGGCCGCGCCCGCGCTCCTCGTCGAGGACGGCGCACCGGAGTTGACGGATCTTCGGATCGTGACCCGCTCCGCGTCCGGCATCGAGGTCCGCGGCGGCGCCCGCCCCACCGTGCGGCGCTGCACGGTCGACAACCCGGCAGGCATCGGGATCGCCGTGCTCGACGGCGGTGGCGGGGTGTTCGAGGAGTGCGAGGTCGTCTCGGCGGGCCAGGCGGGCGTAGCGGTCCGCGACGGCGGCCACCCGCGCCTGGAGCGCTGCCGTGTCCACCACGCCTCAGGTGTGGGTCTGTCCGCCACCGGCGAGAACTCCGCGCTGGAGGCGGTGGGTTGCGAGGTCTACGAGACGCGCGGCAGCGGCGTCCAGATCACCGGCCGGGCCACCGCGCACCTCACCGACTGCGATGTGCACCGTACGACCGCGGACGGCGTGACGCTCGACACGGACGCGGTGCTGACGCTGGCCGACTGCCGCATCCACGACATCCCGGAGAACGCGGTGGACCTGCGCTCCCGTTCGGTGCTCACGCTGACCCGGACGACGGTGAGCAAGTTCGGGCGCAACGGACTGTCGGTGTGGGACCCGGGCACGCGGGTGGACGCCAACCAGTGCGAGATCTTCGACAGCACCGGCGACTATCCGGCGGTGTGGGTCAGTGACGGCGCCACCGCGGTCCTGGACTCCTGCCGGGTGCACGACGTACCGGACGCGCTGTTCGTGCTGGACCGGGGCTCCCGCGCGGACGTCGTCGACAGCGACATCTCCCAAGTGCGCAACACGGCCGTGTCGGTGAGCGACGGCGCCACCGCGCAGCTCGACGACTGCCGGATCCGGGACGCGGCCACGGGCGCGTGGTTCCGCGACCACGGCAGCGGCGGCACGCTCAACAACTGCACCGTGGACGCCACCCAGACGGGCGTGATCGTCACCAAGGGCGCCGACCCCACCATCGAGCGCTGCACGGTCGACTCCCCCGCCGAGGCCGGCTTCTACGTCTCCGCGGGCGGCCGGGGCACCTTCCTCGGCTGCCGCGTGACAGGCAGCGGCGGCTACGGCTTCCATGTGATCGACGGCTGTCGTACGACGCTCAAGAAGTGCCGTACGGAGCGGTGCGCGCGCGGCGGTTACGAGTTCGCGGACGCCGGGCCCGATGCGGCGCCCGGCACGGGACCGGTCGTCGAGGACTGCACCAGCGACGAGAGCGGCCTCAAGCAGCCGACCGTCCGCGAGACGGCGGTGGAGACGGCGAGCCAGTCGACCAGCGTGCTCGGCGCGATCCCCAGCCAGCGCACGGCCGACCAGGACCCGCTGATCACCCCGGCGGAGCCGGAGAAGGAGTCCCGCTCCTCCAAGGCCGTCCTCGGTGAACTCGACGCGCTGGTCGGCCTGGACAGCGTCAAGCGCGAGGTGCGGGCCCTCACCGACATGATCGAGGTGGGCCGCCGCCGCCAGCAGGCCGGTCTCAAGGCCGCCTCGGTCAAGCGGCACCTGGTCTTCACCGGCTCCCCGGGCACCGGCAAGACGACCGTCGCCCGGCTCTACGGCGAGATCCTCGCCTCGCTCGGTGTGCTGGAGAAGGGGCATCTCGTCGAGGTGTCCCGGGTCGACCTGGTCGGCGAGCACATCGGCTCCACCGCGATCCGCACCCAGGAGGCCTTCGACAAGGCGCGCGGCGGGGTCCTGTTCATCGACGAGGCGTACGCCCTCTCCCCGGAGGACTCGGGACGCGACTTCGGTAAAGAGGCCATCGACACGCTCGTGAAGTTGATGGAGGACCACCGGGACGCGGTCGTGGTGATCGTCGCGGGTTACACGGCGGAGATGGAGCGGTTCCTGTCCGTCAACCCCGGTGTGGCGTCCCGCTTCTCACGGACCATCACCTTCAGCGACTACAACCCCGAGGAATTGCTCAGCATCGTCGAGCAGCAGGCCGAGGAGCACGAGTACCGGCTCGCCGAGGGCGCGTCCGAGGGGCTGACGAAGTACTTCACGGCGATCCCCAAGGGTGCCGCGTTCGGCAACGGCCGTACCGCGCGGCAGACGTTCGAGGCGATGGTGGAGCGGCACGCGAGCCGGGTCGCCCAGGTCGAGGAGCCGAGCACGGACGACCTGACGCTGCTCTACGCGGAGGACCTGCCCGAGCTGCCCTGAGGCGGCACCTCGGGCCGCAGCCGGGCCAGCAGCCGTTCGCGTTCCTCGGCGAAGGCGGGGTCGGCCTGGTAGTCGGAGTGGCCGAGGATCGGCGCGGGCAGCGGGTGCCGTGCCGTACGGCCGTACTCCAGCGGGTCCTTGAGGGGTGGTTCGTGGTCCACCTGGGGGCCGCGGTCGCAGGAGACGTGCACCGGGCCGCCGATGGGGTCGGTGAGCCGGTACAGGTTGCGCCAGCAGTCGACCTCGCGGTGCAGCCGGGTCAGCGCGACCGGGCCGAAGTGGGCGGGGAACCAGCGGCCGTAGAGGCGCTCCAGAGGGGAGCCGTAGGTGAGCAGGGCGACGCGTCTGCGCTGGGCGGGCTTGAGTTGCCAGGCCGCCGCCGCGGCGAGGACGCTGCCCTGGGAGTGGCCCGAGATGACCAGCCGGCCGCCGGTGGCGCGGGTCCAGGTGGCCATGCGCCAGGTCAGGTCGGGGACCGCGCGCTCGGCGTAGCAAGGCGGGGCGAAGGGGTGGGCGGCGCGCGGCCAGAACGTGCCGACGTCCCAGAGGATGCCGATGGTGCGCCGCGCGGAGGCGTCCTTGTAGGCGCGCCTGCCCCAGGTGACGAACAGTATGAAGCCGAGCCCGATCAGCCAGGAACCGAGCGCCTGCGAGGTCTGCGCCGTGCCGTGCACGAAGGCCTGCGTCTTCTCTCCGGCCCGTTCCGGTGTCCGGTCGGTGGTGAAGGCGCCGACCAGCGCTCCGGCGCCGAGGAGCAGCGTCGCGGTGGACGTGACGGCGACGAGGAGGGGGCCGCGGTCGGTGAGCGTGGCCATCGCGCGCGTGCTCGCGATCCGTGCGGTGCGCGCCCGGTCCTCGCGCACTCCCGGGTAGTCGTGCGCCACCTCGGCCAGTTCGCTGCGGCGCAGCCGCCAGGTGCGGTGGCCGAGCGCGGCGCACAGGACGAGGACGACGACGAGCAGCGGCGGGATCACCGAGGCCTGCCAGGTGAGCAGCACGGGCGGTCCCGCGATGGACGTCCCGGTGCCGTCCAGCCAGTCGGAGACCCGCTGGGAGACCCCGCCGGACATCACGCCGCCCAGGGCGCAGGCGAGCATCGCGACGGCCGGTCCGCCGAGGCCGCGCATCGCGGAGCGCGGGTCGGGGTGCGTGCGGTGCAGCAGGTGGGCGACGACGGCGAGGGCGATCACCAACAGGCCCTGCACCAGGGCGATTCCGCCGAACGCCGTGTCGCCGGGCAGCCGCCCGGACGACGCCCAGCCGGGGCGCGACCAGCCGCCGTAGAGGAGGGAGAGGGCGAGCAGGAGGAGGGCGCTGAGGGGGAGGCGGCGGACGAGGCGGCGGTCGAGGGCCTGGTCGAGACGGTTCTCGCTGCGGCCTCGACGGCACACCACGTAGACGACGGCGAACGCCACTCCGGCGAGGGCGGTCTCCAGGAGGGTGCCCAGCGTGGCCAGGGGGCGGGAGCCGTCCGGGCCGCGGTCGAAGTGGGCCGCGGAGACGGTGATCGGCGCCGCGACCGTCAGGAGTCCTGCGGCCGTGTGGGCGGCGCGCAGGCGGGCCACCAGGCGGCGGCCGTACCAGAAGCCGGGGCGGCCCAAGGAGCTGTGGCCGGTCTCGTCCTCGGGTTCGGGCCGTCGGTTCATCGGCTGCTGGGACTCGTACGCGCTCCAGGTGCGGCGGGAGAGGTACCAGAGGAGGACGGTGAGCGCGGTCGGCACCAGGGCGGCGAGGGCGAGGCGGCGGCCGGGCCGGCTCCACCAGCTGTCGTGCGAGACGGTCGGGGACAGGAAGCCGAGCCAGGTGTGCCGGTCGGCGCACGCGCGCGTGCCCGCGCACTGCCAGGCCGCGAGGTCGAGGGCGACCTCGCAGGCCGCCGCGACGAGCAGCACCGTCAGGGTCAGTCCCGCGAGCCGCACGAGCAGGCCGTAGAAGCGCACGGTCCGGGTGTGGCCGCGGGCGGTGGGGCGCATCCAGTGGGCGAGGTTGACGACCATGAAGGGCAGCAGTAACAGCCACAGCGCGCGGGTGTCGTTGCCCGAGGTGAGGTTGCACCAGACGTAGGCCTCGCGGATCGGGCCGGTGCGCTGTCCGGCGGGGCGGGACTCGGCGTCGACGTCGGCGGCGCGGCGGAAGACGGCCGCCGTGTCGTCACCGGTGACCCGTACCGTGCGCGGATCGCCGAGCATCTCCTCGGGTGTGGTGCCGCCGACTCCGTGGACCAGGAGTTCGAGCGCGGGTTCGGTCTGATCGGGCCGTCCGGCGGGGCTGTCGGCCTCCGTGGTGGCGGCAAGGTCCTGTACACGCTCCACTGTTCGCACATCCCCCGTGACGCACTGTTCGTCTGTGTTCCGTGTGCACACCAGGATCGTCTCTTCCGTCGCGTCGCACACGCCCCGTCACCGAATTTCCCCGATCCGGGTGACACACGAGGGACGACGGGTGGCCGAATGACATGTGCGCGTCGGGACAGGCGGTGGCGCGGTGATTGCGGAGGCGTGCGAGGATGGGACGTCCGCGTGCCGCCGCCGCGAAGAACGACCTGGTCGGGGCGGGTGCGTCGGCAGTCTGACGGGTTGCGGCGAAAGGACCGGAGCGTACGTGAGTGAGAATCAGAACCTCCTCGCGGAGCAGCGGCGCGCCCTGATCCTCGACGAAGTCCGACGCCGCGGCGGTGTCCGCGTCAACGAACTGACCCGCAAGCTCGGCGTGTCGGACATGACCGTCCGTCGCGATCTCGACGCGCTGGCCCGCCAGGGCGTCCTGGAGAAGGTGCACGGCGGAGCCGTCCCGGTCGTCGAGGCGAGCACCCACGAGCCGGGCTTCGAGGCGAAGTCGGGCCTGGAGCTGACCGCCAAGGAGGACATCGCGCGCGCCGCGGCGGAGTTGGTGGCACCGGGCACGGCGATCGCGCTCTCGGGCGGTACGACGACGTACGCGCTCGCCCACCATCTGCTGGAGGTCCCCGACCTCACCGTGGTCACCAACTCGGTGCGTGTCGCCGACGTGTTCCACGCGGCGCAGCGCACGTCGGGGCAGCGGCAGGGTGCGGCGACGGTCGTCCTGACCGGCGGAGTGCGCACCCCCTCGGACTCGCTGGTGGGTCCGGTGGCCGACCAGGCCATCGCGGCGCTCCATTTCGACATGCTGTTCCTCGGTGTGCACGGGATATCGGCCGAGGCCGGCCTGTCGACGCCGAACCTCGCGGAGGCCGAGACGAACCGCAGGCTCGTGCAGTCCGCGCGGCGGGTCGTGGTCGTGGCTGACCACACCAAGTGGGGGACGGTGGGCCTGAGTTCGTTCGCCGCGCTGGAGCAGGTGGACACGCTGGTGACCGACGCGGGGCTGCCCGCGGAGGCACGCGCGGAGATCTCGGAGCAGCTGCGGCTGGTGGTGGCGGGCGAAGTCACTGACGGGGCAGACATCTGACGGACCGCCAGCTATCGTGACGTCGCCCACTCTGGTCAACTTCCCTCAACCGTCAAGGGGGTCAGCGTCCATGGCCAACCAACTGCGGCCCGTCGGGCTCGACTTCATCGATACCGCCCCGGTGCGCCTGGTCTTCGCCCAGGACATGTCCGCGGCGCCGGACGCGGTCTTCCACGCCCTCAACGACGATGTGCCCGGGTGGGCGGAGTGGTTCTCCGCCGTCACCAGCGCGCGGTCCGTCGACGACGGGGCCGGGCGTGACATCCGGCTGACGGGTGGCGGGCACTTTCGCGAGACGGTGATCGCGGCGAAGCCCGCGGAGGTGTACGCGTACCGGGTCGACGTCACCAACGCTCCGGGCGCCCGCGCGATGGCCGAGGAGTGGCGACTGAGCCCGGCCGGGAGCGGGACGCGGGTGCAGTGGACGTTCGCCGTGGACGGGAACGCCGTGTTCCGAGGTGCCGTGCGGGTGGCCCGGCCCGGGTTGAGACGGGCGTTCAGAGGTGCGGTGACGGAGCTGGACCGCCGACTGGCCGGCTAGGAGCCCGCGGACGTACGTCCCCCTTCGGCGGCGGCGCCCATCGGTTCAGGCCGGCCACACTCCCGTGGCCAGCAGCGAGGTGATCGCCGCGCTGTACGGAGTGATGTCCATGCCCTGCTCCGCGAGCCACGTGTCCGAGTAGTACTTGTCCAGGTAGCGGTCGCCCGGGTCGCACAACAGGGCCACCACGCTGCCCTGTTGGCCTGCCGCCACCATCTCGGAGATGATCTTGAGCGCGCTCCAGAGACCGGTGCCGGTCGAGCCGCCCGCCTTGCGGCCGATGGCCTGCTCCAGGGCTCTCACGGCGGCGACGCTGGCCGCGTCGGGGACCTTCATCATGCGGTCGATCGCGCCGGGAACGAAGCTCGGCTCCATACGAGGGCGGCCGATGCCCTCGATACGGGAGCCGCAGTCGCAGCTGACGTCCGGATCGCCGGTGGTCCAGCCCTCGAAGAAACAGGAGTTCTCCGGATCGGCGACACAGACGCGGGTGTCGTGCTGCATGTAGTGGACGTAGCGCGCGAGGGTCGCCGACGTTCCGCCGGTGCCGGCCGTGGCGACGATCCACGCGGGCTCCGGAAAACGCTCCAACTCCAGCTGGCGGAAGATGGATTCGGCGATGTTGTTGTTGCCGCGCCAGTCCGTGGCCCGCTCCGCGTAGGTGAACTGGTCCATGTAGTGGCCGCCGGTCTCCACCGCGAGGGCGGCCGACTCCTCGTACATCCTGCGCGGGTCGTCCACGAAGTGGCACTGCCCGCCGTGGAACTGGATCAGGCGGATCTTCTCGGCGCTGGTCGTGCGCGGCATGACCGCGATGAAGGGGACGCCGATCAGTTTGGCGAAGTACGCCTCGGAGACGGCCGTGGAACCGCTCGACGCCTCGATCACCGGCCGGGCGGGCCGGATCCAGCCGTTGCAGAGGCCGTAGAGGAAGAGCGAGCGGGCGAGGCGGTGTTTGAGGCTGCCGGTGGGATGGGTCGACTCGTCCTTCAAGTACAGGTCGATGCCCCAGCTCTCCGGTAGCGGGAAGCGGAGGAGGTGCGTGTCCGCCGAGCGGTTGGCGTCGGCCTGAACCTTGCGGACGGCTTCTTTCAGCCAGCTCCGGTAGGCCGCGTCACTGCGGTCGACGTCGAGGGTGGCACCGGTCAGGGCCTGTGGGGTGGTGCTCACGGCGGGGCTCCTTACGCTTCGCGCCGACGGCGCGTCGCGCGGCCGACACCTCGATCATATGCACCTTCCGCACGCTTCTCACCTGCATAAACACACCTTTGAGGAGGTCAAAGGCGACCCTGGGGCAGAGCGCGGGAGGACGGGCGCGGCAGCGATTCGGCGGACCTCGGGCCGAGCCCGGGGGCGCACTCGCGCGAGTGCTCCGGATACTCACCGTGACCGCGTCGTGCGTACTGGTGCTCGACGCCCTTGGCGGGCAGACTTCACCGCAGCGGGACGAACGTCCACAACGGGGGCGCACACTGGATCACCAGATGTCCTGGACCAAGGGGGCGGGGAAGCATGGCGGAGCCGGAGTTCACGGCCACGGGCGTGCGGATCGGGAAGCGGCTGCGTTCGCTCACCCGGGCCGGACAGGTCCGGATCAACGACGGCAGGCTTGAGCTGCTCACCAGCTACGGCAGCGAGATCGACAGCGCGCCGGTACAGGCGGTGCGCGCGTCGAAGCCGTGGTTCGCGCCCGAGGACCGGGCGCTCGCCGACCTCAACGGCAACAGATACCTGCTGACCCTCGGCGAGCACGATCCCGCGCCGGGACAGCCGGGGCCGCCCGCGGCCCGCCGGTTCATCGAAGCCGTGCGCAAGGCGGCGGGGCGGGGCGCGTGACCCGTGCGGCGGGGGCGATGCCCGTGCGGCACGAGGGGCGCGAGGTGCCCTTGCGGCGAGGGGTGCGGCGGTGTGCCGGCGCTGAGGGCCGCGGCGGAGGCGGCGACGGCCGCGGCGCGGGGCCGTCGTTGCGGAAGCGGTCGTCGTGGGGGTAACGGCCGTCGCGGAAACACCGCCGGCGTGGAGATGGCATCCGCCGTGGAAGCAGCCGTCGCGGGGATAGCCCTCGCGGGAGCGGTTCATTCGCGGCATTGACCAGCGGGGGCCTACCGCGAGTTGCGCGACCGTGACCCCTGAGTCACTCTGGTCTCACGTCACTCTGGGTTTACCGGCGATAACGCTGCGAACCAGCCCGCCGGACACAACAGCAGGCGGCCGTCCTTGACCTCCCTGCTGGATCCGAACTCCGTGTTCTTCCGGACCTAAGTCGGGGAGTCGCAGCCGTGATCAGTCACCCAAGCAGGCACTGCACGGTGGAGCTCCAAGCCCTGCCGTCGCGGATCGGCCAGGTCCGCAGAATCGTATCTGCGCAGTTGCGCTACTGGCATCTGGATCCTCTGATAGACCGGGCCGCGCTCGGTGTGACAGAGCTCCTCACCAACGTCCACCGGCACGCCCAGCCCGACAAGACGTGTGTCGTCGAGATCGAGCTGCTTCTCGACCAGCTCATGGTCTCGGTGCGCGACCACGATCCCCGGCTTCCCGTGGTGGGCGAGATCGACGAGGTCTCCCCTACGGCCACGTGTGGGCGCGGGCTCGCGATGGTCGCCGCCGTCAGCGAGACCTGGGGCGTGCGGCCGGACGGGGACTCCGGCAAGGTCGTGTGGTTCACGCTCACAGCGCCGGCGCCCGCCGCGGCCACGCCGAGCCGCCCTCCGCGCCGTGCGGCCACCGAGAAACCCGCGCACCGGTTCGTCACCGAGGTCGAGCACCCGGTCGACGCCCATCGGCCTCAACACGCTCCCGCCCGGTCGGCCGTTGCCGGTTGATCGGGCGGTGATTCGTTGCGGGTGGTTGTGTATGCGGGGGGGGAGGCGGTTCCTGCGGCCGTGGGTCGGCTGGGTGGGAGCGTGAGTGCGTGAGTGGGTGGGTGGGTGCGCAGGGGGTTTGGGACGGGTGGAGTCTCGGATTGCGGTCCGGTCCAGAAACCTCGCGTTACCTGCCCGGCATCTCAGACCAACCGCGCGCACCTCTTGTTTGTTCAGTCGCCTACGGGGCGCTGGAAGCCGGTGACTTGGGACCCACCGTGCTCGGCGCTGCGCGCCTCCGCGCGCTGGGTCCCAAGTCACCGGCGCGCCCCTACGGCTCCCTCTCGGCCGTCCGCGTGGGGGCAGTCCCGCTTGGTGGGCCCTCGCCGTCCGCCGAGGCGACGCCGTCCGCTTCTCTGCCCGGGGTGGATGGGGTGATCACTCGGTGGCGATCGCCCTGAGTACGTCCAGCCGGGCGGCCCTGCGTGCCGGGCGCAGGCCCGCGAGGGCCCCCGCAGATACGCCTACCAGGGCCACTAGTACGAGTTGGACGGGTGGGATCGCGAAGGCGAAGGCGCTGTCGCTCGCGCCGTCCGAGGCCTTGACCAGGACCCAGCCCAGGAAGGCTCCCAGGACGAGTCCTCCCAGGGTGCCGAAGGCAGCGATCAGGACCGACTCCCAGCGGACCATGGCCCGGAGTTGGGAACGGGTCTGGCCGACCGCCCTCAACAGGCCGAGTTCCCGAGTGCGTTCGTGGATCGCCAGCGTGAGGGTGTTGGCGATGCCCAGCAGCGCGATCAGGACCGCGAGGGCGAGGAGCGCGTAGACGAGGGTCAGCATCATGTCGATGCCGGAGGCCGCGGACCGGGCGTAGTCGTGGCGGGTCTGTACCTGCGGGTTGCCGTACCGGGCCGCGATGCTCTCTACCGCCGCCTTGCCCTTGGCCGTGCTGACGCCGTTCTTGAAGGAGACGGCGACCAGCGTGTCCGAGTCCTGGGTGCGGTGCGGGGCCCAGGCGGCCCGGGTGATGACGTAGTCACCGGCGAGCTCGGAGCGGCCGTAGACCGCGCGGACCGTGAAGGTCTCCTTTCTGCCGTCGGTGAAGGTGAGCCGTGTCCTGCTGCCGGTGGTGAGGTGGTGGCTGTCCGCCTCCGTTCTGGTGATGGCGATGCCGTCGGCGCCCAGGGCGCGGAGTGAGCCCTGGACCGTGCCTAGGTCGAAGGTGCGGGACAGGGCCGCGGGGTCCGTCACCGTCAACGCCCTTCCCCGGCCGTCGACTTCGGCCACTCCTCGGCCCAGGCCCACCGCCGTGTCCACTTCGGGCAACTGGGCGACGGCTCCGGCGAGCCGGGGGCTCATACCGCTGCCGCCCGCGCCGAAGGACGGGGTGCTGACCACCACGTCACCGGCGAAGGAACGGGACACCGTCCGGTCCATCGTCGCCTTCAACGACGCGCCGAACACGGTGAACAGGGACACCACGGCCACCCCGATCATCAGCGCGCTCGCGGTGGCGGCCGTTCGGCGGGGGCTGCGCAGGGCGTTGCGGCGGGCCAGGCCGCCGGTGACGCCGCGCAGCCGGTCCAGGGGGCCGCCCAGGACACAGACCGCGGAGGAGGAGGCGACCGGGCCGAGGACCACGAAGGCCAGCAGGGCGAGGACCGCGCCAAGTCCCGCCAGCAGCAGGGTCGGTGAGACCAGCACGCCGGTGAGGGTGGCCACGAGGGCCAGGACCGCCAGGGCTGTTCCCGTCAGCGCGCGGACGCGGGACGTCCCGGACCGGTCCACCGCCGTCTCGCGCAGTGCGGCCAGGGGTGCGGTGCGACCAGCGCGGACGGCCGGCATGAGCGCGGAGGCCAGGCAGACGATGACGCCGACCGCGAGGGGCAGGGTCATGGAGAGCGGCCGGATCACCAAGTCGCCGCCGGGGAAGGGGAATCCGATCGCCGGGAAGAGGCTCTGCAGGCCTGCCGCGATCCCGATGCCGCCCGCGAGTCCCGCGGCCGACGCCGCGAGGGCGACGACGCTCGCCTCGGTGAGGGTGGCCGCCGTGACCTGGCGGCGGGATGCGCCGAGCGCCCTCAACAGGGCGTTCTCGCGGGTGCGTTGGGCGATGACGATGGCGAACGTGTTGTGGATGGAGAAGGTGGCGACCAGCAGGGCGATGCCGGAGAACACCAGCAGGAAGGTGGTGAAGACGGTGAGGAACTGGGCGGAGATCATGTCCGTGTCCTCCTGCGCCGACCGCTGACCCGTGATCGCCTCGACTCCCTTGGGGAGGTGGGGAGTCAGGCGGTCGACCAGCGTCTGCTGGCTGATGCCCGGTCCTGCCCTCACCTTGATGGTCGACGCCTCCCCCGGCTTCGCGGTGAGGTACTTCTCGGCGTCGGACCGGGTCATGCCGGTGAAGGTCACCTGGGCCATGCCGTCCTCGCCGCCGAAGGTCGCGAGGCCCACGATCGTCACCTTGACGGGGTCGGGGGTGCGCAGCGTCGTCGTGTCGCCGATCTTCAGGTGACCCTTGTCCGCGGCCCCTCGGTTGATGACAACCTCGCCCGGCCTGGCGGGAGTTCGGCCTTCCGCAAGCCGATAGGGGTTGAGTCCCGGGTCGGGGATCCAGTTGCCCGCGAGGGTGGGCGGGCCCTTGCCGCCGATGGCCTCGCCGTCGGCGCCGACGAGTTGGCCCGCCCCTTGGATGTCCGGGGCGGCCGCCGCGACGCCGGGGACCGCCTCGACGGTCTTCACCAGCGCCGTCGGCACCGGTTGCCGAACTCCCTGGCTCTCGCCGGGTGTCGTGATGGCGTCGGCGCTGCGGACCACGGCGTCCGTGCCGCTGGTGGCGTCGCCGAACATGGTGCCGAAGTCGGCGCGCAGCGTGTCGCCCATGACGAGGGTGCCGGCGAGGAAGGCGACCCCGAGGAACACGGCGAGGAACGTGCCGGCGAAGCGTCTTCTGTGGGCTCGCAGCGAGGACATGCTCAGCCGTACGGACGCGTTCATGAGCTCACGTCCTCGAAGGCCTTCAGGCGGTCCAGGACCTTCTCCGCCGTAGGTGACTCCATCCGGTCCACCAGGCCGCCGTCCGCGAGGAAGACGACCTCGTCGGCGTGGGCGGCGGCCACCGGGTCGTGGGTCACCATCACGACCGTGCGGTCGGTCCGTTCCACGGCGCGGCGGAGCAGGGCGAGGACCTCGCCGCCCGCGCGGGAGTCGAGGTTGCCGGTCGGCTCGTCGGCGAAGACGACCTCGGGCCGGCCCGCGAACGCCCGTGCCACGGCGACGCGTTGCTGCTGTCCGCCGGAGAGTTCGGAGGGGTGGTGGTGGAGCCGGTCGCGCAGGCCGACGACGTCGACGAGCGCGTCGATCCAGTCCTGGTCGCCGCTGGTTCCGGAGAGGTCCAGAGGCAGGGTGACGTTCTCCGCCACGGTCAGTGTCGGCACCAGGTTGAACGCCTGGAAGACGAAGCCGACGCGGTCACGGCGGAGGAGGGTGAGCCGCCGGTCGTCGAGGGAGCCGAGTTCCGTGTCGCCGATGAAGGCGGAACCGGAGGTGAGCGTGTCGAGGCCTGCCGCGCAGTGCATCAGGGTGGACTTGCCGGAGCCGGAGGGACCCATGATCGCGGTGAAGCGGCCGGCCGGGAAGCCGACGCTCACCCCGTCCAGGGCGCGTACGGCGGTGTCGCCGACGCCGTGGACCTTGACGGCGTCGACGACCCGCGCGGCCGTGCGGGTGGTGGTCACGGTGGTCATGCGGGGCCGCCGCCCTTGCCCGCGGCGCGGCCGAACTGCTCGTCCAGGACGGACAGACGGCGCCAGTACTCGTCCTCGTCGATCTCGCCGGAGGCGAAGCGACGGCCGAGGACGGCAAGCGGGGAGTCACCGGTGGGGCGCGGGTCCGCCATCGCGCGCCACGGGCCGCCGCGCCCGATCCCCCGGCCGCGCCAGGCGGTGCGGCGCAGGACGGTCACCACGCCGACCACCACGGCCGCCCAGATCAGCGGAAGGAACAGGATCCACGGGCCGGGACCCCCGCCGTGCCAGTTCGCCAGAGTCTGCATGTCGATTCATCTCCAAGTGGTCCGGAGCCCCGGAAGGGATTCCGTCGGCGTAGCCCTCGACGGGCTTCCTGTGATGTATCGAGACTCGCTCCGGGCAGGGGCCCGGGTCGTCGTACGGGCAGCGGCAGTGTGCGTACCTCCCGGGGAGTACGCGGGCGCGTTTCGCTTGCTCCCCAGGGCCTCGACGCCTGCGCCCACCGGATCGGCTCCCGTTCCCACCGAATCGGCTTCCGTTCCTATCGCCTCGGCTTCTGTTTCCTACCACCTCGACATCTGTACCTACTAGTATGTACAGTTCTTTCATGAGCACCCCGGAGCGACTGATCGAGTCCACGCGCGAGCTGCTGTGGGAGCGCGGCTACGTCGGTACCAGCCCCAAGGCGATCCTGGAGCGGTCCGGCGCCGGGCAGGGCAGCATGTACCACCACTTCAAGGGCGGAAAGCCGGATCTGGCGCTGGCCGCGATCCGGCGGACGGCCGAGGAGTTGCGGGCGACCGCCGAGGCGGTCCTCGACGGGCCGGGCACGCCGTACGAGCGGATTGAGGCGTATCTGCGGCGCGAGCGTGACGTGCTGCGCGGGTGTCCGGTCGGGCGGCTGACGATGGACCCGGACGTGATCGCCAGCGCCGAGCTGCGGGAGCCGGTGGACGAGACGCTCGACGCGATCCGTGAGCGGCTCGCCGGAATCGTCGAAGAGGGCAAGGAACAGGGGCAGTTCGGGCCGGAGCTGGACGGCGAGGAGATCGCCTCGGCGATCCTCGCGACCGTGCAGGGCGGCTATGTGCTGGCCCGCGCCTCCGGTTCACCGGCCGCCTTCGACGCCGGTGTCCGGGGTCTGCTCTCCCTTCTCTCGCCCCGATAGGAGCCCCGGTTCATGCACATCACCAGGCAGCGCCCCGACACCCGGCAGGGCCGGGCGGAGAACTTCACCGGCTCGGTGTGGCTCGACGAGCTGGCCGCGCCCGGACCGCCGTCCCGGCTGAGGATGTTCAGCGTGCACTTCGCGCCGGGTGCGCACACGGCGTGGCACACCCATCCGCACGGGCAGGTGCTGCACGTCGTGGAGGGCGAGGGGCTCGTGCAGCGCAGGGGCGGTGCCGTGGAGGCGATCCGCGCGGGCGACACCGTGTGGATCGAGCCGGACGAGTGGCACTGGCACGGCGCCGCACCGCGCACCTTCATGACGCACCTCGCGGTCGTCGAGGCGGCGGAGGACGGTACGACCGCGCACTGGTACGAGCACGTCGACCCGGCCGACTACCCGGCCTGAGGGGGCACTTGATGCACGCGACGCAGTACGAACTCACCCTGCCCGCCGACTACGACATGGACATCGTCCGGGGACGGGTCGCGCGGGTCGGCCGTCTGCTCGACGACTGGGACGGCCTCGGGATCAAGGCGTATCTCCTGCGGGAGCGCGGGGTGCACGGCTCGCCGGTCAACCAGTACGCGCCGTTCTACCTGTGGAACACGGTCGAGGGCATGAACCGCTTCCTCTGGGGCGGCGCCTTCCAGGGGCTCGTCGACGACTTCGGGCGCCCGGAGGTGCTGGGCTGGTCGGGGCTCGCCTACGAGGAGGGGGACGCGGCGGGCTCACCGGCGGTCGCGGCCGTGCGACGGCGTCAACCGATCGCGGACGGCGGCGAGTTGGCGACGGTCATGGAGAACGCGGTGGGTGAGACGCGGCGGTTGGCCCGGGAGGACGGTGTCGTGCTCGCGGCGGCGGCCGTGGACCCGCACCGCTGGGAGCTGGTCCACTTCTCGCTCTGGGAACACGACATGCCGAAGGCGGAGGGCGAGGTGTTCCAGGTGCTGCATCTCTCGGCGCCGGGCCGGGGCGCCCTTGCGCGAGGCCGGCAGTGGTGAGTGCCGTCGTGCGTACGGTACTTGGGGACGTGGACGCCGGGCTGCTGGGCGTGTGCGACGCGCACGACCACCTCTTCCTCAGGAGTCCGCGGCTCCCCGGCCAGGAACTGGGCGACGCCTCGGCCGCGCGGGCCGAGCTGGCCGCGTTCCGTGCCGCCGGCGGCGGTGCCGTCGTGCAGTGGACGCCGTACGGGATGGGGCGGCGGGTCGCCGATCTGCCGCTGCTGTCCCGGGACACCGGGGTGCGGGTGGTCTGCGCGACCGGGTTGCACCAGGCGGCGCACTACAGCCCTGAGGTGCTGAAGAGCCTGCGGGGCAGGCTGGCCGAGGTCTTCGTCGGCGAACTCACCGAGGGCATCGGGCCGTCGGGGGTACGCGCCGGGATCATCAAGGTCGCGGGCGGCTTCCACGGGCTCGACGCGCATGCCCGCTGGACGATGACGGCCGCCGCCGAGGCCCACCGGGCGACGGACGCGCCGATCGCCGTCCATCTGGAGGCGGGCACCGGCGCGCTCGACGTACTCGACCTGCTCTGCGGCGAGTTGGGGGTCGCGCCGCACCGGGTGATCCTCGGCCACCTCAACCGCTCCCCCGACCTCACGGTCCAGCGGCAGGCCGCCGCGTCCGGCGCCTACCTGGCCTTCGACGGACCGTCCCGCGCCCATCACGCCACGGACTGGCGGATGCCGGACGCGGTGCGGGCGCTGGCCGAGGCCGGCTACGGGGACCGGCTGCTGCTCGGCGGGGACACGGTGGTCTCGGGGGCGCGGTCGGTGGACGGCGGTCCGGGGATGCCGTACCTGCTGCGGCGGGTGGGGCCCCGGCTCGCGGTGGAGGTGGGCGAGGAGCTGGTGGGACGCATTCTCACGGAGAACCCGGCGCGGGCGTTCGCCCTGAACCGCTCCTGAGGCCGGTCGCCGAGCGCTGACGCGGGACCGCTATGTTCGACGCGAACACCGAACATGTGGAGCTCGTGTGCAGACGACAGTGGAGCCGCCGAGAACGGCGGAGGCGGAGGCCGCGACGAACGGCTGGCCCCGGTCCTGGCCGCTCATGCTGCTCGGCGCGGCGGTCGTCCCCGGGCTGCTGCTGTTCGCCGTCGGGCGCTGGCTGGACGCGCCGGCCGTGCAGGCCTGGCGGACCGTGTGTCTCGCGATCACCACCCAGGCGCTGCCCTTCCTGCTGCTGGGCACGGCGCTGTCGGGGGCGATCAACGCGTTCGTGCCCGCGCGGGTGTTCACGAAGGTGCTGCCCAGGCGGGCCGCGTTCGCCGTGCCGGTCGCCGGGGTGGCGGGGGTCGTGCTGCCGGGCTGCGAGTGCGCGTCGGTGCCGGTCGCGAACAGTCTGATCGGGCGGGGGGTCACCCCGGCCGCCGCGTTCGCGTTCCTGCTCTCGGCGCCCGCGATCAACCCGGTCGTGCTCACGGCCACCGCGATCGCGTTCCCGGCCAGCCCGGTCATGGTGCTGGCCCGGCTGCTCGCCTCGCTCGCGACCGCCGTGGTGATGGGCTGGCTGTGGCTCTGGCTGGGGCGTGAGGAGTGGCTGCGGCCGGTCGCGCGGCATACCGGGCACCAGGAGGGGCACAGCCGTTTCACCGAGTTCCGGACCGGTTTCCAGCACGACTTCCTGCACGCGGGCGGTTTCCTGGTCGTCGGCGCGATGGCGGCGGCGACCTTCAACGTGGCGGTACCGCGCTCCGTGCTGGACACCTTCGCCGGTTCGCCCTGGCTGTCGGTGCTGTTCCTGGCGGCGCTGGCGATCATCCTCGCGGTCTGCTCCGAGGCCGACGCGTTCGTGGCGTCCTCCCTCACGGGCTTCTCCCCCACGGCCCGGCTCGCCTTCATGGTCGTGGGCCCCATGGTCGACCTGAAGCTGATCGCCCTCCAGGCGGGCACGTTCGGCCGGGCGTTCGCGGTCCGCTTCTCCGCCGCCACGACGGTCGTCGCGGTGCTGTCCAGCACGCTGATCGGAGCCGTACTGCTGTGAGACGCCCTCTCCAGGTGACCCTGCTCGTCCTCAGCGGCCTGGGCCTGCTCCACGCCTCCCTCTTCACCGACCTGTGCCTGCGCTACGTCAAGCCGGGCATGCGCCCGATGCTCGTGGCCTCGGGGTTCCTGCTGATCCTGCTGGGCATCGCGGAGGCCTGGTCACGGGCACGGCAGAACCCGCACGCGGAGGACGACCACCCGGGCCACAGTCACTCCAGGGTCCCCCGCGTCGCCTGGCTGCTCTTCCTCCCGGCCCTCAGCCTCCTCTTCTACGCCCCTCCCGCCCTCGGCGCCTACACCGCCTCCCGCGCCGACACCAAGGCCGTCCCCGTGCAGGACGGCTTCGACCCGCTGCCCGCGACCTCGCCGCTGCCGATGACGCTCACGGACTTCACGACCCGCGTGCAGCAGGACCGCACGCGGGTCATCAAGGGCCGTACCGTCCAGATGACCGGCTTCGTCACGCCCCACAAGGGGGCCGAGTACTGGGACCTGACCCGGATCATGATCTCGTGCTGCGCGGCGGACGCCCAGTCCATCAAGGTCCGGGTCTACGGCATCCCGGCCCTGTCCGCGAACACCTGGGTGACGATCACCGGGACCTGGCACGCGAGCGGAACCCTGGGGACGAGTTCGGCCGCCGCCTCGCTCGACGGCGTCACCGTCCAGAAGGTCGCCAAACCGGTCAACGCCTACCAGGACGCGCTGCCGTTCGGAACTCCGCGCTGAGCCGGGCCGCTGGGCCGTCCGGCTGGGCCACCGAGATGTCCACGGAGGGGCGCAGCTTCGCCGCCGAGGCCAACGCCTCGTGCACGGGATGGGTGTCGAAGGCCGTCAACAGGGCTTCGTCCGCCGGGAGTTCGGACTCCGGGTAGGCGATCTGCTCGTAGGCCGCCTGGAAGCGCGGGCCCCAGCGGCGGGCTCCGAGGCGGGCCGTGCGGGAGCAGTTGTCGACCATGTACGCCACGTCCCGCGCGTGCATGTATGGCAGCAGGGAGTCGACCGCCTCGATGACGGACTCGTTGACGATCTCCGACCAGGGGTGACCGCGCTCGGCGAACTCGTCGACCTGGGCGGTCATCGTCGCGACGAACGCCCCGGCGGTGAACGGCTCGACGGGCAGGGCGCGTTCGGCTCGGCGTGCCCGCACCTCCGGCCCGGCCGCCCACATCGGTGAACCGCCGATCCCGCTCATCTCCCGTGCCCCGAGCCGCCGTTCGGCCAGGACGACGCTGCGCAGCTCGGTGCCGTCGGCGACCTCGTCGTAGATCTCGGCGACGATCTCGCGGGCGGGACCGTAGGTCGCGGAGTACGCGCGGTCGAAGACCTCCCGTCCGGCGGGGGTCAACTCCGCGCGGACGGCGCGGAGTCCGGCGTGGGAGATGGTGCGGGCGATGGGCCCGGTGACGTTCTCGCAGGACCGCTCGTACGAGGTCACCGCGTCGTCGCCGGCCAGCCGGTAGCGGGTGAAGAGGCTCTCGACGATGCCGTGGACGGCACCGAGGAGGATGGCGCGCTCGCCGACGATGTCGGAGCGGTACTCGCTCTCCAGCGTGGTGCGGAAGGTGTACGGCGAGCCGAGCGCGACCGACCAGGCGAGCGCGCGGTCGGTGGCGCGGCCGTCGGGGTCGGCGTGGACGGCGTAACTGCTGTTGATTCCGGCGCCGTTGATCTCGGTGCCCTGCTCGTAGAGGCGCCGCACGGAGTCGCCCATGCCCTTGGGGCAGACGGCGATGACGCCGTGTCCCGAGGGGAACTCCCCGCCCGTTTCCCGGAGATGGCCGAGCAGGAAGCCGTGCGAGAGGCCGATGGTGGCGCCGGGCTTGAGGGCGGCGAAGATCTCCTCGTGGTGGGCGGCGAGGGCCGCGTCCGCGATGAGCAGGATCACCAGGTCGCTGTCGGCGGTGACGGCGAGCCAGTCGCCGAGCGTGCCGTCCTCCTCGGTGAAGCCGTGCGCGCGGGCGTCGGCCGCCGATGCCGAGCCGGGACGCAGCCCGACGCTCACCCGGATGTCCGTGCCGGCGAGGGAGTCGCGCAGGTTGCGGGCCTGGGCCCGGCCCTGCGGACCCCAGCCGACGACGCCGATGCGACGGATGCCGTCGAAGGCCCGCGGGAGCAGCGGGAGGAGGTGCCGGCCACCGCGCAGGATGGTCTCCGTGCCGCCGGGCACGTCCATCGTCTCGACGGCGAAGACGGCGGAGGTGTACGTGGTCGAGGTCATGGTGGAGTTGTAGGCTCCGGGCGAGCGTTGCGGCAAGCGCAACCTGTGCAGCGGTCTGTTGCACGAACTGAAAGGGCCAGGTCACGGTATGCGGGACGACCATCGCGAGCTACGGCTTTTCCTGCATCTGGCGCAGACGCTGAACTTCGGGCGGACGAGTCTCGACTGCCATGTCAGCCCGGCGACGCTGACCCGGACCGTGCAGCGGCTGGAGGCGGACCTCGGACACCGGCTGTTCGACCGGGGCGCGCGCGGGGTCTCCCTGACCGCCGAGGGCCACCGCTTCCGTGCATACGCCGTCCGGTCACTTGAGTTGTGGCGCGCCTACCGCGAGGAGCATCCCGACCCGGCCGAACTCACCGGCGGACTGGCCCTGTTCGCCACGGTGACCGCCTGCCAGGCCCTGCTTCCCGACCTGTTGGCACCCTTCCGGGCCGCGCACCCCCAGGTACGGCTCGACCTGCGTACCGGCGACGCGGCGGCGGCGCTGGCCCGGCTCGACGAGGGCGAGGTGGACGTGGCGGTCGCGGGCCTCCCGGCCCGGCTCCCGGAACCGCTGGTGAGCCGCACGGTGGCGGTGACCGAACTGGTCCTGGTCACCGCTCTGGACCGCCCCGACCCGGACCTCGACGGCCCGTTCGTCCTCCCCCACCGGGGTCTGGTCCGCGAGGCCGCCGACCGCTGGTTCCGCACCCGGGGCACGGCCCCGGACGTGGTCTGCGAACCGGACGGCCACGAAGGCCTGTTGACCCTGGTCGCCCTCGGCTGCGGGACGGGCGTGGTACCCCGTCTGGTCCTGGAGAACAGCGCCGTACGGGAACGACTGGCGGTGATCACGGCGACCCCACCGCCGGAGCCGTTCCCGATCGGCCTGTGCGTCCGCAGAACGGACCTGCGCCGCCCCCTGGTAGCGGCCCTGTGGAGCCTCACGGCACCCTGAGCGCGGCCCAAAGGGACGCGGCGAACCGCGCGCCCGGCCACGACGGCACCGCACCGGACCGACGACGCACACCGCACCGGACACCCAGCGGAGCGCTCAGTCCAGGTCGACCGGCCCGTCGTTCTTCTTCTCGTCCTTCTTGGACTGCAGCTGGAGCAGGTTCTTGACCTCGTCACCGGGCCGACGCCCGTCCGGGTCCGCCCCGCTCAGGTTCCCCCGCACCGAGTCGAGGATCGTCAGCCCCTGCGAGACCAGGCCGGCCGCGATCTCACCCAGCCCGTCGGCCCCGTTGAGGACATTGACGTTGGCCCCCGCGAGACCCCCCGCCGCTTCCTTGACGATCTGCGGAAGCTGGTCGATGAGCATCCGGTCCAGCGCGACACGGTCGTACGACGCCGCCGCCTCCGCCTGGATCTTCATCCGGTCCGCCTCGGCGATGGCGAGCAGCTTGATCCGCTGAGCCTCCGCCTCGGCCGGCTTCACGATCTCGGCGACCAGCTGCTGCTGGCGCAATTCGGCCTGCCGCTGGGCCAGTTCGGTCTGCGCGGCCAGCACCTCCTGCTGGGCGTGGGCCTGCGCGAGCGGCCCGGCCTGGGCGGCCTGCGCCTGCGCGCGGTCGACCTCGGCCGAGTACTCGGCCTTGACGACCGCGGTCTGCCGCGCGTACTCCGCCTGGTTGCGGGCCGCGACCTGCTCGGCCTCGACGGACGCCTGGGTGGCCTGCGCCTGCGCGATCTGGGCCTGCCGCTGGATGGCCGCCTTGTGGGGTGCCGACATGGCCTCGATGTAGCCGACATCGCCGTCGTCGATCGACTGGATCTGGAGCGAGTCGACGATCAGCCCGATCTTGGCCATCTCGACCTTCGAGGTGTCCAGCACCTCGGCGGCGAGCTTCTGCCGCTCCGTGACGATCTCCTCGACCGTCATCGAGCCGACGATGGCCCGCAGGTGACCGGCGAAGATACGGCCGGTCAGCACCGACATCTGGTCCTGGTCGGAGAGGAAGCGCTGGCCCGCGTTGATGATGCTCTCGGTGTCGTTGCCGACCTTGAACGCGATCACGGCGCGGACGTGCAGCGCGATGCCCTGCCGGGTCACACAGGTCTCGGTGACCTCGGCCTCGCACATCGACAGCGTGAGGAAGCGGGTCTTGCGGAAGATCGGCAGCACGAACTTTCCGTGCCCTGTGACCACTCGGAACGGCGCGCCCCCCAGTCCCCGCCTGCCACCCGAGATCAGCATCGCCTCGTCGGGGGCGGGAACGCGGTAACCGAACATGTCTTGCTCCTCACTCTGCGCCGACGGGTTCGCCGCCCAGCGCGTCCAATGGATCCGCCCACTCGATGACATGCACGGCACGCCGTCCACGGGACTCGATCACGAGCACCGTGGCCCCCGTGGGCAGGGGATCATCCGACCAGGCCAGGAAGGTCTCGGAGCCGCCTCGGACCCGCACGAGGATCTCGCCGGGGCCCGCACTTCCCCGGGTCTCGATGATCACCTCTCCCGTGCATCCGATCACGGCCTCGTCCTGCGGCATCACCGGCCGCCTCCATCCTCTGGCCTTAGGTTTCCGACGATAGACCCACTGGGGTCACGGACCCAACGGGCCCGCCACAGACCTTTTCCACGGCGTCCGGGGGGCGGCTGCGCGCACGGTCAGGACAGGGCGGCCAGCGGGTCGTCGAGGACCGGCTGCCACGCCAACTCGGCCGCTCCGACGAGGCTGTTGTGATCCAGGGTGCAGGCCAGGATCGGCACGCCCCCGCTCTGCCCCCACAGGCTCCGGTCGGCGACGACCGCGCGCAGCCGGTCCGGGTCGGCGTCCAGGAGCGTACGGTGCAGTCCGCCGAGGATGATCCGGTCCGGGTTGAGGATGTTCACCAGCCCGGCCAGCCCCAGTCCGAGCCGGTCGATCAGCGCCTCGGCGGCCTCCCGGACGGACGGGTCGTCGTAGTGTCCGCGGATCAGTTCGTTCGACTGCTGGAGGAGGGACACCTCGGGGCCCGGCTCGCGACGCGCGGCCGTGAGGAAGGCGAGCGGGTCCGCCTCGACGTCGAGACAGCCGCGGCTGCCGCAGTGGCAGGGGCGGCCCTCGGGGTTCACGGTGAGGTGTCCGACCTCCAGCGCGAGGCCCGAACTCCCGGTGTGCAGACGCCCGTCGAGCACCAGCGCGCCGCCGACGCCCCGGTGCCCGGTGGCCACGCACAGCAGGTCACGGGCGCCCCGGCCCGCGCCGTGCCGGTGCTCGGCGAGGGCGGCGAGGTTGACGTCGTTGCCCGCGAACGCCGGTCCCGTGAGCCCGGCGGCGCGCACGCACTCGGCGAAGATCCGCCGTACGGGCGCGCCCGCGGGCCAGGCCAGGTGGAGGGGGTTCAGGGCCAGCCCGTCGGGCTCGGCGACGGCGGACGGTACGGCGAGTCCGGCGCCCACGCAGCGCCGGCCGGTCTCGCGCAGCAGATCGGCGCCGGCCTGGACGACCGAGCCGAGCACCTTCGCCGGGTCGGCGTCCACGGCCTCGCAGCCGGGCGCGGTCGCGACGATCCGGCCGCCGAGCCCGACCAGCGCGGCGCGGAAGCCGTCGGCGTGCACCTGCGCGGCGAGCACGACGGGGCCGTCCTCCGCCAGGGCGAGCCGGTGCGAGGGGCGGCCCTGCGAACCGGCCGCGGCGCCGGGCCTGGCGTCGACCCTGATCAGGCCCAGCGCCTCCAGTTCGGCGGCCACCGCGCCGGCCGTCGCCCTGGTCACGCCGAGTTCGGCGGTGAGGACGGCGCGGGTGGGGGCGCGGCCGGTGTGCACGAGCTCCAGCGCGGGGCCGAGGGCGCCACGGCCCCGGTCCAGTCGCGCTCTTGAGGTGGTCCCATCCCCCGCCGGCCGGGGGTCCGCCTTGCCGCCGCTCATGAGGGCGAGTCTCCCATGATCCGCAGAGGTGATGACCCTGAGTGCCACACCGTCCGCTCAGGGTCGTGCTCACGGTGCCGGCCGGCGGCGGCCGGTCGCACGGTGCCCCGCGCCTCTAGAAGCCGCTCACCCTGAGGGTGACGTTCAGCCTGCCCTTCAGGCCCAACTCCCCTGGCGCCGTGCCCTCGTGGACCTTCGGCACCCCGTGGTACGCCAGCCTGGACGCGCCCCCGAAGACGAACAGGTCTCCGCTCCTCAACTCCACGTCCGTGTAGGGCTTCGTGCGGGTCTCGGGGTTGCCGAAGCGGAACACGCAGGTGTCGCCGAGGCTGAGCGAGACGACGGGCGCGTCCGAACGCTCGTCGGCGTCGCGGTGCATGCCCATACGGGCGGCACCGTCGTAGAAGTTGATGAGGGCGATGTCGTACGACGCCGTCGGCGTCCCCAGTGCGTCGGTGACCGCTCGCCGCGCGAGGTCGTCGAGCCAGGCCGGGAAGGGTTTCACCGGGGTGCCGTCGCCGTCGGTGACCGTGCGGGCGTAGGCGTACGGGTACCAGTGCCAGCCGAGGCAGACCTGGCGGGCGGTCATCGTGCCGCCGCCGGGGGTACGGACCGTGCGCAGACCTGCAGGGGGCCTGGCCCACTCCCGGCAGGCCGTCAGGAGGTCGCGCTGCCGGCCGGGGTCCAGCCAGTCCGGAACGTGCACCGCGTCCGGCGCGATCTCCGTGCGGGTCCGCGAAAAGAGCTCGGCGTCCATGGCTCCATCCTGCCCCGACCGGCCGTGAGCTGGGACTCGGTTAGCCTTGGCGCACGATGGACGACCGTATCGACCGAATGACGACTCCGTGGGGCGAGCGCGCCCTGTCCCGCTTCCCCGAGGATCCCCGCGACCGGCTGCGCGCCTGGGACGCCTCCGACGAATACCTTCTGCGGCGGCTCGCGGAAGAGGACACCCCGCCGTCCGGGACGGTCGTGATCGTCGGCGACCGCTGGGGCGCCCTGGCAACGGCGCTCGCGGAGCACCGCCCGGTGCAGATCACCGACTCGTTCCTCGCCCAGGTGGCGACGAGGGCGAACCTCGCCCGCAACGGCGTCGACGCGGATTCGGTACGGCTGCTCACGACCCAGGATCCGCCGCCCGAGCGGGTGGACGTGCTGCTGGTCCGGGTGCCGAAGAGCCTCGCGCTGCTGGAGGACCAGTTGCTGCGGCTGGCGCCGGGGGTGCACGCGGACACGCTGGTCATGGGCACCGGCATGGTGAAGGAGATCCACACCTCCACGCTGAAGCTGTTCGAGCGGATCCTCGGCCCGACCCGGACCTCGCTGGCCGAGAAGAAGGCCCGGCTGATCCACTGCACGCCCCGGCCGTCGGCGTCCCGCGCCGTCAACCCCTGGCCGCACAGCTACGCCCTGCCCGACGGCATCGGCCCGGTCTCGGGACGGACCGTGGTCAACCACGCGGGCGTGTTCTGTGCCGAGCGCCTCGACATCGGCACCCGTTTCTTCCTCCAGCACCTGCCCGCGGACCGCGGACCGCGCCGGGTGGTGGACCTCGGGTGCGGCAACGGTGTCGTCGGTACGGCGGTGTCGCTGGCCGACCCGGAGGCCGACGTCCTGTTCGTGGACGAGTCGTTCCAGGCCGTGGCCTCGGCGGAGGCCACGTACAAGGCCAACGGGGTGCCGGGGCAGGCCGAGTTCAGGATCGGGGACGGCATGGCCGGGGTGCCGGCCGACAGTGTGGACCTCGTGCTGAACAATCCGCCGTTCCACTCCCACCAGGCGACGACGGACGCGACGGCCTGGCGGATGTTCTCGGGCGCCCGGCGCGCGCTGCGGCCCGGCGGTGAGCTGTGGGTGGTCGGCAACCGCCATCTCGCCTACCACGTGAAGCTGAAGCGGCTGTTCGGCAACAGTCAACTCGTGGCCAGCGACGCCAAGTTCGTGGTCCTGAAGGCCGTGAAGAGGTAGCGGGTCCTCAGCCGAGCAGCGCGATGATCCGGGACACCGCCCCGACCATCGCCTCCCGGCCCACGCTCAGGTACTTGCGGGAGTCGACCGCCTCGGGGTGCGCCGCGAGGAAGGTGCGGATGGCGCCGGTCATCGCCTGGTTGAGGGCGGTGCCCACGTTGACCTTGGTGATGCCGCCGGCGACGGCCGCGGTCAGTTCGCCGTCGGGGACGCCCGAGGAGCCGTGCAGGACGAGCGGGACCTCCGCGGTGGCGGCGAGCCGCTTGAGGAGATCGTGGTCGAGGGTGGCCGTGCGGGTGGTCATGGCGTGCGAGCTGCCGATGGCCACGGCGAGCGCGTCCACGCCGGAGTCGGCGACGAAGGCGCGGGCCTGGGCGGGCTCGGTGCGGGCGCCGGACGCGTGCGCGTCGAGGGGCGGCTCTCCGTTCTTGCCGCCGACCTCGCCCAACTCGGCCTCGATCCACAGCCCTTGGGCGTGTGCCCAGTCGGCGGCGGCACGGGTCGCGGCGAGGTTCTCGGCGTAGGGCAGGCGGGCCGCGTCGTACATGACGGAGCTGAATCCGGCACCGGGCGCCTGCCGCAGCAGGTCGTCGCTCTGGACGTGGTCGAGGTGCAACGCGACGGGCACGGCGGCCCGTTCGGCGGCGGCGACGGCCGCGCGGGCGAGCGGGAGGAGGCGGCCGTAGCGGAACTTGACGGCGTTCTCGCTGACTTGGAGGACGACGGGCGCCCGCGCGGACTCGGCGCCGGCTATGACGGCCTCGACGTGTTCCAGCGTGATGATGTTGAAGGCGGCGACGGCGGAGCGGGTGGCGGCGGCGCGGCTGACGAGTTCGCCGGTGGTGACGAGGGGCACGGCCTGTCCTTTCCTGGCCTGGGATGCCGGGAGTTCGGGCGTCAGGGGGAGAGGATCACCGAGCGGGTGAGGTGGCGCGGCCGGTCAGCTCGTCCTCGACGTACGTCATGGCGCACCCCTCCCCGTTTATGATTGTTGCTGCAAGATATAGCGAGCTTTCAAGCACAATCAAGCATGCGGACCAAGAGGCTGTGCGCTAGGGTCGCGGAGGATCGAGGAACGGAGAGTGCGGATGTCGCGCGACGCCCGCTGGAAGGCGCTGCTGGACCTGCTCGTCGAGCGCGGTCGGCTGGACGTCGAGGAGGCCGCGGCCGACCTCGCGGTGTCGGCGGCGACGATCCGCCGCGACTTCGACCAGCTCGCCGAACAGCAGATGCTGGTGCGCACCCGGGGCGGCGCCGTCGTGCACGGAGTGTCGTACGAACTGCCGTTGCGGTACAAGACCGCCCGGCACGCCTCGGAGAAGCAGCGCATCGCCAAGGCGGTGGCCGAACTCGTCGCGCCCGGCGAGGCGGTGGGCCTGACCGGTGGCACGACGACCACGGAGGTGGCCCGCGCGCTGGCCGTCCGCAGTGACCTCACCTCCGGCACGCCCGCGCTGACGGTCGTGACGAACGCGCTGAACATCGCCAACGAGCTGGCCGTACGGCCCCAGTTCAAGATCGTGCTGACGGGCGGGGTCGCGCGCCCGCAGTCGTACGAACTCGTCGGTCCCCTCGCGGACGGGGTGCTCTCGCAGATCACCGTCGACGTGGCCGTGCTCGGTGTGGTCGCCTTCGACGTGGCGCACGGCGCTGCGGCCCACGACGAGGCGGAGGCCGCGATCAACCGGCTGCTGTGCGAGCGGGCCGAGCGGGTCGTCGTCGCGGCCGACTCCAGCAAACTCGGGCAGCGGGCATTCGCCCGGATCTGCCCGGCCGAGTCGGTGAACACGCTGGTGACGGACACGGCGGCGGAGCCGGAGACGGTACGGCGGTTCGAGGACGCGGGGGTGCGGGTCGTCGTCGTGTGACGAGCGCACCGCACCGATCGCCTCGTCAGGGCCTGGCCAGCACCTCGAAGCGCAGGTGGGTGATGTCCGGCGACTCGCGCGACCAGAGCCGGCGGAGTTCGACGGGACCGCCGAGGTGGTCGAAGAGCCGCTTGCCCGCGCCCAGCAGCACCGGGACGAGCATGATGTGCACCTCGTCCAACAGACCTGCGTTCAGGGCCTGTTGGGCAACGGCCGCACCGTGGACCCCGACGGTCCGGCCATGGGCGGTCGCCTTGGCGCGGGCCACCGCGGACTCGATGCCGTCGGTGACGAAGGTGAACACGTCGGGGGCGACGACGTCCGCCGGGTCGGGGGCGTGGTGGGTGAGCACGACGCAGGGGACCTTCCCCACCGGCCCTCCGTCGCCCCAGCCGCCCTCGCCCTCGCTGATGTCGTAGGAGTGGCGGCCCATGAGGACGGCGCCGATTTCGTCCGCCATCTCGGCGAGGACCTTCGCGTCGGCGTCGTCCATGTCCCGCACCCACTGGTGCAGGCGGTCGCCGCCGATGCCGAGGGGATGGGCGCGGGTGTCGTCCGGGCCGGTGATGAACCCGTCCAGGGACATGGACATTCCTGAGATCACTTTGTCGGTCATGTCAGGTAGACCTCCCGCGCCCTCCGAACTCATCGGTCGTCGCGGTCCGTCAGCCGAAGACCTTCACGGCCTGGTAGTACGTCCACGCCGTGCTGTTGCAGGCGGTCGCGGTGGCGCCGCCGTAGCCGGCGCAGACGCGCTTGAGATCCTCGTAGAAGGCGCTGTCCAGCCGGGACTTGTTGGCGTCGAAGGCGTTCGCGGCCTTGTAGTTGCGGTAGCCGAAGTCGTGGCGGGCGCAGGAGGTGGCGAAGGGGAAGCCGAAGGGGTTGTCGGGTGAGTCGGAGCAGTAGTCGGTGGACCAGTCGAACCCGTAGGCGGACCAGGCGCCCTGGTTGGCGCGGGCCGCGGCCCAGAGGTTGTAGCTCGACGCGCTGGTCTGCGTCCAGTTGGAGAGGATCTGGGGCTTGTCGGCGGGAGCGGCGTCGGCGGCGGTCGCGGTGGCGACGACGGCTGCCAGGGCCAGGGTCGAGGCGGCTAGTCCGGTGGCGAGTCTGCGGTGCATCCAACACCTCCATGAGACCGCGATCCGCTCGTCGGATCACAGGTTCATGACAAGAGCATCGGCATGTGGACCCCCTCTTCACACCACAGGTGCCCGAATGACCCGTTAACTCTCGGACGTGCCAGGCGATCGGAACGTGAACCCGGCGAGCGGGTCCGGTGCGGGGCCGGTGCGGAGACCGGCAGCAGGGTCGCCCGACTCCCCTGCTGCCGAGCGGAGTTCACCTCCGCACGCCCCTTCTCAGGACGGCGTCAGCGGCAGGTCGTCCGTGAAGGCGTTGACCGGCTGGGCGATGTTCCGGGTGGCGTGGACGTCGAGGGCCGCCGCCGCGGTGCGCGTTCCGAGCGAACCCTGCGTGTGCCAGGTTCCGGTGACGGCCAGCCAGGTGTTGGCGGGCGGGGCCGGGGTGCCGTACATGCGGACCTTGACGGTCTGGGCGTCCGCCGCGCAGCAGGTGAAGATGATCCGGGTCAGGTCCCAGCCGCCGCCCCTGACCGGTGTCGCGAACCCGGTCATCTCGACGCTGCGGCCCTTGATGGCCAGCTCCTTGTCCTGCTGGACCCGGGTGGTGAAGTCCGTGAGGGTCATCGGCAGGGGTGAGGTCGCGGGCAGGGCGGCGAACCCCTTCTGCTTCTTGACGGTCTCGCTGCCCGCGTGGGAGGCCGTGTAGGCGCCGAGGGCGGGTGGCGCGTAGAAGAGGAGGCTGAGCGCGGGGAGGAAGAGGAGCCAGGCGATGCGGGGAGCGGTGGAGTGGTCGTGGCCGTGATCGTGTCCGTGGCCGTGTCCGTCCGCATCGCCGTGGCCGTGGTCGTGGTCCTCCGTCTTCGCGGGGCCTCGGTCGAGCATCGCGTGTGCCAGGCCCAGGAGCAGGAGGAGGACGCCGGAGATGATCAGGAGCGGGCGGAGGCCCTCCTTGACGTAGCGCAGGTAGAGATCGGTGAAGAGGGCGGTGTGCAGGAGGCCCAGGCCGGTGAGGACCAGGAGGAGTACTTGCGCGGCGCGCTTCACAGCAGGGCGCCTCCGATCAGGACGCTGGCGGCCACGGCCACCACGGTGGTCGCGGTGGAGAAGCGCACGGCGAACGCCCGGCCGAAGGTGCCCGCCTGAAGGGCGATCAGCTTCAGGTCGACCATCGGGCCCACGACCATGAAGGCCAGCCGGGCGGTGGGCGAGAAGCCGGTGAGCGAGGCGGCGACGAACGCGTCGGCCTCCGAGCAGACCGCGAGGACCACGGCGAGACCGGCCAGGAACAGCACGGACAGCCAGGGCGAGCCGGAGAAGGTGTCGAGGACGGAGCGCGGGACGGTCACGTTGAAGGTGGCCGCGGCCATGGCGCCCAGCACGAGGAAGCCGCCGGCGTGCAGGAAGTCGTGCTGGAAGCCGAGCCGGAACTCGGTGAAGCGGCTGTGGCCGGACCGGTGTCCGGTGTGCCGTACGACGGGCCGCAGCCATTCCTCGCGCCCCAGCCAGAGCCAGAGCCAGCCCATGACGGCGGCGGTGGCGAGCGAGGCGAGCAGCCGGGCCAGCACCATGGCGGGGCTGCCCGGGAAGGCGACGGCGGTGGCGGTCAGCACGATCGGGTTGATCGCGGGCGCCGAGAGCAGGAACGCGAACGCGGCGGCCGGGGTGACCCCGCGCCGGATCAGGCTGTTGGCGACCGGCACGGACGCGCATTCACAGCCGGGCAGGACCGCGCCCGCGACCCCGGCGACCGGCACGGCGAGCGCCGGGTGCCTGGGCAGCACCTTGGTGAACAGGTCCGCCGGGACGAAGGCGTTGATGGCCCCGGACAGGGCGGTGCCCAGCAGCAGGAAGGGCAGCGCCTGCACGGTGATGGCCAGGCAGACCGTCCGCCAGGCCGCCACGGCGGGGTCGTTCAGCCAGGGCGTCTCCGACAGGACGAGGACGGCCGCGGCCAGGGCGAGCGCGGTCACGACCGCCGTTGCCGGCGGGGGCCTGCGGAGAAGGCGGCGCCGTCGCCCGGGTGCGTGGACGGCGGCCGGGAACACCGCCTCCGTCACATCAAGCAGCTCATCCGTTTTTGGCATTTTTGCTCCGAATGTCTGATGTTGTGACCGAACATAGCGAGGAGTACGGCCGCTGCCGCGCCCACACGCCGTCAGGAGCACAGGTCGGGCCGCGGGGTTCGGGCGTACGGTTCCGGTGTGATCAGCCGACTGCCCGTCACGATCGTCCGCGCGTGTCTGCGGGAGGGCCGGGGCGGGAGCCCGACCGCGGTGCTGGACGAGACGGCGCTGAGCGACGCCGAACGGCGCCGGGTGCCGGTCCTCGCCGGGACCTCGCACGCCGTCTTCGTCGCCCGACGCGGACCGGCCGTGTCCCTGCGCTTCTTCACCGCCGAGGGCGAACTGCCCGCGTGCGGCCACGGCACGGTCGCCGCGCTCGCGTTCCTCGCCGAGCGGGCCGGCGGCACGGAGTACCGGGGCGCGCTGCGGGCGGCGGGGCGCGAGTTCGCGGGCCGGGCGATACGCGAGGACGCGCTCTTCCAGGCCTCCTTCACCTCGGCGCCCGTCGAGTTGCGCGACCCGACCGTCGCCGAGTGCGGGCTCGTCCTCCCCGCGCTGGGCGTCACCCCGGACCGGTCCGCGCCCGGTGTCCGGGTCGCCTCGGTCGGACGGGCGCGCCTGCTGGTGCCGGTCGCGACGCGTTCCGCCCTCATGGCGCTCGCCCCGGACTCCGGCCGACTCGGCGCGGTCTGCGACCGGTTGGGGTTCCTCGGCTGTTACGTCTACTCGGTGCCGGCGCGCTCGGGCCGGATCGCGGCGCGCATGTTCGCGCCGTCCATCGGTGTCCCGGAGGACATCGCGAACGCCAACAGCACGGCCTGCCTCGCCGCCGACCTGGCCGGCCGGGGCGCCACCGCGATCACCGCGATCACCGTGGACATGGGCGACTCGCTCGGCGCTCCCGCCACGATCACCGCGTCGGCGCGGGGCGGTTCGGGGGTACGGCTGGGCGGTGCCGCGGAGATCGTGGGCGTGGACGTGGTCCGGCTGCCCTAGGCGGCTCCAGGACGGCCGCCTCCTCTTGATCGGCCAGGGGTGCGGAGGACGCCGAGGGTACGGAGAGTGCGGAGAGTGGGCGCGGCATGATGGGCCGCATGCGCATCCGTATCGACGCCGTCGAGCTGCCCGGCCGAACCTTTCCCGCCCCCGCCGACAAGCCCGTCGCGACGTACGACAACGTCCATGTCGCCGTGCAGCGCCGGGACCGGCCGGCCGAACTCCTCGACCCGCGGCCGGGGGACGCCCCGTCCGCGACCTGGACCCTGGAGTGCACCGCGGAGGCCACGCCGGACGGCATCGTGGTCACGGGCCCCTATGTGCAGCACCGGATGGGTCTGCGGTTCGTGTACCTGTCGTGGGGAACGGTCGACGCGGCCGGGGTCTTCACCATGTTCCGGCGCGCCAAGCTCATGCTGGACTCCGTGCCGGACGAGGTGCTGGCCGCCGCCGCGCCCGACGGGCTGCTGGTGGGGCGGCTCGGGCTGACCGACGCGAACGGCGGCCCGCTGTGCGCGCGGGTCGATCCCCCGCACATCACCTGGACCGCCGAGAGCGTCGTCAGGCCGTAGCCCCGGGTCAGTCGGCCGAGTCCTTCTTGTTGGTCGCCGCCTGGTACGCCTGGATCGGGGTCATCGGGACGCCGTTGAGACTGACCGTCTTGTACCGGCTGACCTTGGCGCAGGACTTCGACTGGTCGGCGGTGGCGGCCTGGGCGTTGGACGTGGCCGCCTTGGTGTCGGCGGGCGCCGGGGACGAGCCGCCGCCGGGGTACGTCGTACCGCTGGGCCAGTCCGTGCCGATCACCAGGGTGAGGCCGGTGCCGGTGCCCTGCTTGAGGTGCGAGGAGGCGAGGCCGATCGCCTTGGCCACCGTCTGCGCCTCGGCCTTCTGGCCGGAGCCGTAGGTGAGTGTGGTCGAGGTGGCGCTGACGGAGGCGTTGCCCGTGGTGGTGCCGGAGCTGAAGCCGCCGTCTATCAGCGAGGTCGCGACGGTGGACGCGCGCCCGCTGATGCTGGTGCCGTTCTCCACCGTCACGGCGATCTGCGCGGCGGGGACGGACGCGGCGGCGGTCGCGGTGGCCGCCGAGGACTTCTTGCCGGAGCCGGTGGTCAGCGACTGGTCGTTGGCGATCGTCGCGAACAGACTCTTGGCCGCCGCCGCGGGCACCACGCGGTCCGCGTTGCTCGGGTCGGCGCCGGTCTGCATCGTGGTGAACGTCATGCGCTTCGTCGGGACCTTGTCGAGGTCCGCGGCGAGCCCGATCAGCTTCTTGACGGTGCCGAGGCCCGTGTCCACGGTGAGCGCCTTGGTCGCCGCGTCGGCCAGGTTGTAGACCGCGGTCGGGTCGGTGAGCGTGCCCGCGCTCTTGAACTTGCGGATCATCGCGCTCAGGAACAGGTGCTGGGAGACGGTACGGCCGAGGTCGCTGCCGTCGCCGAAGCCGTGCCGGGAGCGGACGAACTCCAGCGCCGCGGTGCCCTTGAGGGTGTGGGTGCCCTTGGCGAGCTTCAGATGCGAGTAGGTGTCGTAGACGTCGGCGTCGACGCACACGGAGACACCGCCGACCGCGTCGGACATCTTCACCACGCCGGAGAAGTCCATCTGCACGAAGTGGTCGATGGTGATGCCGGTGAGCTGGTGGACGGTCTTGACCTGGCACTCCTGGCCGTACTGCAGTGCGCTGTTGATCTGGCCGTAGTAGCCGGCCGTCGACTGGCTGCTGTCCGGGTCCTTGCAGGCGGGGACCTGGGTCATGGTGTCGCGGGGGATGCTCATCACCGTGGCGTTCGAGCGGTCGGCGGAGATGTGGACCACCATCTCGACGTCCGCGTTGCCGTTGCCGGTCTGGACGCCGGTCGACGAGCAGCCGCCGCCCAGCTTGCAGTCGGTGGCGCTGCTGCGGGCGTCGCTGCCCATCACGAGGAGGTTGATCGGCGTGCGGCCGAAGGCGTCGGCCTTCTCCTTGCCGCCCGCGCCGTCGTCGATCGCGATGCTGTTGATGTTGCCGTTCAGGTGCTCGTAGAACCACCAGCCGCCGCCCGCTGTCACCAGGATCAGCGCGGACAGGGATATCGCGCTGATCTTCAGGACGCGCTTGCCCCGGGAGGTCGGCTTGGCGCGGCGGCGCGTGTCGGCGCGTCCGCGTGCGCGGGATCCGCCGCGCGGGGCCTGGCGGGCCGCGGCGCGGGTGGCGGCCCGGCCGCCGGTGGGCAGGGGCTCGTCGGTGTCGACCTCGCGCGGCCTGGGCACCCCTCGTGTGCGACTGCGCGTGGCGTGTCCCACGGGGCCGTCCCCGAGGTCGGTCATCTGGCACTCCCACAAAACGGTCGGGCCGGTCGGGCCGTCGAAGCTGCGGCCTGGGGCTCGCGGCCGTGTCGGGCGAGGCGGGGTTCCCGTCTCTCTTGCGTGGTTGCGCAATATAACAATCTCAGATGAGAACCTCGCAGGGCCTTTCTCATTTACGGGATATCCTTTTACGTCAAACTCGGTCAACTGAGCGGAATCCGTGCGGTGGTGATGGTCATCGGGGTACCGGTGACGGCGATCAGGTAGTAGTGCGGGTCCGACCCTCCGGGCGCCCGCCGCACACCGCCCGGGGGCCGTACGACGTAGGTCGCGGAGCCGTGTGCGGCGAGGGTGTGCGGGCCGTCGGAGGCGGTCCACCAGTCGGAGGCGCCCTGGCCGAGACGGCTGGCGAAGTGAGGGGTGAGCCGGGTGCCGGTGATGTTGACGACATGTACCGCGAGGCGCGTGATGTCCCGGTGGCCGGCCCGCTCCACGAAGCTCGGTGCGACCTTCATCCGCAACGGCGGCGCACTGGCCGCGGCGACCGTCGCGCACACCACGGCGGGTGCGACGAGCGCCGCCGCGAGGACGGCCCTGGCCCGGTGTCCGGTCAGGTGCGGGAGGCGGGGCTGCCATGCCGAGGTGAACGCTGCGGCGGGGACGGTGGCCGCCGCCGCGAGCCACAGCGGGGTCATCATCAGGAAGTAGCCGTCCTGGGACCGGGTGGCGAGGTAGAAGCTCAGCCAGGGCAGCACGGTGATCGCCGGGCCCAGCCGCCGCATGAAGAGCAGCGTGGCCGCGAGCAGGCCGAGCAGGAGCAGCACGCTGGCGTACGAGTAGTAGTCGAGGTGCCTGCTGCCCGCGGTGAAGTAGTACGAGATCCCCATGAGGCCCTGGCCGTGCAGGATCGCCTTCTGGGTGAGCGGGAGCAGCAGGCCGTGCAGCCAGGTGGGGAAGTCCTGGGTGGCGAAGAAGGCGTTGATCGCGGCCCAGGCGAGGGCGGCGGTGCCGGTGTAGCGGGCGACCACGCCCAGGGCGGCCCTGGGGCCGAGGTCGCCGCGGCGCACGGCGTAGAGGCCGACGAGCAGGAACGGCGTGAGGAACCAGGCGAGTTGCTGGGAGGCGCAGGCCGCGCCGAGGCAGAGGGCCCGGACCACTCCGGGCAGTGCGAGCCGGCCGCCGGCTCCGGTGTCGGTCCAGCGGACCACCACGGGGATCAGGAGGGCCAGGGCGAGGACGGCCGGATAGCCGGAGTAGGCGTAGCCCGGCAGGAAGCCGAAGCCGAGGCACACGGCGGTGGCGCCGGACCGCCAGGGGGCGGGCAGCAGCCGCCACAGCAGGACGGCGCCGCCGAGCAGCGCGGCGGTGGTGACGAGGGTGGCGGCGGCCGTCGAGTGGATCACCGCGTACACGGGGGCGGCGAGCAGCGCGGTCAGCGGCGGATAGCCGTACGTGTAGTCGGCGCCGCCCGACATGGTCTTCGTGATGCCAACCGAGGAGCTGTCGAAGAGCCACGGCCAGGGCTGGCCGTAGATCGGGTGTCCCCGCAGGATCTCGTGGGCGGCCTGGGCGGTGAGGACTCCCTCGTCGGTGCCCGCGTGGTCGAGCCAGTAGCCGCAGAGCACCAGGACGACGGCGAGCAGCAGGACGGCCGCGTCGACCCGGGTGAGGGCGCGGCGGGTGCGGGTGGTGAGGGCGAGGACGCCCGCGACGAGTATCCCGGCGTAGCAGACGGAGATGATTCCGGCGACGGGCGGATGGGAGGCCATCGCCCTCGTCCAGGCGTCGCGGGTGCCGATGAACAGGCTGATCGCGGCGACCAGTGTCATCCCCCGGTGCAACTGCTGCGGCGCGGCGGGGCCGGGTGCGGGCGGCCGGACCTGCGGCGGACCGGCCGTGGCGGGCGCGTCGCGCAGTCTCACCTGCGGGCCGGCGCCGGCACGGTGACCGTCATCCATGGCGTCCTTCTCCTCGCTCTCCTCGTTCCGCCCCCCGGGGCTCGGCAGTTCACGCCGGGGTCACCTCCACTACATGTCGTAGAGGTGAAAGGGGGCGGTGAGGTTCATCGGAGAGAGGGAAGAGCCGGGCAAGAAAACGGTGGCCGGAGGATCATGCCGGGCGCCTGAGCGAGGGGGTCGCTCAGGCGCCCGGCGGGGCCGGAGCGGCCGGTCAGTTCCTGACGACGGACTCGACCCAGGTGATGAAGTTCGCCGTCGGGTCGCCGGTGCGCTCGGCCATCGTGTGCGCCTCGGCCCACACGGTGGCGAAGTCGACGTCACGGACGCCGTAGTTCCGCAGCGCCAACGCGAGGTTGATCTCGGTGGTGTTGGCCGTGTCGCCCTGCATGATGCCGGTGCGGATGCGCCAGTGCCGTGCCACCCGCGACTGCCGGTAGCCGTCGAACGCGGGCGAGAGGAAGTACATCGGGTTGTACGCCTGCCCCCGCCAGGCCATGTCCTTGCCGACGCTGTCCTTCTTGGCGAAGTCGCTGTCGTACGCGGCGACGCCGTAGTCGGCGTTCCAGTCGGAGTAGGTGGCGTACGTCGTCTGGTTCGCCCTGACGACGTCGCGGGTGAGCGGCGCGAAGTGCGCCGGGAGGTTCAGTCCCATCGCGAAGACGCTGTTCTCGCCCTGTCCCCGGGCGTATCCGTCGAACGCGCCGACCGGCTTGTTCGCCGTCTTCTGGCTGCGCACGAAGCCTTCGAGGCCGGACACCGTCGCCGTGTTGGTCGTGGCGTCGTAAGTGACCCATGTACTGGCGGAGTTGAGGTACGCGATGTAGTCGTCGACCGTCTCGTACGTCGTCGAGGTCCCCGTCGAACCCGATCCGGGCGGGCCGCCCATCGTCGTGACGGTGTACGGGAAGGTGTTGTCCGACAGGAAGTTGTTCAACGAGGTGGTGATCACCCCGATCAGGTGGTCGTGGTAGCTGCCGGCCAGGTAGGTGCCGCTGCCGGACGGGGTCAGTTCCAGGCGCCTGCCGTGCTCGTCGCGCAGGCCCAGCCGGTTGACGTACGTGGGCCAGGCCTTCGCGAGGTCCGCCGAGTAGGCGCTGGTCCACGTGCTCGACGCGCGCGTGCCGGTCGACGCGAACTGGCCCATGTTCCACTCGTAGGACAGGTTGGCCTCGTGCAGGTCGGTGATCGGGCACCAGGCCATGACACCGGCGACCGCGTCGCTGAGGGGGCGGCCGTCCGCGTCCTCCATGGCGGCGCCGATCGTGCGCAGGTAGGGGTGGTAGAGGGGGCTGTCGCCCGACGTGCCCGCCACGGTGTCCTGGGCGCCGCCGCCGCTCATGCCGAACAGGACGATGTCGTCCGTGCTGCCGGGCAGGACACTCCGGTTGTACCGGAGGAACCGGACGGCGGCCTTGAGGTCGGTGACGCCCCAGGGGGCCGCGTCGGAGCGGGTGCTGGTCGAGCTGTCCCGGCCGCGCAGCCCCGGCCACACGTAGATGAGCCCGGCTTCCAGGTACTCCGACACGCTGTCGTAGCGGTACGAGGTGGCGGGCGCCTGCTGGGCGTAGCCGGGGGTGTTCACCGGGATCACGATCGGCGCCGTGCGTCCCGAGTACCGGCCGACCGTGCCCTTCGGGTCGGTCCTCGCGGTGTACGTGGTCCCGTCGCTGTTCGCGGTGGCCTTCAGATAGGCGCCCGGAACGTAGACCGACAGGTTCTCGTAGTCCGTCGCGGCCGGGTTCCCGACGTACACCTTCCCTATCTGGTAGTACACGTCGTTGGTCGCGTCGTACGACCACGCGGTCGGGTCGAACTCCAGCGAGTACGCCGCGGACGTGCTCGCGGAGCGGCTCGACGAACCGCCCGACGACGAGGTGGCGGCGAAGGCCGTGGCCGTCGCGCCCTCGGCGATTCCGAACGTGGCCAGGGCAGCGGCGCCCGTGACGCTCCGGATGACGGTTCTGCGGTTGATCTCCACCCGTGGACCTCCTTGTGCGGCGAGTTGCGTGGTCACAGCCGTCCTTGGGCACCGCCCCGGCGACGCCGCGGGCACATCGGGCTGTGCGGCTCGTACGAGTCCCAGACTGTAGGCCGGGATCATGAGCCGGCGCCGCACGATTGTTGACAATTTCGATGATAATTTTGTTAGAAGAAATCCGGATCCCGTCGGCCGACCGTCGGCGTTAATTCGGTTGTCGCTCCCGGTGTCCGGCCCTCACCATGGGCGGGACACCGGGAGCTGCCCGGTGCTCCACGAGAGGAGGCGCGACTGTGACCACGACTGTCGTCGGCATGCCCGTAGCCCGCCTTCCTCTCACCCCATGGAGCACCTCCAGCGATGTCTCGCGACGATCTCCCGCAGCACCCCGAGAACTCCCGACACCCGGCGTTTCCTGACGACTTCGGCACCTCGCCGCACCTCGGTGACCCACCGTCGGACGGCATGGACGACATCGACGACCGGTTCGTCTTCGACTTCCACGCGTACGACGACGACCTCGCCGACGGCCGGCGCTGGTCGACCTGGCTCAGCGTCGAACCCCTCAGCCGCGGCCCCGAGCCGCTCCCGGACTGGGTCGTGACCTCCCAGGGCGCGATCGACACCGAGCTGGGCGTCCTCAAGACCGGCAAGGAAGCCGACGTCCACCTCGTCGAGCGCGCCGACCCGCTCGACCCCGACGCCGGCGTGGTGATGGCCGCCAAGCGGTACCGCTCCTCCGAGCACCGGAGCTTCCACCGCGCCGCGTCCTACACCGAGGGCCGCTCGATGAAGCGCTCACGCGACGAGCGGGCGGTCAAGCGGAAGAGCACGTTCGGCCGTCAGGTCGCGGCCGGCGAGTGGGCGGTGTCCGAGTGGGCCGCGCTGGTGCGGTTCTGGAAACTCGGGCTGCCGGTCCCCTATCCGGTCCAGATCGACGGCACCGAGATCCTGATGGAGTGGATCACCGTCACCGACGAGGACGGCACCGTCCGGACCGCGCCCCGGCTCGCCCAGACCCGCCCCTCACCCGAGCTGCTGGCGTCCTACTTCGCCCAACTCACCGACGCGCTCGCGACGATGGTGCAGAACGGCATCGTGCACGGCGACCTCTCGGCGTACAACATCCTGGCGGCGGGCGACCGGCTGGTCGTCATCGACCTCCCGCAGATCGTCGACCTGGTCGGCAACCTCAACGGGATGAGCTTCCTCCAGCGCGACTGCGCCAACATCTGCGCCTGGTTCCGTTCCCGGGGCCTCGACGCCGACGAGGACGCCCTGTTCGGCGAACTGATGGCACACGCCTTCTGAAACACCGGGCGCGGTGGGCGCCGTGACGTGGCGGGGGGCCGGTGTCCGGCAGGGCGGTGGGGAGGGCCGGTGTCTCGAAGGGCGGTGGGGAGGGCCGGTTCCCGCCTCACCGCCCTGGCGCGGCGCGCCGCCGTGGCCGACCTTCCGCAGTCGCCGACCCGTCAGCCGATACGGGTCCCCGTGCCCCCGACACGGACGCGCGGGTCGCCGGCGCGCAGCGTCACGGTGAGTTCGCCGGGGCGGCCCAGGTCCTCACCCTGGTGCAGGGTGAGGACGGCGTCCTCGGGGACGAGGCCCAACTCCCGTACGTACGCCCCGAACGCGGCGGCAGCGGCACCGGTCGCCGGGTCCTCGACGACACCGCCGACGGGGAACGGGTCGCGGACATGGAAGACGGTGGCCGACTCCCGCCACACCAACTGGACGGTGGTCAGGTCCAGTTGGTGCATCAGCGCTTCGAGGCGCGCGAAGTCGTAGGCCAGATCGGCCAGTCGGGCGCGGGTCGCCACGGCGAGGACGAGATGGCGGGCTCCGGCGAAGGCGATGCGGGGCGGGAAGGCGGGGTCGAGGTCGGCCGCCGGCCAGTCGAGCGCGGCCAGGGCCTCCACGAGGTCGGCCTCCGCGACCTCCTCGACCTGCGGTTCCACGCTCGTGAGGGTGGCCCGCAGCGTCCCGTCCTCGTCGACCACCTCGACCGGTACGACACCCGCGCGGGTCGCGAACACCAGCTCCCCCGGCCCGACCCGCTCGGCGAGCGCAAGGGCGGTGGCGACGGTGGCGTGCCCGCAGAACGGCACCTCGGCCTTGGGACTGAAGTAACGGATGCCGTACGCGCGCCCCTCCTCGCCGCCGAGTCCCTCCGGCGGTGCGGTCAGGAACGCGGACTCCGAGTACCCGAGATCGGCGGCGATCGCCAACATGGCGCTGTCGTCAAGGGCGTTGGCGTCCAGGACCACGCCCGCGGGGTTGCCGCCGTCGGGGTCGCTGGAGAAGGCGGTGTAGCGCAGGATCTCGGGCCGCGGCGCGTTCGTCGTCATACCCGCCGCAACGTGGGACAGCTCGCGGCCATTCCCCGTGCGGGTGAGGTGAGCGGCGGTGATCCGGGCGGAGGCGGCGGCCGGATTCACGACCTGGCGGAGAAGTGACGGCTTCTGCCGCGGAACGGACAGAAGCGGCGGATTCCTCCGCGACTCCCCGCCGTCCTCAACACCCGCCGCGACACTCAGGGTTACGACATCAGCCGGAACTCCGCGCCCCCGCCCGAGCACCGCCACCACCCCGCTCGCGAACGGCCCGCGCCCCTCCTCCGCGGAGCCCACCAGCACCTTCCCCACGGAAGTCCCGCACACCTTCTCCATCAACGGCCGCCCGAACACCTCCCACCCCGAACCCGCCACAACCTCTCTCCGTGAGCACCACACCCTCCACATCGAGGAAGTGCGACGGTGACGTTCACCCACAGATCCCGCACAGCCGAACCCCCTCCCCCCTCTCCCCCCCCGCACACTCGAAAGGCGCCCGCCTTGAGCGCTCCTGTCCTTTGTGGAATCCCCGTACGTCGTCTCGCGACAGCCCTGACCGCCTCCGCGTCCGCGCTGGCGCTCACCGCGTGCGGCGTCGTCGACGGAGTAGGCGGAAGCGACAGCTCCGCGTCTCCGGAGAAGGGCGACGACATCACGGTGGGTCTGCTCCTGCCCGACAAGGACACCGCACGCTTCGAGAGCTTCGACCACCCCGTCATCGAGAAGGAGGTCGCCGCCCTCACCCACGGCAAGGGCAAGGTCGTCTACACCAACGCCGAGGCGAGCCAGGACAAGCAGAGCCGCCAGTTCCAGCAGATGGTGGACCGGAAGGTCGACGTCATCCTCGTGGACGCGCTGGACGCGAAGGCCATCGCGCCGGACGTACAGAAGGCGAAGGACGCCGGCATCCCCGTCATCGCCTACGACCGCCTCGCACAAGGTCCGATCACCGCGTACATCTCGCACGACAACGAACTCGTCGGCGAGATCCAGGCCCGCGCGATCATCACGGCACTCGGCAGCAAGGCGCCGTCCAGCAAGATCGTCATGATGAACGGTGACCCCTCCGACACGAACTACGCGAAGTTCAAGGAGGGCGCCCTCGGTGAATTCAAGGACACGGTCCGGATAGCCAAGCAGTACGACACCGCCAAGTGGTCACCCGCGGTCGCCGAGGCCAATATGAAGGACGCGATCAAGACCATCGGCCTCAGCAACATCGCCGCTGTCTACGCGGCCAACGACGGTCTCGCGGGCGCCGTCGTCAAGGCCCTGAAGGACGCGGGCGCCACGAAGATCCCACCGGTGACCGGCCAGGACGCGAACCTGGACGCGGTGCAGCGGATCGTCTCCGGCGATCAGTACATGACCGCGTACAAGCCGTTCATCGAGGAGGCGACCCGTGCCGCGGACATGGCCGTCTACAAGGTCCAGGGCCACGACATCCAGTTCGACGCGCTGACCCGTGACACGGTCGACAGCCCCACGGAGCGGAAGATCCCCACGATGCTGGTCCCGGTCGTCGCCCTCACCAAGGACAACATCAAGGACACGGTGATCACGGACGGCGTCTACTCCGTCGCGGACATCTGCACCCCGAAGTACGCGACGGCTTGCGCGACGATCGGTCTGAAGTAGGGGACGGCCGCCCCCAGCGGAGGTTCCGGGGGGAACGACTGCTGGGGGCGGCCGACCAGGGCCCTGCGGCCGGGGGCGCGGCCGACCCGCAGGGGCACAGCGGACGGGGTCTGCGGCTCCCGGGGGCGAGGCGATGGCGGTTGCGGTTGCGGTTGCGGTAAAGCCGCAGTGACCTGAGACCTCCTGGCGGTCAGCGGAACATCGGGCCGAAATGCCGCGCGCCACGGAGGCAGCCTCGGTTTCAGCGTCGGTACCGGCCACGGCTTCGGCCTCGGCCCTCAGCGTCGGCAGCGGCCTCACCCCCTTGCACCCCGGCACCCCGACACCCCGACACCCCGACACCCCGGCACCAGCCCACCCCGCCCGACGCCCCCGCGCAGCCCACCCCACCCCCAGCGCCCTTGTCCCCGTCCTCCCACCCGCCTAGCCTGGGTTTGTGCCGCAGATAAACAAACCCCGAACGCACAACGTCGTGCCGGGCGCCCTCACCGACCTCACCCGCCTCCGGATCACCCTGACCGCGTTCTTCGCCCTCGACGGCTTCATCTTCGCCGGCTGGGTCGTCCGCATCCCCGCCATCAAGGAACAGACCGGCGCCTCCGCCAGCACCCTCGGCCTCGCCCTGCTCGGCGTGTCCGCGGGCGCCGTGATCACCATGATGCTCACCGGCCGCCTCTGCCACCGCTACGGCAACCACCAAGTCACCGTGGTCTGCGCCGTGTTGCTCTCCCTGAGCGTCTCCCTTCCCCCGCTCACCCACTCCGCGCTCACCCTCGGCCTCGTCCTCCTGGTCTTCGGCGCGGCCTACGGCGGGATCAACGTCGCCTTCAACAGCGCCGCGGTCGACCTCGTCAGGGCCATGCGGCGGCCCATCATGCCCAGCTTCCACGCCGCGTTCAGCCTGGGCGGCATGGTCGGCGCCGGGCTCGGCGGACTGGTCGCGGGCGCTTTCACCCCGACCCAGCACCTGTTCGGCCTCACCCTGATCGGCCTGCTCGTCACCGCGCTGGTCGGCCGCAGCCTGCTGCGCCAGAAGCCCCCGGCGTTTCCCGACGACGTAGCGAAGGACTCACCAGAAGGCTCACCGGAGGATTCACCGAAGGCCTCGCCGACCGCCTCACCGGAGCAAGCCCCCGGGCAATCGCCCAACACCTCGCCCACACCAGCACCCTCACCCCGCCGCCTGAACCCCCGCACCCGAGGCCTCGTCTTCACCTTCGGCCTGATCGCCCTCTGCACCGCCTTCGGCGAAGGCGCCCTCGCCGACTGGAGCGCTCTGCACCTGGAGCAGGACCTCGACGCCACCGCGGGCGCCGCGGCCATCGGCTACTCCTGCTTCGCGCTGGCCATGACCGTCGGCCGGCTCTCCGGCACCCGGCTCCTCGAACGCCTCGGCCGTACCCGCACCCTCGTGTCCGGCGGCACGACCGCCGCCGTCGGCATGCTGCTCGGCGCCCTCGCGCCCGCCCTGTGGCTCGCCGTCCTCGGCTTCGTGATCACCGGGCTCGGCCTCGCCAACCTGTTCCCCGTCGCCGTCGAACGCGCCGGCACCCTCGCGGGCCCCGACGGCGTCGCCATCGCCTCCACCCTCGGCTACGGCGGCATGCTCCTGGGCCCGCCCGCCATCGGTTTCATGGCCGACTGGTACTCCCTCCCCGCCGCCCTCACCAGCGTGGCCGTACTGGCCGCCGTCGCGGCCGGCATCGGCTTCCTCACCCGGCGCGCGGCGGAGGGCTGATTGCACGTCACCTGGCGCGGTGAACAGGCCAACGAGCCCGCCGCGCAAGGCTGAACGGCCTCCGCGGGACACCACCGTCAGCCCGCCTCCGCGGGAACCGCCGCCTCCCCGCTCTTCTCGGTCAGGTCGAGACTGCTGCGCAGACTGACCGGCTTCAGCAGGATCGCGGCGATCACCGCGAGGACGGCCGCGGCGGCGGAGAGCAGGAAGATCCGCGCGGTGGCATCGCCGTACGCGACACGGATGATCTGCTGTACGGCGGCGGGCTGTGCGGAGACGTCGGTGGTGGCGCCCGTGGTCCGCAGTCCGGCCGAGGCGAGTCCGTGCGCGATCTGGTCCTGGACGCGCCGGGCGAGCACGGCGCCGAGGACGGAGACACCGATCGTGCCGCCGAGCGAGCGGAAGAACGACACCGTCGAGCTGGCCGCCCCGATGTCCTTCAACGGCACGGTGTTCTGCACGACGAGGACCAGGTTCTGCAGCGTCATGCCGACACCCATCCCGACACACAGCATCGCCACGCCGAGCAGCACCATGGACGTCCTGGAGTCGATCGTGCCGAGGACGACGAACCCGACGGTCAGCAGGACGGCTCCGGTGATGATGAACGGCTTGATCTTCCCGGTCCTGCTGATCAGCCGGCCCGCGACCGTCGAGGCGACGAGGATGCCCGCCATCATCGGAATCGTCAGCAGTCCCGCCTCGGTCGGACTGTGCCCCCGGCTGAGCTGGAAGTACTGGCTGAGGAACACGGCGGCCCCGAACATGGCCGTACCGACGGCCAGGCTCCCGACGATCGCGAGCGCGGTGGTCCGCTGTCTCACGATGCCCAGCGGTACGACGGGTTCGGCGGCCCGCGACTCCACCCGCACGGCCGCGCCGATCAGCAGCAGCCCGCCGGCCACCATGGCCGCGCTCTGCCACGAGACCCAGCCGAAGGAGTTGTCGACGAACGACACCCACACCAGCAGCACGCTGACCCCGGAGGCGATGAGGGTCGCCCCGAGGTAGTCGATGGTGACGTTCTCACGCCGGAGGACGGGCAGGTTCAGCGTCCGCTGCAGCAGGAACAGGGCTACGGCGGCGATCGGCACGCCGATGAAGAAGCACCATCGCCAGCCCAGCCACGAGGTGTCGACGACGACCCCGCCGAGGAGGGGCCCGCCGATGGTCGACATGGCGGTGACGCTGCTCAAGTAGCCGCTGTACCGGCCGCGTTCGCGGGGCGGGATCATCGCCGCGAGGGTGATCTGGACGAGGGCCTGCACGCCTCCCACCCCGACGCCCTGCAGCGCTCGCGCGGCTATCAGCTCCCCTGCGGTGCGGCTCGCCCCGGACGCCACGGCACCCAGCACGAAGACCCCGATGGAGATCTGCACGAGGGTCCGCTTGCTGAACAGGTCGGCGAGCTTGCCCCAGATCGGCGTCGTCGCCGTGGTCGTGAGCAGCGTGGCGGTGACGACCCACGTGTACTGGGTCTGCGACCCGTGCACCGCCCCGATGATCTTCGGGAGCGCGCTGGAGACGACCGTACTGCTGAGCGTGGAGACGAACAGCGCGAGCAGCAGCCCGCTGAGCGCCTTCAGCACCTTCCGACGATCGGCGGCCGAAGCCCCGGCCGTATCCGACCCGTTCACGCCATTCGCTGCCGTGCTCATACGACGGTCTCCAAGCCACGCGCTCGCTATACGCCGCGTATAGCGAAGTCGGCTCACCATACATGGCGTATGGCGACGGGAGACAGAGCCGATACGGAGCGATATGCCTGGCCCGTCGAGCTCACCCGGCCCGCCTGGTCCGCCCGACCCCCGTGCGGCGGGGACCTCGTCCGTGTCGCTGGTCAACGCCTGGGCAACACCTGGTAGTTGGGGCCGGATCGGCCCGGGTCGCGACGGTCCGAGCCGTTATGCTTCGCGCCGGAAGAGGGCGCAGTCTTCAAAGGGGGCGGGATGGCGCGGTGGCGTGCCTTGCCTGCGGGGATCGACCCGGCGGTGGCCGCACTGGTGGCGCACCTGCGTAAGGCCAAGGACTTCAGCGGGTTGCCGATCAAGCGACTGGCCTCGGCGACCGGGTACAGCGCCTCGTCGTGGGAGCGCTATCTGAGCGGTCGCGCGCTGCCGCCGCCCGCGGCCGTGCGGTCCCTGGCGGAGGTGGTGGGCGCCGATCCGGTGCGGCTCCTCGCACTGCTGGACGCGGCGGTGAGCGCTCGACGGTCGGGACCCGCCGAACCGGAGTCGCCCGCCGGGCCGTCGACCCCGCCGCCGGAGCCCGCGGCGCCCGAGCCCGTGGCAGCGGGAGCGAGCGGCGACCGTCCGGACTCCCGCGTGGGCGGGCACCGTCACCACCTCACCGGATGGCGGCAGTTGGGCCTGCTCGGCTGCGGCATGGTCATGGGAGCGGTGACGGTTCTGGTGCTCGTACAGCCCACCCAGGTCGCCGCCGCCCACGGCGTCAGCGGTACGGCGCCGGTCGCGGTCCCCACGCAGACGGCCTTCACCTGCGCGTACACCCGGCGGGACGGGCGCTGGTACGCCGGGAACAGCACGACGCGCGCACAGCAGCTGGCCGTCGACATGTCCGGACCGGCCGTCGCCGAACTGCAGTGTCTGCTCCAGCGGGCCGGCATCACCCCCGGTGGCATCGACGGGAACTTCGGGCCCCTGACCGAGTCCGCGGTGATCCAGGCGCAGAAGAGGTTCCACCTGGACGTGGACGGACAGGTGGGGCCGTCGACCTGGGCCGCCCTGCGCGGATGAGCGGGGCCCGCCCGGAATTCGCCCTGCTGGCCGCCGAGTTGCGGGCCCTTCGGGAGCGCACCGGGCTGTCCATCACGGAGCTGGCCGGCAAGTCCGCGTACAGCAGGTCCTCCTGGCACCGCTACCTCGGCGGTACCGTGCTGCCGCCGTGGCTCGCCGTACGCTCCCTGTGCCGGCTGGCCGACGAGCCCACGGCCCGGATACGGACGCTGTGGGAGCTGGCCGAGGCCACCACCAGCGGACGCGGCGCGGTGCGGGAAGCGCCGGTGGCGGTGGTGCCGATCGAGTCAACTGTGGCTGCGGACACGGCCGTTGCTCCCGAGCGGCGCCTCGCGGCGCCGGAATCCGGTGCCGGCCCGCGTCGATCCGAGCGCGGCCGGTGGAGTGTGCGGGCGTGGGCGGTCGCCTGCGTACTGGCACTGTGCGTGGCCCTCGCCCTGACGTCGGTCTGGCGGCGGGGCGGGACGCCGGAAGCCGTCCCGTCGGGAACGCCCACGCCCGGCGTGTCCGTCTTCCACGTCGGCTGTGTGGGCGGCGCCTGTACCGGCCACGATCCGGGCGTGACCCTGTGCGGGGTGGAACCGCAGACGCTGCTGCACCGGCTGACCCCGAGCGGTGCCGGACTCGAGGTCCGTTACAACCCGCTGTGCCGGGCCGTCTGGGCGCGGGTCTGGAACACGCGCCTCGGCGACAGGCTCACGCTGGCCGAGCCCGGGCAGCCCACGCAGAGCGTCACGGTGCACACCACCCACCAGCTGAACGCGTTCGTCTACACCCCGCTGCTCGGTCTCCGCGCCGGCAGCGCGCGCCTGACCGCGTGCCTGGCGCGGTCCGCGCACGCCCCGGCCACCTGCTACCGCGTCACCGCGCACTGAGGAACCGTCCCGCCCAACCGTCACATCACCGTGCGTCCCCGCAGGTCAGCGCCGGTGTCGTCCCGTCATCCCACCAGATCCCCGCCCGTTGTGGACACGGGCGGGACCGGAGCCCAAAGATCACCTGCAGCGCTGCTCACGACTCGCACCGCGCAAGGACTCGAACGCCGCGTCGCCCAGCGGCCCCGCCCCGCTCACCGCATTCGGACGTCAAGGATTGGAACGTGTCATGGACCTGTTTGACAATGGCCGTCAGCTGTCTCGCCGCAGACTCCTGACTCTCGCCGGCAGCGCCGCGGTGGCCACCGCGACCGGCATCGGATTCGCCCGGTCGGCATCGGCCGCCACCACCGCGGCCACGACGACCAGTTACGGGATCGACTACTCCGACGCGTCGCTCACCGCCGGTTCGGTCGCCTCGGCGGGCTACGGCTTCGCGTGCCGTTACCTCAGCTGGCTGCCGAACCCGAAGGTCCTCACCCTGTCCGAGGCGCAGGCGCTGACCGCCGCGAATCTGGGCATCGTCTCCAACTGGGAGTCCGACGGACTGCAGGACTGGCAGAGCGGCGTCCCCGCGGACCCGTACTCCCAGGGGGCCGGGCACGCCACCGAGGCGCAGCGGCAGGCGCTGGCGAACGGGATGCCGTCGACGCGGCCGATCTACTTCAGCGTCGACTTCGACCTCCAGTCCTCGATGTACTCCGCGCTCAACTCCTACTTCGACGGCGTCGCCTCGGTGATCGGCCGGTCCAGGACCGGTGCGTACGGCGGCTATCACGTGATCAAGGAGCTCTTCGACAACGGGAAGATCACCTGGGGCTGGCAGACGTACGCGTGGTCCGGCGGAAGCTGGGACAGCCGCGCGCAGTTGCGGCAGGTCCAGAACGGCATCTCGGTCGCCGGTCACGACGCGGACCTCGACCAGGCGATGGCCGCCGACTACGGGCAGTGGGGCGGCGAGGGCGGCGGCGGTACCGGCGTCATCCTGCCGTCCTGGCCGAACATCACCGACGGCATGTCGGGACCGAACGTGCAGGCGGCGCAGTATCTGCTGCGGTACCACGGCGCCTCGATCACCGCCGACGGCCAGTTCGGGGCGGACACCCTCGCCGCGACGAAGAGCTTCCAGTCCGCCAAGGGCCTCGGTGTGGACGGCCAGATCGGCCCGCAGACCTGGTCGGCACTGGTCGTCCAGGTGCAGTCGGGCTCCAGCGGCGACGCGGTCCGGGCGGCCCAGGTGGAGCTGAACCGGTTCGGCTACAACCTCACCGTCGACGGCAACTTCGGCTCCGGCACCGACACCGCGGCCCGCGCCTTCCAGTCCGCGCACGGCCTGGGCGTCGACGGTCAAGTCGGCCCGCAGACCTGGCAGATGCTCGTCGGCACCGGGAGCGGCGCCTCGGGCGGCAGCACGGTCGCACCGCCCTGGCCGAACGTCATCGAGGGCGACACCGGGAACAACGTACTGGCCGCGCAGTACCTGCTGCGCTACCACGGCGCCTCGATCAGCGCGGACGGCCAGTTCGGGTCCGGCACCCTCGCCGCGGCCAAGAGCTTCCAGTCCGCGCACGGCCTCGGTGTGGACGGCGAGATCGGCCCGCAGACCTGGTCCGCGCTCATCGTCCAGGTGCAGACGGGCTCCAGCGGCGACGCCGTCCGCGCCGCCCAGGTGGAGCTGAACAAGTTCGGCTACGGCCTCACCGTCGACGGCGACTTCGGCTCCGGCACCAACAGCGCGGCCCGCGCCTTCCAGTCCGCGCACAGCCTCGGTGTGGACGGCCAAGTGGGGCCGCTGACCTGGCAGATGCTCGTCGGCAGCTGACCGCCGGGCCCTGCGGTGGCGGGCGGGTGCGGGGCGGGACGACCACGGCGGTCGCCGTCGTCCCGCACGTGCCCGCCACGGCGGGGTCGGTTCAGTCCTTCGCGGGCCGCCAGGCGGTGACCCCGAGCTTCCCGGTGGTCCCGAGGTCCAGGTTCGGGGTCACGATCACCGGAGGGGCACCGGCCTTCGCCCGCACCCGTACATGGGGCACGTTCACCGCTGTGCCGAAGTCGGTGGTGTTGCGCCAGGTCAGGGTGGCGAGCGCCGACTCGCCGGGCTTGAGCGTGACGGGACCGGCCGGCTCGTCGTCCGCGTCGCCGAAGGTGATCCCACCGCCGCCGTCGAGGATCTTGATGCCGTCGACGTGCTGGAGGTCGTCGTCGAGGAGTTCCAGCACGGGGTACCCGTCGACGGAGTAGTCGCGCGTGCCGCAGTTGTCGAGATGCAGGCCGACGACCCGCAGCCCCATGGCCGCGTCGCCCCGGTCCGCGCTGACCCGGATCCCCGAGGCGGGGCACGTGCCCGGTGCGGCCGGTGCCTCGCCCGAGGGGACCTTGGTCACCTCCAGCACCTTGGCGCCCGTCACCCTCGGTGTGCCGGGCGGGAGCACACCGGCCCGGACCGTGCCCCGGACGGTCCTGCCGGGACCGACGGCGCGGACGGTCACGGTCTGGTTGCCCATGGCCCCGCCGTCGGCGCTCGTGAAGGTGATGACGATCGTGTACGTCAGGGTCGCGGTGCCCTTGTTGGTGACTTCGTAGGCGGCGACGATCCCCGAGTCCCCGGGGAGGCTGTCGGCGGAGACGGAGTAGCTGCGGGTGGGCGAGGGTGAAGGCGACGGCACTGTGAGCGAGGTGACCCGTACGCCGTCCTTGCCCGGGTCGTCGATCTGCGTGCGGGCCGCTGCCCCGGCCGCGCCCGCCCCGGTGCCGCCGGCACCGCCGTGCTCCGTGCCGCAGGCCGTGAGCAGCAGGGCGGTCGCGGCGAGAACCGACAGGAGGGGCACGGTGCGGCCGGGGGCCGGGCGGGGTGGGGCGGGTCTGCGCATCCGGTCATCCGATCAGCGCGCCTACTTCGCGCATGTGACGGAGGCCATAATTCCGGTCACAGGGTTGTCACAAGTTCGGCGTGTGCAGGGGCAGTTGGGGGTTTCCGGGGCGCCGGCTCCCCCGCCGCGGCCTCACCACCACCGGCCCGGTGTCCCCTGGGCGTCTGATATATCGCTGCTATGCGCACTGAATTCAACCCGGCCCGGATGGATCCGTCCGCGGTCTACCGGCTGCTCACCGCGACGGTCGTCCCCCGGCCCATCGCCTGGGTGTCCACGGTCTCCGCCGACGGCGTCGACAATCTCGCTCCCCATTCCTTCTTCACGGTGTCGTCGGCCAGGCCGCCGATCGTGCAGTTCACCTCGGTCGGCCGCAAGGACTCCCTGCGCAATGTCGAGGCGACCGGGCAGTTCGTGGTCAACCTCGCCCCGGAGCCGCTCATCGACGCGGTGAACAGGACCGCCACGGACTTCCCGGCGGGCGTGAGCGAGTTCGACGCGGTGGGGGTGGAACGCGAGGCCTCGGTCCAGGTGAAGCCGTCCCGCGTCGCCGGTTCCCCCGTGGCGCTGGAGTGCGAACTGCACAGCACGCTCCGGCTGGGTCAGGACACCGTGGTCTTCGGCCGGGTGGTGCATCTCGCGATCGACGAGCACGTCCTCGTCGACGGCCACCCGGAGATCGACCGGCTGCGCCCGCTGGCCCGTCTCGGCAAGGACGAGTGGAGCACCGTGGGGGACGTCGTCGACCTGCGCCGCATCCGGTACGCCGACTGGCCCCCGTCGAGCTGAGAGGTTCCCCGGACCCTGAGCCGTGCTCGGCCCCGCCGGCCCGGCGCCCGCGATCACGGAGCGCTGTCCATGCAAGACACTGGTCGGATGGAGCCGACGCCCCGGAGGAACCTCCGCGAAGAACAGAAGAACCTGACCCATCGCCGCCTGCTCGACGCGGCCGTCACGGTGCTCACCGAGAAGCCGTTCCTGGACGCGCGGATGGAGGACATCGCCCGGGCGGCGGGGGTGACACGGGCCACGGTCTACGCCCATTTCCCCGGCAAGGCCGAGATCGTCGACGCGCTGGTGGCGCGGGTGTACGGCGTGATGGGCGAGGCCTACGCGGAACTGGCCGCGCTGCCGCGCTGGACCCGGGTCGGCATCCGCGCCTGGCTGGACGAGGCGGCGGCCGACTGGCGCGCGATGGCACCGGTACGCCGGGTCGCCAACGCGGCGGCCCCGGCGGCGCTGCGGAGTCTCGGCGAGGGCCGGGTGCAGTACGTCGAGGCTCACGAACGCTATGTCGCGATGCTGGTCGGCCCCCCGGAGCGGTGGCGGGGCGTCGACCCGGCGGAGGCCCGCCAGCGCGCGCTGATGGCCGTGCTGCAGACGGAGTCGTTCTTCGCCGCGTGGATCGCCGTCGAGTGGCCGTTGGAGACCGACGATCCGCTGCGGCTGCTGGCGGACTCGCTGTGCCATCTGCTCGCCCCGGCGGTGGAGAACGACAGCACGGGAGGGGCGTAGCGCCGGGACGGTCGGCCTCCGGAGTCACGGCCGGAGGCCGACCGTCCCTCGGAACGGCGGGTGTCGGTCAGCCGGTCTCGCCGAGCGCGGTCGCTCCGGCGGCGGGGTGGGTCGCCGCCGTGGCCTCCGGTTCGCCGTGGGGTGCGCGGGCGCGGACGCCGATGGTGGTGATCGCGACGGCCGCGGCGACCAGCATGCCGATGCCGCCGACGAGGGCGCAGGTGTGCAGCGCGTCGGTGAAGCTCGCTCCGTAGGCGGCGAGGGCCCGGCCGGTCGCCTCGCCGGAGTCGAGGTGCAGGAAGGCGCCCGCCTGGATGCCCGCGCCGTTGACCATGCCGATGACCTGGCCCTGGTCGGCGGGGTCGAGGCCGGACGCGGCGACATGGGCGGGCAGGGCGTCCAGGGTGCGGTGGGTGAGGATGACACCGAAGATCGCGGGGCCGAGGGCGCTGCCGATCTGCCGGAGCGCGCTGTTGGCGGCGCCCCCGGTGCTGGCCAGACGGCGCGGCAGGCTGTTCATGGCGATGGCGGTGATCGGGGCGACGGCCAGCGCGATGCCGATGCCGAACACCGCGATGACCAGGGCCGCTTCGCCGGTTCCGGTGCCGGCGTCGAAGAGGTTGACCAGGAGCGCGCCGGTGCCGCCGACGAGCAGGCCGGTCACCAGCACGAGGCCGGGCGAGAAGCGGTGCATCAGCCGGCCGACCAGCGGGCCGAGGACGACGGTGAAGCCGTTGAGCGCGAGCAGCCGCACTCCGATGTCCCAGGTCGAGGCGTGGTGGACGAGCCCGAAGTACTCGCTGAGCGAGAAGACCAGACCGACCTGCGCGAAGAGTGTGAGCGCCATGACGAGCGCCGCGCCGGAGAACGCCGATGACGTGAACAGCCGCATGTCCAGCATCGGGCAGGGCGAGCGCAGTTCGACCAGGACGAAGACCGGCAGGGCGAGCGCCGCCACGACGAACGCGGTCACGACCTCGGCGGAACCCCAGCCCGGTGCGCCCCCGCCCTCGATCACGCCGTAGACGACGGCGGTGATCGCGACGACGGCGAGGAGCTGGCCGGGGATGTCGAGGTGGCGTTCGCGGTCCGCGCGGGAGTCGGTCAGGACGACGGACCCGACGAGGACCGTGACGGCGCCGATGGCCAGGGTGGGCAGGAAGATCCAGCGCCAGCCGGTGTGCTCGACGATCAGGCCGTTGAAGAGCGGGCCGAGCGTCAGACCGAGGCCGAGGGCGGCGGTCCACAGGGCTATCGCCGTGCCGCGCGCGCGGTGGTCGGGGCAGACATGGCTGATCAGCGCGAGGGTCGCGGGCAGCAGCGCGGCGGTGCCCACGCCGGTGAGCGCCTGGCCGACGCAGACCTGGACGACGCCGTGCGCGGTCAGGGCGACGAGGCAGCCGAGACAGGACAGGGTCAGACCGATCAGGTACATCTTCTTGCGGCCGAAGAGGTCACCGATGACACCGCAGGTCAGGAGGAGTGCGGCGGTCGGCAGGATGAAGGCGTCGGTGATCCACTGGAGCCCGGTGGTGGACGCGTCGAGCGCCTGCTGGATCACCGGGAGCGCGACCGACACTCCGACGACCGGCAGATAGGAGACGAAGACTCCCACGCAGGCCAGGGCGATGGTGGCGGTGACGTTCCGGGCCGGGGCGTCCGGCTGGGGGGACGGAGGCGGTACTTCGGGAACCAGGGTCGGCATGGCACCTCTCAACGTCGTTGTACGGGCGGCGGGTTGACCGGGTGTGCGGTGCGCGAGGCGTTCCGTGCGCGGCTACGCCGGGGATGACGGTGCCGACTCCGTCGGTCGCGTTCCGTGGTCCGGAAGGTGACGTGGTCGTTCGGCTTGAATCTCCGTTGACGTAAGCCATGTCCGTGCGGGAAATCGCTTCGGACCGTATACGGGGACCCGGTCCCGGAGATGCCGTCGGGCCTGCAAACTAAGCTGAACCGCCGCGACGACACATCGCCCGGCGGAGCGGGGACGCGCGGGTGGCGGGTGGTTCAGCCGGCGCTGACGTTGGCGGTGATCAGCCGGAGGAGCTGCTTGGCCAGGGCGTCCTGAGCGGGCGTCAGGCCCATGGCGTCGCCGATGGCGAGGGGTACGGAGCCGGCCCGCTCGCGCAGCCGCTCGCCGGCGTCGGTGAGTCGGATGGCGACCGACCGCTCGTCGTCCCGCCGCCGCTCCCGGCGCAGCAGTCCGCTCGCCTCCAGCCGCTTCAGCAGCGGCGAGAGGGTGCTGGACTCCAGTTGCAGCGCGGTGCCCAGGTCCCGCACGGAGATCGAGTCCTGCTCCCAGAGCACGAGCATGACGAGGTACTGCGGATAGGTCAGCCCCAGGGCGTCCAGCAGTGGCCGGTACCGCGCGGTCACCGCACGCGAGGCCGCGTACAGCGCGAAGCACAACTGGTCGTCGAGCAGCAGCGATCCCTCGGCCGGTCCCTCGGCGGCTGGGCTCATGGCGCGACTCCTCGCTCGGGCAGGCGGCTTCTTCGACGTCCACGGCGCCCGACGGGGCGATCCAGGCCACTTTACCGTTCAGGTCCAGCCGATCCTATCGAGCACGCTTTAGTTGTGCACGACTTAATCGAGCGCTACTGTAATCCCCGTGCCGCACACCGGCCCGGTCCCCGCCGGAATCCCGCCCGCGGCACCCGATCCGAGGAGATCGCCATGACCGACAACACCCCCCGCCGCCCGGTTCTCGAACCCGCCGCCCAGGCCTTCGTCGAGGCGACCGCGAACCCGCCCTACCTCTTCGACCTCGCCCCCGCCGAGGGCCGCAAGGCCGTCGACGAGGTCCAGTCCGGCGAGATCGCCAAGCCCGCCGTCGACGAGGAGTGGATCACCGTCCCCGGCGGCCCGACCGGCCAGGTCAGGACCCGCATCGTCCGCCCCGCCGGAGTCACCGGCACCCTGCCCGTGATCATCTACATCCACGGCGCGGGCTGGGTCTTCGGCAACGCCCACACCCACGACCGCCTCGTCCGCGAACTCGCCGTCGGCGCGCACGCCGCGGTGGTCTTCCCGGAGTACGACCTCTCCCCCGAGGTCCGCTACCCGGTCGCCATCGAGCAGAACTACACGGTCGCCCGCTGGGTCGTGGAACAGGGCGCGTCCAAGGACCTGGACCCGGCGCGCATCGCGGTGGCCGGCGACTCGGTGGGCGGCAACATGACCGCGGCACTGACGCTGATGGCCAAGGAGCGGGGCGATGTCCCCCTGGTCCAGCAGGTGTTGTTCTACCCCGTCACCGACGCGAACTTCGACACCGGCTCCTACGACCAGTTCGCCACCGGCTACTTCCTGCGCCGTGACGGCATGCAGTGGTTCTGGGACCAGTACACGACCGACGAGGCCGAGCGGGCCCAGGTCACCGCGTCCCCGCTGCGCGCCACGACCGAGCAACTCACCGGCCTGCCCCCGGCGTTGGTCATCACCGGTGAGGCGGACGTGCTGCGCGACGAGGGCGAGGCGTACGCCGACAAGCTGCGCGAGGCGGGGGTCGCGGTCACGGCCGTCCGCTTCCAGGGGATCATCCACGACTTCGTGATGCTCAACGCCCTGCGCGAGACCCACGCCGCCGAGGCCGCGATCACCCTGGCCGTCGGCACCCTGCGCACGGCACTCGCCGCCAACTGACCCACCAGCGACCGGACCTGACGAGCACTCAGCCGGTCAGCATCTTCGTCAGCACCGCACGCTGCACCGGGAGTACCTCGCCGTGCAGCGTGCGGCCTTTTTCGGTGAGGGTGACACGGACGCCCCGACGGTCCTCCGCGCACATGCCGCGCTCGACGAGACCGTCCTTCTCCAGCCGGGCGATCAGCCGGGACAGGGCGCTCTGACTGAGGTGGACCCGCTCGGAGATCTCCTGGACGCGGAACGCGCAGGGCTCGGCGGACAGCACGTCCAGCACCTCGAAGTCGCTGCCGCACAGGCCGTGTTGATGGAGGGCACGGTCGAGTTCGCACTGCGTGCGGGCGTGCAGCGCCAGCATCTCCCGCCACTGGTCCACGAGCGCCTGCTCGGCCTTCTTCGCCGCCATGACAGCGCACCGTAGCAGAGAACCGGGTTTGTTGCATCGTAATTAAATGCGTTTGCATTCGATGCATGCGCATGTAGTGTCTGCGGCATGACCTCTCCGCTCTCCCCTCCGCTGTCCGAGGGACGTTGGACCCCCCGGCTGTGGGGCACCCTGCTGGTGCTCTGCGCCGCGATGTTCCTGGACGCGCTCGACGTGTCGATGGTCGGTGTCGCCCTGCCCTCCATCGGCTCCGAACTCGACCTCTCCACCTCGACGCTCCAATGGATCGTCAGCGGCTACATCCTGGGATACGGCGGGCTGCTCCTCCTCGGCGGACGCACCGCCGACCTGCTCGGCCGCCGCCAAGTCTTCCTGGTCGCCCTGGGTGTCTTCGCCGTGGCCTCGCTGCTCGGCGGGCTCGTCGACTCGGGCCCGCTGCTCATCGCCAGCCGCTTCGTCAAGGGCCTCAGCGCGGCCTTCACCGCACCGGCCGGCCTGTCCATCATCACGACGACCTTCGCCGAGGGCCCGCTGCGCAACCGCGCCCTCTCCATCTACACCACCTGCGCGGCCACCGGTTTCTCGATGGGCCTGGTCCTCTCCGGCCTGCTCACGGAGGCGAGTTGGCGGCTCACCATGCTGCTCCCCGCGCCCATCGCCCTGCTCGCCCTGCTCGCCGGCCTGAAGCTGCTGCCGCGCAGCGAACGCGAGAAGGACCACAACGGCTACGACGTCCCGGGCGCGGTGCTCGGCACGGGGGCGATGCTGCTGCTGGTGTTCACCGTCGTGCAGGCACCGGAGGTCGGCTGGGCGTCGGCCCGTACCCTCCTCTCCTTCCTGGCGGTCGCCGTCCTGCTGACCGTCTTCGTGTTCGTCGAGCGGCGCTCCGCGGGGCCGTTGATCCGGCTCGGGGTGCTGCGGTCCGGGAACCAGATCCGGGCCCAGCTCGGGGCGATGGCCCTCTTCGGGTCGTACGTCGGCTTCCAGTTCCTGGTCACCCTCTACATGCAGCAGCTGCTCGGCTGGTCGGCGTTGCACACGGCGCTCGCCTTCCTGCCGGCCGGTGCGCTGGTGGCGGCGTCCTCGACGAAGATGGGGGCGATCGTCGACCGGTTCGGCACCCAGCGGCTGATCGTGGTGGGCTTCGCGCTGATGGTGGTGGGGTACGCCCTGTTCCTGCGCGTCAGCGTCGATCCGGTGTACGCGTCGGTGATCCTGCCCTCGATGCTGCTGATCGGCGGGGCCTTCGCGCTGGTCTTCCCCTCGCTCAACATCCAGGCCACGAACGGGGTCGACGACCACGAACAGGGCATGGTCTCCGGGCTGTTGAACACCTCGGTGCAGGTGGGCGGCGCGATCTTCCTCGCGGTCGTCACGGCCGTGGTCACCGCCCACGCCCCGGCGCACGCCACCCCGCAGGCGGTACTGGACAGTTACCGTCCCGGGCTGGTCGTGGTGACGATCGTCGCGCTGGCCGGACTGCTGGTCTCCCTGCCCGGGCTGCGTGTGCGCCGCTCCCAGCAGTCCATCGTCGTGGCCAAGTCCACGGTGACGGCGGCGGAGACGGAACGCGTGGCGGTCCGCGACTAGGGGCTCCGCCAGGCAGCGTGTGCCGTTCGCGCCGCATCCCTGAGTGCGCGCCCGGCGGGGTCGATCGCCCCGCCGGGCGCGCGCGTGTGAGACTTGCGGGATGACCACATACGGGGGACGGCGCACTCAGGCCGAGCGGGACGCGGTGACCGTGGAGATCGGGTACGCGCTGGTCAGCGCGGCGTTCGTGGCGGCGGTGCTGTTCGGGGCCGTCGCCGGGCCCGCGCTCCTCTTCGAACTGCCCAAGTCCGTAGGGGGGTTGCTGATGCGCGCGGGACTCGTGCTCGCTCCGGTCGTGTTCCTCGTACGGGTGGCGACCGTGCTGTACCGCTGTCGGCCGGGGACCGGTCAGCCCAGCCAGCCGGGGCGCACCAACCCCGACTCGTAGGCCAGCACGACCAGTTGGGCCCTGTCCCGCGCGCCGAGTTTGACCATCGTGCGGCTGACGTGGGTCTTCGCGGTGAGCGGGCTGACGACCAGCCGGCGGGCGATCTCCTCGTTCGAGAGGCCGATGCCGACGAGGGCCATCACCTCCCGTTCCCGCTCGGTGAGCCGGGTGAGGGCGTCGGCGGTCGCGGGTTCCTTGGAGCGGGCCGCGAACTCGGCGATGAGCCGTCGGGTCACCCCGGGCGACAGCAGCGCGTCGCCGTCGACCACCGCCCTTACGGCGCGCAGGAGTTCGTCCGGCTCGGTGTCCTTCACCAGGAAGCCGGACGCGCCGGAGCGGATCGCCTCGAAGACGTACTCGTCGAGTTCGAAGGTCGTCAGCATGACCACCCTCACGTCCTTCAGTTCACCGTCCCCGGTGATCCGGCGGGTCGCGGCGAGGCCGTCGAGCAGGGGCATGCGGATGTCCATCAGGACGACGTCGGGGCGCAGTTCGCCCACCGCGCGGACGGCCTCCTCGCCGTCGGCGGCCTCACCGGCCACCTCGATGTCGGACTGGGCGTCGAGCAGCGCCCTGAACCCGGCCCGCACCAGGGACTGGTCGTCGGCGAGCAGTACACGGATCACCGGTGGTCCTCCTTCGGCGCGACCTTCAACGGCAGGACGGCGAGCACCCGGTAGCCGCCGTCCGGGCGGGGACCCGCCTCGATCGTGCCACCGAGCGCGGCGGCGCGTTCCCGCATCCCGGCCAGCCCATTGCCGCTGCCGCCGGCGTCCGCGCCGGTAGCGGGTCCGTCGTCGTCGACGCGCAGCCGCAGCTCGCGGGGATCGTGCTCGACGTGCACGCGCGCGTGCCGTGAGCCCGAGTGCCGAACGACATTGGTGAGTGCCTCCTGGACGACGCGGAAGGCGGCGAGGTCGGTGCCGGGCGGGAGACGGGGCGGGGTGCCGTCCAGTTCGACGGTGAGGCCGGCGCTCGCCGCCTGCTGGACGAGTTCGGGGAGCCGGTCGAGGCCGGGGGCCGGGGCGCGCGGGGCGTCGCCCGGGGCGCGCAGGGTGTCGAGGACCTGGCGGACCTCGCCGAGCGCCTCCTTGCTGGCGGCCTTGATGGTGGTCAGGGCCGTGCGGGCCTGTTCCGGGTCGGAGTCGAGGAGGGCGAGGCCGACGCCCGCCTGGACGTTGATGACGGAGATGCTGTGCGCGAGGACGTCGTGGAGTTCGCGGGCCATCCTCAGCCGTTCCTCGTCGGCGCGGCGGCGGGCCGCCTGGGCGCGCTCGGCACGGTCGCGGGCCCACTGGTCGCGCCGGGTGCGGGCGAGTTCGGAGATCGCGGCGATGGCCACCACCCAGGTGGCGACGGCCAGTTCACCGCCCCAGGGCATCGCGTGGTCGTGCCGCGGCGGCAGCCATCGGTACAGCCAGTGCGAGATCAGGAGGTGTGCCGTCCACAGCATTCCGAGCGCGGCCCAGGCGGCCCATCGCCGTCCGGCGACGACCGCGCTGAAACATCCGAGGGCGACGGTCAGGAAGACCGGGCCGTACGCGTATCCGGCGCCGATGTAGAGCACGGTGGCGACCACCGTGCCGAACGCCACCCCCACGGGGTAGCGGTGCCGCCACAGCAACAGTGCCGACCCGGCGAGGAGCAGCAGGCGCCCGATGAGGTCGAGGTGGACGCGGTCGGGCTGGCTGTGCGAGGCGAAGTTGCTGCCGCCCAGCACCACCACGGTCACCAGCAGCGTCGACCGCCAGGGCCACCGCGCCGAGTCCCCCCACGGGGGCCCGTGCCGCCACCACGGCGACCCCGTACCGCCGACCCGCTCCTCGTCCATGCACGTCACGCTAGACGCCAACCCGCAGCGACGACGTCAGCCGGGCGGCGTGATCACGCGTACTCCCTGGGAAGTACGTCCACTGCAGCGCCCCTGGAAGAGGCGCGGGGAACTGCGCGACCGGCCCCCACCGGCGCGGACACGGAAGATCCACGCACCCTCCAGAGCCCTCACACCTCCGCCAGCCCCACCCCCACCGCAAGCCGTCTCGCCGCCTCCCGGAAGAACACGTCCCGCTCCTCCACCACCCGCCGGAACTGACCGAACAGCTCAAAGCTGACCAGCCCATAGAGCTCGGCCCACGCGCCCACAAGAGCCACGGCCACCGCAGGCGGCAGATCATCCGCGAAGTCCGCGACCATCCGCTCGCCCTCGACACGAAGACCGGCGGCGAGCGGAGGCTCGGTCAGGCTGCCCTCCCGGTGCGCATCCCGCGCGGCCCCGATCAGGAGCAGAGCGACCCGCGCGGCGGACGCCACGGTCGTCTCGGGAGCGACATATCCCGGAACGGGCGATCCGTAGATCAGCGCGTACTCGTGCGGATGCCCGAGCGCCCACCGCCGCACCGCCTCGCACACCGCGACCCACCGCCGCAACGGCCCCGCGTCCACGACATCGGCATGCGCCACCTCCGCGGCCTCCCCGAGGGAGTCGTACGCGTCGATGATGAGAGCGGTCAGCAGGTCGTCACGGCTGGGGAAATACCGGTACAGCGCGGAGGACACCATGCCCAGTTCGCGCGCCACGGCACGCAACGAGAGCTTCGAGGCCCCTTCGGCGGCGAGCTGTCTGCGCGCCTCGTCCTTGATGGCCGCGGTGACCTCGATCCTGGCTCGGGCGCGGGCGCCTTGTGTGGTGCTCATACGGCCCAGTGTGGCACGGAATCAGAGCACCGCACACAAACAAGAGCGGCGAACAAAAAAGAGAGCACCGCTCTTGCATCGGAACGCCGTGCCGATGCAGACTGTTCACGACAGCGAGAGCAGTGCTCACAAAAGTGAGCCGCGCTCTCCATAACCTGGGAGAAGTCATGACCACGCACGTCCAGAAGCCCGGCTGGTTCACCGTGAACATCCTCAACCGCACCGTCGCCTGGACCACCCGCCGCGGCCTCAGCGTGTGGGGTTCGCGGGTACTGGCGGTCCGCGGCCGCAAGAGCGGCGAGTGGCGGACCACCCCGGTGAACCTGCTGACGGTGGACGGACAGCAGTACCTCGTCGCCCCGCGCGGACACGTCCAGTGGACGCACAACATGCGCGCGGCGGGCGGCGGCGAGCTGCGGCTCGGCAAGAAGGTGGACGTGTTCACCGCGACCGAGGTCACCGGCGACGACAAGGTGCCGCTGCTGCGCGCCTACCTCAAGCGGTGGAAGGCCGAGGTCGGGGTGTTCTTCGGAGGAGTCGGCCCGGACTCCTCCGACGACGAGCTGCGCCGCATCGCCCCCGACCACCCTGTCTTCCACATCACGGTCAGGAGCTGACCTCGCCCTCCACGGGCTCCTCGGCCGGCTCGACCGGCACGACCGGCTCCGCGTTCCTGCGGTCGATCGCGGTCAGCGCGCGCTGGGCCATCGGATGGCTGCGCACGAGCTCGCCCAGCGTCGTCGAGCCCCTGGTGATGTCCATGAACGCCTTCCAGGCCGGCCGGAAGCCGGTGAGCGCGGCGTGGAACAGACCCGGGCGCCGCTCGAAGATCGCGAGCATGCTCTTGCCGACGCTCATCTCCACGCCCAGGCCCGCCTTGATCGCGAACGCGTAGTTCAGCGCCTGGCGGCGGGTGTCCACCGCGTCGTGCGCCTCGGCGATCCGGACCGCCCACTCCCCCGCGAGCCGTCCCGACCGCAGCGCGAACGAGATGCCCTCCCGGGTCCAGGGCTCCAGCAGCCCCGCCGCGTCGCCGCACACCAGCACCCGCCCGCGCGAGAGCGGCGAGTCGTCGGCCCGGCAGCGGGTCAAGTGCCCCGAGGAGATGCTCGGTTCGAAGCCGGCGAGACCGAGCCGGGCGATGAAGTCCTCCAAGTACCGCTTCGTGGCGGCGCCTTCACCGCGCGCGGAGATCACGCCGACCGTGAGCGTGTCGCCCTTGGGGAAGACCCAGCCGTAACTCCCGGGCATGGGGCCCCAGTCGATGAGCACCCGGCCCTTCCAGTCCTCGGCGACCGTCTCCGGCACCGGGATCTCCGCCTCCAGACCCAGATCCACCTGGTCGGTCTTGACGCCGACGTGCGCCCCTATGCGGCTGGCACTGCCGTCGGCGCCGACGACGGCCCGGGCGAGCACCGTCTCACCGCCCTGGAGGACGACCGCGACCGTACGCCGGTCCGGGACCGCCGAGCCGTGCTGCTCGACCCGGGTCACGGTGACGCCCGTGCGCAGCTCGGCGCCCGCCTTCTGCGCGTGCTCGACGAGCTGCTGGTCGAACTCGGGCCGGTTGATCAGCCCGAACAGCATCTGCCGGGAGCGGCGGGTGCGCGTGAAACGTCCGTTGTTCGAGAACGTTATGGCGTGCACCCGGTCCTTGAGGGGCAGGTCGAAGCCGGGCGGGAGGGAGTCGCGGGAGGGTCCGATGATGCCGCCGCCGCATGTCTTGTAGCGGGGCAGCTCGGCTTTCTCCAGCAACAGCACGCGCCGTCCCGCGACCGCCGCCGCGTAGGCGGCCGAAGCCCCCGCAGGGCCCGCGCCCACCACGACGACGTCCCACACCCGCTGTTCGTCGTCCGCCGAAGAGTTCTCGCTGCTCACGATGGTCTACTGCTCCCGATCAAGCCGCTGCCGCACCTGTCCCCCGCATCCTACGGCGGACATCGCCACAGACCGCTGTGGGAGGATCGTCGGCATCATTCGTACAACGTCGCACCCACGAGGAGCGTGCCCATGCCGTCGAATCCGGTCGCCGAGACCGTCGCCTCGCTCATGCCCACGGCGCGGAGGGAGCTCACCGAGCTGGTGGCCTTCCAATCGGTGGCGGACTTCGACCAGTTCCCGAAGAGCGAGAGCGAGGGCGCCGCGAACTGGGTCGCCGACGCCCTGCGCGCCGAGGGCTTCCAGGACGTGGCCCTGCTCGACACCCCGGACGGCACCCAGTCGGTCTACGGCTTCCTGCCCGGCCCGGAGGGCGCCAAGACCGTGCTGCTGTACGCCCACTACGACGTGCAGCCCCCGCTGGACGTGGCCGGCTGGACGTCCCCGCCGTTCGAGCTGACCGAGCGCGACGGCCGCTGGTACGGCCGCGGTGCCGCCGACTGCAAGGGCGGCGTGATCATGCACCTGCTCGCGCTGCGCGCCCTCAAGGCCAACGGCGGCGTTCCGGTGCACGTCAAGGTGATCGCCGAGGGCTCGGAGGAGCAGGGCACCGGCGGCCTGGAGCGGTACGCCGAGGCCCACCCCGAGCTGCTGGAGGCCGACACGATCGTCATCGGCGACACGGGCAACTTCCGGGTCGGTCTGCCGACGGTCACCACGACCCTGCGCGGCATGACCATGCTGCGGGTGCAGGTCGACACCCTCGAAGGCAACCTGCACTCCGGACAGTTCGGCGGAGCCGCGCCGGACGCGCTGGCCGCGCTGATCCGCGTCCTGGACTCGCTGCGTGACGAGGACGGCTCCACGGCGGTCGAGGGCCTCCCCGCCGACTCCTCCTGGGACGGACTGGCCTACGCGGAGGAGCAGTTCCGCCAGGACGCCAAGGTGCTGGACGGCGTCGGGCTGATCGGTTCCGGCACGGTCGCCGACCGCATCTGGGCGCGCCCGGCCGTCACGGTCCTCGGCATCGACTGCCCGCCGGTCGTCGGCGCCACCCCGTCCGTGCAGGCCGGTGCCCGTGCCCTGGTGAGCCTGCGGGTGCCGCCGGGCACGGACGCGGCCGAGGCGACCAAGCTGCTCCAGGCCCATCTGGAGTCCCACATCCCGTGGGGCGCCCGCGTCCGCACCGAGCAGATCGGCCAGGGCCAGCCGTTCAGCGCCGACACGACCAGCCCGGCGTACACGGCGATGGCCGACGCGATGGCGGTCGCCTACCCGGGCGAGGAGATGCAGTACGCCGGTCAGGGCGGCTCCATTCCCCTGTGCAACACCCTCGCGGCCCTCTACCCGCGGGCGGAGATCCTCCTCATCGGCCTCAGCGAGCCGGAGGCCCAGATCCACGCGCTGAACGAGAGCGTTTCTCCTGAGGAGTTGGAGCGGCTGTCGGTGGCGGAGGCGCTGTTCCTGCAGAACTACGCGGCCAACTGAGCCCGGGCCGACGGACGTTGAGGAGGGGCGGTGCGGCGATGAGGTTCGTCTTCACCGGCCGGGTGATCGAGTGGCGCGGCCCGTCGCCGTACCACTTCGTCCCCGTGCCGGACGAGGAGTCGGCCGACATCCGCGAGGTCGCCGCCCTGGCCTCGTACGGCTGGGGCGTGATCCCGGTCGAGGCCAGGATCGGTGACGTGGTCTTCACCACATCGCTCTTCCCCAAGGACGGCGGCTATCTGCTGCCGCTGAAGAACGCGGTGCGCGCGCCGCGAGGTCTCGCGGCGGACGACGAGGTCACCGTGGAGATGGCCGTCCGGCTCGGCACCGCCTGACCGAGGAGGGTGGCATGTCCCGCACCGAGCGCGTCGCCGCGCACACCGGCATCGCCACGCACCTCGCCCTGCTCTCCGACCGTGAAATCGCCGAACTGGTCGACGCGGGCACTCCGTTGGGGGTCGGTATCGGGGGGCGCTCGGTACTGATCGAGGTGGACGGCCGGAAGGTGTTCGTGAAGCGGATGCCGCTCACGGATGTGGAGCGGCGGGCGGAGAACGTGCGGTCGACGGCCAACGTGTTCGGGATGCCCGCCTATTGCCACTACGGTCTCGGAAGCCCGGGCTTCGGTGTCTGGCGCGAGCTGGCCGTGCACACGATGGCCACGAACTGGGTGCTGGCGGACCGGTTCCCGGGCTTTCCGCTGATGCACCACTGGCGGGTACTGCCCGACACGCCCCAGCCCCTGCACGAGGAACTGGCCGATGTGGAAAGGGTCGTGGCCTACTGGGGCGGCGCCCGACAGGTGCGTGAGCACATCGAGGCCCGGCGCACGGCGAGCGCGAGCCTGACCCTGTTCGTCGAGCACTTCCCGCACACACTCCACGACTGGCTCGACGAGCAGCTGCGCACCGGCGATCCGGACACCGCCTGCACCCTCGTCGAGCAACGGCTCAAGGCCACCACCGGCTTCCTGGACGAGCAACGGCTGCTGCATTTCGACGCCCACTTCGAGAACATCCTCACCGACGGCCGCCAGCTCTATCTCGCCGACTACGGCCTGGCCGTCTCCTCCCGCTTCCGACTCGCCCCCGAGGAGCGCCAGTTCTTCGACCGGCACCGGCACTACGACCGCTCCTCCACCACCGCCCGGCTGGTGAACTGGCTCGTCGTCGCCCTGTACGGGTACGGACTCCCGGAGCGCGAGGCCTTCGTGCGCGCCTGCGCCGACGGCGAGCGGCCCGGCGGAGTCCCGGACGCCGCCGCCTCGATCATCACCCGGCACGCGCCGCTCACCGCCGTGCTGGCGGACTTCAACCACCGTGTGCAGAACGAGAGTCGGCTCACCCCGTACCCGGGCGACGAACTGAACCGCGTCTACAACAACTCCACGCTCTCCGCGTAGTGACAGGCGACCGGGTTGCCGCCGCCCCGGTCGACCAGCGCCGGTACCTCCTCGACGCACGACGTCCTTTCGCTGTCGGTGAGCTGGCCGGCGAACTTGGGGCAGCGGGTGCGGAAGCGGCAGCCGCTGGGCGGACGGACCGGACTCGGCACATCGCCCTGGATGGTGATGCGGGTACGGGCCCGTTCCTTGCGCGGGTCGGGCAGCGGGATGGCCGAGACCAGGGCCTGGGTGTACGGATGCGCCGGGCGCGCGAACAGCTGCCGCGCCGGGGCGATCTCGACCAGCCGCCCGAGGTACATGACGGCGACCCGGCCCGCGACGTGCCGCATCACCGACAGGTCGTGGGCGACGAAGAGGAAGGACAGGCCGAGTTCGCTCTGCAGGTCCATCAGCAGGTTGAGGACGCCCGCCTGGATCGACACGTCGAGCGCCGACACCGGCTCGTCGAGGATGACCACCTTCGGGTGCAGGGCCAACGCCCGTGCGATGCCGATGCGTTGGCGCTGTCCGCCGGAGAACTCGTGGGCGAAGCGGTTGCCGTGCTCGGGGTTGAGTCCGACGAGACGCAGGAGTTCGCTCACCTCGCCGCCCGCCCCGACCCCGTACCGGCCGTGGATGCGCAGAGGTTCGGCGACGATCTCGTGGACGGTCATCCGCGGATCGAGGGAGGCGTACGGATCCTGGAAGACGATCTGCAACTCCCGCCGCAGGGGCCGCATCTGACGTCGACTCAGCTCCGTGAGCTCCTGCCCGCCGTATCGCACCCGGCCCGAGGTGGCCCGCTCCAGGCCGAGGACGGTGCGGGAGATCGTGGTCTTGCCCGAGCCGGACTCGCCGACCAGGCCCAGGGTCTCGTTCTCGTGGAGGTCGAAGGAGACCCCGCACACGGCGTGCACGTCGCCGACGCGGCGGCGGACGACGCCCTTGGACATCACCGGGAAGTGCTTCACCAGGTCCCGCACCTGGAGGACGGGTTCGCCGGTGCCGCCGTGGCCGGGCAGGGGCGGCAGCGGGTCGGCGGCCCGCACGGGCGCGGTCATACGGCGTCCTCCTCGGGGTGCGTGGCGGGGGCGGCGTCCGCGAAGCGGGCCAGGGCCTCGGCGTCCGCGCCGACCGCGCCGAAGACCTGGCCGGCGCCGGTGTCGACGAGGTCGTCGGCGAAGTGGCAGGCACTGAGGTGCAGGTCTCCCCCGGCTCTGCGCAGGGCCGGTTCGTCGGTGTCGCACACGTCCCGGCGCATGGGGCAGCGCGGTGCGAAGGGGCAGCCCGGTGGCAGGTTGAGCAGGCTGGGCGGTGAGCCGGTGATGGGGGTGAGACGTGCCTCCTCGCGGTCCATGCGGGGCAGGGAGCCGAGCAGGCCCAAGGTGTACGGCATGCGCGGGGTGTAGAAGATGTCCTCGACGGAGCCGGTCTCCACTATCCGTCCGGCATACATGACCGCGACCCGGTCGGTGTGGCCGGCCACCACACCGAGGTCGTGGGTGATGAGGACGAGCGCCGCGCCGGTCTCGGCGCGGGCGGTCTCCAGGGCCTCCAGGATCTGCGCCTGCACGGTGACGTCGAGGGCGGTGGTCGGCTCGTCGGCGATGATGACGTCCGGGTCGTTGGCCATCGCGATGGCGATGACGACGCGCTGGCGCATGCCGCCCGACATCTCGTGCGGGTAGGTGTCCACGCGCCGTTCGGGGCTGGGGATGCCGACCGTGCCGAGCAGGTCGACCGCCCGCTTGCGGGCGTCGCCGCGTTTCATCTCGGGGTTGTGGCGGAGCAGGGTCTCGGCGATTTGATAGCCCACGGTGTAGACGGGGTTGAGGGAGGTCATCGGGTCCTGGAAGATCATCGCGATGCCGCTGCCGCGCAGGTCGGACAGGCGTGCGTCGGACAGCCCGAGGAGTTCGGTGCCCTCGAAGCGGACCGAGCCGCGCACCCTGGCGCCGGACGGGAGCAGCCCCATCACGGCGAGCGCGGTGACCGACTTCCCGGACCCCGACTCCCCTACGATGCCCAGCGATTCGCCCCGGTCGAGCCGGTAGCCGACGCCGCGCACGGCCCGTACGGGACCGTCCTCGGTGGCGAACTCCACGCTGAGGTCCTCGACTTCGAGCACGGCGGACGTCACGGGGACCTCCCGCACTCCATGACTCGTGGTCGTCACTGTCGCACCCTTTGCTGCCGGGGGTCGAAGGCGTCGCGCAGTCCGTCGCCGATGAAGTTGATGGTCAGCGCGATGGCGATGATGAACGCGCCGGGGATGTAGAAGAGCCAGGGCCGGGTGTCGACCGCCGTCTGCGCCTGGGAGACCAGCAACCCCAGGGAGGTGTCCGGGGGTTGGACGCCGAAGCCGAGGAAGGACAGCGCGGTCTCGGTGAGGATGCCGGTCGCCACCAGGATCGTCGCGTTCACGATGATCGGGCCCAGCGCGTTCGGCAGCAGGTGCCGGAAGATGATCCGGGTGTCCGAGGCGCCGAGCGCCCGTGCCGCCTCGATGAACTCCTTCTCGCGCAGCGACAGGACGGCCGAGCGCACCACGCGGGCCACGTACGCCCAGGTGAGTCCGGCGATCACGATGGCGATCCAGTACCAGGAGCCGCCCGTGCGCGAGGAGATGACGAGCGCGATGGCGAACAGCGGCAGCGTCAGCACCAGGTCGGCGATGCGCATCATGACCGCGTCGACGATGCCCCGGTAGAAGCCGGCGACGGCTCCCCAGACCGCGCCGAGCAGGGTGGAGCCGAGCGCGATCATGATGGCGATCTTCAGTGAGGTCTGGGTGCCGCGCATGACCTGTGCGTAGCCGTCGTAGCCCGAGGAGTCGGTGCCGAACGGGTGCTTGAGGGAAGGGGGTTGGGAGTTGTCCTCGGTGTACTTCCGGTACGAGTAGTGCCACAGGTGCGGGCCGATGAACGCCCACAGGATGATCAGCACGAACACGACGAGGCTGACCATCGCGGCCCGGTGGCGCAGGAAGCGGCGCAGCACCAACTGGGTCTGGGTGCGCTGTCGTACGGTGAACTCGTTGTCTCCGCGCGGTAGTTGAGTACCCGCGGACCCCGGTGCCTCGATGTCAGTCATAGCGGATCCTCGGGTCGAGTACGGCGTAGAGCAGATCGGCGATGAGGTTGAACCCGATGACGACGACGGCGGAGAGCAGCAGCCAGGCCATGGTGCGGTAGACGTCGAGCGTGGTCGCCGCCTGGACCAGCATCTCGCCCATGCCGTGCCACTGGAAGATCGTCTCCGTGATCACCGCGCCGCCCAGGATGATCGCGATGTCGAGCGCGGTCACGGTGGCGAGCGGGATGAGGGCGGTGCGGAGCGCGTGCCGGGTCATCACCCTGCCGCGCCGCAGCCCCTTGGCGCGGGCGAGCCGTACGTAGTCGCTGTTGAGGACCTCCAGCATGGAGGCGCGGGTGTAGCGGGTCCAGGACGCGAAGGAGACCAGGGCGAGGGTGATGGTGGGCAGGATCAGATGGCCCACGTGGTCGGTGAACTGGTTCCAGGTGGTGTCGACTTCGAGGTACGGGGACTTCTCGCCGATGGTGCCGAGGAACTGGCTGCCGGTCTTCTGGTTGAACCAGATCCCGGCCTGCTTGAGCAGCACCGCGAACCAGAACACCGGCATGGCGAGGAACAGGAAGCCGAAGAAGGTGATGGTGTAGTCGGCTGCGGAGTACTGCCGGATCGCGCTGAACACCCCGAAGACCACGGCCAGGATCAGCGCGAGGACCATCGCGGCGGCGACCAGGGTGATGGTCACCTTGAAGCGGGTGAACAGGTCGTGGCCGATGTTCAGGTTGGCCTGCACGGACGGGCCGAAGTCGCCGTGCAGGACGCCGGTGATCCAGTTCCAGTAGCGTTCCATCACCGGCTGGTTGGCGTGGATGTGGCGGGCGAAGGCGGCCACCGCCGCCTTGCTGGGCGCGGGTTGGCGTGAGGTGGCGAAGTTCGCCACCGGGTCACCGGAGTTGATGACCACGAGGAACACGACGAACGTCGAGACGATCAGGACGGGTATGGAGACGAGGATGCGACGCACGGTGTAGGCGAGCATGCGGTCTTCTCTCGGGGCCGGCGGGTCGTGGATGCCGTCCGGGCCGGACCCGGCCCCGCTGCCGGCGGGGCCGGGCTCGACGGGCGTGCCGGTGGAGCGGTCGGCCGTGGGACTACTTCTTCAGGCCCCACTCGGCGGTGTTGTAGGCCGGTCCGACGTTGGTGGAGTTGTTCCGCATGTTGACGAACCGCGTCTGCGTCGCGAAGAACGTCGGCTTCTGGTAGAGCGGCAGGACGTAGGCGTCGTTCACCATGAGCTGGTCGGCCTGGTTGAGGAGCGCGGCGGACTTCGTGGCGTCCGTCTCGCCCACGGCCTGCGAGATCAGGGCGTCGGCCTTCTTGTTGCTGTAGCCGCCGTAGTTGCCGCCACCGCCGGTGAACCAGTTCTGCTGCGCGCCGCTGCTCGGGAACGGGGCCGCGACCCAGGCGAAGACGATGATGTCGTACTGGTGCCCGGCGAGGACCGTGCCGAGGTCGGCGGCGCCGATCGGCTTGATGGTGATCTTGATGCCGAGGCTCGCCAGGTTGCTCTGCAGGATCTGGCACTCGCTCTGCCGGATCTGGTTCCCGGTGGTGTAGCGGCAGTTGAAGGGACCGACGGCCTTGCCGTCCGGGGTCTTCAGCGCGGTGCCCACTCCGGTGAACTTGGCGGCCGTGAGGTAGGCCTTCGCCTTGGTCAGGTCACCCGACCCCTGGCCGGTGCCGCTGACCACGTCCTTGTAACCGGCCTGCCCGGGAACGAAGTTGTGGTTGCCGAGCGGCTTCACGACCGGGTCGAACTGGCCGACCGTCTTGGCGATGATGTCCTTGGTGTTGATCGCCGTGAACATCGCCTGCCGCAGCGCCAGGTACTTGCCGATCACCGGATCGTGCAGGTTGAGGTCGAAGTGCTCCCAGGTCAGCCCGTTGCCGATGACGTACGTGATGCCGGGGATGTCCTTGACCTGGTTGACCAGGTCCACCTCGGGCTGCGGGTAGATCGCCTGGACCTCGTTGTTCTTGAGGGCGGTCGGCTCCTGCGTGGCGTCCGAGATCACCTTGAAGATCAGCCGCTGGAGGGTGGCCTTCTTGGCACCGGTCCACTTGGGGTCGGGCACGTAGGTGGCGTGGTCGTTGTCGACCCACTGCTGCATCTTGTAGGCGCCCGCCGTGGGGTACTTGGTGGGCGGCGTCTTCAGGAAGTACTGCCAGGCCTTGGCCATCTGGGCGGCCGTCATCGCGGTGGCGTCACCGGCCTTGGCGCCGGAGATCTTCTCGGCGGTGTGGGCCGGGTACAGCGGATAGCCCGCGCCGAACAGGGACTTCCAGTCCGAGTACGGCTGCGACATCACCATGGTGACGGTCTTGCCGTTGTCGGAGGGCGTGAGGGACTTGATGCGGTCGTAGCCCGCGGTGCTCTGCGGCAGACAGCCGTGGGTCTGGGTGGAGTCGCTGGCGGGCGGCGGCGGGCAGTCCTTGCCGTTGTTGGTGCGCCAGTAGTACGTGAAGTCGTCGGCGGTGATGGGCGTGCCGTCGTTCCACGCCGCCTTGGGGTTGATCTTGTAGACGATGGTCTGGGGGCTGGTGCTGGTCTGGGTGGCCGAGGTGACCAGGTCGGTGTTGAGGGCGACCGTGAAGTCCGGCTGGGGGATGAACACCTGCGGCAGGACGACCTCCAGGGCCTCCCCGTTCTCGAAGGTGTTGCCGTTGACGTCCTGGACGTTCCACTGCTGGATGTTCTTCTCCAGCACATAGGTGAACGTTCCGCCGGACTTGGTGGCGGCCGTGTTGCAGGTGTTGGCCTTGCCCACGGTGTTGCAGGAGGTGAGTCCGGCCGAGCTGCTCTTGCCGGAGCCGCCGCCCCCGCCGCCGCTGCTGCAGGCGGTGAGCACCAGGGTGAGCCCGGCGGCGAGGGTGAGGGCCCGGGTGAGGGCGGAGGATGGCGCGCGCATGTTCCTCTCCTTCGACCGGCGATGTGTCCGGTCCCGTCAAGGCGGCCGGCGGCCGCGAGAGAACTGAGCTGCGCAAAGACGTTAGAGCTCGGATGTACCTTCTTCACGTTCTTGTTCATACCGGGAAGGCGACAATTCACCCTCGCTTTGTTATCGGAATGACCCACGCTCCGCAAAGTCGCCAGGTGGTGTTCCCGAAAGCGCAAAGTCCCGACCAACATCGTTGATCAGCAAGCGCGTTGACGGGCTGTCAGCCCACGGGGACGCCCGCCTCCAGATACAGCGCGGCCCCGCGCTCCCGGGCCCTGAGCGCCCAGCGCAGCCGCTCGTAGCGGACCGGCGGCAGGAGGTCAGCGGCCTCCTCCTCGGAGGCGAAGCACCAGCCGCGCAGCTCCGGTCCGGGCAGGAGCAGTTGGCGGGCCACGGCGGCGTCGAGCCGGCCGCCGTCGAAGAGGAAGCGGAGTCCGCCGTAGCCGGGCGGCGCGGGCGGTTCCCAGTCGACGACGAGCAGTCGGGGTACGTCGTCGAGGACGAGGCCGGTCTCCTCGGTGACCTCGCGCATGCCGGCCCGGGCGGGTGCCTCGCCGGATTCGACGACGCCGCCGGGGAACTCCCACCCCGCCTTGTAGGTGGGGTCGACGAGCAGCACGCGGTCGTGTTCGTCGAAGAGGAGCACACCGGCCGCGAGGGTCTCGGAGGTGGGCTCCGGGGTCTGCACGATGTCGCACACGGGCACGGTGCCGCTGCCGACGGCGCCGGCGATGCGGACGGCCGTCTCGTACGGGGTGAGCGCGCTGGTGTCGACGGGGTGGGCGTCGGCGGTGAGCCAGGAGCCGAGTGCGGCTCGGTAGGTCTCGATGTGGTCGTAGGCCCACTGCCGGGTCCTGATCTCGCCGTCGGGGAGGTCCGGTGGGATCTCCCGGCCGGATATTCGCTCGCGCAGGATCGTTTCCGCCGGAGCGAGGAGGACATGCCGGACCGCGACCCGGCGGGCCGCGAGACCACCGAAGATCTCGTCCCGGTACTCCTGGCGCAGCAGGGTCATCGGGACGACGAGGGTCCCGCCCAGCTCGGCGAGCATCGCCGCCGCCGTGTCGATCACGAGCCGCCGCCACATCGGCAGGTCCTGGAGGTCGCCGACCTCCGCGAGGTGCTTGGGCGGGAGCAGCTGAGGCAGCGCTCCGCCGATGACATCGGGGTCGAAGAGTGTGCTGTTCGGGATCAGGTCCACCAGTTCCCGTGCGGTGGTCGTCTTCCCCGCACCGAAAGCGCCGTTGATCCAGACGACGGTCACAGTTCCCCCTCTTCTGTTGGCCCCATGAGGCTTGCCCGTTCCACCCTGCCACGGAAACCAGCCGCAGTTGAGGGCGCGCATACGACGGCGCCGGTGCCCCCTCCGACGAGGCACCGGCGCCGAGCTCTTCCGGGTGGTATCAGGTGTTCTGTCCCAGGACGCCTTCGTCGGCGGCGAAGCTGCCGTCGCTGACGAGGTGATCCATGGCACCCACGGTGTCCTTGACGTTCAGGTCGCCGAGCACGTCGTGGTCGTGGGAGTGCGACGGGGTGATCGCGGCGACGACGAACCCGGTGGCGAGGGAGGCGATGGCCAGCATGCTGCGCTTCTTCATGCCCCGTTCAACTGACGAGGCGCGCAGGGGTCACGCCCGAACCGGCCGCCGGGCGGAACCCGTCCCGTGCCGGGCCCGCCGGACGAGGTCGACGGCGGCCTCGGGCCAGTGCGGATGGTCGAAGGCGAACCCTTCGTCGAGCAGCCGTCCCGGGACGACCCGTCGGCTCTTCAGGAGGAGTTCGGTGTCGGAGCGCAGGGCGAAGGCGCCCAGTTCCGCCATCCACTTCGTGGCGGGCAGGCCGACGGGGAGGCCCCGGGCGGCGCGCAGGACGCGCATGAAGGCGCGCTGCGGGAGCGGGCCGGGGGCGGCGAGGTTCACCGGTCCGGCGATGTCGTCCCGGTCGACGAGGAACTCGACGGCGCGCACGAAGTCCTGGTCGTGGATCCAGGAGACGTACTGGGCCCCGCCCGCGACCGGACCGCCGAGGCCGAGCCGGGCCAGCCCCAGCAGGACGTCGAAGACGCCGCCGCGGTCGGGGCTCATCACCATGGCGGTACGCAGGGCGACCTTGCGGGTGTGCGGGGTGTCGGCGCGGTCCTGCGCGCGTTCCCAGGCCTTGGCGATGTCGACGCTGTAGGACCAGTAGGCGGGCACGCCGGGCTCGTCGCCGCCGATCACGCCGGTGGCCTCGTCGTTCGGGGCGTCGTGGCGGTGGGCGTAGATGGTGGCGGTGCTCATCTGGAGCCACACGCGCGGCGGGTGCGCCGCGGCCGCGACGGCCTCGCCGACGACCCGGGCGGAGTGCACGCGCGAGTCCATCATGGCCCTGAGGTTGGCGGGGGTGTAGCGGCAACTGACGCTGCGGCCAGCCAGGTTGATCACGACGTCGCTGCCGTCGATCTCCCGGGCCCAGGAGCCCGGGGTCGCGCCGTCCCACCACACCTCGCGGTCGCGCGTCGGCCGCCGGGTCAGGACGACGACCTCGTGGCCGGCCCCGGTCAGGGCGCGGTCCAGGACCGCGCCCACCTGTCCCGTGCCACCGGGAATGACGATCTTCACCGGGCTCCCCCTTCTGTCGGGAGGAGCCTAGCGCAGAAACTTGAACGCGTTCAAAACCTAGCGCGTCACCCCTTGGTGGAGCCCAGCGTCAGCCCCGCGATGAAGTGCCGCTGCAGCAGCAGGAAGACGAGGATCGTCGGGAGGGCGACCAGGACCGAGCCCGCCGCGAGGAGGTTGTAGTCCGTGAAGAACTGCCCGCGCAGATTGTTCAACGACGAGGTGATCGGCAGTTTGTCCGGGTTGGAGATGAAGATCAGGGCCCACAGGAAGTCGTTGTAGACCCAGGTGAACTCCAGGGTCGCCAGCGCGGCCAGGGCCGGACGGCAGAGCGGCAGCGTGATGCGCCAGAACTGGGTCCACACACCGGCGCCGTCCACGATCGCCGCCTCCAGGATCTCCTGGGGCAGCGTGCGCATGAAATTGGACAGCACGAAGACGCAGAACCCCATCTGGAACCCGATGTTGACGATCACCACGGCCCACAGGGAGTCGTACATCGTCAGCGAGTCGGACATCCACCAGGGCAGCGGGACCTTGTTGAACAGCACGTACAGCGGCGTGACGATGACCTGTTGGGGCAGCAGGTTGCCCGCCGTGAAGAACATCAGCAGGACGATGCCGCCGCGCAGCTTCAGCCGGGACACCGCGAAGGCCACGAAGGAGGAGAGGAAGAGCGTGACGATCACGGCGGGGATCGCGATCGTCAGGGTGTTGGTGAAGTACTTCCCCATGTCGGACTGGGTGTAGGCCTGGCGGTAGTACGTGAGGGAGATGTGCTTCGGCCAGGAGAAGTAGCCGTGCTGCGCCGTCTCGTCGTACGGGCGCAGCGAGGCGTAGACGGCGAGCAGGAGCGGTGCGACGAACGCCAGCGAGACCGCCGACAGGAAGATGTGCACGCCCCAGCGGCCGCGCCGGGGGCGGGGCTTGGGGGCGGTGGCCGGTGCCGCGGCCGGGCGGACGGGTGCGGTGCGGATGTCTGCGGCCATCAGTCGCGCGCACCTCGCAGCTCTTGGACGAGGAACGTCACGATGGACCCCAGGGAGACGACGAGCAGGACGACCGCGATGGCGGAGCCGAAGCCGATGCGGCTGGCCTCGCCGATGATGTTGTCGGTGATCAGCACGGACAGCAGTTCCAGGCCGTTGCGGCCCTTGTTGACGGCGTAGACGATGTCGAAGGCCCGGAGTGCCTCGATGACCGTGATGACGCCGACGATGACGTTGACCGGGCGCATGGCCGGGAACACCACACGGAAGAACGTCTGCCGTTCGTTCGCGCCGTCGATCGCCGCCGCCTCCTTCAGCTGCGGGTCGACGGACTTGAGGCCGGCCAGGTACAGGATCATCACGTAGCCGACGTGCCGCCAGCTCGCCGCGATCATCATCATCCAGATGTTGAGGTGGGCGTTGCCGAGCCAGTCGACCGGATCCTCGCGGTTGTTGAGGATCGTGTTGACGACCCCCTGGTCGGTGCCGAGGATCAGCTGCGAGATGAAGCCGACGATGGCCAGCGAGAGCACCACCGGCATGTACAGGATCGACTGGTAGAAGCGGCTGAAGCGCACCCCCCGGTCGATGACGACGGCCAGCAGCAGGCCGAACGGGGTCGCGATCAGGCCGAGGAAGAGCAGCCACAGGATGTTGTGGCGGACCGCGGGCCAGAACGGCGGGTAGTTGGTCGCGAGGTTCTTGTAGTTGTCCAGGCCGACCCAGTGGATGTCGCCGATGCCGTCCCAGGCCGTGAAGGACAGGCCGATGGAGGCCAGCGTCGGGCCCCAGATGATGACGACGTCGAGCAGGACGGGTATGCCGAGCAGCACGCCGAGGACGACGACGTCACGGCGGGTGAACCGCCTCAGTCGCCGTCCTCGGGCGCGCCGTGGAGAGGTGAGCGCCACGGAACGTATCTCCCAGTGAACGGATCGTGTCTCGCGGTGATCAGCCGACGGGCTGCGAGAAGATGCTCTTCTTCTGCCGTTCGATGCTGTTGCAGAGCCCGTCGACGTCCTTCGGGTTGCCGATGAACTGCTGGATGGACTGGATCATCACCGTCGAGGCGAAGTCGGGGCGGGTGTCGCGGTCCATGAACTGCGAGATCTGCTTGGCACTGGAGACCAGCGCGGCGGACTTCTTCTGCAGGGCGCTGTACTTGGCGGTGTCCGCGCCCGAGTTGACGGCCACGTTGTTCGGGTCGAGGGCGAGGTAGTCGTCCTCCGCCTCGGGGGTGCCGAGCCACTTGAGCAGGGCCTTGGCGCCGGTGATGTTCTTCGACTTCTTGGCGATCAGGAAGCCGTCGATGGGCGCCTCCACGGCGTCCTGGCCGTACTGCGGGTCGATCTCGGGGAAGGCGAAGAAGTCGATGTCGTCGCGCTGGTCCGCCGGGAACTGGCTGCCGGGGTGCGGCATCCCGAAGACGGCCATCGCGGTCTCGCGCTTCTGGAGACCCTGACCGGCCTCCTCCCAGGTCCGGCCGAGGGCGCCCTTCTGGTAGTACGGCATAAGCTCGCGCCAGGTGTCGAACACGTTCTTGACCTTGGTGTCGGTCCAGGACTTCTCGCCGGCCATCAGGGCCTTGTGGAAGTCGTAGCCGTTGAGGCGCATGTTGATGTAGTCGAACGTGCCCATGGCGGGCCAGCCGTCCTTGTCGCAGAAGGCGACCGGTGTGCCGTCCTTGCTCATCCGCTTGGCCAGCGCGATGAACTGGTCCCAGGTCGTGGGCTGTTCGTAGCCCTTCTGCTGGAAGAGGCTCTTCCGGTGGAACACGGCCCACGGATAGTAGTAGTACGGCACGAAGTACTGCTTGCCGGCGTGCGTGGACTGTGCCTTGAGCGCGTCCGAGAACCCGTTGAAGGAATTCCAGACATCCGTGATCTCGCTGAGCAGCCCCTTCTCCGCGAAGTACTGCATGCGGTATCCCGCGAACCACATGAAGACGTCGTCCGGAGAACCCTGCAGATAGCGGTTGATGTTCTCCTGGAAGTCGTTGTGGTCCTTGGTGTTGACCTTCACCTTCTTGCCGGACTTCTTCTCGTACGCGGCAAAAGCCGCGGCAAAGGCTTTCTTCGGCACCGGGTCCGACGCGTTCGAGCCGACGGAGACCTCGTTCTTGTCCCCGCCGGGCCCCGAGCCGCACGCCGACAGCAGGGCGGGCAGCGTGACCGCGCCGACCCCCAGGGCCGCACCACGCAGGAGTTTCCGTCTGGACATCCGATGTCCTGGCGCGTCTGTAGGCAGAACGAGCCCATCGAACGATGACTGTGCCATGTCCCCCTCCTCGGGGTGCCACCCAACACAACCGAACGCGAGGGTTGGATCTCACCCTCATGTGACCGTGCAGTCAAGAGGTCTGACGAGATATCGAACAACCGTTACTCAAGTCTTCCAACAGAGTCCGACACGTCCTACCGTAAACGCGCACCATGACACGTACATGCAGTCATCCCATCTTTCGCGAGTCCGGAGGAACGTCACGATGCGTCACCTTCACACCCGCACGACCCGCAGAAGACTGGTCGGAGCCGTCGTCACCGGGCTGTTGTGCACGGGCGGCCTCACCGTGCCGGCCGTCGCACAGGACCCCGTGTCCCCCGCTCTTGCGGACGGTCAGGCGCTCACACCTCCCATGGGTTTCAACAACTGGAACTCCACCAACTGCCGTCCCGAGTTCAACGAATCCATGGTCGAGGGAATCGCGGACATCTTCGTCGACAAAGGCCTGAAAGCGGCGGGTTACCAGTACGTCAACCTGGACGACTGCTGGGCCCTGCCGAACCGCGACGCCGACGGCAAACTCGTCCCCGACCCGGTCCGATTCCCGCACGGAATCAAGGCGGTCGCGGATTACGTGCACTCGAAAGGGCTCAAACTCGGCATCTACACCAGTGCGGGCACCAAGACGTGCAACAGCGCGGGATTCCCCGGCGGGCTCGGCCACGAGTACAGCGACGCCCAGCAGTTCGCCGACTGGGGCGTGGACTACCTCAAGTACGACAACTGCAACAACCAGGGCGTGGACGCCAGGACGCGCTACACCACCATGCGTGACGCTCTGAAGGCGACGGGCCGTCCGATCGTCTTCAGCATCTGCGAATGGGGAGAGAACAAACCCTGGGAATGGGCCTCGGACATCGGACATCTGTGGCGCACGACCGGCGACATCAGCGACAACTGGGGCTCGATGCTCTCGATCCTCAAGCAGAACCTGCCCCTCGCGCAGTACGCCGGTCCCGGGCACTGGAACGACCCCGACATGCTGGAGGTCGGCAACGGCGGCATGACCGACACCGAGTACCGCTCGCACTTCTCGCTGTGGTCGATCATGGCCGCCCCGCTCCTCATCGGCTCGGACCTGCGCACGGCGACCCCGGCGACCTTCGGCATCCTCGGCAACAAGGAGGTCATCGCGGTCGACCAGGACCCGCTGGGCAAGCAGGGAAACGTTGTCACGTCCGAGGGCGGACGCTGGGTCGTCGCCAAGGAGATGAAGGACGGCAGCCGTACGGTCGCGCTGTTCAACGAGTCCGGCAGCCCGCAGCGCATCGCCACCACCGCGGCGGCCGTCGGCCTCCCCGGCGCCCGCGCCTACACCCTGCGCGACCTGTGGCAGCACCGGAGCTACAACACCGCGGGCACGATCTCCGCGACCGTCCCGGCCCACGGCACCGTCCTGGTACGGGTGTCGGCCGACCGGCACACGCTCACGAACCCACCCGCCGTCGAACTCGGCCTGAGCGACGCACCGTTGGTGCAGGCGGCCACTCCGGCCCCGCTCACCACGACGGTCACCGACCTCGGCCGGACGACCGCGGGACACGTCTCCACCGGCCTGACCGGGCCCGCGGGCTGGAAGATCCGGGCCCTGTCCCCGACGACCGCGAGCGCCGTACGGACAGGCCGGACCCTGCGCACGAAATGGACGCTCACCGCGCCCGCCGGGACACCGACGGGGTCGTACGACCTGACGCTCAGGGCGAGTTACCGCTCGCCGTCCGGTGCCCGGGTCACCGGCACGCTGCCGTTCACCGCGACCGTGGTGGTCGCGCCGCCGGCCGGGACCTCGTATCTCGGTGACCTTCCGTGGCTGTCGGCCGCCAACGGATACGGGCCGGTCGAGCGCAACACGAGCAACGGGGAGAGCGCGGCCGGGGACGGTCATCCGATCACCTTGGGCGGTGTCGTGTACCCCAAGGGGCTCGGTGTCCACGCCGAGAGCGAGGTGCGGTACTACACCGGGAAGGCGTGCGAGAAGGTCACCGCCGACGTCGGTGTGGACGACGAGAAGGGCGCGGGCGGCACCGTCGCCTTCGAGATCTGGGCGGACGGCACGAAGGTCGCCTCGACCGGCGTCCTCACCAACGCGATGCCCGCCCAGCCGGTCACGGCGGACGTGACCGGCGCCCAGGTGGTCCGACTCGTCGTCACCGACGGCGGCGACGGGATCGACTCGGACCACGCGGACTGGGCGGACGCTCGACTCACCTGCTGAGCCGGACGAACTGCCGTTCAGGGGGCATAGGCCGCCGAACGAACGTTTCGGCCGCTCGGCGTCTCACACCACGGCCGAGGTCGTGCTCGTCCGCCCCGCGAGCGCGGCCGCGGCCGCTCCCACCAGCCCCGCGTCCGTCCCCATCTGGGCCGGCGTCACCGTGAGGCGCTGCACGAAGGACAGCGTCGCGTAGTCGCTCAGCGCCTTGCGCAGCGGCGTGAAGAGCACGTCTCCCGCCTTGCCCACGCCGCCGCCGATCACGGCGATGTCGATCTCCACCAGGGTCGCGGTGGCGGCGATGCCCGCGGCCAGGGCCTGCGCCGCCCGCTCGAAGGAGGCCACGGCGACCGGGTCCCCGGCACGGGCCGCGGCGGCCACCGCGGCGGCCGAGGCATCGCCGTCCGGACCCGGCCGCCAGCCGCCCTCGACCGCCCGCCGGGCGATGTTGGGACCGCTGGCGATCCGCTCGACGCAGCCGCGCGAACCGCACGGGCAGGCGTCGCCGTCCAGGTCCACGCTGATGTGGCCGATGTGGCCCGCGTTGCCGGTGGGGCCCGGATGCAGCTGGCCGTTGAGGACGAGGCCCCCGCCGACGCCCGTCGAGACGACCATGCACAGCGCGTTGTCGTGTCCGCGGGCGGCGCCCTGCCAGTGCTCGGCCGCCGTGATCGCCACGCCGTCGCCGATCAGCGCGACGGGCAGGTCTCCGGTCGCCGCACGCACCCGCTCCACCAGCGGAAAGTCACGCCAGCCCGGCACGTTGACCGGGCTGACGGTGCCCGCGGAGGCGTCCACGGGACCCGCGCTGCCGATGCCGAGGGCGCCCGCGCGGGACCACGAGGGCGAAGCGGTGAGTTCTCCGAGCACCTCCTCCACGGCCCGCATCACGGTGTCGCCGTCGTCCTGCGAGGGTGTCGGGCGCTGTGCTCGCACCAGGATCTTGCCGTGGCCGTCCACCAGCGCCCCGGCGATCTTGGTGCCGCCGATGTCGAGCGCGGCCACGAGGTCGGTGTGCATCAGTGTCAGATCTCCCCGTCAAACATGAGAACCACCAGAAGGTGAGATGGGCCGGTCTCGCGGTGGGGGCGCAGGCCGGAGATATCGGTGGACAGTCTCTCTCGCACATGACAACGTTGTCCAGGCTCTATGCTCGACGCCACATCCTCATACAAACCCATGGACCTATGCATCCCCCGTGGACGACAGGACAGGACAGCGCATCGTGCCAGAGACCGCCCGCCGCCCCGAGAACCGCTACGGCAACCGTCCGACCATGAAAGACGTGGCCGCACGCGCCGGTGTCGGACTGAAAACGGTGTCGCGCGTGGTCAACGGCGAACCGGGCGTCACCCCGGACACCGAGCGCCGGGTCCAGGAGGCCATCGACGCGCTCGGCTTCCGCCGCAACGACAGCGCCCGCGTCCTGCGCAAGGGCCGCACGGCCAGCATCGGCCTCGTCCTGGAGGACCTCGCCGACCCGTTCTACGGCCCCCTCAGCCGCGCCGTCGAGGAGGTCGCCCGCGCCCACGGCGCCCTGCTGATCAACGGCTCCAGCGCCGAAGACCCGGACCGCGAGCAGGAGTTGGTGCTCGCACTGTGCGCCCGCCGGGTGGACGGTCTGGTGGTGATCCCGGCCGGGGACGACCACCGCTATCTGGAGCCCGAGGTCAAGGCAGGCGTCGCGACGGTGTTCGTGGACCGTCCGGCCGGGCAGATCGACGCGGACGTCGTCCTGTCGGACAGCTACGGCGGCGCGCGGGACGGCGTCACCCACCTCATCTCGCACGGCCACCGGCGCATCGGCTTCATCGGCGACATGCCCCGCATCCACACGGCCGCCGAGCGACTGCGCGGGTACCGGGCGGCGATGGAGGACGCGGGCATAGAGGTCGAGGACGCCTGGATGTCCCTCGGCGTGACCGACCCGGTCCGGGTGCGGCGGGCCGCCGAGGAGATGCTGACCGGCCCCTCCCCCGTCACCGCGATCTTCGCCGGCAACAACCGTGTGACGGTCACCGTCGTCCGCGTCCTGGCCGAACAGTCGCGCCGGATCGCCCTGGTGGGCTTCGACGACTTCGAACTCGCCGATCTGCTCCAGCCGGGCGTGACGGTCGTCGCGCAGGACGCGGCGGCCCTCGGCCGTACGGCGGCCGACCGGCTCTTCCGGCAGCTGGACGGCACGCTGATCGCGCCGGAGCGCATCGAGTTGCCGACCCGGCTGATCACCCGGGGATCGGGTGAACTCCCGCCCGCGGAGTGAGCGGCGCGAGGACGAGCGCATGAGCGACCGCGCGGACCGTACGCTGGAGGCGCTGGGGCTTGACCGGGCGCCGCGTGAGGAGCCGCTCCTGTATCCCGGCGCGTGGCCCGCCGAGTCCGGACTCCTCGTCGGGGACCGGCTGTTGCCGCTCGACGCGCACGCGGCGTACGAGGGCCGCACACCCGTCCTGGCCATCGGCTCCAACGCCTGCCCCGCTCAACTGCGGCACAAGATGGCGGAGTTCGCGATCACGTCGCCCGTCCCGATGGTGAAGGCACGGGTCACGGGGATCGGCGTCGGTGTATCCGCGCATGTGAGCCTGGTCGGATATGTGTCGGCGTCGCCGGTCCACGCACCCGGTGCGGTGCGGGAGTTGTTCGTGACGTGGTTCGACGAACGGCAGCTCGCGGTGGTGGACCTGAGCGAAAAGGCTTATGACAGGGCGTGGTTGCCGGGGTCGGCCGTCCATGTCGCGCCGGAGGCGGGGCCGTCGCTGCGGGGCGTGTACGTCTACGTCAACCGGAACGGTGTCCTGCGGGACGGTACGGGTGCACCGCGCCGGCATCCGGGCGAGCGGGCGCTGCTGACCGAACTCCTCGGCGGCTCGGCGGAGTTGAGGAGACTGTTCGGGCGGACGCCGGAGGAGTTCTGCGCGCGGGCGCGGGCCGACCGGTCGCTGTGCGAGCGGGGTACGCGGCTGTTCCTGGAGGAGGGGCTGGTGACGGTGTCGGGGCTTGAGCGCTTCGTACGGGCTCAGCAGACCGGGAGCCCCGGGACCGGCTCGTCGTTGTCGCCGCCCTTGAGGTAGACGGCGCTGACGTAGACGTTCGTGTTGCCGCTGTCGTCGTCCGTCTTCGCCCACCAGGTGTTGGTCCACCGGCCGTAGGTCTCGCGGCGGCCCAGGTTCTGCTGGCAGAAGAAGTAGTTGGTACCCGCGCCGAGGACGCCGGCTTCGGCGCCGGACGCGGTGTAGGACGTGGCGCTGCGCCACACCTGGCAGTCGTACTTGCCGCCGCCGATGGCCCGGCAGGCGGCGGCCGGACCGGGCGAGCCGGAGCCGTCCGTCGAACCCCCGCTCCCCGAACCGCCGTCGGCGCCGCGGGTCGTACTGCCGGCCGTGGGCTCGGCCGGGGCCGGGGCGGAGCCCCGCTCCGAGGGCGTGGCTCCGCTGTGCCCGCCCCGTGTCCCGGCCGGGGCCGGAGTCCTCTCCTTCCCCTGCCCCGTGGGCCTGGGCGAGCCCGAGTGACCGGCGTCGGTGTGCCCGGTGGGCGAGGAGACGGCACTGGCCGGAGCGGACGCCACCGAAGGCCGCGTGCCGGCCTCGTTCTCGTGCGCGTTGTGCAGGGCGTAGGCGACGCCCGCGCCGACGAGGACGACGGCACCGGCCACGGCGGCGATCAGGACGCGCGCCCTTCGGCGGGGCGGGGTGGCGGGGTCCAGAGGGCCGGTGGTAGCGGACGTGTGGGGTGCGGGGGCGAGGGGCGGGCCGAAGCCCTGCGGTGCGGCCGGGGACGGAGCTGTCGAGCCAGGACCTTGCGGGTGCGCCGCCGCGCCGAACTCTCCCGAGGAACCAGGGGGCTCCGCCGCTGTCTCCGCCGGGTACGCCGACGCCCGGGGGTTCCGCGGTGGCGCGGGTGCCGGTGTGTCCTCCCGCCCGGGGCTGTCGGCGCCAGGGTTCCCGGCCGCCTGGGCACTCGGCTGCCGGGACGGGTCGGCACTGTGCCGCGCCGCGGCGGCCCCGCCGTTCGGCACCCCGTGCGCACCGCGCAACACGGCCGTGGGCAGATCCGTCCCCGCGCTCCGCGCGACCCTCTCCAGCATCTCCCGCGCCCGCTCGGCGTCGGGGCGTGACTCCGGCCGCTTCTCCATCAGTTGGCGCAGCACGGGCCCGAGTCGCCCCGCCCGTACGGGTTCCGGCAGCGGCTCGGAGACGATGGCCGTGAGGGTGGAGTACGTGGACGTGCGGCGGAACGGGGAGGTGCCCTCGACGGCCGCGTACAGCGTGGCGCCCAGGGCCCAGACGTCGGACGACGGGCCGGGGTCGGCGCCCTGCGCGCGCTCCGGGGCCAAGTAGTCCAGGGAGCCGATGAGTTCGCCGCTGCGGGTGAGGTGCGTGGCGGAGCCGTCGCCCGGGTCGTCCATCGTGGCGATGCCGAAGTCGGTGAGGACGACCCGGCCCGAGCGGTCCAGCAGGATGTTCCCGGGCTTCACGTCGCGGTGCAGGACACCCACGGCGTGTGCGGCGGCCAGCGCCTCCATCACCTTCGCGCCGATCCCGGCGGCCTCGCGCGGGTCGATCGGGCCGCGTTCGCTCACCACGTCGTCCAGGGACGGGCCGTCGATCAGTTCCATGACGATCAGCGGGCGTCCGTCGACCTCGGCGATGTCGTGCACGGCGACCACGCCGGGGTGGCGGATCCGCGCCGCGGCCCGTGCCTCGCGCTGCATCCGCAGCCGCAGATCGGCGAGTTCGGGGCCGTGCGCGTCGGTGAAGGTGCGCAGTTCCTTGATGGCGACCTCGCGGCCGAGGACCTCGTCGAGGGCCCGCCAGACGACACCCATGCCGCCGCGCCCGAGCCGCGCCAGGACGCGGTACCGCCCGGCCAGCAACCGGTCGGCCCCGTCCGCGCGTTCGCTGTCCCCCGAAGGCACCGCCGCTCCGTCCCGTGGCACGTCCATGAACGCCGTACAGCCTACGGGGCGGCGGTGACGGCGGCGGCGGGCACCAACACCTGTGACGGGTCCGCTACTTGGCGGAGGCCGTGAGGTCGCCCCGGCGGGGTGACGCGAAGCCCTCCAGGTCCATCCGGGTCAGGCCGGTCGCCCTGGCCACCTCGGCGATGTCGAGCGCGCCGCAGTCCAGGCCGCGCAGCAGATAGCCGCTGAGGGCCTTGGCGGTGGCGGGCTCGTCCATGACGTCGCCGCCGGCGTGGTTGGCGTAGCGGGCGAGGCGCGCGGCGGCCTGCTCGAAGCCCTCGCGGTAGAAGGCGAAGACGGCCGCGTAGCGGGTCGGGATGTGGCCGGGGTGCATGTCCCAGCCCTGGTAGTACGCGCGGGACAGGGCCCGGCGGGTGAGGCCGTAGTGGAGGCGCCAGGCGTCGTGGACCTTGGCCGTCGGGCCGACCGGCAGCACGTTCGTCGAGCCGTCCGACACGCGTACGCCCGTCCCCGCCGCCGCGACCTGCATGATCGCCTTGGCGTGGTCGGCGGCGGGGTGGTCACTGGCCTGGTAGGCGGCGGAGACGCCGAGGCAGGCGCTGTAGTCGAAGGTGCCGTAGTGCAGGCCGGTGGCGCGGCCCTCGGCGGCCTGGATCATGCGGGCGACGGTGGCGGTGCCGTCGGTGGCGAGGATGGACTGGCTGGTCTCGATCTGGATCTCGAAGCCGATCCGGCCCTGTTCGAGCCCGCGTGCCTTCTCGAAGGCCTCCAGGAGGCGGACCATCGCGGTGACCTGCTCGGCGTAGGTGACCTTGGGGAGGGTCAGGACCAGGCCGTCCGGGAGTCCGCCGGCCTCCATGAGCCCGGTGAGGAAGATGTCGAGGGTGCGGATGCCCCGGTCGCGCACCGGCGCCTCCATGCACTTCATACGGATGCCCATGTACGGCGCCGCGGTGCCCTGATCGTAGGCCTCGGCGACGAGACGGGCCGCGCGGGCGGCGGCCGCGTCCTCCTCGGCGTCGGGGCGGTTGCCGTAGCCGTCCTCGAAGTCGACGCGCAGGTCCTCGATCGGCTCGCGCTCCAGCTTGGCCCGCACGCGCGCGTGGACGGGCTCCGCGAGGTCGTCGGAGAGGCCGAGGACGGCGGCGAAGGAGGCCGCGTCGGGGGCGTGTTCGTCGAGGGCGGAGAGCGCGCGGTCGCCCCAGGAGCGGATGGTGTCGGCGGCGAAGGCGTCAGCGGGGACGTAGACCGTGTGGACGGGCTGGCGGGTGCCGGGGTCGCCGGGGTAGCGGCGCTCCAGTTCGGCGTCGACCGGTGCCAGGGAGGCGCTGATCTCCTGGCCGACCGCGCCCGCGAGGCTCGTCGCCACCTTCTCCTGCTCGCCCTGACTCATGTCCACACCCTCCAGTTTTCCGCTCTACGGAATCAACAATCCGTAGAGCGAAGTTATCCATGGAGCTTCGCGCCGGTCAACACCCTGTCCACGCCGTGAACCGTCGTGTCACTGCCGCCCCGAGGCCCTCTTCCGCCCGGCGCCGCGCACCCTCATCCTGACTCGCAAGGGGAGGGATGCACATGCCGACTGCCAGGACGGTGACCCGGCGCACGGGCCTGACCACACTGGTGGCCGCCGCCATCGCCCTGCCACTGATCGGAACCGTACGCGCCGCGTCCGTCCGGAAGGAGACCCGCCTGTTGGACGTCATGACGTTCAACCTGCGCTATGCCGACACCACCGAACCCAACAGCTGGAAGGTCCGCCGCCCGGTCATGCGCGACCTGCTGCTCCGCGCGGCCCCCGACGTCATCGGCACCCAGGAGGGCCTCTTCGCGCAGCTCCAGGACATCAAGCAGGACCTGGCGCCGCACTACGACTGGATCGGCGGCGGCCGCAAGGGCGGCAGCTTCGACGAGGAGACGGCGATCTTCTACGACACCCGCCGGCTCGCCCCCGTCGAGTACGACCAGTTCTGGCTCTCCGACACGCCCGCCGTGATCGGCTCGAACACCTGGGGAGGCGCCCACCCGCGCATCGCCACCTGGATCCGCTTCCGCGATCTCGGGGACGGCGGGCGGGAGTTCTACGTCCTCAACACCCACCTCGACAACGCGAGTCAGTACGCACGCGAGCGTGCCGCCACCCTCATCGCCGAACGCCTGGCCCGCCTGGACGGCTCCCTGCCGTTCGTGGTGACCGGCGACTTCAACACCGCCGCGTACACCACCTCGGTGTACTCCACGCTGCTGGCGGCGGGCCCGGGCCTCAGGGACACCTGGGACGCGGCGTCCGCGCGCGGGCAGCTCTACGGCAGCTTCCACGGCTACCGCGCGCTCGTTCCGGAGGGCCCCCGCATCGACTGGATCCTGGTCTCCCCCGGGATCACCGTGCGCCGGACGGCTCTGGACACCTTCTCGGAGAACAGCCAGTTCCCGAGCGACCACCTGCCCGTGCGGTCCACGATCAGCCTGGGGTGAGCGGGCCGGGGACACGCGAGAGGCCCCCGCGACCGCTCCGGTCGCAGGGGCCTCTCGGCATCCGGGGAGATCAGCCCTTGCGGGACTTGACCTCGTCGGTGAGCTGCGGGACGACGTCGAAGAGGTCGCCGACGACGCCGTAGTCGACGAGGTCGAAGATCGGGGCCTCGGCGTCCTTGTTGACGGCGACGATCGTCTTCGAGGTCTGCATGCCCGCGCGGTGCTGGATCGCGCCGGAGATGCCGTTGGCGATGTAGAGCTGCGGGGAGACGCTCTTGCCGGTCTGGCCGACCTGGTTGGAGTGCGGGTACCAGCCGGCGTCCACGGCGGCGCGGGAGGCGCCCACGGCCGCGCCGAGGGAGTCGGCGAGGGCCTCGATGATCGCGAAGTTGTCCGCGCCGTTCACCCCGCGTCCGCCGGAGACGACGATCGCGGCCTCGGTCAGCTCCGGGCGGCCGGTCGACTCGCGCGGGGTGCGCGCGGTGACCTTGGTGCCGGTGGCCTTGTCCGAGAAGGTGACCGCAAGGGCCTCGACCGCACCGGCGGCCGGGGCGGCCTCCACGGCGGCCGAGTTGGGCTTCACGGTGATGACCGGGGTGCCCTTGGAGACGCGGGTCTTGGTGGTGAAGGAGGCGGCGAACACCGACTGCGTGGCCACCGGGCCCTCGTCACCGGCCTCCAGGTCGACGGCGTCGGTGATGATGCCGGAGCCGATGCGTACGGCCAGGCGGGCGGCGATCTCCTTGCCCTCGGCGGAGGACGGCACCAGGACGGCGGCCGGGGAGACGGCGTCGTAGGCGGCCTGGAGGGCGTCGACCTTGGGGACGACGAGGTAGTCGGCGTATTCGGAGGCGTCGTGGGTGAGCACCTTCACCGCGCCGTGCTCGGCGAGCGCGGCGGCGGTGTTCTCCGCGCCGGCGCCGAGGGCGACCGCGACGGGCTCGCCGATACGGCGGGCCAGGGTCAGCAGCTCCAGGGTGGGCTTGCGGACGGCGCCGTCCACGTGGTCGACGTAGACGAGAACTTCAGCCATGGGAATGGTCTCCTGCGTGCGTGCGAAGTCTGAGGGGCGGTGGGCGGGTCGGGGCTCAGATGAACTTCTGGCCCGCGAGGAACTCGGCGAGCTGCTTGCCGCCCTCGCCCTCGTCCTTGACGATCGTGCCGGCGGTGCGCGCGGGGCGCTGGGCCGCGGAGTCGACGGCGGTCCAGGCGCCTGCGAGGCCGACCTCGTCGGTGTCGATCTCCAGGTCGGAGAGGTCCCAGGCCTCGACCGGCTTCTTCTTGGCGGCCATGATGCCCTTGAAGGACGGGTAACGCGCCTCGCCCGACTGGTCGGTGACCGACACGACGGCCGGCAGGGAGGCCTCAAGCTGCTCGGAGGCGGTGTCGCCGTCCCGGCGGCCCTTGACGACGCCGTCCTCGACGGAGACCTCGGAGAGCAGGGTGACCTGCGGGACGCCCAGCCGCTCGGCCAGCAGGGCGGGGATCACACCGGCGGTGCCGTCGGTGGAGGCCATGCCGGAGACGACCAGGTCGTAGCCGGCCTTCTCGATCGCCTTGGCCAGCACCAGGGAGGTGCCGATGGCGTCGGTGCCGTGCAGGTCGTCGTCCTCGACGTGGATCGCCTTGTCGGCGCCCATGGACAGCGCCTTGCGCAGGGCGTCCTTGGCGTCCTCCGGGCCCACGGTCAGGACGGTGATCTCCACGTCGTCGTCCGAGTTCTCGGAGATCTGCAGCGCCTGCTCGACCGCGTACTCGTCGAGCTCGGAGAGCAGACCGTCCACGTCGTCCCGGTCGACGGTCAGGTCATCGGCGAAGTGCCGGTCGCCAGTGGCGTCGGGCACGTACTTCACAGTGACAACGATCCTCAAGCTCACGCCGGCTCTCCTACTGCATCGTCATTTTCGGCTGCCTACTTCCAGGCAGCATAGGCGCCCTGAACGGCCGTTCCCGGTGGGGGCGACCGGTGCTCCCGACGAAATATTACTCGCCAGTACGCACCTCTACGCTCCCCCAACGGGTGCCCGCTAAGCAAGCGCTTTGAACTGTGACCTGTGCAACGCAGCGTAATCGGAACTCGACGCTTCCGCAGGGTGGCCCGTCACCCACCCGGAGTGGCCTCAGTCACGCAGTCCGTTGAAGCGCCCCTGGTGGTAGAGGAGCGGACGACCGGAGTTCGAGTGGTCCCCGAGGACGACCTCGGCCAGCACGATGCGATGGTCCCCCGCGGGCACCCGGGCGACGACCCGGCACACCAGCCAGGCGAGCACGCCGTCGAGGACCGGCACGCCGTCGGGACCGTCGTGCCAGACGGTGGGCGCCCCGAACCGGTCGGCGCCGCTGCGGGCGAAGGTGGCCGCGAGTTCCTCCTGGTGCTCACCCAGGACGTGGACGCCGACGTGACCGGCCTCGGCTATCGCGGGCCAGCTGGAGGCGCCGGTGCCGACCCCGAAGGACAGCATCGGGGGCGTGGCGGAGACGGAGCTGAGCGAGGTGGCGGTGAAGCCGACCGGGCCGTTCTCACCGCGCGCGGTGATCACCGCCACACCGGCCGCGTGCTGCCGGAAGGCGGACCTCAGCAGGTCGGGAGAGGCGTGCCGGGGAGTGCGGGTGCCGAGGTCGGGCGTGGCCGTCATGGACGTGTCCTTCTGCCGGGGGGACGGGCTGGGGCCGTGGCTGCTCAACAGCCCGGACAGCGCGCGCTCGCGGTGCGGGCCAGGTCGACGTGCACCCGTCCGTAGAGAAGGAGGTCCGAAGGCATACGGTCAGGCTGACGATAGGTGGCACGCACAGTCAAGTACGTTCCGGCATATGGGAGATGGCTCACCGTCATCGTCACAACCGTCAAACCGCCTCACCCAGAGCCGCGATGACGTCCGCCTTGCGGGGGAGGCCGGTGGCCCGCCGGACGACCCGCCCGTCGGCGTCCAGGACGAGCACGGTGGGGGTCTTCAGGATGTCGAGTTCCCGTACGAGGTCCAGGTGATCCTCGGCGTCGATCTCGATGTGGCTCACTCCCGGGACCATGCCGGCCACCTCGCCCAGCACCCGGCGTGTGGCCCGGCAGGGCGCGCAGAAGGCGCTGGAGAACTGCACCAGGGTGGCCTTCTCGCCGAGGTCGCCGCCCAGCTCGGCGGAGCCGAGCCGTTTCCCGCCGTCGCGCCCACGCACGCGTACTCTCCCGCTCCGCCGCCGATGCAGCACTCCGTAGGCGCTCGCCGCCGCGAGCACCACCACGCACACCACGAGTCCGGTCATCGGTCCTTCCAGCGTTCACGAGACTGCAAAGATTCCCGGTGCCCCGAATCCTTTCCGCTGCGGAATCCTTGATTCATGGACATCGACGCGAGAGGACCGCGCTTCGGGGCGGCCCTGACGACCGTAGTACTGGCGGTCGTGCTCATCACCGGCAGCTTCTGGCTGCTGGCCTGGCAGACCCTGGCGTTCGCGCTGGGCGCGGCGGGCGGCGTGGGCCGCTCCCCGTACGGCTGGCTGTTCCGGACGGCCGTACGGCCCCGGATCGGGCCGCCGACCGAGTTCGAGGCGCCGGAGCCGCCGCGGTTCGCGCAGGCGGTCGGGCTGGTCTTCGCCGGGGTGGGGCTGGTCGGCTTCGGCGCGGGTCCCGAGTGGCTGGGACTCGCGGCGACCGGGGCGGCACTCGCCGCAGCGTTCCTCAATGCCGCGTTCGGGTACTGCCTGGGGTGCGAGATGTACCTGCTCGCGCGGCGAGTGACAGTTCGCGCACAGTAAAGGAAACTTAAAAGACCGAGGTGGATCAAGCGATGGACGTGACGAGGATCTCGCCGTTCTGGGGCACGGGGACTGGCCACCCGTCCGTTCTTCGGGCACGATCTGCGCAATGCCGTAAACCTACGGCTGCGTAACTTCCCGCCCGGAGCACCCCTTCAGGCAGAGAGAAGGGTCCACCCCGTCCATGGCTGAGCTTGTCTACCGCCCCGTCATCGGTCTCGCCCAAACGCTGTTCAAGGCCTGGGACCTCAAGATCGACTGCAAGGGGTCGGAGAACATTCCGCGCTCGGGCGGCGCCGTGCTGGTCAGCAATCACATCAGCTACCTGGACTTCATCTTCGACGGCCTGGCCGCCCTGCCGCAGAAGCGCCTGGTGCGCTTCATGGCGAAGGAGTCGGTCTTCCGGCACAGGATCTCGGGACCGCTGATGCGCGGCATGAAGCACATCCCGGTGGACCGCAAGCAGGGCGAGACGGCGTACCAGCACGCGCTGCAGTCGCTGCGGTCCGGCGAGATCGTCGGCGTCTTCCCGGAGGCGACGATCTCGCAGTCCTTCACCCTGAAGAGCTTCAAGTCGGGTGCCGCGCGCATGGCGCAGGAGGCCGGCGTCCCGCTGATCCCGATGGCGCTGTGGGGCACCCAACGCCTGTGGACCAAGGGCCACCCGAAGAACTTCAAGCGCAGCCACACCCCGATCACCATCCGGGTCGGCGAGCCGGTGGAAGCCCCGCAGGACCAGTACGCGGGCGCGATCACCCGCCGTCTGCGCGAGCGCGTCCAGGAGCTGCTCGAAGCGGCCCAGCGCGCTTATCCGGTACGGCCCAAGGGCCCGGACGACACCTGGTGGATGCCGGCCCACCTCGGTGGCACCGCCCCTACCGCCGAAGAGGTCAAGGCCGCCGAGGCGCGCTGAGTCCTCACGCCGGGGCGTGGACGGTGATCCGCGCCCCGGGGCTGAACTTCCCGAGCAGTTCGGCGAGTTCGGCGCCCGCGGTCTCGACCTCGGCGACCGGCATCGGCGCCAGGCTCTCCAACAGGAAGACGGCGGACGTGGATTGCTCCGTCAGCCGGGTGCGCGGCCCCTGCCGCCAGTTCCAGCGGCGGCAGGTGACACCGGCCTCGTCCCGCCACACCACCTCGCCCGCGTCGGGATGCTCGACGACCTCCTCACCACCGGCGACGGTCACGAACTCCTCGTCCCCCACAGCCCGTTGAAGGACCATCCCGCCCTGGATGCGGTCGATGTCCTCGCCACCCACGGGGATCAGGTGCGCGACGCTGATGGCGTTGTAGAGGTCGACCAGCACGTTGATCCGGGGCAGCCCCGCGTCCGTCAGCGCCCTCTTGGCCAGCGCCTCCGCCGAGTTGCGCGTCCGCGACGGCTTGGACCCGAACGCCGTGTACACCTCGCGCCAGGTCGCCATGTGCGGGTCCTCGTGCGGCGCGCGCCCGTCCAGGCGGACGGCGAGCCGCCGGGCCGCGTCGTCGAGCAGCGCCGAACTCGCTTCGGTGCTGGGCCCGTTGACGAGTCCGTGGGCCTCGATCGCGACATGGGTGAACCCGGGCGCGAGGGCGCGGACCTCGTCGGACACGGTGAGCGTGAGCGTCATGACTTGCCTCGGAGTGCGGTCGGGAGCGTCTTCCAGAGATGCGGCCGGTCGGGGGCGGCCTTGAGGGCGCTCAGGACGGCCGGGTGCGGTTCAGCGTACAGCACCGGATAGTCCATCTCATTGAACTCCGGGTCGGGCACGAAGGCCAGCCGCTCCCCGTCGAGCGAGAACTGCGCGTCCACGCCCGGTTTGTTGCCGCGCGGATCCTGCCGGTGCCAGGCCCCGTTGAACCGCACGGCCACCAGCCCGTGCACCACGTCGAACTTCTGATAGCAGAACGCCGTCGGAATGTCCTCCGCGCGCAGCAGCGCGGCCAGCGCGTGGGCCTTGGCGTAGCAGATCCCGGTGCCCTGCTCCAGGACGTCGGAGGCCCGCCAGGTGACGCGCGGATCACCGGAGTCCTGGGAGTGCGGAATGGCGTCGCGCACGAACTCGAACGCCAGTCGCGCATACCCATACGAGTCGGCGGCATCCCTGGCCAGTCGCGCGGCCGTCTCCCGAACCCGGGGGTGGTCGTGGTCGATGACCTCGTCGGCGGCCAAGTAGGCGGAGAGGTCGGGGGTGTTCTGGATCAGCTCCATGGCTGCAGAGCATAGGAAAGCGATCACCCGACAGTCAATGACTTTTCAGGTGACCGCATACCTATGCATGAGGGATTCCGTGCCGTCCAACCTAGCGGGCCATCTCCTCCTTGAGCGCTGCCACGAACGCGTCCACGTCGTCCTCGGTCGTGTCGAAGCCGCACATCCAGCGGACGTCTCCGGCCGCCTCGTCCCAGAAGTAGAAGCGGAAGCGCTTCTGCAGGCGCTCGCTCACGTCGTGCGGGAGGCGGGCGAAGACGCCGTTGGCCTGCACGGGATAGAGGATCTCCACGCCGTGCACCGCGCGCACCCCCTCGGCGAGGCGCTGGGCCATCTCGTTGGCGTGCCGGGCGTTGCGCAGCCACAGGTCCTTGGCGAACAGCGCCTCCAACTGCACGGAGACGAAGCGCATCTTGGAGGCGAGCTGCATGGACAGCTTGCGCAGGTGCTTCATGTGGCTGACGGCGTCCTGGTTGATGACGACGACCGCCTCACCGAAGATCGCGCCGTTCTTCGTCCCTCCCAGGGAGAGGATGTCGACGCCGACCGCGTTGGTGAACGTCCGCATCGGGACGTCCAGGGAGGCGGCGGCGTTGGCTATCCGTGAGCCGTCGAGGTGGACCTTCATCCCGTGCGCGTGGGCGTGGTCGCAGATCGCGCGGATCTCGTCGGGCGTGTACAGGGTGCCGAGTTCGGTGCTCTGGGTGATCGAGACGACCTGCGGCATCGCGCGGTGCTCGTCGTCCCAGCCGAAGGCCTGCCGGTCGATCAGCTCGGGCGTGAGCTTGCCGTCCGGGGTCGCCACCGTGAGGAGCTTCAGGCCGCCCATGCGCTCGGGGGCGCCGCCCTCGTCGACGTTGATGTGGGCGCTCTCGGCGCAGATCACCGCGCCCCAGCGGTCGGTGACCGCCTGGAGGGCGACGACGTTCGCGCCGGTCCCGTTGAAGACCGGGAACGCCTCGGCCGCGGCCCCGAAGTGGCTGCGGATGATGCCCTGGAGGTTTTCCGTGTAGTCGTCCTCGCCGTAGGCGACCTGGTGGCCGCCGTTGGCGAGGGCGAGCGCGGCGAGGACCTCCGGGTGGGCGCCGGCGTAGTTGTCGCTGGCGAAACCGCGGATCTCCGGGTCGTGATGGCGACGGGCCTGCGTGAAGGGAGCCTTCGGAGGGTTCACGGCTTCTCGGTCAGCCACAGACGGTTTCCGTTCACTTCGGTGGCGGGCTTGTCCCAGACGCCGGCGATGGCCTCGGCGAGGTCCTTGACGTCGGTGAAGCCGGCGAACTTGGCGTTCGGGCGTTCGGCGCGCATCGCGTCGTGCACCAGCGCCTTGACCACCATGACGGCGGCGGCGGAGCTGGGCCCGTCCTCGCCGCCGGCCTTGCGGTAGCCGTCGGCCATGGCGAGGGTCCAGGCCTCGGCGGCGGCCTTGGACGCGGAGTACGCCGCGTTGCCCGCCGTGGGCTTGCTCGCGCCCGCCGCGCTGATCAGGAGGTAGCGTCCGCGGTCGCTGCGCTCCAGGCCGTCGTAGAAGGCCAGGGAGGTGTGCTGGACGGTGCGGATGAGGAGTTTCTCCAGCAGGTCCCAGTCGGCGAGGTCGGTGTCACCGAAGGACGCGCTGCCGCGCCAGCCGCCGACGAGGTGGACCAGTCCGTCGACGCGGCCGAAGTCCTTCTCGATGTGCTCGGCCCACTCGCGCGTCGCCTGCGGGTCGAGCAGGTCGACGGTGTCCCCCACGACGGTGGCGCCGCCGTGCGCGTAGCGGGCCGCGTCCACGGCCTCCGCCAGTCGTTCGGGATGCGCGTCCGCCCCGACGACGGTCGCACCCGCCTCGGCCAGCCGCAGCAGCACGGCCCGGCCCGCGGGCCCGCCCGCTCCCGCGACCGCGATCACCGCGCCGTCCAGCGCCCCGTTCCCCATGGTCCTCGCCTCCTGAGCCACTTCGGTCGTACGGCCGCTCACGCGGCGATCCGCTCTGCGCTCTCCGCCGTGATGCCCCGCGTGGAGGCGATCACGTTCTTCAGCTTCTTGGAGAGGGCCTCATAGAACATGCTCAGCGGAAACTCGTCCGGAAGCACGTCATCCACGAGTTTCCGCGGCGGCAGACTCAGGTCCAGCGCGTCCGGGCCCTTGGCCCAGCGGGAGCCGGGGTGCGGGGCGAGGTAGGTCGCGACCAGCTCGTAGGCCTTGAACCAGTGGACGAGCTTGGGGCGGTCGATGCCCGCGCGGTAGAGGTCCTCGATCTCGGCGCACAGCTGGTTGGTGACCTCGGGGGCGCGCTGCCAGTCGATGTGCAGGGTGTTGTCGGTCCAGCGGACGACGTCGTGCTTGTGGAGGTAGGCGAAGAGGAGCTGGCCGCCGAGTCCGTCGTAGTTGCGGACGCGTTCGCCGGTGACCGGGAAGCGGAACATGCGGTCGAAGAGGACCGCGTACTGCACGTCACGGGCCTGCGGGACGCCGTCGGCCTCCAGCTTCACGGCCTCCTTGAAGGCGGTGAGGTCGCAGCGCAGCTCTTCGAGGCCGTACATCCAGAACGGCTGGCGCTGCTTGATCATGAACGGGTCGAAGGGCAGGTCGCCGTGGCTGTGGGTGCGGTCGTGGACCATGTCCCACAGGACGAAGGCCTCTTCGCAGCGCTTCTGGTCGTCGACCATCGCGGCGACGTCCTCGGGCAGGCTCATGCCGAGGATGCCGACGGCGGCCTCGGTGACGCGGCGGAAGCGGGCAGCCTCGCGATCACAGAAGATGCCGCCCCAGGAGAATCGTTCCGGCGCCTGCCGTACGGCGATGGTCTCCGGGAAGAGGACGGCCGAGTTGGTGTCGTAGCCGGAGGTGAAGTCCTCGAAGGTGATGCCGCAGAACAGCGGGTTGTCGTAGCGGGTCGCCTCCAGCTCGGCCAGCCAGTCGGGCCAGACCATGCGCAGGACGACCGCTTCGAGGTTGCGGTCCGGGTTGCCGTTCTGCGTGTACATGGGGAAGACGACCAGGTGCTGGAGTCCGTCCCGGCGGTTCGCGGCGGGCTGGAAGGCCAGCAGCGAGTCGAGGAAGTCGGGCACCTGGAAGCCGTCGTCGGCCCACCGGCCCAGATCCCCGGCGAGCGCGGCGTGGTAGGCGGCGTCGTGTGGGAGCAGCGGGGAGAGCTCCTCCACCGCGCCGGTCACCCGGCGCACGGCCTCCTCGGCCTCCGCGCGGGCCGGTGCGCCCTCGGCCGCGAAGTCGATCGAGCCGTCCTTCGACTGCCATGGCCGGATCCGCTCCACGGCATCCTTGAGCACGGGCCACGCCGGATGCTCCACCACCCTGGTCATGGGAGGAAGCCCCTGCTCCGAACCCACCTGCACAAGAATTTCCGTCATGTCCCATCCTCCACGGGAGAACCTCGCGTATGGACACCGTATGCGTTCATGGATTCCCCTAGCAAGGCAAGGCTCCGGAAATTATCCTGCACCCCTTGCTCGCCACCGCTCTTTTTCCTGCCGGACACATGGAAGGCGATTACTTCCGCCGTAGCGGGGTAGATAGGTCAACCCTCCACGATCACGGGCCACCGGGGACCGGTTTCGGTCAGGGCCCGGCGGACCCGTCCACGGCCGAGCCTCGGCGGCGCGCGGTGCGGCGCGGAAACACCTCGGCCATCACCCGCGATCCCCCGTGTACGCACGGGTACATCGCCGGGCCCGGCCATTAGGCTGCGGCTCTGCCGCGTGGACGCCGGTGTCCGGCCGCGCTCACGCGCGCATGCCGAGCCGCTGTCGACGGAAGAGAGTTGAACCTTGAACTTCCTTACCATCGGTCACCGCGGAGTCATGGGTCTCGAACCCGAGAACACGCTCCGCTCCTTCGTCGCCGCCGAGCAGGCCGGCCTCGATGTCATCGAACTCGATCTGCATCTGAGCCAGGACGGCGCCCTCGTCGTCATGCACGACGCCGACGTGGACCGCACGACCGACGGGACCGGTCCGATCGCCGGGCGGACCCTCGACGAGCTGCGCACCCTGGACGCGGGCCGCGGCGAGCGCGTCCCCGTCCTCGAAGAGGTCCTGGACGCGGTCCAGTCGCCGATCCAGGCCGAGATCAAGGACCTGGCGGCGGCGCGGGCACTGGCCGAGGTCATGCAGCGGCGCAACCTCGTCGAGCGGGTCGAGGTGTCCTCGTTCCACGACGAGGCGATCGTCGAGATCGCCCGCCTGGTGCCCGGCGTACGGACCGCGCTGATCGCCAGCCGCTTCGGCCCCGACGTGGTGGAGCGCGCCACCGAGGCCGGTGCCGGGACGGTCTGCCTCAACATCCGGCGCCTCACCCTGGAGGTCGTCGAGGCGGCCCGCAAGGCGGACCTGAAGATCATCGGCTGGGTGGTGAACACCCAGGACCAGCTGCGCCTCGTCCGCGCCCTGGGCCTGGACGGCGCGACCACCGACTACCCGGAGATCAAACGCACCGGCCGCTTCACGGCGTGACACCCGTGACGGCTAAGCGAGTTCCTTGACCAGCAGCTCGAACCGCAGGTCGTCGCGCTGCGGAATGCCGAACCGCTCGTCGCCGTACGGGAACGGGGTCATCCGGCCCGTACGGCGATAGCCGCGCCGCTCGTACCAGGCGATGAGGTCGTCCCGCACGGAGATCACGGTCATGTGCATCTCCCGCACCCCCCAGGTCTCCCGCGCCGTGCGCTCCGCCTCCGCGATGATGACCTTGCCGAGCCCCGCGCCCTGGAGCCGCGGGCTGACGGCGAACATCCCGAAGTAGGCGTGCTCACCGCGGTGTTCGAGCTGGCAGCAGGCGACCACACGGCCCTCGCGCTCGACGGCGAGCAGCCGGCTGTCGTCCGACTTGATGACCGCGAGCACGCCCTCGGGATCGGTCCGCTGCCCTTCGAGGATGTCCGCCTCGGTGGTCCAGCCGGCCCGGCTGGCGTCTCCCCGGTACGCCGACTCGATCAGCACGACGAGGGCGTCCACATCGGCGTCGGTGGCGTCGCGGAAGGTCAGTCCGGTGGCGGCGGTGTCCATGGTGCACAACTCCGATCAGGGCGCGGCTCAGGCAGAGAAGAGGGTAACGCGGCCCGTGCCACTAGGCTCCGGCCGCATGGTCCACGTACTGAGCAGCCGCGTTCTGCTGCGCCCCACCGATCCCGACCGCTCCCGCGCCTTCTACGGCGAGCGGTTGGCCCTGCCCGTCTCCCGCGAGTTCGGCACCGGCCCGGAGCGCGGAACCGTCTACTTCCTCGGCGGCGGCTTCCTGGAGGTCTCCGGCCGCTCCACCGCCCCGCCCTCCCCCGCCGTACAGCTGTGGCTCCAGGTCGAGGACGCGGATGCCGCGCACGAGGAGCTGCTGGCGAAGGGCGTCGAGATCGTCCGGCCACCGCTGAAGGAACCCTGGGGCCTGGTCGAGATGTGGATCGCGGACCCGGACGGCACCCGGATCGTCCTGGTGGAGGTACCGAAGGACCACCCGCTGCGCCACCGCCCGGGCATCTAGCCCTACGACGGCCGGGGCGCCCCTTCCGCGCCGGATGGCCGGGGTCGCGGGCCGGGCATAGCGTGCTGGGTGGGGAACCCTCCGCGGAAGGAACGCCATGAAGCTCGAAAGGCCGGTGCCCGGCGGACCCTGCTGGACCGAACTGGGGACCAGTGATCCGGCGGCGGCCAAGGAGTTCTACTCGGCCGTGCTCGGCTGGCGTCCGGAGACCGATCCCCGGCCGGAGGCGGGCGGCTACACGGTCGCGCACGTCGGGGACGCGGCGGTGGCCGCGCTGACCCCGCTGTTCCAGGAGACGCAGCCGGTGGCGTGGAACGTGTCCTTCGCGGTGACGGACTCCGACGCGACGGCGGAGACGGTGCGGGCGGCGGGCGGGACGCTGCTGATGGAACCCGTCGACGTGTTCGACATCGGGCGCTTCGCGGTCGCCCTCGACCCGGGCGGCGCGGTGTTCCAGATGTGGCAGGCGCGGACCTTCCCGGGCGCCGGACTGTTCAACGCGCCCGGCGCGCTGGGCTGGGTGGAGCTGCTGACCCGGGCGCCCGAGCGCTCGGAGGTCTTCTACACGACGGTGTTCGGCTGGACGGTCCGCCCCTCGGAGCACTACCCGCAGTGGGGCATCGACGGCGCCGACTTCGGCGGCATGATGACGATGGACGCGAAGTTCCCGCCGGAGGTGACGCCGCACTGGCTGCCGTACTTCGCGGTGGCCGATGTCGATGCCACCGCCGCCGCGGCGTCCGGCGCGGGCGGCACGGTGCTGATGGAGCCGACGTCCATCGCCGGCGTGCGCCGGATCGCGGTGCTGCGGGATCCGCAGGGCGCGGTGTTCGGGGTGTACGCGGCGGGCGACGCGGGGCACTGAGCCACCCGCCCGCGTCCCGTGCTCAGGCCAGCGGTGTCACCGTCACGGTGTCAATGACCGGTGCGTACGCGCTGCGTTGGCCGTACTGGTTCCTGGAGTGGCCGTCGTGGTCGGGGAGTTCGTCGGCCGTGAAGGTGAGGGTGTTGGTGCCCTCGTCGAGGGTGACGGGGACCGAGAGGGTGTGGAAGTTGTTGAAGTGGAAGGTGGTCGGGAACAGCACGCGCAGCGGGGCGCCCCCGTTGACCGCGATGTCCGCGTGCCGGCAGACCGGGTCCGGGTTGTAGTGGGTGGCGGGCGCCTGCTCGCCGTTGGAGTAGCGGATCGTGAGCGCGTGCCGACCGCTCCGCTCCGCCGTCACGGCGAGCGTGAGCGCGTTCGCGGGGCCGCGGCCGATGCCGTCGACCGCCTTGCCGCCCGTGGCGAAGGTGTGGGCGCCGGTGACGCGCGCGCCACCGGTCGTGGTGCCGTCCTCGGCCGGACAGGTCGAGGCGGGGAGGAGGCCTCGTGAGGCGCCTACCTGGAGGCGGTCCAGGACGAGGAGGTCCGAAGTGGCGGTGACGGTGACCTTGTTGATGCCCGCCGCGAGGAACAGCGGAACGCCTGATCGTTCGACACCCCCCGCGTTCCCTCCTTCCACGGTCCTCACGTCCTCTCCGCCCACCGACCCCACGTTCTCGCCGTTGACGGTCAACTCGCCCTCCCCCGGGCCGATCCGGTCGACGGTCACGGTCGCTTCCCCGTCGTCCGCCGCGTGCACCCAGAAGGTGGCGGTGCCGCCCCGGGGCAGTACGGCGGCGCCGGGACCCGAGGCGCCGCGCCGCCCGTGGTCGACGCGCGCGCCGCCGCCGAGGGCCGCGAACTCCGCGTCGTACAGCGCGGGCCCGGTCACCCGGTCGTCGCGCAGGGCGAGGTCGATCCGGTCGACGACCGCGTCGCCGCGTGTGACCCCGAGGTCGGGGTCCTCGGCGGCGAGGGTGATCGTGTGCGCGCCGGCGGTCAGTTCGACCCGGGTGTCGGTGTGGCCCCACACGGCCCACTTGTAGCCGAGCGGCAGCCGGAGTTCCCGCGGGGCGTCGCCGTCGACGCGGAGGAAGACGTTGGTGGGGCCCTGTTCGCGCACCGCGTCGGCCAGGTTGCAGGAGTTGGCGAAGACCCGCACGTCATACGTCCCGTCCTGCGGGACCTCCACGGAGAAGACGAGCACGCCGTCGGAGCCGGTCCGCAGTCCGCCGACGTGGTAGCCGGTCGAGCCCGCGAACCTGTCGACGTCGGACGGGGATCCCTCGGGCCCGTTCAGGGAATGCCCGTCACCGATGTAGGCGGCGTCCTCCGCCTGGTACGAGCGCCGCCAGCCGACCGAAGGGGGCAGTGCCGTCGCCCCGTTGCCGCCCGGGGACAGGATCACCTGGTACGCCGACATCTCGTCCAGGCCGGTCAGACGGAGCGTCACCGTACCGTCCACGACGGCGAGTTCCTGATCGGCGAGTCTCAACGGCTGCGCGGAGGCGCCGACTTGGCCGGTCCAGGGGATCTCCAGGAGCCGCGTGTGGACGGTCGTACCGAAGATCTCGGGGTCCACGTGCTCGAAGACGACGTCCGCCGAGCCGCCCGCACCCCCGAGCAGGGCCCGTGCCTGGCGCTTGGCGCGGTCGAGGGCGGCGACGCCCTGGAGCGTGTACTGGACGTTGGGGTGAGGGGCGTGGACCTGGACCGTGTGTCCGGTGAACTGGCCGTAGGCGTTGAACAACCACCACTGGCCGTTGCCCTTGTTGGCCTCCACCACCGAGTCGTTGAGGTTGCCGTCGATGTTCCAGTACGCCATGTCGGCGTCGACCTTGGACTCCTCGATCGCGGCGATCCACTGGATCATCTGGCCCGGCACGGACAAGTGGTAGTTGTGGGCGTACTCGTTGATGTTGACCGGCAGCGGGCCGATGCCCAACTCCCGCTCCAGCGCACGGTACTTGGCCACGCTCGTGCGGATCGCGTCGGGCGTGGTCAGCTCGTGCCAGGTGACGACGTCGGGCAGGACGTCCTCGGCCTCGGCGAACTCCAGGAAGCCCCGGACCTCGTCGTACAGGAGGCAGGTGTTGGGGCCGGCGATGCGGGCGCCCGGGTCGAGTTCCTTGATCAGGCGGTGGATGTCGCGCCAGGCGGTGAAGTAGTGGTGCGGGTCGGTGCGCCAGGAGGTCCGGTCGTAGCTCCACTCCTCCGTCCCGAACATGTTGCCCTCGGGTTCGTTGAACGGGACGTAGACGACATGGGCGCGGTACGCGCCGAGCGTCAGCACCTGCTCCACCTGGCGGCGGATGCGCGCGGTGAAGTCGGCGAGGCGTTCGGCACCGGTGGCGCCGGGCCATTCGTAGGGGAAGCCGCGGTAGATGTCGCTCATGTAGACGTAGACGTCCCGGCCGCCCGCCTCGACGAAGGGGCGCAGGATCTCCAGGGCGTCGGCACCCGGGTGCTGGACGCCGTCCTGGGCCTTGGTGGCGACCGTGCGGACGTACATGCCCTCGACGGCGGCGCGGGTGGGGACGCCGTCGCCGTACAGGCCGTACAGCGTGCCGCTCGCGCCGCCGTGGAAGGGGCCCGTGTCGGTGCCGAGGTCGATGGTGAGCTTCGCGGAAACGGGCGCGGCGGAGGCTTCGGCTGCCACGGCATCAATCCCTTGTTCGACATCCCGTACGTCAGCCGGTTTCCCGAACCGACCTGGTCGAACGTAGAGAGATCACCCGGTTCGCGTCAACGGTCCCCCGGCGCCCGCGCGGGGCCGCTCAGACGCGGAGCATGCCCATCCGGCCTTCCAGCTGGACCAGCAACTCACCCAGCCGGGACGCGAGTTCGTCCTGCGCGGGATGGTCGAGACCGGCGAGCACGGTCGTCTCGTAGGCGAGCTGCTCGGGCAGGATCGCGTCGACGAGCTCGCGGCCCGCGTCCGTCAGGCGGACGTGGGCGACGCGCCGGTCACGGGTGTCGCCGCGCCGCTCGACCAGCCCGCGTTCGGTCAGCAGCTTGAGGCGTTTGGTGACGGCGGCGCCCGAGGAGAAGGTCTCCCGGGTCAGCTCGCTCGGCGTCAGCTCGTGCCCGGTGCGGCGGAGCGCGCCGAGCAGGTCGAACTCGGGGCGGCTGAGCCCGGCCCGGCGCAGCGGCGCGTCCTCGGCCTGCTGGAGCAGGGCGGCGCACCGGTTGATCCGGCCGATGATCTCCATCGGGCCGGTGTCGAGGTCGGGGTGCACGGCCTGCCACTGCCCGACGACGGCGGCGACGGTGTCACCCCGGGTCGTACCCGGAGGGACCGGGCGGGCCGCGCCGTCCCCGTCGACCGGCCGTCCGTTCATCGCCGTCATCCCCGTACGCCCTCCGTCTTTCCGTCCGTGCGCCGATCCGCGGCCGGCCAGGAGTGCGACTCCCGGCGTCGTACCGTCGCGGCGAGCGTACGGTGTCCGGACCGCTCGGCGAACACGACCCGCTCCTGCGGCAGCGCGCGCTGCCACCACTCGCCGGACGCGGCGTCGACGGTGGCCCGCAGCTCGACCAGCGCGGCGGCGAGCACTCGATGCGCGGATTCCAGGGTTCCGGGCGCGGGAGCGGGCTCCGCCAGGAGGCGCGCGGCCCGCTCACGGGCCCGTTCCACGGCGGTCAGCGCCTCCTCGATACGGTCCGTCGCCCGCCGGTTGGTGACGACGGCCGCGGCGGCGAGGCCGACCAGCGCGCCGACGAGGGTGTCGACGATCCGCTCGGTGATCAGCTCACCGGGCTGCTGGGCCCGCGCGAACTCCGTGATGAGCAGGGCCATCGGGGTCACACAGACGCTGCCGAGCCAGTAGTTGCGGCCGATCAGCGCCTCGGCGCCGAAGTTGAGGGCGAGGCAGCACAGCACGAGGGCCGCCGGGTGGGCGTGCGCGAACGGCACGACCGCGGCGAACACGAGCACGCCCGCGAGGTTGCCGACGACCCGCTGCACGCCACGGCCCCAGGTCAGGGTGATGTTGGCCTGGTAGAGGGAGGCGGCGGTGACCAGCGCCCAGTAGGGGCGGCCGACGCCGAGCGCGAGCGAGACGTACCCGGCGAGCGCGCAGCCGATCGCCGTGCGCAGCACGAGCGGGGTCAGCGGGCCGAGCCGGGTCCACAACGGCCGCGCGGGGGCGTCGAGTTCGGCGTCCACACCGAGCAGTTCGGTCACGGCCGCGTCGTCCGCCCGCGGGACCGGTCCCGTGCCGCGCAGGTCGCGGGCCCAGGCGCGCAGCCGCTCCGGGTCGGCGTCCGCGGGCGCGGCGAGCGCGACCTCGGCGCGGACCACCAGGCGTTCGAGAGCGCGCCGGGGCGCGGTGCGGGCGCCGGTCGCGAGGAGGGACTGCCAGGCGGCGTGGACGGCCGCCGCCGCGGCGGCACGCGCGCGTGCGTGCGCGGCGTCCTCGGCGCGGGGTGCGTCGGCGTAGGCCGCGGCCGCGTTCAGCGCGTGGGCGGTGGCCCGGCGCTCGGGGCCGTGGGGCCGGACGAGGGCGGGGGCCATGCCGACGAGCCAGGCCCAGGCGCCCGCGACGGCGGCCAGGGCGAGGTGACCGGGGACCTGGCCGAGCGTCTGGGGCGCGAAGAGCGAGGCGGAGCTGATGAAGGCGAGGACGACATTGCCGGGCGGGCCGATCCGGGTCGCGTCGCACAGCCCCTTCTGTACGGCGGCCAGAACGGCGCCGACCGTGACGAGCACGACGGCGTTGGTGGTCAGGGAGGCGGTGACCAGCGCGACGGCGAGGCCGCCGATCATGCCGAGCACCACCCAGACCAGGGCGCGGGCCCGGGCGGCGTACGGCTTGTTGTGGGCGTAGAGCGCGCACAGGGAGCCGGCCATCGTGTACATCGCGAGGTCGAGGCGGCCGAGGGCCAGCAGGGTCAGGTTGGGCGGCGCGACCGAGGCGACCGCGCTGAGCGCGGGCTTGAACCAGATGTCGGAGGGCCGACCGAGGCGCAGCACACCGGCGAGCGGAAGGCGTCGGACGCGTCGGGCGGGGGCGGAGGTCGCACTGCTCATGACGCATAAGCTTAGCAGGTGTTTTACTCGTAAAGCATTTATGTGGACCCGGCCACGGCGCCCGGCCGACCTGCGCGCTCCGTCCAGTGCTCCCCACGTACTCCGTTGCGCTCGGTTGCGCCCCGTGCGGCACGGGCATCCTGTGACCGAACGTCGACGGAGAGCGATGTCCGGGACGGAACGGGGGATGCGCGTGCATGGTGGACCGGCTTCGCCCGGCTGGCTGCTGGTCGCGCTGTGCGCGGCGACCGGCGCCTACTGCCTGCTGCGGATGCGCAGCCCCGTCGAGGAGCAGCGCCGGGCCGCGGGCGGCGAGGCGCTGATGGGCTTCGGCATGGCCGCGATGGCCGTGCCCGCCGCCGTGTTCACCCCGCCGCCGTGGACGTGGCCCGTCTACGCGGGGGTGTTCGGCGCCGCCGCGCTGCGCGCCCTGTGGGGCGCCCGCAGAACCCCGCACCACCTGCACCACCTCCTGGGCACCGCGGCCATGGTCTACATGGCGCTCGCGATGGCCGCCTCGCCCGCGCACCACCACGAGCACGGCGACTCCGGCATCCCGCTCGTCACCGGCCTGCTGCTGCTCTACTTCGTGGGCTACGTGCTGTTGTCGGGCATCCGGCTGGTACCCGTCACCGGCACGGTCGGCGGTGTGGTCGGCGGCACGGTCGGCGGGCGCGGGAGCGTCGGGTGGGGCGACCGGCCGGAGGTGGCGCGGGCGTGCCGGCTGTCGATGGGGATCGCCATGGTCGCGATGCTGCTGACGCTCTGAACCGGGAGCGAGGCAGGCACCTCCGGAGGAGGCGGGAAGCGGAAGGACCTGACGGCACGGATGCCGTTGTACGAAAGCGTGGTCTGCGTCACTTTGCCGTGACAAGCCGTACCCCTGATCACCGCGGCGCTCATAGGGTGCTCCCATGATGGTCCCCGCGGCACTGTTGCTGCTCGGCGCCTTGGCCGCCGTCGTCGCCCCACGGCTGCTCGCCCGGGCCGACTGGCCGGACCATGAACCGGTCCTCGCGTTGTGGGTGTGGCAGTGCGTCGTCGCGGCCGTCCTCCTGTGCTGCGCCCTGTCGATGACGTTGAGCGCCGCCGCCGCGTGGCAGGCGGTTCGGGGCCATGTGTTCGCCAACGCCCCGCACGGGGTCGTGGACGCCTATCCCCTGGTCACGACAGGCCCTTGGGCCGCCACCACCGCGGTCGCCCTCGCCTGCGGCGGCGCGTGGACCGCCGCGATGCTGGTCCGTGAAGTCGTACGGGCCCGTGCGCGACGCCGGCAGCGACGGGCCGAACTCCTCGTGCGCGCACCGGTGTTGCCCGGCGAGGAGCCCGGTGCCGAACCGCTGGTCATCCTGGAGGGAGAGCGCCCCGACGCCTGGTGGCTGTCCGGTGCCGCACCCCAACTGGTCATCACCACAGCCGCGTTGAGACGGCTCAAGGGGCGCCAGCTGGACTCGCTGCTCGCGCACGAACAGGGGCACGCCCAAGCCCGGCACGACTGGCTCCTGCACTGCTCGGGCGCCCTCGCGAACGGGTTCCCGCAGGTACCGGTGTTCGCCGCGTTCCGGGACGAGATGCACCGGCTGGTCGAACTCGCCGCCGACGACATGGCCTCCCGCCGCTTCGGCCGCCTGACCACCGCGCTCGCGCTGGTCGAACTCAACGAGGACCGCGGGGTGTTCGGCCCCTGCCCCACCCCGCACGCCCATGTGCCGCAGCGGGTCCACCGCCTGCTCACTCCCCCGGACCGGCTCACGGCCCTGCGCCGCCTGGGACTGACCGCGACGGCGGCGCTGGTCCCGGTGGTGCCCGTACTGGTGGCGTTCGTACCGGGGTTGCGGGCGCTCGGCTGAGCGCGTGGCGGGCGACTGAGGAGTGGCGCGCGTCGGCGAGGATCGTTCCATGCGCTCCCCCACCCGCCCGACCGTCCTGCGGACCGGCGTGACCCTGGCCCTGTGCTCCGCGCTGCTCCTCACCCTGGTCGCGGTCGAGTGGCGTCCGCTGATCGAAGCCGATGAGCGGATCGCCCGCACCACGCACCGCTGGGCGGTCGACGAGCGCGGGCTGACACAGGCGTTCCGCATCCTGACGGACTGGGTCTGGGACCCGCTGACCCTGCGCCTGGTGTGTGCGGCAGCCATGGTGTGGCTGGTGTGGCGCCGGTCTGCATGGTGGACGGCTCTATGGCTGGCGGTCACATGTGCACTGGGCACACTGCTCCAGCAGACCCTGAAGGCACTGGTCGACCGCCCGCGCCCGGTCTGGCCCGACCCCGTCGACTCGGCCCGCTATTCCGCCTTCCCGTCGGGCCATGCCATGACCGCCACGGTGGTCTGCGGCCTGCTGCTGTGGCTGCTCCACCGCTACGACGCCGGACGCGCGGTGTGGCGTACGGCCATGGTCGCGGCCGTGATCTCCGTGGTCGGTGTGGGCCTGACCCGTGTGTGGCTCGGGGTGCACTGGCCGTCGGACGTCCTGGGCGGCTGGATCCTGGGGGCCTTCGTGGTGACGGTGGCCGTGGGGGCGTACGAACGGCGGCGGGTGTGAGCACGGCCGGACGGCGACACGGGTACATCGGTCCGGCGGAGCCGCTGGGGACGGTACGGCCGGGCGCGGAGGGCCGCGTCGTGCGGTCGGCCCGGGACCTGGACGCCTGGCTCGCCGCACGGGACCGGGCCGAACTGGCCGAGCCCTTCACCTACGTCGTCGATCTCGACGGGCTGCTCCGGCTGGCGCCGCGCCGGAGCGAGCATGTGGCGTGTGCCGGGGGCGCCGACGTCCTGGGCGCGGGCGAGATGGGGTTCGAGCGGACGGCGGGGCGCTGGACCGTCCGCGAGGTCAGCAACCAGTCCACCGGGTACTGCCCGCGCCTAGAGTCCTGGGACGCGGTGGCGCGGGCCCTCGACGGGGCCGGTGTCGGCCGACCCGCCGGCTTCACGTACGCCGTGGTGTTCCGCCGCTGTCTGACGTGCGGGGAGATCAACATCGTGCGCGAGGGCGACTTCGTCTGCGTGTTCTGCGGCGGTGATCTTCCCGGCGAGTGGAATGCGGCTGCGTAGGATCACCGCATGAACGCCGTTCTCTTCGACTTCTCCGGGACCCTCTTCCGCATCGAGTCCACCGAGGCCTGGCTGCGTGCCGTGTTGCGCGAGGCCGACATCGCGCTGCCCAAGCCGGAGTTGACCGAGGCCGCGCGGGCGCTGGAGGCGGCGGGCGCGATGCCGGGTGGGGCGCAACCCGAGCAACTGCCCGAGGAGTTCGCGGAGATGTGGGCAATCCGGGACGAGAGTTCCGCCCTGCACCGGGCCGCGTACACCGGCGTCTCCCGCCAAGTCCCGCTCCCCGACCCGGCGTTGCACGACGCGCTGTACGACCGGCACATGACGCCGGCCGCGTGGACTCCGTACCCGGACACGGCTGACGTGCTGCGGACCCTGCACGAGCGCGGGATCGGAGTGGGCGTGGTCAGCAACATCGGCTGGGATCTGCGGCCGGTGTTCCGCGAGCACGGACTCGACCCCTATGTGGACGCCTACGTCCTGTCGTACGAACACGGCATCCAGAAGCCGGACCCGCGCCTGTTCACGGTCGCCTGCGAGGCGCTCGGTGTCGATCCGAGGGACGTGCTGATGGTCGGCGACGACCGGCGGGCGGACGGCGGGGCGGCGGCCCTGGGCTGCGGGGTGCACTTCGTGGACCATCGGCCGGTGACAGAGCGGCCGGACAGCCTGCGACCGGTGCTTGAGCTGGCCGGAAGGGGCCGTTCCGGGCGTTCGTCCGCGTGAAGCCCCGCCGAGACCCCGAAGCCCCGAAGCCCCGAAGCCCCGAAGCCCCGAAGCCCCGAAGCCCCGAAGCCCCGAAGTAATCGTCAATTAGAAGTTGACGCTCGCCGATCGTCAACTTAAGATTGACGCATGAGCCCACTCGACATCAGCCTCGCCGATCTGATCGCCCGGCTCGACGAGGAACTGCCCGAATCCAGCGAACTGGCCCGCATCAGCGAGGCACGACTGCGCGCCCAGACCCTCTCCGACCTCGGTGACCAGCTCATCGACCACTACGTCAGCCAGGCCAAGCGGGTCGGGGCGTCGTGGACCGAGATCGGTGACGCCATCGGGGTCTCCAAGCAGGCAGCCCAACAACGCCACGCACCCGCCGCGTTCGAGCGGTTCACCAACCTGAACCGGCACGGCATCGTGCTGGCCCAGGAAGCCGCCCGCACCCACAAGCACGACTCCATCGGCACCGAACACCTCCTGCTCGGCCTCCTCGGCGAACCGCGGGGCCTGGCCCACGAGGTGCTGGTGGCGAAGGCCGGATCGGAACAGCGCGTCCGTGACGCGATCGAGGGGGCGATGCCGCCGGCCGGACCGAAGGCGCTGCGCGGCCACATCGCCTTCCACGCGGACTCCAAGGAAGCCATCGGACAGGCCCGCCGCGCGGCGGCGGAGCTCGGCCACGACTGGGTCGGCACCGAGCACATGCTGCTGGGCCTGATGCGCGTCGAGGAGAGCCCGGCGGCGCGCGTCCTGCGTGAACTCGGTTTCACACAGGACGAGTTGCGGGAGACGGTGACGACCGTGATCGCCGAACGGCTCGCCACACACGGCGAGCGGTAAGCGACAAGGACGGGCGGCGAAGAACCGACCGGTGGCCGCGGAGAGCCGGCCCGCGCGGCCACCCCACCCGTCGAGTCCGCCCGCCGAGCCCACCGGTGACCGGTCACCTCACCCCTGATACCCCTCCACCTCGGACTCCGGCCGCACTCGCGCGTCGTCCGGGTTCTCCCCGAACTCCACCTTCGCGCGCCGCTGCCTCAACAGGTCCCAGCACTGGTCGAGTTCGCGCTCCAGTCGCCCGAGTCGCTCATGCTCCGTCGCGCTGTCGATGGCGCCGGAGGCGACGGCCTCCCGGAGCTTGCGTTCGTCGTCGACCATCTCGTTGATCCGCGCGAAGATCTGCTGGTCCTGCCCCATGCCCGTACTCCTCGTCCTCGTCGGCTCGACACCCGTGCCCACTCTATGGACGGTTCACGTGCCGTGCGACAGATGTGCGGGAAGGGGCGCCGGACGTCGATCAAAAAGTCGCCCAAGGAAACCATTACGAGGAAAAGGAGCCGCCCGCCTGAGACGATCCCCCGCGTCGCCCCAGACGGACGGCAGCATGCGCCAGGCCCCCTCTGCGGGAGACCCGGACGTCCTGAGTATAGTTGGCTGGTAGCCAGTCAACGCAGGAGTTACAGCATGTCCCCGCGAAGCGCATCGGTCAATGAAGAGTTGCGACGGCGTTCCCGGGAGCGACTCCTCCAGGCGGCCGTGGAGCTGGTCGGCGAGCGCGGCTTCGAGGCCACGACCTTGGGAGACATCGCGGACCGGGCCGGTTCGGCGCGCGGCCTGGTGTCGTACTACTTCCCCGGAAAACGCCAGCTCGTCCAGTCCGCCGTACACCGTCTGATGCACCGCACACTGGAAGAGGCCCTGGAGCGCGAGCCCCGGACCGACGACGGGCAGGAGCGGATGGCCCGTGCGATCGACGCCATCCTGGGGCTGGCACACGACCGGCCGGTGCTGATGCGCCAGCACATGGCAAGTCTCCTCCAGGGCGAGGGCTTCGTGCAGTGCCCGGAGCAGCAGCGTCTGTCCGAGCTGCTCGGGGAGACGATCGCGCGCTACGGCTCGGGGAACGTCCGCTCCGACTACCCGATGCTGCGCGCCCTGCTCATGGGCGCGGTCTACTCGGCACTCGTGCCGGGGGTGCCCATGCCGATCCCGGTCCTGCGCACCGAGTTGTTCGACCGGTACGGACTGGACTGGGAGTTGGGGATCCCGCCCGAGACCGGCGCACGTCCCGGGACCGCCGACACGGACCTGTCGCGTTTCTTCGCGACGGACGACAGGTCCGCCTCCCCGCACACTCCGGAGGGCCCGGCCGACGACCGCCCGAACGAACCCTCCGGCTCCTGACCGCCTTCGAACGCCCTGACCGCTTGACTGCCTTACCTGACGTGGCTGCCTTAGCCGACGTGGCTTACTCAGCTGCCTCGACTGCCCCGACCGCCTTGTTCAGCGCCGAGCGTGACGTGGCGTCAGGAACCCGGCGTCCCGCGCCTGCGAGATGAGCCGGAGCGACCTGCGCCTGCTGTGTCCGGTCGCGCACATCACCGCGAGGACGGGATCAGTACCCTCCTCCTGCGCGGCCCGGTACTCCTGGGCGATCAGCCACCGCCCCTCGATGCCCCGCGGCCAGGCCGGCCGGGCCCGGCGCGCTCCGCCCGACTCCGCCCCCTCCTCGCCCGGCTCGCCCTCCGGCTCCAGGCCGCACGCCTCGACGAGCGGTGTCTCGATCCAGTCGGCCAGCATCGTCAAGTCGTCGAGGGACAGGGCGGGTTGGGCCCGTACGTCCTCGACGGAGACGTTCTCCTCGCACACGACGGCGAGCGCGTCGACGCGGGCGCCGTCGGGAAAGGCGAGCCGGACATGGAACCAGGACGTGGCGCCGTCGCGCTCCTGCACTTCCCACGCGGGCCACACGGACACCGCACCATCCGTCGGACAACGATCAGAAAGATTAAGAAAGGATGCTTCCAGCACACACGCAACGTAACCGCATGATCACATTCCATACAAACGGACACGCGCGCCCACCCGGTACCGGTCGGCACCGCACCCTGTCAGCGGAGCACCGGTGGTGCGATCCTGGACGTGCAAGTGGTCTGGCGAGTCAGCGATCTCCTGTGTGCCTGACGGGTGAGGAGTTCCGCCGTGCTGCGTGTCGCCGTCGTCGGCTCCGGTCCGAGCGGGGTCTACACCGCCCAGAGCCTAGTCCAGTCGGAACCCGGGGCACTGGTCGACGTCCTGGACCGACTGCCGTGCCCCTACGGCCTGGTGCGCTACGGCGTGGCACCCGACCACGAGAAGATCAAGTCGCTGCAGAGCAGTCTGCGGGCGGTCCTGGAGCATGAGCGGGTGCGGTTCCTCGGCGGGGTGCCCGTGGGCCCGGGCGGGCTGTCGGCCACCCGGCTGCGGGAGCTGTACGACGCCGTCGTGTACTGCGTGGGCGCCGCCACGGACCGCCAACTGGGCATTCCCGGCGAGGAGTTGCCGGGCAGCTGGTCGGCGACCGAGTTCGTGTCCTGGTACAGCGCCCATCCGGACGCCACCGCCGCCGGTTTCGTGCGCGGCGCACGTTCGGCCGTGGTGATCGGCGTGGGCAACGTCGCCGTGGACGTGACGCGGATGCTGGCGCGCGGCGCGGCCGAGCTGAGCCGTACCGACATTCCGCAGGCGGCGCTCACCGAGCTGGCCACGAGCGGGATCACGGACGTCCACATGGTCGGCCGCCGCGGCCCTTCGCAGGCCCGGTTCACCACCAAGGAGCTGCGCGAACTGGGCGGCCTCCCGAACACCGAAGTGACCGTGGATCCGGCCGAGTTGACGCTGGACCCGGACTGTCTCGACCCCTCCGCGCTGCCCGCCGTCCGGCGTCGCAACGTGGAGGAGCTCCGCAACTGGTCCGCGCTCCCTCCCCGGGGCGCGCCACGCCGTATCCACCTGCGCTTCTTCCTCCGCCCCGTCGAACTCCTCGCCGACGCGGGCCGGGTGGCCGCCGTACGCTTCGAACGCACCGCGCCGGACGGCCGGGGCGAAGTGCGGGGCACGGGCCGACTGGTCGACATCGGGGCGCAGTTGGTGCTGCGCTCGGTGGGCTATCGCGGGGTCCCGCTGGACGGGTTGCCCTTCGACGCCGAGCACGGCACCGTGCCGCACCGTGCGGGCCGGGTGATGCGGGAAGGGCGGACCGTACCCGGTGTGTACGTGGCCGGCTGGATCAAGCGGGGTCCGACCGGTGTCATCGGCACCAACCGCCCGGACGCCAAGGAGACGGTGACGTCACTGCTCGCCGACGCCTCCCTGCTCGTGACGGAGAGGCCGCCCGAGGATCCGCTCACCGTGCTGCGCACCGAGGGGTTCGAGCCGGTCGAGTGGGGCGGGTGGGAGGCCATCGAGCGGGCGGAGGCCGAGTTGGGGGTCTCGCTCGGGCGAGGTGGCGTGGTGAAACTGCCGGACTGGGATGCCCTTCTGGCGGCGGCACGCGAGGCACGCGCCTAGCGATATGCGGGGCGCACACAGAGTGGCCGGGCAAGACACACGGCGGCAACAGCCCGGACATCAACAAACTGTTCAAGGCGCCTACGGTCTCGAACTGTTCGCATGTTCCCCATCCCCTCCGCCGCCCAGGAGTGTCCATGGCCACGACCGTCCCCGTGCATCCCGTCGACGAGGTCCCACCCGTACGGCACCTGGCCGCCTTCGGACTTCAGCACGTGCTCGCGATGTACGCGGGCGCGGTCGCGGTACCGCTGATCGTGGGCGGGGCGATGAAGCTGTCGGCAGCCGATCTGGCGTATCTGATCACCGCTGACCTGCTGGTGTGCGGGATAGCCACGCTCATCCAGTGCATAGGCTTCTGGCGGTTCGGGGTGAGGCTGCCGATCATGCAGGGCTGTACGTTCGCCGCGGTGTCGCCGATGGTCCTGATCGGTACGACGGGCGGCGGACTCCCCGCGATCTACGGCTCGGTGATCGTCGCGGGGCTCGCCATCGCGCTGCTGGCCCCTGTCTTCGGCAGGCTGCTGCGCTTCTTCCCGCCGCTGGTGACCGGCACGGTGATCCTGATCATCGGTCTGTCGCTGCTGCCCGCGGCGGGCAACTGGGCGGCCGGGGGCCAGGGCGCGAAGGACTTCGGTGAGCCGAGGAACATCGCTCTCGCCGCGTTCGTCCTGGCGGTCGTCCTCGGTGTGCAGCGGTTCGCGCCCGCGTTCCTCAGCCGGATCGCGGTGCTGATCGGCATGGCCGTGGGGCTGGTGGCCGCGGTGGTGTTCGGGTTCACCGACTTCAGCGGGGTCGGGGACGCCGACTGGGTCGGCATCAGCACGCCGTTCCACTTCGGTGCGCCCACCTTCCGGGCCTCGGCGATCGTGTCGATGCTGGTGGTGGCTTTGGTGACGATGACCGAGACGACGGGTGACCTGATCGCGGTCGGCGAGCTGACCGACCGCCGGATCGAGCCGCGTTCGCTCGCCGACGGGCTGCGCGCCGACGGCCTCTCCACCGTCCTCGGCGGGATCTTCAACACCTTCCCGTACACGGCGTACGCACAGAACGTCGGCCTCGTCGGCATGACCCGCGTCCGCAGCCGCTGGGTCGTCGCCGTCGCCGGTGGCATCCTCGTCGTCCTCGGTCTGCTGCCCAAGCTCGGCGCGGTGGTCGCTGCGATCCCGGCGCCTGTGCTCGGCGGCGCCGGTCTGGTCATGTTCGGCACGGTCGCCGCGAGCGGTCTGCGGACCCTGGCCCAGGTCGACTTCAAGGACAACCACAACCTCACCGTCGTCGCCGTCTCGGTGGCCGTGGGCGTCCTCCCGGTCGGGGTGCCGACGATCTACGCCCAGTTCCCCGACTGGTTCCAGACGGTGATGAACAGCGGGATCAGCGCGGGCTGCCTGACCGCGATCGTGCTGAACCTGCTCTTCAACCACTTTCCCGCGAAGGGCGGTTCGCCCGTCGCCGCGCCTGCCGCCGCGGTGCAGGAACCGGCGGCCTAACGCAGCAGTCCGGCGGGGACCGCGGCGGCCAGTACGCCGTACCCCGCCGGATTGAGGTGCAGCCAGTCGCCGACCTGGAGGTCCGGAAGCAGACGGCGCGGGTCGGCGGGGTCGCGTACGGCCCGGTCGAAGTCGAGCACCGCGTCGAAGCAACCGGCCGCGCGAATCCAGGAGTTGACCGCCCGGCGAGTGGTCTCGCGTTCCCCCGCCGGGTCGTCGTAGGTGTTGCCGCCGAACGGAAGCAGGGTCGCGCCGTACACGCGGATGCCCTGGGCATGGGCGCGGACGACGATCTGGCCGTAGGCCGCCAACAGGTCCTCGGCGAGCCGGTGTTGGGCGGCGGGGGTCGCGTCGGCGGTGCCGATGTCGTTGACGCCCTCGAAGACGATGAGCCGGGTGACCCCGCTGCGGGAGAGGACGTCGCGGTCTAGGCGGGCCAGGGCGTTGGGACCGAGGCCGTCGTCGAGGACGCGGTTGCCGCCCGCGGCCTGGTTCAGGATCGCGAGGGACGCGGAGGCGGGACGGGCGCGGAGGCGGTCGTGAAGCTGGTCGGGCCAGCGGTCGTCGGCGTTGGTCGTGGAGCCCCGACCGTCGGTGAGCGAGTCGCCCAGGATCGCCACGGCCGTGGTGGCGCGCGGGGCCAAGACCTCCACGTCGCTGAGCAGATACCAGTGGTCGACCGGAGTCGCCCCGGGCTGCAGGTCCTGGTCCTCGGTGTGGTCGCCGGTGCGGAGGTACGACGTGGTGCGCGAGCCCGGGTGCGAGGTGAGCGCGAGCGAGGGCTGGCCCGTCGCCAAGTAGGTCGTCACGGTCACGACGGACGCTGGGCGCAGCTCCACGTCCAGCGGATCGGAGACCAGTTGGGCGCCTACGGGGACGGTCGCCGCCCGGCGTCCGGCGAAGGTGACCGGTCTGCCACTGCCGGGCACGATGGCGCTGGCCCCCGCCGCGCCGCCCTGCGGGAGAGCCAGCGTCACGGCGGTGAGCGGGAGCGGGGTGTCCCCGTAGGCGTTGGAGAACCGCAGCCGGAACCGCCGGCCGCCGGTGGTGACGCGGAGCGTCTGGCGCAGGGTGGTGTCGGCGAGGACCGAGGCGGCTCCGGTGAAGGGAGCGGGCGGCAGGTTGGCGGGCTCGGTGAGCTGGGGCATCGCCGTCCAGGTGTGCACCCAGTGCACGGCGGACGAGGCCGAACCGTCCTCGGCGCGTGCGGGGTCGGTGGCAACCAGGGCGGACAGTGCCGTGGTGGTCGTGGCGACGATCGCGGTCCGTCTGCTGGGCTGCACGGAGCCTGCCTTCCGCTGGCGGGAGTTGGGGGCAGCGGGGTGCGCGCCGGGGTGATGGGCGCGCACCCCGGGCGGGGTCAACCGACCGTGCAGGATGTCCCGTTGAGGGTGTAGGCCGTCGGCGCCGCGCTGTTGCCGGTGTGGCTCGCCTGGTAGCCGATGGTCACGCTCGCGTTCGGCGCGATGGTGGCGTCGTAGGAGACGTTGGTGGCCGTGACCGCGCCGGAGGCCGGTGCGTAGGTCGCGCCCCAGCCGTTGGTGACGGCCTGTCCGGCGGGCAGGGTGAAGCCCAACTGCCAACCGTTGACGGGACTTGAGCCGGTGTTGGTGAGGGTCACGGAGGCGGTGAGGCCCGTGTTCCAGGCGCTGGTGGTGACGGTCACCTTGCAGGGGCCGGTCGTGGGCGGGGGCGTGGTGCCGCCGCCGGTCAGGCCGAAGAAGGAGAGGACGCGGGCGCCCATGCCGTAGGTGTAGAGGTTGTGGGTGACGCCCTGAAGGCTGATCGCCTCCACGGGGGCCTGGTCACCAGTGGCGCCGTAGCGGGTGCGGGTCCAGCCGGTGACCGGTGAGTCGGTGGCGGCCGGGGTCTGGTCGACGCCCAGCACGTTGGTCCACTGTTTGATCTCCTCGCCGAAGTTGGGGTAGCGCAGCGTGTCGTCGGCGGTGCCGTGCCAGAGCTGCATGCGGGGGCGCGGGCCGGTGTAGCCGGGGTCGGCTCCTCGGACCAAGTCGCCCCATTGCTGGGGGGTTTGGATCACGGTGCCGTTGGCGCAGGCGGTGTTCCACTCGGAGCCGTCGGTGGTGGCGAAGCAGCCGAACGGCACGCCGGCGAAGGCGGCGCCGGCCGCGAACACGTCGGGGTAGTCGCCGAGGAGGACGTTCGTCATCATCGCGCCGGAGGAGATGCCCAGCGCGTAGACGCGGGAGGTGTCGGCGGCGTAGGTGGCGGTCACCCAGTCGACCATCGACTTGATGCCGACCGGGTCGCTGCCGCCGTCGCGGTGCAGGGCCTGCGGCGAGGAGACGTCGAAGCACTTGCTGGCCCGGGTGACCGAGGGATAGACGACGATGAAGCCCAACTGGTCCGCCAGAGAGGCGTATTCGGTGCCGGAGTACATCGCCGGGCCCGATCCCCCGCAGTAGTGCACGGCCACGACGATCGCCGGGTGCGCGGTGACGGCGGCCGGGACGTACACGTACATCTGCAGATTGCTGGGGTTGGCGCCGAAGCCGGTGACCTCGGTGAGGGTCGCGGTGGGGAGGGCCTCGGTGCGGGCGGCGGCCGGGGGTGCCATGAGGGTCAGGGCCGCGAGTAACGGCACCAGCGCTCCGAAGAGGGCGACAAGTACCGAACGCTGGGGTTTTCTCGCTGAGTTGAGGGTCGTGCCGGCTGTGGGGCGCACGTCTTCGTCCCTTCCTGATCGCGGCTCGTGCGGCATCGTTCGGGGAGAACAATCGGGGAGAACAAACGGCATCGTGGCATGGACACGAACCTCGTGGAAGCGCTCCCACGCATCGAATAGTTTCTGCACAAGCGTTGACTAGAAAGCGCTTGCACTCTACGTTCCGTTCAGAAGTGTGACCGCGCGGTCCTTCATGGCGTACATCGTTCACGTACACGATCAACCCATTCCCCCACGGAAGGGACGCACCCGCATGCGTACTCGTAGATCAGCTCTGACGGCGATCGCTCTCGCCGCGGCGGCTGTGCTCGTTCTCCCCCACTCCGCATCGGCCGCCGACGCCTCGCCCGTCGGTTTCGGCGCCGGGACGACCGGTGGCGGCAGCGCCTCGGCGGTCACGGTGTCGACGCTGGCCGCCTTCAAGTCGGCTGTCACCGGCAGCAGTTCGAAGGTCGTGAAGGTCAACGGGCTCATCTCACTGAGCGGTCAGGTCGACGTCGGGTCCAACACGACGGTCCTGGGCGTCGGTTCGGCGTCCGGGTTCACCGGCGGCGGGCTGCGCCTGAAGAACGTGACGAACGTCGTGGTCCGCAACCTCGTCATCAGCAAGTCGGTCGCGCCCGCCGACGGCATCACCGTGCAGGCCTCGACGAAGGTGTGGATCGACCACAACGCCTTCTCGTCCGACCTCGACCACGGCAAGGACTACTACGACGGCCTGGTCGACATCAGCCACGCCTCCGACTACGTCACCGTCTCCTGGAACACCTTCAAGAACCACTACAAGGGCTCGCTCGTCGGCCACAGCGACAACAACGCGAGCGAGGACACCGGGCATCTGCGGGTGACGTACCACCACAACTGGTTCGACCAGGTCAACTCCCGTATTCCCAGCCTGCGTTTCGGCACCGGGCACTTCTACGACAACTACGTCGTCGGCGCCGAGACGGCCGTGCACTCGCGCATGGGCGCCCAGATGTTCGTCCAGAACAACGTCTTCCGTGACACGGAGGTCGCCGTCACGACGAACCGGGACAGCGACGTGGACGGCTACGCCAACCTCAGCGGCAACGACCTCGGCGGAGCCGCCACCGAGATCTCGCAGGTCGGCACGTTCACCAGCCCGCCGTACAGCTACACCGCCGAGCCCGCCTCGACCGTCGTCGCCTCGGTGACCGCGGGCGCGGGCACCGGAAAGCTCTGACCACTCCCCCACCTCGGAGAAGGAATCGGGACATGACTTCTTCCATCCGGCCACGCGCGCTCACCGGCGCGGTGACCACCTTCGGACTCGCGGTTGGCATGCTCATGGCATCCGGGACGCTGTCCCCGGCCGACGCCGCCACCTGGCCCACCGCGAGCGGCAGCAAGGCCGTCACCTCGACGATCTCGGTCTCGGGCACCAAGGACTACGCAATGCTGCGGCTGTACGGCAGCGGTGACCTGGGCACGGGCAGCCAGGACGAGGACCAGGGCCCCATCCTGGAACTGGCCCCCGGCGCGGTCGTCAAGAACGTCATCATCGGCTCGCCGGCCGCCGACGGCATCCACTGCCTGGGCGCCTGCACGCTGCAGAACGTCTGGTGGGAGGACGTCGGCGAGGACGCGGCGACCTTCCTCGGCTCCTCGTCGTCCAACGTGTACACCGTGAACGGCGGCGGCGCGAAGGAGGCCAGCGACAAGGTGTTTCAGTTCAACGGCGCCGGCACGCTCAACGTCTCCAACTTCGCGGCGCAGACCTTCGGCACGTTCGTCCGCTCCTGCGGCAACTGCAAGACGCAGTACAAGCGCACGATCAACCTCAACACCATCGAGGCGACCTACAAGGGCAGCCGGATCGTCGGCATCAACACCAACTACGGCGACAGCACGACCCTGAAGGCGATCACGATCGTCGGGGACACCAGCAAGAAGATGATCCCCTGCCAGAAGTACATCGGAAACAACACGGGCGCCGAACCGACCACCAACGGCACGGGCGCGGACGGCACTTACTGCAAGTACGCGAGCTCGGACATCACCTACAAGTAGGCCCCCACGGTGACGGCGGCCGTCCGGAGCACCCCCTACAACGCTCCGCACGGCCGCTCAAGCTAGGCCGGGTTCCCCAGTACGGTCGCGGTCAGCTGCCGTTGGTGGTGGGTGTATGCGGTGCGCAGGGCGGGGCCCGGCCAGGCGGGGGGCAGGAGTTCGGGGGGCAGGACCGGGTCCGCGAGCAGGTGTCTCACGGCGGCGGCCAGTACCGTGAAGCGGTCGGCCGGGTGGGACGCGGTGGCGGTGATCCGGTCGAGCAGTGCCTCCGCAGTCCTCGCCCAGGCGTCGAGCGGCCAGAGGGTCGCGGCCAGTCGGCGGGCGGACTCCTCGGGGCGGGAGGTGAAGTGCCGGGCGATCTCGCCGAGTTCGCGCGGTCGGGGGCGTAGGAGATTGGCCGGGCGGAGCCAGACACCCTCGCGGAGTTCCGCGAGCCGGAGGGCGGTCAACTCGGCGCGCAGTTCGGCACGTTCGGCGGGGCCGCGGCCGGTCGCGGTGACGACGGTCATCTCCCAGTCACCGTCCCAGGGGCGGGTCTCGGGATGCACGGCGATGTCCTGACGGCGCTGGCGGTCCAGGAGGCGGTCGCTCAGGCGGTAGACCGCGTCCGTGCTCCGCAGATCACCCGCGGCCACCATCCGGCTGAGCGCGGCGCGGAGCGTGGAGCCGGCGACACCGAGGGGCTCGACGGCGCGCAGCAGGTCCCGTACGGGCAGCTCGGGCGGATGCGTGCCGAGCAGCAGGCTGAGGACGACCGACCGCGCGGACAGCGGGCGCAGGTCCACCTCGCCGGTCCCTTCTGACACGTTCATCCGCATGGCCTCGTACTCTACGGCGCGATTCTCGTGTTACATTATTGATGCGACCGCAGAGATAGTGCAACACTGCCCGTATGGCTCAGACACTCGCGCACATACCACCGCAGCCGCGGAACGCCACGCACGACGTCACCAACCAGCCCCCGCCCCTGACCCCGTACGACTCCTCCGAGGACGCGGCCCTGCTGGAGGGGCTGCGCCGGGAGGGCGCCGGCTGGGCCGAGGAGGACGTGCGGCGGCTCGGGCGGGCGGCGGGCAGCGCGGAGGCGCAGGAGTGGGGCGACCGGGCGAACCGGCACGAGCCGGAACTGCGCACGCACGACCGCTACGGCAACCGGATCGACGAGGTCGAGTTCCACCCCAGCTGGCATCGGCTGATGGGCGTCGCCGTCGCCGAGGGGCTGGCCGGAGCGCCCTGGGCGGACGAGCGCCCCGGCGCCCATGCGGCCCGTACGGCAAAGGGGTTGGTGTGGGGGCACACCGAGGCCGGACACGGCTGCCCGACGTCGATGACGTACGCCGCCGTCCCCGCTCTGCGCGCCACCCCCGAACTGGCCTCCGTCTACGAGCCGTTGCTGACCAGCCGGGTGTACGACCCCGTCCTGCGCGTCCCCACCGAGAAGCGCGGACTGCTCGCCGGGATGGGGATGACGGAGAAGCAGGGCGGCTCCGACGTCCGCACGAACACCACGGTGGCCACCCCCACCGCCGAGCCCGGCGTGTACACCCTGCGCGGCCACAAGTGGTTCACGTCGGCGCCGATGTGCGACGTCTTCCTCGTCCTGGCACAGGCGCCTGACGGACTGTCATGCTTCCTGGTGCCGCGGGTGCTGCCCGACGGCAGCCGCAACACGTTCCGCGTCCAGCGGCTGAAGGACAAGCTCGGCAACCGGTCCAACGCGTCCTCGGAACCCGAGTTCGACGGAACCGTCGCCTGGCTGGTCGGCCCCGAGGGGCGCGGCGTCAAGACCATCATCGAAATGGTCAACTGCACCCGTCTGGACTGCGTGATGATGTCGTCGACCCTCATGCGCAAGACGCTCGTCGAAGCGGGCCACCACGCGCGGCACCGGTCCGCGTTCGGCGCCCGGCTCCTCGAACAGCCGCTGATGCGGAACGTGTTGGCCGACCTGGCGCTGGAGTCGGAGGCCGCCACGACGCTCACCCTGCGGCTGGCCGGTGCGGCCGACCGGTCGGTACGCGGGGACGACGCCGAGTCGGCGTTCCGCCGTATCGCCACCGCTGTGGGCAAGTTCTGGGTCACCAAGCGCGGCCCGGCCTTCACCGCGGAGGCCCTGGAGTGCCTCGGCGGCAACGGCTACGTCGAGGACTCGGGCATGCCCCGCCACTACCGCGAGGCCCCTCTCCTCTCCATCTGGGAGGGCTCCGGGAACGTCAACGCCCTGGACGTACTGCGGGCGTTGACCCGCGACCCCGGCACGGCGGAGGCGCTGTTCGCCGAACTCGCCCTCGCCCAGGGCGCGGACGCCCGCCTCGACACGTCCGTGAGCCGCCTGAAGGACGAGTTGAACCGGGCCGGCGAGAGGAACGCCCGCCGCCTCGTGGAGCACATGGCCCTCACGCTCCAGGCCTCCCTCCTGGTACGACACGCCCCGGCCGCCGTCGCCGACGCCTTCTGCGCGACCCGGCTGGCCGGCGACTGGGGGCACTCCTTCGGCACCCTCCCCGACTCCGCCGACCTCGAAACGATCCTCGCCCGCGCTCTGCCCGCGGGAGATTGACCCTCGGTCACCCTCCGATTCCGCTTCGTTGTCAGTGACGTGGTGCAGACTCACGATCGGTCGGGCACTTCGTCTGGGGAGGGCAACGTGTTCACGGGGATCGACGAGGTCGGCTGGGCCTCACTTCGACACGCGTACGGCAGCGCGGAGGACGTGCCCGCGCTGCTGCGGGCACTGGCCTCCACGGACCCCGTCGAGCGGGCGACCGCGCTCGACGGGATGTACGACGCGGTGCACCACGAGGGGATCGTCTACGACGCGACGCTCGCCTGCGTCCCGTTCCTGTTCGCGCTCGCGGCCTGCGAACAGGTCGCGGACCGGGGCGGGTTGGTGGAGCTGCTGACCAGCATCGGACGGGGGCACGGACCGGAGGAGGGCGCGGAGAACGAAGGTGGGACGGACGCGGGCCGTGGCCGTACGACGACGGACGCCGACCGCAGCGGCGCCGCGGCGCACGCGGAGGTCCGTGCGCGGGCCGAGGTGTTCGTATCGCTCCTCGGGGACCGGGACCCTGATGTGCGCCGCGCGGCGGCCGAGGCGCTCGTCCGGTTCCTCGCCCAACCCCCGCGCGTGCTCAGCCTGTTGCGGCAGCGCATCACGGTGGAGCGGGACGACCGGGTGCTGCTCGCCCTCACGGAGAGCCTCGGCCTGTTCGTACGACGGCACCCGGCCCACGCCCCTGAGGCGCTCGATATCCTCTTAACACTCGGCACCCCGCCGTACGACCCCGGTCTGCGGCTCGCCGCGCTCGGCCAACTCGCGGGCTGCGCACCGGATCTACTCCCCGCCGACCTGGTCCCGACGGTCGTCGAGCTGCTCGGGGAACGGTCCGAGCGGCGCCGCACGGGCCTCTCGGCACCGGCCGAGGACGGCTCCCCGGCCCCTGACTCGCTGGCGGGCCGGTTACGGCGGCTGCGGCCCTCGGACGAGGAGGGCGCACTGCTGCTGCGTACGCTGCACACCGCGCTCGGCCCCCGGGTGGGAGACCGGATCGCCCTGCTGGAGGGGCAGTTGGCCAGCCCTGACCCGGCCGACCGGTGCAACGGGGTGTGGATGGCGGCGGGGTTGTTCCGCGAGTGGCGCGCCGACTACGCGGTGCCTGTCGAGTTGATCGGTGGGCAACTGGGCGCGGAGGCGCGGCTGTTGCCCGGTGCTGCGGTGTCGGACCGGTTGCGCGATGCCTCGGTCTCCGTCCTCGGGGACCTCTTCCACCTGGCCGCACCGGCCGCCGACCACCTCCACACGCTGGTGACCGCCCGTGCCGACCTGTGGATCCACCGCTGGCAGCGCCGGGCGCCGACTCTCGGCGATCCCCTCAAGTCCCTTGCCCGCAGCGGTGATCCACGGGCGGTTCCGGTCCTGGCCCAGGTCCTCGCCCAGCCGGTCCCGCCCGACGACCTGGGCCGCGTGATCGTCCATCTCGGCCGCTCCGCCGCTCCCCTCGCCCCGGCGCTGCGGCAGCGGCTCGGCCGTGTCCCCCTCGACTCCCCCGACACGTACGACCGTGCCGTACCGCTGCTGTCGGCGCTCACCGCGCTCGCCGACCGGGAGGCGGTGCCGGAGGTGTTGCGGCTGGTGGGCGGGATGGCGGACGGGGTACGGCTGAGACCCCGGGTCGTGGAGTCGGCGGTGCGGGCGCTCGACGTGATCGGGGCTGGCGCGGAGGAGGTCGTACCTGTGCTGCGGGGGCTGCTGGACTCCGGGTGCGCCGGTCTCGCCGCGGGTGCGCTGTGGTCGGTGGAGGGGGATGCCTCGGCCGTACTGCCGTTGTTGATACGGGAGTTGGCGGAGGCGGACGCAGAGCGGCGCCGGGTTGCCGCGGAGATGCTCGGGCGGCTGGGGTCGTCCGCGCGGGCGGCGACGCCGGAGCTGGCGCGGATGGCCGGGGCGGGGTGCGTGTGGGAGCGGGTGGCGGCCGGGTGTGCGCTGTGGCGGGTCGGCGGTGAGGCGGACCGGGTGCTGCCGGTGCTGCGCTCGGCCTGGGTGGAACAGCCGGGGGTGCGGGGTGCCGTGGCCGCGTGTCTGGCCGACATGGGGAGGGCGGGAGCGCCTCTCCATGACCTGGTGACGGCGGAACTCGGCGCGCCGCGACGGCATTTGGTGCGGTCGGGCGGACACGGGAGCCAGGACGTACTGGAGGACGAACGATTGCTGCGGGTGTGCCGGGAGGTGCTGGCCGGGTGAGATCGGGCGGGAGCTGAGGGAGACCCGGCGAGGCCGCTTCCCTTGAGGTCAGGGCGACGTGGGGCCGGACAGGACCGTTCGTCGGGCGCGAGGAGAGCCCCTGCCCGCGATCCGTGGAACAGGGGCGCTCAGCGTCGTACGCCGGAGTGTTCAGCCCGTCTTGCGTCCCCACAGGGGGCCGAAGCGGGCCCACTCCTCGTCCCACTGCTCCATGCGGCGGCGTTCCAGGCGGCCACGCAGGGCCCGGGAACCGACGAGGGGGACGGCCGCCGCGCCCACGCCGAGGAGAGTGCCGATCAGGATGGCGCGCAGCTGGGCCTGGGAGGCGGTGGCGGGCTTGGTCACGAGGTGGCCCTGCGGGTCGGTCCAGACGGTCACCGGGGTGCCGATCGCGCTGCCGGAGGGGACGCGTATCTGTCCGCTGTGCGAGGAGCCGTCGGTGGCCGTCCAGCGGACCTTCGCCCAGACCGGCTCACCGCTCGTCCGGTGGGAGCCGGCCGGTGCGGTTCCTGGAGGGTCCTGGGTCACCAGAGCCACCACGGGCTTCCACTCGACGCGTTCCCGGGCCAGTTCGTGTGCGACGGAACGGGTCGCCGTCAGACCGACGAGCACTCCGGCGAGGACGGTGATCAGCCAGGCGCCGAGCACGATCCACGATTCCACCGCGTCGGCACGCCGCTTGAGCGGATTCCGCCGCCATCGCCACAGCCATACCTTCGGACCTCGGAACGCCATCGAAGGCATCCTCCTCATGAACGCACTGACATGCCGAACCGCCCTCCCATACGGGAGACGCCTCCTCGATGCTCACGACGAATACCCCGACTCGACGTTCCCATGGCGGCCCGGGCCGGCGCAGGCACTTCGCGAGAGGCATCGGCAAAACCGCCCACGCGGGCCGGTATCGGCGCCCTGGCCTGCGGTGATGCCGGTTCCGGGGGTGACTGTCAGTGGTGGGGTGCACACTGGCGAGTGGTGGGGTCGAAATGGCCAAAAGCGCGGCGGAGGTGATCGGAATGACGGAGGTTCTGCTCGCGGTGGGCACGCGAAAAGGCCTGTTCATCGGGCGGAGGCGGGGTGGCGTCTGGGAGTTCGATGCGAGTCCGTACTTCAACGCGCAAGCGCTGTATTCGGTCGCCGTCGACACCCGTGGCCCCACGCCGAGACTGCTGGCCGCCGGTGACAGCTCGCACTGGGGTCCCTCGGTGTTCCACTCCGACGATCTGGGGCGCACCTGGGCCGAGCCGGCGCGGCCGGCGGTCAGGTTCCCGAAGGACACGGGGGCTTCGCTGGAGCGGGTGTGGCAGCTGCACCCGGCGGCGGCCGAACCCGACGTGGTGTACGCGGGCACGGAGCCGGCCGCGCTGTTCCGCTCCGAGGACCGCGGCGAGAGCTTCGAGCTGGTCCGTCCGCTCTGGGAGCATCCGACCCGGTCGCGGTGGGTGCCGGGCGGCGGCGGAGAGGGACTGCACACCGTCCTCACCGATGAGCGCGATCCGCTCGCCGTGACGGTCGCGGTCTCGACGGCCGGGGTGTTCCGCACGGGCGACGGCGGCGAGAGCTGGGAGCCGTCCAACTCCGGTGTCTCCGCGGTGTTCCTGCCGGAGCCGAACCCGGAGTTCGGGCAGTGCGTGCACAAGGTCGCGCAGGACGCGGCGACCCCGGACCGGCTGTATCTGCAGAATCACTGGGGGGTGTACCGGAGCGACGACGCGGGCGCCCACTGGACGGACATCGGCGAGGGGCTGCCGTCCACGTTCGGCTTCGCGGCGGCGGCCCACCCCCATCGCGGCGACACGGCGTACGTGTTCCCGATCAACGCCGACGCGGACCGGGTGCCGGCCGAGCACAGGTGCCGGGTGTTCCGCACGGCGGACGCGGGCCGGAGCTGGGAGCCGCTGTCGGCGGGGCTGCCGGCCGAGGACCACTACGGCACGGTGCTGCGGGACGCGCTGTGCACGGACGGCGCGGACCCGGCCGGTGTGTACTTCGGCAACCGCAACGGCGAGGTGTTCGCGTCGGACGACGACGGCGACAGCTGGCGGCAGTTGGCGTCCCATCTGCCCGACGTGCTGTGCGTACGCGCGGCGGTGATCGCGTGAGGACGGCAGCCGCGATGGGGGCAACTCCCGGGTGGGGACGCTTCGTTCAGGAGAGGCGACGGTCCGGTCGTTCCCGGTCGGGCTCGGGCCACCGGTTGATCGCCGGGCCCTGTACGGCAGTAGGGTGACGCCCGTGGCACCACGACCGTTGCATGAGATCGTCGAACCGGGCTGGGCGAAAGCCCTGGAACCCGTGGCCGGACGCGTCGCCGGGATGGGGGACTTCCTGCGCGCGGAGATCGCCGCCGGACGCACCTATCTACCGGCGGGACCGAATGTCCTCCGAGCCTTCCAGCAGCCCTTCGACGACGTCCGCGTCCTGATCGTCGGGCAGGACCCGTATCCGACTCCGGGGCACGCCGTGGGGCTGTCGTTCTCGGTGGCCCCCGAGGTGCGTCCGCTCCCGCCGAGCCTGCTCAACATCTACCAGGAGCTGAACACCGACCTGGGTCTGCCCCAGCCGTCCAACGGCGACCTGACCCCGTGGAGCCGGCAGGGGGTGCTCCTCCTCAACAGGGCGCTGACCACTGCCCCGCGCAGTCCGGCCGCACATCGCGGCAAGGGCTGGGAAGAGGTCACCGAACAGGCGATACGGGCACTCGCCGGGCGCGGCAAGCCGCTGGTGTCGATCCTGTGGGGGCGTGACGCCCGCAACCTGCGCCCGCTGCTGGGCGACCTGCCCTCGGTGGAGTCCTCGCACCCGTCGCCGATGTCCGCCGACCGCGGCTTCTTCGGCTCCCGCCCCTTCAGCCGCGCCAACGACCTGCTGGTCCGGCAGGGAGGACAACCGGTGGACTGGCGTCTGCCGTGACCGTCCCGGGCTTTCTCGCCGTGGACTCCGGAGGCTCCGGTCTCCGGGTCCTCGTGGGCGAGACCGGCGGTGGCCGGACGTCCGGCCCGCTGGTCTCCAAGGAACCCGTTCGGACCAGCGCCCGCGGGATCGACGCCGGCCACTTCATGGAGCAACTGGTGCCCATGGTGCGGGCGTTGACCACGGTGTCCGAGACGTCCGGGCCTTCCGACCCGTCTGCGCCGTCGCAGGCGGCCGAGCCGGCCGAGCCGGTCGCTGTGGGCACGGTCGTGATCGGGGCCGCCGGGCTCGCCACGCTCGGGGACGGGTTGCGGGAGGAGTTGCCGGAGGCGTTGGCGCGGGAGTTCGGGGCGCGGACCGTCGCGCTCGCCGCCGATGCCGTCACCGCCTACGCCGGCGCCCTCGGGACACGGCCCGGTGCCGTGGTGGCCGCCGGGACCGGACTCATCGCGACCGGAACCGATCTCGTCAGCTGGCGGCGGGCCGACGGGTGGGGCCATCTGCTGGGTGACTGCGGGAGCGGTGCCTGGATCGGACGGGCGGGACTGGAAGCCGCCCTTCGTGCGTACGACGGGCGGGACGGTGGATCCGGGGCGCTGCTGACCTGCGCCGAGAAGCAGTTCGGGGCGATGGCGGGGTTGCCCGGCCAGGTGTATCCGCGGGCGGACCGGCCCGCCGTGCTCGCGGCGTTCGCGCCCCGCGTCGCCGAGTGCGCTCCGGACGATCCGGTGGCCGCCGGCATCCTGCGGGCCGCCGCCCGGCACATGGCCGAGTCGGCCGCCGCCGTCTGCCCGGCCACCGGAGAGCCCCACGTCGCCCTCACCGGTGGGCTGTTCAGACTGGGCGAGCCTCTCCTCGTACCGCTGCACGAGGAGTTGGCGGAGCGGGTGCCGCATGCGCGGGTGGTCACCGCGGAGGGTGATCCGCTGGACGGTGCCGTGCGGATCGCGCGCGATCTCGCCGCGGGCGCGCTCGCGTTGCCGACCGACGAGCTGATGCTGTCCGTGGTGTCACCAATGGGACGCGGTGATCACTTCTGATCCGTACGTAACTCATCAGACAAAACAGGACGGATACCGCTCACCTGCACCCTCCCCGAACAAGGGAGCCCAGGAAGCCAGTAACATGCGTCGCCATGAGCTCCCCCACTGGGCCCGCGTCCGGCCTGCCAGTACGAATGCCGCGACCTCGCCAGCCCGGTCGGCACCGCCGACCCGAGCCGCTGGCGGCTCCCGAGGGCGCGCCCGCGCTCGTCCTCGCCGTGCCGGGCACGCCCAGCGCCGCCACGCGCAGCCTCGCCGAGGAGGTCGTGAGCATCGCGCGCTCCGAGCTGCCCGGTCTCGACGGCCGCATCGGTTATCTCGACGGGGACGACTCCGAGTTCCCCACGCTGACCTCCGTGCTCTCGCACGCCGCCGAGGAGCGCACCGCCCGCTTCGAGCAGGCCAGGGCCGCCGGCGCCGATGTCAAGGAGCCCGACGGGCCGGTGGCCGTCGTCGTCCCGCTGCTCGCCGGCCCGGACAGCGCGCTGCTGCGCCAGATCCGCCAGGCCGTCATGGACAGCCGGGTCGCGGCCGATCTGACCGATGTGCTCGGTCCGCACCCGCTGCTCGCCGAGGCGCTGCACGTGCGGCTGTCCGAGGCGGGTCTGGCCCGTGCCGACCGCGCCCGGCTGTTCACCGTGGCGACCGCGGCGGACGGCATCATCCTCGCCTCCGTGGGCGGCGAGGAGGCGGTGCAGGCGGCCGGTATCACCGGCATGCTGCTCGCCGCGCGCCTCGCCGTGCCGGTGATGGCCGCGGCGCTGGACCAGGAAGGTTCGATCTCGGCGATCGCGGAGCAGCTGCGGTCCTCGGGTTCGCAGCAACTGGCGCTCGCGCCCTACCTGATCGGCCCCGAGATCGACCCGGGTCTGCTCCAGGCCGCCGCCGCCGAGGTGGGCTGCTCCGCCGCCGAGGCGCTCGGCCCGTACCCGGCGATCGGCAAGCTCGCCCTGGCCAAGTACACGACGGCCCTGGGCATCGCCCCGCCGCAGCCGCAGGGCGCTCCGGTTCGCTGATCCACCCCGTACACGTATCGCCGTAGCGCCGAAAGGGCCCCTCCTCATGTGGGAGCGGGCCCTTCGGCGTGTCCGGGGGCGGACCGTGTGTGCCCGGTCAGTCGAAGATCACGCAGGACGCGGCGGGCACCTTGACCGAGCCGCTGCGGCTCGGGAGGCCGGTCGCCGGGTCGAGAGCGAACCATGTGACGTCACCGGAGCGCTCGTTCGCGACGTAGAGGTGCCCCTCGGCCTCGGTGATCGCGCGCGGCCAGTGGCCCTCGCAGGGCACCGTGCCGATCAGCCGCAGCCCGTCGTTCTCGACGGCGAGCACGGACAGGACGTCCTCACCCCGGGTCGCCGTCCAGACGAAGCGGCCGTCCGGGGAGGCCACGATGCCCGAGGGGTAGGCGGCGTCGCCGTCCGGCGGGCCCGGCAGCACCGACACCTCGGTCAGCGGCTTCAGCGAGCCGCTCCCGGCGTCCCAGCGGCAGACGGTGACGGTCGGGGTGAGTTCGTTGAGGACGTAGGCATGACTGCCGTCCGGGTGGAAGGCCAGGTGGCGGGGGCCCGAGCCGGGCCGCAGCGCGATCTCGCGGTGGAGCACGGGCCGGCCGTCGTCCAGCGTGCACACCCGCACGGAGTCGGTGCCGAGGTCGACGCTGACCGCCCAGCGGCCACTCGGGTCGGGCTGGACCTGGTGGGCGTGCGGGCCCTGTTGGCGCTGCTGGTGCGGGCCCGAGCCGGTGTGCCGGAGCTGTCCGGAGGGGCGGTTCGCGAGCGTGCCGTCCGCGCGGACCGGTACGGCGCTGACGCTGCCGGAGCCGTAGTCGGCGGTCAGGACATGGCCGTCGAACAGGCTCAGGTGGGTCGGTCCTGAGCCTCCGACGCGTACGGGCGGCCCGAGCGGTTCGGGCTTGTCGCCGTGCACGCGGAATGCGGCCACCGCGCCCTCGGCCGTCTCGCTGACGGCGTACAGGGTGGCTCCGTCGGGGGCCAGGGCGAGGTACGAGGGGTCGGGGACGCCGTCGACGGCGCTCAGCACGGTCAGCGCGCCGCTGTCCGCGTCCACGGCCGCCGTGACGACACCCGGGCCGCCCGCCGCCGTGAACGACCCGATGAAGGCCCGCCGTTCCCGCGTGTCGCCGTCTGCCACCGCTGTCCCCTCTCGGTCTGCGCTCCGGTCCCTGCTCCGGTTCGTGCTCCGGGCCGGTGCTGTCGGGGGTGACGGTAGCAGTCGATCAAGACCGGTCTAGACCAGAGTGCCGAGCCCGTTCCAGCGGGGCCCGCCGGACCGCTCGCGCAGCGGCTCGGCGAGGTCCGCGAGGGCGCGCTCCAGGCCGTGGAGGTGGGCCAGCGCGGGTTCGGCGGGCGCCCGGGCGGCGGTGGCCGTGAGCGGTGACGTGTCGCCGTCGGTGAGCGCCTCGACCGCGGCCTCGACGCGCCAGCACGCGGCGGCGAGGCGGGCGTCGTGCGAGGCCTCCGGGTCCGCGGCCACGGCGACGAGGCCGCGGATCTCACGGGCGCAGTCGTCGAGCAGGGCGAGCACGCGGCGGGCGCGGCGCTTGCGGCCCAGCACGGGGTTCAGTGGATGCACGAGGGGTGCGACGGACAGCCGGACCCGGCCGAGGAGCTGCTCCAGTTCCGCGACGCGTCCCGCGGGGTCGGCCGTGGCGGAACCGGCGAGCCGGGCGGCGGCCTCGGCGGTGCAGGCGTGGACGCAGCGCAGGGCGCGCTGGATCCAGGCGTCGGTGGTGGTGTGGGTGGTCACCGGCAGCACGAGCAGGACGGCCAGTACGGCGCCGAGCGCGCCGACGCCGGTCTCCGCGAGGCGCAGGGCCAGCAGCGCGGGGTCCAGGACGCCGAGGAGTCCGTAGAGCAGTTCTGCCATCAAGGTCACCGCGAGCATCATCCAGGTGTAGGAGACGGCGGCCGAGTAGAAGATCACGAAGACGCAGGCGGCGACCAGGATGGCGGTGGGGACGGGGGCGCCGTGGACCGGGACGGCGACGAGCAGGCCCAGGGCGATGCCGAGGACCGTGCCGAGGACGCGGCGGAAGCCCCGGACCACGGTCTCGCCGCGCGAGGCGGTGTTCACGAAGATCCACCAGGTGGCGCCGACGGCCCAGTACCAGCGCTGTCCGGACACCAACTGGCCCACCACGAGGGCGAATCCGGCACCGGCGGTGGCCTGCACGGCCTGCCGGGTGGTCACACGGGCCAGGCCGCGGCCGGCGGTCGGAGCGGGTACGGCGGCCGGGGGCAGCCGGTGTTCGTAGCACCAGAAGCCGAAGCGGACCGTCGCCGCGGTGAGCACGGAGAGGCCGACCGCCGCGTAGAGCCTGGGCAGTTGGTCCGTGGTCGCGTGCAGGAACTGGGCGACGAAGAAGGTCATGAACGCGAAGACGCCGAGGCTGTGGCCGCGCGGTCCCCAGCGGCGCGCGTAGACGCCGGCGCCGACCACGGCGAGGAAGGTGAGGTCGCGGGCGACGGGGTGGTCGTGCAGTCCGGCCGCGGCGGCGAGCACCGGCAGGCCCACGCAGGGCAGCAACGCGGTGGTGACGGCCTGCCCGCGCACGGTGGCGTCGGTCACAGTGAACAGGGCGAGCAGCGCGGCGAGACCGCCGGTCACGGCGCCCGCGAGGGACTGCCCGGTCAGCCCGCAGACGACGACCGCGAGACCGATGCCGAGCACGGCCCGGCCGGCGAACCGCAGCCGCACGCGCCCCGGGTCCGGAGCCACGAACACCCTTTTCAGCACTGCTTCCCGCCCCCCCTGCGCGCACCCGGACACCGGCATGAAAAAGGCGCCGCGGAGGTCCGCAGCGCCATCGACATACCCATGAGAGCATCATCGGGTCGAGTGGCTCAAGTCGTTCGCGATCGACTGGTCCATTGGCCCGAACCCAGTGCACTGGACCATTGGTACAGTCGTTCCTCATGAGCGTGGACGAACTCGACACCCGGATCCTGAGGCTGCTTCTGGAGCAGCCGCGTACCAGCGTGCGGGAGTACGCCCGCCTGCTCGGGGTCGCCCGGGGCACCCTCCAGGCGCGGCTGGACCGGCTGGAGCGGGACGGGGTGATCACCGGCACGGGCCCGTTCCTCTCCCCCGCCGCGCTCGGCCACCCGGTGCTCGCGTTCGTGCACATCGAGGTCACGCAGGGGCATCTCGACGAGGTAGGGGACGCGCTGGCCGCCGTGCCGGAGATCGTCGAGGCGTTCTCGATCACCGGCGGCGGGGACCTGCTCACCCGGGTCGTGGCGCGGGACAACGGTCATCTGGAGGACGTGATCCAACGGCTGATCAGCCTGCCGGGCGTGGTCCGCACCCGCACCGAGATGGCGCTGCGCGAGCGGGTCCCGCACCGGCTGCTGCCGCTGGTGGAGTCGATCGGCCGCGCGGCCTCCACATGATCCTTGGCATCCTGAACCCATGAGCAACCTCGGCACCCTCTCGGTCATCTTCGATCTCGACGGAACCCTCGTGGACAGCGAGCCCAACTACTACGAAGCGTGCCGGCAGACGCTCGCCGAGCACGGCGTCCCGGACTTCACCTGGGCCCAGCACGAACGCTTCGTCGGCATCAGCACCCGGGAGACGCTCGTCCTCCTGAAGGAGCGCCACGGCCTGAAGGCCCCGGTCGAGCAACTGCTCGCGGAGACGAACCGCCGCTATCTGGCGCTGGCCCGGGCCGCGACGCGCGTGTACCCGGAGATGCGGAAGTTCGTGGAGCTGCTGGCGGCCGAGGGCGTGCCGATGGCGGTGGCCTCGGGATCGTCGCCCGAGGCCATCGAGGCGATCCTGACCGGCACCGGCCTGGCCGCGTCGCTGCGGACGGTGGTCTCGGCCGACGAGGTGCCGCGCGGCAAGCCCGCACCGGACGTCTTCCTGGAGGCCGCGCGCCGCCTGGGTGCGGCCCCGGCCGACTGTGTCGTCCTGGAGGACGCGGCGCCGGGCGCGGCGGCGGCCCACGCGGCCGGGATGCGCTGCATCGCCGTCCCGTACGTGGCGGCGCAGGCCGACGCCCCCGAGTTCGCGACGGCGGGGCTGCTGCTGCGGGGCGGGCAGGCGGAGTTCAGCGCGCGGGCCGCGTACGACTGGCTGGCCTGACGTCCGGTCCGCGGCCGGGGCGCTGCGGGAAAACCCGAATGCGCCCGCTTGTTCGGTTCTGGGACCATGCCGGAATGATCGACCGACTCGAACCACTGGTCATCCGGCACACGTTCCGCATCCCTCTCCCCACCGGCCCCGCAGGCGAATCCACGGGCTCCGCCGGGGAATCCGCAAGCCATGTGGCCGAAGGCGCCGTCGCGGCGCGGCAGTTCGACGCCGTGCTGCTCTCCGTCGGCTTCAAGCTCGCCCCCGACCTGCTGGCACGGCTGTCGGAGCTGCCCGCGAAGACGGTCGTCCGCATCGCCACGCGCACCCTGCGGACCGTCCGCGAGCTGGTCGGCGATCACGTCCGGCACAACGCCTACTTCATCGGCTTCCCGGCCAACGTGCCCTCCACCGAGGAGTTCTGGACGGAGTGCCTCTTCGGCGCGCTCCGCGACGAGAAGACCCGTGCCGGCACACTCCGCCGGCTGCGGTCCGGCGTGGTCAACCTGCTCAGCCTCCCGGCCTACGGCAGGTACCAGCACACGTACGCCGAACTGCTCGCCGCACAGGACGAGTTGATCGCGGCGGCGAGCGACCGGCTCACCGTGCTGCACGCGGGTGGTGAGCTCGCCGACGAACTCACCGCGCTGTACCTGGCGTTGGCGGGCAGCACCACTCCCCTGAGCGAGGAGCACCGGGCCGATCTGCTGGCGCTGGCCGAGCGGTGCGCCGACGGGCCGCAGCCCGAGGCGATGCCGGTGCGGGAGAACCGCGCGATCGTCAACCAGGCCCGTCTGAGGGCGGGTTCGGCGCTGCTGCTGGACACCGTGACCGATGTGCTGCGGCTGGCCTGCGCGCTGTCGGACGGCGATGTGACGCTGTTGGAGCCGACCCGTTTCCGGTCGCCGTCGCGTCCGGTGCGGCGGGCGCTGCTCGCGGGCCTGGACTCGGTGATCGCCGCGTCCCCCGCGAAGCTCGCCGACGTGCACGCGCACCGCGAGGCGTGGAAGCGGCTCGGTGAGCGGCTGCACGCGCACGAGTACCCGCGATGGCCGCACGCCGCCGAGGTGTTCGCGGTCGCGCGCGGTGAGCTGAAGGCCCGGTCGTTCGACAGCCGGGTCGAGGAACTGCTGGCCAGGCAAGACGTGTTGGCGGCGGTGGAGCTGCTCGCGTCGGCGCCGGGCAAGCTGTTCCGGGCCCTGGACCGGCTGCTGCGCACGGCGCTCACGCAGGAGGAGCGGGACGCCGTCGTGGCCGCCGCCGAGCGGGTCGTGCCGGAGGTGTCGGGCCGGGTCGTGCTGTCGGTGCGCGAGCATCTGCACAACAGGGCCCGGGAGAGCGGGGAGTTGCGGGTCTTCGTGAACCGGAGGGGCCGCGTCTGGGTGGCCGACGACGAGCGGCCGATCGTATGGCCGGCCGAGCGTGAGCGGCTGATCGCCGTGCTAGACGACGAGACACGGCGTCGACTGCCCTCCCCCGAGCGGCTGTTGATCGATCCGGAGGTGCTGGACGTGGCCCTGCCGCTGAGCGGGAAGGCGACGGCGGCCGGGCTCGGTGTGCTGCCGCGCGGGTCCCTCTCCGCGGTCGAGGGCGAGTTGCTGCGGTTCTTCGTGTACTGGAAGGAGACCGAGCAGCGCACCGACTTCGACCTGTCGGCGCTGATGCTGAACGCGGACTACTCGACGCACTCGTGGCTGTCGTACACCGCGCTCACCGAGGTCGAGGGCGAGCACTCCGGGGACATCACCGAAGCGCCGGACGGGGCCTCGGAGTTCATCAACCTGCGGCTGGGCGCGGTACGCGGGACGTTCGTCGTGCCGCAGGTCAACATCTACGCGGGCGAGGGCTTCGAGGAGGTCGAGGAGTCGTTCTTCGGGTTCATGCTGCGCGAGGGCGAGCAGCGGGGGCGGCCGTTCGAGCCGCGCACCGTGCGGATGAAGTCGGAGCTGCGCGGTGCGGGCCGGGTCGCGCTGCCGCTGGTGTTCCTGCGCGGGGAGGACGGCACCTGGCGCGCGAAGTGGCTGCACCTGTACCTCAGGGGCACCCCGTCGGAGAACCGGGTGGAGGAGAACCGGGTGACGGTGGCGAACCTGCTGCGCGGGATCGTCGAGCGCGAGCAGCTCACCGTGCGCCATCTCGTCGGCCTGATGGCCGGTGGGACGACGGCCGTGACGCTGTGGGACGGGGCGACGGTCCCCGACGGACCGGTCACCTACATCGGTCTGCGCCGCCCGGACGAGCTGCCCGCGGGATCTCTCGTCATCACTCCCGAAAATCTGCGCGACCTGATCCCCGCCTGACTGATAGCGTCGGCTTCGGCGAGGCCATGAACGGGCTTCCTTCTCAACTTTCCTGAAACCAGTCCGTTCGCTTTCCTCGCCCTCGACGTTCCGTGAGGGGTGCCCCCAGGGCGCCCCTCACTTTCTTTTCCCGCCAAACCCTCACTTCACGGACTTGTGGGACAATCCTCTATGCGCGGACGAAAGGCCAGTCCAGTGATCGGAACGCACGACGGGTCCGACTACGAGAGTCTGCGGCCCGACCGATCAGGTCAGGCCGAGGCCTTCGATGCCATCGGGGACCGGTACGACGAGGCCTTCCCCCACAAGGAGGGCCAGCTCGGCGCCGGCGCCTGGCTCATCGAGTCGCTCGCTCCGGGCGCCCGCGTGCTCGACCTCGGCTCCGGCACCGGCGTACCGACCGCAAGGCAGCTCGCGGAGGCGGGCTTCGACGTCGTCGGCGTGGACCTGTCGGCCCGGATGGTGGAGCTGGCCCGGGGGTACGTCCCGGCCGCCACGTTCCACCGGCTCGACCTCGCCGACCTGCGCCCCGGCGGCCCCGCCGACCTGGGCCGTTTCGACGGTGTCGCCGCCTTCTTCTCCCTGCTGATGCTGCCGCGCGCGGAGATCCCGCTCGCCCTGCGCACGATCCACCACCTGCTGCATCCGGGCGGACTGTTCGCCCTGTCGATGGTGGAGGCCCATGTGGACGACTTCGAGATCCCCTTCCTCGGCCACACGATCAGGGTCTCCGGCTATCTCCTCGACGACCTGCGCGGGATCCTCGACACCGCGGACTTCGAGATCGTGAAGGAGACCTCGTACACCTACGCCCCGGCGACCGCCGACGTACCGCCCGAGGAACAGGTCTTCCTCTGCTGCCGACGGCGCGGCTGAGGCCGTAGGACCGACACGGCGGCGACGCCGCACCAGTGGACGGGACGAACGTGTGACGGAGTATCCCAGCCCTCGCGAGGACCCCGCCGGAACCGCCCGGCGAGGCCCTCCGGAGAACGGCCCCGCACCCGTACCCGTCGTACCGCTCGACCGGACATCCGTGCGGCAGCTGGACCGGCTGCGGTACCTGGACGTGGCCACCCGGCGGATCGCCCGGGGCATGGACCTGGACGAGACGCTGCGGGAGCTGCGGTGGGCGGCGGTGCCCGCCTTCGCGGACGCGATCGTCATCCACCTGCACGATCCGCTGCCCGTCGGGGACGAGAAGTCGGCCGCGCCCGTCGTCCTGCAGCTGCACAGCATCGACCGGGCGCCGGAGGCCAGGACCGCGCTGCTGATGCCGCACGCCGCGTACGAGAACGTCGCCGAGCGGGTGCAGCCGGACCTCACCGGACGGCTCGCGCAGCTCCTGCTGGCCGGGCGGCCGGCCTTCGGCGACACCCCGGACGTCCACCCCGCCGTGGCCGAACTGCTCGGGCCCGCCGCGAGCGCGCGGGGGACGCTGCCGCCGGGCCGCCGGCTGATCATCGCCCCGCTGCACGGCCGCCACCACGTCATGGGCACGGTCGTCCTGCTGCGCCGCCCCGGCCGTGCCGCGTTCACCGCCGACGACCTGCTCGTCGCCTCCCAGCTGGCCACCCACACCGCGATCGGCGTCCAGAAGGCGGTGATGTACGGCCACGAGGCCTCCGTCGCGGACACGCTCCAGCACACGATGCTGCCGTCCTCGCTGCCCGAGCCGACCGGCATCCGGCTGGCCAGCCGCTATCTGCCCGCCTCGAAGACCGCGCAGGTGGGCGGCGACTGGTACGACGCGATACCCCTGCCCGGGAGCCGGGTCGCGCTGATCGTCGGTGACGTCATGGGCCACTCCATGACCTCGGCGGCGATCATGGGCCAGCTGCGCACCATCGTGCAGACCCTCGCGGGCCTCGACCTGCCCCCGCACGAGGTCCTGCACCACCTCGACGAACAGGCCCAGCGCCTCGGCAGCGACCACATCGCGACCTGCCTGTACGCGATCTACGACCCGATCTCGCACCGCCTGCTGATGGCCAACGCGGGCCACCCGCCCGCCGTCCTGCTGCGCCCGAACGGCCATGCGGAGGTCCTGCACGTCCCGCCGGGCGCCCCGATCGGCGTCGGCGGTGTCGTCTTCGAGTCCGTGGAGATGCCCGCGCCCACCGGCACGACGCTGGTCCTGTACACCGACGGCCTGGTCGAGTCCCGTGACACGGACGTGGGCACGGGCGTCGAGGCCCTGCGCGCCCATCTCCGGTCCACCCCGCACCGGCACCGCCACGCCTCGCTGGAGCGGCTGTGCGACCGCGTCCTCTCCGCACTGGCGCCGGGCCCCCGCGACGACGACATCGCCCTGCTCACGGCGCGCTTCGAGGGCTTCCCCCCGGACAGCGTCGGCTACTGGCACCTCGACCCCCACCCCCTCACCGCGGGGCAGGCCCGCCGGCTGACCCGCAGGGTGCTGCACCGCTGGGGTCTGGACGCCCTGCTCGACACCACGGAACTCATGGTCAGCGAGGTCGTGACGAACGCCGTGCGGTACGCCTCGCGCCCCGTCTCGCTACGGCTGCTGCGCACCGACGTGCTGCGCTGCGAGGTGACCGACGACTCGCCCCAGGTGCCCCGCATGCGGCAGGCCGCGCCCGGCGACGAGGGCGGCCGGGGCCTGTTTCTCGTCGACCGGCTCGCCCAGCGCTGGGGGGCGACGCGGCTGAGCACGGGCAAGGTCGTGTGGTTCGAGCAGCAGATCCCGACGTACTAGTCCCCTGGGGGGAGTTGGCGGTCGTACGAGCAACATGGCCGCCGGACAACGGAGTTGACGGTCACGGTGGGCCAACGCCCGTGCCGCCCTTGAGGCGTTCGAGGTCGGAGGGGCGGACCTGGATGACGAGGACCGCGATGAGCGCGGCGACGAGGGTGAAGACCGCCGCCGTGACGAACGCGGCCGAGGCCCCGGCGGTGAGGACCTGATCGCCCCAGGTGCCGGGGAGTTGGCCGGTGCGCCGGAACTGGAGGCGTTCGGCCGGGGTCGCCTGGGACAGGAACGCGGGGATGCGGTCCCTCGCCTCGTTGCGGCTGGCCGTGCCGAACATCGTGACCAGGATGGACAGCCCGAGCGAACCGCCCACCTGCTGCATGACGTTGAGGAGTCCGGAGGCCGCGCCGGTCTCCTGGACGGGCACGTCGGAGAGCGCCATCAGGGTCAGTGACACGAACTCCATGCCCATGCCCAGGCTGAACACCAGCATCGGCCCGAGGACACTGCCCAGGTAGGTGGAGTGGACGTCCGTCAGCGTCAGCCAGGACAGGCCCGCCGCGGCGAGGACCGCGCCCGCCACCATGAACGGCTTGGGTCCGTACGTCGGCAGGAACCGCGAGGCCAGGCCCGCGCCGACCGCGATCACCGCGCTGACCGGCAGGAAGGCGAAGCCGGCCACGAGCGGGCTGAAGCCCAGCACGTCCTGCACGAAGAGCGTGAGGAAGAAGAACATGCCGAAGATCGCGGCGGCGAGGCAGAGCATGATGCCGTAGGTCCCGGCGCGGTTGCGGTCGCGGAACATGTGCAGCGGGGTGATCGGCTGCCGGGAGCGCCGCTCGACCAGCACGAACAGGGCGAGGACGACCACGGCCGCGCCGAACGAGGCCAGGGTGAGCCAGTCCCGCCAGCCCTCCTGCGCGGCCCGGATGAAGCCGTAGACCAGGAACACCACGCCCACCGTGGAGGTCAGCGCGCCGGTGATGTCGAAGTGGCCCGGGTGGCGTGCGGACTCCTTGATCCAGCGCGGGGTGGCGAGGACGATGAGCAGTCCGATCGGGACGTTGACGAAGAGGACCCAGCGCCAGTTCAGCCACTCGACGAGGATGCCGCCCATCAGCAACCCGATCGCGCCACCGCCGGCCGAGACACCGGCGAAGACCCCGAACGCCCGGTTGCGTTCCGGGCCTTCACGGAACGTGGTGCTGATCAGGGCGAGGGAGGTCGGCGAGGCGATGGCACCGCCGACGCCCTGCACGGCGCGTGCGGCGAGGAGTTGACCGGCGTTCTGGGACAACCCGCCGAGCAGCGAGGCGAGTACGAAGAGCAGCACCCCGAACACGAACACCCGTCGCCTGCCGAGGATGTCCCCGGCCCGCCCGCCGAGGAGCAGCAGACCGCCGAAGGTGAGGGTGTACGCGTTGACGACCCAGGCGAGGCTGGTGGTGGAGAAGCCCAGCGAACTCTGGATGTGCGGCAGCGCGATGTTCACGATGGTGATGTCGAGGACCACCATCAGCTGACAGGACGCGATCACCAGCAGCGCCATCGTGCTGCCGCCACCGCCGGTGTCCGGGGTGGTGGTCCGAGCTGGGGAGGCGTGCTGGGGGTTGCTCATGGAAAACCGCGCTCACGGGGTCCGGCGGACGGTTCCGTCCGCCTGCTGCCCACCGTTCGACGGTACGCCCGGCCCCTGCTCCACACCACTCGATCATCGCGGGCCCAGGCGCTAGGTTCACCCGTGACGGGACGTGGGGAGACGCTCTTGGTCGCCTGGGTCGTCGCGGACGGACAGACGCTGTTCGAGCACACTGAACGCCTTGGCGGGAGAAGCGACATGACCAACGTCGACGTACACCAGCATCTGTGGACCCCCTCGCTGGTGACGGCGCTGCGCGCCCGCCGCGAACCGCCGTTCCTGGACGGCTGGACGCTGTACCTGGACGGTGAGCCGCCGTTCGGGATCACGCCCGCCGACCACGACGTCGCCCGGCGCGCGGACCTCGCCGTCGCCGACGGTCTCGGCCGGGTCCTCGTCTCGCTGTCCGCCCCGATCGGCGTGGAGTGGCTGCCGGCCGCCGAGGCGCGGCCCCTGCTCGACGCCTACCACGAGGGCGCGGCCTCGCTCCCGGAGCCGTTCGGCGCCTGGGCCGCTGCCTGTGTGCGGGACATCGACGCCGAGGCCACCGCCAAGGACCTCGACCGGGGCTTCGCGGGCCTTCAGCTACCCGCCGACTCCCTTGCCGACGCGGGCGGTTACGCCCGCTGCGCGCCGCTCCTGGACCTCCTCGAAGAGCGCGACCTGCCGCTCTTCGTCCACCCCGGCCCCGCGCCCGGCTCCTCGGCGGACCCCGCCTGGTGGCCCGCGATGGTCCCCTACGTCCAGCAGATGCACGCCAGTTGGCACGCGTTCCGCGCCTTCGGCCGCCCCCGCCATCCGCGCCTGCGGGTCTGCTTCGCCCTGCTGGCCGGCCTCGCCCCGCTCCACGGCGAACGCTTCACCGCCCGGTCCGGCCACCAGCAGCCCACCGACCCCGGCATGTTCGTCGAGACCTCGTCCTACGGCCCGACCGCCGTCGAGGCCATCGTGCGCGCCCTCGGTGTCGACGCCGTGGTCCAGGGCTCGGACCGGCCCTACGCCGAACCGCCCCGGCACCCCGGGTACGGCCTGGGCGGAGCCGCCGCGTACGCCTTCCGCATCGCCAATCCGCGACGGCTCCTCACCGGGGAGGGGTGACCCGATCCGAGGTGACGAGGCGTCAGTTCGCCGCGTTCATCAGGTCGAGCGCGCTCTGCTGCCGGGCCGCGTCGGTCGAGTCCAGCGGTCCGGCCCAGTGCAGGCCGTACGCGTCGAGGGAGTTGCGGTCGTTCGCGTACGCGCTGTCGGCCTGACGCTTGATGTAGGAGGTGTAAGGGCGGTCGGACAGACGGGAGTTGAACGCGCTCAGACCGCGCAGGTACGCCCCTTTGAAGGAGGGCCCGTCACCGCCGCACCCGTTCGCCTCGCACGGTTCCCGGAGGATCCCACCGGAGTTGAGGGCCGCGGACGTGGTCGAGGCGTCCCCGATCTGACGGCCGGTGGTGAGCAGGGAGGAGTCCCCCGTCGCCCGGTACAGCTCCGACAGACCGCCGAGCAGCACGCCCTGGTTGTACGACCACGTCGTGTCGCCGTTGTTGCCGCAGGTCGAGAGGTTGATGCCGTCGTTGACCAGGTGAGAGCCGTTGATCATGCCGCTGCCCTTGAACCACGACCACTCGGCGTTGGCCCGGCCGAGGTACGTCGTGTCGCCCGCGACGCGGTTGTGCAGGGCCGCGTTCAGCTCCAGGTAGAGGGAGTTGGCGATGGCGTTCTTGTAGGTCTTCGCGGTGCTCCACCACACCCCGCCGCCGCAGGTGCTGTCCCAGTAGCGGGCCATGTGATCGGCGTCCGCGCGGGCGGTACTGAGGTAGCGGGAGTCACCGGTGAGGTCGTAGGCGTCGACCCAGGCCAGTCCCCACCAGCCCGTGTCGTCGATGTAGTCGTTGGTGAAGTTGCCGCCCTGGGCGCCGATGTTGCGGTCGTAGGTGGTGGCGATCGCGTACGTGTAGCTGCCCATGCCGGTGACGCGGATGTTGTCGATGAGGGCGGTCAGGGCGTTGGCCGAGTTCCACCAGCCGGTGGTGTCGAAGAGGCCGGTGCCCAGGTTGTACGACTGCATCAGCGCCGTGGCGGCGGCAGTTGACCGGCTGCCCGCGTTCCACGTCGTGCGGGCCCAGGGCGTGCAGGCGATCTCGGCGCGGTCACCCGCCTTGCCGCAGGCCCGCAGCGCGCCGACGCCGAGGGCGTTCCAGTCGTCGACGTTGTACATCAGCGTGCGCCAACCCCCTTGGCCGGCGGGGATGGTGGTGTCGCCGAGCTTGCTGCCCGAGCTCCAGGTGCGGCCGCCGTCGAAGGAGCGGTCGAGCCAGACCTCGTCACCGGGGCTGCCGTTGGTGATCGAGGCCCAGCCCATCGCGTCGGTGTCGTCGAAGTGCAGGGTGATGGAGCGGGAGTAGATGCTCGCGCTCACCGGCTGCCGGTCCCCCGGGGAGAGGGCCGGATCGCGGGCGTCGCAGTACTTGTTGCACACGCCCGCCTGCGCGTCGGCGACCGCGGTGCCGCCCAGGGCCGGGACGAGAAGGGCGAGGACGGCGGTCAGGGCGGCTGCGGTGCCGCGGACGCGCACTGCTGTGGATGTCATGGCGGCTCCATCGGGGTGGGGGGATCGCGGGCGGTCAGCCCAGGCGCCACTGCTGGTTGGCGCCGCCGTTGCAGGACCAGAGCTCCAGCGGGGTGCCGTTGACGTTGCCCGCGGGCTGGTCGCCGCCCGTGACGTCGAGGCAGAGGCCCGACTGGGTGCCGGTGACGGTGCCGTTGGGGTTGACGGTCCATTTCTGGTTGGCGCCGCCGTTGCAGCCGTAGAGCTGCACCTTGGTGCCGTTGCCGGTCTGGTTGTCGTAGGCGTCCAGGCACTGGGTGCCGCCGTAGAGCCGGAGTTCACCGGCGGCGGTGAGGGTCACGGCCTGGTTGGTGCCGCCGTTGCAGTCCCAGATCTCGATCTTGGTGCCGGGGGTGGTGTCGCCGTTGTAGGCGTCGAGGCAGCGGTTGGAGGAGGCGCTGATCAGCGGGCGGGTGCCGCCGACGCTGGTGCCGCTGCCGACGGAGACCCGGTACATGACCGAGCCGTGGCCGGGGACGCTCGCCGAGATCGAGCCGCCGGTGCTGCTGACGACGTGCGACCAGAGGTTGTCGAGCCGGTACGAGGAGGCGGCGGGGAGGCCGGCCGCCGTCGCGGTGGTGGTGATGGTGGCGGCGGCGGAGTTCTCGTTGAAGAGGACCACCGAGACGTCGCCGTCGGCGAGGGACTTGGTGAGGACGTGCAGGCCACCGGAGTTGGCGATCTCGGTGCCCTGTCTGCCCAGGGAGTCCTGGTCGACGGCGATGACGTCCTTGTCGCCGTAGAGCGAGAGGGTCGCGGCGGAGGCCTTGCGCAGGTCGGTGCCCGCGATCAGCGGGGCGGCCATCTCCGACCAGAGGCTGAAGTGGGAGCGGTCCTCGGTGAACGACATGCCGTTGCCGACCTCCAGCATGTCGGGGTCGTTCCAGGCGCCCGGCTTGGCGTACGCGGCGAGTTTCACGTTCGCCTTGTAGATGGACGTCACCGTGGCGAAGTCGACGTTGATGTCGCCGGTGGTGCGCCAGCTGTTGCCGACGCCCGCGCCCCAGGTCCACACGTCGGCGAGGCCCCAGTTGCAGAGGCTGTAGACGATCGGGCGGCCGGTGTTCGCGAGCGCGTCGCGCATCGCGGTGTAGCGCTGCTGGTCGGGCACGTTCTGGTGGTTGCAGTTGTCGTACTTGAGGTAGTCCACACCCCACGCGGCGAAGCTGTCGGCGTCCGTCTGTTCATGGCCGAGGCTGCCCGGGTAGCCGGCGCAGGTGGCGGTGCCTGCGCTCTCGTAGATGCCGAGTTTGAGGCCCTTGCCGTGGACGTAGGCGGCGGTGCCGCTGATGCCGTCGGGGAACTTGAGGGGATCGGGGACGAGTTGGCCGGCGGAGTTGCGGGCCGAGGTCATCCAGCAGTCGTCGATGTTGACGTACTGGTATCCGGCGTCCTTCAGCCCGGAGGAGACGAGGTAGTCGGCGGTCTGCTCGACGAGTTGCTCGGTCACGTCGCAGCCGAAGGCGTTCCAGTCGTTCCAGCCCATCTGGGGTGTCCTGGCAAGGCCGTTGTCGAGGGCCTGCGCGGGCGGCGCGGCGCGCAGCACCAGCAGGGCCGGGACGAGGGCGAGCAGCAGCGCCATCGTGAGAGCGGCGCTCAGACGTCTGGTGACGAGGGACGGGACGGTCATCTCGTTGTCTCCTGTTTCGCCGTGTGGGGCCGGACGAACTCACCTGTGGAAACGTAACCATCGTGCAGGTTCCATCAGCCCGGCGTCACCGTCAATGGTCCGGACTTAAATCCCGCGGGGAGTGAACTGCCTGTCCGGTCAGCCGCGTTGACGGCCTCCTGTGTCGATGACAACGTTTCCCTCACCCGCACCCTTGGAGGCCTCATGTCCCCGCGTCCCTCCCGGCGAGTGATGATCGGCTCCGGCCTGGCCGCCCTGACGGCGACGGCCGCCGCACCCGCCCACGCGGCCGAACGACCGGGCTCCGCACGGGCGTTGTCCCGGGCCACGGCCCTGTACGCGGCCCTGAGAGGACACCTCGACGCGACCGACGGCTCCGGCCTGGTCCGCGAGCAGGTCCCGGCCGCGGCCGACGACAACCCGTACTCGTACGAATGGCCCTTCTCACAGGTGCACATCGCCGCACTCGATCTCACCGTCATGGACCGGGAGTTCGAACCGGAACTGGCCCGGCGGGCGGCGGCCCAGGAGCACTACTGGAACGCGGGCGGCGGCACGACGAAGCTGCCCGGGTACGCCTCCTACCCGGTCGCGCCGTACGGGGCGGGCGGCGACATGTTCTACGACGACAACGAATGGGTCGGGCTGGCGAAGGTCCAGCGGTATCTGCAGACCGGGGACGCCGCCGCACTGGCCCGCGCGAAGGAGATCTTCGCGCTGGTCAGGTCCGGCTGGGACACCGACAGCGGTCACGCCGCCCCGGGCGGGGTCTTCTGGACGCAGGCCGAGTGGAGCCAGGACCGCAACACCGTCTCGAACATGCCGGGAGCCCAACTCGCCCTGCGACTGCACCAGATCACCGGCGAGGCCGGCTACCTGGACTGGGCGAGGCGCTTCCACGACTGGACGAACACGCATCTGCGGAGCCCGAACGGCCTGTACTGGGACCACCTCGACCTGCGGGGGACGATCGAGAAGACGCTCTGGTCCTACAACCAGGGAGTGCCGGTCGGTGTGGCCGTGCTGCTCTACCAAGTCACCCGCGACCGCGCCTACTTGCGCCGGGCGGAGCAGGTCGCCGCCGCCGCGTACGCCTACTACGTGACTCAGGGGCGGCTGTTCACCCAGCCGGTGTACTTCAACTCGATCTTCTTCAAGAACCTTCTGCTGCTGGAGTCGGTGACCGGGAAGGACACCTACCACCGGGCGATGGCCGACTACGCCGACCGGGTGTGGGACACGATGCGTGATCCCGCGACCGGCCTCGTGCACTTCGACTCGTCCGGCGGCACCCAGGCCATCCAGCAGGCGGCCCTGGTCCAGCTCTACGCCGTGCTCGCCTGGCCGCGCGCCAAGTGGCGGATCCTGTACTGACGTTACGGGTGGCCGATCTCCCCGGTGCCGCGTGCGATCAGCCGCACCGGGAGGACGGTCCGGTGGGAGGGGCTGTCGTCGCCGTCGATGCGGTCCAGCAGGATGCGGGCGGCCCGGCGGCCGAGTTCCCCGGTGTCGGAGGTGACGACGGTGACCGGGGTGGGGAGCATGTCGGCGAGCTTGAAGTCGTCGAACCCCACGACGGCGACGGCGACTTGGAGGTCGCGGCAGGCGCGCAGGACGCCCTCGGTGAGGAAACCCGTGGTGGAGAAGACCGCGGTGGGCGGGTTCGCCGAGGTGAGCAGGGCGCGGGTGGCGCCCTCGGCCTCCTCGGCGGTGCCGCGGCGCAGGGTGACGACGAGGCTGTCGTCGGGCTCGACGCCGCCGCGGCGCAGGGCCTTGCGGTAGCCGCGCAGCCGTCGGCCGGTGCTGTAGTAGGAGGGCGCGACCAGGATCGCGATACGGCTGTGACCCTGGTCGAGGAGGTGCCGGGTGGCCCGGTACCCGCCGTCCTCGTTGTCGACCAGGACGACATCGGCCTCGACACCGGTGGCCGGCCGGTCCACGAAGACGATGGGCACCTGGTCGTGGCCGTTGATCTCGTCCAGGAAGGCGTGGTCGCCCTGGTCGGGGACGATGATGAGCCCGGCGACACGGCGGCCGATCAGCTCGCCCACGGCCCGGCGCTCGACCTCGGGATCCTCGTCCGCGGTGCTCAACAGGACCGCGTAACCGGCCTCGTTGGCGACCTCGACGGCGGCCTTGGCGAGGGAGGCGTAGAACGGGTTGGTGAGGTCGCCGAGGAGCAGCCCGAGGGTCATGGAGTTCTGGCCGGGGCGCAGCGAGCGCGCGATCTCGTTGCGCTGGTAGCCGATCGCGGTGATCGCCGCGTGCACGCGCTCGGCGGTCTCCTCGCGGACCGTGCCGACGCCGTTGACGACGCGGGAGACGGTGACGACGGCGACTCCGGCCCGCTCCGCGACGTCGCGCATCGTGGGCCTGCTGCTCTGACGGTGCGGGGGACGACTTCTCACGTGAGGTGCGGACCAGCCTTCCATCGCGTACCGGGGGTCGGGACCGACCTCAGGATACGTTTCGATGCCGGCCCGCCGTGGCGGCCGTCGGTCTCCTGTCACCTGAGGCCGAACCTCCGCCGCCGTGGACTCAACTCCCGCGCAGAGAGCGGCGATCCCTCGGTCCGCTCCGGGATCGCCGCCGTGTCCGAGCACCACTTCGGAGGTCGCTGTGACGCCGGAGGCGACGGCGTCACAGACAACCTCGTGGACGGGGACGGGAGGGTCAGGCGTCCTTGATCGTCGTGGTGACGGGCGTGCCGGTCTCCACCGTGCGGCTGACCGTGCACAGCCGCTCGTGCGAGACGGTGACGGCCCGGGGCAGGATCGCGCGCGCCCGGTCCCCGGCCTCCCCCTCCGGGAAGGTCACGGCGAAGGTGACCGCGAGATCGGTCATCCGGTTGCCCAGGTCGTCGCTGACCTTGTTTCCGGTGACCGTGACGGTGAACCCGTCCGGCTCCGCGTGCCGCGTGGTCGCCACGTCGACATCGGCGGCGGTGCAGCCCCCGATCGCGGCGAGCAGCAGCTCGACCGGGGTGAACTCGGTACCGCCACCGACGGCGGTACCGAAGTCGATCGTGCCGCCGCGCGCGTTGGTCGCGGTGAAGCGGCCGAGGGCGGTGCGGTCGACGGTGACGAGGCGTTGGGGGTTGTCGCTCATGGGGTGATCCTCGCAGAACGCCTCGCCGAAGAGCGTGCACCGGTGCGGGCGGCACTCACGTGTGCTGCCCGCACCGCCCGTGTCAGGACACCTGGGAGGCGTCGACCAGGACGACCCGGTGGTTGTACTGGATGGTGTAGTACATGGCGGCGCCGGTGACGTAGGTGTCGCCCGAGACGAAGAAGTCGTCGGCGCTGACGGGAGGTTGGGTGGCGACGTAGGCCTGGCCCGCCGGGAAGCCGTAGACGGTCAGGGGTTTCTGGGTGGACGGGGAGAGACCCGAGGGGTACTCCGAGGGCTGCGGGTAGCCGGAGCCGTAGAGGGTCGCGGGCAGGTCGCCGGAATGGAGGATCCTGGCGCCCGGCGCGGGGCGGGTGTTGCTGCCGCCGGGGTTGTGGAACCACACCTTCGAGCCGCTGAACCAGATGGCGGTCCAGTCGCCGCGGACTCCGGCGACCACGAACTGCTGGCCCGCCTGGACGGTGCTGCCCCAGTCGTGGATCGAGTCGGTGCCCGCGGTCGCGCCGGGGTGGACGGCCGGGTCGGCGAAGAGGGGCGCGTCGGCGCTCGGACCGGTGCGCACCGGAAGGAAGTTGGCGGGTGCGGTGGTCTCGGTGCAGGCGGTGGTGGCGCCCGTGGGGTCGTCGGCCGGGCAGATCTGGACGGTCTGGCGGTTGGTCGCGAACCGGGGGCTGACGGTGACCGCCGAACCCACCTTCGGGGTGTGCCGGGACGCGCTCTGCGGGTGCCGCGCCTTCGACGGGGCGACCATGTCCATGAACCTCGTCCAGTCCCAGTACGGACCGGGGTCCCAGTGCATGGCCGGCACGTAACTGTCCTGCGGGCCGGGCACGTTGTCGTGGCCGATGATGTGCTCGCGATCGAGCGGGATGTCGTACTTCCTGGCGAGGTACCGCACCAGATCGGCCGTCGCCCGGTACTGCGCCTGCGAGTACCAGGTGGCGCCGTGCGCGGCGTAGCCCTCGTGCTCGATGCCGATCGAGTGCATGTTGAACCAGTAGTTGCCGGCGTGGAACGCGATGTCCTTGGTGTGGGTCATCTGCGTGACGGCCCCGTCCGAGGCCCGCATGACGTAGTGCGCGGAGTCGCCGGAGCCCACGGTCTGGAACGTCTTGATCGCGGCGTCGTAGGACGACTCGGTGTCGTGCAGGACGATGTACTTGATCCGCACGCCGTCGCCGGGACGGCCCGCCACCTGGCCGTTCGAGGCGGCCGCGGCGAGGAACGTGCAGTCGACCGTGCGCGGGCACTCCGTGTCGGTGGCCGTCGGCGCGGCCTTCAGCTTCAGGGCGGACAGTTGCCGGGTCTCCGGGTGGACCGCGCCCTGCGCCGCGAGCCGGACGCGCTGTCCGTCGACGGTGGTGCGCGCGGCGCCCGAGGCCACGGTCGTGAAGACGCGGTCGGCGAAGAGCTGTGCGGCCCTCCGGTCCGAGGACCGGCTGTACTCGGCCACCGCGCCGTACCAGTCGGCCGGGTCGGCGGACCCCTTGCCCGTCAACTCCCGCTGATAGGAGGCGAGTAGCGCGGCACCGGCCCGGATGTTCTCGCGGTCGTCGGTGCGCAGCCTCGCGGCCGGGGCGCCGATGAGCTTGGCCGCCGCGTCGAGGGTGTGCAGGGCCGGGTCCGCCGTCAGCCCGGCGAGATCACCCCGGCCCGCGGCACCGGCCGCGCCCCCGGGCACCATCTGCGCGGTGACGTCCGTCAGGTTCATCGGGCCGTAGCCGCCGGAGGTGTTGTAGTGCCCGTCGTGGTCGTCCCACTGCGACTCCTGGTACGACACGGCGAGGAGCACGGGCAGCGGTACGCCGAACTCCTCGGCCGCGTCGGCGAAGGAGGTCTGGCGGTCACCGTCCGAGGACTGCGCTGGCTGCGCGGCCTGCGCCGTCGACGGCATGACGGCGAAACAGCCGGCGGCCATGGCGCCCCCGGCCAGGATCCCGGCCAGCGTCTTCCGGCGGGATCTTCTACGCGAGGACTGCTGCAAGGATCTTCCCCTGTGTCGGTTCCTCTGAGGCGGACGTACGGTGCGACGCCCGCCCGAAGCACTGTGCGGAAGCATCCAGCATCGCCCACGGGACGCCACAACTCGCCCAGGCGGCAGGCGAGTCGGCGTCTTTCCCGGATCCGGTGAGCACGACCGGGGTGACCCGGCAGCACCCGCGCCAAGTCCCGTACTCAGGGCTGCGATTGAAACCGTTCAATCACCTCGCCGCCACCTTGCGCGTCGCCTTCGTCCGGGGAAAATCGCGAAGTATCCGTGTCAAGAAAACAGTTGCAGACGATTGACCCCGACCTCACCAGGCTCTACGTTACCCACGCCTCTCGGTAATGAATCGATTCATTCCATTCCGTGCGAGTGAGGAGTCGTCATGATCAGCAGGAGGAACATGCTCGCGGGCGCGGTCGCCACGGTCGCGGCAGCGGCCATGGACAGCGCGCCGGCGACGGCCGCACCGGCATCCGGCCAGGCGCAGGCACAGACAGCGGCACAGACACAGGGCGGCGGACTGCTCGTCGCGGCGCCGACCGTGGAGTACGTCCAGCACCCACTGGGGATCGATGCCCAACGCCCCCGGCTGAGCTGGCCGTTGACGTCCGACGGGGTGGATGTGCGCCAGAGCGCCTACCAGATCCGCGTCGCCACCACCGCGTCGGGCCTGTCCCGCCCGGACGTCTGGGACAGCGGGAAGGTCACGTCCGGCGAGTCCGTTCTGGTGTCCTACGGAGGTCCCGCCCTCAAGCCCCGTACGCGCTACCACTGGTCCGTACGCGTGTGGGACGGCGACGGGCACGTCTCCGGCTGGAGCGCGCCCTCGTGGTGGGAGACCGGCCTGATGAACACCCGGCAGTGGAACGCCGACTGGATTTCCGCACCGGCGAGCCTCGTGGACGCGCCGTCCTTCGAGGGCGGTTCCTGGATCTGGTTCCCCGAGGGTGATCCGGCGAGCAGCGTTCCGGCGGCCACCCGCTGGTTCCGCGGTACCGCCCGCCTGCCCGACGGCATCACGTCGGCCACCCTCGCCATCACCGCCGACAACGTATATGCCGTCTCGCTGAACGGAGTCGAGGTCGCGCACACCGATCTCGACACCGACAACGAGGACTGGAAACGCCCGGCGGTGATCGACGTACTGGCACGCGTGCGAGCCGGTGACAACGTTATCGCCGTCGCCGCCACCAACGCGACCGAAGGCCCGGCGGGGCTCATCGCGGTCCTGGTCGTCCGGACCGCCTCCGGCGAGGAGAAGGTGTTCACCGACGCCTCCTGGAAGGCCACGGACCAGGAACCCGCCGCCGGATGGCGGGAGTTGGAGTTCGACGACGCGGGCTGGCCGGCGGTCCGGGTGGCGGCGGCCTGGGGCGGCGGACCGTGGGGGCGGGTCGTCCCCGTGTCGTACGCCGTCACGCAACTGCGGCATGAATTCCGGCTGAAGCGCGGGAAGGTGGCCCGCGCCCGGCTGTACGCCACCGCGCTCGGCCTGTACGAGAGCCACCTCAACGGCAGCCGGGTGGGCGTCGACCAGCTCGCTCCCGGCTGGACGGACTACCGCACCCGTGTGCAGTACCGGACGTACGACGTCACCGGGCTTCTGCGGCCCGGCGCCAACGCCATCGGGGCGTATCTGGCGCCCGGCTGGTACGCGGGCAACGTGGGCATGTTCGGGCCCGGCCAGTACGGTCAAGTCCCTGCGCTGCTGGCGCAGTTGGAGGTGGAGTACGCGGACGGGACGAGCGAGCGCATCGTGTCGGGCGCCGACTGGCGGGCCGCCGCCGGACCGATCGTCGCCGCCGATCTCCTGAACGGCGAGACGTACGACGCCCGCAAGGAGACACCCGGCTGGGCCTCACCCGGCTTCGACGACACCGGCTGGCTCGCCGTACGGCGCATGGGCGGCGTCGGCGACATCGGCCCCGATCTGATCGTCGCGCAGGTGGACGGTCCGGTGCGGGTGGAGCAAGAGCTGACGCCGAAGACCGTGACCCAACCCAGGCCCGGCGTCCACGTGTTGGACCTGGGGCAGAACATGGTCGGCTCGGTGCGGCTGCGGGTGTCGGGTGACGCGGGCACGACCGTCCGGCTCAGACACGCCGAGGTGCTCAACCCCGACGGCACCCTCTACACCGCGAACCTGCGGACCGCGGCGGCGACCGACACGTACACCCTCAAGGGCGGCGGGAAGGAGGAGGTCTACGAGCCCCGGTTCACCTTCCACGGGTTCCGGTACGTGGAGGTGACCGGATTCCCGGGCACGCCGTCGACGCGGACCGTCACCGGACGCGTCATGCATACGTCCGCACCCTTCACCCTCGACTTCGAGACCGACGTACCGATGCTCAACCAGCTGCACCACAACATCACTTGGGGCCAGCGCGGCAACTTCCTCTCCGTGCCGACCGACACACCCGCACGCGACGAACGGCTCGGCTGGACGGGAGACATCAACGTCTTCGCGCCCACGGCCGCCTACACGATGGAATCGGCCCGCTTCCTGTCCAAGTGGCTCGTCGACCTCCGCGACTCCCGGACCGCGGAGGGCTCCTTCACGGACGTGGCGCCGATGGTCGGCACGGTCGGCAACGGCACGGCGGGCTGGGGCGACGCGGGTGTCACGGTGCCCTGGTCCCTCTACCAGGCGTACGGCGACCGCCAAGTCCTCGTCGACGCCTGGCCGTCCGTCCAGACCTGGCTGACGTACCTGGAGAAGAACAGCGACCGGCTGCTGCGCCCGGACCAGGGATACGGCGACTGGCTGAACGTCGAGGACGAGACCCCCAAGGACGTCATCGCCACCGCGTACTTCGCGCACAGCGCCGACCTCGCGGCCCGCATGGCCGGCGAACTCGGCGTCGACGCCGCCCCGTACGCCGATCTCTTCGAGCGGATACGCACGGCCTTCCAGAACGCGTACCTCACCTCCGAGGGCAGGATCAAGGGCGATACGCAGACGGCCTACGTCCTGGCGCTGTCGATGAACCTGCTGCCGGACGCGTCACGGACGGCGGCGGCCGACCGCCTCGTCGCCCTGATCGAGGCCAAGGACTGGCATCTGTCGACGGGCTTCCTCGGCACTCCCCGGCTCCTGCCCGTCCTCACCGACACAGGCCACACCGACGTCGCCTACCGCCTGCTGCAACAGCGCTCCTTCCCCAGCTGGGGCTACCAGATCGACCGGGGCTCCACCACGATGTGGGAACGCTGGGACTCCATCCGGCCCGACGGCAGCTTCCAGGACGCGGGCATGAACTCCTTCAACCACTACGCCTACGGCTCTGTGGGGGAATGGATGTACACGAACATCGCCGGCATCTCGGCGGGCCGGCCCGGCTACCGCGAGATCGTCGTCCGCCCCCGCCCCGGAGGCGCCGTCACCACCGCCGGCGCCACGTTCACCTCGGTCCACGGCCCGGTCTCGACCCGTTGGCGGCTGCGGTCCGGCCGGTTCACGCTGACCTGCGAGGTGCCGCCGAACACGACCGCCGAGGTGTGGATCCCCGCGTCCTCCCCGGACGCGGTGACCCACACGCACGGGACCTACCTGCGCCAGGAGGACGGCTGCGCGGTGTACCGGGTCGGCTCCGGCACCCACCGCTTCACCACCTGACCAAGGCGGTTCGGGCCGCCCGGAACGGTCACCGGGCCGGGCGGCCCGAGCCGGGTCGGCGCTCAGGGACCACGGACGGCGTCACGACCCCGCGAGGAAGGTGAGCCGTACCTTCCGGTCGGGGTTGTCCCTGTTCGTGTCGACCAGGCACACCGACTGCCACGTCCCCAGTTCCAGCCGTCCGCCCACCACCGGCAACGTCGCGTGCGGCGGTACGAACGCCGGCAGGACGTGGTCGCGGCCATGGCCGGGGCTGCCGTGGCGGTGCTGCCAGCGGTCGTCGGCGGGAAGGAGGGTGTGGAGGGCGGCGAGGAGGTCGTCGTCGCTGCCTGCACCCGTTTCGAGGACCGCGATGCCCGCGGTGGCGTGCGGGACGAAGAGGTTGAGGAGGCCGTCGCGGCCGGCGGCGGCCTCCCTCAGGAACGCCTCGCAGTCGCGGGTGAGGTCCATGACCCGCTCCCTCGAACCGGTGGTGACGTTCAGGACGCGGGTGGTGAAGGCAGCAGACATGTCTCCATCCTGGCCCATGCGGCGGACTCGCCGTCCGCTTCGGGCCGCCCGGACCGTGATACGGAGGGTCCAGTCCGCGAGACACCGTTGACCGTGGCACGCCATCTGACCTATTTTCTGCCGCATGTTGCGTTCAGCTCTGCTCACCACGCGCGGTCACATCGACCTGCTGCGGGTGGCCTCCGCCGCGTGTCGCCGCGGCCACTGACGCCTTCTCCCGCCTCACCCCCGCACTCCGTCGCGCCCGCACACATCGTCGTGACGCGGCGGCACTGAGGCGTACCTCCCTCCCCACCGGACGCTCTCCCCCACCCGTGGAGCACCCATGAGCATCAGCCATGCACCACCCGACCCCTCCGGGCCCGACATTTCCGCCATATCCTCATCCTCATCCCCCTCTTCTCCTTCCCCTTCTCCTTCTACGGCCGAGTCGGGTGCCGTCGCTCCACCCGAACTCGTCCCCCTCGTCCCCACCTCCTCGCGCCGCAGCCGTGTCCCCCGCTGGCTGCGTCGCACCACCGGCCCCCTGGCCCTGCTCGCACTGTGGCAACTCCTCAGCTCTACGGGCGTGTTGACCTCCGACGTACTCGCGTCGCCCGGGCGGATCGCCCATGTCGGCTGGGATCTGATCGACAGCGGTTCACTGACCTCCGCGATGGCCACCTCGCTCCAGCGGGTGGCCCTGGGACTGCTGCTCGGAACCGTCATCGGCACCGGACTCGCCCTCGTCTCCGGCCTGTTCAGGATCGGCGAGGACCTGGTGGACGCCCCGGTGCAGATGCTGCGGACCGTGCCGTTCGTGGGACTGATCCCGCTGTTCATCATCTGGTTCGGCATCGGCGAGGCCCCGAAGGTCGCCGTCATCACGCTCGGCGTGACCTTCCCGCTCTACCTCAACGTCTACGCCGGAATCCGGGGCGTGGACAGCCAGTTGATCGAGGCCGGCGAGTCGCTCGGGCTGTCCCGCTGGGGGCTCGTACGGCATGTCGTGCTGCCGGGCGCGCTGCCCAACGCGATGACCGGGCTGCGCTACTCCCTCGGGATCGCCTGGCTGGCGCTCGTCTTCGCCGAGCAGATCAACGCCGACGCCGGGATCGGCTTCCTCATGGTGCAGGCGCGTGACTTCCTGCAGACCGATGTGATCGTCGTCTGCCTGATCGTCTACGCCTTCCTCGGCCTGCTGGCCGACTTCCTCGTCCGCACCCTCGAAAGGCTGCTGCTGCAATGGCGACCGACGTTCACGGGCCGGTGACCAGCCGGCCGGCGCCCCCCTCACCGGTGGCCGCGCAGGCGGTGCGCGTCGAGGAGCTGACCCGCTCCTTCGACGGCCGGCCCGTCATCGACCGGCTCCGACTCGACCTGCAGCAGGGCGAGTTCGTGGCACTGCTGGGCCGCAGCGGCTGCGGCAAGTCAACGCTGCTGCGGATCCTCGCCGGGCTCGACCGGGACATCAAGGGCACCGTGCTCGTCCCGCGCCGGAAGGCCGTCGCGTTCCAGGCTCCCCGGCTGATGCCGTGGAAGAAGGTGTGGCGCAACGTCCTGCTCGGACTGCCCGGGAAACCCCAACGGGCCGTGGCGGAAGGGGCGTTGGCGGAGGTCGGGCTCGGGGATCACGCCGACGCCTGGCCCAGGACGCTGTCCGGTGGCGAGGCGCAGCGTGCCTCGCTGGCGCGGGCCCTGGTGCGCGAGCCCGATCTGCTGCTGCTCGACGAGCCGTTCGGGGCGCTCGACGCACTCACCCGGATCAAGGCCCAGCGACTGGTGGGCGAGCTGTGGCAACGGCGCGGCTGCGCCGTCCTGTTGGTGACCCACGACGTCGAGGAGGCGGTGCTGCTCGCCGACCGGGTCCTGGTGATGGACGACGGCGTCATCGCGCACGAACAGCGGATCGACCTCGACCGGCCGCGCGACATCACCGACCCCCGGTTCGCCGAGCTGCGCGCCGGACTCCTGGAACGCCTCGGCGTCGACACCGCCGCCGAAGCCGCCTGAACTCCCCCACGCACGACTCCAGTCACCGAGAACGGATCCCCCATGCGACGACGTCTCGTCCCCGCCGCTCCGCTCCTCCCCCTCGCTCTCCTGCTCCCCCTCACTCTCCTGCTCGCCGCCTGCGGCGGGAACTCGGCCGCCGAGACCTCGACCGGAACCGACGGCAAGGGCTCCCTCACGCTCAACGTCGGTGACCAGAAGGGCGGTTCGGAGGCGGTACTGCGGGCCGCCGGTGAACTCAAGAACCTGGACTACAAGATCAAGTGGTCCACGTTCACCTCCGGACCGCCCCTCCTGGAAGCCGTCAACGCGAAGGCCGTCGACATCGGCGGGGTCGGCAACACCCCACCGGTGTTCGCGGCGGGTGCCCACTCGAAGATCAAGGTGGTGGCCGCCTGGCACGGCACGTCCGACGGGGACGCCGTCCTCGTACCGAAGGACTCGAAGCTCTCCCGGCCCCAGCAGCTCAAGGGCAAGTCCATCGCCGTGGCGCAGGGTTCGTCCGCGCACTTCCAACTGGTCGCCTCGCTCAGGGCGGCCGGGCTCTCCCTGAGTGACGTCAAGGTGAAGTACCTCCAGCCCGCCGACGCGCTGGCCGCGTTCGTCTCCGGCAAGGTCGACGCGTGGGCGGTGTGGGACCCGTACACCTCGCAGATCCTGCAGGCCAAACAGGGTCGCGTCCTGACCTCCGGCGAGGGCGTGACCAACGGCCTCTCCTTCCAGGTGGCGGCGCCCGGCGCGCTGGCGGACAAGAGCAAGGCCGCCGCGATCAAGGACTACCTCGACCGGCTGCGCCGCGCCCAGACCTGGGTGTTCACGCACCAGGAGGAGTGGGCCAAGGTGTGGGCGAAGGACACCGGGCTGCCGTACGAGGTGGCGCTGGCGTCGGTGAAACGGACCAACTCCACCCGGGTCCCGGTCGCCGTCGACAAGCCGCTCATCGCCTCCGAGCAGCAGATCGCCGACACCTTCACCCAACTCAAGCTGATACCGCGGAAGGTGGACTTCGCCGACTTCGTGGACACGCGCTACAACGACGATCTGCCGGCTTCGACCTCCGCTCCGCGCATCACGGGAGGTTCGTGACATGAGCGTGCGTCTGCACTGGTTCCTGCCGACCGGCGGCGACGGTCGCACGCTCGTCGACCGGCACGCCTACGGCCCCCACCGCGCAGGCGCGGTCCGCGGGGTGCGGCCTCCGGACATCGAGTACCTCGCTCAAATCGCCAAGGCGGCCGAGCAGTTGGGCTTCGAGGCGGTACTGACGCCGACCGGCACCTGGTGCGAGGACGCCTGGCTGACGACGGTCGCCCTCGCGCAGCACACCGAACGGCTGAAGTTCCTGGTGGCGTTCCGTCCCGGGGTGATCTCACCGACGCTCGCCGCGCAGATGGCGGCGACCTATCAACGCGTCACGCGGGGGCGGCTGTTGCTCAATGTCGTCACCGGGGGCGACTCGGCCGAGCAGCGGCGGTTCGGCGACCGTCTCGATCACGACCAGCGGTACGCGCGCACGGACGAGTTCCTGTCGGTCGTACGCGGGGTGTGGCGCGGAGAGCCGTACGACTTCGACGGTGTCCACTACCAGGTCGAGGGCGGGCTGACGGCGCTGCCGCCCGATCCGGTGCCGCAGGTGTTCTTCGGCGGGTCGTCGGCGGCGGCCGGACCGGTTGCCGCCCGGCATGCGGACGTCTATCTCACCTGGGGAGAACCACCGGCGCAGGTCGAGGAGAAGATCGGCTGGATCCGCGGGCTCGCCGAGCGGGAGGGGCGGGACGTGCGGTTCGGGGTACGGCTGCACACGATCTCGCGGGACTCGTCGGCCGAGGCGTGGGCGACCGCGAACCGGCTCCTCGACGACCTCGACCCGGACACCGTCGCCGCCGCGCAGTCCGCGCTCGGGCGCAGTGAGTCGGTGGGGCAGCAGCGGATGCTCGCCCTGCACGGCGGTTCGCGGGACCGGCTGGAGATCCATCCGCACCTGTGGGCGGGCGTCGGTCTCGTCCGGGGTGGTGCGGGGACCGCGCTGGTCGGCAGCCATGCCGAGGTCGCCGACCTGATCGAGGAGTACCACTCGCTGGGCGTCGAGCACTTCGTGCTGTCCGGATATCCGCATCTGGAGGAGGCGTACTGGTTCGGGGAGGGCGTGATGCCCGAGCTGGCGGCGCGCGGGCTGGTCGAGGGGAGGACGGAGGGCGGCCTGCCGCTGCTCGTGAGCGGCGGACGCTGAGCGCGGGGGAAGATCCATGGCGCCGGTGCTGTTCGTACAAACGTGAACAACACGCGTGAGGTCGACGTGGTCGTCATCGGCGCCGGGCAGGCTGGACTGGCCGGCGCGTACCACCTGCGGCGCGCCGGTTTCGAGCCGGAGCGCGACTTCGTGGTGCTGGACCACGCGCCGGCGCCGGGCGGGGCCTGGCAGTTCCGGTGGCCGTCGCTGACGTACGGCAAGGTGCACGGGATGCACGCGCTGCCGGGCATGGAGCTGACGGACGCGGATCCGGACCGGCCCTCCGCCGAGGTGATCGCCGAGTACTTCGCCGCGTATGAGCAGGCCTTCGACCTGCGGGTACGGCGGCCGGTCGATGTGAAGGCCGTGCGGGAGGGCACGGGCGGCCGACTGCTCGTCGAGACGGCGGACGGGGTGGATCTGGCGGAGGGATCGGAGAGGTCAGCGGGATTGGAGAGGCCGGACGTCACGTGGTCGGCGCGGGCGCTGATCAATGCGACGGGGACGTGGGACCGGCCGTTCTGGCCGCGCTATCCGGGTCAAGAGACGTTCCGGGGGCGGCAGTTGCACACCGCGCAGTATCCGGGGCCCGAGGAGTTCGCCGGGCTGCGGGTGGTCGTGGTGGGCGGGGGCGCGTCCGGTACCCAGCATCTGATGGAACTCGCTCCGTACGCGGCGGCGACCACGTGGGTGACCCGGCGTCCGCCGGTGTTCCGCGAGGGGCCGTTCACCGAGGACGTGGGGCGGGCGGCCGTAGCGCTGGTGGAGGAGCGGGTGCGGCAGGGGTTGCCGCCGAAGAGCGTGGTGTCGGTGACCGGGCTGCCCCTGAACGACGCGATCCGGCAGGCGATCGCGGACGGGGTCCTCGACCGGCAGCCGATGTTCGACCGGATCACGCCCGACGGCGTGGACTGGGCCGACGGCCGCCATGTGGACGCCGATGTCATCCTCTGGGCAACCGGCTTCCGCGCCGCGATCGACCACCTGGCACCGCTGAAGCTGCGCGAGCCGGGTGGCGGGATCCGGATCGAGGGGACGCGCGCGGTCGCCGATCCACGGATCCATCTGGTCGGCTACGGCCCGTCCGCGAGCACGATCGGAGCGAATCGGGCGGGGCGGGCGGCGGTGCGGGACATCAGGCGGCTGCTCGCGGGAGAAGCGGTGGATACGGGGGCGGTCGCCCCTGTGGGCTGAGGGCGTGGCGGTTCCGGGCGAGGGGCTCGGGGCGGCCTGGCGCGAGAACAGCACGTCAGGCGGCCGTGTCTCCTCTCGCCGAGCCCGGCATCAGGCGACTTCCCGTCAGGAGGGCGGGTGTCGCCCGGTGCCGCTTCTCGTGGTCACTTCTTGGGCTGGGTGCTGGCCTTCTGGGCCGCGTTGAACTCGGCGACATTGCGCTGGTGCTCTTCGTAGTTGGCCGTGAAGCGGGTGTCGCCGGGCTTGACGGTGACGAAGTACAGCCAGTCACCCGGGGGCGGGTTGATCGCGGCGCGCATCGCGTCCTCGCCCGGGTTGTCGATGGGGGTGGGCGGCAGGCCCATGCGCTGGTAGGAGTTGTACGGGCTCTCGACCCGGGTGTCGCTCGACGACGTCTTCAACGTGGCGCGGTTCAGCGCGTAGTTGATGGTCGAGTCCATCTGCAGCGGCATTCCCCGCTCCAGCCGGTTGAAGATGACCCGGGCCACCTTGCCCATGTCGGCCTTCGTGGCCGCCTCGGCCTGCACGATGCTCGCGATGGTGACGGCCTGGTAGACGTTCATCGCGTTGCGCTGGGCGCCTGCGGCGACCGGGGCTCCGTTGAACTTCTTGTTGGCGGTGTTGACCATGAACGACAGCAGCGACGTGGGCGTCGACTTCTTCTCCAGCGGATACGTCGCCGGGAAGAGATAGCCCTCGGGGTTGCCCTCCGCGTCGTTCGGCAGCTTCAGGCCGGCCTTCGCGATCGACTTCTTCGTGCTGCCGACCGGCAGTGCGAGGGCCTTGTCCACGGCTTCGTAGATCTGGCCCGAACGCCAGCCCTCCGGAATCACCAGGGACGTCGGACGGGACTCCCCCTCGCTCTCCAGGCTCAGCAGCGGCACCGCCACGGCGGTGCCGGCCACGACGGCCCCCGTCGCGATGAGGGCGACCCGGCCCCTGCGGGTCAGTCGAATCGTGCTCCGTGGCGGAGTGTTCATCTGCATGCGGGCACGGTAACCCGCATAAGGTCATAAACCCGGCATATCTTCAGCTTGTCGGTTCCAGTTGGGCATCCCGGCGTACGAGGGCCGCGTACCGCCCGTCCTGATCGAGCAGTTCCTCGTGCGTGCCCCGCTCCGCGACATGCCCTGAGTCGAGGACCACGATCTGGTCGGCGCCTCGGATGGTGGACAGCCGGTGCGCGATGGTGAGCGTGGTGCGGTTGGCCGACAGGGCGTCGATGGCGTCCTGGACGGCGGCCTCGGTGCGGTTGTCCAGGGCGCTGGTCGCCTCGTCCAGGATGAGGACCGGCGGGTCGCGCAGGATGGTGCGGGCGATGGCCAGGCGCTGCTTCTCGCCGCCGGAGAACCGGTGGCCGCGCTCGCCGACGATCGTGTCGTATCCGTCGGGGAGGCCCGCTATGTGCTCGTGGATCTGTGCCGCGCGCGCCGCCGTGTGCAGCTCCTCGTCGGTGGCGTCCGGCTTGGCGAAGCGGAGGTTGTCGGCGACCGTCGCGTGGAAGAGGTACGTCTCCTGGGAGACGACTCCGACGGCACGCGCGAGCGTGTCGAAGTCCAGGTCGCGGACGTCGACCCCGTCGAGGGTGACCCGGCCGCCCGTCACGTCGTAGAGCCGGGGCACGAGATAGCCGAGGGTCGACTTTCCGGCGCCGGTCGGGCCGACGATCGCGAGGCTGTTGCCCGCGGGGACGGTGATGTCGACGCCGTCGAGGATCGGGCCGCTCTTGTCGTCGTAGTGGAACTCGACGTCCTCGAAGCGGACTTCGCCCTTGATGGTGTCGAGGTGGATCGGGTTCTCGCGCTCGGTGATGTCGATCGGCAGGTCGAGGTACTCGAAGATGCGGGCGAAGAGCGCCAGCGAGGTCTGGATCTGGACGCCGGTCGACAGCAGGCTGACGGCCGGGCGGAACAGGCCCTGCTGGAGCGAGACGAAGGCGACGATCGTGCCGATCGAGACGTCCGGGCCGCCCAGGTGCAGGGTCATGCCGGCCGTCCAGTAGATGACGGCGGGCATCGCGGCCATGACGATCGAGATGACGGCCATGCGCCAGCGGCCGGCCATGTTCGACCGGACTTCGAGGTCGACCAGGCCCTCGGACTCCTCCGAGAAGGCGCGGGTGAGCGAGTCCGAGCGGCCCATCGTGCGGCCGAGCAGGATGCCGCTGACGGACAGGGACTCGGTGACCGTGGCGGCCATCTCCGCCATCTGGCGCTGACGCTGGGTGGCGATCTTCTTGCGTTCGTTGCCGACGCGGCGGCTTATCCACACGAAGACCGGGAGCAGCAGCAGCGAGACGACGGTCAGGCGCCAGTCCAGGGCGATCATCGCGATGATCGTGGCGACCACGCTGGTGAGGTTCGAGACCAGGGAGGTGGCCGTGGAGGTGACGGTGGCCTGCATGCCGCCGATGTCGTTGGCTATGCGGGACTGGACCTCGCCGGTGCGGGTCCGGGTGAAGAAGGCGAGCGACATGCGCTGGAGCCGGCCGTAGACCGCTGTGCGCAGGTCGTGCATGACGCGCTGGCCGACCGTGGTGGAGATCAGGGTCTGCAGTACGCCGAAGATGCTGGTCAGGACGGCGCTCAGGATCATGCCGAGCGCGAGCAGGCTCAACAGGCCGGTGCGGCCCTGCGGGATCGCGGTGTCGAGCGTCGCCTTGAGGAGGAACGGGGTGGCCACGGTGACCAGGGACGCGGCGCCGACCAAGAGGCCGACGACCGCGAGCCGGGCGCGGTAGGGCTTGAAAAGCCTGAGGATGCGACGCACCTGCCGAGGCTGGTCGGTCGAGGTACCGGGGGACGGCGTCCAGTTGATTTCGTCGCGGGGCATGGTCTCCTACGGATGGTGAGGCGATCAGGACTGGTCGAGCGCTCAGAGCCGGTGAAGCAATGAGACTTGATGGAGCATAGCTCATTGTTACCTATACTCACAATGAACCAGGTCCTGATATTGTTCCCGTATGACCACCCCGGATTCCGACGGCCTGCTCGCGGAGCAGTTGCTGCGGCTCACCCGCCGGGTGCACCGCATCCAGAAGCGCCATCTGGAGCAGCGCGACCTCGGCATCACGCCCGCCCAGTCCCGGCTGCTGCGCACCCTCGCGCACTTCGACTCCCCGCCCCGCATGGCCGACCTCGCCGAGCGGCTGGAGGTGGTGCCCCGCGCCGTGACCACGCTGGTCGACGGCCTGGAAGCGAGCGGCAAGGTGCGGCGGGCGCCCGATCCGTCGAACCGCCGGGTGATCCGCATCGAGATCACGGACGACGGCCGCAAGGCGCTACGCGAGCTCCGGGGTGTGCGGCGGAGCGCGGCGGACGAGATCCTGGCGCCGCTGACGGATGTGGAGCGGGCGGTGTTGCGGACGTTGCTCGACACGTTGGTGGACGGGGTGGCGGAGGAGCATGGAGGGCACGGAGGGCACGGAGGGCATGGAGGGCACGGGGAGCATGCGGCGCCGGAGGGGTGTGGGGGTGGTGGGTCCCGCTGACGCGGGGGCGTGTCGGGCGGCCGAGCCGTTGGCGCGCGAGGCTGTCTGACCGGCTGATCAGCCGACCGGCGGCTGCCCTGGCGACTTGCCGACTCGGCTTCCCGCAGACCTACTTGCCCTGCCGGTCCACCGACCCGGCCCGCGCACCGTCCGACCCGGGATCGATCGGCGCGGCGGTTATTCGACCCGCCGACCTGTCTGCCCCGCTGCCGCACTGCTCCGCTGACCTACCTGCCCCGCTGGCCCCCTGGCCCGCTGGCCCGCTGCCCGCTGCCCGCTGCCCGCTGCCCGCTGCCCGCCGAGCCAGGCCACGCCGTAGCCACGGCGCCCGGCAACCCCACCCCCTCGCTCCACCTCGCTCCCCCTCACTCCCCCCAGTCCGACCCCTTGATCAGCTCGACGAAGTCCCCCCGTACGAACCCCGGCACGAAGTGCTCCAGTACATCCGCCTTGATATTGCCGAACGTGGTCTCGGGGCGGTCCTTGATGCCCTCGGTGAAGGCGGCGAGGATGCCGTTCTTGAAGTCGGGGCGGGGGTGGGCCGCCACGACGGCGGCGCGCTGTTCGTCGGTGACGGCGTGGTAGTCGATGCCTACGACGTCGAGTCCCACACCTCGGTTGACCAGGGCGATCTCGGCGGACATGTGCAGGGGGATCTCCTGCGTGGTGTGCAGCGCGATGCTCGCCCAGACCCGGTCGGCCGGCTCTCCGGTGACGCCATGGGCGTGCAGGAAGCGGCGGGCCTCGTCGGCGCCGTCGATCTCGAAGCGCTGGTCGGTGCGGCGGTACGTCTCGGTGAGCCCGAGGTCGTGGAACATCGCGGCGACGTAGAGCAGCTCGGGGTCGTAGTCGAGCCCTTGGTCCCGGCCGCGCAGGGCTCCCCAGAGGAACACCCGTCGGGAGTGGTCGAACAGCAGCGGCGACGCGGCCTCGCGCACCAGCTCGGTGGCCTCCCGCGTCAGGGCGCTGTCCGGGATCTCCACGCCTGCGATCACTTCGCTCATCGTTCCTGCCTCTCCTCGGTGCCGTACGACCCGATGCCGCCCCAAGCGGATCGACGTCGTGCGGCTCGATGTCCTGTGCCTCCACTTTCGTCGTCGGCGTACGCTGGAACCATGTCCTCAGAGCCAGGTGAACCACAGATTCAGACATGCCTCCCGGCATGAGACACCGCGTCGCGTTCCTCGTCTTCGACGGCGTCACCCTGCTCGATGTCAGCGGCCCCGCCGAGGTCCTGCACCAGTCGGGCAAGCTCGGCCACCCCTACGAACTCGTGCTGGTCTCCCCTCACGGCGGCACCGTCACCGCCGCCAACGGACTGGCCCTGAGTGGCACGGTGACCGCGGCCGAGGCCGGCCAGGTCGACACGGTCGTGGTCGCCGGGGGCGACCGGCTGGCCCAACAGCCCGCCGAGGAAGCCCTGTTGGCCGTGGCCCGTGCCCTCACCGAGCGCGCCGCCCGCGTCACGTCCGTGTGCACCGGGGCCTTCGTCCTCGCCGAACTCGGCCTGCTGGACGGCCGGTCGGCCACGACGCACTGGCGGCAGGCCGCGACGCTCGCCCGCCGCTACCCCCGGGTGCGTGTCGAGCCGGACGCCCTTCACGTCCGGGACGGGCGCTTCGTGACGTCCGCGGGCATCAGCGCCGGCATCGACCTGGCGCTGGCCCTCGTCGAGGACGACCACGGAGCGGACGTGGCCAGGGACATCGCGCGAGAACTGGTCGTCTTCATGCAACGCCCGGGCGGGCAGTCGCAGTTCTCCACCGCGACGACCACTCCGCCACCGCGTACCGATCCGCTGCGGTCCCTGATCGCGTCGGTGCTGGCCGATCCGGCCGCCGACCACAGCCTGCCCACGATGGCGGCGGCCGTCGCCGTCAGCCCCCGGCACCTGACCCGCCTCTTCCGCACCGAACTCGGCACCACTCCCGCCCGCTGGGTCGAACGGGTCCGGCTCGACCGCGCCCAGCACCTCCTCCTGGAGGGCCACAGCGTGACCTCCGCCGCCCATCACAGCGGCCTCGGCACCGACGAGACCCTCCGCCGCGCCTTCGCCCGCCACTTGGACACCACGCCGACGCACTACCGCAGCCGTTTCGCCAGTACGCGGCAGCGGCACGAGACACCGACGCCGTGAGCAGCGACTGCGAGCAGCAGCCGTGAGCGGCGCCCCTAGCGATCCGTCGGCGCGGCGCGCAGCCCCATGAGCAACGCGGCGAGGATGCGCGTCAGTTGGGGCTCGACGTCGACCCGCGCATGTGCCAACTCGGGCCGGGCTTCGTACAGTTCACGGAGTCGCGTCCCCGGTGCCGCCATCTGCCACAGCGCCCCGGCCATGCTGGTGGCCGTGGCGATCACGTCGACGGCCGCCTGCTCGTCGATCGCGAACAGTCGGCACAACTCCGTGGTCAGCGCCGCGACTTCGCCGAGCGCGACGGTCTTGAACGCGTACGCCGCCTCCAGCGAGACATTGCGCTCCAGGTTCAGCGGCGCCTGAGCGAGCAGGTCACAGAAGAGCGGCCGTGCGACCAGCGTGCGCGCGATGACGGCGGCGACGGCCTCGGGGTCACCGGCGGTGAACTCCCCCGTGCGCGACCGCACTTCGGCCGACCACTCGCGCCAGCCCTCGGCGGTCAGCGCGAGGAAGATCTGCTCCCGGGTCTCGAAGTACCGCAGCATCGCGGACTTGTGCATGCCCACGGCGGCGGCGATGTCCGTGAGCGTGACCTCGCGCACGCTGCGTTCGGCGCCGAGGGAACGGGCGGCGTCGAGGATCGCCTGCTCGCGCTGCTGCTTGGCCGCCGCGCTGCGGGCGCGCTGGGGAACGGGCGTGCTCATGACCCAGAGCATAGCGCAACCCGGTTGCACTAATAACGAAACAGTGTTTTGCTAAATCCATGACGCAGACATGGTTCATCACCGGTTCGTCCCGCGGCTTCGGCCGCAATCTCACCGTCGCCGCCCTGGAGGCGGGCGACCAGGTCGTCGCCTCCGCCCGCAGGCCGGAGCAGCTGGACGATCTCGTCAAGGAACACGGCGACCGCGTACTGCCCGTGGCCCTCGACGTCACCGACCGGTCCGCCCCAACAGCCGCTCTGCAAGCGGGAGTCGACCGCTTCGGCCGGATCGACGTCGTCGTCAACAACGCCGGGTACGCCAACGTCTCCCCGGTCGAGACGACCCCCGAGGACGACTTCCGCCGACAGTTCGACACGAACTTCTGGGGCGTCTACCACGTCTCGACGGCCGCCCTCCCGATCCTCAAGGCGCAGGGCGGGGGCACGGTCGTACAGTTCTCGTCCATCGGTGGCCGGGTCGGCGGGACGCCCGGGCTGGGGTCGTACCAGGCGGCGAAGTTCGCCGTCGACGGTTTCACCCGTGTCCTCGCGGCCGAGACCGCGCCGTTCGGCATCAGGTACCTCGTCGTGGAACCGGGCGGGTTCGCGACCGACTGGGCCGGTTCGTCCATGCGGATCCCGGACGTCCCGGCGGACTACGACGAGACGGTGGGCGCGCTCGTCCGCCTCTTCGACAGCTCCGTGACCGCCGCGGGCGACCCGAAGCGGGCCGGCGAGATCCTGGTCCGCATCGTCAAGGAGCCGGACCTTCCCTCGCATCTCCTGCTGGGCGCCGGCGCCGTCGAGATGGCGGAGACCTACTCGCGCGGCCAGCTCGCCGAGGCGGCCACCTGGGAGGCGGTCAGCCGCTCGGCCGACTTCGGCCAGGAGTACCCGGTCGGCCTCCCGGGCAACGGCGCGTAGGACACCGTGCCGGCGGAAGGACGGGCCGCGACCACGCCGCCGTAGCGACGGATCGGGAGTCACGGCCCGCAGCGATCAGCCTCAACGGAGGTCTGGGGCAGTCTCCTTGACGAGTGGTGCGGGGAGCTTCGGCTCGTCCCGGTCGTCGCGCGTGGTCTCTTCCGCCGCGTCCGTGAGCTCGCCGTCGAGGACCCTCCTGGCCCGCTCCATGTCCAGCGCGCCCTCCCAGCGGGACACCGCGAAGACGGCGACGCAGTTGCCGAGGAGGTTGGTGACGACGCGCATCGAGTCCATGATGCGGTCCACGCCGAGGAGCAGGGCGACCGCGCCGGCCGGGATCGCGCCGAGCGAGGACGCGGTCACCGAGAGGGCGAGGAAGGCCGAGCCGGGGATGCCGGCCATGCCCTTGCTGGTGAGCATGAGCACCAGGACGACGGTGATCTGCTGGCCGAGGCCGAGGTCGACGCCTACGGCCTGGGCGATGAACAGCGTGCCGATGGAGAGGTAGAGCGAGGCGCCGTCGAGGTTGAAGGAGTAGCCGGTGGGCAGGACCAGGCCCACCGCGTCGTCCCGGGCGCCGGCCCTGCGCAGCTTCTGCATCACGCGCGGCATGACCGACTCGGTGGAGGCGGTGCCGAGCGCGAGGAGCATCTCCTCGCGGATGTACCGAAGGAATTTCCACAGGCTGAGCCCGGTGACCAGTCGTAGCGCGACGGCGAGCAGCGCGAGGAAGAGTGCGGCGGCGACGTAGCAGAGGACGATCAGCTTGGCGTAGGTCCTCATGACGCCGAGGCCGTACTGGCCGACCAGGACGGCCATCGCGCCGAACACGGCGAGCGGCGCGAGGCGCATGACGAAGCCGACGATCGCGAAGACGATCTCCTGGGCCTGCTCGATCGCGGGCAGCACCTGCGGCACCTTGGTGTGGCCGAGGTGGAGCAGCGCGGCGCCCACCAGGCAGGCCAGGATGAGGACTTGGAGGAGCGAGTTCTCGGCGAAGGCGCCGACGAAGCTGGTGGGCAGCGCGTCGACGATGAACTCGGTCGTCGAGGGCAGCGCGGCGCCGCCCGTCTTCGCGTCCACCGCCGAGGTGTTGAGGGTGGCCGGGTCGACGTGCATGCCGGAGCCGGGCCGGACCACGTTGGCGAGGACGAGCCCGATGATCAGGGCGGCGGTGCTGGCCACCTCGAACCAGATCAGCGCCTTGAGGCCGATCCGGCCGAAGGCCTTGAGGTCACCGGCTTTGGCGATGCCGACGACGACCACGCAGAACACGAGCGGCGAGATGATCGTCTTGATGAGCCGGGTGAATCCGTCACCGAGGGGCTGGAGGTCCGCGGCCAGGTCGGGCCAGAGTTTCCCGACGAGGATGCCGAGGACGAGCGCGCAGGCCACCTGCGCGAAGAGTGAGGTACGCAGTATGCGTGCGACGCGTCGCGGCAGAGGCGGGACGGACGGCGGCACGGGCACTCCTTGAGGGGGGACGGTCGCTCGCGGAAGTCGATCGAGGGGGGTTACTTCTGCGATACGGAAAGCGGCTTCCAAGTGGCCACTCTGGAGCCGCTGTTGATCGTCCGGAAAACCTCCGTGTGACGGCCGTGTAAATCACGCACCCGAGTGACGCATCGCACGCACAGCGGGTCAGCAGCCGCCGCGGTCCTCGGTGAGCACCCCCTGCACGGTCGCCAGCGAACGGTCGTAGCAGCCGCCCGAGCCGTACAGCCGGTAGCGCTCGCTGGACGTCCCGACCGCGTGGCGCTGGTCGCGGGGCACGTTCAGCGTGTACGTCGCGTCCCCGCAGTAGGTGTCGTCGAGCCGCGACCACCCGGCCCGCCGCCCGTCCCTCGTCTCGACGACCGCCGCCCGGTCGCCGAGCGCGAGAACGGTACGCAGCCGGTCGTCCGACCCGATCGTCGTCGCGCCGTTCATCGTGTACGTCCGGTGCGTGGCCGTCGTCCGCGCCGGTCCCCGCCCGGCTACGGTCACCGACTCGTCGTCCGTCCAGGTCGCGTCGAGGGCGTCCATGTTCTCGCCGTCGGTCCAGCGGTGCACGGAGGTGTTCGCGAGCGTGCGGTCGACGGTGGTCCGCACCCGCCCGTGCGAGGTGTCGACGTAACCGGCGGTGGTCAGCCGATGGCTCGCGTCGGTGTCCACGCGCTCCTCCGAACCCGGCGTGTACGTCGCGGAGTTGGCGAGTACGCCCGCCTTGTCGAGGGTGAGTCTCCCGGTGACGTGGGCGCGCCGCGCGTCCTGCCAGACGAGCACGTTCACCGGCGCGCTCCACCCGCTCTGCCCCTCGGGCACTCCGACGACGGAGACGTCGATGCGGTGCGGACGGCCGTCGTTGAGCAGCCCGGCGAAGGGGGTGAGGTCGTACGTGATCGGCTTCACGTCGAAGGCGCGCGGGGCCGGAACGACGTACCAGAGAAAGGGATTCGACCAGCCGCCGGTCCACACGTTCGGGAACGGGGCCGCGATGCCCGCGAGTTGACCGTCGACCTTGATCTGCACCTCGCGGTAGGGGCCCTTGTCGGCCTGGCAGGAGTACGGTGCCGAGCCGGGCACCGCGAGATACCAGAACTCCTCGCAACCGCCGCCGGAGCCGGTGGCGTAGACCTCGGCGACGATGCGTTCGGTGTTGCGCGGAGTGGTGAGTGTCGCGTCGGCGGCGAGGGTGAGGACGCGGTCGGGGGTCTGTGCCGCCGGGGGGCTGCCCTCGTAGAACGTCAGCGTGGCCTTGACTCCGATGACTCCGGTGTAGGTGTCGTCGACGACGTTGCCGATGAGCATCTCGACGTCCTGTGCGCTGCGGAAGGTGGCGCTGTAGCGCGTGACGTCCTTCTCGACGGACCACTTGATGCCGTCGGGCGAGGGCTCGGGGGTGGAGGTGCGGAGGATCTCGACGCCGCCGACGTGCAGATAGCCGAGCCGGTCGTACTGCCGGCCGGCGACCGTTCCGTCCAGCCGCAGGACGACCTTGCTCCAGCGGTCACCGCACGCCGTGGGCGGCTCGTACGTCCCCCTGTACGGGGTGAAATCGCGGAACTCGGCCTCGGCGAGGGTGACTTGGCAGGACTTCGCCGCGGGTCTGGCGACAGGTGGGGCGGCGGTGAGGGGGTCGTGCCAGTCGGTGCCGAACTCGGCCGGGACGTCGGCGACTTGGCGCTTCGCGGTGGCCACCGGGGTCTTCGCGTCTGGCACTTGGGCCTTCACAGCCGGCACTCGGGCTTTCGCCACGGCCGCTTGAGCGGGGCCCGCTCCGAGGAGGGTGCTCGCCAGGAGGGTCGCTCCGACGAGCATGGACATGACTATCCGGCTTCTCATGGGCGGTGTTCTACCCCTTGAGGTCCGCCCTGTCCCCCATCAGCACCACGGGATGCCGGGCCGGTTCGAGGGTCCGCAGCAGGTACTCCATCGCGTCCTTGGACATGCTGACGCAGGCCGACGTACCGCCGCCGTGGTCCAGGTGCAGCCAGATCCCGCCACCCTTGTCCTCGCCCAAGGGCTGCTCCGCGTCGTCGGGCGGGGTGCCCGGAACGCGGTTGTAGTCGATGGCGATGACGTAGTCGAAGTCGTGCCAGTGCGACTCGTCCCAGTCGCGCGGCGCCTCGAACGACTCGTCCTGCGTGTACGGCAGCGCCGTGCCCGGGTCGTCGAGGACACCGCCCGCGGCGGTCAGCGTGAACACACCGACCGGGCTGCGCTCGTCGCCGAGGTGGTGGTCGGTGGTCCAGCCCCGCTTGCCGTTGTGCGTGGGCCACTCGGCGGTCCGCTCCCAGGTCGACCCGTTCTTGGTGAACAGGACGGCGGTGGAGTTCGGGGAGTCCTTGCCGTCGCCGTAGACCGTGAGGACCTGGGTCGTGTCGGCGGGCAGGGCCCGCTGGAGCCGGTCGCCCACGTCCGGGATGCGGGTCGGGGCGGCGGGGGTGACGGCCGGCCTCGGGTGGGTCGCCTGAGCGCCGGGTCTCCCTTCCGTACCGCCGGGGTGTCCGGTGTGCGCGCGTCCGCACGCGGACAGGGTCGTCATCGTCAGGAGGGAACCGAGAGCCGCCATCGCGACCGTCGCACGTCGTGTGCCGCCACTCTGCATCGGGCCATGGTCACATCGCATTCCACGCCATCACGTGAGGTCACGGACATCTCACCCCTGATGGGTGAACGCCGGTTCCGACCCCTGGCCGGGAAAACCGCTTGCTTCCGAGCACGCTGCGACGCGAACCTTTCACGGTTTGTTGCCGAACTCCGCTCGCGGTGTGTCGCCGCGCTCAGCGGTTCCCCCATTCCCAATCCCCATCCCCCAGTCCCCATCCTCCGGCCCCTCCTTCGCCTCCCCGTCCGCCCACCCCCTGATCCCCCTTTCCGCCTGAACAAGATCCACTGGGACGTCATGCAGATTCAAGACCTTCCGTATCCCGACCCGGGTGTGCCCGACGCACGCTCAGGGCCCCGATTCCTGTGGTGGCTCGGCCGGAATCAGCTCGGTGGACAGTTCAAGTCGCTGGCCTGGGGGCTGCTGCACTTCGTGTCGGTCTCCGCACTGCCGTTCTGCGTGGGGTTCGCCGTGCAGGCCGTGGTCGACCGCTCCGGGAACCGGCTGGCCCTGACCGGCGGCCTCCTCCTGCTGTGCGGAGCGGGCATCGCCGTGGGCGACACCTTCCTGCACCGGGCCGCCGTCACCAACTGGATCACCGCCGCCGCCCGCGTCCAGCAGTTGCTGGCCCGCCAGGCCGCCTACCTCGGCTCGGCCCTGACCCGGCAGGTCGCGGCCGGCGAGGTCGTGGCCGTGTCCACCGGTGACGTCGAGAAGATCGGCTGGTTCGTCGAGGCGCTCTCCCGCTTCCTGGCCGCCGCGCTGACGATCGTCATCGTGTGCGTCGGCCTGTACGTGTACGAGCCCGCGCTCGGTGTCGTCATCGCCGTGGGCGTGCCCGTCCTCGCGGTCTCCGTGCTGCCGCTGTTGCCCCGCGCCACCCGGCGTGCCGACATCCAGCGCGAGAAGGCGGGCCGCGCCACCGAGCTGGCCTCCGACACCGTCGCCGGACTGCGGGTGCTGCGTGGCATCGGCGGCGAGGAACTGTTCCTCGACCGCTACCGCCGCGCCTCCCAGGAGGTCCGCCACGCGGCCGTGCGCAGCGCCCGGATGTGGGCGGTCATCTCCGCGCTCCAGGTGCTGATGCCGGGGCTGCTGCTGATCGCGGTCGTCTGGTACGGCGTGCACCTGGCCCGCCAGGGCCGGATCACGGTGGGTGAACTGGTCACCGTCTACAGCGCGGTGATGATCATGTCCTACCCGCTGCGCCACTTCGAGGAGATCGCCATGGCGTACTCCTTCTCCCGGCCCTCGGCCAGGCGCGCCGCGCGTGTGCTCTCCCTGGAGCGGGTCACCGACACCGTCGGAACGCGTGCCGCCGAGCTGCCTGGCGGAGATCTGTTCGACCCCGACACCGGACTGCTCGCCCCTTCCGGCCTGCTCACCGCCGTGGTGTGCGGGGACCCGGACGCGGCCGGGCGGCTCGCGGAACGGCTCGGCGGACACCCCGCCGAGGCGGGCGCCTCCGTGCTCCTGGACGGCGTACCGCTGGACGAACTGCCCCGCGACTCCGCCCGCACCGCCGTCCTCGTCCAGGACAAGGACCCGGTGCTGCTGTCCGGTTCGCTGCGCGAACTCCTCGACGTGCCCGCCTCGGGTGCGGTCGGGGCGGAGGAGGCCCTGGCCGCCGCGCAGTGCGGGGACGTGCTGGTGGCGCTCGCGCAGGGCTCGCTCGGCGTCGAGGACCCGATGGACACCCGCATCACCGAACGCGGACGCTCCCTCTCCGGCGGCCAGCGCCAACGGCTCGCCCTGGCACGGTCGTTGATCACGGACCCGGAGGTCCTCGTCCTGGACGAGCCGACCTCAGCCGTCGACTCCCACACCGAGGCCCGGATCGCCGACGGTCTACGCGAGGTGAGGACCGGCCGGACCACGGTGGTATTCACCTCCTCGCCGCTGCTCCTGGACCACGCGGACCGGGTCGTGCTCGTGCACAAGGGCAAGGCGGTCGCGGTCGGCACACACCGCGACCTGCTCCGGGGCGAGCCTCGGTACCGGGCGGTGGTCACGCGGGAGACGGAGGACGAGACGGCTTCGCGTGGCGACCTGGACGGTGAAGACGGTGAACAGGGCGGTCTGCGGGGCGAGTTGGACGACGGTGAGGCGACTCTCCGAGACGCGTCGGACAACGACGAGGGTTCGCAGCGGCGTGCGTCGGACAACAGCGAGGTTCCGCTCCGGGACGCGTCCGGCAACGGCAAGGCGCCGCTCCAACCCGCATCGGACAACGGCAAGGCTCCGCTCCAACGCACATCGGACAACGGCGAGGCTTCGCTTCGACGCGCCTTGGGCGATGACAACGACCTGGACGACGAAGCCGCTCTGCGGAGCGCACTGGAAGAAATCGAGGAAAGCGCATGATCGGCGTGGCGCCCCCGGCCTACGACCCGGCGGCCCCGACCACGGCGAGCACCCTGCCGGTCGGCGCCCCCGCGACCGTACGCGCCTACGTGTCCGAACTGTTCCGACGGCACCGCCGTGCCTTCCTCCTCCTCATCACCGTGAACACGGTCGCCGTGATCGCCTCGATGGTCGGCCCCTATCTGCTCGGCGATCTCGTCGAGCGGGTGTCGGACGGGGCGCGGCAGCTTCATCTCGGCCTGACCATCGGGGTGTTCGTGGTCGCGCTCGCCGTCCAGGCCGTGTTCACCCGGCAGGTGCGGCTGCGCGGCGCGATGCTCGGCGAACGGATGCTGGCCGACCTGCGCGAGGACTTCCTCGTACGGTCGGTCGGCCTGCCCCCGGGCGTCCTGGAGCGGGCGGGCACCGGCGACCTCCTGTCCCGTATCACCACGGACATCGACCGGCTCGCCGAGGCGATGCGCGAGGCCGTGCCGCAACTGGCCATCGGTGTGGTGTGGGCGGTGCTGCTGCTCGGCGGGCTGGTCGTCACCGTGCCGCCGCTCGCTCCTGCCGTGCTGATCGCGGTACCGGTGCTGGTCATCGGCTGCCGCTGGTACTTCAAGCGGGCACCGTCCGGCTACCGCTCCGAGGCCGCCGGGTACGCCGCCGTGGCCGCGGCCCTCGCCGAGACCGTGGACGCCGGCCGCACCATCGAGGCGCACCGGCTCGGCGAACGGCGCATCGCCCTCTCCGAGCGCCGCGTCAAGGAGTGGACCGCCTGGGAGAACTACACCCTCTGGCTGCGGTCGGTGCTCTTCCCGGTCATCAACGCCACGCACGTCACCGTGCTCTGCTCGGTGCTGATGCTCGGCGGGGTCTTCGTCCTGAAGGGCTGGATCGGGGTGGGCGAGCTGACGACGGGTGCCCTCATCGCGCAGATGCTCGTCGACCCGGTGAACCTGATCCTGCGCTGGTACGACGAGCTCCAGGTCGCCCAGGTCTCGCTGGCCCGGCTGGTCGGCGTCCGCGACATCGAGCCCGACGCCGGGGACGCCGGCCTGTCCCCCGACGGCCGGGACGTGCACGCTGACCGGGTGCACTTCGGCTACCTCGAGGGGGTCGACGTGCTCCGCAAGGTGTCCCTGGAGGTCGCCCCCGGCACCCGGCTGGCCCTCGTCGGCCCCTCGGGCGCGGGCAAGTCCACCCTGGGCAGGCTGCTCGCCGGCATCTACGCGCCCCGGGACGGCCGGATCACCCTCGGCGGCGCCGAACTCTCCCTGATGACCGCGGAACGCGTCCGCTCCCATGTGGCCCTCGTCAACCAGGAGCACCACGTCTTCGTGGGTTCCCTGCGCGACAACCTCCTGCTCGCCCGGACCGACGCGGGGGACGCGGAGCTGTGGGCGGCGCTGGGCGCGGTCGACGCGGACGGGTGGGCGCGGGTGCTGGACGACGGCCTGGACACCGAGGTCGGCTCGGGCGGGCTCGCGCTGACCCCGGCCCAGGCCCAGCAGATCGCGCTGGCCCGGCTGGTGCTGGCCGATCCGCACACGCTGGTCCTGGACGAGGCGACCTCGCTGCTCGATCCGCGTGCCGCCCGTCATCTCGAACGGTCCCTGGCCCGCGTCCTCGACGGCCGCACGGTCGTCGCCATCGCCCACCGGCTGCACACCGCCCACGACGCGGACGTCATCGCCGTCGTCGAGGAAGGACGCATCAGCGAGCTGGGCAGCCATGACGAACTCGTGGCGGCGGAGGGAGCGTATGCGGCGCTTTGGCGGTCGTGGCACGGGTAGCTCCGCTGGTAGGGCGGTGGCTGGGGTACGGGTTGCTCCGGTTGGTGGGCGGTGACCGGGTTCGGGTCGGTCTGCCTGGTGGGCGGAGACCGGGTTCGGGTCGCTCTGCCTGGTGGGCGCTGACTGGGGTTCGGGGGGCTGTAATGGCTGGGCGACGGCTCGGGCGCGGGTCGATGCAGTAGCTGGTTGGTCGAGGGTGCGGTCGGCCTGTGGGGCGGTGGGGAGGGCCGGCTGGGCTGGTAGTGGCTGATCTGCGGGTCCGTGGGCCGGACGGGCCGTGGATGATCTGGCGGTCCGTGGGGGCTGGGCACGCAGTTCCTCGCGCCCCTTTGGGGGGCGCCTCGGCGGGGCGGGGTTGGATGCGTGGCGTTGCGCGGGGGGAAGGAGGGGTGGAAGGGTGGGGGAGAACGGGGAGGTCCCCATCACCTGGAGGTATCCGTGAACAGCGTCGACGGATGGGGAGACGACGTCTACCAGCCCGACGGGTCCGAGGTGCAGGACGACGCGGGTCTGCTCGACGCGGAGGACACCCTGGTGGCCGACGGCGTCGAGGACCCCCTCGACCGAGGCTGGTCCCCGCCGGAACGCCCCTGGGCGGTGGAACGGGACGACGTCACCGCCTCCGGGCGCGAGCACGGCGAGACCCTCGACCAGCGTCTCGCCGAGGAGATCCCGGACCTCGCCGTGTCCGACGGCGACGGCATCGGCGACTCCGAGGACACCGACGGCGAACTCCTCGACATCGAGGTCGGCGACACCCGCTCGGGCCGGCTCGTGGCACCGGACGAGGGTGCCCACGGGGACGAGGAGAGCGCGCTGGTCGCCACCGACGTGGGCATCGACGGTGCCGCCGCCTCCGCCGAGGAGGCCGCGATGCACATCGTCGACGAGGACGAGGACTCCCTCTACGGCTGACCTCGCCTCCCCTTCGCCGTCAACCGCACCACCGTCGTAGGAGGAGCAGCCATGCAGGAGGACAAGCAGCCCGACTACCACCCCGTGGTCTTCCGGGACCGCGCCGCCGGATACGCCTTCCTGACCCGGTCCACCGCGACCAGTGACCGGACCATCGAATGGGACGACGGCGAGACCTACCCGGTCGTGGACGTGGAGATCTCCTCGGAGAGCCACCCCTTCTACACCGGCAAGGCGCGGACGGTGGACACGGAGGGGCGCATCGCCCAGTTCGAGCGGCGCTACGGGGGCGGGGCGGGCGCGAGTTCCGACGGGTCCGATGTGTCCGGCGGTCCAGGTGGGGCTGATGGTCCCGGCGGTTCCGGCGGGGCCTGAGCAGTCACAGTCGCGGCGGCAGGATCCGGCGCCGGTGTGTGGACCAGCGCCGGTTCCGGGACCGGGCCTCAGATCACGTTGAGCGCCGCCGCGCAGCCCACTCCCCCGAGGAGTATGAACACCGGCATCAGCACCTTCAGCTCGACCCAGCTGCCCGCGCGGAACCGCATCGCCTTCGGCGGCCCGATCGGGTACCAGCGCTTGCGGCCCAGCGGGATCGGCCACAGGATCGGGCAGCCGGAGACGGTCAGCGCGTCCCCGATGTCGTGCACCAGAGCACCCAGCACGATCGGCAGGCCCAGCCACAGGTACTGCTGGTGCGGCTCGGTGAACAGCCAGTCCGAACCGTTGCCCGGCTTGTCCAGCACGCCGGCGAGGATCCACGCGCTGGTCGCCGCCAGCAGCCACACCAGGACATCGCTGCTGGATCCGCGCGCAGCCCGCCAGAGCAGGCCTTCGATGGCCAGCACCATGTGAATGAAGAGGATCGCCAGCACGCCCCAGCGGCCGCCCACGAGCGCCACCGCCGAGCTGCCCGCTCCGATCAGGACCGCCCACAGCCAGGTGTGCGTGAGGGTGCGGTGCCCACCGGAGCGACGGGGGTCGCCAGGCTTCCTGGTGCCCTTGTAGACGGCGTACGAGAGCTTGTCGACGACCTCGCACAGGGTCCGGGAGACGGGTCCGAAGGCGCGCGAGATGGTGGCCGCCTTGTGGTCGAGGTCCGGGGCGAGCGCGGCACCGGCACAGATCAGGGCACCGACCAGGATCACCGGCCAGGGCATCGGGTGCCCGGCCGCCGCGGTCGCGGCTCCGACGCCGAGCCAGGCCGCCGCTCCCGACAGTGAGTGTGCTGGTCCCATCATGGCCGTTCCCCGCCCCATTCCTCTTACGCCGCCGGTCAGTTGCTCGGACGCCCTGACACTCTGTCGGCGACACAGCGTAGCGGTAGCGATCTTCGTCCTCGCAGCCGATTCCCCCATCGGCCGGGCGGACAGGCAAGATGGGGGCGTGACCCTCATCGACCAGTTGCCGCCGACCGCAGATCCCGACGCCCTCTACGAAGCCTTCGAGTCGTGGGCCCGGGAGCGCGGTCTCACGCTCTACCCCCATCAGGAGGAGGCGCTGATCGAGGTGGTCTCCGGTGCGAACGTGATCGTGTCGACGCCCACGGGCTCCGGCAAGAGCATGATCGCCGCCGGTGCGCACTTCGCCGCGCTGGCCCGGGACGAGGTCACCTTCTACACCGCCCCGATCAAGGCGCTGGTCTCGGAGAAGTTCTTCGAGCTGTGCAAGATGTTCGGCACCGAGAACGTCGGCATGCTGACCGGTGACGCGTCCGTCAACTCGGACGCGCCCATCATCTGCTGCACCGCGGAGGTCCTCGCGTCGATCGCGCTGCGCGACGGCAAGGACGCGGACGTCGGCCAGGTCGTCATGGACGAGTTCCACTTCTACGCCGAGGCGGACCGCGGCTGGGCCTGGCAGATCCCGATCCTCGAACTGCCGCAGGCCCAGTTCATCCTGATGTCGGCCACGCTCGGCGACGTCGCGATGTTCGAGGAGGACCTCACCCGGCGCACCGGGCGCCCCACGTCGGTGGTCCGCTCGGCGACCCGGCCGGTGCCTCTGTCCTACGAGTACAAGCTGACCCCGCTCACCGAGACGCTGACCGAGCTGCTGGAGACCAGGCAGGCGCCGGTCTACATCGTGCACTTCACCCAGGCGCAGGCCGTCGAGCGGGCGCAGGCGCTGATGAGCATCAACATGTGCTCGCGCGAGGAGAAGGACCAGATCGCCGAGCTGATCGGCAATTTCCGCTTCACCACCAAGTTCGGCCGCAACCTGTCCCGTTACGTGCGGCACGGCATCGGCGTCCACCACGCCGGCATGCTGCCCAAGTACCGGCGCCTGGTGGAGAAGCTCGCGCAGGCGGGCCTGTTGAAGGTGATCTGCGGTACGGACACGCTCGGGGTGGGCGTCAACGTGCCCATCCGCACGGTGCTGTTCACGGCCCTCGCCAAGTACGACGGCATCCGGGTGCGCACGCTGCGTGCCCGTGAGTTCCACCAGATCGCGGGCCGCGCCGGACGCGCCGGGTTCGACACGGCGGGGCTCGTCGTCGCCCAGGCCCCGGAGCACGTCGTCGAGAACGAGAAGGCGCTCGCGAAGGCGGGCGACGACCCGAAGAAGCGCCGGAAGGTCGTCCGCAAGAAAGCGCCCGAGGGCTTCGTCGGGTGGACGGAGGGCACCTTCGAGAAGCTCATCGCCTCCGAGCCGGAGCCTCTCACGTCCCGTTTCCGGGTCACGCACACGATGCTGCTGTCGGTGATCGCCCGTCCCGGTAACGCCTTCGACGCGATGCGGCATCTCCTGGAGGACAACCACGAGCCGCGCAAGCAGCAGCTGCGGCACATCCGGCGCGCGATCGCGATCTACCGCTCGCTGCTGGACGGCGGCATCGTCGAGAAGCTCGACACCCCGGACGCCGAGGGCCGCATCGTGCGCCTCACGGTCGACCTGCAGCAGGACTTCGCGCTGAACCAGCCGCTGTCGACCTTCGCCCTCGCCGCGTTCGAACTGCTGGACCCCGAATCCCCGTCGTACGCCCTGGACATGGTGTCCGTCGTCGAGTCCACGCTGGACGATCCGCGCCAGATTCTCGCCGCCCAGCAGAACAAGGCGCGCGGTGAGGCCGTGGCCGCGATGAAGGCGGACGGCGTCGAGTACGAGGACCGCATGGAGCGCCTCCAGGACGTCAGTTACCCCAAGCCGCTGGAGGAGCTGCTCTTCCACGCGTACGACACGTACCGCAAGAGCCACCCGTGGGTCGGCGACCATCCGCTGTCGCCGAAGTCCGTGATCCGCGACATGTACGAACGGGCCATGTCCTTCACGGAGTTGACCTCCTACTACGAGCTGGCCCGCACCGAGGGCATCGTGCTGCGCTACCTCGCCGGCGCCTTCAAGGCCCTCGACCACACCGTCCCGGACGACCTCAAGTCCGAGGACCTGGAGGATCTGATCGCCTGGCTCGGTGAGATGGTGCGCCAGGTCGACTCCAGCCTGCTGGACGAGTGGGAGCAGCTGGCCAACCCTGCGGAGATGACCGCCGAGGAGGCCCAGGAGAAGGCCGACCAGGTCAAGCCGGTCACCGCGAACGCGCGCGCCTTCCGGGTCCTGGTGCGCAACGCCATGTTCCGCCGCGTCGAACTCGCCGCCCTCGACAACGTCGATGAACTGGGCGAGATGGACGCCGAGGCCGGCTGGGACGCGGACGCCTGGGGCGAAGCGATGGACAAGTACTGGGACGAGTACGAGGACCTCGGCACCGGCCCCGACGCCCGCGGGCCCAAGCTCCTGCTCATCGAGGAGGAGCCGCAGCACGGCCTGTGGCGCGTGCGGCAGATCTTCGCCGACCCGAACGGCGATCATGACTGGGGCATCAGCGCGGAGATCGACCTCGCGGCCTCCGACACCGAGGGCCGTGCGGTCGTCCGTGTCACCGACGTCGGCCAGCTGTGAGCACAGGAGAAAGCCACCCGACGAACCCGGCAGAGCGGCTCGTCGACCTGCTCGACCTGGAGCAGATCGAGCTCAACATCTTCCGTGGCCGCAGCCCGCACGAGTCCCTGCAGCGGGTCTTCGGCGGCCAGGTCGCCGGCCAGGCGCTGGTCGCCGCGGGGCGCACCACGGAGGGCGACCGGCCCGTGCACTCGCTGCACGCGTACTTCCTGCGCCCGGGCCGCCCTGGCGTGCCGATCGTGTACCAGGTGGAGCGGGTGCGGGACGGCCGGTCGTTCACCACCCGCCGGGTCACCGGAGTGCAGCAGGGCCGCACGATCTTCAATCTCACCGCCTCCTTTCACAAGCCTGAGCAAGGTCCTTTCGAGCACCAGCTGCCGGCCCGCGAGGTCCCGGACCCGGAGTCCCTGCCGACGGTGTCGGAGGAGGTGCGGGCCCATCTGGGCGAGCTGCCCGAGCAGTTGGAGCGGATGGCACGCCGTCAGCCCTTCGACATCCGCTACGCGGACGGGCTGCGCTGGAGCGCCGAGGAGGTCAAGGACGCCGAGCCGCGCAGCGCGGTGTGGATGCGGGCGGTCGGGCCGCTCGGCGACGATCCGCTGGTGCACACCTGCGCGCTGACGTACGCCAGCGACATGACGCTCCTGGACGCGGTCCGGATCCCCGTCGAACCCCTCTGGGGACCGCGGAACTTCGACATGGCCTCGCTGGATCACGCCATGTGGTTCCACCGGCCGTTCCGTGCGGACAAGTGGTTCCTGTACGACCAGGAGTCCCCGATCGCCACGGGTGGCCGCGGGCTGGCCCGCGGACGCATCTACGACCTGGAGGGGCGCCTGCTCGTCTCGGTCGTCCAGGAAGGGCTGTTCAGAGCGCTGTAGTGGGTGCGTGTGCTCCGCGGTTCACGCGTGCCGCCGCCTCTCGTGGCGTGTGCGCCGCAGCTCTTCCTGGGCCGGTCGCTGTCGCCGCGGCCGACGTGCTGGCGCCTCGCCTCTCATGCGCTGCTGCGGCGCAGCCACCTCAACATGCCTCGTGAGCGCTCGGGTTCGGATGTTGGCTCGGCATTCGGCGTCGGGTCGGGTTCCGGCGGCGTCGGCTCGGACCGGCGCTCGCTCAGGGAAGGCCGCGGTGGGGTCGCTTCGGCGGTCGGCCAGGGCATGGGTACCTCGGCGGTCGGCCGGGGTACGGCCAGTTCGCCGGTGGGTCGGGGCGCGGGGCGATGGCTCCGTGCCTCGGCCAGCACCTGCGTGAGATCCGCTCGCAGCCAGCCGATCTCGTCCGGGTCGTCCGCTGTCATGATCCGCTCGGCGAGGTGGGCGGCGGCTGAGCCGGGAGCCCCGTGGGCCGGGGGGTCGGGTCGGAAGCGGTTCAAGTGGGCACGCTCGTAGGGGTCCTGGACGATTTCGGATACCTGGACGGGGTCCAGCAGCGCGGCCAGGGCTCCGGCGCGCTCCCATGGGTCGGCGGCCTGGTGGAGCAGGAAGCCTAGATGTCGTCCTCGCCAGTTGCGGGGCCGTAGGTCCAGGCCCTCCCGGAGTTGGTCGCGCAGGCGCTCGGGCGTGCGGCCGTTGAGCAGTGAGGTGTGGTTCTTGTCGGCCGCGAACTGCCTTAGTTCTTCGGCGAGATAGAGCCAGACCACGGTGCGATAGCGGTTCAGGTAGAACTTCACCGGCACCACCAGTCCCAGCCGGGCGAGGCGGGTGAACCTGGCGGAGGTGACTTCCATGAGGGCCGCGCCGTCCGTGGTGCCCACGGTCCTGACGCTTTCGACGAGGCTGTCGGGGAACCCGGGCGCCGAGCGCAGTCGGTCGATCTCGGCGCGGGTGACGCGTCGGCCGCCACCCTCCTCGTCGGGCATGGTGCGGATGCGTCCGAGGTGTACGGCGAGGTCGAAATCACCTCGCTTCAGGCCCAGTTCACGTGCCGCGCGACTCGGCGTGCGCGAGAGGTCGGACGGTTTGGTGATGGTGTTTCCTGCCATGGTCGTTCTCCCCCGCGGAGTTCGGTGCTCACGCTGTGTGCGTTCGCGATGAACAAACCGTAACCGCTGCGGCGGATCTTGTGGCAGGCCTGTGGATAACTCTGCGGTGGTCGACTAATTCGCAGGTCAGAGGTCTGTTACGGGGGCTCGCTCGGGCTGCCGGGCGTCCACGGCGAGGTGTTCGCCGACGCGGTTGACGAGCAGTGTCATCTCGTAGGCGATCTGGCCGATGTCGGCGTCCGCGCCGCTGAGGACGCACAGACAGCTGCCGCTGCCGGCCGCGGTGACGAACAGGACGGCGTCGTCGAACTCGATCATCGTCTGCCGCACCCCGCCCGCGCCGAAGTGGCGGCCCGAGCCCTTGGCGAGGCTGTGCAGTCCGGACGAGACGGCGGCGAGGTGTTCCGCGTCCTCGCGGCGCAGGCCCGTGCTCGCGCCCGTCACCAGACCGTCGTTGGACAGGACCAGGGCGTGGCGCACGTGCTCGACACGCTCGGTCAAGTCGTCCAGCATCCAGCTCAGTCCCTGGTTCTGCGCCATGCCATGGCCTCCCCGTGTGACGTCACTCCGATCTCCCGTCAGCCTTCCCCACGTCCGTCGCCCGAGCAAGGAGGATGGGGGCATGGCACAGAAGATGACCGACGAGGAATGGCGGGCGTTCGTCTCGCACGGCACCCGCACCGGCAAGCTGTCGACCGTTCGCGCCGATGGGAGCCCACATGTGGCGCCCATCTGGTTCCTGCTGGACGGGGACGATGTGGTGTTCAACACCGCGAAGGAAACGGTAAAAGGGCGCAATCTTGCCCGTGACGGGCGAGTCGCCCTGTGCGTGGACGACGATCGGCCGCCCTTCGACTTCGTGATCATCCAGGGGCGGGCCCACCTGTCGGAGGATCCGGCCCAACTCCGGCACTGGGCGGCCCGCATCGGGGGACGGTACATGGGCGAGGAGCGCGCAGAGGAGTTCGGCGCCCGCAACGGGGTACCGGGCGAACTCCTCGTCCGTGTCACGGTGGACAAGGTCCTGGCGCAGAAGAACGTAGCGGACTGAGGACCGCTGCCGGTCAGCCCACCGAGTCGAGCAACCGGGCGGTGTGCATCCGCCCGGCGTACTCGACGAGCCGGATCAGCACCTCCTTCCCGGAGTCGCGGTCACGGGCGTCGCAGAGGACGACCGGTGTCCCCCGGTCGAGGTCCAGAGCGCGGGAGACGTCGAGGGCGCCGTAACTGCGGGCGCCCGCGAAGCAGTTGACCGCCACCACGAACGGGATGCGCCGGTGCTCGAAGTAGTCGACCGCGGGGAAGCAGTCCTCGAGTCGCCGGGTGTCCGCGAGGACGACGGCCCCCAGGGCACCCTGCGACAGCTCGTCCCACAGGAACCAGAAGCGGTCCTGCCCCGGGGTGCCGAACAGGTAGAGGGAGAGGCCGGACCTGATGGTGATACGGCCGAAGTCCATGGCGACGGTCGTCGTGACCTTCTGATCGACACCGCCGATGTCGTCCACCAACTGGCCCGCCTCGCTGAGCAGTTCCTCGGTGCGCAGCGGCCTGATCTCACTGACCGCGCCCACCATGGTGGTCTTGCCCACGCCGAACCCACCGGCGACCAGGATCTTCAACGCCAGGGCGGTCGTGTCGCCGCCCTGGGCGTCGGAGTGCTCGGAGACCATCGATCACTTCTCTCGGGAGTGCCGGCGACGCTCGGCGTCCATAGGTGTGCATCGTGGCAAGTACGGCCCCGCTCCGCGCGGGTGGACCGCTTTGTGCCTGATGCGACCGCCTCGTACCTGTTCGGTGCGCGAAAGGGTGCACAAGTCGGTGCCGTATACGTCCGCGTGCTTCTGATGTTTCATCACAGTGCCCTCAGTCCCTCGATCACCTCGCGCAGAATCCGTTCGTCGGGAAGCTGCGCGGGCGGCACCGGTCGGCTGACGGTGACGCAGCCGAGTTCCAGGAGGTCGCCCAGGAGCACCCGGACGACTCCCAGGGGGAGGTCGGCTCCTGCAGCGAGTTCGGCGACGGACTGGGTCTCCGGGCGGCACAGGTCGATGAGCGCCCGGTGCTCGGGTCCGAGCCCGGTGTCCTCGTCGAGGCCGGGCGCGCCCGTGTCCAGCGTGACGAGCGCGATCAGGTCGAAACGCACTCCCGTAGAGCCTGGTTGGGTACGTCCTCCCGTCATGGCGTAGGGGCGGACGAGAGGGCCTGCCTCCTGGTCGTACCACTGGCTGCCCGGTTCGCGCCGGTCGCCGGTCGTGTCCTCGGTCATCGGAGCGGACCGCCTTCTCGCCTCATCCGGCGACGGGTGGCTGCGCACCCACGCGCGGAGGCGTGTAGAGGTGCTCGCCGACGCGCTTGACCAGCCGTGCCATCTCGTACGCCACCAGGCCTATGTCGGCCGTGACGGCGGTGAGGACGGCGAGGCACGAGCCGTCTCCGGCCGCGGCCACGAACAGGAACCCGTCGTCCATCTCCACCATCGTCTGACGCACTCCCCCGGCACCGAAGTGCCGCCCGGCGCCCTTGGCGAGGCTGTTGAATCCGGAGGCGACCGCGGCGAGGTGTTCCGCGTCCTCGCGCGCGAGGTCGGTCGACGCGCCGACGGCGAGGCCGTCGTTGGACAGCACCACGGCATGCCGCACTTCGCCGACGCGCAGCACCAAGTCGTCCAGCAGCCAGTCGAGTTCACCGGATCGCTGGGTGGCGCTCATGCTCGGGTCCTGGATCACGCGAGGTCTCCTTCACTGCTGTCTCCGGCCGTCGCGGGGCCTGGGGCGGCGCCGCGGCCCGGTTGTCTGCCGCCGCCGCGCGTCCAGCCGTCGCGGTAGGCCGCCATGCGGTCCCGTACGACCTCCGGGGTGCGGTAGTCGTCGCGCGGGGCGGCTGGCGTCTGTTCCCTTTCCCCGGTGGGCTGTTCGCGGAGTTGGGGAGCGAGGTGCGCCTGGCGTACGCGGCGCGGGAGGCCGTCGCTCTCTTCGGGCCCTTCGCTGTCCTCGGGCGGGCGGCGCAGTCGCAAGGCGGTCACTCCAGGGGGCGGGGTGTCGTTCGCCGAGGCCGCCGCGGCCCGTGCGGAGGCCGCCAGGGCGGGCCGGTCGGCCGGGGCCGGGACGGACTCCTGGTGCTGGGGTGCGGTCGGCACACGCGCGTACTCGCGTTCCGCTGCGCGCTGCGGGTCCTCGGCCGCCGCGCGCGGGGCACGTTCCAGGGCGCCGCCGTGCAGCAGCGCGGTCGGCAGGAGCACCACGGCCGTCGTACCCCCGTAGGGCGAGGTCCGCAGGTGCACCTTGATGCCGTGGCGAGCGGCGAGCCTGCTGACCACGAAGAGGCCGAGCCGGTCGCTGTCGAAGAGGTCGAGGGTCTCGGACTGCTCGATGCGGCGGTTGGCATCGCCCAGGGACTCCTTTCCCATGCCCAGGCCCCGGTCCTCGACCTCCACGGCGTAGCCGTTGCCGACGGGTTCGCCGGTGACGCGCACGCGCGTGTGCGGCGGCGAGAACTGGGCGGCGTTCTCCACGAGTTCGGCGAGGAGATGTGTGAGGTCGGCGACGGCCGCGCCGACTACGGCAGCCTCGGGGAGTTGGCGTACCTCCACGCGCGCGTAGTCCTCGACCTCGGAGACGGCTGCGCGGACGACATTGGTCAGGGAGACCGGCATGCGCCAGGCCCGGCCGGGTGCCGCTCCGGAGAGGATGATCAGGCTCTCGGCGTGCCGTCGCATACGGGTGGTGAGGTGGTCGAGGCGGAAGAGGTCGCTCAGTTCGTTCGGGTCCTCGGAACGGCGTTCCATGCTGTCCAGCAGGCTGAGTTGACGGTGCACCAGGACCTGGCTGCGGCGAGCGAGGTTGACGAAGACCCCGGAGACGCCGCTGGCGAGTTCGGCGCGTTCGACGGCGGCCCGCAGGGCGGCGCGGTGCACGGTGCCCAGTGCCTCGGCGACCTGTCCGGTCTCGTCCTCCGCGGGCGGCCCGGGCGGGGCCTCGGCGCGGATGTCGATCTCCTCCCCCGCGCGCAGTCTCCGCATGGCTTCGGGGAGTTTGTGGCGGGCGATCCCCAGGGCGTCGTTGCGCAGACTTACAAGTTCGATGACGAGACCGCGTCCGATGCGTACCGAGATGACGAGCGACGCGACGACGGCGGCGAGACCGAGCAGCACGGCGGCACCGGCAGAGGAGAGCAGCCCTTGGGTGAACGGATCGGCACTGTCCATGCCCCCGCCGCCGTCCGCCTCGATGGCGCTCATGCCGTTCTGCACGCGTGCGTGCGCGCTGTTCCAGGTGGACTCGGGAGCCGCCGCGACAGCCCGGGTCCCCGAGCCGGCGTCGAGAACCCTGTCCTCGACAGTGCCGATCGCGGTGTAGTCACTGGTGGCCGCGAGCGTCCGCCAGGCGGCGCGTTCGGAGCCGGACAGATCCGCGACAGCGGATTCGGTGAGGGTACGGCGGGTGTCGACGGCTCCGGTGAACACCCTCAGCCGCTTCCCGTCGAGACGGCCTTCGAGACGGGCTCCGGCGAGCATCACGTCCTCCTGGGACAGCGATTCCCCGGCCCGGGAGAATTCGAGGAGCACGCGCGCGTCGGACCCGAGTTCGGTGTTCTGGATGCCGGAGAGCGCCCCGCCCACAGCGAAGGCCGCCGAGATGGTGTTCGTGTACTGCCCGTACGTCTCGTCCCATCCCGCGCGGTGGGCGAGCACGTCGGCCCGCAGCGGGCGCAGTCGCTCGGCTCCGGTGACGAAGGCGTCCAGGCGCCGGCCGACTCCGGCGGGCAGTTCCTCGCCGTCGGCGACGGTGTTGTCGTCGCCGAGCCGCAGTCGGGCGACCGCGCGGTCCGTGTTCGCCGCCAGCCTCCTCAGGTCACCGCTCTGCTCGGCCTCGGGGTCGGTGGCGTAGCGCACGGCGGCCGACCGCTCGGCCTGCAGCGCCGCGACGGCCGCCGCGACGGGGCTGCGCACCTCGGCGTCCACGCGCTGGGACTGACGTGCCCGGGAGACGTCCTGGGCGGTGCTGACGGTGGCGTAGGCCCACAGGGCGAGCAGGGAGACGACCGGCACCATCAGAAGGCAGACGATCTTGGCCCGTACGGTGCGGGGCCGCATCCGCCATCGTCCCGCGCGCGGGGGTATGTCCTCCGGCGGGGCGTCCAGGGGCTCGTCGAAGAGTTCGTCGGCGGGTGGTCCGGCATGCGCGCGACGACCGCGCACGGGTGGCGTATCGGCGCCGGCTCTCGGGGTCCTTCGGGGGGTGCGCATGGCCTCCTCGCTCGGTGGTTCGGGGTCGTGCGGTGTCGGCGACGGACGGTCAGCGGGCGACGCTCTCGACCGTCCGCCGAGCCGAGGCGGTGGCCTGGCGTTCCCCGGTCGACGGCGACAGCGCGACGAACGCCGAGGTCAGGAACAGGTACGACCCGAGGCCCACGGCGAGGGGAAAGATGAACTGCATCGCCGTGGCGCCGGGCAGGACCGCCCCGGAAGGGGTGACGTGCACGCGCACCGCGAACATGCCGGTGTAGTGCATGCTGCTGACGGCCGCTCCCATGACGAGGGAGGCGGCGGCGACCGCCACGGGCGACTTGATGTTGAGGGCCGCCCAGAGGGCCGCGGTCGCCGCGACGACGGCGATGAGGACGGAGAGTCCGACGAGCATCGGGTCGTAGCTCACATGTCCGTGCAGCCGCATCGCCGCCATGCCCAGGTAGTGCATGCTCGCGACGCCCAGTCCGGTGGTGAGGCCGCCGAGGACGAGCGCGCGGCCCCGGCCGCGGCCGTAGCCGACCGCGAAGACGCCCGCGCAGACGACGACCATGGCGACGAGGAGGCTGAGCATCGTCAACGGCACGTCGTAGCGGATGTCGGTGCCGCTGACGCCGAAGCCGAGCATGGCCACGAAGTGCATGGTCCAGATGCCGGTGCCGAGCGCGGAGGCCGCGGTGATCAGCCAGTTGCGGCGCGAGCGGCCGGTGGCGCCGAGCGCGCGGACGGTGCAGCGCAGCCCGAGCGCGGCTCCCATGCAGGCCATCACGTACGACAGCACGGGGGTCAGCCAGCCGAAGGTGGCGTGGTCCAGGTGTCCCATGACCAGGGGACGCTAGTAGGGACATGGAGGCACAAAGGGGGCGCATTTCGAAAGGCGTCGCAATATGACGCGGAGAGGCGTCGGAACGACCGCGTGACGCTCGAACGTGTGCGCCGAAGCGCCATCCGTGTCCGTGAGGGATCATGCCGACCATGAGCGACGACCACACGCATGTCCAGGAGTTCTTCGGCGCACGCGCCGCCGACTGGGACAGCCGCTTCCCCGACGACGGCCCCGCCTACGCCGCCGCTGTCGCCGAACTCGGCCTGCGCGAGGGAGACCGCGTGCTCGACGCGGGCTGCGGCACGGGGCGCGCGCTGCCGCCGCTCCGTGCGACCGTGGGGCGGTCCGGAGTGGTGCTCGGGGCCGATCTCACCCCGGCCATGCTGGAGGCCGCCGTACGGGCCGGACGCGACCGTGAGGGGCGGTTGCTGCTCACCGACGTGGCCGCGCTGCCGCTGAGGTCGGCGTCGCTCGACGCCGTGTTCGGAGCGGGCCTCATCGCGCACCTGCCGCGACCCGAGGCGAACCTGCGGGAGTTGGCGCGCGTGGTGCGCCCCGGCGGCACGCTGGCCCTGTTCCATCCGATCGGCCGGGCCGCGCTGGCCGCCCGCCAGGGACGCCGGATCACACCGGACGACCTCCGCGCGGAGCCCAATCTCCGCCCCCTGCTGGCCGGTTCAGGGTGGCGCATGACGTCGTACGCCGACGAGGACTCCCGCTTCCTGGCGCTCGCCGTACGCGAGGACTGACCCGCACGCGGGCCCCGCCTTCGCCGGACACCTCGGCCCCACCACCCGAGCGGGCGCCGCCCTACGGCTCCGGTGCGCCTATCCGGAAGAGCCTGCGAGCATCTTCCGCCACGGTGACCGACCGGCGCGCTTCACCGTGCCGTCCCCCTTCTGTCGCCGCAACTCCAACTCTACGTTGGGTGGCGGTGGATGAACGGTCGGCGACGGAACGCACGCAGGGAGAAGGTGGTCAGCATGTTCGACAGGCCCCGTAAGGCCTTTGCCAGATTTCTCTCCTCCACGCGCCCGGAAGCGAGCGGCGACCCGCAGCGGCGCCCGCACAACCTCTTCGAGGCCGCCGCCGTCTACGTCTCGGCCCGCGCGGAGGACGACCAGGAACGCCTCGACGAGGCCGCTGGGTGGGTGTCGCCGGAGGCCCTCTCCTTCGGGGTCAGCGAGTTGGCGTGCCGGGCCGTCGTCGCGCTCGCGAGGGAGCGCGACGAGTCGCCCCGGACGGTGGCCCGCGCCCTTCTCGGGCTCCCTGCGGCCTGACAGTTCGGGTTACCGATGGTCATTTCGCCCCGTCCAGGCGGAAAACTGCAGCTCCGGGTGTACTTGGGAGTCGTGACAAGCGGCTTCCGCGCACACTAGGGTGCGCGCGGTTGGACGAACGATGGGGAGGCTGGGATGGCCGACACGGATGAAGCGGCCGTCGCCGCCGAGGACGATGCGCTTTATGTGCTCACGGCGGTGCTGCTGACACCGGCGAAGTTCCCGAGCGTGCTGGGCGACGACTACCCGGAGGCCTGTGCGGCGCTCGGGATGGCACCGCTCGCCGACGGGTACGGGCTGGTACTCGGCCAGGACGGCGACGGGTCGCGGTGGACGGTCGTCATCGACGACGTGTCCCTGGTCGCGGTCGCCATCGCGTCCTGGGACTGCGGCATGGAGTACGACCTGTCGCCGAGCGAGCGTACGGTGGTCGCCGCCCTGCCGGGCTGGCCGCTCGCGGTCGCCGTCGCCGCGCCCAACGTGCCCGCGCCGCACGATCCGGACCCCGACCTCGTGGACAGACCACCGCTGGCCCCGCCGGACACCACCACCTGGGGTCCGGCACAACGACGCCTGGGCGCCGACGAGATCGCGCTCCAGTGGGCCACCTGGCGGGAGCAGATCGACGACTCGACCTTCTCGACGCAGGACGAGACCGCCGACGACTCGAAGACGAACGCGGGCACACCCGCCGAGGGCGCCTCCGAAAGCGTCTCCGAAGCCGCTTCGGACACCGCGTCCGAGACGGACGAGTCGGCGGAATCGGAGGAATCAGAGGACACGGCGGCGTCGAACGGGTCGCGGACAGCAGACGAGGCGGAGAAAGCGGTCGGGTCGCGGGACGCGAACGAGCCCGGCACGGCAGGCCGGACGGATCAGGCCGACAAGACGCCGTCGACCGACACCGGTGGCGCGGACAGCAGCCCCGCAGAAGGCCCTCGGCCGAGCCACAGCGGGGTCCGCCGGGTGTTGAGCGAGATCCGCGCCTACATCGACGCCCCGCCACCCCTCGGCCGCGTCAGATCGTCCTTCGCCCCCGGCGACGCCCGCACCCTGCGGGCCGACGGCCCCGGCTGGTCGCTCGTGGCCCGGACCGACGACATCGCGTTCGTGCTGCTCGACGACGAACCCGGCGAGGTCCTGCCGGTGGGCCGGGGCCCCGAACTCCCCGGACTCCTGGAAGCACTCGACAAGCTGGCCGTACGCCCGAGTTGAGCCTTGGCGCGCGAGGCCTCGGGCGAACTGCCCGGCATGGGTCCGACGAGTTCTGGCTCAAGCCCGTCCGGAGCCAAGACGACAGTCGGCAGTCAGCCGTCCAGGACCGCCTGAGGTCGGCACCCTCCTCAGCCTGAGGCGAGCCCTCGGCCGAGCACCGCCCACGCGGCTGCTCTCGGCAGTCCCGCGGGCGGCGACATGCTCCGCTCTCGTGCCCCGGGCGACACCGCCGTAGGGCATCGGTGCTCCGTCAGCGCCCGATCTCCTTGCCTGCCACGCGGCGCAGCCTGCGCCGCTGCGAGGGGTCGAGCGTCAGATATGCGGCCGTCGGCACTCCCACGACGATCAGGAATGAGACCCACCAGGGCAGCCAGATCAACAGGATCAGTCCGACCGCCACACCTCCTACGGCGATCTTCGCGTTCTTCGACATGTGTCGCCTCCTCCGCGGCCGCAGCCGCTCTCTGATCTGAAAACGGGTTCGCGCTCCGCACAGTTCCGGATCGCGACCCTGATACATCCCTGAGGCGCTTCCCCTACTGGTACCGGGCCACCGACGGCTCCGTCACTCCGTCACTCCGTACTCCGTCACTCCATCCGCAGCGGCTCTCCCACCTCGTGGAGGTGACGCAGGGCCTGCCGGTAGGAGTCGACGAGCCCTGTCTCCACGTAGGGGATACCCACATCCTGGCAGTGAGCGCGCACCAGGGGCTGTGCCCGGCGGAGATGGGGACGCGGCATGCTCGGGAAGAGGTGGTGTTCGACCTGGTAGTTGAGGCCGCCGAGGAGCCAGTCGGTGAGGACACTGCCGCGGATGTTCCGTGAGGTGAGCACCTGCCGGCGGAGATGACCCCATCGCTCGCCGTCAGGGTCGGGCATCTCCATGCCCTTGTGGTTGGGCGCGAAGGCCAGACCCAGGTGCAGGCCGAAGAGGGCCTGGTGCAACGCGGCGAACGCGAGTGCCTTCCCCGGGGACATCGACATGAGCAGCAGGGTGGCGTAGGCCACGACATGGCCCACCAGAAGGGCGCCTTCGACGGTCCGCTCCCGGCGGGGCTGGCGCCGCAGGTCCTGGAAGCCGTGGACCTTGAGGGCGACGCCTTCGAGCAGCGTGAGCGGGAAGAACAGCCAGGCCTGGTTGCGGGTGAGCCAGCGGCGGAATCCGGAACGGTGCCTGGCCTGCTCGCCGGTGAAGACGAGGATGTCGGCGACGACGTCCGGGTCCTTGTCGATGTGGTTCGGGTTCGCGTGGTGGCGGTTGTGTTTGTCGTTCCACCAGGAGTAGCTCATCCCCAGCAGCAGGTTGCCGTGGATCAGTCCGATGACCCGGTTGACGGTCCTGCTGCCTGCGATCTGCGCGTGGCCGGCGTCGTGGCCTATGAAGGCCGTACGTGCGCCGAACACGGCGAGCAGCGGTGCCAGGAGCAGCGTCAGCCAGGAGTCGCCGATCAGGACGATGCCGGTGACGATCCCGGCCAGCGCGAGGGCGTTGGCGGCGATACAGCGTGCGTACCAGGCGTATCGCCGCTCCAGTAGTCCTCGGCCCTTGACCGTGCGCAGGAGGGGCGCGAACTCGCTCCCTGGGGGCGCCGTTACGGCATCCCCGGGATCGTGATCGTATGCGCCGACGACTGCGGTGGTCTGGGACATGGCCGGTCTCCGGGTCTCTAAGGCAAGGGGCTGACCTGAGCAAACGTACGAATCGGTGACCGTTCGCGACCATGACGGCACCACCCGTGTCCGCACGGGGGAAAGCCGGATCCGCGGAGGGGGGGTTGATGACACCCTCACCGACCGGATCGCCAGCCATCGGGCCTGCGGAACGACCCGGAAAACACGAAAGGCGAGGAGTTCACGGACTCCTCGCCACACCCAAGGTATAGCTCACCCAGGGGCTTGCGGCAAGGCCCCGGTCGTGCCGCAAAATGTCCGGCCGGGGCCAGGACCTGCGGAAACGAGAGATCGTGCTGTGCAGGTCCACGAAGTGGCCCATCGGATTCCAACCTCGTGGGATGGGCGTTCTTGATGATCGACGTAATCGTGGTCGGTGGCGGACCGACCGGCTTGATGCTTGCCTGCGAGTTGCGACTGCACGGCGTGCAGGTGGTCGTGGTGGAGAGGTTGACCGGCCCGACCGGGGAGTCCCGTGGGCAGGGGCTGCACGCGCGCAGTGTCGAGATCATGGACCAGCGCGGTCTTCTCGACCGGTTTCTCTCTGTCAGCGAGAAGTACCAGGTGGGCGGCCTCTTCGGGGGCATCATCAAGCCGTGGCCCGACCGGTTGGACACGGCTCATCCCTACGGTGTCGCCACCCCGCAGCCGGTCACCGAGCGGCTGCTCGCCGAGCGGGCCGTCGAACTCGACGCCGAGATCCGGCGCGGCGTCGAAGTGGTCGGGCTGAGTCAGACCGAGGACGGGGTGACCGTCGGGTTGGCGGACGGTTCGCAGCTGCGGGCGCGCTATGCCGTCGGCTGCGACGGCGGCCGGAGCACCGTGCGCAAGCTGCTCGGCGTGGGCTTCCCCGGCGAGCCCGCGACGGTCGAGACGCTGCTGGGCGAGATGGAGGCGACCGAGGATCCGGCCACGATCGCCGCCGTCGTCGAGGAGGTCCGCAAGACCCAGCTGAGGTTCGGCGTCAGTCCCGGAGAGAACGGCGTGTACCGCGTCGTCGTGCCCGCTGACGGCGTCGCCGAGGACCGCACGTCCACACCGACCCTCGACGAGTTCAGGCGGCGGCTGAAGGCCGTCGCGGGTACCGACTTCGGTGTGCACGCGCCGCGTTGGATGTCCCGGTTCGGCGACGCCACCCGGCAGGCCGAGCGCTACCGGGTCGACCGGGTCCTGCTGGCGGGCGACGCGGCCCACATCCATCCGCCGACCGGCGGGCAGGGCCTCAACCTCGGTGTGCAGGACGCGTTCAACCTCGGCTGGAAGCTCGCCGCCGCGGTCAATGGCTGGGCCCCGGAAGGGCTGTTGGACAGCTACCACGCGGAACGACACCCGGTGGGCGCCCGCGTCATCGCGAACACTCGCGCACAGATCACGCTCCTGGGGACCGATCCGGGCGCGACGGCACTACGGGAGCTGTTCTCGACGCTCATGGACTTCGAGGAGGTGAACACGTACGTGACCGAGATGATCACTGCCGTGGGAATCCGCTACGACTTCGGGGACGGTCATGACCTGCTCGGCCGACGCCTACGGGACGTACAGCTGAAGCGCGGCCGCCTCTACGGGTTGATGCACACCGGCCGAGGTCTCCTGCTCGACAGGACCGGCCGTTTCTCGGTCACGGGCTGGGCGGATCGCGTCGACCACGTGGTCGACGACACCGAGGAACTGGACGTGCCCGCGGTGCTTCTCCGGCCGGACGGTCACGTGGCATGGGTCGGCGACGACCAGGAGGACCTGCTCGCCAAGCTCCCCAGGTGGTTCGGCACTCCCCGTCCCGAGGACGCCAACCCCCATGGCCCTCAAGTCGCTTGAGACCCCATGGTGGCAGCTGCGCATGAGTCCGGGCTCTCCTCCATGGGGAACGCCGCCCGCCGCCCGTGCCGCGTCCGCCCGACAAGCGGCCGACACCCCTGATTCACCTCGCCGTCGAACACCGTTCCGCGTGAGGACCAACTCTGGCCGCTGTCAGCGAACTTGTCCTCAGGAGGCCCGATGTCCCCGCACGCCATCGTCCGGCGCAGCGTCCGTCGTCCCGTAGCGGCAGGTGTCCCGCTCGCCGTGGCTGTCGCCCTCGTGGCGGCCGGCACGGCCGGGGCGGCCCCCGCGAAGGTCCAGGCGCCCCATGTCACGCGTACGGCGACGCTCGGCGACATCCCGCTCGGCGCGTTCAGCAACGCGCTGCTGCCGGGGACGGTGGCCGACGACCGGGGCGTGGACCTCGGCGGCCTCGGCAGCGACATCTACCCGGCGGGCCGCAAGGGCGAGTACTGGACGGTCACCGACCGCGGGCCCAACGGTCAGATCAAGGTGAGCGGGACGAAGCGCCGCACCTTCCCCGTGCCCGGTTTCGACCCGGCGATCGTGAAGATCCGTGTCTCCGGGAACACCGTCAAGGTCCTGGACGCCCTCCCGATCACCACGTCCTCCGGGAAGGCCGTCACCGGACTGCCGAACCAGCAGGGACGCGACGAGGCGCCGTACTCCTACGACGCGCAGACGGCACTGTCGTACGACCCGAACGGGCTCGACACGGAAGGCGTCGTGCGGGCCGCGGACGGTTCCTTCTGGCTCGTCGACGAGTACGGGCCCTCCCTGGTGCATGTCTCCGCGCGCGGGAAGGTACTCACGCGGTACGTGCCCAAGGGGCTGCGTCTGACGGGCGCCGACTACCCGGTGGTGGAGTCGCTGCCGGCGGTCCTGCTGCACCGGAAGATCAACCGCGGTTTCGAGGGCCTGGCCCAACTGCCCGGCGGTGACCTGGTGATGGCCCTGCAGAGCCCGCTGTCGCTGCCGGACGGGGATGCCGGTGACGCCTCGCTCACCACCCGTCTGCTGCGCTTCTCCACGAAGAAGAGGGCGGTCACGGCGGAGTACGCGTACCGCTTCGACCCGGTGAACGTGGTCGACCCCGGCGAGGACGACACCTCCGAGCTGAAGATCTCCTCCGTGGTCGCGTTGGGCGGCGACCGGCTCCTGGTCGAGGAGCGCACGGACAAGGCGGCCCGGCTGCAGGTGGTGAAGCTGGACCGGCGGTCGAACATCCTGGGCGGTCGCTACGACGACGACACGACGTCCCCGTCGCTGGAGCAGCTCGACGACCCCGCCGCCTCGGGTGTCCCGGTGCTGGCCAAGAAGCTGGTCGTCGACCTGGGGACCGTCTCCGGGGTGCCGCAGAAGATCGAGGGCATCGCGCGCGTGGATCACGACACGCTCGCCCTCGTGAACGACAACGACTTCGGGATGACGGACGGCGCGGGCGCGTTCGACGCGCAGGGGCGGTTGGTCGACAGCGGTATCGAGACGACCGTGGTGTACCTGAGGCTGCCGCGCGGCATCTGAGTGCGCGTCGGCCTCCGGAGCGGCTAGCCGAACAGGGAGGGAAGCAGGGACTCGATGTCGCTGGGGACCTCGCTCGGCAGCTCCGAGGGGAAGTTCGACGGGAGCGTTGTCGGGAGCCTGGTCGGCAGGCTGGTGGGGAGTTTCGTCGGGAGGGTGAGGGACGGGCCGCGGCTCGTGCTCGAACTGCTCGTCGCGGGCGTCTTGTTGTCCGGGGAGTCGTGTCCTCCGGAGGCCATCAGTACGACGGTGGCGACGGCTCCGGCGGCCACGATCACGGCGAGCAGGACGAACAGCGGTCGGGGACGCCGACGCGGAGGCGGGTCGTAGCCCCCGTGGTCCCCTCCTGACGTCTGACCGAAGCCTCCTGGAGGTGGTGGTCCGAAGCCGCCTCCAGGAGGCGGGGCGGCGCCGGGTGGCCCTGGCGGTCGAGGCGGTACGGGCGGCATGGCCATACCGTCCAGAGTCGCCGCACAGAGGTCATGACGCGACCCCCGCGCGGTGGTTGATACGGGCTCATGCCGTGGATCGCATGATTCCGGAGCATTCCGCGCGGGGGTCGGTCACGAACGGCACATCACGTGCACCAATGGGCTCGCGAGTGACGCACGCGTGCGTGCGGTCAGCCGCGTGCGCCCAGGAGGTGGTCCATGGCGAGCTGGTCGAGCTGCTCGAAGGCCATGCCGCGCTGGGCCGCGGCCTCGACGTCGAAGTCCTCGAACGCGGAGCGGTCTGCGAGCAGCGCCTTGAGGCCGTCCGCCGCGGTCTGCTGCGCCAGTTCGTCCAGACGCGAGGCGCGGAGCGCCTCCTGGACCACCGGGTCGGCACGGAACGCGGCAGAACGCTCCTTGAGGATCAGGTAGTTGCGCATGCAGCCGGCGGCCGACGCCCACACACCGTCGAGGTCCTCGGTGCGCGGCGGCTTGAAGTCGAAGTGCTTCGGACCGGCGTAACCGGCGCTCTCCAGGAGGTCGACCAGCCAGAAGGCGGCACGCAGGTCGCCGTTGCCGAAGCGCAGGTCCTGGTCGTACTTGATGCCGGACTGGCCGTTGAGGTCGATGTGGAAGAGCTTGCCCGCCCACAGGGCCTGGGCGATGCCGTGCGGGAAGTTGAGCCCGGCCATCTGCTCGTGGCCGACCTCGGGGTTGACGCCGTAGAGCTCCGGGCGCTCCAGGCGCTCGATGAACGCCAGAGCGTGGCCGACGGTGGGGAGCAGGATGTCGCCGCGGGGCTCGTTCGGCTTGGGCTCGATCGCGAACTTCAAGTTGTAGCCCTGGTCGGTGACGTACTCGCCGAGGAGGTCGAAGGCCTCCTTCATGCGGTCGAGGGCGACGCGCACGTCCTTGGCGGCGCCGGACTCGGCGCCCTCACGGCCGCCCCAGGCGACGTAGGTCTCGGCGCCCAGCTCGGCGGCGAGGTCGATGTTGCGGATCGTCTTGCGCAGGGCGTAGCGGCGCACGTCGCGGTCGTTGGCGGTGAACGCGCCGTCCTTGAAGACCGGGTGCGTGAAGAGGTTGGTGGTCGCCATCGGCACCTTCATGCCGGTCGCGTCGAGGGCCTCACGGAAGCGCTTGATGTGCGACTCGCGCTCGGTGTCCGAGGACCCGAAGGGGATCAGGTCGTCGTCGTGGAAGGTCACACCGTGGGCGCCGAGCTCGGACAGGCGCTGCACCGTCTCGACGGGGTCGAGGGCGCGGCGGGTGGCGTCGCCGAACGGGTCCCTTCCCTGCCAGCCGACGGTCCACAGGCCGAAGGTGAACCTGTCCTCGGGGGTGGGCTGGTAGTTCATGACGCGGCTCCTTGTTGCTTCGCTGCGACTATTTCGTCATGGCGGTTTACAAATTAGTATGCACACGCAGCTCTGGGAAGGGACAACATGTCCCTGAAGGAGTGGGGTACAGGTCACCGCACCCCGGAAAGCCTTGAAAACAGCAGGTCAGAGCCCGCAGAGCCGCGGAAAAAACCAGGGAGAGCCCGATGTCAGCAGCCGAGGGTCCGCTCGTCGTCGGCGTGGACACGTCCACCCAGTCCACGAAGGCGCTGGTCGTCGACGTGTCCACCGGACGGATCGTCGCGAGCGGCCAGGCGCCGCACACCGTCTCCTCGGGCGCGGGCCGCGAGAGCGACCCCCGCCAGTGGTGGGACGCCCTGTGCGAGGCACTGCGCCAGTGCGGGGACGCGGCCCACGAGGCGGCGGCCGTGTCGATCGGCGGCCAGCAGCACGGACTGGTCACCCTGGACGCCCAGGGCGAGCCGGTACGTCCCGCGCTGCTGTGGAACGACGTGCGTTCGGCGCCGCAGGCCACCCGGCTGATCGAGGAACTGGGCGGTCCGAAGGCCTGGGCGGAGCGCACCGGCAGCGTGCCCGGAGCCTCCTTCACGGTCACGAAGTGGGCGTGGCTCGCCAAGCACGAGCCGGAGTCGGTGCGCGTCACGGCGGCCGTACGCCTCCCCCACGACTACCTCACGGAGCGGCTCACCGGGCAGGGCACCACCGACCGGGGCGATGCCTCCGGTACGGGCTGGTGGGCGTCGGGGACCGAGTCGTACGACGAGGAGATCCTGCGGCACGTCGGGCTCGACCCGGCGATGCTGCCCCGGGTGGTGCGGCCGGGCGAGGTGGCGGGGACGGTGCGCGACTGCCTTGACCTGCCGTTCTCCAAGGGCACGCTTGTCGCCCCCGGCACCGGTGACAACGCGGCCGCCGCCCTCGGTCTCGGGCTGCGCCCCGGCCATCCCGTGCTGAGCCTAGGCACCTCGGGCACGGTGTACGCGGTCTCGAAGCACCGCCCCGCCGACCCGTCCGGCACGGTCGCGGGCTTCGCCGACGCGCACGGCGACTGGCTGCCCCTGGCCTGCACCCTGAACTGCACCCTCGCCGTCGACCGGGTCGCGGCCCTGCTGGGCCTGGACCGGGAAGCCGTGGAGCCCGGCACCGCGGTGACCCTGCTGCCGTACCTGGACGGTGAGCGCACCCCGAACCTCCCCAACGCCTCGGGTCTGCTGCACGGCCTGCGCCACGACACCACCGGCGGCCAGCTCCTCCAGGCCGCCTACGACGGCGCCGTGCACGCCCTGTTGGGGGCGCTCGACCTGGTCCTCGACGAGGACGCGGACCGCACCGCGCCCCTGCTGCTGATCGGCGGTGGCGCTCGCGGCACCGCCTGGCAGGACACCGTACGACGGCTGTCGGGGCGTCCGGTGCAGGTGCCCGAGGCGAAGGAGCTGGTCGCGCTCGGCGCCGCCGCGCAGGCCGCCGGCCTGCTGACCGGTGAGGACCCGGCCGCGGTGGCGCGGCGCTGGAACACGGCCGCAGGGCCGGTGCTGGAGGCCGTGGAGCGCGACGAGGCGACGCTGGCCAGGATCTCCGGGGTACTCTCCGACGCGGCTCCGCTGCTCGCACGGGGGACGGACGCCCGCTGACCCGCAATCGACCGAGGACTGACGGAGGCATGACCGCACCGCTGCACGAGGCGCATCCCGCCGGGCCGGGCCGCGCGCTGCCCGACACCCAGCAGGGCATGCGCCGGCGCAACCTCGCGCGCGTGATGCACACGGTGCGCGCCGAGGGCCCGCTCTCGCGCGCGGCCGTGGCCTCACGCATCGGGCTGACCCGCGCGGCCGTGTCGACACTGGTGGACGAGCTGATCCGGTCGGGACTCCTTGAGGAGCTGGGCCCCGAGCGGCCCGGCCGGGTGGGCCGCCCCGGCTCCGCGCTCGCCGTCAGCGGGCGCGGTCCCGCCGGGATCGGCGCGGAGATCGGCGTCGACCATCTCGCGGTCTGCGCCGTCGATCTGCGCGGCGAGATACGCGCGCGTGCCGTGCGACACGGCGTGAACCGCGGCCGCTCCCCCGAGCCGGTCCTCGCCGAACTCACCGCGCTAGTAAGGCAGGTAGTCGCCGAGGCGGACGCGGAGGGGCTGTGGCCGGCCGGGCTCGCGGTCGCCGTGCCCGGTCTGGTGGCACGCGACGGGCGGACGGTCGTCCGGGCTCCGAACCTCGACTGGCACGACACGGATCTCGGCGCCCTGCTGCCCGCCGAACTGCCGCCCACCATGGACAACGAGGCCAACTTCGGCGGCCTCGCCGAACTCTGGCTGGGGGAAACCGCGCCACGCGACTTCCTGCATGTGTCGGCCGAGATCGGCATCGGCGCCGCCGTCGTGGTGGACGGCGGGCTGCTGCGCGGAACACGTGGATTCGCGGGCGAGTTGGGTCATGTCCCGGTGCGTCCCGACGGGCCGGCGTGCGCGTGCGGCGGGCGCGGCTGCCTCGAACAGTACGCGGGCGAGGAGGCCGTGCTCCGTGCCGCGGGGCTGGAGCCCGGCGGGGACCGGGTCGGTCTGCTCGCGTCCCGTGCCGCCGACGGCGACGAAGCGGTACGAAGGGCTCTGCACGAAGCCGGTACGGCGCTCGGCATCGCGCTGACCGGCGCGGTCAACCTGCTCGATCCGCAACTGGTGGTGCTGGGCGGCGCGCTGTCCGGGCTCGCGCCATGGCTGCTGCCGTCGCTGGAGGCCGAGTTGGCGCGCCGCACGGCAGGGCCCGCCTGTCCGGTCTCGGTGTCGCGACTGGGACCCGAGGGTCCGCTGCTGGGCGCCGCGCACTCGATCGTGCGGGCCGTCCTCGACGACCCGTCCTCGGTGGCCGAACGGGCTGGGGACAACCTGGCCGAACAGGCCTGAAACGGGGCCGACTTCACCCGTTCGAGTGATCGGGTTGTCCACAGCTCCGCCGTCGTCCACGGAACCGCGCCACGCCCTACTGCCCAACCCGCGGGCGCCGTACGGTGATTCACGTGAGGCGCAGCCGTCGAGTCGTGACGACGGCGTGCGGATGCCGGTGGACGAGGGGGGATTCACGTGTCGGGGGAGACAGTACGAGGGCCGGAGACGGTTCCGGGACTGCGGCGAGATGCCGTCGGGCTGCGCGAGGTCCTTTTCCAGAGCGTCACGGCGATGGCACCGGCCGCAGCGGTCGCCGCGTCGATCCCGTCGGGCGCGGCCTTCGCGGGCGGAAGCCTCCCGCTGTCGGTACTGATCGCGCTGGTGGCCTGCCTGTTCACCGCGTCCTGCGTCGCCGAGCTGGCCCGCGAGTTACCCGCCGCGGGCTCGGTGGCCACCTACGCGGCGCAGGGACTGCACCCGGCCGTCGGCTTCCTCGTCGGCTGGGGCTATGTCTTCGTGGAGGCGCTGATCCCGCCCCTGTTGCTCCTCCAACTCGGGTTCACCACGGCGGGCACACTGCACCAGGAGTGGCACTCGTATCCGGAGAGCCTGTGGTGGCCGTGGGCGCTCGCGGGCGCCGTGATCATCGCGGTAGCGGGCTGGTTGGGAGTGAGAACCTCCGCACGCTTCGGCACTGTCCTCGGCGTCTTCGAGATCCTGGTCTTCCTGGTGTTCGCCGTCTGGCTGATCGGCAAGGCCGGCAGCGCCAACACCCTCTCCGTGTTCGGCACTTCGCACACCGGCAAGGACTACTCGGGCCTCGGCGGGGTCTTCGCCGGTTCGGTCTACACGGTGCTCGCATTCGCCGGGTTCGAGGCCGCGGCACCACTCGCCGAGGAGACACGCGACCCGCGCCGGACGATGCACCGCGCGGTACTCGGCGCGGCCCTCGGGATCGGCCTGTTCTACGTGCTGACGACCTACGCCATGACCGTGTACTTCGGGCCTGACCGCTTCAGCGGCTTCGGCGCCGACGGCGCCGCCTCCTGGGAGGGCGTGGCCCGCGCGTCGTTCGGACTGTTCTGGGTGCTGGTGTTCCTGGCCGTGGTCAACTCGACGATCGCCAACGCCAACGCGTGCGCCACCGTATCGACCCGCACCGCCTTCGCCCTGGCCCGCATCCGGGTACTCCCCCGCGTACTGGCCACCCTGCACCCACGCCACCGCTCCCCCGTCGTCGGCATCGCCGTCCAGAGCGTCATCGCGGTGGGAGCCGTACTGGGCCTCGGCCTCGGCTACGACCCGGTGACGGCGTTCCTTCTCCTGGCCACGGTGATCGTCACGGTCGTCATCGCCGTCTACATCGTCGTGAACCTCGCCTGCGCGGGCTACTTCCTGCGCCGCAGACGCGAGTTGCTCAAGCCGCTACGCCACCTGCTGGTCCCGCTCCTGGGGATCATCGCGTTCGTCCCCGCCCTTCTCACCGCGGCAGGCATCCCGGCCTTCGACTTCGTGACCGAGCTGACCCCGCCCGTGTCCTACGCCGGACCCGTCGTCGGCGTCTGGATGGCGGCGGGAGTCGTGGTCCTGCTCGTCCTGCTGCGACGCCACCCCGAGCGAATAGCCGGAACCGCCCGTGTCCACCTCGACGAACCCGGCCCCACCGGTCATCCGCAGAACGGAGCAGTACAGCCATGAACGACCCCCGGATCCTGACGGTGCGGCCCGAACCGGGCGACTACGCCTGGACGTTCGGCGGCGCCCCGCCCGTGGCCCGCATCACGCCCGGCACGGTCCTCGACCTGTACACGGAGGACTGCTTCGCGGGACGGGTGCGGTCCGAGAAGGACCTGGTGTCGGAGGTGTGCGAGTTCCCATACCTCAACCCGCAGACCGGCCCCTTCCATGTGGAGGGCGCCGAGCCTGACGACACGGTCGCCGTGCACTTCGTGTCGATCGAACCGGCGCGCGACTGGGCGGCCTCGACCACCGTCCCCCTCTTCGGCGCGCTCACCTCGACGCACACCACGGCCACGCTGCAGCCGCCGCTTCCGGAGACCGTCTGGATCTGGCAGTTGGACCGGACCCGCCGTACGGCGTTGTTCCGCGCGCGGGACAACGACATCGAGATCGAGCTGCCTCTCGACCCGATGCACGGCACGGTGGGCGTGGCCCCCGCCAATCTGGAGGTGCGTTCGGCGCTGGTGCCGGACGCGCACGGCGGGAACATGGACACCCCTGAGATGCGGGCCGGGGTCACCTGCTACCTCGGGGTGAACGTGGAGGGCGCGCTGCTCAGCCTCGGCGACGGGCACGCCCGACAGGGTGAGGGCGAGACCTGCGGAGTCGCCGTCGAGTGCGCGATGAACACCGTGGTGATCGTGGAACTGCTCAAGGGTGTCGCCACACCCTGGCCGCGCATTGAGTCGGACACGCACATCATCTCGACGGGTTCGGCACGGCCGTTGGAGGACGCGTTCCGGATCTCCCAGCTCGACCTGGTGCGCTGGCTGGTCCGCGACTACGGCTTCAGCGAACTGGACGCCTACCAATTCGCAACCCAGGCGGTCGAATCGCCGTTGGCCAACGTGTGCGACACCAACTACACCTGCGTGGCGAAGATCCGCAAGGAATGGCTGCCCGCGCGTGAGACACACCGCGGACTGCACGCGCGACTGCGGGAGACCGCGGCGGCGCTCCAGGGCTGAACGGCCCTCCCGAGCCGAGCGGCACTCCCACGCTGCATGACACCCCGGTGCTGAACGGCACCCCGGCACAGACCAGAAAGGTCCCCGAGCATGGAACGGGCACGACCGCTCCCCAGCAGGCGATGGCTGCTGAAGGGCGCCGCCCTCGCCGCCGTCCCCTACGCGTTACTTCCCGACGCGGAGGCCGGCGCACAGACCCAGGCCGTCGACTACCCGTCGGCCGAATGGCAGCCGGCGAGCACCTCCAACTACACGGCGTCCAAACGCCCCAGCACCTATCCCCTCGACTACGTGGTCATCCACGTCACGCAGGAGACGTATCCCCACACCCTGTCCATCTTCCAGAATCCGCAGAAGAAAGTGTCCGCGCATTACCTCGTGCGCTCGGCCGACGGACATGTGGCGCAGTGCGTGCGCGAGGCCGACATCGCCTGGCACGCGGGGAACTGGGACTACAACACCCGCAGCATCGGCATCGAGCACGAGGGCTGGGTGGACCAACCCCAGTGGTTCACGGACGCGTTGTACGAGCAGTCGGCCCGGCTGACGGCGGCGATCTGCACGAAGTACGGGCTTCCGAAGGACAGGGCGCACATCATCGGGCATTACGAGGTGCCGGGTACGGACCACACCGATCCGGGGCCGAACTGGGACTGGACGCGGTACATGAGGCTGGTCAATTCCGCCTGAGCGGAGGCGAAGCCGGGCAGGTTCGGGAAGTGTCGCGGCTCGTTCGGTGCGTACCTGGTCGAAACGGTTGTCCGGATCGGTCTGCGGAGTGACGATGTCCGCATCCGTGCGGCGACGTGCCGCGGTCGTGTCGCTGCGGTATCGCCGACCGCATCACCGCACGAGCACCGCAGAAGCAACGAAGAAGCACCGCAAGATCACCGCTGTATCGCCGTCGCGTCGCCGCCGTATCACCGTCGCTTCGCCGTCGTATCGACTTCAGGGGAGGCCGAGTTGACCGATCCATGGGTGGCCCTGGAGCCGGGGGCCGACCCTGCCGAGCGGGTGCGGGTGCTGCGCCGGGCGCACGAGACGTTCGCCGTGGCCGGCACGGTGCCGCAGCCGGTGCGGTCGGTGGTGGCCGAGTCCTGGCGGCGTTCCGCGCGGGCCGGTGTCGGCACCGAGGGCACGGCGAGTGTGGAGCTGACGGACGGCGACCTGGGTGTCTACCGGGCGGAGCATCCGCTGGCGCGGGTGATGCCGCTGATCCGGGAGCTGATGGGCACGTTCGCCGCGGACGGAGAGCATCTGCTCGCGGTGTGCGACGCACAGGGCAGGCTGTTGTGGGTCGAGGGGCATCCGGCGACCCGCCGGAAGGCGGGCGGGATGAACTTCGTGCCGGGTGCGCGCTGGGCGGAGAGCGCGGTCGGGACGAACGCGCCGGGTACGGCGGTCGCCCTGGACCGCCCGGTGCAGGTGTTCGCTGCCGAGCACTTCATCCGGCGGGTGCAGCCGTGGACGTGCGCGGCGGCTCCGGTACACGATCCGCGGACGGGGCGGGTGCTCGGCGCCGTGGACATCACCGGCGGGGACGGTCTGGCGCATCCGCACAGCCTCGGCTTCGTGCAGGCGGTGGCGCGGGCCGCAGAGTCCCAACTGGCCTTGCTCGCACCGGAACAGACAACCGTCGACGGCCCGGAGCTGACCGCGCTCGGCCGGGACGAGGCCCAACTGTGCGTCGATGAACGCAAGGTGAGGCTGAGCCGCCGGCACAGCGAGATCCTGGTACTGCTGGCCCGGCATCCCGAGGGACTGACCGGCGACGAGCTGCTGTGCGCGCTGTACGAGGACGAGTCGGTGCCACCGGTGACGTTGCGGGCCGAACTGGCGCGACTGAGGCGGCTGTTGGGGCCGGGCCTGCTCGCCTCGCGTCCGTACCGGCTGACGGTGCCGGTCGAGTCCGATGTGACGATCGTCGAACGGCGGTTGGAAGGGGGCGCGGTGACGGGAGCGGCGTCGGCGTACACGGGTCCCTTGCTGCCGGGTTCGCAGGCACCGGCGGTGGTCCGGCTCAGGGCCCGGCTCGCGGACGGCCTCCGTACGGCGCTGATCGCCCGCCGCGACCCCGACCTGCTGGCGGACTGGGCGCACGCGCCATGGGGCGAGGACGACCTCGACGTCTGGCGGGCGCTCGCGGCGATACGCCCGACGGCACCGGTGCGTTCCCGGCTCGCCGCGCTGGAGTCCGAGCTGGCGGCACCGGCCGCGTGGTCGCACCGAGCGGGTCACTGACGTAGCACGGTTGGGGGTGACAGGTCGTCGGCGTACGTCACTTGGCGCCGGACGCAAGCCACGCGGAGCCACGCGCACCAGCCACCAGAAGCCCCGCTCGACATCGCCCGAATCCCGCCCGCTCTCTCCACCGCGGCCCGGATCCGGCCTCGCACCCGCCCCCCGGACCCGCCCTCCCCCACCGCTCCCGCGCAACGTACATGCAACGTCCCAGCCCCTAGCCTCGGGCCGAGAGCTGCCCAACGGCGGGCAGCGCTGTTCCGGGAGGCAGACCAGGATGACCCGTTACACGGCACCCGGCACCGAGGGCGCGATCGTCTCCTACCAGGCGCGCTACGACCACTTCATCGGCGGCGAGTACGTGCCGCCGGCCCGCGGGCAGTATTTCGAGAACCCGTCACCGGTGAACGGGCAGCCGTTCACGGAGATCGCGCGCGGCACCGCGGAGGACGTGGAGCGGGCGCTGGACGCGGCGCACGCGGCAGCGCCGGGCTGGGGCCGGACCTCGGTGACCGAGCGCTCCGACATCCTGCTCAAGATCGCCGACCGGATGGAGGCGAACCTGGAGCCGCTCGCGGTCGCGGAGAGTTGGGAGAACGGCAAGCCGGTCCGCGAGACCCTGGCCGCCGACATCCCGCTCGCCATCGACCACTTCCGCTACTTCGCGGGGGCGATCCGGGCGCAGGAGGGTTCGCTGGGCGAGGTCGACGACGACACCGTGGCGTACCACTTCCATGAGCCGCTCGGGGTCGTGGCGCAGATCATCCCGTGGAACTTCCCGATCCTGATGGCGACATGGAAGCTGGCGCCCGCGCTCGCGGCGGGCAACGCGGTCGTCATCAAGCCGGCCGAGCAGACACCGGCGTCGATCCACTACTGGATGAGCCTGATCGCGGACCTGTTGCCGCCGGGTGTGGTGAACATCGTCAACGGCTTCGGTGTGGAGGCGGGCAAGCCGCTCGCGTCCAGCCCGCGCGTGGCGAAGGTCGCGTTCACCGGCGAGACCACGACGGGGCGGCTGATCATGCAGTACGCCTCCGAGAACATCAAGCCGGTCACGCTGGAGCTGGGCGGCAAGTCGCCGAACATCTTCTTCGACGACGTGTCCTCGGCGAACGACGACTTCCTCGACAAGGCGCTCGAGGGCTTCACGATGTTCGCGCTCAACCAGGGCGAGGTGTGCACCTGCCCGTCCCGGGCGCTCATCCAGCGCGGCCACTACGCGGACTTCATCCAGGCGGCCGTCGCCCGCACCGAGTTGATCAAGCCGGGACACCCGCTCGACACGGACACGATGATCGGCGCGCAGGCCTCCAACGACCAGCTGGAGAAGATCCTCTCCTACCTGGACATCGGCCGGCAGGAAGGCGCGAAGGTCCTTACGGGTGGCGAACGCCTCGACTACGACGGCGAGTTGAAGGGCGGTTACTACGTCCAGCCGACGATCTTCGAGGGTGACAACCGCATGCGGATCTTCCAGGAGGAGATCTTCGGGCCGGTGGTCTCGGTGACGTCGTTCGGCGACTTCGACGACGCGATCAAGGTCGCCAACGACACGCTCTACGGCCTCGGCGCCGGCGTGTGGACCCGGGACATCAACACGGCCTACCGCGCGGGCCGGGCGATCCAGGCGGGCCGGGTGTGGACGAACTGCTACCACGCGTACCCCGCGCACGCGGCGTTCGGCGGCTACAAGCAGTCCGGCATCGGGCGTGAGAACCACAAGATGATGCTGGAGCACTACCAGCAGACGAAGAACCTCCTCGTGAGCTACTCGCCGAAGAAGCTGGGCTTCTTCTAGGGTCTCAAGTGGGTTGCCTGGAGGCACTGTTGCACTCCAGGCAACCCACCACAGAGAATACCCAACGTAATCGATTAATTCCCTAAGGCTACATTCTGGCGCCTCAGGAGATTCCTGCCGGACCATTCGCGGACCAAAAAAACTCCGCCGGACACGATCCATCAGCCACAAACTCACAAGCCCAGCAGTCCGTCGATACCGGCATGGTGCGCCGAACAGTGGGCGGGGCGGACAACCCGAGGAAGGCATGGGCGGACATGGCGAGGGTGACCCAGCGGTGCCAGATGTCCAGTGTCCGACTTGGGTGATCGTCCGGTCCGGTCAGACCCCTGCCGGACCGGAAGGTCTCCTCGAAGCCGGAGCAGAGTGCGGCGCCGGTTTCAGCTGTCATTTCCGGCGGATGGGAATTTGCATCTTCTGGAGATTAGGCTTCAAACAATCCAGTTTTCGCCATATCGCGCGGGCCGCCCAGCACGCCGTCCCTGACAACTGGGCCCGGTCACTGGTTTTCTGACATGCTGTCGTCCCCTTCACCTTTCGGATCCAGGTAAGTCATCCGGCCCGGAAAGCTCCTTCCGAGTTCCTCCCGGCTCAGCCGGGGATACAAACAGGGCGCCTCGTGGCGCACAACGTCCGCTCTACGACCCAACGTCGCGGGACGACCGCGAAGAGGGGCACTTCCGGAGGTAGTGTGCCTACCTTCGCCCGGGTCGAGCGGAACCCTCTGTCGTGGCACCGGACGACCTGCACGGTGAACCGGTGGCTTCCCGGGCCCAGGCGTGGAAGTCGGCGCCGCGGTAGCCCTGGTCCGCCCACACGTGCCGAAGGCCCGAGAAAGCACCGGTAGCGCAAGCCAACAGGACTGCGGCTCCGTCGCGATCGCCGGGCTCACACAGGCGACCAGGACGGTGCCGCGGGTATCAACGAGCAGGTGGCGCTTGATGCCGCTGACCTTCTTGCCGCCGTCGCACCCGTGCAGGCCACCACGCTCACTACCCCTCACGCTCCGACTGTCCACGATGGCCGCGCTGGGCGTGGGATCCCGGCCGAGCTGGAACCGCTCGCGTTCGCGCAGCGCCGTCAACATCCGCTCCCACACGCCCTCTTGCTGCCATCGCCGCTAGCAGTGGTAAACGGTCTGCCACGGTGGCAGGTCATGCGGCAGCAGTGTCCAGGCAGAGCCGGCCCACAGCCAGTACGCCAGCGCGTTCAGGACCCCTCGCCGCGCGTGTATCGCCGGTCGTCCGTCGAGCTTGACCGCCGGAACCAGCGGACGGAGGATCTCCCACTCCGGATCGGACAGATCAGTCGCGTAACCGGAACGCAGCCCGCACACCCCAGACCCCGAAAGTGCGCCACTGCCCCACTAGCAGGAAACTTGCCCGCTGACCGGCTTTTAAGACGCCCTCTACCTGGCCCACTACGCGCCCATCCGCCCCAGCGCCGACTCTAGCCCGAAGGGCGACCAGCCGGCCGCGCGCGGACTGCGCTTACTCGAAGGCACCGACGACGACCTGAAGTCGACAGCCCACCGGCGCCTGATGCTCCTGCGCCGACGCTGACACCCTGACTTTTCCCGAAGGTGGGCCATGAACCAGGGGAGTTGAACCTACGATGCCCGGTTGCGTTCATCGATGAAATCGGGCGCGCCACGCGGTAGGTGGGCGGCGATCTGGCCGCAGGGAAGGAGTCGATCCCTGGTTGCTCGGCGTCTCAGCGCCCCGTCCACTCCGAGTTGCGGTTGCGGCGTTACCGGATGAGCAGATGCCTCGTGGCGGAAAGTAACGTCGGCCGGCCGGTCGCGGCCGAGTCGTCAACGGATCCGCACGTCGCCCTCAGAGCAGTGTCTCCCGGCTCCAGATCCCTGACCGCGAGCCTCGGCACGTCAGCCCGCCAGGTAGCCGCAGCTCCACCGCGCAGCACCGAACCGCGCCGCTTGTCCCGAGTGGATGTCCGCCGTCACCACGACACCGAACGCTGGGCCAACCGTCCTCGGAGAGCGTCCATGAGCCGGCAGTCGTTCAAGAGGGTGTGGACCCAGTTCTGGCGGTAAGTGATCATCGTCCGGTGGTGCGAATGTTTGCCGGTAAGTATCCCGTGACCTTTATCACTTAGAGGTAAGGAAACAGTGAGCAAACCTTGCACATGCACGTAAAGATCTCTTAAGAATCTCCTCGTTCTTGATCCGTAAGGGTGGGGGGATCCAGTGCGTTCTGCACGTCCGCTTGGTGTCGTTGTCGCCTTCGTTCTGGCTGTACTGGCCGGGACCGAGCAAGGCGCGTCCACGTTGGCGCTGTCTGCGGCCGACAGCGGCACGACAGCGGCGCCCGAGCAGAGCTGGGGTTCGGCGGCCGGACGCAGTCACACAGCATCCGCGGACGCTACGGACGCCTCTGCCAAGGGAGGCCGCACAGGCGCTCTGGCCGGGCCCGGGGAGGTCTCCGGTGAGCGGACGGAGAGCCTCACCAGCATCCCGAGCACGGGCAGGACTCCCAGCCCGGGCGCGGTCCAGAGGGTTGCCTCACCGGCCGTCGCCACCCCCGAGGGCTTCGACTCTGAGCGCAGCAAGGAGCTCAAGAGCAGGCGCGGCGAACAGGAGCGGACGTACCTCAATCCGGACGGCACCTACACCACCCGCTACTACGACGAGCAAGTCAACTTCCGTGCCGGGGACGGCTCCTGGAAGGTCATCGACACCTCCCTCGCACCGAAGGACAGCCCAGGCCCGAGCACCATGAGCGCCGCCGAGGACGGTTTCGAGACCGCCTCCACCGAGGCCCAGATCGAGTTCGGCGGGACCGCCGACGCCGACCCGATCGTCAGCATGGCGGTCGAAGAAGGGGTATCCGTCGGGTACGGCGTCGATGACGCCAGTGCCGCCGCCGGGCAGGCCGAGGGCAGCACCCTGACCTATGAGGACGTACGCCCACACTCCGACGTCGAGTTCGTAGCGGGAAACGCATCCGTCAAGGAGACCTTGGTCCTCAAGGACGCGGGCGCGCCCACCGAGTGGCGCTTCCCGCTCGCATTGGACGGTCTGAGTGCTGCGCTCGACGAGTACGGCAACGTCACCTTCGCCGACGCCGACGGCGCACTCCGTGCCTGGACCCCGGCTGGCTGGATGCAGGATTCCAACCTCGCGCCCAACTCCAACGAAGGCGTGATTTCTTCGGGTGTCCACTACAGCCTGACCGAGGAGGAGGGCCGCCAGGTCCTCGTCGTCACGCTGGACAAGGACTGGCTGACCGATCCCGCGCGGGTCTTCCCGGTCCGCGTCGATCCGTCCGTGAAGTCCGTCGACGCCACCTCCGGCACCTACGTCGAGTACCCGTACACCCAGAATTTCGCCACCGACACGGTTCTGAAGGTCGGCACGTACGACGGCGGTGACCACAAGGCCGCCGCCTTCCTGCGGTTCAGCGGTCTCGAAACCACCCTCAAGAACGCCTGGGTGCTCAGCGCCAACCTCGCGCTCTACAACACCTGGTCGCAGTCCTGCACGGCGCGTCCGGTGACCGTGCACCCCATCACCTCCAACTGGTCGGAGTCCACGACCTCCAAGTGGCCCGGCCCGTCGACCGGTTCGTCGCTAGCCTCGAAGAGCTTCGCGCACGGTTGGAGGCCCACCGGCACGGAGACCTGGTCCTGCGGTCCCGCCTGGTCGACCATCAAGCTCGGTTCGGCGGGACGGAAACTGGTCGACGACTGGACGCACGGCCGGAAGAAAAACTACGGCCTGGCGGTGAAGGCGTCTTCGACGGACTCCAAGGGCTGGAAGCAGTTCGGTTCCGACGACTACCCGAACGGCAAGCCCAGTCTGGACGTCACCTGGACCAAGTACGGCGCCGCCTACAAACTCGGTGACTTCACCGCCGCCGTGACTGCGACGACCGAGGGCTCGGAGACCGTCACCGTCACCAACCAAGGGCAGGAAACCTGGCCCTCCGGCGGTAACCATCAGCTGCGGTACAACCTGTTCGACGCGAACGGCAACGAGATCACCGACAGCTCCAAGATCCGCTGGACGAAGATGCCGCAAGCGATCTCGCCCGGTGAGTCCGTGACCCTGGACGCCAAGATCGCACCGCTGACACCGGGGACGTACACCCTCCAGTGGACGATGGACGACGTCGGCATCAGCCGCTTCACCACGGCCGGTGTCCCCGGCCCCTCCGTCAAACTGTCAGCCGTCAACATCCCGCCGCAGCTCACCGCCGAGTCCCCGGGCAGCGGTGTCACCGTCAGCACACTCACGCCGACCCTGTGGGCGAAGGGCACCGACGCCGACCGCTACCCGAAAGCCGCTCTCCAGTACTGGTTCGAGGTGTGCGAGGTCAAGGGCAGCAATCTGCGCCTGAACTGTAAGACCAGTGCGAAGTCGAGTGAGCAGCAGTGGCCGGTGACCTCGGGCTGGCTGTCGTGGAACAAGACGTACGCCTGGTACGGCTACGCCTATGACGGTTCCACCTCGTCCACCCGGCCCGGTGCCGCCTTGTTCACCACACAGGTGCCGCAGCCGAACGTGACCAGCCACCTCGGCGGCGCGGACGGGGGCAGCGAGATCGGCACCCGGGAGGGGAACTACGTCACGGCGGCGACAGACGCGGCACTGACGACCGTGGGCCCGGAGCTGTCCCTGACCCGGACCTACAACTCCCTCGACCCGCGCACCGGCGGCGCCTTCGGCACCGGCTGGTCCACGCGCTGGGACATGCAGCTGAGGGAGGAGCCCGCCACATCATCGGTCCTCGTCACGCTGGCCGACGCCTCACAGTCACGGTTCGGGAAGAACGCCGACGGTACGTACACCGGGCCGTCCAGTGGGTCGCTGACGCTGGCCAAACAGTCGACGGAGTGGGTGCTGCGGGAGCGTTCCGGCGCCACCTACCGGTTCCTGGCGAGCGGTGTACTCAGCAGGATCACGGACGCCGCCGGGCACGGGCAGACCATCACGCACGAGACCGCGACCGGCGGCCCGGTGAAGAAGGTCACCGACGATCTGTCGGGCCGCTCGCTGTCGTTCGGCTGGACCGGCAGCCACGTCACGACGGTCACCACCAGCACCGTCGACGCGAACACGGAGGGGCTGACCTGGTCGTACACCTACACAGGTGACCAACTGACCACTGTGTGCCCGCCGTCCTCGACCACCAAGTGCACGGTGTACGAGTACGCCTCGGGCTCGGTCTACCGCAGCGGTGTCCTGGACGCGAGCCCGACCTCCTACTGGCGTCTCGGCGAGAGCGAGGGTTCCGTGGCGGCCAGCGAGGCCGTCTCGCGGACCGGGATGAACGACGCCGTGCACCGCGACACGGTGCTGGGCGCAGACTCAGCGATCGCGGGGACGACAGACACCTCGGTGACCTTCGACGGCACCGACTCGGTCGTCGAACTGCCCTCCGACACACTGAAGACGGCGGCCTTCCCGACGATCGAGCTGTGGTTCAAAACGAGTACGGCCTCCGGGGTCTTGGTCGGCTTCCAGAACACCGAGCTGGGAGAGAAGCCCAGCTCCTGGCGCCCGGTCCTGAACATCGACGGCTCCGGCAAGCTGCGCGGCGAGCTGTACCTCACCGGCAGCCCGGGCGCCACACCCATCACCTCCTCGAAGGCGGTGACCGACGGCAAGTGGCACCACGCCGTGCTCTCCGCCGCCGTCAACACGCAGACCCTGTACCTGGACGGCGCCAAGGTCGGCACCCTGGACGGCGTCCTGACCGAGCAGTCCCGCGACTACGCCTACCTCGGGGCCGGTTACGGAAGCTCCGGCTGGATGGGGCTCGCGGAGGGCGAATACCACTTCAACGGGCAGATGGACGAAGTCGCCTTCTACGACCACACGTTGGACCCGGCGACCGTCTCCGAGCACTACACCGCCCGCAACACCGTCGGCCAACTCACCAAGGTCACCCTGCCGTCGGGGCGGGTGCACGCGACGGCCGCCTACGACGGTGTCACCGGCCGGCTGGCCCGGCACACGGATGCCAACGGCGGCACCTGGAAGGTCTCCGCACCCACCTACTCCACCTCCTCGTCCTCCTACGCGGACGCCATTCAGCGCAGTGGCCCGACGGGGTACTGGCGTCTGGGCGAGCGCACGGGTGCCGAGGCGGCGAGTCCGCTCGGCGACGACTACGTGGGCAGCTACCTCGACGGGGCGCGGCTGGGCAGTGCGGGAATCTTCTCCGACGGCGACGACACCTCGGTGGCCTTCGCGGGGGACAGCGCGGTCGAGATGCCCGTCGAGACGCTGGGCACCAAGACGTCCATGTCCGTGGAGCTCTGGTTCAAGACGAAGACCCAGGGTGTCCTGGTCACGAACCAGAACGCCGACATCGGTGACACACCCACCAGTTGGCGTCCGATGCTGCTGATCGATTCCGACGGCAAACTGCGCGGACGGTTCAGCGGTGGTGCGACCGGCCTCGTCTCCAAGTCGGCGGTCACCGACGACACATGGCACCACGTCCTGCTCACCGGCAACCAGGGCATCCAGGCCCTGTTCGTCGACGGCGACTATCAGGGCAGCACCGCCACGGGTGTCGTGGCCGACCGCTTCAGCCAGGTGTTCGTCGGCGGCGGCTACTCCTCCAGCGGCTGGGACGGGCAGGCTGCCGGGTACCGGAACTTCACCGGTCAGATCGACGAAGTCGCCTTCTACGACAAGGCGTTGGTGACGTTCGTGAACACCGGTTCCATCTGGAAGTACGTCAAGTGGACCGCCGGTGAGACCGATACACCGAACCAGCACATCCAGGCCCGCCGCGCCCTGGTGACCGGCCGGGGCGACCAGTACGACGGGGTGGCCGTCGCGGACGCGCCTGCCGCGTACTGGCGGCTCGGCGAGTCCGAGGGCACGACGCTGAACAGCACGGTCGGCGGAACGTCGATGGCGGCGATCCTCAAGCCTGACGCGGGCGGTGTGTCGGCCGTCGACCAGACGGGCGTCTTCGGCCCCGGTGACAACCGGGCCGTACAGCTCAGCGGCGGCGGCACCATCCAGATACCCGGCTCGATACCTGCCTCGGCGACCGAGCTGTCCGCCGAGATGTGGTTCAGGACGTCGACTCCGAAGGCAGTCCTGCTGGGCTTCCAGAGCGCGGCCGTCGGCTCGACCCCGACCTCCTGGCGCCCGGCCCTGAACATCGATGGCGACGGCAAGCTGCGCGGCGAGTTCTACCTCTCCGGTGTGACCGGCGCGACCCCGATCGTCTCTTCGACGGCGGTGACCGACGGCAAGTGGCACCACGTGGTCCTCTCCGCGAGCGAGACGACCCAGACCCTCTACCTCGACGGCGTCAGCGTCGGCGAACTGGAGGGCACGATGGTCGACCAGTCCCGGACGTACGCCTACGTCGGCGGGGGATACGCCAGCTCCGGCTGGATGGGCCAGAGTTCCGGGACCTACTACCTCGACGGGCAGGTCGACGAGGTCGCCCTCTACCGGGACGCACTCAGCGCCGACCAGGTCTCATCCCACTATCGGGCGCAGGCCGAGGCGGTCGACTCGGGCCTCACCGCCACGGTGACGGTCACCGACCCCGCCGAGCACACCAGCACGGCCGGCTATGACGCCCTCAACGGTCAGCGGGTGCTGTCCCGCAAGGACGCCTCCGGTGCCGTGACGTCGTACAACTACGACAGCCTCGGCAACCTGCACACCGTCACCGACGCGAACGGACACGCCACCGTCACCGGGCGAGACGCGCGCGGCAACGTCGTGTCGACGACGACGTGCCGGGACGCCGACTCCTGCTGGACCAGCTTCAGCACGTACTACCTGAACTCCGGCGACACGCTCGACCCGCGCAACGACAAGCCCCTGACCTATCGCGACCAGCGTTCGACCGACCGCTTCGACGACCGCTACCGCACCGCCCACACCTACAGCACGCTCGGGCTGATCAAGGCCACGGAACGGCCGGACGGCTCCAACTCCGTGACGGCGTACACGGCGGGCACGGAGAGCGCGGTCGGTGGGGGGACGGTCCCGGCCGGGCTGGTGCTGACGGAGACGACGACGGGTGGGGCGAAGACGTCGTACGGGTACTTCGCCAACGGCGATCTGGCGCAGGTGACCTCACCGTCCGGGCTGGTGACGTCGTACACCTATGACGGGCTGGGGCGAAAGCTGACGCAGAAGCAGGTGTCGGACTCCTTTCCGTCCGGGGTGATCACCGGTTACGGCTATGACCAGGCTTCGCATGTGGTGTCCGAGACGGGCGCCGGTGTGAAGAACGAGATCACTGGAACCACGCACACCGCGAAGATCACGCGCTCCTATGACGAGGACGGGAACCTGCTGTCCGAGTCGACCGCCGACACCAGCGGCGGGGACACCACACGGACGGCCGCTCAGCACTACGACTCCCACGGACTCAACGACTCCGTGACGGACGCCGAGGGCAATGTCACCTCCTACGAGCACGACGCGTTCGGCAGGGTCAGCGGCATGACGGACCCCGCAGGCACGCATCTCGCCTACACCTACACCGCGCAGGGCAAGCGGGCGACAGCTGTCCTGGACGACTGGGCGGGCGATCCGTCGGGCACGGTCCACGATCTGACAGTCGAGTCGAACGCCTACGACCCGTCGGGACGCCTGGCGTCCACGACGGATGCGATGGGCGCGACGACGTCGTACACCTATTTCGACGACGGGCTGGCGGCCACGACGACCTCCAAGCAGGTCACCCAGACCGACGGCAGCAAGCGTGACATCGTGCAGGAGGCCAACACCTACGACGCGGCCGGCAACATGACCAAGCAGGTCACCGGCGGCGGGAGCACACAGACCTTCACGGTCGACGCGCTGGGACGGACGACGACGAGCGTCCTCGACCCGGGCGGCCTCGCCCGCACCACGACCCTCGCCTACGACGGCGACGACAGGGTCGAGCAGCAGACGCAGTCGATCAGCTCCGACAAGACGATGACGGTGCAGTCGGAGTACGACAGCGCGGGCAACGTCACCAAGCAGACCACGACCGACGGCACCACCACGTACACCGCCACGGGCACCTACGACGACCGGGGCCTGCCGCTCACGACGGTCAGCCCGCGCGGCAACGTCATCGGCGCCGACGCGACGGCCCACACCACCACCTACCGCTACGACGCCCTGGGCCGCCCGGTGCAGGAGACCTCTCCGTCCGTCTCGGTGGAGGAGAACGGCGGGACCGCGGTCGCGGTCAAGCCGACCACACTGACCGGTTACAACACCTTCGGTGAGGCCACCGATGCGAAGGACGCCCGCGGCAAGGTCAGCCACACCGAGGTCGACCGCCTCGGCCGGACGACGGCCGTGACGTTGCCCGACTACACCCCACCGGGCTCCACCACCGTGCTGACGGCGACCACCCGCACCACCTACACCGCCCTCGGCCTGCCGCTGACGGTCACCGATCCGCTGGGCCGGACCACGCGCTACGGCTACGACCAGTTCGGCCAGGTGATCAGCAAGACCGACCCAGTGGCCGACGCTGCCGCGGCCGTTGCCGCGCAGACCGACTCGGACCTGCTCAACACCACCGGCACCGACGGCGGCGGAGTCACCCGCTCCACCTGGACCCCGACCGGACTCCAGCTCTCGCTCACCGACCCGACGGGCGCGCGCACCGAGTCGACGTACGACGAACTGGGCCGCCGTCTGACCGCCACCACCGTCGAGCGCTACCCGAGCACGGTCAACCTGGTCAGCGCCTACACCTGGGACGACGCCGGCAACCAGACCGCGTCGAAGTCCCCATCCGGGACCACCACCAGCGCCACCTACAACCCGGCGGGCGAGCCCCTGACGACCACCGACCCAGCGGGCACCACCAAGTACGGCCACGACGGCCTGGGCCGCCAGACCGAGACCACGGACGCCACCAACCGCCGCACCACCACGACGTACGACGTGCTCGGCGACGTGACCGCGACGACGGAGTACGGCACCGGGACGACGGCACTGCGCACCACGACCGCCGAGTACGACGTGGAGGGCAACCAGACCGCCGCGATCTCCCCGCAGACCAAGACACGCACCACCTACACCTACGACGCACTGGGCCGGACGACCTCGCAGGTCCAGCCCGTCTCCGCCGACGAGTCGATCACCACGTCGTTCGGGTTCGACGCGGCGGGCAACCAGACCCGCCTCACCGACGGCCGCGGCAACAAGACCACCTACACCTACAACACCTGGAACCTGCCCGAGTCCACCATCGAGCCCTCCACCACGGCCCACCCTGCCGCCGCCGACCGCACCTGGACCACCGCCTACGACAAGGCCGGCCAGGCCGTCTCCGAAACCCTCCCGGGCGGCGTCGAGCGCGAGCAAACCTACGACGGCCTGGGCCGCCTGACCGGCGAGACCGGCACCGGAGCGGAAGCCACCACCACGGCCCGATCCCTCTCCTACGACCTCGCCGGCCGCCTCACCGCCGTGGGCACCGCCGACGGACTCACCGAGAACACCTACACCTACAACGACCGCAGCCAACTCCTGACCGCCGCAGGCCCCGCAGGCACCGCCGCGTACACCTACAACGCCGACGGCAACATGACCGTCCGCAAGACCGGGGCGGGCACGGCCAACTACGGCTACGACAGCGCCGGACGCCTCGACTGGGTCTGGGACTCGATCACCAACAACGACATCTGGTACGACTTCGACGCCGCAGGACGCCTGCGCCTGGAGCAGTACGCCACGAAGCCTGACGGTGCGACCTCGTACACCGCCACTGCCAGACGCACCTACCTGTACGACGACTTCGGCCGCCTCAAGAGCGACGCCGTCACCACACCCGACGGAGCCACGACGACCGCCTCCACCGGGTACGGCTACGACCTGGACGGCAACCTGACGTCGAAGACGACGACCGGCACGGCCGGAGCGGGCAGCAACACTTACGGCTACGACTACGCGGGCCGCCTCACTACCTGGACGAAGGACGGCACCAGCGTCCCCTACGCGTGGGACGCGGCCGACAACCGCACCACGGCCGGTACGACCACGGCGACGTACGACGCCCGCAACCGCCGGCTGACTGACGGTTCGAGCACGTACACCTACACCGCACGCGGCACCCTCGCCACGACGACCACCGGCACCACGACCCGCACACAGACCTCCGACGCCTTCGAACGCAAGATCACCGACGGATCGATCGGCTACACCTACGACTCCCTTGACCGCGTCCAGACCCGCGGCTCGACCACCTTCACCTACGACGGCGGCTCCAACGACCTCGCAAGCGACGACACCACCGCCTACAACCGCACCCCCGGCGGCACCCTGCTGTCCCTCACCGACGGCACCACCAAGCAATGGGCCGTCACCGACCAGCACACCGACCTGACCGTCGGCCTCGCCCCCAACGGCCTCCAGGTCACCGGCTCCACCGCCTACGACCCCTTCGGCAAGGAGACCGCCACCAACGGCACCACCCCTGCCGTCGGCTACCAGTCCGGCTACACCGACCCCGACGGCGGCGACGTCAACATGGCCGCCCGCTGGTACCAGCCCGGCACCGGAAGCTTCAGCTCCCGCGACACCTGGCAGCTCGACCCCGTCACCCAGCAGGCCAACCGCTACACCTACAGCGGCGGCAACCCGCTGGGTGGCACCGACCCCACCGGACATGACACCAAGGTCAAGGACGTCCCGTACCGGAGGACCGTCCCGTACCAGCCCAGGAACGACTGGCTCGACCGGAACATCGGCAACATCTTCAGGTACGCCAGGATGTTCGGCGGGCGCGGCTACGGTCTCGCGGCGGAGATCTTCCTGAACGTGTGGGGCTGGAACAGCCCCAGGTACAACGACGGTTACACCGCGGTCAGCCAGCCGCAGGGCTCCTCGGCACTCGTCTACACCGGCCCGAACCAAGCCCCCGGTTCCTCGGCACTCGTCTACACCGGAGCCAGGACGGGCACAGGCACCGGTACCGGCACGGGAACCGGCTCGGGCGGCTGCTCGTCCTGCGTGATCATCCCGCCCGCTCCGCCCATCGACCAGAACCCCAACAACGGGTCCAACCCGGTCCCCGCACCTGCCCGTGCGAAGCCCGAGGCGGACTACGAGGACGGGGGCTGGTCCCCGGGAGACGGCGTAGACGCGACCGTCTCCGCCCAGTCCATGCTCGACCTGGCTGGCATCCTGGCGTTCATCCCGATCGAGGCGCTGGCCCCGAACGGGTTGCTCGGCGACGGCAACGGGACAGGCACGGACACCCAGAACCGTGGGGACTGCCGTCGCGGCGGCGGGGGCTGGGTCGAGCTGGGTGATCTCGACAGTGCGAACGGCAACCGGGCCACCGGCGTGGAGGCGTGCCTGGACAGCGACTACCTGACCGAGCACAAGGGAAGCAAGACCGACCCGAGTAAGGTCACCCCGGCCGGCTATCAGTGGGGTAAGGCTTACGCGGGCTATCTCGGCCTCGACGCCAGCAAATCGATCAACGCCTGCCATCTGCTCGGCAAGGACCTCAGCGGATCGGGAACGGATCTGCGGAATCTCGCAACGTGCTCACGTCAGGCGAATGTCGCCATCAACGGTGATGGTCGCATCGAGGACCACATGTACTCCTACGAGAGCCAGGTGAAGAGTGCCATCGACAGTGGACAAGTGGTGCACTACACGGTGACGCCCCGCTATGCCGGTTCGAGGACCGTGCCAGTATCCTTCGACATCACGGCCCGCGGTACGTTGCCCGATGGTTCCCCCGGCATTTCCTTCAGCCAGCCCGTCCCGAACTCGATCTACAGTCCACGGCAGGGGATGAAGAATCTCGGCACGGTGGTGGACAGCCGCACTGGCGTTGGCGTGCCGACCGGCTCAACGCCGTAATAACCTTCGAGAGGTGATGGATTCGTGTCCTGGCTTGAAGAAGTGAGACGCATCATGCCCTCCCATCCGGGAGCCGGTGACACAGTGGACTGGCGCACTATCGAGGACAGTTGGGGCACCCGTTTCCCCAGCGACTACAAGGAGTTCATGGCCGAGTACGGCGAAGGTGCGATTGATGACTACTTGTCGTTGATGGCACCCGAGGTCCACAGCGAACCCGGCGGTGAGTCCTCGTACCAGGGCATGCAACAGGAAACGTGGAACGCGCAGGACATGTGGCGGACCGCCAGGCCGCAGGCGGTGGACACTCCGCGCCTCGTCGCCTGGGGAGTGGATTCCAGTGCGGACCTTCTGTGCTGGCTGGCTACGGATACTGATCCTGACAGGTGGCCCGTGGCGGTTTGGAACCAGGACGACGCGCGATGGACCGAATACCGGTCCGGAATGGTGGAGTTTCTGTGCCGTCTGTTCCGCGCGGAATTTGACGAATGCCCGCTGGGCGCGGTTTCACTCTGGGGGGTCGCCTCTCCGCGTTTCTTGCACAGGGCCGAGGAACAGCGGCTCAGGAAGGCCGGAATCTCCCCGTGGACCGGTGAACCCGACCCGTTCGCGGGTATGTTCGGAGACTGAATTGATTTCTCCCCGAGTGGCGATATGCGGGTTTCCGAGGGTGCATGCAACTGCGATGCTCGCCTACGCCGTGGAGCGCGGTCCCGCTTTCCATAGCCGGATTCTCTACGGGCCCGTTACTCTGAGGATGCACAAGAGGGATGAGCTGGAGACGCTGCCTGCACCGGTGGACAACCTTGGCGGCAAGAACGAATGACGTGACCGCTACACATGAAGCACCACGTGATCACTCGGGTCCACGGGCGGAACCACCCCTGGCAGCGCCGACTGTCCAAGAAGGCGACCCGCAACGAAGGATGACCATCTCGGACGTGCGCTGGAGATGCTCGGCGAGCCGTCATGGCGATACCAAGATCCTTAAGCATGGCTCAAGCCGGAGGACGAGCTGGGCGTGGGCTTCCCGGAGGATTTCAAAGAGATCGTCGGCACCTACGCTCCCGTTCAGCTCAATGGCCATCTCTATTTGAGCCCCCCGGCAACCGAACGCTGGAACCTTGCCGAGTGGATCCGCGGAACGTCCCGCGCCTGGTCACAGATCGCGCGGGACGAGGGCGAACCCGAGGGCGAACCCCGCGTCCAGCTCGGCACCTCCAACCTGGCTTTCGGCGCTCCGGACGGCCTGATTCCGCTCTGCAGCACCGATCGGGGCGAGGAGATCTTCTACGCTCCTCGGGGCGCTCTGGGACAGGGATCGCTCTTCATCGAGAACGGCGAAGGCGAGTTCTTCGAGTACTCGTTCTCGTTCGCGGAGTGGCTCTACCGCTGGCTCACGGGACCTGGCGGTTCCGCCTTCTATCCGGACCCGACGGTTCACCAGTACCTGCCCATGACACAGGCGAGCACCGGTAAGAACGTGTCCTACGTGGTGATCATTCGTTGGACTGGTCATGGGGCGGGGTACGTGGAGTTGGACTGTTCCGGATGGCCTGTGGGAGATCGCGAAGCCGCTGATCCCGCCGTCGAGAGTGCGGCCGCAAGGCGGCGGAACGCCGGATACACCTGATGGGTTGAAGCCTAGAGAAAACGTTGGCGACCCGTTTATTGCCCTAGGCCCCATCATTCCTCGCCAGTCCGCGGGGCATTATCTTACCCGCCAAGACGCCTGGACTCACACTCTAATTGCGGAGATGCGCGAGGTATTCGGTTCCCCATCCGATGAATCCTTCATCATCGTCCACAACACAGGGCCACCCCTCGCACAGCGCCGCCACGACGAAATTTGCGACCTCTACCGAACGATAGTCGATAACGAAGGCTGTCCATTTCCCGATGAGCCCCTCAATAAGGACGAGCTCATCCGTCTCGTATTCGCTTTGCAGCTCATCTTCCACGCCTGATTCCATCCAGGCGATAGCCCCATTGCGAGACACAGTTACCCGTCCATCACGAATATCCGCATCACCCCCGTGCGCGAGCAGTCGATCTCGCACCATTTCGACAGTCACATCGCACGGAAGGAACGTAATCAATGCCCTCACGGCTTCACCACCGAAAGCAGATCTTCCATTGAAGTGACACCAATGGCGCCGCGACTATTAACTTCCTTGATGACACTCGGCCTGAGCTTAGGGCCATAAACGATCACCGGTTTGTCCGTGCCTTCTTGAGTTCGCGTCACCTGTGCTCCTGCACCCTTACCAGGACCTGCCTTCACCTGAATCACCGCATTCTTGAGCTCAATATCGAAATCGGTCAGCGTGGATCCGTCGGGCCGTTGGACAGGGACATTTACATCCTTAACCAGGCCAGGATACTTTGCCTCAATTTCAGTAGCGACATCACCCACGAGAGGATCGTCCGAGGTAAAGGTTCTCGGTGCCGCGGAGGAGCCGGCTGATTCCCCGCCAGCCTCCGAGAACGCCTTGCCAAGACCGTCGTTGATGCGCCCGATACCGTCGGCCGTCCCGACCGCCCCGACGCCCACCAGCGTCACACCACCCGCGACAGCCGGCGCTCCCGCAATGCAGCCGACGAGGGTGAGGCAGAGAGCGCCGCCTCCGATGACCGCGTCACCGCCGAAGCCCATCAGGATCATGCTCGCGACGGTCTCCGCGCCCCCCTTCCAGACGTCAGGCTGCGAGAAGATCGCGGAGCCGTAGTCCACGACAGTGTCGGCGGCGCTGGACAGCCAGCCCCAGGAACTGCCGCCCTTCTTGGTGGTGGCCTTTCCGGTGCTGCTCGTGCTGACCGTGCCACCGCCACGGCTGCCGTCGGGGTTCCGGTTACTGCCCCCGGTGGAAGTGCTGGGGCCGTGCGGCTGGCCGTCGGCGCTGCAAAAGGGCGGGCACTGTTTGTTACCCCCGTCGTCGCCCGATCCACTCCCTCCACCGTCCCGTTGAAGCATGAGGCCGGTGGGATCGCTGCCGGTGACCGGGTTGTTGTCGGCGTAGCTGTAGCCGTTGAGTGATTGTGGGTCGGCCAGGTCGAGCACCGGGTCGACGCTGATGAAGCGGCCCGTGACCGGGTCGTACTCGCGGGCACCGAGGTGGGTGAGGCCTGTCGAGGAGTCAGCGGAGGCGCCGAGGAAGGCCTTGTCGTCCGGCCAGGTACCGGTGCCGCCAGAGCGCGGTGCGCCGAACGGGGTGAGATAGCGCTTGGTGACCGCCTGGGTGGTCGCGTCGACGGTGAGGCTGCTGGTGCCGTGCTGGTCGCCGGCGAGCCAGCTCAGGGTCTGGGTGCCGGTCTTGTTGGTGCGGAGCGCGACGACCTGGCTGCCCGAGCTGTAATACCGCTGCGCCCAGTACTTGGCGGTCGACGTCGCGGTGTTCAGGTGGACCTCAGTGCCGTCGTCCAGGTAGAGGACGCTCTCGCCGTTCGCGTTGCGGCGGATCAGCAGAGTGCCGTCGGCGTCGTAGACATGGCTGGTGGTGGTCTTGGTGGTGCCGGTGCTGGACTTCTCGGTGAGGGTGTCGAGTTGCCCCCCGGGGGTCCAGGTGAGGGTCTGGGTGTCGGTGCCGTTGGGGCGGGTTGTGGTGTTGCCGGTCGCGTCGTAGACGTAGCTGGCGGTGACTCCTGTGCATGAGGTCGCCGTGGTGGTGGCCGTCAGAGCGTGTGGCTTGCCTGCGCTGTAGCAGTAGGTCTTGGCAGTGCTACCGGCCGATGTGTGGGTGGTCTCGTTGGAACGCAGACCGCTGTCTGTGTAGCTGTACGAGGTCCAGTAGGGCGATGCACCGCCGAGGTTGGTGGTGGTGCGGCCGGTTGCAGAGCAGTCGGCTGTGGCGGGGGTCCAGGCTTCGGTCAGGCGCTGGTGGCCGTCGTAGGTGAAGCACTCGTAGTCGGCCGCTCCGGTACCGCCGAGGGTGGTTGGGTCGGTGATGGACGTGACATCGCCCGCGGCGTCGTAGGCGTAATTCAGTTCCTGCAGTTCGTAGTTGTGGGTCTCGTCGGTGACGGCCGACTGCTTGAGGCGGTCGGTGCCCTTCTCCCAGGCGTTGGTGATGTAGGCCTTCTTGGTGTCGACGGCCGGGGAGGTGCCGAGGGTGAGCTGATTGGTCTGGCCGATGGCGGAGTAACTGGCCGCGAGGAGGTAGCCACTGGTGCCGCTGACGGCGGTGGGCAGGCCCACCGCGTTGTAGTCAGACTTGACGATTTCCGCGGACAGGCCACCGGCCGCGGGTTCGGAGATGTATTGCTGGGTTCCGCTGAGGTTGTAGCGGGTCGAGAAACTCAAGGTGGCCGCGACCGCCCCGGAGCTGACCAGCGCGTCGGTGGACGGCAGGACGAGTTGCGTGGTGGTGGGCCGGTTCAGGGTGTCGTAGGCGGTGACCTTCTTGGTGTAGGCCGTCCCGGACACTCCGCCCACGTAGCGGGTCGATGAGTCCAACTGTCCCTTGAGCAGGGTGTCGTAAGCCCAGTGGGCGAGTTTGTTGGCGTCCGTCTTGGACGTCTGCCACTCGTCCGTCTTGCGGCCGAGTACGTCGTAGCCGTAGAGGAGCGTGGAGTTGCGGGAATTGTTGGTGGTCGCGATCTGGTCCAGGTCGGTGTACGAGGTGGTGGTCTTCCCCTCGTCCGGGTCCGTGGCCGAGACCTGGCGGCCGAACAGGTCGTATGTGTAAGACCAGTTGGCGTTGTCCGGCCCAGTGACGGTGTCGGGCTTGCTGTCGCGTGTGTAGCTGTACTTCGTCCTGGTGAAGGCGGCGCCGACGCCAGCGCCGTAGTCGGTGTCGGCCGGGTCGGTGCCGGCGTAGTCGCGGCGCTCGGTGGTGCGGCCGAAAGCGTCGGTGATGGTGCGCACCGCGGATCCACCGGTCAGTGCGGTGGTGGCGGTGGAATCGCCGGTGTAACTAGTGGTCGTGGACCACTTCTTGACGCCATCGACGTACAGCGTGCTGGTGATCGGCCGCTCGGCTCCGTCGAAGACGATGTCGGTCTGCTTGGGCGCCCCGCCGTAGACGGCCTGCGCGTACTTGCCGGAGGGAGTGGTGGAGGAGTCGAAGACGTCTGCGTACGTCTCGTAGGCCAGTCCGCGGCTGTCGTAGCGGGTGTCGGTCAGCAGTTGTCCGCCGTTCGCTGTCGGGGACTGAGTCTGCAGTGGCCGCAACTGCGAGTCGTAGATCGTGTAGCTGGTGTTGTAGACGTCATCGCTGCGGATCGACGAGGTGGAGACCCACGGTGTGGCGTTGTTGGTGACGGAGTAGGCGTATGTGTAGTTGGGGCCGTACGAGTCGGCGCGGGAGCGGTTGGGCAGCCAGACGGCCGTGGCTCGGCCCAGGGCGTCATACGTGGACTCGGTCAACTTGCTGTTGACGTCGTAGGACATCACGACGGAGCCGCGGGCGTAATCGAGGTACGTGGAGCTCTTCTGAGCCTTGGGGTTGGTGATCGTCAACTTGGTCACCGGCCCGGTGGTGGCCGGGGTGTAGGCGGTGGTGGTGACGTCGCCTGTCGCGTTGGTCGCGGTCAGGGAGCGCCCCAGCGTGTCGTACGTGCCTGTGGAGACCGTCTGCCAGGACGTCGGGTACCGCTCGCCGGAGGTGGCCGTCGCCGGGTAGGCGGAGGCGCGTCCGGTCCAGGTGGCGTCGCTCAGGGTCGGTGTCTGCGCAGCCGTCCAGGATGTCGCGGTGGTGCTGTCGTAGACCGTGGCCGTGTCGGAGAGCACGTCCCCGCGGCTGGCGGACGAGGCGGGAAGGCTCAGGTCGGCTTCGGTGGTGGTGCAGGCGCGGCCGACCACCCGGGTGCGGGAGACCAGGGAGTTGATGCCGAGGCTGTCGTTGCGGGCGTACCAGGTGCGGGTGCAGGTCTCGTCGCCGGTGATGGCCGTATCGCCCGCGTCGTGGACCAAGGTCGGCATGCCGTAGCTGTCGAACGTGGTCGTCGCGCTGCGGGTTCGCCAGGCGGAGGTCGCCGTCAGGTACGTCGAGGTCTGGGTCTTGTACGTGCGGATGAAGTAGGCCTCGATGTTGGCGTACGACTTCTGCTGGCTGGCGGTCAGTTGGGACCAGGGGTCGTTGACCGTGACGGAGACGGGAGTCGTGCCGTTGTAGGTGATCTGTTCGCGGCTGAAGCCCGAGAAGCGGTCGTAGTCGGTCTGGTCCGGCACGGTCAGGCCCGTGAAGCCGACACCGGGCACGGACACGGAACGGGTCGTGCCGTCCTTCTTCTTGTCGCCATCCATGCCTTGGAGGTAGACGGACACGGTCTTGGACTGGGTGGTGCCGGCCGCACCCTTGACGGCAGTGACGGTGCGGTAGCCGCGCCAGTCGGACCAGGTGCGCTCGTCTGCCGGGGTCAGCGGGTCGTTGGAGTAGTGCCAGGCCGGGCCGGAGTAGCTGTAGTGGTTCTCCGTCGTCTGGCCGTGACCGGTGGGGTCGGAGGTGATGACGTCCAGCACGCGGTACTTGTTGAACCAGTCCAGGGTGGCTTCGGTGGCGCCGTTCTTATGCCAGTACGTCGGATAGCAGCTCATCGTGTCGTTGTCCTCGGACGACGGCATGTTCGAGCCTGCTACGCACTCCGGATCCGACAGCGTCAGGCTGGTGATCGCGCCGGTTTCGGAGACGACGCTGATGATGCGGGGCCTGTTCAGTGGCAGGATGTTGTCGGAGGAGGAGTCGACCCGGTTGGGTCGCATCTGGTAGGTGAACGTCACCGGGTCCAGAGTGATGGCGGTGCCGTTCTTACCGGTGTGCCGGACGCTCGCCAGGGTGAGGGTTCTGTCGGCGCCCTTCCCGATATCGCCGGGGTCCAGGAACTGCTGGGTGAGTGCCCAGGAGTCAACGGCCGTGTAGGCACTCGTGGTTGCCGACCAGGCGAGGGTGTTGACGCCGGTCAGTCGCTTGCGGGTGAAGAACGACGGACCGCTCGCGTTGCAGTCCGCTCCGGATGCGCAGACCGAGTCGAAGGGCACGTCGGGCCAGTTGGAGGCGGTCGAGGACGTCAGCGAGGAGCAGTCGGACGCGGTGCACCGCTCGTCGTAGTCGAAGGTGACCTCGTCCGAGGCGGTACCGGTGAACAGCGTGTCCTTGTTCTGCCCGTAGAGGATCTTGGTGAGGTAGCCGCCCCTCGTGTATTGGGCGGTGCCGGTGGTCGCGCCGTTCTTGGCGTAGTAGTTGGTCTCCGGCGTGTACCAGTACGACATCGCGTTGCCGTGCGGATCCACGGCGTAGTCCAGGTTCCAGCGCCAGGCCTGGTTCAGCGCGCGGCCCGCGAAGGAGGTTCCATCCGCGTATCCCGGCTCGCCGGAATCGTCGCCGAACACCGGCACCGTCCATACGGAGTTGGTGCGCTGGGTGCCCGCGCCGGGCAACTTGTTCTGGCCGAAGACGTACTTCGTGCCCGCGCCCGTGGTGACCGTCCAGTACTCTCCCACGCCGTCGATACCGGCGTCGCCCTCATCGCTATTGTCAGCGCCAGTCGAGTGGGTGACTGTGGAGGCGTCGTCGTCCTTGAGCCGCCAGATACCCTTGGTGTCGTCCTTCACAAGCTCGGTGGACTTGCCGTTCAGCACCAGCGAGGCGTTGTCGTACTTCCAGCACTCGTCGTACTTGCCGTCTTGGCCGTCGTCGTCGCACGAGCCGTAGGACCGCTCGACATAGGAGGACCCCACGTCCTCAAAACCCTCACCGACCTGTGTCCCCTGATTGTTCGTCGACGCCGTCCTGCCGTCGACGCTCTCGGAGTCGTACGACAACGAAAGGTCGGGGGCCGGGCCTGCGGCGGACGGCGGAGTGCTCAAGGGATACGACCACGTGAACGCGCCCGATGCGCTGCCCGCCTCCCAACTGGACGACGGCGAAAGCTTGCTGGCCGTGTAATTGCCGGAACCCGATGCCGATTCCCCGGAGGCTGCGGTCGCGGCCAGCACGGTCGCCGAGGTGGTCGCGGCCGAGGCGGCCGACAGGGAGGTCCGCGACGTCCGGCCCGTGTCGCCCGCCTCCCCCAAACCGACCTTTGCCGTCAGTGTCCGCCCGTCGGCGTCGTTGCGTGAGTCGATCGGTATCTGCGCCCGGCAGACGGCTTTGCGCGGAGTGGTCAGAGCGCAGGCGGGCAGTTGGACCAGGCGCAGCCGACCTGCCCAGTCACCGCCGTAGGCTGCGGCGAACGCCGAGTAATCGACGGTCAGTTGGGCGGAACCCGGCTCAGTGGCCGCCGCGGTGAGCACTACACCCCTGACTCCCGCGTCCTTGGCCTGCTGCTGTCCGAGAACCCGCACCTGCACCTGACCGGTCGCGGTGTCGGTGCCCTTGGCCGGGGCGACCGTGACCGGCAGTCCTCCGGCTGTCAGGTTCACCGCGGTGCCCTGCCTGGGTATCTCCCCGGTCGTGGTGGCGGCGGTGGGCCAGGCGACGTGTTGTGGGGCGCTGGCCCGTTTGGCCTGGGCCGCGTTGGCGGCCCTGGTTCTCGCGACCAGGGCTCGGGTCTTTTTCGCGCCCAGATCAGAGCTCGTCAGTACCTTGTCGACCTGCTGTCTGGGCCCAACCGGCTTACCCAGACCGGCACTTGCAGCCCGGGCAACCGGAGCTGCCAGCCCGGCCGAGGCCATCAGCGCCATGGACAGCGTCGCAACCACCGGCGCCCGGCCGACGTGCCGACTCGGCGCGTGGGCACGCCGGGGCGTCAGCACACCGCGGGTCAGGGCGCTGCGGGTCAGGGCGCTGCGGATCCAGCGGGCTTTCATGCCGGAACTCATGACGGGACCTCCATGCGGTCAAGCCGGGTGGGACGACATGTGCCGGGTATGCGTCCCGGGACCGCTGTACGGGCCACCCATGGACGCCACATCGTGCGGGGACAAGGGGACTCGAGTGGATCAGTCCCCGACTGTGTCGATGATCTGCTGCTGGTCGGCCATGGCACCTGCCCAGAGCCTGATGTCGGTGATCTTTCCTGGCAGATAGTGCGCCCACGCTCCGCCGACGTATCCCTCACCGGCCGCAAAGTCGTCGGATCCGGCTACCGCCGTGTAGGAATGGGTGGTGTCGGCGTCGTTCTCGTCGGGTCCGAGATAGAAGTGGATCGTGCCGGACGGGGCGTCGTAAGTGCCGGTCATCCGTACAGGGCTGCCGAGTTCGGCGTTGTCGTCGGAGACCACGCCGGTGAAACTGTCGTCGCTGTTCAGTCGGCCGAAGTACCACTTACCGACCGGAATCGTCGCGCCGGTGTCCTGATCGGTGCCGAACCTGGTCAGCTGGTACCAGAAGCCCCACGCGGATCCGTCTGCGCCGCGTTGGCCGACGACCTGAGCCTTGTAGCCGACAGGTTTGGTCAGCAAGGCGTTGCTGTCCACATCGACCAAGGTGGTGGCGGTGAAAGAGGCCGTGCTGTCGGTTACCGGCCCGGGGGTGGTGGCAGCAGCGCCCGTTCCGTTCAGGACTATGCCCTTGCCATCGAGGGAGGCCCCGCCGGTCAGCGTGAGCGTGCGGCCGTATCCCGAGGTGGAGTCCGCCAGTGTCGTGCCGGATGCACCGTCGGGGTTCCAGGCTCCCATCAGCTCCGTGCTCGCCTTGCCATCGGAGTCCAAGAGCCGGTCTTCGGTGGCGATCCCGCTCTCCTCCTGCGTCAAGTCCCTCTGCCAGATGGCCACTTCGTCGATCCGGCCGCGCCAGTAGTTCACATAACTGGGCGTGCCCGCACTGAAATTGGCCCGGCCGAACTGCAGTGTGCCGTCAGTGGCCTTCGCGTCCGAGGTGACCGGCAGCTGCACCGGCGAACCCTGCGAACGACCGTTGACATACAAGGAGATGGTGCGCGCGGTGGAGTTGTAGACACCGGTCAGGTGCGTCCACGTCTTCAGCGGGACTCCTGCCGAGTCGGCGTTCGCACCCTGGTACTTGCGAACACCGTTCTCGTACCAGTTCCACAGGAACACCCACCGTTGAACGCCAGGCGAGTAGTAGAGCGCGAACCCGGAGCCGTCGCTGCCCGTTTCCGACAGCACCGTAGGGTAGTCGGATGTGTCCGACACATAGGCCCAGGCCGAGACGGTGAACGACGACTGCGTGTTGACCACCGGAGCGGCGGTGGCCGCGTACCCGGACTGGCGGGTGGTGTCGGAGGTGTCGTTCAGCCACAGGGACCGGTCCCCGTCGCCCCTGCGGGCCAGCGAGGACCAGCCGGAGCCGGCTGTGTACAGGGTGGCCGGATGCCGCGCTCCTTCCGTCGCCGTGTCCGCGGCCGTGGTCGCGCCGGAGCCCGGGGCCGCGTCGTCGAAGTGCCAGCGTCCGACGGCAGGTTTGCCCTCGGAGACATTGAACTTCACGATCGTCGCCGGACCCCAACGCCCGGCGCTGTCCTCCGCCTTCACCTGCAGTTGCTGAGTGCCCGCCACCTGGGGTGCGATCCCTACAGTGGGGGTATTCCCGGATATCGGTTTTGACCAAGTGGTGGAACTGGCCAACTTGTACTCGTAAGCGGTGTTGGTGTCACCGGAGGCCGGGGAGAAGGCGAACTGTCCCTGCACGCCCGGACCGCCCCCGGGATCGCACGCGTTGGCGGTGCACGCGGAGTAGGGACTCCCGCTCCCGAAAGCCACCGTGGGTTCCTTCGGGCCCGTTGTGTCCACCGTGAAGTAGCACCATTCCTGCGTGGTCACCGTACTGTGCGACTCCAGAAAACTGTCACCGCTGTTGTAGTACGAGCGACTGAACACCGCGAACCGGTACAAAGTCCCCTCGGACAGCGAGATCGGCGACGGGTAGGTGAGCACAACGCCATTGCCGACATAGCCGCTGGTGGGCCGCACCGGCTCGGTCGCCACCGACCATGTGCCGGCACTGCTCCGCTGCTGGATGTAGTAGTGCGCACGCAGGCTCGCCCCGCTGCCGCCGCCCGTCGCAGTCCACACCCTCGCGGTCAGACTAGGTGTGGGGCTACCAATCACATCTGGCGTGGCGGAATCGTTCTCACAGGTAACGCCACCACTTTGTACGATGCCAGCTTTGGTCGGGACAGCGGGAAGCGCCACGTAGGTCACCGACAGCACCGCGTCGTCCCGGAACCTCTTCCACGCGCTGGTGTCCGTCTCGTCCCGGGCCTTCACCAGCAGCGTCAGCCGTGAGAACTTGCCTGCCGCGAAGTTCCCAACCGTCGTGGTCAGGCTGGAACCAGTGAATTCGATCGGCGCCGCGGGCTGCGAGGGATCGCACAGTGAGCTTCGGCCGGCGGCGACATCGCGACTCGCCATCGTCCCCAGGTTGTTGGGACGCGTGGACCATGTGGTGGACGAGGAGATGTTGCTCGTACGCTCCAGGTCGACCCAGCGCGGATCGCAGGTGAACGACCAGCTCTCGGTGGCCCTGAACGTCGCGGACAGCACTTTCTTGCCCGCCAGACCACTTGGCGAGAACTGGAAGTACAGGCGTTCGGTGTAGCCGGGACCGCAGTAGTACCCGTTCCACGATGAGCAGTGGCCCGTGCCCTTGCCCTCATTGTCACTGCCGTTGCTCCAGTTGAAGTCGGAGACACCGTCCGAGCGCAGATAAGTGTGGGCCGTCTGGTCCAGGCCGACACTGGGGTCGATGTAGACCGGGAACGCGCTGCTGTCGGTGTTGCCGAGCAAGGTCGCGTCCGGAACCACGGTCAGCGAGTCCGAACTGACCTGCACCGGGAGCACGGCCGACGCGTCGCCGTCGCCCGGCCCCGCGGTTCCGTCGTCCTTCGTACCGGTGGACGGATCCGTGGTTGCCGACAGGGACGGGCTGACGGTCGAAGTAACGGTGGCGATCCGCTCCAACTGTGTGGCTACCCCGGCGGTAGGCGCGTCTCCTTGCGAGTCCCACATCAGTGCGGGGGGAGCAGCGAACACCGGGCGTGCGTCGTCGTCCACGGCGGTCATACCACCGCCGCTCGTCGGCGCGACGGTCAGCCCGTCGGACTGGAGCGAGAAGGCGACCTTCTTCAACGCCGGATCGACGGCCGCTTCCGGGGTCTTCACGATCAGCAGGTCACGGAAGCCCTCGGTCGTCGCCGTCATCCGCAGGTCCACGCCGGGAAGCACATCGGCGTAGACCGCGTCTGCTCCGTTCAGCGTCGGCTTGGGCAGCACCCCTGGCCACCCCAGCCGCAACGACTTGCCATCCCTGGCGATGTCCACCAGGCCCGAGCCCTCACCGCCACCGGAGAACGTCAGGTCCACCACCGCCGCCTTCGGACCGACGCTCCCGTTCGCGCGAACTGCCAGCGTCGCGTCAGGGTCCGTCCACGACCCAGCGCTCTGCCGCACCCGCACCGGCACGGTCGACTGATCCCGCGTGAAGGTCGTGCCGTCCGGATTGGCGTACGTCGTCTCGTACTCCGTGCGATCGGCGGCGACTTCGACCCGGGAACCGTCCGCTGCGGCCTTCTGTGATGCGGCAGCTTCGGCAGACAGGGATGCCGGAGTGCTGGAACCGTCAGACTGGCCGGCAGCCACCACCGGATTCATGCCTGTCGCCGCAACGGGCTGAATCACCAGAACCACTGCAGCCAACAACGCCGTGCGCACCAACTGCACACGCCTTCCCCCGCGTTCCCCCACAACCCACCCCTAGGTTCTTGACTCGCCAATCACAAACACTTGGCGATCGAGAAGCCTGGCAGGGCCGCTTAGACCGATGCGTAAGGAATCTTTCAAGGTCAAGCAATAAGACACCCAGTTACAGGCAAAGGGTCCTTTCGTTCACTTCAGCGCAAGCCAGGAAGCCCCAAACAGACTTGTTTGGGGCCGCGTTGAAGAAGTGATCTGCCCAACGTCGTGCGCGACTTCACGGAAGGCCCCGCGTCGTCGCGAGCCAAGTTGGGCCGCTACCGCTCACAACAGCCAACAATCGTGACGAACAGGTGGGGCAGCATGCACCGAGCGGCCTGGCGGTCGGTGACACCCATGGCACATACCAGCATCAAAAGGACGAGATCGAGGTCGGGATCCGCTGCGCATACTCCGCCACATCCGTGTCACGATCCCCATTCCCGCTTGCGGGCCACACGGCTCCGAACTGGACCTATGCGCCCGACCTGGACCGGCTGGACGCCCGCGGACGGCTTGCTACGGCCTGTGCCATGTGGGACCGGATCGCGCCGTCGCCCAGCGCGGTCCGGTTCACGAGCAATAGTGGGCCACCGCCACCGGCCGTCGCGTCCTTCCAGCACCACCGCATACCAGCCAGCAGCCCAGCACATCCCCGGGCTTCGCCGGGCCAGCGGCCCCCGACACCCCTACGAACCGTCCAGTTCGGCCATACGCGCCGAACGGTCGCACGCCATCTCACGAACCGCCCGTCCCGGCCACCACCAAGATCCGGACCATACGCGGGCCAAGACACACCAGTTCGCCTTCAAACGCTGCATTCGCGCTGGCCAGGGCCACACCCGCGGCGTACCACCAGCAGACCAAGAACCTCCTCGTGAGCTACTCGCCGAAGAAGCTGGGCTTCTTCTAGTAGTGCTTCGTTAGGTCTGTGCGTTTGTGCTGATCAAGAGCATCTTGAGGGTGTGGACAGGCATGAAGTGAACCGATTACGGGCGTCGTTG
>NZ_JBIVED010000012.1:0-291879 GCF_044747445.1 Streptomyces sp. NPDC090083 | reverse complement strand
TCTGGCGTTGATTTTTGGCACGCTGTTGAGTTCTCAAGGAACGGACGCTTCCTTTGTACTCACCCTCTCGGGCTTTCCTCCGGGCTTTTCCCTTCAGTCTTACGTTTCCGACTCTATCAGACCGTTTCCGGTTCCGATTTCCTCGGTGCTTTCCAGGTTTCCGCTTCCGCGTTTTCCTTTCCGGCGGTTCCGACTCTATCAGATCCTTTCGGGCCTGACTCCCAGTCAGAGGGGGCTGCCTTCCCGGCTGTTGGGCCGTTCCGACGAGTGAGACTTTAGCGGATTCCTGAGTCCCGAGCGAATCGGGGCGGTGCGTCCTTTCGAACGCGGATTCCTCATTTCGCGAATACGCATGCCAAAACAACGCGACGACGGATCGTCGATTGTCTGTAGGTACTTGCGGAATGGCTGTCCGGGGACCGACCGGGGTCGGCGCTCACGTCGGACAACTCGGAGAACACTACGTAGCTGGTGGGGGCGTGTCAACTCCGCTCCGGAGAGCTGTGCGGAGGCGTACCCTGTGTCACGTGACTACGCATACGTGCACCCAGCAGTGGTGGGCCGCCTGACGGCGGCCGTACTCACGTATGTACTCAACGGCCGCCGCCTCGGCGGCCGTTCGCGTTTCTCCCTCCAGAGGGTCGGCCGGCCGAGAGCGGCGGTCTCGACCAGGAGGTGGAGAGATGACACGGGTCTTCAGCGGGATCAAGCCGACCGGGCACCTGACGCTGGGGAACTACCTCGGCGCGATCCGGCGCTGGGTCGACGTGGATCAGCGACAGAGCGACGCGTTGTTCTGTGTGGTCGATCTGCACGCGCTGACCGTGGACCACGATCCGGCACGGGTGCGCAGGCTCAGTAGGCAGGCGGCGACGCTGTTGCTGGCGGCGGGGCTCGATCCCGAGCTGTGCACCGTGTTCGTACAGAGTCATGTGGACGAGCACGCGCGGCTGTCGTACGTCATGGAGTGTGTGGCGACCGACGGGGAGATGCGGCGGATGATCCAGTACAGGGAGAAGGCCGCGCGTGAGCGGGAGCGGGGCGGGAGTGTGCGGCTGTCGTTGCTGACGTATCCCGTGCTGATGGCGGCGGACATCCTGGCGTACGGGACGGACGAGGTGCCGGTCGGGGACGACCAGACGCAGCATGTGGAGCTGGCGCGGGATCTGGCGGTGCGGTTCAACCAGCGGTACGGGCACACGTTTGTCGTGCCTCGGGCGACCCGGCCGGGGGTGGCGGCTCGGGTGATGAACCTTCAGGAGCCGACGTCGAAGATGGGGAAGTCCGACGACTCCGGGCCGGGCATCGTCTATCTGCTGGACGAGCCCGAAGTCGTACGGAAGAAGATCATGCGGGCGGTGACCGACAGTGCGGCGGAGGTCGTCTACGACCGGGAGGCGCGGCCAGGAGTGGCCAATCTGCTGGAGATCCTGGCCGCCTGCGGAGGTGGGGACCCCGAGGACCTGAGCGGTGTGTACGAGTCGTACGGGACGTTGAAGAAGGACACGGCGGAGGCCGTGGTCGAGCTGCTCAGGCCCGTGCAGAAGAGGCACAAGGAGTTGTGCGCGGATCCCGCTCATGTGGAAGAGGTGCTGCGGGACGGAGCGGAGAAGGCGAGAGCGACGGCGAAGCCGATGGTCGACACCGCGTATCGAGCCATCGGGCTTCTGCCTGCGTAGCGGTGCGGTGCGGCCGGTCGGTTCACCGACCGGCTGAGCGGCTAGCTGTTTCCGGAGGCCAGTTCGCGGCTTCGGTCGCGGGCTGCCTCCAGGGCGGCGATGAGTGCGGCGCGCACACCGTGGTTCTCGAGTTCGCGGATGGCGTTGATCGTCGTGCCGGCGGGCGAGGTGACGTTCTCGCGGAGCTTCACCGGGTGCTCGCCGCTGTCGCGGAGCATGACGGCGGCGCCGATCGCGGACTGGACGATGAGGTCGTGGGCCTTGTCGCGCGGCAGGCCGAGCAGGATGCCGGCGTCCGTCATGGCTTCGACCAGGTAGAAGAAGTACGCCGGGCCGGAGCCGGACAGGGCGGTGCAGGCGTCCTGCTGGGACTCGGGGACGCGGAGCGTCTTTCCCACGGCGCCGAAGATCTCGTCGGCGTACGCGAGATGGGCCTCGGTGGCGTGGCTGCCGGCGGAGATGACGGACATGGCCTCGTCGACGAGGGCGGGGGTGTTCGTCATGACGCGGACGACAGGGGTGCCTGCGGTCAGGCGCTCCTCGAAGAAGGAGGTGGGGATGCCCGCGGCGCCGCTGATGATCAGGCGGTCGGCGGGGAGGTGGGGGGCGAGTTCGTCGAGGAGCGTGCCCATGTCCTGCGGCTTGACCGTGAGGATCAGGGTGTCGGCGGTCTTCGCGGCCTCCGGGTTGGTGACCGGGGTGACTCCGTGGCGGGTGCGGAGCTCTTCGGCGCGCTCGGGGCGGCGGGCGGTGACCAGCAGGTCGGCCGGGGCCCAGCCCGCCCGGATCATTCCGCTGAGCAGGGCTTCACCGATCTTGCCGGTGCCGAGGACTGCGACTTTCTGAGCCATGGCTTGGGGGTCCTCCCGGGGGTGTGTCGTCCGGGTTCATCCTCCCATCGGGGTCGGTGGTGCGGGGGCGGTGTCCGGTGGGCGGGATGCCCGGGGCGCGGGTGGGTGAGTTCGGTGGATGGGCTCAGTGGGTGGGCTCAGTGGGTGCGGCGGCGCAGGGTGGCCGCGCCGAGGGTGAGGACCAGGAGGGCGCAGCCGGCCACGATCAGTACGTCGCGGACGAAGGTGGTGGTCATGTCGGTGTGCTTGAGGATCTCGTTCATGCCGTCGACCGCGTAGGACATGGGGAGGACGTCGGAGAGGGCTTCCAGGGCGGGGTGCATGGTGGAGCGGGGCGTGAAGAGGCCGCAGAGGAGGAGTTGGGGGAAGATCACCGCCGGCATGAACTGGACGGCCTGGAATTCGGAGGCGGCGAAGGCCGAGACGAAGAGGCCGAGGGCGGTGCCGAGCAGGGCGTCGAGGAGGGCGACCAGGAGGAGGAGCCAGGGGCTGCCGGTGACGTCGAGGCCCAGGACCCAGACGGCGAGGCCGGTGGCCAGGGCGGACTGGATGATCGCGAGGATGCCGAAGGAGAGGGCGTAGCCGGCGATCAGGTCGCCCTTGCCGAGGGGCAGGGCGAGGAGGCGTTCGAGGGTGCCGGAGGTGCGTTCGCGCAGGGTGGCGATGGACGTGACCAGGAACATCGTGATGAGGGGGAAGATGCCGAGGAGTGAGGCGCCGATGCTGTCGAAGGTGCGCGGGCTGCCGTCGAAGACGTAGCGCAGCAGGAAGAGCATCACGCACGGGATGAGGATCAGCAGCGCGATCGTGCGGGGGTCGTGGCGGAGCTGGCGCAGGACTCGGGCCGCGGTGGCGGTGGTGCGGGATGCGCTGAGGGCGCGGGTGGGGGCCGGGGCGGGTGTGCGGGCGGGCGCCGTCGTCGTCGTAGCCGTGGCCGTGGTCGTGGCCGGGGTCGTGGTCATCGGGGCGTCTCCTTCTGGTGTGCGGTGGCTGTGGCCTCGTCGACCAGGTGCAGGAAGGCGGCTTCGACCGTGTCGGCGCCGGTGCTGGTGCGGAGGGCGTCCGGGGTGTCGTCGGCGAGGATCTCGCCCTCGCGCATCAGGAGGAGGCGGTGGCAGCGCTCGGCCTCGTCCATGACGTGGGAGGAGATGAGGAGGGTGGCGCCGCGGGAGGCGGCGATGTGGTGGAAGAGGGCCCAGAGGTCGCGGCGGAGGACGGGGTCGAGGCCGACGGTGGGTTCGTCGAGGACGAGGAGTTCCGGGGTGCCGAGGAGTGCCACGGCCAGGGAGACGCGGTTGCGCTGGCCGCCGGAGAGGTTGCCGGCGAGGGAGTCGGCGTGGGTGGTGAGGTCGACGTCGGTGATGGCGCGGGTGACGTCGTCGTGGCGGCGGGTGGCCGCGGCTCGGCCGGGGTCGAGGATCGCGGCGAAGTAGTCGAGGTTCTGACGGACCGTCAAGTCGTCGTAGACGGAGGGGGCTTGGGTGACGTAGCCGATGCGGGTGCGGAGGGTGGGGTGGCCTGCGGGGCGGCCGAGGACGTTCAGGGTGCCGGTGACTTTGGCCTGGGTGCCGACGATCGAGCGCATCAGGGTCGACTTGCCGCAGCCGGAGGGGCCCAGCAGGCCGGTGATCTGGCCGCGCGGGACGGTGAAGTCGAGGGCGCGCAGGACGGTGCGGGGGCCGCGGACGACGGTGAGGGCTTCGGCGTGGACGGCGGGTTCGTGGTGCGGGGAGGTGGGGGGTGGGGCGGGGGTCGTCCCGGGTTCCGTGTCCGGGGATGCCTTTGGGCCGGCGAGGTAATTCATCATGTGATGAATAATGCTCTCGCCGGATGCGGCCGTCAAGGAGGGTGAGGGGGTGCGGGGGCTCAGGGGGTCAAGGCGTCACGGCGTCACGGCGTGTGGGCGACGACGAGTTCCACCACGTAGGTCTCCTCCACCGTTCCGTCCGGGAACGTGGTGAGCAGGTGGTCGCGCTCCTCGGTGAGGAAGGCGTTCGTGCTTGCCTCGTCGTGGACCAGGAAGGCCGAGTGGCTGCCGATGTTGGCGAGATGGGTGTCGATCGGGACGCGGCGGCTCCAGCGGACCCTGCGGTGGGCGAAGTCGAGCCGGCCGGTGGGGTCGGCGAGGGCGGAGCGCAGGCCGCTGCCGTTCTGCTCGACGACGCGGTCGATGCCGAAGTGGAGCCTGATGCGTTCCGACTGCTCCGCGATCCAGGGGACGTCGACGGCGCCGGTGTTCCACCACAGGGCGAGTGCGCCGCCCGGGCGCAGGACGCGGAGCGCTTCCGGGACCGATCGCGTCGGGTCGGTCCAGTGCCAGGCCTGGGCGTAGGTGAGGAAGTCGAGGGAGTGGGTGGTCAGGGGGAGGGCGTTGCCGTTGCCCCGGACGATCGGGACGTCGGGGAGGGCGCGGCGGAACTGGGCCGCCATGCCGTCGCCGGGTTCGACCGCGATCACCTCGGCGCCTCGGGCGTGCAGCAGGGCCGTCGCGATGCCGGTACCCGCACCTACGTCCGCGACGCGGGCGCCGGTGAGGGGGCGGCCCGCGAGTTCCTCGACGGCGTCGAGGAGGGCAGGAGGGTAGGAGGGGCGGTTCTCGGCGTACTGGGCTGCGGCGGCGTTGAAGGAGTGGGCCCGGGCGGCCGGTGAGGGGGGATTCGGCGAAGTGGTCATACGGCCATGGTTACCGGGGTGGGTGCAGGGTGCAGGTGGATTTTGGTGAGAGATGGGGGTGGGGTTCGGCGGGGTTCCGCCCGGCCGGTGCGGAGTGGGCGTCACCGGCGTGCCGTGGCCCTCGGCGGTCGGGCGTGGTCGCCCGTGGGTCAGGGGCGGCGCTTCTTCGACGGGTTGCGGGTGCGGCGGGACGTGCGCTTTTCGTGTTGGGCCACTGCCGTCTCGTACTCCTGGCGGTGGAGCTTCTCGCCGGGGGCCTCGGTGAGGGAGCGGAAGAAGTACGCGAGGAGGGAGCCGACGAAGCCGATGGCCAGGAGGCCGCGGAGGGAGGCCTGGCGGTCGGGGTCGGGGCGCTTCCTGAAGGTTTCCCAGGTGTGGCCGAAGGCGAGAGCGCTGCAGATCGCGAACATCACGATGATGAGGAGGGTGACGAAGCCGCCGACGTTCGCGATCTGGATGCCCTGGTAGGCGAAGCGGAGGACCAGGCAGGCGGCGGCCGCGGCGACGAGGGAGCCGACGGCCGTTCCGATGCGGCGCGCGGTGTAGCCGTTGTCGTGGTTCACCCAGGTGGTGCCGTAGAAGCGGAGGGGTTCGGGGCGGGGGCCCGTGCCTCCGCCCGGGGTGCCCGCGGGGGTGTCCTGGGTGCCGGTCGTCTCGTCGTTCACGGGACGATTATGGCTCCGGGGGTGGGGATGGGCTCCGGTTGGGGCCGCCGGCGGGGCCGGGCGGCAGATCCTGTCGTAGGGAGCCGGCCTCTTGTACCTCTCCCCGCGCCTCGGCGGGTGCCGCCACCCGCGCTGATCGGGCTCCGTCGGTTTCCCGGGACCCGATCAGCGCGGACCAGCGGACTACTGGTGCGGGGTGTGGTCAGGAGCAGCGGGGGCGGACGTAGCCGTCGCTGCCGGTGTGGACGTACGCGTCGGAGACGTACTCGCCGTCGTCGATGTTGTCCCAGATGTTCGTCGTGCCGTAGTAGCCCGACACCGTGGTGCCCGGCGTCTGGCAGTAGATCGGGACCTGGGAGCCCTCGGCCAGGACGCGGACGATGGTGTAGCCGGTGCCGGGGCCGCTGCGGACGTTGACGCGGGTGCCGGGTGCGATCGAGTAGTAGTGCAGGGCCGTCGTCGAGGCCGCCGCCGTGGTGACGGCCTCCGCCGCGCCTTCGTCCTCGACCTCACCCATACGGTCAACAGACATGAAAAACCTCCCCCGTTGGACCCCATGACTGCCATGGGGTCCCGTTCATTCCCTTAAAACACGCCCTGAAACATATGTGCTCGCACCGCACTCGGAGGCTGGCGAGCCACCTCTGTCCCGTCAGGGTCATCGACTAGGCTCCGTGCGTCGCGCGCGCGGACGATCAGCACGGGGGTGGTTCCATGGCGCCACAGCGCAACACCGGAGCGGGCGCGGAAGCGGAACTTCCCGAGTACGCCGGTCACTACCGGCTGGAGTCCTGCCTGGGGTCCGGCGGCATGGGCGTGGTGCATCTGGCACAGAGCACCTCCGGGATGAAGGTCGCGGTGAAGGTCGTCCACGCGGAGTTCGCCCAGGACCCCGAGTTCAGAGGGCGGTTCCGGCAGGAGGTGGCGGCGGCCCGGCGGGTGAGCGGGGCGTTCACCGCGCCGGTGGTGGATGCCGACCCGGAGGCCGAGCGGCCCTGGATGGCCACGTCGTTCATCCCCGGGCCGACCCTGTCCGAGCATGTGAAGCGGAACGGTCCCATGGCGCCCGGGGAGTTGCGCCGGCTGATGGCGGGACTGGCCGAGGCCCTGCGGGACATCCACCGGGTGGGCGTCGTGCACCGGGACCTCAAGCCGAGCAACGTGCTGCTCGCCGAGGACGGTCCGAAGGTCATCGACTTCGGTATCTCCAGACCGAAGGACAGCGAACTGCGCACCGAGACGGGCAAGTTGATCGGTACGCCGCCGTTCATGGCGCCGGAGCAGTTCCGGCGGCCCCGTGAGGTCGGGCCGGCCGCCGACATCTTCGCGCTCGGGTCCGTGCTGGTGCACGCGGCGACGGGGCGCGGGCCGTTCGACTCCGACAGCCCGTACGTCGTCGCCTACCAAGTCGTGCATGACGAGCCGGACCTGACCGGGCTGCCGGACAACCTCGCGCCGCTGGTGCTGCGTTGTCTCGCCAAGGAGCCCGAGGACCGGCCCACGCCCGACGAGCTGATGCGTGAACTGCGGTCCGTGTCGGCCTCGTACGACACGCAGGCGTACATACCGGCACAGCGCACGAGTGTCGCGCCCGTGCCGGAGCCTCCTGAGGAGGGGTCCGAGTCCCGGCGTGGGCGGTGGCTGGGCAGGCGGTTCGCGCTGGGGGCGGGAGCGCTCGGGCTGGCCGCGATCGGCACGGTCGCCTCGCTCCAGTTGTCCGACGCCGGCGACTCCGTGGCGAAGAGCAGCACACCGCGCACCACGCCCAGCAGCGGCTTCGGCGAGTGGCAGGCGACACCGATGTCCACGAAGAGCACGCCCCAATGCTCGTACGGGGCAGGGAAGTTGCTCTGCGCGCAGCCCGGAGTGGTGTTCGCCCTGGACCCGTCCGACGGCCGTGTGCTGTGGCGGCACTCCGTCGCGACGACGCACCGGAACGGGCCGCCGGTCCTGTCGGGCGGTCTGGTGCAGCCCTCGCTGGACAGCGGTCGGCGCCTGGAGGCTCTCGATCCCGCCACGGGCAGGGCGCGTTGGGAGAAGACCGTCCCCGCGTACACCGGACTCGCGGACGCGGGTGGCATGCTCCTGCTCACCCACGCGGACGGGACGGTCACGGGTGTGGACGGCGCGACGGGCGACACGAGGTGGAGCCACCGGATCCCGGGTCAACAGGCCCCCTACTTCACGTCGTTCACCGGGGACTCGTCGGCGTACGCGACGAACACCTCGGAGGACGGGACGAGGACCCGGGTGACGGCGGTCGATCCCGCCACGGGCGCGGTGCGCTGGGACGCGCGGCTCAAGGGGACGCTGAAGCCCGTCGGTTCGGCGGGCGGGTCCGTCTGCCTGCTCTCCGTCGACAGCGTCTACGGCGCGACGGAGGCCGTGGTCCGCTACAGCCCGGACAGCGGTGCCTCGCGGCGCGTGACGCTGCCCGTGCGGGTCGACCAGGCCCACGGGACCGTCCGCGGGGACGTCGTCTACCTCATGGGAGCGGGCGGCTCGCTGAGCGCGGTGGACATGGCCGCGCGGAAGCAGGTGTGGAGTCTGGAGACGGCCGTGGCACGGGCTTCCGCTCCGGTCGCGGACGGGCGGCAGGTGTATGTCACCTCAGGGGACGGGCGGTTGCTCGCGGTGGACGCCCGCGCGGGACGGCTCGTCGGGCAGACTCCGGCGCGCCTCGACGCCAACTCCGGCCGGATCAGCGCGGCGCTGCCCGAACCCGTCCTGGCGGAGGGCCATGTGTACGCCGCCGCCCCCGACGGCACCGTCTTCGCAGTCGACTCCCGTACTCCGGGCGCCTGGTAGCCGTCGCAGGTCCGGCAAGGCGAAGGGCCGCCCCTTCAGGGAAGGGACGGCCCGAAGACGAACGCACCACGGGGCCACCGGAGTTGCGGCCCCGGCGGAGGTCAGCCCAGCTTGCTGATGTCGCGCACCGCGCCGCGGTCCGCGCTGGTGGCCATCGCCGCGTAGGCCCGCAGTGCCGCCGACACCTTGCGCTCGCGCTGCTTCGGGGCGTAGCGGCCGTCCAGGGCTGCTTCGCGGCGGGCCAACTCCGCGTCGTCGACGAGGAGTTCGATCGAGCGGTTCGGGATGTCGATGCGGATGCGGTCGCCGTTCTCGACGAGGGCGATCGTGCCGCCGGAGGCCGCCTCGGGGGACGCGTGGCCGATGGAGAGGCCCGAAGTGCCGCCGGAGAAACGGCCGTCGGTGACGAGGGCGCAGGTCTTGCCGAGGCCGCGGCCCTTGAGGAAGGACGTCGGGTAGAGCATCTCCTGCATGCCGGGGCCGCCCTTGGGGCCCTCGTAGCGGATGACGACGACATCGCCGTGCGTCACCTGTTTGTTGAGGATCTTCTCGACCGCTTCTTCCTGCGACTCGCAGACGACCGCCGGGCCCTCGAAGGTCCAGATGGACTCGTCGACGCCGGCCGTCTTCACGACGCAGCCGTCGACGGCGAGGTTGCCCTTGAGGACCGCGAGGCCGCCGTCCTTGGAGTACGCGTGCTCGGCGGAGCGGATGCAGCCCTCGGCCGCGTCCTCGTCCAGCGCCTCCCAGCGTTCCGACTGGGAGAAGGCCTCGGCCGAGCGGACGCAGCCGGGGGCCGCGTGCCACAGCTCCACGGCCTCGGGCGACGGGGAGCCGCCGCGCACGTCCCACGTCTTCAGCCAGTCCGCCAGGGACGGGCTGTGGACGGAGTGGACGTCCTCGTTCAGCAGGCCCGCGCGGTGCAGCTCGCCCAGCAGGGCCGGGATTCCGCCCGCGCGGTGGACGTCCTCCATGTAGTACGTGCGGTTCTTCGCGACGTTCGGGGCGACCTTCGCGAGGCACGGGACGCGGCGCGAGACGGCGTTGATCTCGTCCAGGCCGAACGGGACCTCCGCCTCCTGCGCGGCGGCGAGGAGGTGCAGGATCGTGTTGGTGGAGCCGCCCATCGCGATGTCGAGGGCCATGGCGTTCTCGAAGGCCGCGAAGGTGGCGACGTTGCGCGGCAGGACCGTCTCGTCGTCCTGCTCGTAGTAGCGGCGGGTGATGTCCATGACCGTGCGGGCCGCGTCCTGGTACAGGCCCTTGCGGGCCGTGTGGGTCGCGAGGACCGAGCCGTTGCCGGGGAGGGAGAGGCCGATCGCCTCCGTCAGGCAGTTCATCGAGTTGGCGGTGAACATGCCGGAACAGGAGCCGCAGGTCGGACAGGCGTTCTCCTCGATACGGAGGATGTCCTCGTCCGAGATCTTGTCGTTCACCGCGTCCGAGATCGCGTCGACGAGGTCCAGGGTGCGGACCGTGCCGTCGACGAGCGTGGCGCGGCCGGACTCCATCGGGCCGCCGGAGACGAAGACCGTCGGGATGTTCAGCCGCAGGGCGGCGTTCAGCATGCCCGGGGTGATCTTGTCGCAGTTGGAGATGCAGACCAGGGCGTCGGCGCAGTGCGCCTCGACCATGTACTCGACCGAGTCGGCGATCAGGTCGCGCGAGGGCAGGCTGTAGAGCATGCCGCCGTGGCCCATCGCGATGCCGTCGTCCACCGCGATGGTGTTGAACTCGCGCGGGATGCCGCCGGCCTCGGTGATCGCCTCGCTGACGATCCGGCCGACGGGCTGGAGGTGGGTGTGGCCGGGCACGAACTCGGTGAAGCTGTTCGCCACCGCGATGATCGGCTTCCGGCCGATGTCCGCACCGGGTACACCGGAGGCGCGCATAAGGGCGCGTGCGCCCGCCATGTTGCGGCCGTGGGTGACTGTGCGGGACCTCAGCTCGGGCATCGTCGCTCGCTCCTTCAGACAGATAGGGCTGCTATTGAGCGTACGCCGGTCATCCAGGGGTCGGACACGGTGTCCGCATCGCGGGACGCCTGTCTCGGGGAACCGGCGCGAAAGTCACCCCACGGCCGCCCGGGGACGGCCACGCCGTCCCGCAGGCAGTGGCCTCACGGCCCCGTCAGATGCCCCTGCACCACCGGGGCCAGCCTCGCGATGATCTGCTCCGGGTCCGCCGAGGCCAGCGGTTCCACCTTGATCACGTAGCGCAGCATCGCCGTACCGACGAGCTGGGCCGCGGCCAGTTCGGCGCGCAGGTGCGCGTCCGGCTGGTCGAGCTGCGCGGCGACCCGGCCCAGCACCTGGGAGACGACGAGCCGGCGGAAGACGGCCGCGGCGGCCTCGTTGTTGACGGCGGACCGGACGACCGCGAGCAGCGGCTTGCGGGTGGCGGGGTTCTCCCAGACGCCGAAGATGAAGCGGGTCAGCCGCTCGCCGACGCCGTCCAACGGCCCTTCGGCGACCGCCTCGGGCGCGTTCGTGGCCGGGGCGAAGGCGACCTCGACCGACGCCTCGAAAACCTGCTCCTTGGTACCGAAGTAGTGGTGCACGAGCGCCGAGTCGACCCCGGCGGCCTTGGCGATGCCGCGCACGGATGTCTTCTCGTACCCCCGCTCGGAGAACTCCTCGCGGGCCGCGGCCAGGATGCGGTCGCGGGTGTCGGCGGACTCCGTACGAGGGGGCCGGCCCCGGCGCCTGGCGGTGGCGTCGGTCACCGCCGTGGCACTTTCACGGCCGAGGCCAGATGCAGCCGTGTGAAGGCGAGCGCCTCCGCGAGGTCGGCCTCGCGTTCGGCGCTGGACATGGCGCGCCGGGTGTTGACCTCGATGACGACATGCCCGTCGAAGCCGGTCGTCGCGAGCCGCTCCAGCAGCTCGGCGCAGGGCTGGGTGCCGCGGCCGGGGACGAGGTGCTCGTCCTTGTTGGAGCCGTTGCCGTCGGCGAGATGGACATGGCCGAGCCGGTCGCCCATGCGCTCGATCATCCCGGTCGCGTCGGAGCGGGCGGTCGCGGTGTGGCTGAGGTCGATCGTGAAGTGCCGGTAGTCCTCGTTCGTCACGTCCCAGTCGGGGGCGTAGGCGAGCATCTCGCGGTCGCGGTAGCGCCACGGGTACATGTTCTCCACGGCGAACCGCACATCCGTCTCGTCCGCCATCCGCCAGATCCCGCTGACGAAATCGCGCGCGTACTGGCGCTGCCAGCGGAACGGCGGATGCACCACGACCGTGCTCGCGCCGAGCTTCTCCGCGGCCACCTGGGCGCGCTGGAGCTTGATCCACGGGTCGGTGGACCACACCCGCTGCGTGATGAGCAGGCAGGGGGCGTGGACGGCGAGGATCGGGACCTGGTGGTAGTCGCTGAGTCTGCGCAGCGCCTCGATGTCCTGGCTGACCGGGTCGGTCCACACCATGACCTCGACGCCGTCGTAGCCGAGGCGCGCGGCGATCTCGAAGGCCGTCGCCGTCGACTCCGGATACACGGACGCCGTGGACAGCGCGACCTTCGCATCCGGGATGCGCACGACTGGTTCTGCCACGGAGGACAGACTACGGGGCGGTGCTTTGCGCGGGGGAGCCGGTCGCTGTGCGCGCGCTGTGCGGGAGGCGGCAACCGGCCAAGTCCGGCGAGCGGCCGTGTGGTGGCGATCCTTCATGCGGCTCTGATACGTCACGTACCGGGTCGGCGTTCAGTACGCGCGCGTGGGGCCGGCGTTCGGATGTTCAGTCGCGTGCGTTCGGTACGCGCGTTCGGTACGGGGTTCCGGGCGGGTTCCGGTGGGGGCACGCGTGCGTACGGCATGCACAGCGGGCACACGCGCGTGCGTCACGAACGGCACCTCGGGCACGGCATCTCGGGCAGGGCACCTCACGCCCGCCCCGCAGCCGCGCGCTCCCGCCCCGACGCCCCCTGAGCCGCCGCTACGCCTCCCCGCCGCCGCCCCTGCGCGACGGCAGCTGATCCAGCCGTCGCAGGATCACGCCCTCGCGCAGCGCCCAGGGACAGACCTCCAGCGTCTCGACGCCGAACAGGTCCATCGCCCCCTCGGCCACCATCGCGCCCGCGATGAGCTGTTCGGCGCGGCCCTCGGAGACGCCGGGGAGGAGGGCACGCCGGGCGGTGGTCATGCCGGCCAGGCGCGGGACCCACGACTCCAGGGAGCCGCGCTTCAGCTCCCGTTGGACGTAGAGGCCGTCGGCGGAGCGGGCGGCGCCGGCCAGGCGGGCGAGCTGCTTGAAGGTCTTCGACGTGGCGACGACGTGGTCGGGGGCGCCGAACCGGCTGAACTCCCCCACCGTGCGGGCGATCTGGGCGCGCACATGGCGGCGCAGGGCCCTTATCGCGTCCGGTTCCGGCGGGTCGCCCGGCAGCCAGGCGGCGGTGAGGCGGCCCGCGCCGAGGGGCAGGGAGACGGCCGCGTCGGGTTCCTCGTCGATGCCGTAGGCGATCTCCAGGGAGCCGCCGCCGATGTCGAGGACGAGGAGCTTGCCCGCGGACCAGCCGAACCAGCGGCGGGCGGCGAGGAAGGTGAGCCGGGCCTCCTCCGCGCCGGTGAGGACCTGGAGCTCGACGCCGGTCTCGCTCTGCACGCGCGCGAGGACGTCGTCGGCGTTGCTGGCCTCGCGGACGGCGGAGGTGGCGAACGGGAGGAGTTCCTCGACGCCCTTGTCCTCGGCGGCCTGCAGCGCCTCCTGGACGACGCCGACGAGTTTGTCGACCCCTTCGGGGCCGATCGCGCCGTCCTCGTCGAGGAGTTGGGCAAGGCGCAGTTCCACCTTGTGCGAGTGCGCGGGCAGCGGGCGCGCGCCGGGGTGTGCGTCCACCACCAGCAGATGCACCGTGTTCGATCCCACGTCGAGGACACCGAGTCTCATGTACGGAACGCTACTGCCACCTGCACCTACCCAGGTCCTCGGAGCGGTGTCTCGGGCCGCCTCGGGCGACTTACCCTGGACGCGTGCCAAAGACGAAAAAGGCGAAGACCGACAAGGCGGCCAAATCACCCGGCGACTCTTCGCCGGTGACGTCGGCCAGGCCCCCGAAGCCGTCGAAGAAGGCCCTGAAAGCCGACGAGAAGGGGCTCGACTTCGCGCGGGCGTGGGTGGAGTTCCCGGATCCCGCGGACGACGAGCAGCTGTTCCGCTGCGATCTGACCTGGCTGACCTCTCGCTGGAACTGCGTCTTCGGAAGCGGCTGCCAGGGCATCCAGGCGGGCCGCGCGGACGACGGGTGCTGCACCCTGGGCGCGCACTTCTCCGACAAGGACGACGAGAAGCGGGTCGCCGGGCATGTGGCGAGGCTCACGCCCGACATCTGGCAGCACCACGACGAGGGCGTGGAGAACGGCTGGATCTCCAAGGACGAGGACGGCGACCGCCAGACGCGTCCCTTCCAGGGCTCGTGCATCTTCCAGAACCGCCCCGGTTTCGCCGGCGGCGCGGGCTGCTCGCTGCACATCCTGGCCGTCAAGGAGGGCCGCGAGCCCCTGGAGACCAAGCCGGACGTCTGCTGGCAGCTCCCGGTCCGGCGGACCTACGAGTGGATCGACCGCCCGGACGACACGCGCGTCCTCCAGGTGTCGATCGGTGAGTACGACCGCAGGGGCTGGGGTCCCGGCGGCCACGACCTGCACTGGTGGTGCACGTCGGCGACCTCGGCGCACGGCGCGGGCGACCCGGTCTACGTGTCCTACGGCCCGGAGCTGACCGAACTGATGGGCAAGGCCGGCTACGACCGCCTGGTCGAGCTCTGCGAGGAGCGCCTCGCCTCCCGGCTCCCGCTGCTGGCACCGCACCCGGCGGACCCGGTCCAGCATCCGGCGGACCCGGTCCCCTAGGGCCGCTACGACCCTCTACGACGTCCCCGGGCTCGGGTCGTCGCTGTCGCCGGGCGGTGGTGTCGAGCCGCCCGGGTCGCTGGGGGACGAGCCCGTGGGCGTCGGGGTCGGGGTCGGGGAGGCCGGCGGGTCGCTCGGGGTGGGGTCGGTGGGCGCGCTGCTCGTGGGCGTCGGGTCCGGACTGGACGACGAGGGCGGGTCGCCGGGGTCCGTGGGGCCCGACGGGTCGGTCGGGTCCGTCGGGGCGGGCGCGCTGCCGTAGCCGTCGATCGAGACGACGGCGCCCGCCGGGGAGACGGCCACGCGCGCGGTCCAGTGGCCGGAGGGCTCGCGCAGGTGGTCGACGTACACCTTGATCGTCAACGAGTCGCCCGGGGCGAGGGTTCCCGAGGACCGGCTGAAGTAGAGCCAGGGTGCGGTGGTGGTCGCGGACCAGCGGACCGGGGCCTGGCCGGACGCGGTGAGGGTGATCAGGGTGGTGTCACCGCTGTTGGCGGCCGAGACGGCGAGCCGGCCCGCGCCCTTCCCGTCGGCGCCGGTGACGCTGATGACCTCCACGGAGACGTCGTTCTTGCCGCCCTTGCCGCGGCGGGGGCCGGTGGTGTCGTTGCCGGTGTTCTCGTAGCCGCCGCTCGCGGCCTCGCCCTCCAGGCTGCCGGACCCGTGCTGTTCGCTCGCGGTGGCGGGCCTGCCGTCGACGCCCTCGCCGGTCGGGGTGCCCCGGTAGGCGGCCCACAGGGCGAGGACCGGGGCCGCGATCACGGTGGCGACGACGGTCGTCGTGACGGCACGCGCGCGGAGACGGTCCCGCCGGGCGGCGCGGTCCTTCGGGTCCATCGGGAATCCGCGCCGGTCGAAGCGCGGTGCGGCGGCTCCACGCGCGCGTGGCAGGTGTGCCATGGCGACGTGCAGGGCCGCGCGGGGCGCCTCCAGGACGGGCAGTTCGGCGGGCGTGACACTGGCGCCCGGCCAGGCGCCGGGGATCGCGCGCTCGGCGGTGCGGCGGCAGTGCGGGCAGTCGTCGACGTGCCGGACCAGTTCGCGGCGCAGCGCGCTGCTCAGCACGAGCTGGTGGTCACCGGTGAGGCGGGCGACGCTCGGGCAGCTCCCGGTCTCCACGACGGCCAGGGCGGCACGCGTGCGTTCCACCTCGCAGGCGGCGGCCGCCAGCAGCTCCCGTGCCCCGGCGAGGTCCATGCCCAGGACGGCGGCGACCTCGTGGGCGGCGAGCCGGTGGCGTACGGCGAGTTCGAGTGCCTCGCGCTGCTCGGGGGTGGTACCGGCGGCCTCCGGCCAGGCGAGCTGGGCGAGTTCGCGGCGCCGCTGGTCCTTCAGCTCCTCGGAGAGAGACGGTTCTTCCGCCTCGGTGCGTCCCACCGCGTGCGTGCCCTGACGTTTCTGCCTGGCCTCGGCGAGCTTGCGCAGACAGGACCAGCGGGCCAGCGCGTACAGCCAGGCGCGGCGGTCACCGGCGGTCTCCGGCGCGCGGGCGCCCCGGCGTTCGGCGAGCGCGAGCACGTCCCCCAGGGCGGCGGTCGCCGCGTCGTGGTCGCAGAGCACGGACAGGCAGTACGTGAACAGGCCGTCCAGATACGGCTCGTAGCGCGCGGGCGGACGCTGCGCCAGCGTGCGCGCCGCCCCGCGGTCACGCGCCTCCCGATGCGCCCGGTGTGCGCCGGTGGTGCGGGTCGAGGTCTCCGGACTGCTGCTCATCACCCGTGCGACCGTAGGCGGCCGGTGATGCCCCCTTCCGCCCCCTTGAGCACTTTTAATCCGTACGGGTGAAACGATCCCTCAAAAGGGGACCGGCATCCTGACCTCCCTGACTCGTTCCCGGCGGGCGGTGGCCGGATACCGCGGGCGCGCGGCCCGACCGCCGACCGCGTTGTCAGTGGCGGCGGTTACGGTTCACGCATGGCTGCCCGTACGAAGACCACCAAGGACCGACCGTCCTACCGCTGCACCGAGTGCGGCTGGCAGACGGCCAAGTGGCTCGGCCGCTGCTCCGAGTGCCAGGCCTGGGGCACCGTCGAGGAGTACGGCGCGCCCGCGGTCCGCACCACCGCCCCCGGCCGCGTCACCACCTCCGCCGTCCCGATCGGCCAGGTCGACGGCCGTACGGCCACCGCGCGCTCGACCGGCGTGCCCGAGCTGGACCGCGTCCTCGGCGGCGGCCTGGTCCCCGGAGCGGTCGTCCTCGTCGCGGGCGAACCGGGCGTGGGGAAGTCGACGCTGCTCCTCGACGTGGCGGCGAAGTCGGCGACCGACGAGCACCGCACGCTCTACGTCACCGGCGAGGAGTCGGCGAGCCAGGTCCGGCTGCGCGCCGACCGCATCAAGGCGATCGACGACCACCTGTATCTCGCCGCCGAGACCGATCTCGCCACGATCCTCGGCCACTTGGACGCGGTGAAGCCCTCCCTGCTGATCCTCGACTCCGTGCAGACGGTGGCCTCCCCGGAGATCGACGGCGCCCCCGGAGGCATGGCCCAGGTCCGCGAGGTGGCCGGCGCGCTGATCCGCGCCTCCAAGGAGCGCGGCATGTCCACCCTCCTGGTCGGCCACGTCACCAAGGACGGCGCGATCGCGGGCCCCCGCCTCCTGGAGCACCTGGTGGACGTGGTCCTGTCCTTCGAGGGCGACCGCCACGCCCGCCTCCGTCTCGTACGGGGCGTCAAGAACCGCTACGGCACGACCGACGAGGTCGGCTGCTTCGAGCTGCACGACGAGGGCATCACGGGCCTGGCCGACCCCAGCGGCCTGTTCCTGACCCGCCGCGCGGAGCCGGTCCCCGGCACCTGTCTGACTGTCACCCTGGAGGGCCGCCGCCCCCTGGTCGCCGAGGTCCAGGCGCTCACGGTCGACTCCCAGATCCCCTCCCCCCGGCGCACCACCTCGGGCCTGGAGACCTCCCGCGTCTCGATGATGCTCGCGGTGCTGGAGCAGCGCGGCAGGATCAGCGCCCTGGGCAAGCGGGACATCTACTCGGCGACGGTGGGCGGGGTGAAGCTCTCCGAGCCTGCCGCGGATCTGGCCATCGCGCTCGCCCTGGCCTCGGCGGCGAGCGACACCCCCCTCCCCAAGAACCTGGTGGCGATCGGCGAAGTGGGCCTCGCGGGCGAGGTCAGACGGGTCACCGGCGTCCAGCGCAGGCTCTCCGAGGCACACCGTCTGGGCTTCACGCACGCCCTCGTCCCGAGCGACCCGGGCAAGATCCCGGCGGGCATGAAGGTCATCGAAGTGGCCGACATAGGAGACGCTCTCCGGGTCCTTCCGCGCTCCCGTAAGCGAGAGGCCCCACGGGACGACGAGGACCGCCGGTAGACTTTGCCCTGGTCTCGCCCGTCCGTACGAAGAGAGCGCGCGGAAACGGGAGCACCGGAAACACCTGCGACCGGAGGAGTGCAGTGGCAGCCAACGACCGGGCGTCAGCTCCCGGAAAGTCCGGCGGCGATGGCCTGATGCGCGCCTCACTGAGCGCCGTGGCCCCCGGCACGGCCCTGCGCGACGGCCTGGAGCGCATCCTCCGCGGCAACACGGGCGGCCTCATCGTGCTCGGTTCCGACAAGACCGTCGAAGCCATGTGCACGGGCGGCTTCATCCTGGACGTCGAGTTCACGGCCACGCGCCTGCGCGAACTGTGCAAGCTCGACGGCGGCATCGTAGTGTCGTCCGACCTCTCCAAGATCCTGCGGGCGGGCGTCCAGCTGGTCCCCGACCCGGACATCCCCACCGAGGAGACCGGCACCCGCCACCGCACGGCGGACCGCGTCAGCAAACAGGTCGCCTTCCCGGTGGTCTCGGTCTCCCAGTCCATGCGCCTGATCGCCCTCTACGTGGACGGCCAGCGCCGTGTCCTGGAGGACTCGGCGGCGATCCTGTCCCGCGCCAACCAGGCCCTGGCGACGCTGGAGCGCTACAAACTCCGCCTGGACGAGGTGGCGGGCACGCTGTCGGCGCTGGAGATCGAGGACCTGGTGACGGTCCGGGACGTCTCCGCGGTGGTGCAGCGCCTGGAGATGGTCCGGCTGATCGCCACCGAAATCGCCGAGTACGTAGTGGAGTTGGGCACGGACGGCCGCCTGCTCGCCCTCCAGCTGGAGGAGTTGATCGCGGGCGTGGAGCCGGAGCGCGAACTCGTCGTACGCGACTACGTCCCCGAGCCCACGGCCAAACGATCCCGCACGGTGCACGAGGCGCTCGCCGAACTCGACGCCCTCTCCCACGCGGAACTCCTCGAACTCCCCACCGTGGCCCGCGCATTGGGCTACACCGGCTCTCCCGAGGCCCTCGACTCGGCGGTCTCCCCCAGGGGCTTCCGCCTGCTGGCCAAGGTCCCGCGCCTCCCCGGCGCGATCATCGACCGCCTGGTCGAGCACTTCGGCGGCCTGCAGAAGCTCCTGGCGGCGAGCGTCGACGACCTGCAGACGGTCGACGGCGTGGGCGAGGCGCGGGCCCGCAGCGTCCGCGAGGGCCTCTCCCGCCTGGCGGAGTCCTCGATCCTCGAACGCTACGTCTGACCCGACCGCCGCGGATCACCTGCCCCGGCAGCAGTCTGCCGCTCGGGCCGGCTCACTCCTGACGGCTCGGCTCAGCGCGCCCGTGACGGCACGGCTCGACCACCGCCCGATCACGCGGCCCAACTGCCCCTGGCGGCTTGGCCGGTGGACCCTGTCCCGGACCCAGGACCCTGGGGCCTGTCCTAGTCGCTGGCCAGGACGAACGAGGTCTGCGCCTTGGTGAAGCCGGAGGCCTCCGCCTCCACCAGATAGGTCCCGGCCCCGGCCGAACCGGCGGGCGGGGTCGCGCACTGAGGGGCACTCGGCTTGCGGTCCCACTTCAGGGTGTACGTGACGCTGCTCCCGGCGGACACGCGGTAGAACACGCTCGCGGAGTTCTTCGGGCAGTCGGCCGAGGACCAGAAGTCGGCCGCGCCGCCCGCCTCCGTGATCGTCAACACCGCGCTCTTGGGCCCGAGATCGACCTTGCAGTCGCTGCCGGAGGAGTTCTTGGCGGTCAGCACGAAGGTCGGGGTCTGATCGGGCGAGTACGAGTTGTGCAGGCTCCGCAGACTCAACCGCACAGCGCTGCCGGTGCAGTTGGGCAGTGTCGAGTCGGCGGGGACCGTGGTACCCGTGCTGCTGACGCCAGTTGACGACCCGCCGGATCCGCCGGAACCGCCGGTCCCACCGGAACCGCTGCCGCCGCCGTCACCCGATCCGGCGCCGGACCCGTCCCCGGACCCGCCGGAACCCGATCCGTCCCCGCTGCCGCCGCCGGAGCCGCCACCGCTCGACTCGTCGCGCCCGCCCGGGTGTTGACTGATCGCGGGACCCGATCCCGACGGGCCCGCGGTGATCGTGGGCGCGGGAGTCTTGCCGTTCTTGTCGCCGTCCGCACCGTTCTTGCCGCCACCGCCACCCGAGGTGACGATCCAGGTGATCAGCAGTGCCAACAGGGCGACCGCGGACACCATGAGGACCCTCCGTCGCCAATAGATGGAGGAGGGAAGCGGCCCGACCGGATTGCGCAGAGATCCCACGGCCCAAACTGTACGAGAGATCGGCGGGTTACCTCGCCCCACCCGCCGCCCCAGCCCCAACTTTTCCGGATCATCATCCCGGCAACCCCGCCTGGAACCGGCCGGGATGGACCAAAGGGCCGAACCCGCCGACGCGCGGGCAGGGGTGCGGGCGCGCGGGCGGAGGGGGCTCGGGCGCGCGGGGCAAGGGGGCTCGGGCGCGTGGGCGGGAGACGGGGGCGTACGCCGCGCGGCCGATCGTCGTACCACCTCCCCCGCGGGCAAAGCACCGCAACCCCGCACGGCCATGGCAGGATCGGTAGGCCATGACTGCGCCCACGAAACCCCCGCACAGCAGCCCCTCCGACGGCCCCGCCCAGGGAGCCTCCCTCCACGCCCCGGTCATCGACTGGTTCGAGGAGAACGCCCGCGACCTCCCCTGGCGGCGCCCCGACGCCGGCCCCTGGGGCGTGATGGTCAGCGAGTTCATGCTCCAGCAGACGCCGGTCAGCCGGGTCCTCCCGGTCTACGAGCAGTGGCTCGCCCGCTGGCCCCGCCCCGCCGACCTCGCCCAGGACGCCCCCGGCGAGGCCGTCCGCGCCTGGGGCCGGCTCGGCTATCCGCGCCGCGCGCTGCGGCTGCACGGCGCCGCCACCGCCATAACGGAACGGCACGGCGGCGACGTCCCCACCGACCACGCACAGCTCCTCGCGCTCCCGGGCATCGGCGAGTACACGGCCGCCGCCGTCGCCTCCTTCGCCTACGGCCAGCGCCACGCCGTCCTCGACACCAACGTCCGCCGGGTCTTCGCGCGCGCGGTCACCGGCGTCCAGTACCCCCCGAACGCCACCACGGCCGCCGAACGCAAGCTCGCGCGCGCCCTCCTTCCCCCGGACGAGCCGACCGCCGCCCGCTGGGCCGCCGCGTCCATGGAACTCGGCGCACTGGTCTGCACCGCGAAGAACGAGACCTGCCACCGCTGCCCGATCTCCGCCCAGTGCGCCTGGAACCTCGCGGGCAAGCCGGAGCACGACGGTCCGGCCCGCCGCGGCCAGACGTACGCCGGCACGGACCGCCAGGTGCGCGGCAAGCTCCTCGCCGTACTCCGTGAGGCCGCGGCCGACAGCCCCGTGCCGCAGTCGGCGCTCGACCGGGTGTGGCACGAGCCGGTGCAGCGGGCCAGGGCACTGGACGGTCTGGTGTCGGACGGCTTGGTGGAGCCCCTCCCGGACGGCTTCTACCGGCTGCCCGCGGCCCGCACCTGACGCTGGGTCAATTCACAGACCCGCGTCCCACCCCGGCGAACATCACAGCCCACACCCAGCTCTCGTCACACTCCCACGGGTCCCAAACCACCCCATAACTGGACCAAGCACCTCGCCCCCTTACCCCGGACCTACTTCCGTTACACAACCGACGGACAGCCGAGCGCTCTCCGCAGGCTGCTCCGCACAGTGCCGTGACAACCGCTCCGTAGCTTCCTTTGTGTGCCGCAGACCGGCGGGACGGCAGCAGAGGACAACCGGCAGCAGGCGGGTCGGAAACGGGGATGGAGGCGGTTGATCATGGCGCAGGGCGAGGTGCTCGAATTCGAGGAGTACGTGCGCACCCGGCAGGACGCGCTGCTGCGCAGCGCCCGCCGGCTGGTGCCGGACCCCGTCGACGCCCAGGACCTGCTCCAGACGGCGCTGGTACGGACGTACGGCCGCTGGGAGACCATCGAGGACAAGCGTCTCGCGGACGCCTACCTGCGCCGGGTCATGATCAACACGCGGACCGAGTGGTGGCGGGCCCGCAAGCTGGAGGAGGTGCCCACCGAGCAGCTGCCGGACGCGAGCGTCGACGACGCGACCGAACAGCACGCGGACCGGGCGCTTCTTATGGACATCATGAAAGTTCTCGCTCCGAAGCAGCGCAGTGTGGTCGTCCTGCGACACTGGGAGCAGATGTCCACCGAAGAGACGGCCGCCGCCCTGGGCATGTCGGCCGGTACGGTCAAGAGCACGCTGCACCGGGCGCTCGCCCGGCTCCGGGAGGAGCTGGAGGCCCGCGACCTGGACGCACGCGCGCTGGAGCGTGAGGAGCGGGAGCGTTGCGCGGCCTGAGCGACGACACGCCTGGGCCCGGCCCGAGCCACACCCCCGGGCCCGGGCGGGTGCGCGGGAGCCTGGAGGCGGCGCTCACGGCGATGGCCGTGCTCGCCGCCCTCGCCCTTTTGGTGTCCGGCTGCGCCACGGGCGGCACCGGCGCGCGTGACGAGGGACCGGCGCACTCCGACTCGGTGGCGGGGGCCGCCCAGGCGGCGACGCCCTCGCCGTCCGCGACCGTCGACGACCATGTGAACGCGGTCAAGCTCGTCATGGACGACCCGAAGGTCTCGACGGCGGTCAAGCACGAGCTGAAACCGTGCGTCGCCGACGAGTACGCGGTCGACGTGTCGTACGGCATGCTGACCGGCGGCACCGCGAACGACGTCGTCGTCAACGTGATGACCTGCGGCGATGCGGTGGGGATCGGCTCGTACGTGTACCGCGAGACCGGTGGCGCGTACGAGAACGTGTTCAAGGCCGAGGAACCCCCGGTCTACGCGGAGATAGACCGCGGCGATCTCGTCATCACCAAGCAGGTGTACGAGAAGGGCGACCCGGTGTCGAGTCCGTCCGGCGAGAATGTGATCACGTACCGCTGGACCTCGGGCCGTTTCGTGCAGGAGTACAGCACGCACAACGAGTACAGCAACGCGGTCGGGGGCGACGCCTCGCCCGTCCCCGGCAAGAACTGACCCGACCGGAATCGACCACTGGCGGAACCGGACCGGTCACGACCGAACCGATCGGGCCCGCCGATCCGATCCTTCAGTGAACGTGGACGCCCCTCCGGGCGTCCCATGCTTGAGAACGACCCCACACGAGGACTGAGAGCACCGGGATGGCAGACCAGACCCACGTCCTGTTCGTCGAGGACGACGACGTCATCCGCGAGGCCACCCAACTCGCCCTGGAGCGGGACGGTTTCGTGGTGACCGCGATGCCCGACGGACTGTCGGGCCTGGAGGCGTTCCGGGCCGACCGCCCCGACATCGCGCTGCTCGACGTGATGGTCCCGGGCCTGGACGGCGTGAGCCTGTGCCGCCGCATCCGGGACGAGTCGACGGTTCCGGTGATCATGCTGTCGGCGCGCGCGGACTCGATCGACGTGGTGCTCGGCCTGGAGGCCGGCGCCGACGACTACGTCACCAAACCCTTCGACGGCGCCGTCCTGGTCGCCCGCATCCGTGCCGTGCTGCGCCGCTTCGGACACGCGAGCGGCGGCGACCGTACGGCGGACGCCGACGCGGCGCCGGTCGCCGGCGGGGTGCTGACCTTCGGGGACCTGGAGATCGACACCGAGGGCATGGAGGTGCGCCGGGCCGGGCAGCCGGTGGCCCTGACGCCGACCGAGATGCGGCTGCTGCTGGAGTTCTCCTCGGCGCCGGGCACGGTGCTGTCCCGGGACAAGCTCCTGGAGCGGGTGTGGGACTACGGCTGGGGCGGAGACACCCGGGTCGTGGACGTCCATGTGCAGCGGCTGCGGACGAAGATCGGCCAGGACCGGATCGAGACGGTCCGCGGCTTCGGCTACAAGTTGAAGGCCTGAGCAGGGGTATGCGGGGGAATTCACAGCGCAGGATGCCGTCGTTCAGGGACAGAGCGAGCATCCGTACCGGCCTGCGATGGAAGCTCAGCGCGGCCATCGCCCTGGTCGGCACACTGGTCGCGATCGCGCTCAGCCTGGTCGTGCACAACGCGGCCCGGGTCTCGATGCTGGACAACGCGCGTGACCTCGCGGACGAACGCGTCCAGATCGCGCAGCGCAACTACGAACTGTCCGGGCGGCCCAACTTCCCCAGCATCAAGATCGACGACCCGAACCTGCCGCCGGCCCTGCGCCAGAAGGTCCTGGAGGGCAGGCGGGCGACCTATGTCACCGACCGGCCGAACGGTGTGCCGGACATCTGGGCGGCCGTACCGCTCAAGGACGGCCATGTGATGTCCCTGCACACCGGGTTCACCGACCGGAGCACCGACATCCTCAAGGACCTCGACCAGGCCCTGGTGATCGGCTCGATCGCGGCCGTACTCGGCGGCAGCGCGCTCGGTGTGCTGATCGGCGGCCAGCTCTCGCGCCGGCTGCGGAAGGCCGCGGCGGCGGCGAACCAGGTCGCCAAGGGTGAGACGGACGTGCGGGTGCGGGACGCGATCGGCGGGGTCGTACGGGACGAGACCGACGACCTCGCGCGCGCGGTGGACGCCATGACGGACGCGCTGCAGCAGCGGCTGGAGGCGGAGCGCCGGGTCACGGCGGACATCGCGCACGAGCTGCGGACCCCGGTGACGGGCCTGCTGACGGCGGCCGAACTGCTGCCTCCCGGCCGCCCGACCGAACTGGTCCTGGACCGGGCGAAGGCGATGCGCACGCTCGTCGAGGACGTGCTGGAGGTCGCCCGGCTCGACGGGGCCTCCGAGCGGGCCGAGTTGCAGGACCTCATGCTGGGCGAGTTCGTGAGCCGCCGGGTCATGGCGAAGGACCCGGACGCGGTGGTGCACGTCGTGCACGAGTCGGAGGTCACCACCGATCCCCGCCGTCTGGAGCGCGTCCTGTTCAACCTCCTCGCCAACGCGGCCCGGCACGGCAAGCCGCCGATCGAGGTCTCCGTCGAGGGCCGGGTCATCCGCGTCCGCGACCACGGCCCCGGCTTCCCCGAGGAACTCCTCGCGGAGGGCCCGAGCCGCTTCCGCACCGGCAGCAAGGACCGCGCGGGCCACGGCCACGGCCTGGGCCTCACCATCGCCGCCGGCCAGGCCCGTGTCCTGGGCGCCCGCCTCACCTTCCGCAACGTACGGCCCGCGTGGGCGGCGGACCACATCCCGGCGGAGGGGGCGGTGGCGGTGCTGTGGCTGCCGGAGCACGCGCCCACGAGTACGGGGAGTTATCCGATGCTGCCGTAGGGGCGGTGCGGGGCGGGAGTGCGGTACGGGGTGCGGTCACGGGTAGGGGCCGCAGGCCGCGGTCCCGGTGTGGCTCGGGGCGGGGCCCGGAGTTCTGCCCCCTCACCTGCCCGCCACCATCACCTCCTCCCCCCGGGACGGCATCGACCCGTCCCCCGCTCCCCGGAAATACCGCTCCGCGAGCTCCGCCGCCGTCACATGCCGGGTCTCCCGGAATCCGCAGTCGCGGCCCAGCTCCAGCATCTGTTCCGGGGTGAAGAAGCTCAGGAAGGGTGTCCCGGCGGCACGTGCTCCTCGTACCGCCACGTCCAACTGCGCGCGCTGCTCCGGCTCGACGTCGTCCACCGGGCGCAGGAACGTGGTGACCAGGGTGGAGCCCGGGGCGAGGGTGGCGACCCGGCGGAACATGGTGGTGACGGCGTCGAGGGTGAGGTACATCGTCACACCGGTCGCGGCGACCACGGCGGGACGCTCGGTGTCGAGACCGGCGGCGGACAGCCGGCCCCACCAGTCGCCCTCGAAGTCCACCGGCACGAAGCGCAGCCAGTCCGGGACGGCGTATCCCAACTCGGCCAGCCGCCGCCGCTTCCAGGCCTGCGTGCCGGGCCGCTCGACCTCGAACACCCGGAGTTTTCCGCCCAGTTCGGGCCGCCGCTGGGCGAAGGTGTCGAGACCGGCGCCGAGGACGACGTACTGGTCGACCCCACGGCCCGCCTGCTCCTCCACCACGTCCTCGACGAACCGGGCCCGCGCCACGATCGACGCCCGCACCCGGCGCGTGGCCTCGACGTCCATGTCGGGACGCTCCCGCCAGTCGTCCCCGGGGTCGGCCAGCGCCAGTCCGACCTCGTCCTCGATGACGTGCGGCGGCGGGTCGGCCCGGACGTGCAGGGCCCGCCACAGGGCGACCCGCACCGCCGTGTGGTCCGGCTCGGCCTCGGCCACGTCCATCGCCCGCTCCGGGCTCATCCGAAGTCCTTGGAGAAGTCCAGCTCCGCGCGGCGCTCGGTCAGCGAGTACCAGTTGCCGCTGTCGTCGCGGAAGATCGCCTCGATGCCGTACGGCCGCTCGGTCGGCTCCTGGAGGAACTCGACGCCCCGCGCCGCGAAGGTCGCGTGGTCACCGCGGCAGTCGTCGGTGGTGAACGCCCCCGCCCCCACCGCCCCCTTGGCGACCAGCTTCTTCAGCGCCTCGGCGGACTCGGGGTCGAGGCCCGGCCCGTCCAGGCTCATCAGGGTGAGGGCGACGGCGGGCTGGTTCTTGGCGCCCACGGTGACCCACCGCATGTCGCCCATCGAGATCTCGTCGCGGATCTCGAAGTCGAGCTTCTCCGTGAAGAAGGCTTTGGTGCGCTGCTGGTCGAAGGTCCACACGGTGGCGATGCCCAGGCCCTGGATCATGTCTCCGCACTCCTGTCGGACGAGTCGGGTGAGGGTGCTTCCTGTTCATCACCGTAGGCAGGGCGGGCGGCGCGACGCTTCTTCAAAGTTGCGCTGGGGAAACCGCCGGCCCACAGCATCGCGTAGCACCCCGGGATGAGCGCGGCCCCGCGGCCCACGTGCCTGGTCCGGTACTCGCTCGGCGTCAGCCCGGTCCGCGCCTTGAACCGCGCCGAGAACGTGCCGAGGCTGCTGAAGCCGACCAGATGGCAGATCTCGGTCACCGAGAGATCGGCGCTCCGCAGCATCTCCTCGGCCCGCTCGATCCGCCGGTGCGTCAGATACTGCCCGGGTGTCTCCCCGTAGGCCTCCTTGAAGGCCCGCAGGAAGTGATACCGCGAGTACCCGGCATGCGCGGCCACCCCGCCAAGATCCAGCGTCGGCTCGGCCCAGTCCCGGTCCATGACGTCCTTGGCAAGCCGCAACTGCCGCATCTTGTCCATGCCCCGATGGTGACACCCACCACTGACAACGCCCCCGCCGAGCGCGCACCGGCCGCGCCCCCGGGACATCCACCGGTACATCCCCACGCACAAGAAGAAGGTCCCCCGGGGCGGACACCGACCGGGGGACCTTCAGTCAAGAGGCGACGGACTCAGACCGCTTCGACGATCGGCAGCTGCTCCGCCACGCCTTCGCCGGAACCCTCGGCCTTGGGGCCCGCACCCTTGAGCGGAACCTCCTTGACGAACACCGCGGCCACCAGGGCGACGATCGCGACCACGGCACCGAGCAGGAACGCCGAGTGGATACCGGAGGACACCGCGTGCTGGTACGCCTCGCGGGCCACCGCCGGCAGCTTCGCCAGGCTCTTCGCGTCCAGCTGCGCGGACTGCTCGGTCACCTTGGACCCGATCGACCCGGCGCGCTCGGCCATGACGTCCTGCACCCGGTGGTTGAACAGCGCCCCCATGATGGCGACACCGAACGACGACCCGAGCGTCCGGGACAGCGTGCTCGTGGAGGACGCGACCCCCATGTCCTTCATCTCGACGCTGTTCTGCGCGACCAGCATGGTGATCTGCATCAGGCAGCCCATGCCGAGACCGACGACTGCCATGAACACACCGGACATGAACCGCGTCGTACCGGTGTCCATGGTGGAGAGCAGGTACAGCCCGATGACCATGAACACGCTGCCGACGACCGGGAACACCTTGTACTTACCGGTGTTGGTGGTGACCCGCCCCGCGACCATGGAGGTCACGAGCATCGCCCCGAGCATGGGGAGGAGCAGCAGCCCGGAGTTGGTCGCGGACGCGCCCTGCACGGACTGCTGGTAGAGCGGCAGGAACAGCGTCGCCCCGAACATCACGAACCCGGTGATGAAGCCGATGATCGCCATCAGGCTGAAGTTGCGGCTGCGGAAGATGTGCAGCGGTACGACCGGCTCGGTGGCCTTGGTCTGCCAGAACACGAACCCGATGAGCGCGGCCACGCCGATGCCGATCAGCTCCATGATCCGCGCGGAGGTCCAGGCGTACTGCGAACCGCCCCACGTGGTGACGAGCACGATGGAGGTGATGCCGAGGGTCAGCAGACCCGCGCCGAGGTAGTCGATCCGGGCCTGGGACCGCTTCTTCGGGAGGTGCAGCACCGCGCTGATCGCGGCGAGCGCGATGACGCCGAGCGGCAGGTTGATGTAGAAGGACCAGCGCCAGCCCCAGTTGTCGGTGATGGTGCCGCCGACCAGCGGTCCGCCGATCATCGCGAGCGCCATGACGCCGGCCATCATGCCCTGGTACTTGCCCCGCTCACGCGGCGGGATGAGGTCGCCGATGATCGCCATGACGCCGACCATCAGACCGCCGGCACCGAGACCCTGGATGGCCCGGAAGCCGATCAGCTGCCCCATGTTCTGTGCCATGCCGCTGAGCGCGGATCCGGCCAGGAAGATCACGATCGAGCTCATGAAGGCGCCCTTGCGCCCGTACATGTCGCCGAGCTTGCCCCACAGCGGGGTGGAGCTGGCGGTGGCGAGGGTGTAGGCCGTGACGACCCAGGAGAGGTGCTCCAGGCCTCCGAGCTCGCCGACGATCGTCGGCATCGCCGTACCCACGATCATGTTGTCGAGCATCGCGAGCATCATGGTGATCATCAGGGCGAGCAGGACGACCCGCACGCTCCTGGGCTGTTTGTCGGTCCCCTCCGGACCGGTGTCCACAGTCTGTGTGTCCGCCATCGTTCCCACTCCCCTAGAACCCGCTGAATACCACCGCCGTCCGGCCACTTACTTGCCGCCCGGCTAGTTGACTACACTAAGGGAAAGTAGACCCGTAACTAGCCGGGCGTCAAGTAAGTTTGCTGGGGCATGAGACGAATGGGCGGCACCATGGACGGCACCAAGCGGCAGCGTCGCGGAGACACCCGCCAGCGCATCCAGGACGTGGCGCTCGAACTCTTCGCCGAGCAGGGCTACGAGAAGACCTCGCTGCGCGAGATCGCCGAGCACCTGGACGTCACGAAGGCCGCGCTCTACTACCACTTCAAGACCAAGGAAGAGATCCTCGTCAGCATCTTCGAGGACCTGACGAAGCCGATCGAGGACCTCATCGAGTGGGGCCGCGACCAGCCGCACACCCTGGAGACCAAGCAGGAGATCGTGCGGCGCTACAGCGACGCGCTCGACGGCGCGACCCCCCTGTTCCGCTTCATGCAGGAGAACCAGGCGACGGTACGGGACCTGCGCATCGGCGAGCACTTCAAGGAGCGCATGCGCGGCCTCCGGGAGATCATGATCGACCCCGAGGCGAGCCTGGTCGACCAGGTCCGCTCACTGAGCGCGATCTTCACGCTGCACGCCGGCATGTTCGCGGTCCAGGACCTCGAAGGCGACCCCGAGGACAAGCACAAGGCCGTCCTGGAGGTCGCCACCGATCTGATCACGCAGGCCCACGCGGGCTCGAAGACCGCCTAGGTCGTGTCCGGCAGGCCCTGAGCAGGGTCGGCTCAGACGGACACGCCCTTGCCGCGCAGGAACGCGACCGGGTCTATGGCGGAGCCGTAGTTGGCGGTCGTACGGATCTCGAAGTGCAGGTGCGGGCCGCTGGAGTTGCCGGTGTTGCCGGAGCGCGCGATGTGCTGGCCGGTGCTGACGACCTGGCCGACCTTCACGTCGATGCGCGAGAGGTGGGCGTACTGCGAGTAGGTGCCGTTGCCGTGCTTGATGACGATGGCGTTGCCGTACGCGGCACCGTCACCGGCACCGTTGCCGCCGGCCTTGACGACGGTCCCGCCGTGCGCGGCGACGACGTTGGTGCCGCTCGGCACGGCGAAGTCCTGGCCGCTGTGGGTGGACTGCCACATGCCGCCGGCCTGGGCGAACTTCGCGGACAGGGTGTACTTCTTCACCGGGTCGACCCAGGAGGCGGCGACCTTGGCACTGACGGCCTTCGGCGCCACGCTCGCGGTGGCGGCGCTCGCGACCCCGGTGCCCAGCACGGCGGTGGCCCCCAGTCCGACGGCCATGACGGCCATCCGGGTGCGGAGCGAAGTCGTACGGGAAGAACGGGACGTGGCGCGCTGGAACATCGAAACCTCACGGGGGACGGGGACAGAAAAGCCACCCGGCGCACGGACGCCACCGGATGACTCGTCCATTGGTAACCCCCACCCCCGGGAACCCCCAAACAGCCCTTCTACGACGGAAGCTAGTACTTCATCACAAAACTTCCGACTTCTTGACAGAGCGCCCGTTCGGCAGAATTCGCACCACTGACGGCAAAAACGCCCATTCGGTTCCCTTCAACCCTGAGCAAAAAGTCCTTTTTGCCCCGAAGGCGCGTTACGACTACCCGCCCTAGTAGGGGTCGAATCGCCTGTGCGGCTTGTCACCGGGCCGGGTCGCCGCCGACCGCGGAAATGTGGCGCAGACCTCTGTACGCCTACCGTTCAGTAACCTTACGGTTCCCCTCCCGCCACCCGCGCCCGCGACCATGCCTTCCGCACCCGTCGCGCACTGACGTGAGAGGAGCCCCCACCCCATGACGAGACGACGCCCCTGGGCCCGCCGTACCGCCACCGTCGCCGTGACCGCCGCCGCCCTCGTCGCGGTGGGCGTCCCCGCACAGGCCGCGACGACGACGGCGACGAGCACCGCCAAGGTCGACTACGCCACGTGGCAGACCGACTGCCGGACGGTGATGGACCAGGCGCTGCCCTACCTGAAGGAGCGCATCGCGGCCACGAAGCCGGGCGAGAAGCAGGCGATCGTCTTCGACATCGACAACACCACCCTGGAGACCGACTTCGGCTTCAGCTGGCCCCAGCCGGCCAACAAGCCGGTCCTCGCGGTCGCCCAGTACGCCCAGGAGCACGGGGTTTCCCTGTTCTTCGTCACGGCCCGCCCCGGCATCATCTACCTGCCGACCGAGTACAACCTCGAACACGACGGCTACGACGTCGACGGCCTCTACGTCCGCGGCCTCTTCGACCTCTTCAAGGACGTCGCCGACTACAAGACGGCCCAGCGCACCGCGATCGAGAACAAGGGCTACACGATCATCGCGAACATCGGCAACAGCGCCACCGACCTCTCCGGCGGCCACGCCGAGAAGACCTTCAAACTCCCGGACTACGACGGCCAGTTGTCCTGACCCGTTAGGCTCCCTCCGTCCGCTCGACGACGGGGGTGAGGCGGCGGATGGAACCCGCGGTACTCGGAGGAAAGCTGGCGTCGAGCCTGATCGCGCCACTGGTGAAGAGGCTGTTCGTCGCGGACGGACCGGGTGCGGGACTGGCCGACAGACCGGTCCGCCTCTCGCACCTGGTCTCCTTCAAGGGCGAGAAGCGCGTGCTCGGCGAGAAGGACGTCCACAGACTCGCCGAGCACGTCGTCCGGCAGGCGATGGACTCGCCCGGTGAACACCCGTTCCACTCCGCCGAACAGGCCGCCGTCGCCGACGCGTTGGCCCGCCGCCTGCTCGCCCTCGGCGACCTCGACATGGACGACGTGCAGGCCGTACGCCTGGGCCATCGCGAACTCGCGAAGACACTCCGGCACCGGGCCGCCGCCCCCGACGGACTCTCCACCGACGCCTGCCACTTCCTCGACTCGGCGACCGAGTGGGCCTGCCTCCAGATCCTGGAGTTCTTCACCCGCCGCTCCACCTTTGTCGCCCGCACCCTCGTCGAGCAGACCCGCGCCCAGGCCGAACTCATCGCACGCGTCGACGAGTTGATCGCCCGCAGCCCACGCCCCGGCCACCAGGACCGCGCCTTCGAACGCCGCTACCTGCCGTACGTCGCCGAGCGCCACAACCACATCACCATCTACGGCATCGACCTGCGCGACTCCCCGGACCGCTGGCCCCTCGAAGTGGCGTACCTGAGCCTGGAGGCGACGGGGACAGGGACGGGGGAACGGGACCTCCCCGACGACGGCCCCGGTACCGCCCTCACCGTCCAACTGCCCGCCGAGGAAGCCCTGTCGGCCCACGACCGCGTGCTGCTGCGCGGCGACGCGGGGTCCGGCAAGACGACGCTGGTGCAGTGGCTCGCCGTGACGGCGGCACGGGACGGCGACCGTATCCCGTACGTCCTCCCCCTGCGCACACTGATCCGCACCGGCCAACTCCCCTCCCCCGAGGCCTTCCTGACCGCCACGGGCTGCCCCCACACCCCGCCCGGGGGCTGGACGGAACGCGTCCTGACGGCCGGCCGGGCCCTGGTCCTGGTCGACGGCCTGGACGAGATCCCCTCCGCCGACCGCAACCGCACCCGCGACTGGCTCCTGTCCCTGATCCGGGCCTTCCCCGGCAACCGCTGGCTCCTCACCTCCCGCCCCACCGCCGTACGCCCCGACTGGCTGGCCTCCGAGGGCTTCCACGAACTGACCCTCACCCCGATGCGCCGCCCCGAGGTGAGGACCTTCGTCGAGCGCTGGCACACGGCGGCCCAGGCCCCGGAGTACGAGATCCCGCTCCTGGACTCCCTCCGCACCAAACGCGACCTGGCACGCCTCGCCACCAACCCCCTGATGTGCGGCCTGATCTGCGCCCTGCACCGGGAGCGGAGGGGCTATCTCCCCACCGGCCGCAAGGAGTTGTACGACGCCGCCCTCACGATGCTGCTGGCCCGCCGCGACCGGGAGCGGGGCATGGGCGCGCTGGAGGGGGCCGAGCTGGGCGAGGAGGCCCAGCTGGAGATCCTCCAACGCCTCGCGTACGCGCTGGTGTTGAGCGGCCGGACCGAGATGGACACGGAGACGGCCGAGGGCATCGTGGAGCGCGGCCTGCCCGCGGTCGCCTCGGCGGCGGGCCAGGGCGACGCACGGACGGTCCTGCGGACACTGCTGCTGAGAAGCGGCCTGCTGCGCCAACCAGCCGACGGCGTACTGGACTTCGTGCACCGCACCTTCCAGGACTACCTGGGGGCGCGGTACGCGATCGAGGAGGGCCACCTCGACGTCCTCGACGGCCGCGCGGGCGACAGCCAGTGGGAGGACGTCGTCCGCATGGCCGTCGCCCACGCCCGGCCGCGCGAACGGGTCGTACTCCTACGGCAGTTGCTCGCCCGCGACGAACCCCGCCTGACACTGCTCGCGCTGGCGTGCCTGGAGCACGCGACGGCGTTGGATCCCGGGGTGCGGGCGGAGGTGGAGGAACGGGCCGCCGCTCTGATCCCGCCGTGCTCGACGGAGGAGGCGCACACCCTGGCGGGAGCGGGACCACTCGTCCTCGAACTGCTTCCGGGGCCGGAGGGACTGACGAGCGGCGAGGCCGCCGCGGTCACGGTGACCGCCTCGGTCCTGGGCACCGAGGAACCCGACGGCGCGCTGGCGGTACTGCGGCGCTTCCGCGGCCACCACTCCCTCGGTGTCCGGCGTCAGCTCGCCGGCACCTGGGACCGGTTCGACACCCGGGAGTACGCGGTCGAGGTGCTCGACCATCTGCTCCGGGACGGTCTGTTCGTGGGCTGCGACTCACCGGAACAGCTGGCGGCACTGCGTCTGATGCGCCCGTGGCACCGGCTGTCGATCACCGGTGCGCACCCACTGGACGAGATCGTCGAGGCCGTCGTCGCCCCGGGCGCGGTGGAGGTGCTGACGCTCCGGGACAACCAGGACGCCGAGGACCTCCACGGCCTGCGAGCCTTCACGTCCCTGAACCGGCTGTCGCTCCACACCTGCCTCGGCGCCAGGAACCTCGGCAGCCTGTCCGCGCTGCCCCTCACCGATCTCACGTTCGACGAGATCGACGACCCGTCCGGCCTGCGCGCCCTGCACGGGCTGAACCGCCTCTCCGTGGACCATCCGTTCCCGGGCGGGCACCTGCCCGACCACCTGCCCCTGGACGCGCCCCTGGAGTACCTGTACCTGGGCCCGGAGACCCTGGCCACCACCGGACTGCGCGGCCTGGAGCAGTGGCCCACCCTCAGCACCCTGAGCCTCGCCCGGCTCCACGGCACCCTGGACGACGGGGACTGGCAGCAGGTGAAGGACCTCCCCGCCCTGCGGAACCTCGTCCTGAGCATCTCCGCGACGAGTCACGCCCTGGACGCCATGCCGGAACTCCCCGCCATCGAGTCCCTCCGCCTCCCGGACCGGATCCTGTCCCAGGAAGACCTCCACACCCTCGGCTCCCGCCTCCCCGGCCTGCGGACGGTGACCATCAACTCCTACGACTCCACCGCCGCCCGCGGCACGTACAACGCCTTCTTCCCCGGCGCGAACATCGCCCTGTACCAGCCCTGAGCACGCGAAAGGGGCCGGCGCCCTCTCAGGCACCGGCCCCTTCCTCGACGTATCCCCGAAGGGCTACGCCTCCTTGCTCAGATTCGGACCCGCGCCACCGGCGGCGGCGTCCTCGATCGGCGGCACGTCGGGAAGCGCCGACTTCTCCTCACCCCGGAAGGTGAAGGTCTTGGCGTCGCCCTCGCCCTCCGTGTCGACGACCACGATGTGGCCGGGACGCAGTTCGCCGAAGAGGATCTTCTCCGAGAGGGTGTCCTCGATCTCGCGCTGGATCGTGCGACGCAGCGGACGCGCGCCCAGCACCGGGTCGTACCCCTTCTTGGAGAGGAGCTCCTTCGCGGCCTGGGAGAGCTCGATGCCCATGTCCCGGTCCTTGAGGCGCTCGTCCACCTTGCCGATCATCAGGTCGACGATCTGGAGGATGTCCTCCTGGGTGAGCTGCGGGAAGACGACGACGTCGTCCACACGGTTGAGGAACTCGGGGCGGAAGTGCTGCTTGAGCTCGTCCGAGACCTTGTTCTTCATGCGCTCGTAGTTGGACTTCGTGTCACCCGTGGCCGCGAAGCCCAGGTTGAAGCCCTTGGAGATGTCACGGGTTCCAAGGTTGGTCGTCATGATGATGACCGTGTTCTTGAAGTCCACGACGCGGCCCTGGGAGTCGGTCAGGCGACCGTCCTCCAGGATCTGGAGCAGCGAGTTGAAGATGTCCGGGTGGGCCTTCTCGACCTCGTCGAAGAGGACGACCGAGAACGGCTTGCGGCGGACCTTCTCCGTCAGCTGGCCGCCCTCTTCGTAGCCCACGTATCCGGGGGGCGAACCGAAGAGCCGCGACACCGTGTGCTTCTCGCTGAACTCCGACATGTCGAGGGAGATCAGCGCGTCCTCGTCACCGAAGAGGAACTCGGCGAGCGCCTTGGACAGCTCCGTCTTACCGACACCGGACGGGCCGGCGAAGATGAACGAACCACCGGGACGCTTCGGGTCCTTGAGGCCCGCACGCGTACGACGGATCGCCTTCGAGAGCGCCTTGACGGCGTCCTTCTGGCCGATGACCCGCTTGTGGAGCTCGTCCTCCATGCGGAGGAGACGGCTGGACTCCTCCTCGGTCAGCTTGAAGACCGGGATGCCGGTCGCCGTGGCTAGGACCTCGGCGATCAGCTCGCCGTCGACCTCGGCGACGACGTCCATGTCGCCGGCCTTCCACTCCTTCTCCCGCTTGGCCTTGGCGGCCAGGAGCTGCTTCTCCTTGTCGCGGAGGGAGGCGGCCTTCTCGAAGTCCTGCGAGTCGATCGCGGACTCCTTGTCGCGGCGGACGCCGGCGATCTTCTCGTCGAACTCGCGGAGGTCCGGCGGCGCGGTCATCCGGCGGATGCGCATCCGGGAACCGGCCTCGTCGATCAGGTCGATCGCCTTGTCCGGCAGGAAGCGGTCCGAGATGTACCGGTCGGCCAGCGTGGCGGCCTGCACGAGCGCCTCGTCCGTGATGGAGACACGGTGGTGCGCCTCGTACCGGTCGCGCAGACCCTTGAGGATCTCGATGGTGTGCGGGAGCGAGGGCTCGGCGACCTGGATGGGCTGGAAGCGGCGCTCAAGGGCCGCGTCCTTCTCCAGGTGCTTGCGGTACTCGTCCAGCGTGGTGGCACCGATGGTCTGGAGCTCACCGCGGGCCAGCATCGGCTTCAGGATCGAAGCGGCGTCGATGGCGCCCTCGGCGGCACCCGCACCGACCAGCGTGTGCAGCTCGTCGATGAACAGGATGATGTCGCCGCGGGTGCGGATCTCCTTGAGGACCTTCTTCAGGCGCTCCTCGAAGTCACCGCGGTAGCGGGAGCCGGCGACCAGCGCGCCGAGGTCCAGGGTGTAGAGGTGCTTGTCCTTGAGGGTCTCGGGCACCTCGCCCTTGACGATGGCCTGGGCGAGGCCCTCGACGACGGCGGTCTTGCCGACGCCGGGCTCACCGATCAGGACCGGGTTGTTCTTCGTACGGCGGGACAGCACCTGCATGACCCGCTCGATCTCCTTCTCGCGCCCGATGACCGGGTCGAGCTTGGACTCACGAGCGGCCTGGGTGAGGTTCCGGCCGAACTGGTCGAGGACCAGGGACGTCGAGGGGGTGCCCTCCGCAGGGCCGCCGGCGGTGGCGGTCTCCTTGCCCTGGTAACCGGAGAGCAGCTGGATCACCTGCTGCCGCACACGGTTGAGATCAGCGCCCAGCTTGACCAGGACCTGGGCGGCGACGCCCTCGCCCTCACGGATCAGGCCGAGCAGGATGTGCTCCGTGCCGATGTAGTTGTGGCCCAGCTGAAGGGCCTCGCGGAGCGACAGCTCCAGGACCTTCTTGGCACGGGGAGTGAAGGGGATGTGACCGGACGGCGCCTGCTGGCCCTGTCCGATGATCTCCTCAACCTGCTGGCGGACCGCCTCAAGCGAAATGCCGAGGCTCTCCAGGGCCTTTGCGGCGACACCCTCACCCTCGTGGATCAGGCCCAGGAGGATGTGCTCGGTGCCGATGTAGTTGTGGTTGAGCATCCGGGCTTCTTCCTGAGCCAGGACGACAACCCGCCGCGCGCGGTCGGTGAACCTCTCGAACATCGTTAATCGCTCCTCAGAGCGGTCAGGCAGTAAGGGGACGCTCCCCTCCCTGTCCTTCCGCAGCTTAGTCCCGCAAGCGGGGACCGCTCATTCCAACTGCCGACACCGGACCGAGAACCAACACTGCCTCCTGAACCCGAACGCCGACATCTGCTCCAACCTGATGGTGCGAGACGATGTTCCCGCAGGCCAGGCAGTTACCCTCACCATGAGTACGCCGATGGCGAACGTGAGACGCCCTTTTCTGCGTGTCGCCCCCTCCCACTAGGGATGTCTTACCCGTTCGCACGGACACTCCATGCCGAGTGCACCGGTTCCCTCCGCTACGGGCGAACAACCTTGCGCCGGTCGACACCCCCGAACGCCCCCTTTTCCGGCACCCTGTGCATTCACCGGGCCACCCAGCGTAACTCCCGGCCCGCTTCGACGGTTGCTCTTGGCATGGCTGGCACGGTCCCCCCTCGCACCACGGTCCCGCTCCCCCGCCGCCCGCTCGATCCGGACGACAGGCAGCGGCACTGGTACGAGAACGAACTGGGGTGGCGCACGGTGCCCGGAGAGCCGCTGAGGCTCGTCACCGGTCTGCGCTTCGACGTCCTGGACGTGCCGGTCGAGGCCGGCGCGGCGGCGCTGTGGCGGCTGGGCCCGGACTCCCCGGTGGCCGTACGGGGCGACCGGATGCGAGTGCTGGTGGCCGCGGGCAGCGCGGAGGAACTCCCGGGGCTGCTGGACTGGCTGGAGTGGGGCGCGCTGGCGTCGGCGCTGGATCTGGTGGCGCTCGGCGCGGACGGGCACATGGAGGCACCGTCGAGGCCCGGGGAACGGCTCGCGAGGGCGCCGCTGCCCGGAGCGGGGCCCGCGGAAGATCGATCGCTCCCTCCGGGCCGCTCCCGTCCCTTGCAGGGGGCCGCCGTATGGCTGCGGCCCCCCGAGCCGGGGTGCGAGGTCGAGGCCTCGCTGCCGACGCTGTCGGCCGTGGGGGGCGTTGGGGGCGCCCCTGATCTCGTACGACTCGTGGACACGGTGGCGACTCAGTGCCACCGGGTCCGGCTGCGGCGCTCGTGCGCTCAGCCGTTGGCCTTCTCGTAGGCCTCGCGAATGGACGCGGGAACGCGGCCGCGGTCGTTGACCTCGTAGCCGTTCTCCTTGGCCCACGCGCGAATCTGCGCGGTGTCCTGGCTGCCGCCGGTGGCGGCGCGCGCCTTTCCGCGACCGCCAGAAGCACGGCCACCGGTACGGCGCCCGCCCTTCACGTAAGCCTCGAGAAGTCCACGGAGCTTGTCCGCATTCGCGGTGGTGAGATCGATCTCGTACGTCTTGCCGTCCAGCGCGAACGTCACCGTCTCGTCCGCCTCGCCGCCGTCGAGGTCGTCGACAAGAAGGACCTGAACCTTCTGTGCCACCGGATTTCCTTTCATCGATTACTTGCGGGCCTGGGGTCTGCGGCGTCCGCCGTTTCGCCGTCCCCTGTTATATGCAGTACTGCAGTACGTCGGAAAGCAAACCGCTTTTGCTGGAAAAACACAAACCCCTGGGAGAGACCGAGCGACCGCCCCAGCCCGGAAAGATGCGCGTTTCGGACATAGGGAACCTGGGCAGGGCGACCGGGCCGAATTGAGCGGGGCGATCACAGATGCAGAAGCATCCGGCTGTTGCCCAAGGTGTTCGGTTTCACTCGTTCGAGACCGAGGAACTCCGCCACGCCCTCGTCATAGGAACGCAACAGCTCCGCGTAGACGTCGGTGTCAACCGGTGTCTCACCGATCTCCACGAAGCCGTGCTTCGAGAAGAAGTCCACTTCGAAGGTGAGACAGAAAACGCGACGAACGCCTAGCCAACGAGCCGTGTGCAGCAACTTCTCCAGCAACTGATGGCCCACACCGGCACCCTTCAAGCCGGGCTTCACCGCGAGAGTGCGGACTTCCGCGAGGTCTTCCCACATGACGTGCAGCGCCCCGCAGCCGACGACCTCCGCGTTGTCGTCCCGTTCGGCGACCCAGAACTCCTGGATGTCCTCGTAAAGAGTCACCGTCGCTTTGTCGAGCAGGATGCGACCGCGGACGTAGGCGTCAAGGAGTCGGCGCACCGCCTCGACATCGCCCGTCCTGGCCCTCCGGACGGTGATGGCTTTCGCGGTGACTTCGGGGTGCTCTGCTGACATGAGCGGACGCTATCGCCCGCCGCCGGAGGGTGCGGAGCCGGGGTTCTGGACTCCATCCGCGGGTTCGGGTGTTTCCGGTCCCTGGACGATGCGTACGGCACTGCGCAGGGCCTCGCGCTGTTCGTCGCTCATCATGCCGAAGAACGCGACGAGAGCCGCGGCCGGGTTGTCGCTCTGGGACCAGGCGTCGTTCATCAGGGCGGCCGAGTAGGCGGCTCGCGTCGAGACCGCCTCATATCGATAGGCCCGGCCTTCCGCCTCACGGCGCACCCAGCCCTTCTGATGGAGATTGTCCAAAACGGTCATCACCGTGGTGTAGGCGATCGACCGTTCCTGCTGAAGGTCTTCCAGGACTTCTCGAACGGTCACCGGGCGGTTCCACTTCCACACCCGCGTCATGACCGAGTCTTCGAGTTCTCCCAATGGGCGAGGCACAGCTCAGAACCATAGTGGAAAAGGAACAAAAAGGGCGTACGACTCGGAAAGCACGCGTGCGCGTGCGGGAGTCGTACGCCCTTGAAGGCGCCGCAGAAAGCGGAGGGTTCAGGCGTCAGTGGCCGAAGAGGCCTGGCGGGCGCTCTCCGCGCGCGCGATGGCGGCGTCGACGGCCGCGTCCTCCTTGGCCTTCATGGCCCCGCCCTGGGTCTTCACGATGACCCGGATCAGTCCGATGAAGAACACGGCCATGACGACCGGGGGCACGAGCGCGGAGACATAGTCCATGTCCTCCAGAGTAGCCACGGGCCTGGGGGAGGACGGGGCGGGGTCGGTTCAGCCGGCGGCGAGCTGCTGCGGCGGGTTCGTGGGGGGCGGTGCCGGTTTGCGCCGGGGGAAGACCTCGCCCGGGGTGGGGATCGGCCGCGACGGCTTCGGCGCGGCGGGCGAGGGCGCCGGCGAGGGCCGCTCGCCGGGGCGCTCCGCGGGCTTGCGAACGGGCTCCCTGGCGTCCTCCCCGACAGCGTCCCCGGCACCTCCGGGAAGGCCGCAGGAGAGGCCTCCGGGGAGCGCCAGGAGGCGGGTGCGGGACGCGGGGACGGTCGGGGCGGGCCGGGTGGCCGTACGGCGGGCGAGGCGCGCGCGGACGTCCTGTTCGGCGAGCGTGAGGCAGCGGTCCAGGAGGACGGCGGCGGAGGGGTTGCCGCGCAGGGCCCTCAGCGCGGAGAGGTCGTCGACGTCCGGGCGGTACCCGGCGCCGAGCGCCTCCTCCAGGAGCGTGAGGTAGCCGGCGGTGGTGCCGGGCAGGGCGGCGCGGTACCGGGCGAGGTCGGCGACCAGGAAGGCGCGCAGCCGGACTCCCTCGCGTACCGCCTCGTCGAGGGATTCGGCGAGCCGGAGACAGTCCTGGACGTCCTCGGCGGAGGCGGTGCGGGGCTGGAGGGCGAGGGCGAGAGCGCGGCGGAGCACACGCAGCTCCTCCGCGCCGAACGCCATGCCGCCGCGGGATCCGTATGGCGTGGGCATGCGGCGACGATACGCGCTAATCAGACAAATTCGACATAGGGGGCGGGTGTGGCGTGGGGGTTTTCGCCTGATGGCGGGGGGTGGTGGCGGCGAGGACGGTGGAGGGTGACGGTGGTGGCACACGCGCGGGCGCCTCGGGGCGGGTGCCGCGCGCGGGGTTCACGCCCGAGGCGCCCGCACGGTGGCCGGGCAGCCTGTCGGGTGTCCCGCGCGCGGGGTCACATCCGCGAGACGTTGCGCTCGTAGACCAGCCGGAGGCCGATCAGTGTCAGCCAGGGCTCGTGCTCGTCGATCACCGAGGCCTCGCCGAGGACCATGGGGGCGAGGCCGCCCGTCGCGATGACGGTGACGTCCTCCGGGTCGCCGGCCAGTTCCTTGGCCATGCGGTTGACGACACCGTCGACCTGGCCGGCGAAGCCGTAGACGATGCCCGACTGCATCGCCTCGACTGTGTTCTTGCCGATCACGCTGCGCGGCCTGGCCACCTCGATCTTGCGCAGCTGGGCGCCCCTGACGCCGAGCGCCTCGACCGAGATCTCGATCCCGGGGGCGATGACACCGCCGATGTACTCCCCGCGCGCGGAGACCGCGTCGAACGTGGTCGCCGTACCGAAGTCGACGACGATCGCCGGGCCGCCGTAGAGCTCGACGGCCGCGACCGCGTTGATGATGCGGTCGGCGCCGACCTCCTTGGGGTTGTCGGTGAGGATCGGGACGCCGGTCTTGACGCCCGGTTCGACGAGGACGGCGGGCACGTCGCCGTAGTAGCGGCGGGTCACCTCGCGGAGTTCGTGCAGGACGGACGGGACCGTGGCGCAGATCGCGATGCCGTCGATGCCGTCGCCCAGCTCCTCCCCGAGGAGCGGGTGCATGCCCATCAGGCCCTGGAGGAGGACGGCGAGTTCGTCGGCGGTGCGGCGCGCGTCCGTGGAGATGCGCCAGTGCTCGATGATCTCCTCGCCGTCGAAGAGGCCCAGGACGGTGTGCGTGTTGCCCACGTCGATCGTGAGGAGCATGACTACTGCGCCTCGCGGAGGTCGAGGCCGATGTCCAGGATCGGCGAGGAGTGGGTCAGGGCGCCCACGGCGAGGTAGTCCACCCCGGTGTCGGCGTACGCCTTCGCGTTCTCCAGGGTGAGCCGTCCCGAGGCCTCCAGGGCGGCGGCGCCCGCGACGATGCCGACGGCCTCCGCGCACTCCCCGGGCGTGAAGTTGTCCAGCAGGATCAGGTCGGCACCCGCGTCCAGGACGTCCCGGAGCTGGTGCAGGGTGTCGACCTCGACCTCGATCGCAACGTCCGGGAAGGCCTCCCGTACGGCCTTGAAGGCCTGGGCGACGCCGCCCGCGGCGACCACGTGGTTGTCCTTGACCAGGGCCGCGTCCGAGAGGGACATGCGGTGGTTGACCCCGCCGCCGCAGCGGACCGCGTACTTCTCCAGGGCGCGCAGTCCGGGCGTCGTCTTGCGGGTGTCGCGGACCTTGGCCGTCGTGCCCTCCAGGGTGTCCGCCCACGCGCGCGTGGCCGTCGCGATACCGGAGAGGCGGCACAGGAGGTTGAGCGCGCTGCGCTCGGCGGTCAACAGGTCACGCGTGCGCGTCGTGACCGACAGGAGCTTCTGTCCGGCCTCCACGCGGTCGCCGTCCTCCACGTGCCGCTCGACCTCGAACTCGTCGGTGCAGACCACGGAGATCACCGCCTCGGCGACCCGGAGTCCCGCCACGACGCCGGCCTCGCGCGCGGTGAAGTCGGCGGTGGCGACGGCCTCCTCGGGGATGGTCGCCACGGTCGTCACGTCGACGCCGCCCGCCAGGTCCTCCTGGACGGCGACATTGGCGATGTCCTCGACCTCCACGGGGTCGAGTCCGGCGCCGGCCAGGAGCTCGGCGAGCGCGGGGTCGAGACCGCACTCCATGTACTCGGCGTACGCGGCGTCGTCGCCCGCGCCGCAGGCACAGCCGTCGCCGCAGCCGCCGCTCTCGGCGAGGGGAAGGTCGTGGGTGCTCACTTCTGTCACTGCTCCTGGGGACGGTGCTGCCGGGTCGGGGGGAAGTCTGCGGTGTCCGTGGTGTCCACGGCCAGCGTGCGATCGGGATTCAGCCGTACGACGATGTGGCGGCGCCACGCGGTGTCGTCACGGTCGGCGTGGTCCTCGCGCCAGTGGCAGCCGCGGGTCTCCTCGCGCCGGGCGGCGGCGGTGACCAGGACGCGGGCCACGCACAGGAGGTTGGTGGCCTCCCAGGTGTCGACGCCCGGCTCGGCGGTCTTGCCGTTCTCCTCAAGGGCGTCCCGGGCGTCCGTGTGCAGCCGCTGGAGCTGTTCCGCGGCCCGGGCGAGGGAGTCGGCGGAGCGCAGGACGCCCGCGCCCTCGGTCATGATCCGCTGGATCGCGAAGCGGGCCTCGGGGGCGAGCAGCGGGTGCGCGGGCTTCTCGGGGTGCGGGACCGGCTCGGGCACACGCGCGTGGAGGGCGTTCGTGGCCTGGTTCCCGGTGATGTCGGCGACGATGCGCTCGGCGTAGACGAGGCCTTCGAGGAGCGAGTTCGAGGCGAGCCGGTTCGCGCCGTGCACGCCGGTACAGGCGACCTCGCCGCACGCGTACAGGCCGGGGACGGTCGTCCGCCCCCGGGAGTCGGTGCGGACGCCGCCGGAGGCGTAGTGGGCGGCCGGGGCGACCGGGACGGGCTCGGTCACCGGGTCGATGCCGTGGCTGCGGCAGGCGGCGAGGATCGTCGGGAAGCGGTGCTCCCACATGTCGGCGCCGAAGTGCCGGGCGTCGAGGAACATGTGCTCGGCGTCCTGCTCCAGCATGCGCCGTGTGATGCCCTTGGCGACGATGTCCCGGGGCGCCAGCTCGGCGAGTTCGTGCTGGCCCACCATGAAGCGCACGCCCGCGGCGTCGACCAGGTGGGCGCCCTCGCCGCGCACCGCCTCGGAGACGAGGGGCTGCTGGCCCTCCGCGTCGGCGCCGAGGAACAGCACGGTCGGGTGGAACTGCACGAACTCCAGGTCGGAGACCTCGGCGCCCGCACGGAGGGCGAGCGCGACCCCGTCACCGGTCGACACGGACGGGTTGGTGGTCGCCGAGAAGACCTGCCCCATGCCGCCGGTCGCGAGGACCACCGCGGGCGCGTGCACGGCGCCGACGCCGTCGTGCTGGCCCTCGCCCATGACGTGCAGGCTCACGCCCGCGGTACGCCCCTCGGCGTCCGTCAGGAGGTCCAGCACGAGCGCGTTCTCGATCGTGCGCAGACCACGCGCGTGTACGGCCTCGACGAGCGCCCTGGAGACCTCCGCGCCGGTCGCGTCGCCGCCCGCGTGCGCGATGCGGCGCCGGTGGTGACCGCCCTCGCGGGTCAGCTCCAGCCGTCCTTCGGAGGACTCGTCGAAGTGGGCGCCGGTCTCGATGAGCCGCCCTACGGCGTCGGGGCCCTCGGTGACGAGGATGCGGACGGCCTCCTCGTCGCACAGGCCCGCGCCCGCCACCAGGGTGTCGTCCAGGTGCTGTTCGGGGGTGTCGCCCTCCCCGAGGGCCGCGGCGATGCCGCCCTGGGCCCAGCGGGTGGAGCCGTCGTCGAGGCGGGCCTTGGTGACCACGACCGTCCGCAGCCCGGCCGCCTCGCAGCGCAGGGCCGCCGTCAGACCGGCCACTCCGGAGCCGACGACCACCACGTCCGCGTCGATGGACCAGCCGGGGGCGGGTGCGTGCAGTCGTATGCCTGTGCTGCTCACGAGGCGGCTCCGAGGGTTCCGAAAGCGAGTGGGATGTTGTCGATCAGCCGGGTCGTGGCGACCCGGGCGGCGACCGCGAGGACGGCCTCTCCGGTGAAGTCCTCCCCGACGTCCGTGAAGTCGGACGGGTCGACCAGGGCGAGGTAGTCCAGGACGAGCGGCGGGTCCAGCCGGGCCGCGTCGTCGAGGACGAGGCGGGCGGCGGCACGGACGGACGCCGGGCTGCCGGGGCCGGGGACCGCCTTGGCGACGGCGTGCGCGTCGGCCGCCGCGCGGGACTCCCCGATGGCGCTGAGCGCCTCGGCACGCGCACGCGTGGCGGGCACCTCACGGGCCCGGGCGCGCAGCGCCTCCTGGGCGGCGTGCCGGTCACGGCCCGCGAACAGGGCCTGGGAGAGGGCCAGCGCGGTACGCCGCTCCCGGGAGGACAGATAGCGGTTGCGGCTGGACAGGGCCAGGCCGTCGGCCTCGCGCACGGTCGGCACGCCGACGATCTCCATGCCGAAGTTCAGGTCGCGCACCATGCGGCGGATCAGGGCCAGCTGCTGGGCGTCCTTCTGGCCGAACAGGGCGACATCGGGGCGGGTGAGGTGCAGCAGCTTGGCGACGACGGTGAGCATGCCGTCGAAGTGGCCCGGGCGGACCGCGCCCTCCAGCCGTTCGCCCATGGGACCCGCCGAGATGCGCACCTGGGGCTCGCCGCCGGGGTAGACCTCGTCCGCGGAGGGCGCGAACACGACGTCCGCGCCCGCCTGCTCGGCGACCTTGAGATCGGCGTCCAGGGTGCGCGGATAGCGGTCGAGATCCTCGCCCTGGCCGAACTGCAGCGGATTCACGAAGACGGTGACCACGACCTCGCCGTCCGGTCCCGCGACCTCGCGCGCGGTGCGGACCAGCGTGGCGTGGCCCTCGTGCAGGGCGCCCATCGTCATCACGACGGCGCGACGGCCCGCACGCGTGCGTGCCCGCAGTTCCTCGGCCGTACGCAACAGGGTGGTGGTCATCCGGCATCTCCCTCGGCGCCGTTGGCGAGCACTCCGAGGAGGTCCTCGGCGAGTTCCGGCTTCAGCAGCCCGTGGGCCAGGGCGCGGTCGGCCGTCGCGCGGGCCATCGCCAGATAGCCGGCGACGGTCTGCGGGGCGTGCTTGCGCAACTCGGTGACGTGCGCGGCGACGGTGCCCGCGTCCCCGCGCGCGACGGGGCCGGTGAGCGCCGCGTCACCGGAGCGCAGGGCGTTGTCCAGGGCGGCGCCGAGCAGCGGGCCGAGCATCCGGTCGGGGGCCTCGACGCCGGCCGTGCGCAGCAGCTCCATGGACTCGGCGACCAGGGTGACCAGGTGGTTGGCGCCCAGCGCGAGGGCCGCGTGGTACAGCGGGCGGTTCTCCTCGGCGATCCACTCGGGCTCGCCGCCCATCTCGATGACCAGGGCCTCGGCGGCCAGCCGCAGTTCCTCGGGCGCGGTGACCCCGAAGGAGCATCCGGCGAGCCGCTGGACGTCCACCGGAGTCCCCGTGAAGGTCATCGCGGGGTGCAGCGCGAGCGGCAGCGCGCCCGCCCGCAGCGCGGGGTCCAGGACCTGCGCGCCGTAGCGCCCGGAGGTGTGCACGAGCAGCTGTCCGGGGCGTACGGCCCCGGTGTCGGCGAGGCCTTCCACGAGGCCGGGCAGGGCGTCGTCAGGGACGGTGAGCAGCACCAGGTCGGAGCGCTCCAGGACCTGCGCGGGCGGGACGACCGGCACGTCCGGGAGCATCAGCGCGGCCCGCCGCCTGGACGCGTCGGAGACTCCGGAGACGGCCACCGGGCGGTGCCCCGCCAGCTGGAGGGAGGCGGCCAGCGCGGGGCCCACCCGGCCGGCGCCGACGACACCGACGGCGAGCCGCGCGGGGCGGTCCTTGGGCTCTGGCTGTTGGAATGTACTCACGCGACGGCGGCCTTCCCGTTCCAGTCCGCTCCGGGTACCGGACGATTTCTCGTCATGTTAACGCGATCGGTTCGAGGGGGGTCCGGTTGTCCACAGGCTGTGGGTTGTCACACAGCCCTGCCACCCGGGAAAGCCTGGGGAAAACCAGGTGTTCACGCGGACCCGCGCCAGGCATCATCCGGGGCATGAGCGATACGGCGGGACAGGCTGAGCAGAGTGACCGGGCGACCGAGGCGACCGAGGCGACCGCCGAGGAGGATCGCGCGCTGACGCGCCGCGCGCGGCGCACGGCCGCGAACCGGAACGCGGAGCGCGCCCTCGCCCGCTTCGCCTTCATGGAGCCCCTCCGGGGGCGGCTCGCCTTCGTCCAGGAGGCGGCCGAGCTGTACGACCTGGACGAGCCCTCGGACATGTACGGCAACGGCGTCGTCGAGGTCCTGGAGAAGCGGGTCGCCTCACTGCTCGGCAAGGAGGCCGCGGCCTTCTTCCCCACCGGCACCATGGCCCAGCAGGTCGCCCTGCGCTGCTGGGCCGGCCGCACCGGCGACCCCACCGTCGCCCTGCACCCGCTCGCCCACCCCGAAGTGCACGAACGGAACGCGTTCAGCCAGGTCAGCGGGCTCCGCCCGGTCCATGTGACGAGCGAGCCCCGGCAGCCGACCGCCGACGAGGTACGCGACTTCCCGGAGCCCTTCGGGACGCTGATGCTCGAACTGCCCCTCCGGGACGCCGGTTTCCTGCTGCCCTCCTGGGAGGAGCTCTCCGCCCTCACCGAGGCCGCGCGCGAACGCGACGCCGTGGTCCACTTCGACGGCGCCCGCCTGTGGGAGTCCGCCGCCCACTTCGGCCGCCCGCTCGACGAGATCGCCGACCTCGCGGACAGCGTCTACGTGTCGTTCTACAAGTCCCTCGACGGCCTCGGCGGCGCCGCGGTCGCGGGCCCGAAGACGCTGGTCGACGAGGCGAAGACCTGGCGGCACCGCTACGGAGGCATGGCCTTCCAGCAGTTCCCCACCGCGCTGACCGCCCTCGCGGGCCTGGACCGGGAGCTGCCCCGGCTGCCCTCGTACGTGGCCCACGCGCGCGTGATCGCCGACGCGCTGCGCGAGGGGTTCGCGGCGGCCGGGGTGCCCTGGGTACGGGTCCACCCCGAGCGACCGCACACGAACGAGTTCCAGCTCTGGCTGCCGTACGACCCCGACGTCGTCATGGAGGCGGCGATCCGGCACACCCAGGAGACGAGGACCGCCCTCTTCGGCAGTCCCTGGGGCGCGAGGGGCCCGGGCCTGGCCGTGACCGAGGTCTCCGTACGGGCGGCCGGCCTGGAGTGGACCGCCGAGGACGTGAAGACGGCGGTCGCGGACTTCATGGTCCGGCTTGAGGAGGAGCTGAAGCGCAGCTGAGGGAGCCGTCCGAGAGACGGGCCCCTGGAGCGCCCGTCTCCTGGAAGGCGACGGCCAGGCAGCGCGGTCGACGGGGGAACGTCGCCTCGGGGGTTGCCCGGCACGGGTGTCGCCGGTTGCCGTTCGTCAGCAGGCGGACCGCGACCTCGGGCGCGTCCCGACCAGTCGCCCCAGCGCCCGCCGTACCCGACCGCGGGCCGGGCGTCCGGTGACGACCGCGCGGAACCGCCGGTGGCCGCGCAGCTCGCGGGCGGTCCGCCAGGCGTGGCTGCCGGGCGGGGGCGGTGGGGTCTGGCCCAGGTGCAGGGCGCGGTAGGTGTCGAGGGCGTGCTGCTGGGTGATGCTCATGCCTCCAGGCTGTGCCGCTCCCCCGTGGCCGTCACGTCGATTGACGGGCGGCGTCAAACGGGGGTGGCGTTGTCAGTGGCGGGGTGCACGATGGGGGACATGAGCGTGCACATCGACATCACCGGGCTGCGGCGGGAGCGGATCACCTTCGCGCCCTCACCCCTGGGCGAGTTGTGCATGGCTCTGCACGCGCTGTCCGAGCCGGGCCACCACCCCGGCCTCCAGGGCTGGGTGACCGGGGTCACCGCGCGGCTCGACCCGCATCTGGCCGACCGGATGTGCGAGGCGGACTTCCTGTGGCGGTCGACGTTCTCGGACCTGTTCCTGCCGTACGCGGGCATCCCCGGCCGGAGCACGCTCCCCGGGGCCACGCTCGCCGACGAGCTGGACCTGCTGGACAAGCTGACGGACGAGCAGTTCGTGGACGCCGCGATGGAGTTCACCACCTGCGCGACCTCGTACAGCACGGGCGGGCCCGGCCCGCTCACCGACGCCGGGATCCGGCGCCGCGCCCTGGAGCAGGCGGTCGCGCGGGGTCCGCGTCAACTGGCTTTCACCGAGCGCCTGTTGGCCGACCCACCGCAGACCCGGGCCTGGCTGCGGCAGTTCCTGGAGGACTGCGACGAGGCGTTCTTCGCGGAGACCTGGTCCCGGACGCACCATCAACTCGTGGCCGACGCCCGCCACAAGACGGACCTCCTGCGCCACAAGGGCCTCGCCGAGGCGCTGACGTCGATGTCCAGCGCCGTGACCCTCGACGAGAGCGCCACGCGCATCACGGTCGACAAACTCGGCACCGGACGGACGGCGACCCAGGACGGCGGCCTGCTCCTGGTGCCCACGGCCCTGGGCTGGCCGCACCTGACGGTCCTGTACCGGTTCGGCTGGCAGCCCGTCGTGCACTACCCCGTGCACAACACCCCGAAGATCGCCACGCCGACCTCCCTGGAGCAGCTGACCCTGCGGATGACCGCCCTCTCCCACCCGGTCCGCATGCGTCTGTGCCGCAGCCTGGCCCGCAGCGCGTTCACCACCAGCGAGCTGACCCAGGTGCACGGCATGACGGCCCCCGAGATATCCCGCCACCTCGGCGTCCTGAAGAAGGCGGGCCTGATCACCACCCGCCGCCGCGGCCGCTACGTCCTGCACCAGCTGGACGTCACGATGGTGGCCCGCCTGGGCAGCGACTTCCTGGAGGGCATCCTCCGCTGACCGCCCCGGGCAGGGGCATCCCGTCCGGGTCTCCTGGGAGGCCGGGAGTCAGCCGTGCCCGCCCGCGCGCACCAGGCCCGTCTCGTACGCCAGGACGACGACCTGCACCCGGTCGCGCAGGCCGAGCTTCGTCAGGATGCGGCCGACGTGGGTCTTCACGGTCGCCTCGGAGAGCACCAGGTGGGCCGCGATCTCGCCGTTGGACAGGCCCTGGGCGACGAGGATCATGACCTCGCGCTCGCGCTCGGTGAGCCGCTCCAGCTCCTTGTGCTGGGGCTCCTTGCCGGAGGCGGGCAGCATCGGGGCGAAGCGGTCCAGGAGGCGCCGGGTCGTCGAGGGCGCCACCACGGCGTCGCCGCTGTGCACGGAGCGGATGGCGGTGAGGAGTTCGCCGGGCGGCACGTCCTTGAGCATGAAGCCGGAGGCGCCGGCCTTCAGCCCGGAGAAGGCGTACTCGTCGAGGTCGAAGGTGGTCAGGATCAGCACCTTCGGCGGGTTCTCGCCCTGGCAGATGCGGCGGGTGGTCTCCACCCCGTCCAGCTTGGGCATGCGGACGTCCATCAGGACCACGTCGACCTTGGTCGCGGCGAGCACCTGAAGGGCCTCGACGCCGTCTCCCGCCTCGGCGACGACCTCCATGTCCGGCTGGGCGGCGAGCACCATCCGGAACCCGGTGCGCAGCAGCACCTGGTCGTCGACGAGCATCACGCGGATCGTCATCGGGTCCTCTTCCGTTCCGTCAGGATCGTTCAACAATTGCTTCGACAGGTCGTGAACCGGTGCGACGGGTCGGTCGCCGGTCCGGCAGATCGTTCAACAAGGCGTTGGGCGTCAAGGCGTTACAGGTGTCACTGCCCGGCATACGGGAACTCAGTGCGCCGGTTTGAGCGGAAGCAGCGCGCTGATGCGGAAGCCTCCGCCCGGCCGCGGCCCCGCGTCCAGGGTGCCGCCGACCATGCCGACCCGCTCGCGCATACCGATCAGACCATGCCCCTGCCCGTCGACACCGCCCTCCTCGTACAGCTCGTGCGGGGCGCCCTTGCCGTCGTCCTCGACGAGCAGCCCGAGACCGTCGTCGAAGTAGACCAGCCGCACACTGGCGCCCGTGTTCGGGCCGCCGTGCTTGCGGGTGTTGGTGAGCGCCTCCTGGACGATGCGGTACGCCGTCAGCTCGACGCCGCTGGGCAGCGGGCGCGGGGTGCCCTCGACCTTGAAGTCGACGGGCAGCCCGGACGTACGGCACTGCTCGACCAGGTCGTCGATCTGCTCGACGTCCGGCTGCGGCACGTACTCGCCGGCCTCCTTGTGCTCGCCGGTGCGCAGCACGCCCAGCAGGCGGCGCATCTCGGCGAGGGCCTGGCGGCCGGTGGAGGAGATCGTCTCCAGGGCCTTCTTCGCCTGGTCCGGCGAGGAGTCGAGGACGTAGGCGGCACCGTCGGCCTGGACCACCATCACCGACACGTTGTGCGCGACCACGTCGTGCAGCTCGCGGGCGATCCGGGCGCGCTCGGCGGCGACCGCGACCTTCGCCTGCGCCTCCCGCTCCTTCTCCAGCCGGGCGGCGCGCTCCTCCAGCTGCGCGAAGTACGCGCGCCGGGTGCGCATCGAGTCGCCGAGCACCCAGGCCAGCGCGAACGGCACCGTCTGGAAGACGGTCAGCGCGATCAGCCCGGCGGAGCTGGTCCCCTCCTGCGGCCAGCGGATCTGCGCCAGGGGGGCAGCGGACAGACCGGAGGCCAGGGCGCAGCGGGAGGCGTAGCGGGCACCGGTCGCGGCGACCGTGTAGATGATCACCAGCATGGCGAAGTCGGCCGCCACCGGCTCGATGTCGAGCACCAGCTGCACGACACCCGTGGCAGCGACCAGGAGGAGCACCTTCTCCGGCCAGCGGCGGCGCAGCGCGATCGCCACACACATCACGGCGGACACCGCCATCGCCCCGGCGGTCGTCCCGTGCCGGTCCGACACGTAGCTGGTACTCGCGATGCTCACGCCGCTCAGCCCCAGCAGGAAGACAGCCCAGAAGGTGTCGACCCATGTCGGGTGTCTGCGGAGGAAGTCATAGAGGCGCTGCACGTAACCCAGCGTAGGGACGCGTGCGGTGTGCGGGGGTCAACCGGAGGATCGATCCGTATACGTACGGCGTACTCCCCAAGGTGGAGGCCCCGTTGTCCTGTGCACTTAGTCTGACCACGTGACGGAAGACACCTCGGGCCGGTGGCGTGGCTGGCGGACAGCGTCCCAGGAGTCCCTGTACGGGCCCGAGGGCTTCTACCGCAGGCCCGAGGGGCCCGCCGGGCACTTCCGTACGTCGGTGCACGCCTCGGCGCTCTTCGCGGGCGCCGTGGCGCGGCTGCTGTGCCGGGTGGACCGGGCGCTGGGCGCTCCGGCCGCCCTGGACTTCGTGGACCTCGGCGCGGGCCGCGGCGAGCTGGTGACCGGCGTCCTCGCCGCGCTCCCCGAAGCCGTGGCCGCACGCGTGCGTGCCCACGCCGTCGAGCTCGCCGACCGTCCCGTGGGACTCGATCCCCGCGTCGCGTGGACGGCCGAGCCCCCGAAGGGGATCACCGGGCTGCTGTTCGCCAACGAGTGGCTGGACAACGTGCCCCTGGAGGTGGCGGAGGTGGACCCGGCAGGCGTCCCGCGGATCGTCCTCGTACGGGAGGACGGCACCGAGCGGCTCGGGGAGCCCGTCTCCGGCGCGGAGGCCGCGTGGCTCGCCCGGTGGTGGCCGCTGGCTCCCGAGGAGGGGCTGCGGGCCGAGATCGGCCTCCCCAGGGACACCGCCTGGGGATCCGCCGTCGCCACCGTCGACCAGGGGCTCGCGATCGCCGTCGACTACGCGCACACCCGGGACACCCGCCCCCCGTTCGGCACGCTCACCGGCTTCCGCGAGGGCCGCGGGACGGCACCCGTACCGGACGGGTCGTGCGACATCACCGCGCACGTCGCCCTGGACGCCTGCGCGAGCGCGGCGGCCGACGCTCCGGCGGGCGCGCTCCCCGGCGCACGCCTGCTCACCCAACGCGCCGCCCTGCGCGCCCTCGGCGTCACGGGCACGCGCCCCCCGCTCGCACTGGCCTCGACCGACCCGGCGGCCTACGTCCGCGCCCTCGCGAGCGCCGGTGAGGCGGCCGAACTCACCGCGCCGGGCGGCCTCGGCGACTTCGGCTGGCTGGTGCGGCCGGCCGGCATCCCGGACCCGCTCGACGAGCCCTGAACAGCCCCCGCCCGCCAGCCGGCCGGCGGAACCGCCGCCTACTTGTCGATGTCCCCGACCACGAAGAACAGCGACCCCAGGATCGCCACCATGTCCGCCACCAGCGTCCCCGGCAGCAGCACCGCGAGCGCCTGGATGTTGTTGTAGGACGCCGAGCGCAGCTTCAGCCGGTACGGGGTCTTCTCGCCCTTGCTGACGAGGTAGTAGCCGTTGATGCCGAGCGGGTTCTCGGTCCACGCGTACGTGTGCCCCTCGGGCGCCTTGAGGACCTTCGGGAGCCGCTGGTTGATCGGACCGGGCTCCAGCTCGGCGAGCCGGTCCAGGCAGGCGTCCGCGAGGTCGAGCGCGTTGTGGGTCTGCTCCAGGAGCACCTCGAAGCGGGCGAGACAGTCGCCCTCCTGGCGTGTGACGACCTTCAGGGTGTCCTGGAGCTCGCCGTACGCGAGGTACGGCTCGTCCCGCCGCAGATCGAAGTCGACGCCCGAGGCACGCGCGATGGGCCCGCTCACGCCGTACGCGTGCACGGCCTCCGCCGACAGCGCGCCCACCCCGCGCGTGCGGCCCCGGAAGATCTCGTTGCCGAGCACCAGGTCGTCGAAGCGGTCCATCCGGGAGCGCACCGCGGCGACGGCCTCACGCGCGCGTGCCGTCCAGCCCGCCGGGACGTCCTCCTTGAGGCCGCCGACGCGGTTGAACATGTAGTGCATGCGCCCGCCGGAGACCTCCTCCATGACGTTCTGGAGGACCTCGCGCTCCCGGAACGCGTAGAACACCGGGGTGATGCCGCCGAGTTCGAGGGGATACGACCCCAGGAACATCAGGTGGTTGAGGACCCGGTTCAGCTCGGCGAGCAGCGTGCGCGTCCACACCGCGCGCGGGGGCACCTCCATGCCGAGCATGCGCTCCACCGCGAGGACGACGCCCAGCTCGTTCGAGAAGGCCGACAGCCAGTCGTGGCGGTTGGCGAGCATGATGATCTGGCGGTAGTCGCGCGCCTCGAAGAGCTTCTCGGCACCGCGGTGCATGTAGCCGATCACCGGCTCCGCCCGCTGGATGCGCTCGCCGTCGAGGACGAGCCGAAGCCGCAGCACGCCATGTGTGGAGGGGTGCTGGGGGCCGATGTTGAGCACCATGTCGGTGCTCTCCGCGGCGCCGCCGATCCCGACCGTGGTCTCCGTCGTGGGAGTCATGGACACAGTCTGTCGTACGTACGCTTGCGGCATGGAGACGGGGACTGCCACCCAGGGCGGCACGGCGAGCGAGCCGGTGTGGACCGGGCTGCCGCCGGGGCTGCTGAAGATGCGACGCCTGTTGCTGGTGGTGTGGCTGGGGCTGCTGGCCGTGGCCCTGGCAGTGCCGCTGGGGCTGTTCGTCGGCCCCGGGTGGGCCGCCTTCGCGCTGCTGCCGCTCGCCCTGATCGTGTGGGGCTGGGTGGTGCTGGGCCGCAACTGGCGTTCCTGGAGGTACGCCGAGCGCGCGGACGACCTGCTGATCACCAGGGGCGTGCTCTGGCACCACGAGACGATCGTGCCGTACGGGCGGATGCAGCTCGTGGAGGTCACCTCGGGGCCCGTGGAGCGGCACTTCGGGCTGGCCAGCGTGCAGCTGCACACGGCGGCCGCGGCCACCGACGCGACCATCCCGGGGCTCGTGCCGGCCGAGGCCGAGCGGCTGCGCGACCGGCTCACCGAGCTGGGCGAGGCCCGATCGGCGGGGCTGTGACGACGCCGGGCGCCGAGAAGGACGTACCCGAGGGCGTCGGTGCCATACGGGAGCGCGCGCCCGTGGTGGAGCGGCGGTTGCATCCGGTGACGCCGTTGCGGCGGGCGTGGGCGCCGGTCGCCGTCGTCATCGGGTGGGCGGTGCACGACCCGAACCAGGCGCAGGAACAGCTGACGAGGCTGACCACCGTCACCCTGCTGATCGCCCTGGCCGTGATCGTGCCGGCCGCCGGCCTGTACGGCTTCCTGACCTGGTGGTTCACGCACTTCGCGGTGACCGACACCGAACTGCGCATCCGTACCGGCCTGTTGTTCCGGCGCACCGCGCACATCCGGCTGGAACGCATCCAGGCCGTCGACGTCACACAGCCCCTCCTCGCGCGCGTGGCGGGTGTCGCCAAGCTGAAGCTGGACGTCGTGGGGACCGACAAGAAGGACGAACTCGCCTTCCTGGGCGAGGGCGAGGCCCGGGCGCTGCGGGCCGAACTCCTCGCGCGGGCGGCCGGTTTCGCGCCGGAGACCGCGCACGAGGTCGGCGAGGCGCCCGCGCGGCAGCTGCTGCACGTACCGGGCGGCGTCCTCGCCACGTCCCTGGTGCTGACCGGCGCCACCTGGGGCTCGCTGGCCGCCGCCCTCGTCGTACCGCCGCTCCTGTGGCTGGCCACCCACAGCGTGTGGACGGTCCTCGCGACCGCGCTGCCGCTGCTGGGCGCGGCGGGCGCGAGCAGTGTGGGACGGTTCGTCGGGGAGTACGACTGGACGGTGGGCGAGTCCCCGGACGGGCTGCGCATCGACCACGGGCTGCTGGACCGCACGCACGAGACGGTGCCCCCGGGGCGCGTGCAGACGGTGCGGATCGTGGAGCCGCTGCTGTGGCGGCGGCGCGGCTGGGTGCGGGTCGAACTGGACGTGGCCGGCTCGTCGAACTCGGTGCTGGTGCCGGTCGCCCCGCGCGAGGTCGCCGAGTCGGTCGTCGCGCGGGTGCTGCCCGGCGTGACCGTGCCGCCGCGCGAGGCGCTGTCCCGTCCCCCGCGCCGTGCGGGCCGGTGCGTACCCCTGTGGTGGCGCGGCTACGGCCTCGCGGTCACCGACACCGTGTTCGTGGCCCGGCACGGCCTGCTCCGCCGGAGCACGGCGCTGGTTCCGCACGCGAAGGTGCAGAGCGTACGGCTGACCCAGGGGCCCTGGCAGCGCCTCTGGCGGCTCGCGGAGGTCCACGTGGACACGGGGGCCAACAAGACCGTCACAGCCCGTCTGCGGGGCGTCGAGGAGGCCGCTGAGCTGCTGCGCGACCAGGCCGAGCGGTCACGGACGGGGCGCAGGGACGCCCGGCCGGACCGCTGGATGGCCTGACGGCGGCTCAGGAGGCCGCGCTGCGCAGCCCGTGGAGGTTGATCTGCTCGGTCTCGTCGTGTGCCGTCAGGTCGATGACCTGACCGACGCCGACATCGCGCGAGCGCTCGTCGGCCGGCTTGAACTGCGCCTCGGCCTCCGCCTTGTGCACGGCGAGGGCCTCCTGGCCGACGACGTCGGCGAGGTCCTCGTTCTGCACGGCGTCCATCGCGGCGGACGTCGCGCCCTTCTGCATCCCGAAGAAGTCGAAGCCGCCCTCGACCATCGGGCGCCGCACGGGGGCCGCGGGGACGACCGCCACCGCGGTCGGCACGGTGAAGTGCCCCGACGGCTGCGCGGACTGGGCAGGCTGGGCGGGGTGCGCGGCCGGGGGAACGGCGGCCGCGTGCTCGTGCCCGTCGACCGCCTCGGGCTTCCCCTCCGCCTCGTCCTCCTGCGCGGCCTCCGGCTCGGAGCCGCCGCCGTCGGCCCGCACCGGGGCGGGTTCGGCGCCCGCGGACTCCTCGCCCTTCGAGGCGACGTCCTTCGACACCGGGGCCGCCGACGTGGAGTCCTTCGGCCCGGCGTCCTTCGGCGCCGACTCCTCGGGCCCGGCGTCCTTCGACGCGGGGTCCTTGGGAGCGGGGTCCTCGGGTCCGGGCGTCCCGCCGTCGTCCCCGCGCCGGCCCAGCGCCGCCTTGGCCCGCAGGAAGAGCTTGGAGCCCTCCGGGGAGAACACCGTGGCCACCGCGGGCTCCTCCGCGGCGGCGACCTCGCCCGCTTCCGGCTCGGCGTCCCCGGCGTCCTCGGTGTCCTGGGCGTCCTGGGCGTCCTCGGCGTCGGTGTCGGCTTCCGCGTCCGTCCCGTCCTCGGCGGCGACCGAGGCAGCCACAGCCTCGGTGTCGTCGGTCTCGGGAACCTCGGGAGCGTCGTCCTCGAACTCCGGCTCCACGTCCGCCACGACGTCCTCGCCCGCCACCGGAACGGGCGGCAACGCGCGCGCGGGCTCCGCGGCCTCTATCTCCAGCAGCCGGCGGCCCTCCAGGGCGCTCGCGCGCTCGGTCTCCGCCGTGGCGTACCGGCGCAGCAGTGCCGCGTGTTCGTTGCGCAGGCCCGCGAGTTCGGTGCGCTTGGCGCGCAGCTTGTGCTCCAGCTTGACGCGGAGCTCGCGCGACTCGTCGAGGTCGGACTCGAGTTCGGCGAGCCGCTCCTCGTAGCGCCACTCGTCGCTCGTACGCGCGCGTATCAGGTCGGCGACCTGTTTGCCCGCCTGTGTGTCCCAGCGGCGCATGAACGCCGCCCCGACGAGCGCGGTCGCGGCGGCGACGGCCGCCACTATGCGGAGCGCCGCCGGCTGCGAGAAGACCCAGGGCCCGAAGGCGCAGACGAGCGACACGCCCGCGATCGCCGAGGGGGGCAACAACCGGTGCAACGGCGGGGAATGGCGATGACGTCCACGTGGCATGGCCAGAAACTTACCGCGCGTAGGCGAATCATGGTGCCCCGCCCGGTAAAAACCCAGCCACCCCTGTTCCCTCACCCGAATCCCGTGGTCGCTTTCACCACTCGGTGAGCCGCCCGCTGATCCACTGGAGGGCCGGCGGGATCTCGCGCCGCCAGGTGTTGAAGTTGTGGCCGCCGCTGTCCAGGATGATCGACGCGATGCGGGTGGAGTTCCTGGCCTGCACCTGGCCGATGAATTTCAGGGTGTCCTTGTAGTTGTGTTCCCCGACCCTGCTGCTGGTGACGAGCAGTGAGGTGTCGGGCGCGGGACGGTGCTTGATGTACCAGGACAGGTCGGCCTCGTTCCGCAGCGTCCGGTCGCCCTGGAAGAGGTCTCCCGTGGTGGGGTCCTTCGGCGCCTTGTAGTACGGCGACAGGCCCGCCCCCGCGGCATATGTCCCCGGGTGGTGCATCGCGAGCTTCAGGGCGCAGTAACCGCCCGTGGAATCGCCGATAATGCCCCAGCTCCCGGGCTTCCTGCTCACCCTGTAGTGGCTCGTCACGGCGTCGGGGAGGTCCTTGGCGAAGAACGACTCGGTCCGCGGTCCGCCCGGGACGTCGACGCACTCCGTGTCGCGCGGCGGTGCCACCGTGGGCCGCAGCATCACCAGGATCATCGGCTGCATCCGGCCCGTCCTGGCCAACTGCAGGGCGGTGCGCGGGTAGTTCAGCTTGTCGACGAGCGCCTGGGCGGTGCCCGGGTACCCCGTGAGGACGACCGTCGCCGGGAACAAGCGGGTGCGGTACTGCGGCTGGAAGTACTCCGGCGGCAGGTACACGTAGGCGGGGGTGGCGATGTGGGTCGTACGGCCGACTATGTCGACCCGCTGCACCTGGCCCACGCGCTGCGGCCGTACCGAGCCGCCCGGGGCGTCCACCCGCCGGGTGTCGACCACGTGGAGCGGGCCGCCGGAGCCCTGGAGCGCCGAGTGGTCGACGACCACTCCCTGGTCGGTCTCCTTGCCGAACAGGTCGGCCCAGCTGGCGTAGAAGCCGAAGGCCTGGTTGACGCCGAGGCCGACGGACGCGAAGAGCACCAGCTGGGTGGCCAGGAGCAGGCCGACGCGTCCGCTGACGGCCAGCCAGTTCCGCCTGGCCAGGCGGGGCCACAGCCACACCGTGCCGATGAACAGCAGCACGGCGCACGCGATCGCCAGTACCAGCACTTTCCTGCTCGTGAGTCCCATGAGCTGTTCCCGCCCGCGCTTTCCGCCCGCCGCGCGCACGCGAGTTTCGCGAACGTTTGCCCCGGGCTTTCCTCTGCCTTTGAACCGGCTTTCCGCTGAGGAAGGAACCTCCTTCCTCTAGACACCGTCCTAGAGGGCGCAATGTCGCCGGATGCCCTGATCGGGCCCGGATCCAAGGTCTCTCGCGGAACTATGGGATGCGATGTCTGTCAGGATAGATGGGGAAATGTCGGGCGAGGTTCCTAGCCGAACAAGCCGGGTCCGGCGCATAGTCCGTGGTCCGCGCCCCGAGGTCGTTCCCACGCTCGTCGCCAGGGCCTGTGCCCTCGTCGGCCTGCTGGACATCGCCGCAGGGGTGTTCCCGCGCTTCCGGCACAGCCGGATGCACACGATGGCGGAGGTGCTGCCGGGCGCGCTCGGCCCCTTCGCCGCGGCCCTCTCGCTCAGCGCCGGTGTGCTGTTGCTGCTCCTCGCGCACGGGCTCAGGCGACGCAAGCGCCGTGCCTGGCGGGCCGCCGTCGCGCTGCTCCCGGCGGGCGCCGTGGCGCAGTTCGCCTACCGGCACTCCCTCATAGGAGTCGTCATCTCGGCCGCGCTGCTCGCGCCGCTGCTGATGCACCGGGACGAGTTCCGGGCGCTGCCCGACCCGCGCAGCCGCTGGCGCGCGCTGGCCAACTTCGTGCTCATGGGCGCCGGTTCCCTCCTCCTCGGACTGGTCATCGTCAGCGTCCACTCCAAGCGCATGGTCGGCGACCCGAGCCTGGCCGACCGCATCACGCACGTCCTGTACGGCCTGTTCGGCTTCGAGGGACCCGTCGACTACGAGGGCAGCACCTCCTGGACGGTGGCCTTCTCGCTGGGCGCCCTGGGGCTGCTCACGGCGGTCACCACCATCTACCTCGCGTTCCGGCCCGAACACCCGGCCGCGCGGCTCACCCCGGAGGACGAGACGCGTCTGCGTGCCCTCCTGGAGAAGCACGGCCGCCGCGACTCGCTCGGCCACTTCGCGCTCCGCCGCGACAAGGCCGTCGTCTTCTCGCCCAGCGGCAAGGCGGCGGTGACGTACCGCGTCGTCTCCGGGGTGATGCTCGCCAGCGGTGACCCCATCGGTGACGTGGAGGCCTGGCCGGGCGCCATCGAGCGGTTCATGGACGAGGCCAAGGCCCACTCCTGGACCCCCGCCGTCATGGGCTGCTCGGAGACGGGCGGCGAGGTGTGGACGCGTGAGACCGGTCTCGACGCCCTCGAACTGGGCGACGAGGCGGTGGTCGACGTGGCGGATTTCTCGCTCGCCGGGCGCGCGATGCGCAACGTACGCCAAATGGTGAAGCGCATCGAGCGGGCCGGCTACGAAACCCGGGTACGGCGTGTACGTGACCTCGGCGAGGGCGAGTTGGACCGCATCCGGCTCGCCGCGGAGGCCTGGCGGGGCACCGACACCGAGCGCGGCTTCTCCATGGCGCTCGGCCGCATCGGCGACCCGGCCGACGGCGACTGCTTCGTCGCGACCGCCCACAAGGCGGACGAACAGCCGGGCGAGTACGGCGACCTGAAGGCGATCCTGCACTTCGTGCCCTGGGGCACCGACGGCATGTCGCTCGACCTGATGCGCCGTGACCGCGCGGCCGACCCCGGGATGAACGAACTGCTGATCGTCGCCTCCCTCCAGGCGGCCCCGAAGCTCGGCATCACGCGCGTGTCGCTCAACTTCGCGATGTTCCGCGCGGCGCTCGCCCGGGGCGAGAAGATCGGCGCGGGCCCGGTGCTGCGCGCCTGGCGCGGACTGCTGGTCTTCCTGTCCCGCTGGTTCCAGATCGAGTCCCTGTACAAGTTCAACGCGAAGTTCCAGCCCCGCTGGGAACCCCGCTTCGTCGTCTACCGCGCCTCCGGCGACCTCCCCCGCATCGGCTTCGCCGCGATGCAGGCCGAGGGCTTCGTCAACCTGGCCCTCCCGCTGCCGCGCTTCCTGCGCCGCCGTACGACCGCGGCCCCGGCGTGCGCCCACGGGCTGGCGGAACGGGATGTCCGCGCGGCCTGACGGACCGGCCGGGCCCGAGCGGGCACCCCGCCTCCCCCCGGGGCGGGCCCGCCCGGGCCTGGTCCAGCGGCCTGCGGTCCCCCGCCGGACCAGGCCGCTTCCACCCGGCCCGCAGAGCCGTACGCCCTCCCTCTGGGCCTACGCTGGCCGTATGAGCAAGCAGAGCGGACGCGGGCACGTCACGGGCCTTCCGGAGTGGGACCGCTGCGCGGTCATGGGAGTCGTGAACGTCACCCCGGACTCCTTCTCCGACGGCGGCCGCTTCTTCGACACCACGGCGGCCGTCAAACGCGGCCTCCATCTGGTCACCGAGGGCGCCGACCTGGTCGACGTGGGCGGTGAGTCCACCCGCCCGGGCGCCGCCCGCGTGAGCGAGGCCGAGGAACTCAAGCGCGTCATCCCCGTGGTGCGCGGCCTGGCCTCCGAGGGCGTCACCGTCTCCGTCGACACCATGCGCGCCTCCGTCGCCGAGCAGTCCCTCGCCGCGGGCGCCGTCCTGGTCAACGACGTCAGCGGCGGCCTCGCCGACCCCGCGATGATCCCGGTCGTCGCCTCCTCGGGCGCCCCCTTCGTCGTCATGCACTGGCGCGGCTTCCTGGAGGGCGGCAACGTGAAGGGGGTCTACGAGGACGTCGTCTCCGAAGTCGTCGACGAACTGCACGCACGCGTGGAGGCCGTTCTGGCCGGCGGTGTCGCACCCGACCGGATCGTCGTCGACCCGGGACTCGGCTTCTCCAAGGACGCCGAGCACGACCTCGTCCTCCTGGCGCACCTCGACCGCCTGCTCTCCCTCGGCCACCCCCTCCTGGTCGCCGCCTCGCGCAAACGCTTCCTCGGCCGCGTCCTCGCGGGCCCCGAGGGCGCGCCCCCGCCCGCGCGCGAGCGCGACGCCGCCACGGCCGCCGTCTCCGCGCTCGCGGCGCACGCCGGCGCGTGGGCGGTGCGCGTCCACGAGGTCCGCGCCACCGCCGACGCGGTACGGGTGGCACGCGCCGTGGAAGGGGCGCGCGCCCCCGGCGCCCACCCGGCCCCGCACACCGACTCCGAGGCGGCCCTGTGACCACCCCGCACACCGACGTCGAACAGGTGGAACTCGCCAACACCGCGTTCTACGAGACCCTTGAGCGCGGCGACTTCGACGAGCTGTCCTCGCTCTGGCTCACCCCGGCCGACCTGGGCGTCGACGAGGAGTACCACGACCCGGCGGACAGCGGCGTGATCTCCTGCGTGCACCCGGGCTGGCCGGTGCTGACCGGGCGCGGCGAGGTCCTCCGGTCGTACGCGCTGATCATGGCGAACACCGAGTACATCCAGTTCTTCCTGACCGACGTGCATGTCTCGGTGACCGGCGACACCGCGCTGGTCACCTGCACGGAGAACATCCTCAGCGGCGGCCCGGCCCCCGACGACAGCGACGAACTGGGCCCGCTGGTGGGCCAGCTGGTGGTCGCCACCAACGTGTTCCGGCGCACACCCGACGGCTGGAAACTGTGGTCGCACCACGCGTCCCCGGTGATGGCCGAAAACGACGAGGACGAGGGCGAGGACACCCCCACCTGAGTGGGTAGGCGACCCTCCTGGAGACCCGCCGGGCGCCCGACCGGGCTCGTCCGAGCGCGTCGCACACCCGTCGGAAACCCGTCGGGACCAAGAAGTGGTTGGAATCACGAACGTGCGGGTAGGGGCGGCTACCGACCCATGAGCCACCGGGTTCCCCAGGGGAAACGCTCGACGGACCCCCCTGGTCCCGGACGGTGCCCCCGCCCCCGCGGCCCGGCACTGTCAGTGCCCGCAGGTAGATTCGTTCGAGGCCGTAGTACCGCCCGCACACGGTACGAACCGGCCACCACCGACGATTGCAGGAGTGATTCGCGTGGATCGTGTCGCGCTGAGCGGCCTGAAGGCCCGCGGGCACCACGGCGTGTTCCCGAAGGAGCGCGAAGAGGGCCAGACCTTCATCGTGGACCTCGTCCTGGGCCTGGACACCCGGCCGGCCGCCGCCGACGACGACCTGACGAAGACCGTGCACTACGGCATCGTGGCCGAGGAGGTCGTGGCCGTCGTCCAGGGCGAGCCCGTCAACCTCATCGAGACCCTCGCCGAGCGCATCGCGCAGACCTGCCTGAAGCACGAAGGGGTCGAGGAGGTCGAGGTCCGCGTCCACAAGCCGGACGCCCCGATCACCGTCCCCTTCGACGACGTGACCGTCACCATCACCCGGAGCCGAGTATGACCTTCTCGTTCACCGAGGGTCACAGCGACCCGACCGTCCAGCCGGTGCCCGCCTCCGTGGTGCAGCAGGTGGACGCCGCCGACACCACGCTCAGCAACCCGAGGCGCGCCGTGATCTCCATCGGCGCGAACCTGGGCAACCGCCTGGAGACCCTCCAGGGCGCCATCGACGCCCTGGAGGACACCCCCGGAGTCCGTATCAAGGCCGTGTCCCCGGTCTACGAGACGGTGCCGTGGGGCGTCGACCCGGACAGCCAGCCGTCGTACTTCAACGCGGTCGTCGTCCTCAAGACCACCCTGCCCCCGTCCTCCCTGCTGGAGCGGGCGCACGCGGTCGAGGAGGCCTTCCACCGGGTCCGCGAGGAGCACTGGGGGGCGCGCACGATCGACGTCGACATCGTCGCGTACGCCGACGTCGTCTCGGACGACCCGGTCCTGACGCTCCCCCACCCGCGCGCCCACGAGCGGGCCTTCGTGCTCGCGCCGTGGCACGACGTCGAGCCCGAGGCGCAGTTGCCGGGCCGCGGTGCGGTGGCCGCCCTCCTCGACGCCGTCACCCGTGACGGCGTCGCGCCCCGCGGCGACCTGGAACTCCGGCTGCCCGAGTAGTCGTTAAGGTCGAGACGACCACTACGCCCGGACAGGGCACGGGGAGCTGAAGGGACACCGTGAGAGAGCTGCGGATCAGGGTGCTGGCCGGCGTGTTCGTGATCGCCGGAGTGCTGTCCTGGGCGGGGGCCCGGCTGTGGAGCGCGGTGGGGACCCTGCCGAGCGTGCCACTGGCCGCCCCCATCGTCCTCGCCGTGATCGCCGTGGTCCTGCTGGCCACGGCGCTCTCCCTGCGCGCCCGCCTCAAGGCGCAGCGAGAGCGCCGCCCCGGCGCCAAGGGCGTGGATCCCCTGATGGCCGCCCGCGCGGTCGTCTTCGGCCAGGCCAGCGCCTTGGTGGCCGCCCTCGTCGCCGGCATGTACGGCGGTACGGGCGTCTACCTCCTGGAGTCCCTCGACATCCCGGCCCGCCGCGACCAGGCCATCTACGCCGGCTTCTCGGTCGTGGCGGGCATCGCGGTCATAGCGGCGGCCCTCTTCCTGGAGCGCATCTGCAAACTCCCGGAGGACGACGACAACAACACGGCCGGGGCGACCCCGGTCACCTGACGGGATGCGCAGGCCCCCTGAGCGCCCCGAAAAAGGGCGGCCGTCTCAGCGGGCCATGATCAGGCTCATCGCCTCGTTGCGGGTGGCCGGATCCCGCAGCTGTCCCCGTACGGCGGACGTGATGGTCTTGGCGCCCGGCTTCCGCACGCCCCGCATCGACATGCACATGTGCTCGCACTCGACCACGACGATCACCCCACGCGGCTCCAGGATCGCCATCAGCGAGTCGGCGACCTGTGTGGTCAACCGTTCCTGCACCTGAGGCCGCCGGGCGTAGACGTCCACCAGCCGTGCCAGCTTCGACAACCCGGTGATCTTCCCGTCGGCCGACGGGATGTACCCGACGTGCGCGACCCCGACGAACGGCACCAGATGGTGTTCGCACGAGCTGAGCACCTCGATGTCCTTCACCAGGACCATCTCGTCGTGCCCCAGATCGAACGTCGTCGTCAGCACGTCCTCGGGCCGCTGCCACAACCCCGCGAATATCTCCTTGTACGCCCGCGCCACCCGCGCCGGCGTCTCCCGGAGCCCCTCCCGCTCCGGGTCCTCACCAACCGCGATCAACAGCTCGCGTACGGCGTTCTCGGCGCGCTTCTCGTCGAAGACACCGATCGCACCCTCGCCGTCCAGCGTCACGGGGTCGGTCATGTCTGCCTCGTTCCTGTGCGGGTCATCACGCGTGTGCGGGACACACGCCTCAGTTGCGGGCAAATGGAAAAGCCGCGCCCCCAGGCTAAATCCCTGGGGGCGCGGCTTCCATTTCAAGCCGTGTGAGACGCGCTTCAGTTGTCGGGGCGGTCCTCCGGGGCCTTCTCCAGCGTGGGAGAGGACTCGGTGGTCGCACCGGCGGTGATCGCGGGTCCCGCGCCGTTCGTCCCGTTCGTCAGTGACAGCTCCTTGGGGGAGAGCACCGGCGGGCGGGTGGACGGCGTACGACGGGAGGAGCCGGTCCAGGAGGGACGGGCCGGACGCCGGACGATGGGAGCGAAGATCTCGGCGATCTGCTCCTTGTTCAGCGTCTCCTTCTCCAGCAGCTGGAGCACGAGCGCGTCGAGCACGTCACGGTTCTCGACCAGGATTTCCCAGGCCTCGTTGTGCGCGTTCTCGATGAGCTTCTTGACCTCTTCGTCGACGAGCGCGGCGACCTCTTCCGAGTAGTCGCGCGGGTGCGACATCTCCCGGCCCAGGAAGGGCTCGGTGTTGTCGCCGCCGAACTTGATCGCGCCGAGGCGCTCGGTCATGCCGTACTGCGTGACCATCGCGCGGGCCGTCGCGGTGGCCTTCTCGATGTCGTTCGCGGCGCCCGTGGTCGGGTCGTGGAAGACCAGTTCCTCGGCCGCGCGACCACCCAGCATGTAGGCCAGCTGGTCGAGCATCTCGTTGCGCGTGGTCGAGTACTTGTCCTCTTCCGGCAGGACCATCGTGTAGCCCAGAGCACGGCCTCGGGAGAGGATCGTGATCTTGTGCACCGGGTCGGAGTTCGGGGAAGCCGCCGCGACCAGGGCGTGTCCGCCCTCGTGGTACGCGGTGATCTTCTTCTCCTTGTCCGACATGATCCGGGTCCGCTTCTGCGGGCCCGCGACCACACGGTCGATCGCCTCGTCCAGCATGCCGTTGTCGATCAGCTTGCGGTTGCCTCGGGCGGTGAGCAGGGCGGCCTCGTTGAGGACGTTGCTCAGGTCCGCGCCGGTGAAGCCCGGCGTGCGGCGCGCGACGGCCGACAGGTCGACGTCCGGTGCGACCGGCTTGCCCTTCTGGTGGACCTTGAGGATCTCCAGACGGCCCTGCATGTCCGGGCGGTCGACCGCGATCTGGCGGTCGAAGCGGCCGGGGCGCAGGAGGGCCGGGTCGAGGATGTCGGGCCGGTTCGTCGCGGCGATGAGGATCACGCCGCCCTTGACGTCGAAGCCGTCCATCTCCACGAGCAGCTGGTTCAGCGTCTGCTCGCGCTCGTCGTGACCACCGCCGAGGCCGGCGCCGCGATGGCGGCCGACCGCGTCGATCTCGTCGACGAAGACGATCGCCGGGGCGTTCGCCTTGGCCTGCTCGAAGAGGTCACGGACTCGGGAGGCACCGACACCGACGAACATCTCGACGAAGTCGGAACCGGAGATCGAGTAGAAGGGCACCCCGGCCTCGCCCGCGACGGCGCGCGCCAGCAGGGTCTTGCCGGTGCCGGGGGGGCCGTACAGGAGTACGCCCTTGGGGATCTTGGCGCCGACGGCCTGGAACTTCGCCGGCTCCTGGAGGAACTCCTTGATCTCGTGCAGTTCCTCGACGGCCTCGTCGGAGCCCGCGACGTCCGCGAACGTCGTCTTCGGGGTGTCCTTGGTGATGAGCTTGGCCTTGGACTTCCCGAAGTTCATGACTCGGGAGCCGCCGCCCTGCATCTGGTTCATCAGGAACAGGAAGACGACCACGATGAGGACGAAGGGGAGCAGCGACAACAGGATCCCGACGAAAGCGTTCTGCTTCGTCGGCGACACCGTGTAGCCGTCCGGAATCTGCTTGTCCTGGTACTTGGTCTGCAGCGTGGCCGCGAGGTCCACGCCTTGGTCGCCGATGTAGCTCGCCTGGATCTTGGAGCTGCCCTCGACCTTTACGCCGTCCTTGAGCGTGGCCTTGACGGTCTGCTCGTCACCGGTGGTGATCTTGGCCGACTCGACCTTGTTGTCATTGATCGCCTGGACGATCTGGCCGGTGTCCACCGTCTTGTAGCCGCCGGACGAGCCGACGACCTGCATCAACACGACCACGGCAAGGACGGCCAGCACGATCCACATGACCGGCCCACGGAAGTATCGCTTCACGTCCATCCATACGGAGCGAGTCCGCTCCGTCCCTCCTGCCATAGTGAGTTTGATAAAGACAGTTCTTCTGACGGTACCCCAGCATGGTGGGCCGAAGCCGCACAGGACCGCTGGGAGACGCGTCTGCATGCTCCAACGGCGCGAAACCCGCTGGGGTTCCCGATCGTCTTACAGGGCTTGGGCCGAGTGGCCCTAGCCGCCGTAGACGTGCGGCGCGAGCGTACCGACGAACGGGAGGTTGCGGTACTTCTCGGCGTAGTCGAGGCCGTAGCCGACGACGAACTCGTTCGGGATGTCGAAGCCGACCCACTCCACCTCGATGGCGACCTTGGCCGCCTCCGGCTTGCGGAGCAGGGTGCAGATCTTCAGCGACTCCGGCTCGCGCGAGCCGAGGTTGGAGATCAGCCAGGACAGCGTCAGCCCGGAGTCGATGATGTCCTCGACGATGAGGACGTGCCTGCCCTTGATGTCGGTGTCGAGGTCCTTGAGGATCCGCACGACACCGGAGGACTGGGTGCCCGCGCCGTACGACGACACGGCCATCCAGTCCATGGTGACGGGGGTGGACAGCGCCCGTGCGAGGTCCGCCATGACCATCACCGCGCCCTTGAGGACGCCGACGATCAACAGGTCCTTGCCCGCGTACTCCGCGTCGATCTTCGCGGCGAGCTCCACGAGCTTCGCGTCGATCTCTTCCTTGGTGATGAGCACCGACTGGAGGTCGTCACCCATGTCTTTCGCGTCCACCCGCATCACTTTCGGTCGTCCAACCGGCTACTACCTGGCCCCGCCCCCGGAGGTCCGGAGGGGGTGTCGATTCAGCCTTGCCGAATGACCAGTCTGCCACCCTGGCGCTGGGCGACGACTTTGCCCGGGAGATTGATGGCTCCCTGGCCGCGCCAGCCGGTGATCAGGCGGTCGACTTCCTCGATGTGACGGGCGAACAGCGAACCGGCCGGGGCACCGGCCTGGATGGCGGCCCGGCGCAGCACGCGGCGGCGCACGGCGGGCGGCAGGGCGTAGAGCTTGGCGCACTCCAGGAGCCCGGTGGCGTCCCGTACGGAGGCCTCGGCCTGGCTGGCCCAGCTGTCGAGGGCGTCGGCGTCGTCCCGGGACAGCTGCGCCGTACGGGCGAGCGCTTCGACGACCCCTTTGCCGAGCGCCTTCTCCAGAGCCGGGAGGCCTTCGTGGCGGAGCCGGGAACGTGTGTACGCCGGGTCGGCGTTGTGCGGGTCGTCCCAGACGGGCAGCGACTGGACCATGCAGGCCTTGCGGGCGGTCTGCCGGTCGAGCTGGAGGAAGGGCCGGCGGTAACGGCCGTCGGCCCCCGAGACCGCGGCCATCCCGGACAGGGAGCGGATGCCGGAGCCGCGGGCGAGGCCCAGCAGGACGGTCTCGGCCTGGTCGTCGCGGGTGTGGCCGAGCAGGACGGCGGCGGCGCCGTGCCGGGCGGCGCAGGCGTCGAGGGCGGCGTAACGGGCGTCCCGGGCTGCTGCCTCGGGGCCGCCCTCGCGGCCCACGGTCACGCTGGTGGCCTCGACGGGGTCCAGACCCAGCTCGCGCAGGCGCAGGACGACCTCGTCGGCGCGCAGGTCGGAGCCGGCCTGGAGGCCGTGGTCGACGGTGATGCCGCCGGCCCTGATGCCCAGCTTGGGGGCCTCGAAGGCGAGGGCGGAGGCGAGCGCCATGGAGTCGGCGCCGCCGGAGCATGCGACGAGCACGAGCGGCGAGGGCGGGCGCTCGTGCGAGGTGTGCCGGGAGGCGCCCGCTGTCTGGAGGGCCTCGTGGTCGGTGAGGATGTCGTGGAGTACGCGGCGGACCGCCAGGCGTATCGCCGCGACCGCAGGATGGGGACCCATGTCCGGTTCCCTTCATGAAGTTTTCGGGGGGTTGGCCCGAGGTTCGGTCACTCAGAGTGTGTAGATGGTGACAGAACCGGGGCGTTCCCCGAGCATCGCACGCCTACCCATCGCTCACGGTCCCTCGGACGGGTGATTGCAGGGGCGTTCGCCTGCCGCAGGCCGGATTCCTCTCACCACGCCCACGGCCCGTTCACGACTCGGCCTTGCGGTGCACCCGCGCGACCCAGTCCGCCGGTTTGGCGATCTCCGTCTTGGTCGGCAGCGTGTTCGGGGAGGTCCACACGCGGTTGAAGCCGTCCATGCCGACCTGGTCGACGACCGCGCGGACGAACCGCTCGCCGTCCCGGTACTGCCGCAGCTTGGCGTCCAGGCCGAGCAGCTTGCGCAGCGCCGAGTCCAGTCGCGAGGCGCCCTTCGCGCGACGCTGCTGGAACTTCTCGCGGATCTCCGCGACGCTCGGCACGACCTCGGGACCGACGCCGTCCATCACGAAGTCGGCGTGTCCCTCCAGCAGGGACATCACGGCGGTGAGGCGGCCGAGGATCTCCCGCTGCGCGGGCGTCTGCACGATCTCCACCAGGGACCGGCCGTCGCTGTCGTCCTCCTCGCCCTCGGGCCGTCCGCCGGCCAGCGACTGGGCGGCCTCCCGGATGCGCTCCAGGACCGTCATGGGGTCGACCTCGGTCTCCCCCAAGAACGACTGGATCTCGCCCTCCAGGTGGTCCCGCAGCCAGGGCACGGCCGTGAACTGCGTCCGGTGCGTCTCCTCGTGCAGGCACACCCACAGGCGGAAGTCGTGGGGCTGTACGTCGAGTTCGCGCTCCACGTGCACGATGTTCGGCGCGACCAGCAGCAGCCGGCCGCCCTTCGCCCCCGCCGGCAGCTCGCGGGAGGCCGGGGCGAACGTCTCGTACTGGCCGAGCACCCGCGAGGACAGGAACGACAGCAGCATGCCCAGCTCCACGCCGGTCACCTTGCCGCCGACCGCGCCGAAGACGGCGCCCCCGGGGGTGTTGCCGCGCCGCTCCTGCATCTTGTCCAGCAGCGGCTTGAGGACCTCCCGGAACCCGGCGACGTTCGCCCGCACCCAGCCGGGGCGGTCGACGACCAGGATCGGGGTGTCATGGATGTCGTCCGTGCCCATCCGGGTGAAACCCCGGACGTGCTGCTCCGAGGCCTTCGCGTGCCGGCGCAGCTCCGCGACGACGGCCCGGGCCTCGTCGCGGCTCACTTCGGGGCCCGGCCGTACCAGTCGGGTCGCGGTCGCCACCGCGAGATTCCAGTCGACCATCCCAGCAGATGCAGCACCACCGATGCTCGTCATGCGTCAACCGTACGTGAGCGCTACGGCTTGGGGCAGGGCACGAGCGTCGGTCGGGCGGGCGTGTGCGCGAACGGCACCCGGCGCCGGCGGCGGTCAGCTGCAGCCGCAGGCCGACAGTGCGGTCGCCGTGCGGTCCAGGGCCGCCTGGGCCTCCAGGGTGTTGGTCGTGTCGGAGGCCATGAAGGCGAAGGCGAGGAGTTGGCCGTCCTTGTCGACGACCGTGCCCGCCAGGGTGTTGACGCCCGTGAGGGTGCCGGTCTTGGCCCGGACCACGCCCGCGGCGCCCGTGGCGTCGGTGTAGCGGCTGGTCAGGGTGCCGGTGAAGGCGGCGATGGGGAGGCCGGTGAGCACCGGGCGGAGTTCGGGGTGGGCCGGGTCGCCGGCCTTGACCAGGAGGGCGGTCAGGAGGTCGGCGGTGAGACGGTCGTCGCGGTTGAGGCCGCTGCCGTCGTTGAACGCGGTGCCCTTGAGCGGGAGGTGAAGCTTCGTCAGCTGGGCGGCGATCGCGGCGGCACCGCCATCGAAGTCGGCCCGCTTGCCCGTGGCCAGGGCGGTCTGGCGGGCCAGGGCCTCCGCGATGTCGTTGTCGCTGTTGGTCAGCATCCGCTCGACGATGTCGGAGAGCGGCGGCGAGGTGACCGTGGCGAGGGTGGCGGCGCGGCCGGTCGCCTTGGAGGGGCCAGGGGACGTCGTCGTGATGCCCTGCTTCTTCAGGTAGCCCGCGAACTTCTGCGCCGCGTCCGCCGCCGGGTCCGTCACCCGCAGCACCTGACCGCTGGACGAGTCGTCCGTACGGCCCTCGTCGGCCATCAGGGCGGTGACCGGGGCGAGGTTGTCGTTGACCCCGATCGGGTGGAGTTCGGGCCCGGCGTACAGAGTCGTGTCGTACGACAGCGTCACCTCGCTCATGCCGCGCTTCTTCAGGCTCGCCGCCGTCCGGTCCGCGAGCGTGCGCAGGCTGGCCCAGCCGTCGGCGTCCTGGTGGGCCGTCAGGGTGGGGTCGCCGCCGCCGACCAGGACGAGTTCCTTGGTGTCGGGCTCCAGAGCGGCGCGGGTGGTGAGGCGGTGGTCCGGCCCCATCGCGGAGAGGGCGGCCACAGCGGTGGCGATCTTCGTGGTCGAGGCCGGCGTCAACGCGTCGTCGGCGCCGACTCCGTAGAGGCGCTTTCCGGTCGAGACGTCCACCACGGCGGCCGTGTGGCGGCTGCCGAGCGCGGCGTCGCCCAGGAGAGGCGTGAGGACGTCCGCGAGGGCCGTGCCGGTCGGGGCCGACTTCACGGTGCTCGCGGAGCCGCCGAGGCCGACCAGGACGGACGCGGCGCTCGGGGCCGGGCGGGGCGCCTTGGCGGACGTGTCGGCATGACTGCCGTGATCTACGCCACCTGACTGTTCGAGTGCGACGGCGCGGTCCCGCTCGGCCGTACGCTGACCCGAGGAGTCCCAGGGACCCGCGGCGGTCACCACGACCGCGGTCAGCGCCATTCCGGCGGTGGCGGCGACGGCGGTGAACTGCCAGGTCCTGTCGGGCCGCGGCACCTTCGCGACCCGCGGTGACACGGATGCGACGAGCGCGGCGACCTTCGGCGACACGGCCTGAGTGAGCCGCGTGACCCGCGGTCGTACGGCTTGGTCGAGTCGTGTGACCTGCGGTTTCACGGACTTCGCGGCCCGCTCGAGACGGGGCCGGACGGCTCTCGCGATCCGCGCCACATGCGGTCTCGCGGCCCGCCAAGGCCTCAGCTCCGGCACGACCACCAGCCCCTTTCGCGATCACACTCCTGCGTGAGGGACACTTAACCACCAGAACTATGTGCTGATCATGGAGGAGCCACCGGTGGAGTTCGACGTCACGATCGAGATCCCGAAGGGTTCGCGGAACAAGTACGAGGTGGACCACGAGACCGGTCGGATCCGCCTGGACCGTCGACTCTTCACCTCGACCAGTTACCCGGCCGACTACGGCTTCGTCGAGAACACGCTCGGCGAGGACGGTGACCCGCTGGACGCGCTGGTCATCCTGGAGGAGCCGACCTTCCCCGGCTGCCTCATCAAGTGCCGCGCGATCGGCATGTTCCGGATGACCGACGAGGCCGGCGGCGACGACAAGCTGCTGTGCGTCCCGGCGTCCGACCCGCGGGTGGAGCACCTGCGTGACATCCACCACGTGTCGGAGTTCGACCGCCTGGAGATCCAGCACTTCTTCGAGGTCTACAAGGACCTGGAGCCCGGCAAGTCGGTCGAGGGCGCCAACTGGGTGGGCCGTACGGACGCCGAGGCGGAGATCGAGCGCTCGTACAAGCGACTCAAGGAGCAGGGCGGCCACTGAGCCCCCAGCGCCGGACGGGCCCCACGCACACGCGTGGGGCCCGTTTGCATGTCTGTGCGCATACTAAGGATCACTGGAGGCGTCGTACAGGGAGTGCCACGGAGTGACGGAAGCCGAGGACCGCAAGCCGCAGTCGGACGAGGCCAGGAGTGCCTTCACCGCTCCGGCGGGCGTCGAGGCGGCGGTCGCGTCGATCGACGGCGAGTCCTCCACGACGTCCGAGTTCGCCGTTCCGAGCGGGTTCGACGTGACGGCCGCGCCGGCCGCCGAGGACTCCGAGGGCTCGGCGTTCAGTCCGCCCAGCCTCTACAGGGCGCGCAAAGCGCCCCCCGCCTTCACTCCGCCGACCGGCATCCCGGTCGTCAGCCTCACCAAGGACGTGCCCTGGCAGGACCGGATGCGCACGATGCTGCGCATGCCGGTGGCCGAGCGGCCGGCGCCCGAGCCGGTGCAGAAGCCGGACGACAGCGGCCCCGCCGTGCCCCGTGTGCTCGATCTGACGCTCCGCATCGGGGAGTTGCTGCTCGCGGGCGGTGAGGGCGCCGAGGACGTCGAGGCGGCCATGTTCGCCGTCTGCCGGTCCTACGGCCTCGACCGCTGCGAGCCGACCGTCACGTTCACCTTGCTGTCGATCTCCTATCAGCCCTCCCTGGTGGACGATCCGGTGACCGCGTCCCGGACCGTACGGCGCCGGGGCACCGACTACACACGGCTCGCGGCCGTGTTCCGGCTCGTCCAGGACCTCAGCGACCCGGAGACGGCGCTCTCCCTGGAGGACGCCTACCGGCGGCTCGCGGAGATGCGGCGCAACCGGCACCCGTACCCCGGCTGGGTGCTGACCTCCGCCAGCGGGCTGCTCGCCGGTGCCGCCTCCGTGCTCGTCGGCGGCGACATCATCGTGTTCTTCGCCGCAGCGCTCGGCGCGATGCTCGGCGACCGGCTCGCGTGGCTGTGCGCGGGGCGCGGGCTGCCGGAGTTCTACCAGTTCACGGTCGCCGCGATGCCGCCCGCCGCGATAGGGGTCGCGCTCACCGTCGCGGACGTCGACGTGAAGGCCTCCGCGGTCATCACCGGTGGGCTGTTCGCCCTGCTGCCCGGACGGGCGCTGGTGGCGGGCGTACAGGACGGTCTGACGGGCTTCTACATCACCGCGGCGGCGCGGCTCCTGGAGGTCATGTACTTCTTCGTCGGCATCGTGGCCGGCGTCCTGATCGTCCTGTACTTCGGCGTGAAGCTCGGCGCGCAGCTCAACCCGGACGCGGCCCTCGGCAACTCGCACCGGCCGCTGTGGCAGATCGCCGCGTCCGTCCTGCTGTCGCTGACCTTCGCCGTCCTGCTCCAGCAGGAACGGTCCACCGTGCTCCTGGTGTCCCTCAACGGGGGTGTCGCCTGGTCCGTGTACGGGGCGATGCACTACGTCGCCAAGATCTCGCCGGTCGCGTCCACGGCCGTCGCGGCGGGGCTGGTCGGCCTGTTCGGGCAGCTGCTGTCGCGCTACCGGTTCGCGTCGGCCCTGCCGTACACGACCGCGGCGATCGGTCCTCTGCTGCCCGGGTCGGCCACGTACTTCGGGCTGTTGGCGATCGCGCAGAACGAGGTCGACCGGGGTCTGGTGTCGTTGGCCACGGCGGCTTCTCTCGCCATGGCCATCGCCATCGGGGTCAATCTGGGCTCGGAGATCTCGCGGTTGTTCCTACGGATGCCGGGCGCTGCCAGCGGGGCTCGCCGGGCGGCCAAGCGCACCCGGGGTTTCTGAGCGCCCACCGGCTCGGGGACTTGGCCGCCGCATACCGATCCGGCCCCGCGCCCCTGCCGGGCTGCTACTGCCGGCCCTGGGGATAGCCGTTCTGGGGATAGCCCTGGCCCTGGCCCTGGTTGTCGTACGGCGGGTACTGCTGGTTGCCGTAGGGCTGTTGCTGGTACGGCTGCTGTTGCTGGGGCTGGGCGTAGTACTGGTCGTAGCCGTTGTTCTGGTCGTAACCGTTGTTCTGGTCGTAACCGTTGTTCTGGTCGTAGCCGTTGCTGTGCTGGGGCTGCGGCTGGGCCTGGGGCTGCTGCGGCTGCTGCTGGCGGGGCCTGTCCACGCGGCGGAGCTGGGTCGTCGAGTCGTCCATGATCACGGGGAACGGCTGGGTCGCCGCCGGGTCGTCGGAGTGCTCCTGGGGGGCCGCGGGGTTCTTCTTGGCCTTGGACCGGGCGCGGAGGAACTCGATGATGATCGGGACCACGGAGATCAGGACGATCAGGATCAGGATCGCTTCGATGTTCTTGTGGACGAAGTCGATGTTGCCGAGCCAGGAGCCGAGCAGGGTGACGCCCGCGCCCCACAGGACGCCGCCGATGATGTTGTACGTGATGAAGGAGCGGTACTTCATGCCGCTGACGCCGGCGACGATCGGCGTGAAGGTGCGCACGATCGGCACGAAGCGGGCCAGGACCAGGGACTTGGGGCCGTACTTCTCGAAGAACTCGTGCGCCTTGACCACGTTCTCCTGCTTGAAGAGGCGTGAGTCCGGGCGGTTGAAGAGCGAGGGGCCGACCTTCTTGCCGAAGAGGTAGCCCGCCTGGTCGCCGAGGATCGCGGCGACGCAGATCAGCACGACGGCCGCCCACAGCGGGAAGTCGAGGGTGCCCGCGGTGATCAGCAGACCGCAGGTGAACAGCAGCGAGTCACCCGGCAGGAAGAACCCGATGAGCAGGCCGGACTCCGCGAAGACCACGAGCAGGAGGCCCCAGATCCCGAACCGGTCGAGCAGGGTGTTCGGATCGAGCCAGCTCGGGCCGAGGGCGAGCGTCATCACGGTTCCGGGCTCCTGAGGGGTGGAGGGAGGTGCGTCGGCGTCCAGGTGCAGCCGCACAAAGCTATCAACGCGATGTGTCCGTCCCAGGTTCCACCGGTGACTCCAGGATGCACTGTGCATCCCGTAGGACAAAGCTGTGAGCCATGGGTATCGAAGAGTACGGCGGCGGCCAGGGGCCGCAGGCCGATGTGCTGGTCGTGACGACGAACGACGTCCCCGGGTACCGGGTCGAGCAGGTGATCGGTGAGGTGTTCGGGCTGACGGTGCGCTCGCGGCATCTCGGCAGCCAGATCGGCGCCGGTCTGAAGTCGATGGTCGGCGGTGAACTGAAGGGGCTCACCAAGACCCTCGTGCAGACCCGCAACCAGGCCATGGAGCGGCTGATCGAGCAGGCACGCGCGCGTGGCGCCAACGGCGTCCTGGCGTTCCGCTTCGACGTGACCGAGGCCGCGGACGTGGGCACCGAGGTCTGCGCCTACGGGACGGCGGTGGTCCTGGCCCGGGAGTAGCGCGTACCCCCGGGCCGGGCCCCTAGGAGGTGTGCCGGGACGCGTTCGCCAGGATCGCGTCCTTCAGGTGGTCGGCCAGGCCCGGGGCCATCGCGTCGTAGAACGCCTTGAAGCGCTCGTCGGAGACGTACATCTCGGCGAGGCAGGTGTGCATCTCGTAGGAGCACGGATAGAACCAGCGGTCGATGTGCAGGCGGTGTTCCTCGGCGAGGTCCGTCGCCGCGTCGGCGGTGGGGGGTTCGCCCGCGATCACCAGGGTGGCGTAGCGCTCGCTCCAGTCGTCGACCTCGGCCTGGAGGCGTTTCCAGTCGGCCTTGGTGTAGCGGGCGGCGCGGCGCTGGGACTCGGCGTAGGCCTCGGTGCCGCCCCAGCGTTGTTCGGCCTCCTCGGCGTACTGCTCGGGGTCCTTGTCGCCGAAGACCTCGAAGCGTTCCTCGGGGGTGAGGTTGATGCCCATCGTGCGTGCCTCCATGGCGTGTTCCACGGCCTCGGCCATCTTCTGGAGCCTCTCGATCCGGGCGGTCAGCAGCTCGTGCTGGCGGCGCAGGTGGGCGCGCGGGTCCGTCTCCGGGTCGTCGAGCAGGGCCGCGACCTCGTCGAGCGGGAAGCCGAGCTCCCGGTAGAACAGGATCTGCTGGAGCCGGTCGAGGTCGGCGTCGCTGTAGCGCCGGTGACCGGCGTGGCTGCGCTCGCTCGGGACGAGCAGGCCGATGTCGTCGTAGTGGTGCAGCGTGCGCACGGTGACCCCGGCGAATCCGGCGACCTGTCCTACGGAGTAGCTCACTTCCGCTCCTTCTCGTGTCCGCGCTCCACGGTGGGTCCTCACGCCACGTGAGGTGCAAGCCCATGGGCCTCGCGGCTCACGGAACCTGCCCTTCTCTGGACGTCCCTCAAGATGTTGGGTCCGTTTTGCCCGCTTATGGTGAGCGCGTGGCCCAGGACAGCGCGCACGAGGCACCCGCCGCCCCGACGACCCCGGCGCGCACGCTGCTGCCGATGATCGTCCCCGCGCTGGTCGTGGGCGTGGGCGCGAGTCTCCTCTTCATCGGGGTGAGCGAGGCGGCCGAGCAGCTCCAGCACGTGCTCTGGAAGAACCTGCCCGACGCCCTGGGCATCGGCCGCTACTCGGTGCTGTGGATGCTCGTCATGCTGACGGCCACCGGCATCGCGGTCGGGCTGGTGGTGTGGAAGGTGCCCGGCCACGCCGGTCCCGACCCCGCCACCACCGGCCTGGAGGCCGTGGCGCTGCCCCCGGGAGTGCTGCCGGGACTCGTCCTGGCGACCGCGCTGATGCTCGCGGGCGGCCCGAGTCTCGGCCCGGAGAACCCGATCATCGCCGTGAACGTCGCCCTCGCGCTGTGGCTGGGGCGCAGGCTGGTGCCGCGGCTGCCGGGCGGGCTGTGGGGGGCGCTGGCCGAGTCGGCGACCATCGGGGCGCTGTTCGGGACGCCGGTCGCGGCGGCGCTGCTCATCTCGGAGGCGCTGGCCACGAAGCAGACCAGGGGCGCGCTGTGGGACAACGTGTTCGCGCCGCTCGCCGCGGCCGGGGCGGGTGCCATGACGACCACCCTGGTGGCCCATCCGACCTTCGACCTGCGCCTGCCCGCGTTCGGCAGGCCCGGCTGGGGCGACCTGCTGGCGGCCCTGGTGCTGGCACCGCTGGCTGCCGCGCTCGGCATGGTGGCCGTCTACCTCTTCCCGTACGCCCACGGCGCCTTCTCACGGCTCAAGCACCCCATGCTGGCGCTTCCGGCCGGTGGACTGGTCCTGGGCCTTCTGGCGGCGCTGGGGGGCCATCTGACGCTCTTCAAGGGGCTGGACGAGGTCGGGGAGCTCGCGGCCGACCCCGATGGCTGGTCGGCCGGCCAGTTCGCCACGATGACCGTCGTGAAGCTGGCGGCACTGCTGATCGCCGCCTCCTGCGGCTTCCGGGGCGGCCGGATCTTCCCCTCCGTCTTCATCGGCGTCGCCTTCGGCCTGTTCGCCCACGCGGTCGTGCCCGCGGTGCATCCGGCGCTCGCGGTGGCGACCGGCGTCCTGGGCATGCTCCTCGCGATCACCCGCCAGGGCTGGGTGAGCCTGTTCACCGCCGCGATCCTGGTGGCCTCCCCCGCGATCCTCGCCCTGCTGTGCATCGCCTCGCTGCCGGCCTGGCTGCTGGTGACCGGAAGACCGCAGATGCAGTTGCGCGCGGACGGAACTCCGGTTCGCTAGTACCCGTTGGTCCTGTTGATCCTTATCGGAGGCAAGCCCATGCCGTTGCACCAGACTCCCGACCCGTCCGCCGAGCGCCCCCTGTCCGTGAACCCGTTCTACGGCGAGGCCAACCCGGTCGGCGGCATGTCCGAGGCCCCGCCCAAGCACCGGCTGCCCGACGCCCCGCTGGCCCCCATGACGGCGGCCCAGCTCGTGCAGGACGAGCTGATGCTGGACGGCAACTCCCGCCTGAACCTGGCCACTTTCGTCACCACCTGGATGGAGCCGGAAGCCGGCGTCCTGATGGCGGAGTGCCGGGACAAGAACATGATCGACAAGGACGAGTACCCACGCACCGCGGAGCTGGAGAAGCGCTGCGTGGCCATGCTCGCGGACCTGTGGAACGCACCGGACCCCGCAGCGGCCGTCGGCTGCTCCACCACCGGCTCCAGCGAGGCCTGCATGCTCGCCGGCATGGCGCTCAAGCGCCGCTGGATGCAGCGCAACAAGGACCGCTACCCAGCAGCCCGCCCGAACCTGGTGATGGGGATCAACGTCCAGGTCTGCTGGGAGAAGTTCTGCAACTTCTGGGAGGTCGAAGCCCGTCAGGTCCCCATGGAGGGCGACCGCTTCCACCTCGACCCCCAGGCCGCCGCCGAGCTGTGCGACGAGAACACGATCGGCGTGGTCGGCATCCTGGGCTCCACCTTCGACGGCTCCTACGAGCCGATCGCCGACCTGTGCGCCGCCCTGGACGCCCTCCAGGAGCGCACGGGCCTCGACATCCCGGTCCACGTGGACGGCGCCTCCGGCGCCATGGTCGCCCCCTTCCTGGACCCTGACCTCGTCTGGGACTTCCGCCTCCCGCGCGTGGCCTCCATCAACACCTCGGGCCACAAGTACGGCCTGGTCTACCCGGGCGTCGGCTGGGCCCTCTGGCGCGACCAGGACGCCCTCCCGGAGGAACTCGTCTTCCGCGTCAACTACCTGGGCGGCGACATGCCCACCTTCGCCCTCAACTTCTCCCGCCCCGGCGCCCAAGTCGTGGCCCAGTACTACACGTTCCTCCGCCTGGGCCGCGAGGGCTACCGCGCGGTCCAGCAGTCCACCCGGGACGTGGCCCGCGGCCTGGCCGACCGCATCGAAGCCCTCGGCGACTTCAGACTCCTCACCCGGGGCGACGAGTTGCCGGTCTTCGCCTTCACCACGGCCCCGGACGTCACGACGTACGACGTGTTCGACGTCTCCCGCCGCCTACGGGAACACGGCTGGCTGGTCCCGGCGTACACCTTCCCGGCCGACCGCGAGGACCTCTCCGTCCTCCGCATCGTCTGCCGCAACGGCTTCTCGGCGGACCTGGCCGAGCTCTTCCTGGACGACCTGACCCGCCTCCTCCCCGAACTGCGCTGCCAGCCCCACCCCTTCACCCGGGACAAGCAAACGGCGACGGGCTTCCACCACTGACCCACAGGGACGTCACGGCCGTCAGGGACGTACGGCGAGAAGGCGACGTGTCGGGGGGTGTCCGCCCGCAGCGGTCGGCGCGTCCGGCACGGGCGAGCCGGTGAGCAACGGCACCCGCGCCGATCCGAGGACGGACACCCCCCGGCGCGGCGCCGACCCACAACGCAAGCCAACGCACCACAACGCACCGGCACCCACCCACAGCACCACACTCCCCTCCCCCACCCTCCCCCGCCCACTCACCGGCGCAGAAGACGCAGGCTCAACCCCCCACCACACCCCGCTCCTTCATGACCAGCTCGTAGGCCGTCGCGCCGTCGATGGACTCGCGGATGATGTCGGCGTGACCGGCGTGCCGGGCCATCTCGCGGATCAGGTGCAGGCAGAGCCAGCGCACGGAGACGCGGCCCTCCGGCGGAAACCAGGGGTCACCGGGGACCGGGAACGTGTCGTCGAGGCTGGGCACCGAGCGGACGTACGCCTCGGTCCGGGCGGCGACCTCCTCCCAGTACGCGAGCTGGGACTCGACGGTCTCCTCGCCGACCAGCCGGAACGTCTCGTGCCAGTTGCTCTGATCGCGCTGGACGGCGGGCGGTTCCTGCTTCGCTCGCGCGATCCAGCCCTGCTCGACGTCGGCGACATGCTTCAGCAGCCCGGCGAGGGAGAGCCCGCTCGCGCTCGGCGTACTCGTGGCCTGTTCCTCGGTCAGCCCGAGCAACGCCCTGCGGATACCGCCCCGTTGGTCCTCGATGAACGTGAGCAGCGACCCGCGCTCGTCGCCCTGAGTGTCCGCAGGTACGTGCGTGACCATGACTTTCGCCTTTCGCCGGTGCGGACCGGGAGCCTCTCCCCCTGCCCGACACCGACGAAGCTACGGGCCATCGAGGTCAGTTTCTGTCCTCAATGGCCCGCGCTACGACGTCGTACTCAGGAAAGGGGCCGTTCGGGAGGACCGGCCGCCCGCGTGATCAGAACGGGAACCCGCTCCGGCCGTGCTGCACGGAGATCCACTTCAGGCTGGTGAACGCGTCGAGCATCGACTCGCCGTTGAGGCGGCCCACGCCGGAGGCCTTCTCGCCGCCGAAGGGGACGATCGGCTCGTCGTGGACGGTGCCGTCGTTGACGTGGAACATGCCCGTGTCGATCTGCTTGGCGAAGTTCACGCCGCGCTCGATGTCGCCGGTGTGGACCGCGCCGCTCAGACCGTACGGCGTGTCGTTGACGATGCTCACCGCCTCCTCCTCGCCGTCGAACGGGATGAGGAAGGCGATCGGGCCGAAGACCTCCTGGCGGAGCAGGTCCGAGTCGGCGGGGACATCGGTGAGGACGGAGGGGGCGACCAGGTTGTCGGTGGTCGTGCCGTGCACGAGGGCCGTCGCGCCTTCCGCGACGGCCTGCTCCACGACACCCGAAAGGGCGTCCGCCTGCGAGGAGTTGATGACCGGACCGATCACCGTCTGCGGGTCGCTCGGGTCGCCGACCTTGAGGGACCTGACCTTGGCGACGAACTTCTCGGTGAACTCGTCCCGGATCGACCGGTCGACGAGGACCCGGTTCGCGGCCATGCAGACCTGGCCCTGGTGGACGAAGCGGCTGAAGACCGCCGCGTCGACGGCGTAGTCGATGTCCGCGTCGTCAAGGACCACGATGGCGCTGTTGCCGCCGAGTTCGAGCACCGTGCGCTTGAACTGCGCGGCGCAGACGGTCGCGACGTGGCGGCCGACCTTGTCGGAGCCGGTGAAGGAGATGACCTTCGGGATCGGGTGCTCGAGGAACGCGTCGCCGATCTCCGCGATGTCGGTGATGACGACGTTCAGAAGGCCGCCCGGCAGCCCCGCGTCCTCGAAGATCTTCGCGATCAGGGAACCGCCGACGATCGGGGTGTTCTGGTGCGGCTTGAGGACCACGCCGTTGCCCAACGCCAGTGCGGGGGCTACCGACTTGAGGGAGAGGAGGAAGGGGAAGTTGAAGGGGCTGATCACGCCGACGACGCCCACCGGGACGCTGTAGACGCGGTTCTCCTTGCCGTCGACCGGCGAGGGGATGATCCGGCCCTGGGGACGCAGCGCGAGGTGGATCGCCTCGCGCAGGAACTCCTTGGCGAGGTGCAGTTCGAAGCCGGCCTTCAGGTGCGTGCCGCCGAGTTCGGCGATGATCACCTCGGCTATCTCCTGCTCGCGCTCCTCGATGAGCCGCAGGGCCTTCTCGAACACGGCACGCCGGGCATAGGGGTTGGTGGCGCCCCACGCCTTCTGGGCACGGGCGGCGGCCCGGTACGCCTCGTCGACCTCGTCGACCGTGGCTATCGTGATCGACGCGAGCTTCTCGCCGTCGTACGGGTTGAAGTCGATGATGTCCCAGGAGCCGGTGCCCGGGCGCCACTCACCGTCGATGTACTGCTGAGCCAGGTCGGTGAAGTAGGACGACATGTGATCCCTCAATCGCTCAATCGTCAGCAGACACGATCAGTTGCAGACAGGTGCAGACACGATCAACAGCAGACCGGGCGATCCCTCACGATCATCACGGTCTGATCACACGTCATCGTACTTGTGTTTCAAGAGAGTTGGAGCAGTCCCCGGAGAAGATCCCGGCTCTCGTCCGGGCCGGGACTGTCCTGCTGAAGCTCCTTCAGCGCCTTCTCGTACTGGGCCACGTCCTCGGCCTTGTCGAGGTACAGCGCGCTGGTGAGCTGCTCCAGGTAGACGACGTCGGAGAGGTCCGACTCGGGGAAGGAGAGGAGCGTGAAGGCGCCGGACTCACCGGCGTGCCCGCCGAAGCCGAACGGCATCACCTGAAGGCGGACGTTCGCGTGCTCGGAGACCTCGATCAGATGCTGCAACTGCCCGCGCATCACCTCACGATCTCCGTACGGGCGGCGCAGGGCGGCCTCGTCCAGGACGATGTGGAAGTCGGGGGCGTTCTCGTTGACCAGGTACTTCTGCCGCTCAAGACGCAGGGCGACCCGCCGCTCCACGTCGGCCTCGCTCGCGCCCTTCATGCCGCGCCGGACGACCGCGCGGGCGTACTCCTCCGTCTGCAGCAGCCCGTGCACGAACTGGACCTCGTAGGCGCGGATGAGGGAGGCGGCGCCCTCCAGGCCCACATAGGTGGGGAACCAGCTGGGCAGGACGTCGGAGTAACTGTGCCACCAGCCCGCTACGTTGGCCTCCTTCGCGAGGGAGAGGAGTGAGATGCGCTCCGCCTCGTCGGTGATGCCGTACAGCGTCAACAGGTCCTCGACATCCCGCGTCTTGAAGCTCACTCGCCCCAGCTCCATGCGACTGATCTTGGATTCGGAAGCGCGGATCGAGTACCCCGCGGCCTCGCGAGTGATCCCACGTGCTTCCCGCAGTCGCCTGAGTTGCGAGCCGAGCAGCATCCGCCGCACCACCGATCCGGGCTCTCCCGCGCTCACGTTCGCCAGCCTCCCCAACCGTCTTCAGGGGCCGCAGTCTGCCACTAAAACACTTCGAGCAGTACTCGTTCGATTACAGATATGGAAAGAAGGGGCGGCCGTCCACAGGGATCTGTCAGGAAGTCGTCAGGAAGAAGCAAGCCAGGAGCCCGAGAACGGCGTGAAGTTGGCGGAAAAAATGGCCAACAAGCGGTACGGGAGGGTCCAATTCGGTCAGCTGCACGTGCATCTGCCCTTGCATCTGCTGTACGCATCCGAAACCATGGTCTCGCGCCACCGCTGCATCGCAACGACCGCGAATTCCCGGGAGTGCCTCGCATGGGGACGAATGGATCGACCATGCTCGAGCCGTTACGGCAGGGCCTTCCGCCACTGGACCCCTCGGCCGTGTCCAGCGCCGCGTCGTGTGCTCTGGCCGCCCGCTACGAAGCGGTGCGCGAGGCACGGCAGTTCACCCGCCGCACCCTCGACCAGTGGGACGTCGGCGACCGCTTCGACGACGTCTGTCTGGTCGTCTCCGAGTTGGTCACCAACGCCCTGCGGCACGCCCTGCCGGCGAACACCCCGCGCGTCCCGGAGCAGAACCCGCCCGTGCGGCTGCACCTGATGCGGTGGACCGAACGGCTCGTGTGCGCCGTGCGCGACCCCAGTCACGACAGCCCCGTCGCCCGCGAATCCGACGACTTCGCGGCGGAGTCGGGCCGCGGCCTGTTCCTCGTCGACTCGTTCGCCGACGGCTGGGGCTGGCACCCGCTGGCGGGCACGCTCAGCGGCAAGGTGGTCTGGGCCCTGTTCCGGCTGCCGGGCGAGCCGGCCCAGAACAACGCGTGAGGAACCGCGCCCCTTTTTGGGGTCGCGGTTCTACGCGCGTTGCCGTGGCTTCCTCCGGTCGGCGCGCTACCCCGCGATCAGGTGGTCGAACTCGCCGTCCTTGATGCCGAGCAGCATCGCCTCGATCTCGGCGCGGGTGTAGACGAGCGCCGGGCCGTCGGGGAAGCGCGAGTTGCGCACCGCGACGTCGCCGCCCGGCAGTCGCGCGAACTCCACGCAGGAACCCTGCGAGTTGCTGTGCCGGCTCTTCTGCCAGGCCACTCCGTCCAGCTGCGTGGCAGCCATGCCGTTGTACACGTCGAACCCCAAGTACACGCTGTCAACGCGGTGGTCCACAGGTCGCTCCCGGTTGTGCACTGGCTGGTGTGGCCATTGATGCAGTGGTCAACTGTTCCGGATCATAGCCCTGTTCATGTGCAGATGCATGGGCAGATGCACGTGCACGCGGGGTGGTCCTCCGGTTACAGCTTTGACGACTGCTTTACCGTTGCCGTTCCAGCGTCTGCCCACGACTGGGCAGGGCATGTACTGGGGAAGACGCGTACGGGAGCCTTCGTGTTCCCTGCGAACGCCTATCGGGTCGAGTACGGCAACAATGCCATCTCCCGAGCGCTCTTGATCGCAATCGCCAACTGTCGCTGCTGCCGGGCGGATACGCCGGTGACCCGACGGCTGCGGATCTTGCCCCGGTCGGAGACGAACGCCCGCAGCAGGGCGGTGTCCTTGTAGTCGATGTACGTCACGCCGGCCGCGTCCAGGGGATTGCGGCGGGACTTGGCGGGCCGGCGTTCGGGCTTGCGGGGCACGGTCAGATCTCCAGAAGGGTGTCGAAGGCGGGCGGAAGGCGCTTCCAGGCGGAGCGGCCCGCGGCGTACTCGGCGTCGGTCAACAGGCAGGACTCCAGGAGCCGTTCGAGTCCGTCGCGGTCGAGCCCCGGGGACGTGAACACGAGGTGCTGGCAGCAGTCGCCGTGCTCCGGGTGCCAGTCGAGCGCGGCGGCGGCGCGGCGCACCGGTGGCACCAACTCCCAGGCCGCGTCCGGCAGCGAGGCCAGCCACGGCCCCGCGCTCTCCACGCACAGGGCTCCGCCGGCCGCGTCCCAGTGCAACAGCGAATCGGGCTTGTCGGCGAGCCAGAACCGGCCCCGGCTGCGGGCGGCGGCGCAGGTGATGTCCTCCAGTGCCGCGTAGAGCCGCTCCGAGTGGAAGGGCCGGCGCCGGTGCCAGACGAGGGTGGTGACGCCGTGGGCGTCCGCGTCGACCGGGAGCAGGGCGCAGGCGGGGTGCTGGGCCGCGGCGGCGGCCTCCACGTCGAACCCGGCGAGGGCGGCGCGAGCGAGGACGCTGCGCAGGGGTGTGGCGGGGTTGGGGTGGGAGGCGGAAGGCCGGGTCGGGGGTGGGTGGTTGGGGTTGTCTGCGGAGTGCGGGTCCGTGGGGGTCGGTCGCGCAGTTCCCCGCGCCCCTGGGGAGTTGGGGGTATGCGGAGTGGAAGCCGGGGCCGGGGCCGGGGTGTCGTCATGGTCGTCCCCGCCGCCCGGCAAGTCGGCTGCCCCGACCGGCACTTGGCGAGCGGTCGGGTGCAACTGGCCGAGCAGTTCGCGGTCTTCGTCGTCGGCCTCCTCCGAGTCGAGGACGGCGAGGACGGGGGCGTACTCCAGTTGGCGGGCGAAGGTGTCCGCGATCGTGCGTTCGTCCGTGGCCGCCGCCGCGAGACCGGCCGCCGCGAGGTCGTCGCCGTTGCCGAGGTACGGGAGGAGGAGCGCCGGGTCCACGGCGGTGATGACACCGGTGACCGTGAGACCGCCGGCGCTGATCACCTCGGCCATCGCCTTGGGCTCGACGGAGTCCCACAACTCGACGACGGCGAGCCGAACGCGACCCGCACGGGCCAGTCGGCGCAGTTCCGGCACGAGGTCCTCGCGGAGCGCGCAGCACGCGCAGTCGTTGACGAGGGGGGTCTCGCCGGCGTCGAGGACGCCGGTGGCGTCCCGGACCGTGCGGACGACCGTGCCGGCGGTCGCCGTGGCGAGGTCGTGGTGGAGTACGACGCTGCCGGGGACGTCGTGGAGGAGGCGGGCGACGGTCGTTCTGCGGGCCTCGGCGTGCAGGCCGGCGACGATCGCGACGGAGAGGTCGGACACCGTCAGGCCTGCTTCCCGTACCGGCGCTCGAAGCGCTCCACGCGGCCGGCCGTGTCCAGGACGCGGGCCGTGCCGGTGTAGAAGGGGTGGCTGACGTTCGAGATCTCGACGTCCACGACGGGGTAGGTGTGGCCGTCCTCCCACTCGATGGTCCGCGCGCTCGTCATCGTCGAGCGGGTGAGGAAGGCGTGGCCCGCGGCCCGGTCCCGGAAGACGACGGGGCCGTAGGGCGGGTGGGTGTTCGCGCGCATCGGGGTCAGCGCTCCTCTCGGAAGTCGACGTGGCGGCCGACGGCCGGGTCGTACTTGCGCAGGACCAGGCGGTCGGGGTTGTTCCTGCGGTTCTTGCGGGTCACGTAGGTGTAGCCGGTGCCGGCCGTGGACCGGAGCTTGATGACCGGGCGGAGTTCGTTGCGAGCCATGCCTGATACCTTACTGAAAATGAATTCCATTAGCATCACTGGCTACGATCCCGATCGAGGAGAGGTACGTCACTCATGTCCGCCCACTGCATGCTGACCGGCGCCCGGCCCGGCTTCGGCAACCGCATCTCCCACTCCCACCGGCGCACCTCGCGCCGCTTCGACCCGAACATCCAGTCCAAGCGCTACTGGCTGCCCGGCGAGGGCCGGTACGTACGGCTGCGGCTGAGCGCGAAGGGGATCAAGACCGTCGACGCGATCGGCGTCGAGGCGGCCGTGGCCCGTATCCGCGAGCGCGGGGTGAGGATCTGATGGCGAAGAAGAGCAAGATCGCGAAGAACGAACAACGGCAGCGGATCGTCGCGCGGTACGCGGCGCGGCGGGCCGAACTGAAGGAGATCGTCCGGCGCCCCGGTTCGACGGAGGCCGAACGGGCCGCCGCACAAAAGGAGTTGAGCCGCCAGCCGCGGGACGCGAGCGCGACGCGCGTGCGCAACCGCGACCAGATCGACGGGCGGCCCCGCGGCTACTTCCGCGCGTTCGGGCTGTCCCGGGTGAACCTGCGCGGCCAAGCTCACAGCGGATACCTGCCCGGCGTCCGCAAGTCCTCCTGGTGACCCCTGGTAACGTGCTGCGGTCGTTCCGGCCAAGGCCGACCGGGCGGCCGTCCGGCTACAGCTTGGGAGCTACCAGTGACTACGGCGTTTTCGACGGTGTCGACGGTACGGACAGCGGCGGCTGCCGCGGGCCTGGTGGGCGCGCTCGTGCTGACCGGGTGCAGCGGTGACTCGTCGGACGACTCGTCGTCCACCCCGAGCGCGTCCCCTACGTCCACCGCGACGGCGGACTCGGGCGGCACCGGCAGCAGCCCGTCGGCCGCGTCCGACGGGCTGCAGGGCAGCTGGCTCGCCACGACCGACGGCAAGGCGGTGGCCCTGGTGATCACCGGAAAGCAGGCCGCGCTGTTCACCACGGGCGGGAGCGTGTGCAGCGGGACGGCGGGCGAGGAGGCGGGCATGCGGATGATCCACCTCAAGTGCACCGACGGCACCAAGACCCGCGCCACCGGAATGGTCGACTCCGTCAGCAAGTCGGCGCTCGCGGTCACCTGGTCGGGCAGTCTCGGCAAGGAGGCGTACACGCGGGCGGAGGGCGGGAAGTTCCCGTCCGGATTGCCTACGGCGAGTCTGGGGTCGTAGGGGCGGGTCGCAGGGGCAGGTCGTAGGAATCCGTAGGGGTCAGCCCCTTACGGGGTCAGGCCCGTAGGGGGTGGCGGTCGCCCGCCCGTCGTGGCTCTCGGGGTGTGCGGCTGGCGGCGGAGGGGCGTCGGGTGCGGGATGATCCCCTCATGCGCACCATTCCCCTCGCCGCGGCCGCACTCGCCTCGGCTCTGCTCCTGACCGGCTGCGACAGCGGCGGCGGTGGCGGTTCGTCCGACGGCAAGAACGGCTCGGCCTGCTCGTTCGACGGGGTCTCCGTCCAGGTCGGGCCCGCCAGTACCGCTCCGGCGGCCGGTGACACGGGCGAGGTGCCCGTCTCGCTGACCAACCAGAGCAAGCCGTGCGACCTGAACGGCTTCCCGGGCGCCACGCTGGAGGCCGGCGGCACCAAGGTAGCCCTCCCCACCCTGAAGGGCGCCAAGGCGCAGAAGCTGCGGCTGGCCAAGGGCGACGCGGCCTCCTTCACCATCACCTACGTACGCGGCAAGGCGGGCGACAAACTGAGCCTGGCCGCGACGAAGCTGGTCGTCACCCTGCCGGGCAGCAGCGACAGCGCCGCCTACAAGTGGTCGTACGGGCCCGTCCAGGGCAAGAGCGACGTGAGCGACACGGAGGCCTCGGTCAGCGCCTTCACACAGGCCGGCGACTGAGGACGTCCCCCAGTCCCGTTCAGTCCCCGTTCGGGTCGCCGAGCCGGGGGCGGGACCTGACCTGGGCCCGGTCCGCCGCCTCGGCGCCCTCCGTCCAGCCCGCCTCGTCGGTGACCCCGCGCAGGCGGGTCGTGGTCGTCTCCGGGAACATCGCGTCGACGCGGTCGGTGACGGCGACCTCGCGGGTGGCCAGGACCGGGAGGAGGTCGTCGGTGACCTGCGTCTCGGCGGCCTCGGCCAGCCGGGTGCCGATGCGGTGGGCGTAGGCGGCCAGGAAGGACTGGCGGAAGGTCTTCGTCCGCCGGCGTCCGCCCGCGCGCTGGGCCGCCTCCGCCCGGGTCATCGCGGAGGTGGCCTGCACGAGCAGGGAGGTGTAGAGCAGCTCGACCGCCTCCAGGTCGCCCTCGAAACCGACGACGGTCGAGAAGCCGTAGGCCTCGTTCCACACGGCCCGGCAGTGGTTCGCCCCGGCGACCGCGTCCAGCAGCACCGCCTTCGCCTGTTCGTACGGCGCCTCGACCCCGATCCGGCACGCGCCGGGCGCGTCCTTCGCCGGGGCCTGCGCGTCGAGCAGCGCCTCGTCGATGCTGTGCCGCGCCATCAGCTCCTGCGCCTTGGCGCTGAGCGCCTCCGCCTCCTCCGGGAACCCGGTCGCCTCCGCCTTCGCGAGCAGCGCGCGGATACGGGTGAGCATGCGGGAGGCGGGCCGCCGCCGCTCCTGCGGCCGCTGCTCCTCCAGGGGTTCGAGGCTCGGCAGGCGCAGCAGCAGGCGGTACAGCTCCAGCACGGTGGTGGCGTGCGTGAAACGGTCGGTGCGGGGCGGTTCGTCGGCGCTCAGTTCGTCGAGCTGCGCCGCCCAACGGGGGCCGCGCGCACGGTCGTCCGGCGCCTGCGCACGGATCAACACCGAGACGAGGCGTACGTGTACGTCGTCCAACTCCCGCCGCACCAGCCGCACGACATCCGCGGGCTGCCACCCCCGCCGCCAGGCCGCCGCGACGAACTCCCTGCCCCGGCGCGCCAGTTCGGCGTCCGACGCGGGATCGGCGGCGAGGATCGAGGCACCTGCGTCCAGGGCGTCATGGGTGTCGTCGTAGAGAGCGGCTTCGAAGGCGCGCTCGACGGAGGTGGGGGTGGTCACCTGGCGATCGTGCCATGGGGTGACCTGGGCCGGGCCAGGGGGTTTGTAGGGCAGGGGTGTTCGGACGCGGGGTTCGGGTGGGTGCGGGTGGGTGCGGGCTGATCGGTGGGGGCTGGTCGCGGGTGCAGGTCGTCCACAGCCTGTGGAGAAGTAACTCCGCGCGGATTCAAGGCCGTTCGGCCGGGTGGTGAGGTCGGCTCGCATGAGGGCGCCGCCGTATGACGCGATGCCGGGCGACTTCGGCTTCGATCCCTCAAGGTGTCAACCCGGGGTTGACAGTCATCGACTGTCAACCTACGGTTGACACATGACGACCAATCCGAACGTCACCTCGTCCGTACGTCTCGACGACCTCATCGACGCCATCAAGAAAGTCCACCCCGCCCCGCTCGACCAGCTGGAGGACGCGGTCATCGCCGCCGACCACCTGGGCGATGTCGCCGACCACCTGATCGGCCACTTCGTGGACCAGGCCCGGCGGTCCGGCGCCTCCTGGACCGACATCGGCAGGAGCATGGGCGTCACCCGGCAGGCGGCCCAGAAGCGGTTCGTGGCGAAGGACTCGAAGGACTCGGCGGACCTCGACCCCGCTCAGGGATTCAGCCGGTACACGCCACGCGCCCGCAACGCGGTGATGGCCGCCCACAACGAGACCGTCGCCGCCCGCAACCCCGAGGGCCGCCCCGAACACCTGATCCTCGGCCTGCTCAGCGAACCGGACGCCCTCGCGGCCAAGGCGATCCTCGCGCAGGACGTCCTCCTGGACGCCGTACGGCAGGCCGCCACCGCCGCGCTCCCGCCGGCCGCCGAGGAGGTCCCGGATCTCGTCCCCTACGGGCCCGACGCCAAGAAGGTCCTCGAACTCACCTTCCGGGAGGCCCTGCGCCTGGGCCACAACTACATCGGCACCGAGCACATCCTGCTCGCGCTGCTGGAGCACGAGAACGGCGAGGGCGTCCTCAACGGCCTCGGCATCGACAAGCCCGCCACCGAACGGCACATCGCCGAGATGCTCAACCGGCTCCAGGGCTGACCCTGACGTGCGACCGCTCCGCCGCTCGGGTCAGAACCGGCTCGTGTCGAGGTCGAACCCGAGCGGCTCGGGCAACGCCACGGTCTTGGAGACCTCGATCTCCGCGGCACGCGTGTACCGGTCGCCGGTGGGCTCGCTGTAGACGATGACCGTCCCGGCCTCCCGGTCGATCAGCAGGTAACAGGGGATGCCGGCCCGGGCGCAGCCGCGGAGTTCGGGGCCCCGGTCGTTGACGGCGGTGGACTCGGAGGTCACCTCGCCGACGAGCACGACGGGCGCGGGGTCGTGATAGCGCTGGTCGTCGGCGACACTGCCCCTAGGGGCGATCACCAGGTCCGGTACGACCTTGCCGGTGCCGGGCACGTCCGGCACGTGCAGGCCGACGCCCGTGTACGTACGCAGCTCGCGGTCCTGACGGTTGAGCGTCACCTGTTCCGCCGTCTCGGACACGATCTCCTCATGCTCCCCATCGGCCGGAGGCACCACGTGGATCTCCCCTCCGATCAACTCCACGCGCCAGCCCTCCGGGGCAGCAGCGTCGAACGCGTCGAAGGCGGCCTCGACCGAAGCGTCCATGCGCCTCTCCTCCGTCGGACTCGGATGAGGACTCAGGTGCCGCTCTGGGGCGGTCAGTGCCACGGCGGACCTCCTTCGTACGGAGCGACCCCGTCAGCGTAGGCGAGAGGGCCGTCCTCGATCTCGTGATACGTCACCCGTACGAGTGTGCCCGTGACGTCTCCTCGCTCGGGCGCCCGCTGGCCGACGGCCGACCGCGAGCCGGTTCGCGCAGGTCGGGGACGTTGTCAGACCTGCGTGCCACACTCGCTGACATGACCGATCGCTGGGCGCTCGCCCCGGCCGAGGGCGGTGGCGCGGAGATCGCCGCCCTCGGTCCGGACGGGCTGCCCGCGGGCCCGGTGCGCCGCGAGCCGGACCTCGTCGAGGCCGTGCGCGCGCGACCGCACGTGAGCCGATGGGTGTGGCGGTCCACGGCCGAGGTGTACCCGCTGCTGCTCGCCGCGGGGGTGCGGGTGGAGCGGTGCTACGACGTGGAGGACGCCGAGACCCTCCTCCTCGGCCACGAGGGACGGCACGGCGAACCCCGGTCGGCCGCCGCCGCGCTGGCCCGTTCGCGGGGCGGACCCGTGCCACCGGACCCGCCGCAGCGCGCCGCCGAACCGGGCGCGCAGTCCTCCCTCTTCGAACCGCAGAGCGTCCACCTCCCCCTCACCGACCTGCTCACGGTCTACGCCGAACAGCAGCGCCGGCATGACGCCACCTCCCACCCCGACCGGATGCGCCTGCTCACCGCCTCCGAGTCGGCGGGGATGCTGGTCGCCGCCGAGATGAACCGGGCGGGGCTGCCCTGGAGCGCGGAAGTGCACCGGGAGATGCTGCACGAACTGCTGGGGGACCGGTACGCGGGCGGCGGCGAGCCGCGCCGGCTGGCCGAGCTGGCGGACGAGGTGTCCGTCGCCTTCGGGAGACGGGTGCGGCCGGATCTGCCCGCCGAGGTGATCAAGGCCTTCGCCCATGCCGGGATCAAGGTCAGATCGACCCGCCGCTGGGAGATCGAGTCCATCGACCACCCGGCCGTGAAACCGCTGCTGGAGTACAAGAAGCTGTACCGCATCTGGGTCGCCCACGGCTGGTCCTGGCTGCAGGACTGGGTGCGGGACGGGCGGTTCCGGCCGGAGTTCCTCGCGGGCGGGACGGTCACCGGACGCTGGGTCACCAACGGCGGGGGCGGGTTGCAGATCCCCAAGGTCATCCGGCGTGCCGTGGTCGCCGACCCCGGCTGGCGGCTCGTCGTCGCCGACGCCGACCAGATGGAGCCGCGCGTCCTCGCCGCGATCTCCCGCGACCCCGGGCTGATGGAGGTCGCCGGGCGCGCCACCAACCTCTACCAGTCCGTGTCCGACCGCGCCTTCTCCGGCGACCGCGACCAGGCCAAGATCGCCGTGCTCGGCGCGGTCTACGGCCAGACCTCCGGCGACGGCCTCAAGAACCTCGCCGCGCTCAGACGCCGCTTCCCCAAGGCGGTGGCCTACGTCGACGACGCCGCGCGGGCCGGTGAGGAGGGGCGCCTCGTCCGGACCTGGCTGGGGCGGACCTGCCCACCGGTCGCCGGCGGCGAGGACGCGACGGAGGAGGCGGGCATCCCCCAGGACGATCCGGTCACGGCCCCCACCGACCAGGGCTGGGTGCCGGGTTACGCCTCCACCAACTCCCGCGCCCGCGGCCGTTTCGCCCGCAACTTCGTCGTCCAGGGCAGCGCGGCCGACTGGGCCCTGCTGATGCTCGCCGCGCTGCGCCGGTCCTGCGCGGCGCTGAAGGCCGAGCTGGTCTTCTTCCAGCACGACGAGGTGATCGTGCACTGCCCCGAGGCGGAGGCCGAGACGGTGGCCACCGCGATACGCGAGGCGGCCGACCTCGCGGGCCGGCTGACCTTCGGCGAGACACCGGTCCGCTTCCCCTTCACGGTGGCGGTCGTCCAGTGCTACGCGGACGCGAAATAGCCCCTACGGCCCGGAGTTTCGACGCGCGTCACACCACACCGGGCCAACAGCTCGCCGAGTCCTTGGAAGACGCCATGCTCGCCGGTCCCGCCGGTCCTGTCGGTCTCGTCAGTCCCGTCGAGAAGCGCGTCGACGTCCCCATACGGAATACGGAACACGGGATACGGGATACGGGACACGGGCACTACGGGATACGGGCACTACGGGCGGGCATCACGCCCCGCTCAGATGACCGGCGGTCGCCCCAGCCGGGTCAGCCGCCACACCGTGCGCCACCGCATCGGGCGTCGCTCCCCCGCCCCTTCCCGCACGCCCTCCACGAACCCCCCGAACCACGCCCGGAGCCCGGCCACCGACCGGGTCCGTACGAGCGTGAGCAGCGTCCAGACACCCAGGTGGACCGGGATCAGCGCGAGCGGGAGTCGGCGGCGGACCAGCCAGACGCGGTTGCGGGCGGTGACCCGGTAGTAGATGGCGTGCCGGGCGGGCGAGGTCTTGGGGTGCTGGAGGAGCAGCTCGGGGGCGTAGCGGATGCTCCAGCCGGCGTCGGCGGCCCGCCATGCGAGGTCGGTCTCCTCGTGCGCGAAGAAGAACTCGGCCGGCCAGTCCCCCGTCTCGGCGAGCATCGCCATGCTGAGCGCGTGCCCGCCGCCGAGGAACCCGGTGACGTAGCCGCCCTGCATCGGGTCGCTCGCGCCGACCCGGGGCACATGGCGCCGCTGGGTCTCCCCGTGCTCGTCGGCGATCCTGAACCCGACGATGCCCAGGCGCGGTTCGGCCGCGTACAGGTCCCGTACCCGGCGCAGCACGTCCGCGTCGACGAGGAGTCCGTCGTCGTCGAGTTCGACCACGACGTCCACGTCACCGAACGCGCGGAGCCGGGCCAGGCCCACGTTGCGTCCGCCGGGGCAACCGAGGTTCTCGTCGACGTCGATGGTGGTGACCTCGCCGGGCAGGGAGAGCCGGGCGGCGAACTCGGGGAGCCTGCAACCGTTTCCGACGATCACGATGCGGGTGGGCGGGAGGTCCTGTTTGGCCACGGACTCGAGGAGCGCGTCGACCTCCGCGGGCCGGTTTCCCATGGTCACCACGGCGACGGCGATCCTCGGCTCGACCACGTCTCTCACTCCATCCGGCCATCCGGCGATGCCCGCGCACGGACCGCGCAGCACTCTCCGTTCACCAAGATGTTGCCTCAGATCGACCGGTTGCCACGACTCAAGTTCATTTTGCGGCACCTTTGTTGTCGCTTTGCCGGTTTTCCCTCCGCCGCACGAACTTCAGCCCCGACCAGTCGTCCCCCAACGCGGCGACCTTCACGTCGACGACCCCGAGCGGGAGGAAGAGGTCCCGCAGATGGTTCTCGGTGAGGTCGCTCGTATGGCCGGCGGCCTTGCGCGGCCAGGCGATCCAGAGCATGGCGCTGTCGGCCAGCTCGCGGACCAGTTCCGGTCCCTCCGTGTCGAGTTGCCGCCGTTCCCGGTAGAAGGCGACGGTCACGTCCGCACCGCGCGGGCCACCGTCGACGACCTCGCAGCCACCGGGAAGCCCGGGAATGCCCCAGCCGTCGGGGGCGTGCCGCAGCCCTACCCGGTGACCGGGCTTGGCACCGATCTTCTTCGCGAGGGGAGTACCGGAGTAACCACCGGCCGCCGTAGGGGAGTTGGCCATGCCGTGAACCTCCGGGCAGTGCGAAAGGAATGCGCCGACCATCGACGGCGGGCCCGTCCATCAGCCAGCCGGTCAGTCAGCCCGCTCGTCCATCCGTCCGCCCATCCGTCTGGGGGGGCACAGCGACGACGTCAGCGAGGTTCCCGCTCGCCCTCTTCGCCCCTCGCACTTCTGGCCGAGATACAGTCCCGCAACCAACCCCGACCGACTCCACCCAAAGCAAAAGCCCCAGGTCACGGCGAGTGAGTCCTGAGGCTTCCACAGAGCCGCCTTCGGGATTCGAACCCGAGACCTACGCATTACGAGTGCGTTGCTCTGGCCATCTGAGCTAAGGCGGCGCGCTGTCCACACCATGGTGCGATCAGCAACGTCGGAAAGTCTACACAGTTTCTGGGGGTGCTCCGTACACCCCCTGGCCGCACCCCGTCCCGCCCCCGTCCCCGCCCCCACACACGCTACGAACAGCGCTTCCCCGCCGCCGGCGCCGTCCCCCGCAGCAGGTACGCGTCGATCGCCGTGTCGATGCACGAGCTGCCCCGGCCGTAGGCCGTGTGGCCGTCGCCGACATACGTGAGCAGCCGGGCCGACGACAGCTGCCGGGCCAGGGACTGGGCCCACGGGTACGGTGTCGCCGGATCGCGGGTCGTGCCGACGACGACGATCGGCGCGGCACCCTTCGCCTCGATGCGGTGGGGTTCGCCCGTGGCCCTGACCGGCCAGTACGCGCAGCTCAGGGACGCCCAGGCGAGGCCGTCGCCGAAGACGGGGGACGCCTTCTCGAACTCGGGGAGGGCGTGTTCGACCTGGTCGGGGGAGGTGAACGCGGGCGGGAGGTCGAGGCAGTTCACGGCGGCGTTGGCGAACATCAGGTTCGAGTAGCGGCCGTCGGCGTCCCGCTCGTAGTAGCTGTCGGAGAGGACGAGCAGGCCCGCGCCGTCGTGCTCCTTCATCGCCGACGTCAGCGCCTCGCGCAGCTGCGGCCAGGCCGCCTCGTCGTACATCGCCGCGATCACGCCGGTGGTGGCGAGCGCCTCGCCGAGCTTGCGGCCGTCCGCGTCGCCGGTGGGGATCGGGTGCGCGTCGAGCTTCTTGAAGAACGCCTTCAGGTTGTCGCCGACCTGCCCCGGCGTCGTACGCCTGCCGCCGAGTGGGCAGTCGGTCTGCCGTACGCAGTCCTTCGCGAAGGACTGGAACGCCGTCTCGAAGCCCGCCGTCTGGTCGAGGTTCATGCGGCGTGCGGGCAGGGACGGGTCCATCGCGCCGTCCAGGACGACGCGGCCGACCCGGCTGGGGAAGAGTCCCGCGTACGTCGAACCGAGGAACGTGCCGTACGACGCCCCGACGTACGTCAGTTTCCGGTCCCCCAGCACCGCCCGCAGGACGTCCATGTCCCGCGCCGCCTCGACTGTCGAGACATGGCGCAGGAGGCCGGCCGAATGTGCGCCGCAGCCTTCCGCGAACTTCTTGTACTCGTCGACGAGTTCGCCGGTCTCGTGCTGGTCGTCGGGGGTGGTGTCGGTCTGCGTGAACGTGTCCATGGCCCGCCCGCCGAGGCATTCCACCGGCTCGCTGCGGGCCACACCGCGCGGGTCCATCGCGACCATGTCGTAGCGGGCGCGGATCTCCGCCGGGTAGCCGATCCCGGCGTACTGCTGGAGATAGCCGACCGCCGAACCGCCCGGCCCGCCCGGGTTCACCATCAGCGAACCGAGCGGCTTGCCCTTGCCGGTGGCCTTCTTGCGCGCGACCGCGAGCCGGATGTCACCGGCGCCGGGCTTGGCGTAGTCCAGCGGCGCCTTCATCGTGGCGCACTCGAATCCGGGGACACCGCAGGTGTGCCAACTGAGCTTCTGCCCGTAGTACGACGTCAGCGTGGACGGCGTCGCCCGCGGCAGCGCGGCCAGCGCCACGTCGGCGGCCGGACTCGCCGCCGTCGTCGAACCTCCCGAGGAGCACGCGGACACGAGCAGTGCGGCCACGGCCAGGAACGCGCCACCGGCCCTGCGAGTACTGCCGCGCTGACTCCCGTTCTGAGTCCGAGCCCGAGTCCGATTCCGGCCCCGGCGACTTGGACCGATCTGGACCTCGGCCTCGCTGGGCTGACTCGGCTGACTCGGCTGACTGCTCCGGCTGGGCCGGCGGAGGGGGCGCCTGATCTGCATCGCCCGAGCGTAACGCTGCGCGATCTCTTGAATGCCGTACGTGCATGATCGGCCCCGGACGAGTTACGCCGTCAACCTCGCACCCGTCTCACTCACGCCCACCCCGCTCATGCCCGTCACGTCCGTCACCCGTCGGCCAGTCAACCCGGCGCCGCCCGATCGGCCACCCCAGCGGACCACCCCGCTCAGCCGACCACCCCGTTCAACCCACTCCACCCACTCACCCCGCTCTGAGCGCCAGCGTCATCGCCTCCACCGCGAGCAACGGCGCCACATTGCGGTCGAGCGCCACCCGGCACGCGCCGATCGCCTCGATACGGCGCAGCGTGGACTCCGGCGACCCGGCCCGCGCGAGCCGCTCCAACGCGTCCTCGGCGTCCGCGTTGGCGATCGCCACCCGGGAACCGAGCTGGAGGGCGAGCACATCCCGGTAGAAGGCGGTGAGGTCCGTCAACGCCAGGTCGAGGCTGTCGCGCTGCGTACGCGTCCTCCTGCGCTTCTGCTTGTCCTCCAGGTCCTTCATCACCCCGGCCGTGCCACGCGGCATCCGGCTGCCCTGGCCGCCGCCCATGGCCGCCTTCATCTCCTCGGTCTCCTTGTCGTCCACCTCCTCGGCCAGCTGCTTGGCGTCCTCGGCGGCCGCGTCCACCAGCTCCTGGGCGGCCTTGAGACACCCGCCGACGTCCTCGACGCGCAACGGCAGCTTCAGCACGGCGGCCCGGCGCTGGCGGGCGGCCGGGTCGGTGGCCAGGCGGCGGGCCCGGTCGACATGGCCCTGCGTGGCGCGCGCGGCGGCCATGGCCACGGCGGGCTCGACGCCCTCCCGGCGGACGAGCAGGTCGGCGACGGCGTCGACCGAGGGCGTGGTCAGGTTCAGGTGGCGGCAGCGGGAGCGGATCGTGGGGAGGACGTCCTCGATCGAGGGGGCGCAAAGGAGCCAGACCGTGCGGGGAGCGGGTTCCTCCACGGCCTTGAGGACCGCGTTGGCCGACTTCTCGTTCAGCCGCTCGGCGTCCTCGACCAGGATGATCTGCCAACGGCCCGTCGCCGGTGAGGTGAAGGACTTGCGGACCGTGTCCCGCATGTCGTCGGCGAGGATCTGCGTGCCGACGGCGGCGACCGTGGTGACGTCGGCGTGGGTGCCGATCAGCGCCGTATGACAGCCGTCGCAGAAGCCGCAGCCGGGGCTGCCGCCGAGCGCGCGGTCGGGGCTCACGCACTGCAGCGCGGCGGCGAAGGCGCGCGCCGCCTGGTTGCGCCCGGCGCCGGGCGGACCCGTGAACAGCCAGGCGTGCGTCATCTTCGACGCCTCCGGCGGGGCGGTGCCGGTGGTCGCGGCGGTGACGAAGGCGTCGGCGTCCCGAGCGGCGGCGTCGAGCTGCTCGCTCACCTTCTCCTGGCCCACCAGGTCATCCCACACCGTCATGGGTCACCGGCCCTTTCGTCACGCTTCGAGTCACGGAATCCATTGTGCGGGCCACCACTGACAACGGGGGCCGAGTGCTGTGCGCGACGCCGATCAGGGAGAGCGGCGGCGGGTGCGGGCCGCTGACGTGGAGACGGGTGCGCGAGGCGAGGCGCGGGTCACCGACCCGCCGCCTGCCGCGCCCCGGCTCACAGCACCGTCAGCCCCGCGCGCCCGTCACGGTCAGCCCGACGCTCCCGCCCTCAGCCTCGACGTCCCCGTCCACGACCCCGCCCGCGACCGGTGTCGTCGTCGTGGTCGCCGTCCTCGCGCGGGCCGAGCAGTTCGTCGGCCAGGGAGGGCAGGTCGTCCAGCGGAGTCTCCTCGGCCCAGTCGGGGCGCGGCCGGCGCCGCGGTGTGCCCTGCTCGTCGACCTGGGGCAGCTCGCGGGTGCGGTCCTCTCCGCCGTCGGCACGATCGCCCGGCCGCTCGTCCCGGAAGTACCCCGCGGGCACCCGGTCCGAAGGACCCTGGTCCCGCACCGGCGGCAGCACCGCGGTCTCGTCGGCCGGACCGGACGGAACGGGCGGCAGCACGGCCGTCTCCTCCGCCGCGGACACCGGCGGCAGTACGGCTGTCTCGTCCGCCGCGCCCGCGGGAGCCGACGGCTGCGGCAGCTCGGTCGTCGCCTCGGAGTCGCGTACGTCGGAGTCGCGCTTCTCGGCGTCCGGGGACACCGACCGCAGCACGGCCGTGTCCTCCGCCGACCGGCCACCCGAACCAGAAGCCGCACCGCCACCAGCACCGGCACCGGCACCGGCACCGGCACCCGACGGCTTCACCACCGGCGTCTGGACGGTCGACGCCTCGGGCCTGACCTCCGGGACCGGCGGAACCGTCGGCTGACGGGCGGCCCGCTCCGCCGCGGCCGCCGCCTCGGCCGCCAACCGGCGTGCCTCCTCGGCCGCGAGCAGGGCCGCCTCGGCCTTGCGCTGCTTCTCCAGTCGCCGGGCCTCCGCGTCCGCGCGCAGCCGGGCCTCGTCCTCGGCCTGCTTGCGCAGCCGGTCGGCCTCCGCCCTGCGGCGGGTCTCCTCGGCGGCGCGGGCCTCCTCCTCGGCGAGGAGGCGGGCCTTCTCCTCCTCGGCACGCCTGCGCGCGTCCTCGGCGCGCTGCCTGGCCTCCTCGGCCTGGCGCTCGGCCTCGCGGCGCTGGGCCTCCTCCAGCTCGCGCCGCTTGCGCTCCTCCTCCTCGGCGCGCAGCTGGGCGAGCTGCTCCTGGCGCTCGCGCTCCAGGCGCTCCTCCTCGGCCTTGCGGGCGGCCTCTTCCTCGGCCTTGCGGCGGGCCTCCTCCTCGGCGGCCTTGCGCGCCTCCTCCTGGGCCTTGATCTCGGCCTCGGAGAGCGGCAGGACGGTGTCGAGGCGGTGCCTGATCACCGTGGTGACCGACTCGGGCTCCTGGCCCGCGTCGACCACGAGGTAGCGGCCGGGGTCGGCGGCGGCCAGGGTGAGGAAACCGGACCGTACGCGCGCGTGGAACTCGGCGGGCTCCGACTCCAGTCGGTCCGGCGCCTCCGTGAACCGCTCGCGGGCGGTCTCCGGGTCCACGTCCAGCAGGACGGTCATGTGCGGGACGAGTCCGTCGGTCGCCCAGCGGTTGATGCGGGCGATCTCGGTCGGGGACAGGTCGCGGCCCGCGCCCTGGTAGGCGACGGACGAGTCGATGTAGCGGTCGGAGACGACGATCGCGCCGCGCTCCAGGGCGGGCCGTACGACGGTGTCGACGTGTTCCGCGCGGTCGGCGGCGTAGAGCAGGGCCTCCGCGCGGTGGGACAGTCCCGCCGACGACACGTCGAGCAGGATCGACCGCAGCCGCTTGCCGACCGGGGTCGCGCCGGGCTCGCGGGTCAGCACGACCTCGTGTCCCTTGCCCCTGATCCACTCGGCGAGTGCCTCGGCCTGGGTGGACTTGCCGGCGCCGTCGCCGCCCTCCAGGGCGATGAAGAAACCGGTGGTCGCGGGCACCGTCTCGGGGTCGTCGCCGCCGAGCAGCGCGTCCCGCAGGTCGTGGCGGAGCGGCACTCCCGCGCGGTCGTCGACCTTGGCCAGGACCAGCGCGGCGACCGGCAGCAGCAGGGCGCCGACCAGCATCAGCGTGAACGCGGCACCGCCGTGCGCGAAGACGAACTTGCCGTTCTCCAGGCGGTGCGGGCCGATCAGCGCCGCCACCAGGGGGGCGATCAGCGCGCCGAGCGCCACCGCGACCCGGACGACCGCGTGCAGGTGCTCGGTCGTGCGGGCCTTGCGGTAGTCCTCGGCCTCCTGGTCGAGCAGGGTGTGCCCGGTGTTGGCGGCCACGCCCGCGCCGATGCCGGCGAGCGCGACGATCAGCAGCACCGTGGTGACGTCCGGGACCAGGCCGGCGGCGAGCAGCGCGATGCCGGTGAAGGCGATGGCGAGGGTCAGCAGGCGGCGGCGCGACAGCGTGGGCAGCAGCGAGGGCGCCGTACGGATGCCGATCACGACCCCGCCGGTCAGGCCGAGCACCAGCAGCCCGAAGGTCACCGGGCCGCCGTGCAGATCCTTGGCCTGGAGCACGGACACGGCGACGGCGGCGGAGATCGCCCCGGCGACGGCCGCGCAGGCGGTCACGAGCAGCGCGATGGCGCCCGTACGGCCCTTGTCGACGCCGGTGCCCGTGCGCGGGCGGCGCAGCCCTTCGAGGGGCGACCGCGGGCGCGGGGTGCGGATTCCGGGCAGCTCCAGGGCGGTCAGGACGGAGAGGGACGCGGCGAACAGTCCGGCCGCGACGTACGACCCGAGTGCGGCCTGGTGCTGGTCGAACCAGGCGACGCCGGTGCCCAACAGGTTGTTGAGCAGGGCCGCGACGACGAGTGCGGCGGCGGCGAGCGGGATGGCCACGAAGCTCGTGCGCAGCGAGAGCCGGCGCAGCGCGTCCAGGTGGTCGGGCAGCGGCCGGACCGTGGCGCCCTCGGGCGGCGGGGCCGGCAGCAGGGCGGGCGCGGCGCTCTCGCGGCACACCGTCCAGAAGCGCTCGGCGACTCCGGTGACGAAGGCGGTCACCAGGAGCACCGCCAGTGCGTTGTCCGGAGTCCAGTCGATCCAGAGGGGGGCGACGATCAGCAGCGCGGCCCGCAGACCGTCCGCGCCGACCATGGTCCAGCGCCGGTCGAGCGGCCCCTCCTGGGAGGTGAGCGAGGTGAGCGGGCCGAGCAGCACCGCCCCGAAGAGCAGCGTCGCCAGGACGCGCGCCCCGAAGACGGTCGCCACCGCGAACGCCACACCCCGGTAACCACCGCCGAACGAGCCCTGGGCGATCGCCGCCTGGAAGGCGAGCACGACCAGGACCAGCAGGGCGAGGGTGTCACCGACACCCGTCACGAACTGCGCACTCCACAGCCGCTTGAGCTGCGGTTGGCGCAGCAGGGCGCGGACGGCACGCTCGCGGGAGTCCGCGACAAGGGCGTCGTCGGGGGCCGGCTGGTGGCCCGTTGGCTGCTCGGCTGGCGTCATGCTTTCAGCCTATCGGCAGCCACCGACAACAAGCCGCGCCCGCCCGGAGCTGCACACACCCCGACACCAAAGTGATGCCGGGGCGTGCGTTTCGCGACCTTGTGGTGCAGGAAGCGTGACCTCGCCGATGCACGGGAGACGTCCCGACGGACCGTCAGTTCCGGTCCGCCAGGCCTCCGTCGTCAGCCGTCGGTCATCGATCGCAGTCCTGGTCCGTCGGTCCTGGTCCGTCGGTCCTCGTCCGTCGGTCCTCGTCCGTCAGTCCTCGGACGTCACCTTGGAGGAGGCCGTCTTCTTGGCGGTGGTGGCGGCCGTCGTCTTCTTGGCGGTGGCCGTCGTCTTCTTCGCCACGGTCTTCTTGGCCGTCGTCGTCTTCTTGGCGGGCGCCTTCTTGGCCGCCGCCTTCTTCGCCGGGGCCTTCTTCGCCGTCTTCTTGGCGGGCGCCTTGGCCCGCTTCTCGGCGAGCAGCTCGTAGCCGCGCTCCGGGCTGATGTCCTCGACGCTGTCGCCGGAGCGCAGGGTCGCGTTGGTCTCGCCGTCGGTGACGTACGGCCCGAAACGGCCGTCCTTGACGACGACGGGCTTCTCGCTGACCGGGTCGGTGCCCAGTTCCTTCAACGGCGGCTTGGCGGCGGCCCGGCCGCGCTGCTTGGGCTGGGAGTAGATCTCCAGCGCCTCTTCGAGGGTGATCGTGAAGAGCTGGTCCTCGGCCGTCAGCGAGCGGGAGTCCGTGCCCTTCTTCAGGTACGGCCCGTAGCGCCCGTTCTGCGCGGTGATCTCCACGCCCTCGGCGTCCTTGCCGACGACGCGGGGCAGCGACATCAGCTTGAGGGCGTCGGCGAGCGTCACCGTGTCCAGGGACATCGACTTGAACAGCGAGGCCGTGCGCGGCTTGACGGCGTTCTTCCCGGTCTTCGGGGTGCCCTCGGGGAGCACCTCGGTGACGTAGGGGCCGTAGCGGCCGTCGCGGGCGATGATCTGGTGGCCCGACTCGGGGTCGGCGCCCAGCTCGAAGTCGCCGCTCGGCTTGGCGAGCAGTTCCTCGGCGTGCTCGACGCTGAGCTCGTCCGGCGCCAGGTCCTCGGGGACGTCGGCGCGCTGGTGGTTGTCGGAGTCCTTCTCGCCGCGCTCCACGTAGGGGCCGTAGCGGCCGACGCGCAGCATGATGTCGTTGCCGACCGGGAAGGACGACACCTCGCGGGCGTCGATCGCGCCCAGGTCGGTGACGAGTTCCTTGAGGCCGCCGAGGTGGTCGCCGTCGCCGTTGCCGGCCTCGGCGGCGCCGCCGACCTCGCCCTCGCCGAAGTAGAAGCGGCGCAGCCACGGCACGGCCTGGGCCTCGCCGCTGGCGATGCGGTCGAGGTCGTCCTCCATCTTGGCGGTGAAGTCGTAGTCGACGAGCCGCCCGAAGTGCTTCTCCAGGAGGTTGACCACGGCGAAGGACAGGAAGGACGGCACCAGGGCGGTGCCCTTCTTGAAGACGTAGCCGCGGTCGAGGATCGTGCCGATGATCGACGCGTACGTCGACGGGCGGCCGATCTCGCGCTCTTCGAGCTCCTTGACGAGGCTGGCCTCGGTGTAGCGGGCCGGGGGCTTGGTGGCGTGCCCGTCGACCGTGAGTTCCTCGGCGGTGAGCGCGTCGCCCTCGGCGACCTGGGGCAGTCGGCGCTCGCGGTCGTCCAGCTCGGCGTTCGGGTCGTCGGCGCCTTCAACGTAGGCCTTCAGGAAGCCGTGGAAGGTGATCGTCTTCCCGGAGGCGCTGAATTCGACGTCCCGGCCGTCGGACGAGGTGCCCGCGATCTTCACGGTGACGGAGTTGCCGACCGCGTCCTTCATCTGGGAGGCGACAGTCCGCTTCCAGATCAGCTCGTAGAGCTTGAACTGGTCGCCGGTCAGGCCGGTTTCGGCGGGCGTGCGGAAACGATCACCCGAGGGGCGGATCGCCTCGTGCGCCTCCTGGGCGTTCTTGACCTTCCCGGCGTACACGCGCGGCTGGGCCGGCAGGTAGTCGGCGCCGTACAGCTGCGTCACCTGGGCGCGGGCGGCGGTGACGGCCGTCTCGCTCAGGGTCGTGGAGTCCGTACGCATGTAGGTGATGTAGCCGTTCTCGTACAGCTTCTGCGCGACCTGCATCGTGGCCTTCGCGCCGAAGCCGAGCTTGCGGCTGGCCTCCTGCTGGAGCGTCGTCGTACGGAACGGCGCGTACGGAGAGCGTCGATACGGCTTCGACTCGACGGACCGGACGGCGAACCGCGTGTCCTCCAAGGCGGCGGCCAGCGCGCGGGCGTTGGCCTCGTCCAGGTGGAGGGTGTTCGCGCCCTTGATCTGGCCGAGGGAGTCGAAATCACGCCCCTGGGCGACGCGCTTGCCGTCGACCGCCTGGAGACGGGCGACAAGGGTCGACGGGTCGCTCGCGTCCCCGGCCCGGCCGGTCCCGAAGGTGCCGGTCAGGTCCCAGTACTCGGCGGAGCGGAACGCGATGCGCTCGCGCTCCCGCTCGACGACGAGCCGGGTGGCGACGGACTGGACACGGCCGGCCGACAGGCGCGGCATGACCTTCTTCCAGAGGACCGGCGAGACCTCGTAGCCGTAGAGGCGGTCGAGGATGCGGCGGGTCTCCTGGGCGTCGACCATCAGCTGGTTGAGGTCGCGCGGGTTGGCCACGGCGGCGCGGATCGCGTCCTTGGTGATCTCGTGGAACACCATGCGCTTGACCGGGACCTTGGGCTTCAGGACCTCCAGGAGGTGCCACGCGATGGCTTCGCCCTCGCGGTCCTCATCGGTGGCCAGGAAGAGTTCGTCGGAGTCCTTGAGCAGGTCCTTGAGCTTCTTGACCTGAGCACGCTTGTCGGCGTTGACCACATAGATCGGCTCGAAGTCGTGGTCGACATCCACACCGAGGCGGCGGACCTCGCCGGTGTACTTCTCGGGCACCTCCGCGGCGCCGTTGGGAAGGTCGCGGATGTGCCCGACGCTCGCCTCGACGACATATCCGGGGCCGAGGTAGCCCTTGATCGTCTTCGCCTTGGCAGGGGACTCGACGATGACGAGTCGGCGGCCGCCGTGTGCGGTCTCGCTGGTCGGGGACAACTTCGCTCTTCTCTCCGGTCGACGCTGGGGCCTCCCCCAAGGTCTCTTCCCCCGGGGTCGGGTCATGGTGACGCTGCGGAGTGTGACGGTACATCCCGCCCCCGTGTCAAACGGGAAAAGCCCGCAACGGCCACTCGAACGGTAACCCGACTACCGCCATTCCTGCCGCCCGGAGTCCCCACCGGCCTTCTCGGAGCCGTCCGGGGAGTGATCGCCCGGTTGCCCGCCGGCAGTCCGCCGGTGGTCCGTGCCGGGGCTACGGCGCGCTGCTCAGACGTGCAGGAAGCACCAGGTGCCGAGGAGGAGGGCGGCGAGCGCGACGAGGCTCGCGAGGGTCGCCGATGCGACCGGGTTCACACCCTGGGCGACGGGTTCGCGGTGCCGGACCCTGACCACGGTCCACAGCAGCAGCGCGGCCCCGAACAGGGCGAACACCAACCCCGCGAAGATCGCTGGCCCGCTCTCCATGTGTGTCCCCTCCCGGCCGGATGCCCCGGTCCCGGAGGCTGGCACCCGCGGGCGACGGGCGGGCCAACCCCGGGTGAACTCGCGGCACACAGCGCTCAGGCGGCCGGGCCGGGGGACGATATCGCGCCCGTCGTCGGGGAGCGGTCCGCCTTTCCGACGGTGCACACGACGGAGTCGAAACCGGCCTTCCAATTGTTCTCGTCGGACAGATACCCGAAGACGGAACGGTCGGATCCCGGTGCCCAAGTCGACTCGAACCTGTTGCCGCACAGGTTGTTCGCCTGCCGCAGCGCGTCCTCGAACGCGGTTGCCCTCGGAGCGGTCACAGAACCGATCACCTGGTCGGTGTGCCGATCGGCGCAGCCGGTGAGAGTCGCGAGGAAGTACGTCGTGTGATTGACGTACAGCCAGCAGTCGCCGACGCTCATCTCGGTGGTCCACACGTTCGACCCGGTCTTCCGGAAGTGCCCTATCGCGCCACCGATCGGCACGTGCCTGCCGAGCACGAGACACGCCGTACCGCTGTCGGCCGCCCCGAAGCCGGCCTCGGTCGGCGTGAGCGCGTAGACCCCCGCGTCGGGCAGCGCCCCGGCCACGCCCTTCACCTCCCCCGCGCACCGAGCGCCTCCGTGATCCCGTGCGTCGGCGAAGTCCCTCGCCGGGTCGACGGCCATCACCTGCCCGTCCGGCACGCCGTGCGCACAGTCCACGACCCCCAGTTCGGGCCGCGACACGAAGGCCGTCCCGGTCCACTCGGCGCGTACGCAGTCGCCGGCCCGCAGCGCCTTCTTGAGCCCGACGTCAGCGCCGTACGGATAGCCAGCACCGGCCCCGGCCCCGGCCCCGGAGGACGAGGATGCGGACGGCTCGCCGGGTGACGCCGCCTTCGTCGCGGCCGGGTGCTTGCCGCCACCGCTCAAGGAGGTCACGGCCCAGACTCCCCCGACGACGAACAGGACGACGGCCACGACCAGCGCGAGCACGGCACCGCCTGATGGCCGCCGCCTTGCGCCTCTGTGTGCTGGATGCGGTGGATGCGCCGGACCACGGTCGGCGGGCCCCGGTCCACCGGGATATGTCGGGCCACGGGCAGCCGTGTACGGGGGTGTTGGTGGGGTGGCCTGGTGGGGGTTCGGGTGGGCGGCGCGGCGGGGGCCTGGGTGGGGCTGCTCGTCAGGGGTTGGGGGGTTGCTCTCGTAGCGGTTCCCTTGGCCGTGCGGGGTGCCCTTGGGCGAGCTGGGGTGGCGTTGCGGGGAGTACAGGGAGGCGGCAGGGGGTGGGGAGTTGGGGGTTAGTGGGGTGTTGAGGACGGGTGGGGTATTCGGGGTGTTGGGGGTCGGCGGAGTGCCCTGGGCGCGTGGGGTCCGCGAGATGCCTGGCGAGGGCGAGATGCCAGGGGTGCCTGGAGTTTTGGGGGGCGGCAGGGTGGCCGGCGTGGGCAGGTTGTCAGGGGTGTACGGAGTCTTCGGGGTGCCCGTGGGATGAGAGGTGTCGGAGGATTTCGGGGCCTGCGGGGCGCCTGGGGTGTGCGGGGTCTGCGGGGTACCTGGAGGGCGCGGGGGCGGCGGGGCGTCTGACGTGCGGGAGGCATCAGGGGTGCACGGGGCCTGCGAGGTGCCCGGAGTCTCCGAAGCGTCCAGGCTCTCCGGCGTTTCCGAGGTCTTCGGCGTACCTGGAGTCTGCGGGCTACCCGGATAGGGGCGCCCTCCAGGCATGGAGCCTCCGAGGGCTTCCGCAGATCGGTCACCGTACGGCGCCGGGTCCTGGTGTGTGGCCCCAGACTCCCCCGGGACCCGCGGGGCATATGGACCGCCTACGTAGGGACCGCCCATCGTGTATCCCGTTGGCCTGTCCGGGAGTTGACGCCGGGACTCACCGGGGAGTTGGCCTCCCTCATCGTCCCGGAGCCGGCCTCGTGCCCTGTCCGGCATTTGCCCATCAGGCTCACTCTCCACGTGGCCGGGCTGGTCTCTCCCGACGTGGCCAGTGACCCCGTCCGGGGCATCTCCGGACGGACCACTCCTTGAGTAACCGGGCAAGCCACGCCCACCCCGACCGGACGCACCATCTGCGGCAATCCACTGCGGCTTGTCAGCCGAGCCCCGATCACCCTCACCCGAGCCGAACCCGTCCGATGCCGAGTCGGAACCACCCCGGTCCGAGCCGTCCCCCTCCGATGTCGAACCTGAACCCCGTTGCCCCGAACCGAAGTCATCCGTTGCTGGGCCAAGTCCCTCCGGCGCCGCACCGAACCCACCCGGTACCGAACCAGAACCCCCCACCGGCACAAACCCCTCCGGCAGCGGCCCGAACCCATCCACCCCCCGGCCGAACTCACCCCCGTCGACACCGCCGACGAACGAGTCCCTGTCCGCCCCCACACCTAACTCGTCCCCATCCACCACCACCCCTGCCGCATCCCTGTCCACACCCCGACCAGACGCACCCCCACCCACGACCCCCGCACTCCCAGCCGCCGCCCCAGCCCCCCGCGCTCCCCGAACCACCCTCTCCAACCCCCGCGCAACCCTCTCGGGCGACCACCTCAACGCCGGGTCCTTCACCAGCAACCCCCGCAGCACAGGCCCCAGTTCGCTCGCGCGGACAGCCGACGTCGGCTCCTCACCGAGCAACACCGTGAACGTCGCGAAGTCGGAGTCGTCACCGCCACCGCTGTCACTGTCGCCATCGCTGTCACCGCCGAACGACCCCCGCCCCTCCACCGCGGCATACAGCGTCGCGCCGAGCGAGAACAGATCCGCCGCTGCCGTGGGCGGCTCACCGCGAGCCCGCTCCGGGGCGAGGAAGTCGGACGTGCCGTGGCTGCCCGCCGTGGCGCTGGGCCGGGGTTCAGGAGGCTCGGGCCGGATTCCGGTGCCGTAGCCGGTGAGCAGTACGCGTGCGTACGGGTCACCCGAAGTGTCCGGCGCCAGAAGGATGTTGGCCGGTTTCACATCCCCGTGCGGGATGCCGACCCGGTGTCCGGCGCCGAGCGCGTCGAGGACGGCCAGCCCGATGCGGGCCACCCGGGCGGGCGACAGCGGGCCGGAACGCCGTAGGACCCGCTGAAGGTCGATGGCATCCGGGACGTACTCCATGACGATCCAGGACAGGCCATCGTGGATCACCACGCCATGCACGGTCACCACGTGCGGATGACCGCGCAGCCCTGCCGCGTGCTGGGCCTCGCTCCGCGCCCGCACGATGCGCTGAGCCCGCTCGCCGAGACCCCCCGGCACGCCCTCCCACACGTCCAACGCGCCCCACACGTCCGACGAGCCCCGCACATCCGGCGCACCCCGCACACCCGGCGCACCCCGCACATCCGGCAGCGGCATCTCCTTGACGGCGACCTCGCAGGCCAACTCCTCGTCGTACGCGAGCCATACACGGCACGCGCCACCCGAGTCACCCACACCATCCGGGCCAAGCCTCCGCAGCAACCGATACCGGCCGCCGACGATCCTGCCCTCGCCCTGTTCCGCCGTGCCCCCGCCCATCACGCCTCCACCGAGACGGCGCGCCTCCCCCGAGGACGCGTGGAACCTGTCTCTGAAAGTAGCCTCGCACCCGCCACTGACAAGAGGTCTTTTCCACACCGGATCCGAATAATCACACCGGATACGGACACACGCGACTCACGGGCGCGCACAGGCCCCACCCGTGACGCCGGGCCGCACCGCGCACTGCACCCGCCGTAGCCGATCCACGCTCGGCACCCACCACACGGCACCCGACACACGACGCATGGCCCACCGCCCCCACCGCCCCGCGCAAGCCCTCCACAGCCTCAAGCGCGACGGCCGACCCCACCCACGCCCACGCCCACGCCCACATCCACCCCACTCAGCCAACCGGCTCCAAGAACCCCTGCTCCACCAGCAACCGGATCTGCGCCGGCGTCCGATCACGGAGCAGGACCGGGTCCTCGCCCACGAGTTGGGCGATCGCGTCCAGGATCCGCCCGGCGCTCAGCGTGCCGTCGCAGACGCCCGCGAAGCCCGCGCCGACCGTGTCGACCTTGGTCGCGCGGCGCATCCCGAGGTGCTGGCGCAGCACGACGTGCTCGGGGTCCTCCGCTCCGGGCAGCCCGACCTGTTCCTGGATGATCTCGGGGGCGAGCCTGAAGTGGGCGGCGAGCAGGGCCGCGTCGTCATGGGCGCGCAGGTAGTCGATCCGGTCGAAGTGCTCCCGGACGGTGTCCCCGAGCGGCTGCTCGACCGGGTGCGGCCACTCCTCGACGGTGATCGAGGGCGCGTCGGAGTCCGTCCTGCGCAGGGTGATCCAGCCGAAGCCCACGGCCTTGACCTTGCGCGCCTCGAACTCGTCGAGCCACGCGTCGTACAGCGCCTCGTACGCGGCCGTGTCGCCCCGGTGGTCGCCCGCGTCCCTGAGCCACAACTCGGCGTACTGCGTGATGTCCTGGACCTCGCGCTGCACGATCCAGGCGTCGCATCCGCGCGGCACCCACGAGCGCAGCCGGTCCTGCCAGTCCTCCCCCTCCACGTGCTGCCAGTTGGCGAGGAACTGCGCGAATCCGCCCTCGCGCAGCCGGTCCCCCGCCTGCTGAACGAGCGACCGGCACAGATCGTCCCCGCCCATCCCGCCGTCGCGGTACGTCAGCCGCGCGCCCGGCGAGATCACGAAGGGCGGGTTCGACACGATCAGGTCGTACGTCTCGTCGTCCCGGACCGGCGCGAAGAGCGAGCCCTCGCGGAGGCCGGCGGCCTGCGCGCCGGACAGCGCCAGGGTGAGCGCGGTGATGTGCAGGGCACGGGGGTTGAGGTCGGTGGCCGTCACGCGCGTGGCGTGCCGGGACGCGTGCAGCGCCTGGATGCCGGAGCCGGTGCCGAGGTCGAGCGCGGCGGAGACCGGCGTCCGTACGGTGATCCCCGCGAGCGTGGTGGACGCGCCGCCCACCCCGAGGACGACGCCCTCCTCCCGGCTGCCGATCCCGCCGGCCCCGCCGACCGCGCACCCCAGGTCGGACACGATGAACCAGTCCTCGCCGTCGGGCCCGCCGTAGGGCCGTACGTCCACGGTCGCGGCGACCTCGTCGGTGCCCACGGAGACCAGCCAGCCGCTCTCCAGGCACGCGGCGACGGGCAGGACGTCCGCCACGCGTGCGTGCGGTACGGGCTGCTGGAGCAGGAACAGCCGGACCAGCGTCTCCAGCGGGGTGTCGCCTCTGGTCGCCCGGAGCGCCGGCACGGTCTCGCTGCGGGCCAGCGCCGTGTACGCGGGGGCGCCGAGCAGTTCGAGCAGTCCGTCGGCGGTGAAGGCGGCGCCGAGCAGGGCGTCCCGGAGCCGGGCGGCGACCTCCGGGCGGTCGGATGCGGGCAGGGCGGGGAGGCTGGAGTTACTCACTCCCCCATTGTGGCGGCTCGCACCGACAACCCGCCCGGTGCCGACCGGCAACCCCCCGGGGCCGACCGGCACCCCGCCCCGTGCCGGGCGACACGGCCCCCGCGCAGCCGAAGGCCCCGGCACGCACGCGTACCGGGGCATCTTTCAGCACCTGAAAGATCGCTGCCGAGATCGCTGCCGAGATCGCTGTCTACAGGAGACGTCCTTCACCGGAGACGCCGGAGGAAAAACGCCCTCCAGGGACGTCATTTTCCGGGTCGGGTCACGCCGCCGACGAAGAAGCCACCGGCGTAGCCGTCTTGCAGGCTTCCTGCTTGGTCATCGCCTTGCCGACGTCGCCCTCTTCGAGGGTCTTCAGCGCGTCGTTCCCGCTGGTGCTGAGCTTGTCCAGGGAGGTCGCGATGTCCTTGAGGCCGTCCGCGAACTTCGCCTGGTCCTTGGTGTTCAGCGCGTCCACCTGCGTCTTCAGGGTGGCGTACGACGTGGAGATGTCGTTGAGCTCCTTGACGGCGTCCTGCTGCTTCTTCGCGCCGTTGTCGACGTCCGGCGCCCCGGCAGAGTTCACGGCGGCCCCGATCGCCTTGTAGGCGTCGGACATGTCCTGGAAGGCCTGTGCGTCGGTCTTCTGGACCTCTTCCGGGGTGCTGTTGTCCGAGGTCTCCTTCTGGATCGCCGTGTTGGCGGCCTCGATCTTCTTCGCCTGCGGCTGTACCGCGACGCAGACCTGCTTGGCCCAGGCGTCCAGCTTGGCGTTGCTGTCGTCGCCGCTGCCGCCGCATCCCGACAGCCCCAGTACCAGTACCGCACCGCCGGACAGTGCGAGCGCAAGCTTCTTGTTCACCGGATCGGTCCCTTCCATGGCTCTCGGCCCCGGAACATACACGGCGGACGGGCCACACCTCCGGACCCAGGGTCCGATAGCAGACCTTTTGGAGCTATTTGCACCAAGCGAGAGAAGGCTCACGGCGAGGTCCTGGACACAGCGGGAACGGGCGGGCGGCGCCCACAACTCGCGCCATCCGCCCGCCCGTTGAGCCGAGCCCCGCAGGACCCCCTACGAAACGACCGCCGCGTCGGCCGACTTGGCCGAGCGATCGGCGTCGTCCCCGTCCTCCACGGCGATCCCGCGGCGCTTGGAGACGTACACGGAGCCTGCGATCACGAGGAACGCGAGCACCGAGATCGCGATGCGCACCCCGATGTTCTTGTCGTCGCCGTAGCTGAACTTGATGACCGCGGGCGCGATGAGCAGCGCGACGAGGTTCATCACCTTCAGCAGCGGGTTGATCGCCGGGCCGGCGGTGTCCTTGAACGGGTCGCCGACCGTGTCGCCGATCACCGTGGCGGCGTGGGCCTCACTGCCCTTGCCGCCGTGGTGGCCGTCCTCGACGAGTTTCTTCGCGTTGTCCCAGGCACCGCCCGAGTTCGCGAGGAAGACCGCCATCAGCGTGCCGGTGCCGATCGCGCCCGCGAGGAACGAGCCGAGCGCGCCGACGCCGAGCGTGAACCCGACCGCGATCGGCGTGAGCACGGCGAGCAGACCGGGCGTGGCCAGCTCGCGCAGCGCGTCCTTGGTGCAGATGTCGACGACGCGGCCGTACTCCGGCGTCTCGGTGTGGTCCATGATCCCGGGGTGCTCGCGGAACTGCCGCCGCACCTCGTAGACCACGGACCCCGCGGACCGTGAGACGGCGTTGATCGCGAGCCCCGAGAAGAGGAAGACGACCGCGGCGCCGACGATGAGCCCGACCAGGTTGTTGGGCTGGGAGATGTCCATCATCAGGTTCAGTGGCGCGCCCGCCCCGGAGACCTTCTCGCCCACGTCGCTCGCGGCGGTGACGATCGCGTCCCGGTACGACCCGAAGAGCGCCGACGCCGCCAGGACGGCGGTGGCGATGGCGATGCCCTTGGTGATGGCCTTGGTGGTGTTGCCCACCGCGTCCAGGTTGGTGAGCACCTGCGCGCCCGCGCCCTCGACGTCGCCGGACATCTCGGCGATGCCCTGCGCGTTGTCGGAGACCGGCCCGAAGGTGTCCATGGCGACGATCACGCCGACCGTGGTGAGCAGACCTGTGCCGGCCAGCGCCACCGCGAACAGCGCCAGCATGATCGAGGCGCCCCCGAGGAGGAACGCCCCGTACACCGCGAGACCGATCAGCAGGGCGGTGTAGACGGCCGATTCGAGGCCCAGCGAGATCCCGGCGAGGATCACGGTGGCCGGGCCGGTGAGCGAGGTCTTGCCGATGTCCGTCACGGGACGGCGGTTGGTCTCCGTGAAGTAGCCGGTCAGCTGCTGGATCAGCGCGGCGAGCACGATGCCGATGGCCACGGCGACGAGCGCGAGGATCCGCGGATCGCCGTCCTTGGCCTTGATCGCCGCGTCGGTGACGCCGTCGAGACCGCCGTAGGACGACGGCAGGTAGACGAAGACCGCGACCGCCACCAGCACGAGCGAGATCACCGCGGAGATGAAGAATCCCCGGTTGATCGCGGACATGCCGCTGCGGTCGGTCCGGCGTGGCGCCACCGCGAAGATGCCGATCATGGCGGTGATCACACCGATCGCCGGCACGAGCAGCGGGAAGGCGAGCCCGGAGTCGCCGAAGGCCGCCTTGCCGAGGATCAGCGCGGCGACCAGCGTCACGGCGTACGACTCGAAGAGGTCGGCCGCCATGCCCGCGCAGTCGCCGACGTTGTCGCCCACGTTGTCGGCGATGGTCGCGGCGTTGCGCGGGTCGTCCTCCGGGATGCCCTTCTCGACCTTGCCGACCAGGTCGGCGCCGACGTCGGCGGCCTTGGTGAAGATGCCGCCGCCGACGCGCATGAACATGGCGATGAGGGCGGCTCCGAGGCCGAATCCCTCCAGCACCTTGGGCGCGTCGGCCGCGTACACCAGCACCACGCACGAGGCGCCCAGCAGACCGAGCCCCACCGTGAACATGCCGACGACGCCGCCCGTACGGAAAGCGATCTTCATTGCTTTGTGCGAGACGGCGGTGAGATCCTTTTCCGGCTCACCCTCCGCCGGGGTCGCTTCCCGGGCCGCCGCGGCGACACGGACATTACTGCGTACGGCGAGCCACATGCCGATATAGCCGGTGGTCGCCGAGAACACCGCGCCGATCAGGAAGAAGATCGACCGTCCGGCGCGCTGATTCCAGTCGTCCGCGGGGAGCAGCAGAAGCAGGAAGAAAACGATCACGGCGAATACGCCGACCGTGCGCAACTGCCGTCCCAGATAGGCGTTGGCGCCCTCCTGGACCGCTGCCGCGATCTTCTTCATGCTGTCCGTGCCCTCACCGGCCGCGAGCACCTCGCGGACCAGGATGCCCGCGACCACGAGCGCGGCCAGCGCCACGAGGCCGATCACCATCACGAGGATGCGGTTGTCGTCGGTCAGAACTGCGGCTGCGAAGGTTGTGGGGTGGTCAAACTGCTGAGGGGTAGAAAGCCCCGCCATTCGTCCTCCTTGACGCCTGTGCTGAGCTCAAGATGTGGACGGATTGTAGGTACCGGAACCTGATCAAAACAGAGCGCGGCAAACGGAATTGGCCTTCGCATAGTAATGCCTTGAAAGCATTGGTGCTTGATCAAATTATCGGGGCACCGGGAAGCATTGATCGTGAATTGATTCACGAATTCAGTCGCGCCGGGGATACACCGGGGGACACATCCGGGAAGACACCCCGGCCGCCCTCTCTCGGAAATGCCGAAGGGCCCTGCTCAGCAGGGCCCTTCGGCTGTGACGTGCGGCGGGTCTTGTGTTGTACGGCGGGTCTCAGGAAAGCGTCGTGGCCGGCGGTGTCGTCGGCCAGGTCATACGGATCGAGCCGCCGTGCTCCCCGGCGGTGACCTCGACGTCGTCGACGAGCCCGCTGATGACAGCGAGGCCCATCTCGTCCTCCTCGGTCTCCGCGTCCGGGTCGGAGCCCAGCGCCCCGGGCGCCTTGTCGCCGGGGGCCGAGCGTGGTGCCTCGTCGCCGACCTCGATGGAGAACTGCTTCTCCTCCTCGATCAGCAGCACCTTCACCGGGGCGGTGATCCCACTGCTCTGGTGCAGCCCGACGGCGCGGGAACAGGCCTCGCCCACGGCGAGTCTGACCTCGTCGAGTACGGCCTCGTCCACTCCGGCCCTGCGCGCCACCGCTGCCGCCACCAGACGGGCGGTCCTGACGTGCTCGGGCAGCGCGCTGAAGCGGAGTTCAACGGTGGCCATGCATCCCCCTCGGGACTACGGGCGTGCTGTCGGAGGGCCGGGCCGCCGAAAGCCCGGTCCGCCGGTCGTCTATACGGCCGATCGGGGAGCGGTCTCACACCGCTCCCTGAACGGTCGGTCAGTCGGTGGCCGCCACCGCTTCCTCGACCGAGGTGTGAATCGGGAACACCTTGGTGAGGCCGGTGATACGGAAGATCTTCAGAATGCGCTCCTGGTTGCAGACCAGGCGCAGCGAGCCCTCGTGGGCACGCACCCGCTTCAGGCCGCCGACCAGCACGCCGAGCCCGGTGGAGTCGAGGAAGTCGACTCCCTCCATGTCCACGACGAGGTGGAAACTCCCGTCGTTCACCAGCTCGACCAGCTGTTCGCGCAACTTGGGCGCGGTATATACGTCGATTTCGCCACCGACCTCGACGACCGTACGATCGCCGACGGTACGGGTCGACAGGGACAGGTCCACGGATCCTCCAGCACCTTGCTATCGAGCGGTCATCCCATGGGACACCTCGGCAGAGCCCCCAGGACGGTTCGCCAGCCGCGATGGCATTCAATCACTTACCGCAGGGCGTGCACGACGCCTTGGCTCCATTGTCCGTCACGCCAGTGACACACTCGGTGCCGATGGCCAAGAATCAGCGAACCGATCGACCCTCGGCGGACACCGTGTCCGGCCTCTCGCCGAGCACGGTTCTGGACCGGCTGGCGTCGGGACCGAGCCGGGCTTCGCGCATCACTCATACGGAGCACTTGCCCCCACGTGAGGGCCGCCATGCCGTCTGGCCTGACCGGATTCGCGCGGAGGTGATCGCCACCGTCCAGGAAGCCGGTGTCGAACACCCCTGGGCCCATCAGGCACAGGCGGCCGAGCACGCCCTGGACGGCGAGTCAGTGATCGTTGCCACAGGCACCGCCTCGGGCAAGTCGCTGGCTTATCTGGTACCGGTCCTCTCGACGCTCCTGGACGGCTCCGAGGCGCCGAACGGCCGCGGCGCCACCGCGCTCTACCTGGCCCCCACGAAAGCCCTGGCAGCCGACCAGCTGCGTTCCGTGAAGGAACTTTCACAACCTCTGGGCAATGCGGTTCGCCCGGCCGTGTACGACGGCGACACCCCGTTCGAGGAACGCGAGTGGGTCCGCCAGTACGCCAACTACGTCCTGACCAACCCCGACATGCTCCACCGGGGCATACTGCCCTCGCACCCGCGCTGGTCCTCCTTCCTGAAGTCCCTGAAGTACGTCGTCATCGACGAGTGCCACACCTACCGGGGCGTCTTCGGCTCCCACGTCGCCCAGGTGCTGCGCCGGCTGCGCCGCCTCTGCGCCCGCTACGGCTCCTCCCCCGTCTTCCTCCTCGCCTCCGCCACCGCCGCCGAGCCCTCCGTCGCCGCCCGCCGCCTCACCGGCCTCCCGGTCGTCGAGGTCGCCGACGACGCCTCACCGCGCGGTGAGCTGGTGTTCGCCCTCTGGGAGCCCCCGCTCACCGAACTCCACGGCGAGAAGGGCGCCCCGGTCCGCCGCACGGCCACCGCCGAGACCGCCGACCTGCTGACCGACCTCGCCGTCCAGGGCGTCCGCTCGGTGGCCTTCGTACGGTCGCGGAGGGGCGCCGAGCTGATCGCGCTCATCGCCCAGGAACGCCTCGCCGAGGTCGACCGCTCGCTGTCCCGGCGGGTCGCCGCCTACCGCGGCGGCTACCTCCCCGAGGAACGCCGCGCCCTCGAACGCGCCCTCCACTCCGGCGAGTTGCTCGGCCTCGCCGCCACCACCGCCCTCGAACTCGGCATCGACGTCTCGGGATTGGACGCCGTCCTGATCGCCGGCTACCCCGGCACCCGCGCCTCCCTGTGGCAGCAGGCGGGCCGCGCCGGACGCTCCGGCCGAGGAGCGCTCGCCGTTCTGATCGCCCGCGATGACCCTCTGGACACCTTCCTCGTCCACCACCCGGAGGCCCTCTTCGACCAGCCGGTCGAGTCCACCGTCCTGGACCCGGACAACCCGTACGTCCTGGCCCCCCACCTGTGCGCGGCGGCAGCGGAACTCCCGCTCACCGAAGAGGACCTGGACCTCTTCGGCCCGGCGACGGCGGACCTCCTCCCCCAGCTGGAGTCCGCGAAGCTGCTCCGCCGCCGGGCGAAGGCCTGGCACTGGACGCGCCGCGAACGGGCCGCCGACCTCACCGACATCCGCGGCGGGGGCGGGCGCCCGGTCCAGGTCGTCGAGAACGGCACCGGCCGCCTCCTGGGCACGGTCGACGAGGCCGCCTCCCACGCGTCCGTCCACGAGGGCGCCGTCCACCTCCACCAGGGCCGCACGTACCTGGTGCGCTCCCTGGACCTGGAGGACTCGGTGGCCCTGGTCGAGGAGGCCAGCCCGCCCTACTCGACGGTCGCCCGCGACACCACGGCCATCTCCGTCCTGGAGACGGACGTCGAAATCCCGTGGGGCCAGGGCCGGTTGTGCTACGGCTCCGTCGAAGTCACCAACCAGGTCGTCTCCTTCCTCCGCCGACGGGTCATCACCGGCGAGGTCCTGGGCGAATCCAAACTCGACCTCCCTCCACGCACCCTCCGCACCCGCGCCGTCTGGTGGACGGTCACGGAGGACCAGCTCGACGCCGCCCGCATCAACCCCGAGATCCTCGGCGGCGCCCTCCACGCCGCCGAACACGCCTCGATCGGCATGCTTCCTCTCTTCGCCACCTGCGACCGCTGGGACATCGGCGGCGTCTCCGTCCCGCTCCACCCCGACACCCTGCTCCCCACGGTCTTCGTCTACGACGGCCACCCCGGCGGCGCGGGCTTCGCGGAACGCGCCTTCCACACGGCCCGCGCCTGGCTCACCGCCACCCGCGAGGCCATCGCCGCCTGCGAATGCGACGCCGGCTGCCCGTCGTGCATCCAGTCCCCCAAGTGCGGCAACGGCAACGAACCGCTGCACAAGCGGGGGGCCGTGCGGCTGCTCACGGAACTGTTGCGGGGAGCGCCGGAGGGGGCTGGGGCCGGTGAGGTGCCGGGCGATGTGCCGGGGGAGGCGTCAGGGGCGCCCGGCGAGCGGGTGGGCGGGGTCTGACGGGCAGCACGGCACAGGCGGCCCGCAACGCCGCCGCACGGCATCGGTAGACATCGGCTCAGGGCACGGGTGCGGGTACCGGTGGCACGGATGCCCACGGTGCCGGTGTCTGTGCCGGTGCCGGTGCCGCAGGGGGCAGGGAGGGCACCGGTACCGCAGGGGGCGGTGAGGGCAGCGGTGTCGCCGCCGGCCCCGCAGGTCCCGCCCGTGACCTCACCTCCGTCGCGAACGGTCCCCCGCCCGCCGACGCCGTCACGTCCGACGTCTCACCCACGATCGCGCACCGCACGATCCGGACTCCCTGCGCCCGCGCCACCCGCTCCGCCCGCGCGCAGGCCCCCGCACCGCCCTCGGCCCAGTGGTCGGCCGCCGCCAGCGCCGCGAGATCCGCACCGCCGGCCGCACGATGCCGGGCCACGACGGCCTGCCCCAGAGCCAGCACCACCCCGAACACGACACACATCACGGCCATCCCACCAAGGCTCCACACGGTGGCGGACCCACGATCCGAGCCCCGGGATCTCCTACGCCGCCCCCGCGCCGACACCACACACCGCCCCGCCGCGATCCACCGCCTCACGGCACCGCCCTCCCCTCGCCCACCGTCTCCTCCGCCAACGCCACGGCCTCCTCGCGCACTTCGAAGGGCAGCCCGCTCAACACCGGGGGTTTCGCGACGACGACCACATGGACCTGGTCGCCCTCCCGGCCGACCGTGACCTTCGCGTCACGCGGCGCCGTGTCCCGGACCACCTGGACAACCGCGTCGGCGGGATCCTGCCGAGCCGCCGCCCGAGCACCCGAACGGGCCGCGTCCACGCACTGGATCTGCGCGGCCACCACCAGCAGCCCCCACACCAGCGCCATCGCGAACATCACCAGCACCGGCAGCACCACGGCCGCCTCCGCCGTCACGAACCCCCGGTCCCCGCCCCGGCGTTCACACCTGCGCATCGAGAGCCCGCTTCACGATGCTCTGCAACTCCGCGCTGACCGCGCCGCTGGTCACCACCTTGTAGAGCACCACCGCGAACGCCACCGCCGCGACCAGCCCCATCGCGTACTCGGCGGTGGCCATCCCGGCGTCCCTGCGCGCCGCCGCACCCCACCGCTCCCGCACCGCTCGCACGCCCCGCACCGCCACTGCCTGCACCGCTTGCATCGCCTGCACTGCCTTGTACATCTCAACCCCCGTGAGGTTCCCGTCAGTTCACTTGCTTGCTTCGCTTGGTTGCTTGCTTCACTTGATTGCCGGCTTCGCTTGCTTCACTTGTTTCGCTTGCTTGGTGAGTCGTCGTTCGTCGTACGCCCGTCACCGCCGTGCTCCTCCCGTCAGCCGCCACCCCCTCCCGCCGCACCGCCCGCGAGCCCGATCACCACGGGCAGTACGCCGACCGCGATGAACGCGGGCAGAAAACAGAGCCCCACCGGCGCGGTGATCAGAACGGCCGCCCGCCGAGCCCGTGCCGTCGCGGTACGGGTCCACTCGGCGCGAGCCTCCGCCGCGAGCCGCGCTACCGGTCCGGCGGCGGGCAGCCCCGACTCATCGGCCCGTTCAAGTAACCGGGCCAACGGCCCCGCGCCCGGAAGCGCGGCCAACCTCCGCCAGGCATCGGCCGGTTCGCCGCCGAGCCGCACCTCAGCCGCGGCCCGCGCCAGCCGCTCCCCCACGGGCCCCGAGAGCGCCTCGCCCACCGCCTGGGACGCGATCACCGGCGAGGCCCCGGCGGCGATGCAGGCGGCCAGCAGATCGGCGGCAAGGGGGAGTTGGCGGGCGGCGGTGGCGGCATCGCGCTCGGCACCGGTGTCCCCGGCCGCCTGCCGGCGCCGCCACTGCCACAGCCCGCCGGCGAGAACCCCGCCGACCACGGCGCCGGCAACGCCGCCGACCACCACCCACCCGGCCCCCACCACACCGGCCACGGGCAACCACCGCCGAGCGACGTCCCGCACCGCGAACCCCGGCCTGTTGGGCACCCCTTCCGGAACTTCGTGGACCGCCCGCGCTGCTCGCGCTTCCCGCATTTCCCGAAGCAGCAGCTCGGCCAACCTCCGCCGCGCCCTCCGCTCACGCCGCACCCCGTCCAGCCACCACGCAAGCCACCCCACGGCCAGCACCGCCGCCAGGGCCACCCCCAGACTGTGGACAACTTCCGCACCCATACGACCTCCTGCCTCCGACCACCAACACCGACTCCGGCCAACTACCGCCGCCACCAACCCGACTCCGACTCCGACCCGCGCCCCACCACCGCTCACATCACCTCCACCCCCCGCACAATCCGCATCGCCCACCACAGCCCCACGCCCTCCAGCAACCCCCCGACCAGCAGGCACCCCAACCCCGCCCCGCTGTGCAGCAGCACCCGCAACGGATCCGCGCCCATCGCCGCACCCAGCAACAGCCCGAGCACCGGCAACCCGGCGAGCATCACGGCGGTCGCCCGCGCCCCCGCCAACTGGGCCCGCAAGTCAGCCCGTTGGTCTCGGTCGGCACGCAACGCCCCTTCGAGCCGGTCGAGTCCCGCCGCGAGCCCGGCGCCCTGGTCCACGGCGACCCGCCAACACGCGGCCAGCCCCAACAGCCCCTCCGCGCCCGGCTGTCGCGCCGCCGAGGTGAGCGCGCCCGGCACATCTCCGCCGAACCGCGCCGCCGCCAACACCCCGGCCTGCGCCTCCCCGAGCCCGCCGGAGTCCTGCGCCGCCCGCAGCAACGCCTCCCCCGGCTGCCGCCCGGCCCGCACCTCGCCCGCGAGCGTCGAACACAGCGCGATCACCGCGTCCCCCCGCGCCTCCCCGGCCCGACGCGCCTCCCCGGCGATCCGCACCCGCCGCAGCAACGGCACTCCGACCGCCCCCGCGACGACCGGAACCACCGAGGCCCCCAGCACCGCGACCACCAGCCCGATCCCCAGCGCCCACCACTCGACCTGCAACCGCCCCCTGATCCGGCGCAGTTCACCGAAGGCGCGCTCCCAGGACGGCGGTCCTACGCCCACGCCTCCACTGCCCGCGAACAGCAACTCGGCCCGCCGAGATCCGGGTTGTCGCCCGCCCATCAGCCACACCAGAACCCCGGCACACACCACGACCACCCCGCCCGACACCTCACCCATCACCACTCCCACTCGCCGCCACCACGCCCGATCCCGGACCCACGCCCGTCATGACTCCGCCCGACTCCGGGGCCACCAACTCCCGCACCACGCCAACCCACTGACCCACCGGCTCACCCCTAACTCCCCTCACCGCCGCCCCGAATCAGCCCCCGCAACCGCTCCCACCCCCGCTCGTACGCGAACGCCTCCACCCCCCACCGCAACGCCGGCACCGTCCGCACCAGCCCCGACCCGTCCCGCTCCAGGACATGGACCTCGGCGATCCGTCGCCGCCCGGCCCGGTCCCGTACGAGATGCAGGACCACCGACAGCGCGGCCGCCAACTGGCTGTGCAGCGCGGCCCGGTCGAGGCCCGCAGCCGTACCCAGGGCCTCCAGGCGGGCCGGTACGTCTGCCGCCGCGTTCGCGTGGACCGTGCCGCAGCCGCCCTCGTGGCCCGTGTTGAGGGCCGCGAGGAGGTGGACGACCTCAGGGCCGCGCACCTCGCCGACGACCAGCCGGTCCGGTCGCATCCGGAGGGCCTGGCGGACGAGGTCCTGGAGCGTGACGAGTCCGGCGCCCTCCTGGTTGGCGGGTCTGCTCTCCAGCCGTACGACGTGGGGGTGGTCCGGCCTCAACTCCGCCGAGTCCTCGGCCAGTACGACCCGCTCGCCCGGTCCGACGAGCCCCAGCAGCGCGCTCAGCAAGGTCGTCTTGCCGCTGCCCGTGCCGCCGCTGATCAGGAACGAGAGCCGTGCCTCGATCAGCGCCCGCAGGATGCGGTCCCCGCCCGGCGGCACCGTGCCCGCCGTGACCAGTTCGCCGAGCGTGAACGCGCGCGGTCGTACGACACGCAGCGACAGGCAGGTGCAGCCGACGGCCACCGGGGGCAGGACCGCGTGCAGCCGGGTCCCGTCGGGCAGCCGGGCGTCGGCCCAGGGGCGGGCGTCGTCCAGCCTGCGTCCGGCCACCGCGGCCAGGCGCTGCGCGAGGCGCCGGACGGCCGCCGCGTCCGGGAAGGAGACGCCGGTCAGCTCCAGGCCGCCGCCCCGGTCGACCCACACCCGGTCCGGGGCCGACACGAGGACGTCGGTCACGGAAGGGTCGGCGAGCAGGGGCTCCAGCGGCCCGCTGCCCACCAGCTCGGACCTCAACTGCTCTGCGGCGCCCAGCACTTCGGCGTCCCCCAGCACCCGCCCCTGCTCCCGCAGCGCCTGCGCGACCCGCGCGGGAGTCGGCTCACCCCCGCTCTCGGCCAGCCACCGCCGCACACCGTCGAGCAACCCTGCGGGCATCTCCGGCCCACTGCTCGCCCCGGCGCCACCCACGGCAGTACCTCCGGAAGGGCCGCCACCGCTCCCCACCAGCCCCCTCATGCGCCACCCGCCTCGACCAGTGCCCGCTCCAGGAACTCCCGGCAGAACCGGGCCAGCGGCCCCTTCCCCGCCGTCCCCGGTGGGGACTTGCCCTCGTGCGGCCGGAGCAGCCCGGACTCCGCGGGCACCTCTCCGACGAGGGGCAGGGCGAGGAGGCGGGCCACCTCGCGGTCGTCGAGGCCGGGGGCGTACGGGCCGCGTACGGCCACGCGGAGGTCGCGCAGGACCATGCCGACGGCGGACGCGACCCGGCCGGCCGCCGCGACGGCGCGGAGTTCGGCGGGGACCACCAGGAGGCCCACGTCGAGTTGGGCCAGGGCCTCGGCGACGCCGTCGTCGATGCGGCGGGGCAGGTCGACCACGACCGTGCCACCGCGCCTCCTGGCCGCCGCGAGCACCGCCCGTACCGCCTGCGGCGGGATGGCGACGCAGTCGCCGCGGTCCCAGCTGAGCACCCGGAGGGAGTGCAGTTCGGGGAGCGACTCCTCCAGGGCGCCGCCGCCTACCCGGCCGCGCGAGGCGGCGAACGCGGGCCAGCGCAGGCCCTCCGCCGTCTCACCGCCGAGGAGTACGTCGAGTCCGCCGCCCAGCGGATCCGCGTCCACCAGGAGGGTGCGCAGCCCCTCACGCGCGGAGGTGACGGCGAGCGCGCAGGCCAGCGTGGACGCCCCGGCCCCGCCACGGCCGCCGATGACGCCCACGGTGAGCGCGGGGCGGCCGACGCCCTCGGCGACGTCGGCGATGCGGTCGACGAGCCACTGCTCGCCGTCGGGCAGCATCAGGACGTGATCGGCGCCGATCTCGACGGCCCGCCGCCAGACCCCGGAGTCGTCCTGGTCGCGGCCGACCAGCACCACCCCGCGTCGGCGGGCGGCTCCGCGCATCCGTCGGACCGCGTCGTCGCCGACCAGGACGAGCGGTGCCGTCTCCCAGTCGCCCCTGCGCTCCGGCACCCCGTGGTGGACCTCGGGTGTCGCGCCGGCCGCCGCGCACAGGCGCAGCAGGTCGTCGAGGAGCTCGGCGTCCTCGGTGACGATCAGGGGTCCGCCCTGTCGCCCTCCGGCGGCCGGCCGCGGATCGCCTGTGACAGTTCCGGCCATGTTTTCCATCCCCCATCGATGTCTCTCGCGTCACCCCTGCGGCCACGCGATTCCCAAACGTGCGGAGAACCGGTGATCGGCCCTTTATGCACGGCCGACAGAAACCGGCCAAACGCGTCCGACAAACGGAACGGGCCCATGAACTCGCCGCGAGCGAGGACGCGTTGGAATCACGGTGCGGGCATCGCGGAAATCGTGTGGATCTTGGTCGAAAACTGTGGACAACTCAGGGCCTGTGAATATCGCCTTCACCCATACCGGTGACCCCTGTACTGGCCTCTGTACGAGTTCCACAGCGCAGTCCGCAAACTACGCACAGTGACGGTTTCCGGGCATGAAAAAAGGCGGCACCAGCCGCCTCGGGTCGGTCTCACGACCGCACGCAGGGAGCGAAAACGCGTCCGGACATGCGACGACCCCCACCGGGGGGGAGAGTGGGGGTCGTCTTCACGGCCGACTCGGGGGGGGAGGAGCCGGACCGCGTTAGCACGGTCGCGAACGATCCGTGACTTCCATGGTGTACCCGAGAGGCCTCTCAGGCAAACCCACGCGCCTCACCTTACGCCGAATGGGCTGCGCCTATGCTCTGGGTTGTGGAAAACCACTCCTTGCCCCGCACAGCAGCCTTCTTTGACCTGGACAAGACGGTCATTGCGAAGTCGAGCACGCTCACCTTCGGCAAGTCCTTCTACCAAGGCGGACTGATCAACCGGAGGGCCGCCCTGCGGACCGCCTATGCGCAGTTCGTCTTCCTCGCCGGCGGCGCGGACCACGACCAGATGGAGCGGATGCGCAAGTACCTGTCCGCGCTCTGTCGCGGCTGGAACGTCCAGCAGGTCAAGGAGATCGTCGCCGAGACGCTGCACGACCTGATCGACCCGATCATCTACGACGAGGCGGCCTCGCTCATCGAGGAGCACCACTCGGCCGGCCGGGACGTGGTGATCGTGTCCACGTCGGGCGCCGAGGTGGTCGAGCCGATCGGTGAACTCCTGGGCGCGGACCGGGTGGTGGCGACCCGCATGGTCGTGGGCGACGACGGCTGCTTCACCGGAGAGGTGGAGTACTACGCGTACGGCCCGACGAAGGCCGAGGCGATCAGGGAATTGGCGCAGTCCGAGGGGTACGACCTCGACCGCTGCTTCGCCTACAGCGACTCGGCGACGGACGTGCCGATGCTGGAGTCCGTGGGCCACCCGCACGCCGTGAACCCGGACCGCACTCTGCGCCGCGAGGCACTCGCGCGCGGGTGGCCGATTCTGGACTTCAACCGTCCGGTGCGGCTCAAGCAGCGACTGCCCACGCTCTCCGTACCGCCCCGTCCCGCGCTGGTCGTGGCCGCGGCGGTGGGTGCGGCGGCGGCCACGGCGGGGCTCGTCTGGTACGCGAGCCGGCGTAAAGCGACGGCCGTTTAGGGCGTTTGGTGACCCTTTGAACGTAAAAGTAAAGAAGCGCGGCGAGGGGTTCCGCTTCCTCCGGGCCAGGAGTACAAAGGATTCAACGGCCCGCGAGACCAAGGACATCCGAAAGGATCACCTTAAATACCGCATTTGGCCCCACGGACCGCGCATGAACACCGAGCACCCACGCGACGTCGACCCGTCGATTACGGGCCAGCCGCACCAGGTGACGGGCCACGTTCCCGACCTGATGGGCAAAATTTCGAGGACGCTTGGTAACCCGGTGGCTCATGCCAGCGGCGGTACGAATCCTCGTACCGCCGCACCCTTGTGATCGCCCCCCAATAGGGGGCCTTTTTCATACGGGGACCGGCTGCTAAGCGGCGCCGCGCTGCAGCGCCTCGCACACCGCCGTCGACTCGCGCGCCCCCAGCTCGACCGCCCTGCCGCAGTGCGCGATCCAGGCGGCCATGCCCTCCGGGGTGCCCGACACGTATCCGTCCAGTGCGGCGAGGTAGGCCGCGCGCCCCAGTTCGGCGTGGCCGACCTCCGCCGGGCAGACGGACTTCGGGTCGAGGCCGCTGCCGATGAGGACGATCCGCTCGGCGGTGCGCGCGATCAGGCCGTTGCGGGAGGTGAAGGGGCGCAGGGCGAGCAGTTCGCCGTGCACGACGGCGGCCGTCACCAGCGCCGGTGCCGAGCCGCCCGCGATGATCAGGTCCGCGAGCCCGTCCAGCCGCCCGGAGACCTCGGCCGCGCCCGGCAACGCCAGTTCGACGAGCGGCTCGTGCACGGCCTCCCCCTGCTGCCGCGGCCGGCCGACCGCGTCGTCGGCGCTCGCGGCCGCCACCAGGTGCAGCCGGGCGAGCACCCGGAGGGGCGACTGCCGCCAGATGGACAGCAGTTGGCCCGCCTCGGCGGACAGCCGGAGGGCCGCGCCCATGGTGCGGGCTTCCTCGTCGCCGCTGAAGTCGGTACGCCGGCGCACCTCTTCGAGGGCCCAGTCGGCACCGGACAGCGCGGCCGAACCGCGGGCGCCGCGCAGGGCGGCCTCGGCGGTGAGCTCGTTGCTGCGACGCCGCATGACCCGGTGCCCGTAGACCCGGTCCACGGCCTTGCGCATGGACTCCACGGCCTCGGGAACTCCGGGCAGGGTGCCCAGGGCCGCGAGCGGATCGGCGGTCGCATCTGTCGTACTCATGAGTACGACAGTAGCCATCCCCGGGGTCCGCCCCACGATGGAGTGGTCTTCTTCACGCACACCTGCCACGCAAAGCAACGACTCGACTACGCTTCGTGAACATGAAAATTGCTTTCGTCGGGAAGGGCGGCAGCGGGAAGACCACCCTGTCCTCCCTGTTCATCCGCCACCTCGCGGCCACCGGCCAGCCCGTCGTCGCCGTCGACGCCGACATCAACCAGCACCTGGGCCCCGCCCTCGGCCTGGACGAGGCGGAGGCCGCCGCACTGCCCGCACTCGGCGAACACCTCCCCCTGATCAAGGACCACCTGCGCGGCACCAACCCGCGCATCGCCTCCGCCGACACGATGATCAAGACGACCCCGCCCGGCGAGGGCTCCCGGCTGCTGCGGGTGCGCGAGGACAACCCGGTCTACGACGCCTGCGCACGGCCGGTGGAACTCGACGGCGGAGCCGTCCGTTTGATGGTCACGGGCCCCTTCACCGACGCCGACCTGGGGGTCTCCTGCTACCACTCCAAGACGGGAGCGGTGGAGCTGTGCCTGAACCACCTGGTGGACGGGCGCGACGAGTTCGTCGTGGTGGACATGACGGCGGGCTCGGACTCCTTCGCCTCCGGCATGTTCACCCGCTTCGACATCACGTTCCTGGTGGCCGAGCCGACCCGGAAGGGGGTCTCCGTCTATCGCCAGTACAAGGAGTACGCCCGTGACTTCGGAATCGTCCTGAAGGTCGTCGGCAACAAGGTGCGGGACCAGGACGACCTCGACTTCCTCCGCGCCGAGGTCGGGGACGACCTGCTCGTGACAGTGGGGCACTCGGACTGGGTGCGCGCCATGGAGAAGGGCCGGCCGCCCCGGTTCGAGCTCCTGGAGGACGCCAATCGCCGCGCCCTGCGCCTGCTGGAGATCGCCGCCGACGCCACGTACGAACTGCGGGACTGGGAGCGGTACACGCGCCAGACCGTGCACTTCCATCTGAAGAACGCGCAGAGCTGGGGCAACGAGCGCACCGGGGTCGACCTGGCGGCGCAGGTCGACCCCGGTTTCGTGCTCGGCGAGAGCGTCACCGCCACCGCGTGACGCCACGCGCGCGGCGGGCCCTCCCGGGATCGCCTACTGCTTGACCGCCGGCGCCCCGGGGACACCCTTCGGGGCGGGGGCGGGGCTGCCGGTCAGGAAGGACGTCCAGCCCTCCTTCGGCGCCTCGCCGACGTTCAGTCCGCGCAGCTTGGCCAGGGTCTGCGGGTCCTGGGCGTCCAGCCAGTCGGCCAGTTCACGGAAGGAGACACAGCGCACCTCGGACTTGTTGCAGACCTTCTCGATGACCTCGTCGAGGGCACGCATGTAGGTGCCGCCGTTCCAGGACTCGAAGTGGTTGCCGATGACCAGGGGCGCACGGTTGCCGTCGTAGGCGCGGTCGAAGCCCTTGAGCAGGCCGTCACGCATCTCGTCGCCCCACTGGTCGTACTTGTCGGGGTCGCCCTGGGTCTGCGTGCCGGACTGGTTGACCATGAAGTTGTAGTCCATGGTCAGCTGCTGGTACGAGTGGCCCGGGAAGGGGACGAGCTGCATGGACAGGTCCCACAGCCCCTCCTTCTTCTTGGGCCACATCTGCTCGTTGACCCCGCTGGTGTCGTAGCGGAAGCCCAGCTGGCTCGCCGCCTTCATGAAGTTGGCCTGGCCCTCCAGGCAGGGCGTGCGGGCGCCGACCAGCTCCTTGTCGTAGTCGAAGGGCAGCGGAGAGGCCTTCTTCATCCCGGAGTTGGTCTTCCAGGTCTTCACGAACTGCTTCGCCTGGGCGATCTCGCTCTTCCACTCGGCGACCGACCACTCGCCGACCCCGCCGTTCTTGCCGCAGAAGTGACCGTTGAAGTGGGTGCCGATCTCGTTGCCCTCCAGCCACGCCAGGCGCAGCTGCTTCACGGTGTCGGAGATGCCCTGCTCGTCGTTGAAGCCGATGTCGGAGGCGCCGGGCGAGTGCTCCGGGGGCTTGTAGAGGTCGCGCTTGTCCTCCGGCAGCATGTACACGCCGCTGAGGAAGTACGTCATGTTCGCGTGGTTGGCCTTGGAGACCTTGCGGAAGTGGGAGAACAGCTTCTGGCTGTCCTCACCGGCGCCGTCGAAGGAGAAGACCACGAACTGCGGGGGCTTCTGACCGGGCTTGAGCCGCTCCGGTCTGGGCAGATGCGGCTGCGCCCCGGTGTACGACGTGGAGCCGTCCCCGATCAGGCGGACTCCGCTCTTGGGTGCCGGAGCGGGCGCCGCCTTGTGCGGACCGTGCGCTCCGTGCGGGGAACCGTTGTCACCGATCGCGCAACCGGCGAGCGACGCGGCACAGGCCGCGGCGACCACGGCGCCCGCGGTGATCCTCTGGGTGGCGGCCATGTCCGCCCACCTTCTTCCTTCGTTCGGACCGACGCCGATCAAGGCGTTCTCTGGCGATGTGCCGGGAGTCCCGACAGCGCCGCCAAGGTCGCACGGGGCCGAAGGTGGGATTAGTACGACAAGCCGATGAAATTTCCACTTCACTCAACGAGGTGACTTATTAGTCCATTTGACCGCATTGCCTATGCTTGACCTTTACTCTGCATTACGATCCGTTTACCGAGCGTTGAGAAATCCCGCCGCTGCACGCCGTGACCCACGGCCGCGACCGACCCCCGCCACCGACGGGGACCACCAGTTCCGCGACCGCGCCGCCCCGGAGAAGACGGGAAGACATGTCTGCCTGCGTACCCACCCGCGTCACCGACTCGCATCAGAATCGGACGAAGCGCGCCCCCCAGCCGCACAGCCCGCCGCCCCCGCCCCGCCGTTTCCGGATCGCGGGCGCCGATGTGTCGGCCTCCATCGCGGTCTTCCTGATCGCCCTGCCCCTGTCCCTGGGCATCGCCCTCGCCACCGGCGCACCCCTCCAGGCTGGCCTGGTCGCCGCCGCCGTGGGCGGAATCGTCGCCGGCCGGCTCGGCGGCTGCCCCCTCCAGGTGAGCGGCCCGGCCGCCGGACTCACCGTGGTCACCGCCGACCTGATCCACCGCTACGGCTGGCGTACGACCTGCGCGATCACCGTCCTCGCGGGACTCGCCCAACTCGTCCTGGGCTGCCTGCGCGTGGCCCGCACCGCGCTCGCCGTCAGCCCCGCGATCGTGCACGGCATGCTGGCCGGCATCGGTGTCACCATCGCCGTCGCCCAGCTGCACATCGTGCTGGGCGGCACCCCGCAGAGCTCGGTCCTCGCCAACCTCCGCGCGCTGCCCGCCCAGTTGGCCGACGTGCACCCCGCCGACGTGGCCATGAGCGTGCTGACGCTGGCCCTTCTGCTGCTGTGGCCGCGCGTCCCCGGCCGGCTCGGCCACCTGATGCGCACGATCCCGGCCGCGCTCGTCGCCGTCGCCGGGGCCACCCTCACCGCGTCCCTCGCCGGGCTGAGCCTGGCCAAGGTCGACCTGCCGTCCTGGAGCAGTCACGCGCTGGCCGGACTCCCCGAGGGCCCCGCGCTCGGCATCGCCGCCGCCGTGCTCACCACCACGCTGGTGTGCAGCGTGCAGTCGCTGCTCGGCGCGGTCGCCGTGGACAAGCTGGTCGCCGGGCAGCCCGGGCTCTCCGCCCGCGTCGGCCGCTCCGACCTGAACCGCGAACTGCTGGGCCAGGGCGCCGCGAACATCGTCTCCGGCGCACTCGGCGGACTGCCCGTCGCGGGAGTGGCCGTACGGAGTTCGGCGAATGTGCAAGCCGGTGCCGTGAGCCGGAACTCCACGATGCTGCACGGCGTTCTCGTAGTGGTAGCCGCGCTGCTGATGGTCCCGGTGCTGGAGCTGATCCCCCTCGCTTCGCTCGCCGCACTTGTGATGGCCGTCGGCATCCAGATGGTGTCCCTACACCACATCCGCACGGTGACCCGCCACCGCGAAGTCCTGGTCTACGTCGTCACCACCCTCGGCGTGGTCCTCTTCGGCGTCCTGGAAGGCGTGCTCCTCGGGGTCACCGTCGCTGTGGCCGTCGCGCTCAACCGCCTCGCCCACACCCGCATCACGCACGACGAGAAGGAAGGAGTCCATCACGTACACGTCCGAGGGCAGTTGACGTTCCTCGCGGTGCCGCGGCTCAGCCGCATCCTGCATCTCGTACCCCAAGGCACCCATGTCGTCGTGGAGTTGGACGGTTCGTTCATGGACCACGCGGCGTACGAGTCACTGCAGGACTGGCAGAACTCGCACACCGCGCGCGGAGGCACCGCCGAACTGACCGGACGGCGGACGGGAGTTCGCGACACCGGGCCGGACCGCACCGGGAGCGAGGCGGAACCGGCCGACACCGCGGCCGGCACGACAAGCGGCACGACGACCGGAGCACCGGCCCGCACCACGGCCGACGCCCCGACCGGCGAGCCGACGACGTCCACCGTCTGCCGCTGCCACCCCTGGACGCCCTGGCGCAACCACCAGTGCGACCACCGGCGTTCCGCCCCGACCGGCAGCCACCCGGCCGAGCGGACAGATCAGCCGACGCATCAGCCGACCGACCAGTCGCCCGGCCAGCCGACGGACCAGCCGACGGACCCACCCACCCCCGGCACCGCCCAGCCGAGCACCCCCGACACCGCACCCCACCCCGCAACCGGAACCGGAACCGACCCCGTCACAGGCGCCCCCAACCACCCCCGCACCGGTACCACCGCCAACACCCCTACCACCAGCGGCACCGCCACTCCCGCCGCCCCAGACACCGACCCCGACCCCGACACCGCCGTCAGTCAACTCGCCCGTGGCATCCGCGCGTTCCAGCGTGACACCGCGCCCCTCGTGCGGGGTGAGCTGGCCCGGCTGGCCAAGGAAGGGCAGCGGCCCTCGCAGCTCTTCCTGACCTGCGCGGACTCGCGGCTGGTGACGTCGATGATCACCTCCAGCGGTCCCGGCGACCTGTTCGTCGTGCGGAACGTGGGCAACCTCGTGCCGCCGCCCGGCGAGGAGAGCGGGGACGACTCGGTGGCCGCGGCGATCGAGTACGCGGTGGACGTGCTGCGGGTGAGATCGATCACGGTGTGCGGGCACTCCGGCTGCGGGGCCATGCAGGCGCTGCTCGACGCAGAACCCGGAGGCGCCCGGACGCCGTTGAAGCGGTGGCTGCGGCACGGGGTGCCGAGCCTGGAGCGGATGGCCGACGACGGCAGGCCCTGGGCGCGGCTGGCGGGAAGGGCGCCCGCCGACGCCGTGGAGCAGCTGTGTCTGACCAATGTGGTCCAGCAGTTGGAGCATCTGCGGGGGCACGAGTCGGTGGCCCGGGCGGTGCGGGAGGGGGCGTTGGAGCTGCACGGGATGTATTTCCATGTCGGCGAGGCGCAGGCGTACTTGCTGACCGAGGCGGACGGGGGCGAGTTGTTCGACGGGGTGGGGGTGGCGGAGGTGTCGGCCTGAACCTGGTTCACCCGGCGTCCGTGGGTACGAAAGACCCGCGCCACGCGTCTCCGACCACGGGTCCGATGACAGGTCTAAACCAATATTTCGGTGACCCTTGTCATCGGACCCCCGGGTCTGATGAGCTGGCCCGGGACACAACGGACACCCCGGGAAAGGCAGATGCCGTGAGCAACGAAAGCCTGGCCAACCTGTTGCGCGAGGAGCGCAGGTTCGCACCCCCCGCCGACCTGGCGGCGAACGCCAATGTCACGGCGGAGGCGTATGAGCAGGCCAAGGCTGACCGGCTCGGCTTCTGGGCCGCGCAGGCCCGCCGCCTGAGCTGGGCGCAGGAACCGACCGAGACGCTGGACTGGTCGAATCCGCCGTTCGCCAAGTGGTTCAAGGACGGCACGCTCAACGTGGCGTACAACTGCGTGGACCGGCACGTCGAGGCGGGCAACGGCGACCGGGTCGCCATCCACTTCGAGGGCGAGCCCGGCGACAGCCGCGCGATCACCTACGCCGAGCTGAAGGACGAGGTCTCCAAGGCCGCGAACGCCCTGCTGGAGCTGGGAGTCCGGAAGGGCGACCGGGTCGCCGTCTACATGCCGATGATCCCCGAGACCGCGGTCGCGATGCTGGCCTGCGCGCGGATCGGCGCCGCGCACTCGGTGGTCTTCGGCGGATTCTCGGCGGACGCGCTCGCGACGCGCATCCAGGACGCGGACGCCAAGGTCGTCATCACCACGGACGGCGGCTGGCGGCGCGGCAAGCCCTCGGCGCTGAAGCCGGCCGTGGACGACGCGGTCGACCGCGCGGACAGCGGCGTGGAGCACGTCCTCGTGGTCCGCCGCACGGGCCAGGACGTCGCGTGGAACGACGAGCGGGACGTGTGGTGGCACGAGCTCGTCGACCGGCAGTCGGCGGAGCACACGCCCGAGGCGTTCGAGGCGGAGCAGCCGCTGTTCATCCTGTACACCTCGGGGACGACGGGTAAGCCCAAGGGCATCCTGCACACCTCCGGCGGCTACCTCACCCAGGCCGCGTACACCCACCACGCCGTCTTCGACCTCAAGCCGGAGACCGACGTCTACTGGTGCACGGCCGACGTCGGCTGGGTCACCGGCCACTCGTACATCGTCTACGGCCCGCTGGCGAACGGCGCGACCCAGGTCATGTACGAGGGCACCCCCGACACCCCGCACCAGGGCCGCTTCTGGGAGATCGTCCAGAAGTACGGGGTGACGATCCTCTACACGGCGCCGACCGCGATCCGTACGTTCATGAAGTGGGGCGACGACATCCCCGCGAAGTTCGACCTCAGCAGCCTGCGGGTGCTGGGTTCGGTGGGCGAGCCGATCAACCCCGAAGCGTGGATCTGGTACCGCAAGCACATCGGTGCCGACCGGACCCCGATCGTGGACACCTGGTGGCAGACCGAGACCGGCGCGATGATGATCTCGCCGCTGCCGGGCGTGACGCACACCAAGCCCGGTTCCGCGCAGACCCCGCTGCCCGGCATCTCCGCGACCGTCGTCGACGACGAGGCGAACGAGGTCCCGAACGGCGGTGGCGGCTACCTGGTGCTGACCGAGCCGTGGCCGTCGATGCTGCGCACCATCTGGGGCGACGACCAGCGGTTCCTCGACACGTACTGGTCGCGGTTCGAGGGCAAGTACTTCGCGGGTGACGGCGCGAAGAAGGACGACGACGGCGACATCTGGCTGCTCGGCCGGGTGGACGACGTGATGCTCGTGTCCGGGCACAACATCTCCACCACCGAGGTCGAGTCCGCGCTCGTCTCCCACCCGGCCGTCGCCGAGGCGGCCGTGGTGGGCGCGGCCGACGAGACGACCGGGCAGGCGATCGTCGCGTTCGTGATCCTGCGCGGCACGGCGAACGCCGAGGACGAGAACCTCGTCGCCGACCTGCGCAACCACGTCGGAGGCGTGCTGGGCCCGATCGCCAAGCCCAAGCGGATCCTCCCGGTGGCCGAGCTGCCGAAGACCCGCTCCGGCAAGATCATGCGCCGCCTGTTGCGGGACGTGGCGGAGAACCGACAGCTGGGCGATGTCACGACCCTGACCGACTCCACCGTCATGACCCTGATCCAGGACAAGCTCCCGGCCGCGCCCAGCGAGGACTGACCTGCGGTTACGACGAGGAGGGGCGCCCGGCGGCGAACATGCCGGGCGCCCCTTTCGCGCATACGGTGAGAGCCGTAGACCTGCCGGTACGACCCGCCGCCCCGCCCGCACGCCCCGTAGACCCGCCCGCAGGACCCGTAGACCAACTCGTAAGACCCGTGGACCCGCCCGTAGGACCGTAGACCCGCCCGCACGCCCCCTGGACGGACGTACCCGTACGGCCCTTGGGCGTGAGATCCGAAGAACCCGTCCCACCGCGCTTGGGTACAGTAGGAAAAGCGTCAAAGACGCGCCAAGGTGTGCCGGGAAGTCTGGTCGGCAAGTGTTCCGCGCTGCCCGCCACCCCGGAGGTCTCCCCGTGACCGCGCCCCGCTCCACCGCCGCCCGCAAAGTGCTGGGACGGCTGTCCCTGCCCGAGCGGAACTTCGTCGGGGACGCCCTGCGGACCGAGACCGTCGGCGGTGTCCTCCTGCTGATCGCCGCCGTCGCCGCGCTGATCTGGGCCAACGTCCCCGCCCTGCACGACAGCTACGAGAGCGTCAGCCACTACTCCTTCGGCCCCGGCACCCTCGGCCTGCACCTGTCGGTCGCCCACTGGGCCGCCGACGGCCTGCTCGCCGTCTTCTTCTTCGTCGCCGGCATCGAACTCAAGCGCGAGCTCGTCGCCGGTGACCTCCGCGACCCCAAGGCCGCCGCTCTGCCCGTCGTGGCGGCCCTGTGCGGGATGGCCGTACCGGCGCTCGTGTACACGCTGACGAACCTCGCCGGCGGCGGCTCGCTGGAGGGCTGGGCGGTGCCGACCGCGACCGACATCGCGTTCGCGCTGGCCGTCCTCGCGGTCATCGGCACCTCCCTGCCGAGCGCCCTGCGCGCCTTCCTGCTCACCCTCGCCGTCGTCGACGACCTGTTCGCGATCCTGATCATCGCGATCTTCTTCACCGCCCGGATCAACTTCGCCGCGCTCGCCGGCGCGGCCGTCGGCCTCGCCGTGTTCTGGCTGCTGCCGCGCCGGGGCGTGCGCGGCTGGTACGTCTACGTCCCGCTCGCGGTGGTGATCTGGGCGCTGATGTACAACAGCGGCGTCCACGCGACGATCGCGGGCGTGGCGATGGGCCTGATGCTGCGCTGCACCACCCACGACGACGAGAAGCACTCCCCCGGAGAGCACGTCGAACATCTCGTACGGCCGCTGTCGGCGGGGCTCGCGGTGCCGCTGTTCGCGCTGTTCAGCGCCGGAGTGGCGCTCTCCGGGGGCGCGTTGGGTGACGTGTTCACGAAACCGGAGACCCTGGGCGTGGTCCTCGGACTCCTCGTCGGCAAGGCGGTCGGCATCTTCGGCGGGACCTGGCTGACGGCACGCTTCACCCGGGCCTCGCTCAGCGACGACCTTGCCTGGCCCGACGTCTTCGCGGTCGCCTCGCTGGCGGGCATCGGCTTCACGGTGTCGCTGCTCATCGGGGAACTCGCGTTCGTCGGCGACCAGATGCTCGCCGACGAGGTGAAGGCGGCCGTCCTCGTCGGCTCCCTCACCGCGGCCCTGTGCGCGACCGTGTTGCTCAAGCTGCGCAACGCCAGGTACCGCAGGATGTACGAGGACGAGGAACGCGACGAGGACCTCGACGGCATCCCCGACATCTACGAGCAGGACGACCCGGCGTACCACCTGCGCATGGCCGAACTCCACGACCGCAAGGCCGCCGAGCACCGCAGGATCGCCGAGGAGAAGGCCGCGGAACAACGGCACGGGCTTGCCGAAGTGACGGGCGGGGCAGGCGAGGACAACGACGGTCCGGCATGATCTGACCAGACGGTACAAACACATGCAGAAGAGGGAGTACGCGATGAGCGCACCCGACGGCAGCCCGGTCGGCGCCGAACGCAGCATCGGCCAGCTGTTCGCCTCGGCGACGACCGAGATGTCCGCGCTGGTGCACGACGAGATCGCACTGGCCAAGGCGCAGCTCAAGCAGGACGTCAAGCGCGGTGTGGCGGGCGGCGGCGCGTTCACCGTCGCCGCGGTGGTCCTGCTGTTCTCCCTGCCGATGCTCAACTTCGCGCTGGCGTACGGCATTCGCACCTGGAGCGGCTGGAACATGGCCCTCTGCTTCCTGCTCTCCTTCGCGGCGAACGTGCTGATCGCGGTCGTCCTCGGACTGGTGGGCGTGGTCTTCTTCAAGAAGGCCGCGAAGAGCAAGGGCCCGCAGAAGGTGGCCGCTTCGGTCAAGGAGACCGCGGGCGTCCTCGGCAACGCCAAGCCGCATCCGCGCCCGGCGATCGAGGACCGCGTCCCCGAAGCCATCGAGGCTGTGGCACGCTCGTCCTCATGACGGACCCCGCCAATCCTTGGGCGCAACCTGCTTCGGTCGTACGGCTCGGCATCCCCGGCGGGCGCGAGGTGACCCACCGGGATGTCGCGGCCAACGGCGCGCGCTTCCACATCGCGGAGGTGGGGGACGGGCCGCTGGTGCTCCTGCTGCACGGCTTCCCGCAGTTCTGGTGGACCTGGCGGCACCAGCTGGGCGCGCTGGCCGACGCCGGGTTCCGGGCCGTCGCCATGGACCTGCGGGGCGTCGGCGGCAGCGACCGCACCCCGCGCGGCTACGACCCCGCCAACCTCGCTCTCGACATCACCGGCGTGATCCGCTCCCTCGGCGAGCCGGACGCCGCGCTGGTCGGCCATGACCTCGGCGGGTACCTCGCGTGGACGGCGGCGGCGATGCGCCCCAAGCTGGTGCGCCGCCTCGCCGTCTCCTCGATGCCCCACCCCCGGCGCTGGCGCTACGCGATGCTCTCCGACGTCAAGCAGACGGCGGCCGGCTCCTACATCTGGGGCTTCCAGCGCCCCTGGCTCCCCGAGCGGCAACTCCTCGCCGAGGACGCCGAGTTGGTGGGCACCCTGATCCGCGACTGGTCCGGCCCGAGCCTGCCGGACGACGAGGCGGTCGAGGCGTACCGGCGGGCCATGCTGATCCCGTCGACGGCGCACTGCTCGATCGAGCCGTACCGCTGGATGGTGCGGTCCATGGCCCGCCCGGACGGCATCCAGTTCAACCGGCGCATGAAGCGGCCGGTGCGGGTGCCGACACTGCATCTGCACGGCTCGCTGGACCCGGTGCTGCGCACCCGCAGCTCGGCGGGGTCCGGGGAGTACGTCGAGGCGCCGTACCGCTGGCGGCTGTTCGACGGGCTCGGGCACTTCCCGCACGAGGAGGACCCGGTGGCCTTCTCGGCCGAACTGGTCAACTGGCTCAAGGATCCAGAACCCGATCGTTGACCGATGCATGACTGGCACATGATCGGCGCATGACCCGTGCATGACTGATGGCTGACCCGTGCATGACCAGAGCGTGACCTGTGCGTGACCGGCCGACCGCACCCGGTATCCGCGACTGAACACCTGTCCTACGAACGGCTACTTGCCTCGCGCATAGGCCAATTGGGGCCCCAAGGGGTGGTTATCGACCTTGGGGCAGGGGCAGACGTCGGGGTATGGGCTGGACGCACGACTACAGTGACGCAGCACGCAATCGCCGCTCGGACCACGGTCTGAGCTCCCACCAGGGGGGCGCCCCGCAACTCCAGGGCACGGACCTCAGGGTGGGGATCCCGCGCATTCTGCGCCGCCGGGCCCGCTGGGTCTCGGTAAGGCTGCGTCATCCCCGGGGCTGACGCACCCACCTCCTACAGGACACGCATCTCAGTGCGCACACCTCTCACAGCGCGCAACTGTCGCTGTCCACCTGCTCGTTGGCGCTGCGCCCCTTGACGATGTCCGGCTGGATCTCGTCCGCGGTGAGCGCGTACCCGGTGTCGGGGTCGTCGAGGGACTTCGCGAAGACCACTCCGTAGACCTTGCCCTCGGGCGTGAGCAGCGGGCCGCCGGAGTTGCCCTGGCGGACGGTCGCGTAGAGGGAGTAGACATCGCGGCGGACCGTGCCGCGGTGGTAGATGTCCGGGCCGTTGGCCGTGATGCGTCCCCGCACGCGCGCGGCACGGACGTCGTACGACCCGTTCTCCGGGAAGCCGGCGACGATCGCGCTGTCGCCGCTCGCCGCGTCCTTGGTCGCGAACTCCAGGGAGCGCGCCCTGAGGTCGGGCACGTCGAGTACGGCGATGTCGCGGTGCCAGTCGTACAGGACGACCTTGGCGTCGTACTTGCGGCCCTCGCCGCCTATCTGGACGGTGGGTTCGTCGACGCCGCCGACGACGTGCGCGTTGGTCATCACGCGGCGGTCGCCGAAGACGAAGCCGCTGCCCTCCAGGACCTTGCCGCAGCTCTGGGCCGTGCCCATGACCTTGACGATGGACTGCTGGGCACGGGTGGCGACCGCGCTCGAGGCGAGGGCCGGGTCGGGCGGCTGGACGTCGTTGATCGGCTCGTTCGCGAAGGGGCTGAAGACCTGCGGGAAACCGTTCTGCGCGAGGACCGAGGAGAAGTCCGCGAACCAGGTGTCGGCCCGCTCGGGCAGCGCCCGTGAGACCCCGAGGAGGACCTTGGAGCTGCGGACCTCCTTGCCGAGCGTCGGCAGGGTGGTGCCAGCCAGCGCGGAGCCGATCAGCCAGGCGACCAGGAGCATCGCGAGGACGTTGACGAGGGCGCCGCCGGTCGCGTCCAGGGCGCGCGCCGGGGACCAGGTGATGTACCGGCGCAGCTTGTTGCCCAGGTGGGTGGTCAGGGCCTGGCCCACGGAGGCGCAGACGATGACGATGATGACCGCGACGACGGCCGCGGTGGTGCTGACCTCGGACTTGTCGGTCAGCGCGTCCCAGATGACGGGCAGCGTGTACACGGCGACGAGACCGCCGCCGAGGAACCCGATCACCGACAGGATGCCGACGACGAACCCCTGGCGATAGCCCACGATCGCGAACCACACGGCGGCGACCAGCAACAGGATGTCCAGCACGTTCACCGGTTCAGGCCTCGCCTCAGCACTTCGCGATCACTCCAGGTCGGTCGGGGGGCCTGCCCGCCGCCGCGGAGCGGCGATCGGCCACGGCGTCCCCCGGGAAGACACAGCACGACGGACACCTTGTCATGACCGCCAGTCGAGCGGGACCTGCTTCTCGCGGTCCCACGGCCGCTCCCAACCGGAGTAGTGCAGCAGGCGGTCGATGACCCCGGCCGTGAAGCCCCACACGAGGGCCGATTCGACCAGAAATGCCGGACCCAGGAAGCCGCTGGGGTGCGTGACCGTGACCCTGTTGGCCGGATCCGTGAGATCCGCCACGGGGACGGTGAACACGCGGGCCGTCTCGTTCGGGTCGACCACGCCCACCGGGGTCGGCTCCCGCCACCAGCCCAGCACCGGTGTCACCACGAAGCCGCTCACCGGGATGTACAGCTTGGGCAGCACTCCGAAGAGCTGCACCCCGGCCGGGTCGAGCCCGGTCTCCTCCTCGGCCTCGCGGAGAGCGGCCCGCAGCGGTCCGTCACCGGTCGGGTCACCGTCCTCGGGGTCGAGGGCACCGCCGGGGAAGGACGGCTGTCCGGCGTGCGACCGGAGCGAGCTGGAGCGCTCCATGAGCAGCAGCTCGGGTCCGCGCTCCCCGTCCCCGTCCCCGTCCCCGAACAGGATCAGGACCGCCGACTGCCGTCCCGCCCCGTCCTCCGGCGGCAGGAAGCGGCTCAGCTGGAGCGGCTCCACCGTCTCCACGGCGTGCACCACCGGATCCAGCCAGCCGGGCAGCCCGTCCTTGCTGAGCCCCACACCCTGGGTATGGCTCGCGCGTGTCATCCCCCACCCCCGTTCCCACTGATCAACGCCCGATACCTCCGAGATCGTTCCGTCATCCGGCCCCCGACATCGCCGTCACGCGGATCCCAGCGGCGGCGCCGGTTTCCCGCCCGCGTCCAGGTAGGCCTGCGGGGGGTTCAGCCGCTGGCCGGGATAGCCGCCCTTCTCGTACTTGAGCAGCTTCCGCGCCTTCTCCGGGTCGGTCTCGCCCTCGCCGTACGCCGGGCAGAGCGGGGCGATGGGGCAGGCGCCGCAGGCGGGCTTGCGGGCGTGGCAGATCCGGCGGCCGTGGAAGATCACATGGTGCGAGAGCATCGTCCAGTCGCTCTTCGGGAAGAGCGCTCCCACGGCGGCCTCGATCTTGTCGGGCTCGGTCTCCTCGGTCCACTTCCAGCGGCGCACGAGCCGCTGGAAATGCGTGTCCACGGTGATGCCGGGGCGGCCGAAGGCGTTGCCGAGCACCACGAAGGCGGTCTTGCGGCCCACACCGGGCAGCTTCACGAGGTCTTCGAGCCGGCCGGGCACCTCGCCGCCGAAGTCCGCGACCAGCGCCTTGGAGAGCCCTATCACCGACTTGGTCTTGGCCCGGAAGAAGCCGGTCGGGCGGAGGATCTCCTCGACCTGCTCCGGGTCGGCGACGGCCAGGTCCTCGGGGGTGGGGTACTTGGCGAACAGGGCCGGTGTCGTCTGATTGACCCTCAGGTCGGTGGTCTGCGCGGACAGGACCGTGGCGACCACCAGCTGGAAGGCGTTCTCGAAGTCGAGCTCCGGGTGGGCGTACGGATAGATCTCCGCCAGCTCGCGGTTGATCCGGCGGGCGCGGCGGACGAGGGCGGTGCGCGATTCGACCTTCGTACCGGCTGTCACTTTTGCCCCTTTTGCCACTTTCCCTCCGTCACCCTTGCGGCCGTCGGAGCCCTGTTCGCCCACGGCGGAATCACGAGGTACAACCATCCGCCCAGCCCCCTTGGCCTGTGCTCTCACCGGCGATTTGGACACCCGGCCAGCCTAGAGCCCGGCACTGACATCCGCCCCGGACCCCGAAGATCAGCCCCCAATTGGACCCCTGCCGCTTACCTCGGGACACCTGTGCGGCATCCTTGTGACAGATCACACTGTTTGGACGGTCCAGCAAAATGGGGAGCACGGTCCCCTGGTACCAAGGGGGAAACACCTTCCCCTGAGCAGGTCGACAAGGAGAGAACTCGTGGACGACGTTCTGCGGCGCGCCCCGCTCTTCGCGGCGCTCGATGACGATCAGGCCGCGGAGCTGCGCGCCTCCATGAGTGAGGTGACCCTCGCGCGCGGGGACTCCCTCTTTCACGAGGGCGACCCGGGCGACCGGCTGTACGTGGTCACCGAGGGCAAGGTGAAGCTCCACCGCACCTCCCCCGACGGCCGCGAGAACATGCTGGCCGTCCTCGGCCCCGGCGAGCTGATCGGCGAGCTGTCGCTGTTCGACCCGGGTCCGCGTACGGCGACCGCCAGCGCGCTGACCGAGGTCAAGCTGCTCGGCCTCGGCCACGGCGACCTCCAGCCCTGGCTGAGCGCCCGCCCCGAGGTGGCCTCCGCGCTGCTGCGCGCGGTCGCCCGCCGGCTGCGCAAGACCAACGACGCGATGTCCGACCTGGTCTTCTCGGACGTCCCCGGCCGTGTGGCCCGCGCCCTGCTCGACCTCTCCCGCCGCTTCGGCGTGCAGTCCGAGGAAGGCATCCACGTGGTGCACGACCTCACCCAGGAGGAGCTGGCCCAGCTGGTCGGCGCCTCCCGCGAGACGGTCAACAAGGCCCTCGCCGACTTCGCGGGCCGCGGCTGGCTGCGCCTGGAGGCCCGCGCGGTCATCCTGCTCGACGTGGAGCGACTGGCGAAGCGCTCCCGCTGATCATTCCGTATGGCGTCTCCGTATGAGTCCTTCGTACGGACGCGTGCTTCAGATGCCTTCGAAGGGCCCCGCTCGTCCGGCGGGGCCCTTCGTGTACCGCCGGGTGGGGCCCAAGGGGTGGGGATGGACGAGGACAAGGCGCCGGAGTCGGTCTGGAGACGCTCCTGGTGGCGGAGATCGGCGCGCCGGCTGTGGCGGACCCCCGACGAGACCGGCGACCCGGGCGGCAGACCCCTGGGCCTGTGGCTGACGGACGACACCGTCGTCGTCGCCCGCGTGAACGGGGTGCGGGCCTTCCGGACGGCCACGGGCGAGCCGCTGTGGACCTGGCGGCCACCGGGCGGACAGATCGTCGGGCTGGTGTCCGCCGACGCCCGGGGCGGCGAGGGCGTGGTCATGCACTACGAAGAGGCACGCCGGGACGTGCGACGGGTCGGCCTCACCACCCTGGCGGTCGCCACGGGCGAGGTCGTACGGCGCCGCAAACAGGACGCCGCTCCCCTGGGGCACCTCCCGTCCAGGGTGGCCCTCGGCGGGGGCCTGCTCGCGACGGCCGGCGAGTCCTGGAAGGACTGGGAGACACGGCCGGTGATGCGCGCCCTGGACGTGGACACGGGCGAGGTCCGTTGGAAACACGAACTGACCGACCCGCGCGTGGAGAGCGCCTCCGTCCTCAGCGCCAGCCCCTTCGTGGCCTCCCTGAGGACCCGCGGCGCACGCGGCCGGCGCAGCCTCCTCTTCCTGGGCGACGGCGAGACGGAGGCCGTCACGCTGCACCTCCCGGAGGGGTACGAGAAGTTCGGCGAGCGGGTCGCCGTGACCGGAGGCGTCCTGGTGGTGGGCCTCGTCCCCAAGGACCGCACCGAGCACGACCTGGGCAGCCCCCTCGGTGCCTACTCCCTCGCCTCGGGCGAGCTGCTGTGGCAGTGGCGAGGCGGGGACACCCATCACGACACACCCGTCGCCCACCGCGGCTGGCTGCTGATCGTGCACGGCTACGGCGGCCGGCTCAGCGTCCTCGACCCCGCCGACGGGCGGGTGGTGGCCCGGCGCAGGCTCCGGGGCACCGCCTTCGACTCGCTCGTCGCGGCCTCCGGGGACCTGATCGCGGTGGGCTGCGAAGCGGGTGACTACAGCCACGGGCTGCGGGTGTTCCGGTGGAGATGACCACGCGGCCCCCGGCGGATCCCCCGGAGACGACCCCGCCCAGCGGCCGGAAAAGCACACTGCGGGGGCCCGTCCCCCGGCACAGTGATCCCATGGCCGGAACCGTGCACCACAGAGGGCTCGACGCCCAGGGGTACATCGAGCGCGAAGGCTCCCTGGGCCGGATCCCGCCCGCCTTCCGGCCGGCCGTCGCCGCCGCACGCGACCGGCTGCTCGACGTCTACGGGGGACGCCTCAACAGCGCGTACCTCTACGGGTCGATCCCGCGCGGCACCGCGCGCGTGGGGCGCAGCGATCTGGACCTCCTCGTGGTGACCCGGCAGGAGCCGACCGAGGATGACCGGGACGCGGCCCGTAGCCTCGGCGAGGCGCTCGACAAGGAGTTCCCGGAGATCGACGGCGTCGGCACGCTGCTGTACGGCCGGGCGCGGCTGCTGAGCGAACCGGAGACCTACGACATGGGGTGGTTCGTGGCGTGCCTGTGCACCCCGCTGCTCGGTGAGGACCTGGCCGAGGACCTGCCCCGCTACCGCCCCGACTCGCTCCTCGCCCGGGAGACCAACGGCGACCTGGCCCTGCTCCTCCCCCGCTGGCGCGACCGGATCGACGCCTCCGGGGACACGGACGAGGCCCGGCGCTCCTTGGTGCGCTTCATGTCCCGCCACCTCGTCCGCACCGGCTTCACCCTCGTGATGCCCCGCTGGAACGGCTGGACCAGCGACCTCGGGGAGATGGCCGAGGCGTTCGCCGCGTACTACCCGGAGCGCGCCGAAGCCCTGCGCGAGGCGGCGGAACTCGGACACGAACCGTCGGGCGACGCGGGCGTCCTGCGCTCCTACGTCGACGACCTGGGCCCCTGGCTGGCCGAGGAGTACGCGCGCGTGCACGGCGTCAAGACGGCACGTCCCGCCGGCTAGATCAGGCCGTGCTCCCTCAGGTAGTCCAGCTGGGCCCGTACGGACAGCTCCGCCGCCGGCCACAGGGAGCGGTCGACGTCCGCGTACACGTGGGCGACGACCTCGGCCGGGCCGCGGTGGCCGTTCTCGACGGCCGTCTCGATCTGGGCGAGCCGGTGGGCCCGGTGGGCGAGATAGAACTCGACGGCACCCTGGGCGTCCTCCAGGACGGGCCCGTGGCCCGGCAGGACGGTGTGGACGCCGTCGTCGACGGTCAGCGACCGCAGCCGCCGCAGCGAGTCCAGATAGTCGCCCAGGCGGCCGTCAGGATGCGCCACCACGGTCGTACCGCGCCCGAGGATGGTGTCACCGGTCAGGACGGCCTGATCGGCCGGGAGATGGAAGCACAGCGAGTCCCCGGTGTGGCCGGGCGTCGACACGACGACCAGTTCCAGCCCGCCGACCCGGACCACCTCGCCCGGGCCCAGCCCCTCGTCCCCGAGCCGCAGCGCCGGATCGAGCGCGCGCACCTTGGTGCCGGTCAGCTCGGCGAACCGGACGGCGCCTTCCGCGTGGTCGGGGTGCCCGTGCGTCAGCAAGGTCAGCGCGACCCGTTTCCCCGCCTTCTCGGCCACGTCGAGGACATTCCGCAGATGCCCCTCGTCCAGCGGTCCCGGGTCGATCACCACGGCCGCCTCGGAGTCAGGCTCCGCGACGATCCACGTGTTCGTCCCGTCCAGCGTCATCGCGGACGCGTTGGGCGCGAGCACGTTGACGGCCCGCGCTGTGGCGGGCCCGCTGAGCACCCCGCCGCGTGGCTGGCCGGGGAGGGCGGCTGCGTCGGTCATATCAGGGCGCCTTCCTGGGCGGTGGCGGGGTGAGCGGTGCCGTCGGAGCGGGTGGTCACGCGGACGCCCCGTCCGTAGGGATGTGTTTCGTGAACTCCCCGTGGCCCGGCCAGGTCAGGACGATCTCCCCGGACTCCAGACGGGCCTGGGCGAGGACGGGTGTGAGGTCGCGTCCCGGGGCCGCCGCCAGGGCCTCCGCCGCGCTGCCGTACGGGATCAGCCCGCGCAGGGTCGCGATGGTCGGCGGCATCATCGTCAGGTCGCCCTTGTCGTACGACGCAGCCGCCTCAGCCGGGGCGATCCACACCGTGCGGTCGGCCTCCGTGGAGGCGTTCCGGGTGCGCTGCCCCTCCGGGAGGACGGCGACGAAGAACCAGGTGTCGTAGCGGCGGGACTCGAACTCCGGGGTGATCCAGCGGGCCCACGCGCCCAGCAGGTCGGAGCGCAGGACCAGGCCGCGGCGGTCGAGGAACTCCGCGAAGGACAGGTCACGGGCGACCAGGGCGGCGCGGTCCGTCTCCCAGTCGGCGCCCGTGGTGTCGCCGACGACCGAGTCCGGGGTCCGGCCGGCCAGCAGGACACCGGCCTCCTCGTACGTCTCCCGTACGGCCGCGCACACGATCGCCTGGGCCGCCGTCTCGTCGACGCCGAGCCGGTCCGCCCACCACGCGCGCGTGGGGCCCGCCCAGCGGACGTGGAGGTCGTCGTCGCGCGGATCGACACCACCGCCCGGGTACGCGTACGCGCCCCCGGCGAAGGCCATCGAGGCGCGTCGGCGCAGCATGTGGACGGCGGGACCGGTGCCGGTGTCCCTGAGGAGCATCACCGTGGCCGCCCGCCGGGGCACCACCGGTGTGAGCTGGCCTTCCGTGAGTGCCCTGATGCGCTCGGGCCACTCCGCCGGGTACCACTGACCGTTCGCCATGGGCGGAGGCTATCCCGTACCGCGCGGATGTTCGAGAGGCGACAACACGTACCCCTGGGCAGCGATTACGCCCCATACGTTCGCTACGCCCGCTCGCACGCTCCGGAAGGGCGGCTGGGACTGACCACGCGTCCCGGAAGGCCGGCTGGGGAAGATCACGCGTCCCCGGAGGCCGGCTGGGGCCGATCGCCCGTCCTGGGGGCGGCGATCGCCTCACGTGGCCGCATCACCGCCCCCGGGACACCGGCTACGCCTCCGTCAGCTCCACCTGGATCTCGACCTCGACCGGCGAGTCCAGCGGCAGGACCGCCACGCCGACCGCGCTGCGCGCGTGGACGCCCTTGTCGCCGAGGACCTCGCCGAGCAGCTCGCTGGCGCCGTTGACGACACCGGGCTGGCCGGTGAAGTCGGAGGCCGAGGCGACGAAGCCGACGACCTTCACGACCCGCGCGACACGGTCCAGGTCACCGGCGACGGACTTGACCGCCGCGAGGGCGTTCAGCGCGCAGGTGCGGGCCAGTTCCTTGGCCTCCTCCGCGGTGACCTCGGCGCCCACCTTGCCGGTGACGGGAAGCTTGCCGTCCACCATGGGCAGTTGGCCGGAGGTGTACACGTAGACCCCGCTCCGCACCGCGGGCTGGTACGCGGCGAGCGGCGGGACGACCGCCGGCAGGGTCAGTCCGAGTTCGGCCAGCCGGGCCTCGACGGCGCCGCTCATGCCTTCTCCCGCTTGAGGTAGGCCACCAGTTGCTCGGGGTTGTTGGGCCCGGGCACGACCTGGACGAGCTCCCAGCCGTCCTCGCCCCAGGTGTCCAGAATCTGCTTCGTGGCGTGGACGAGCAGCGGCACAGTCGAGTATTCCCACTTGGTCATGCGGCCGACTTTAGCCGCGAACCGGCCGTCCGCGGTCGCGTTATCCACAGCCTCTGGCTTGGTTCGGGCGCGGACTGGTTAGGCTCGAAGACGTGAGCAGGCTCCAGGTCGTCAGTGGCAAGGGCGGTACCGGCAAGACCACGGTGGCCGCGGCCCTAGCGCTGGCCCTGGCCACGGAGGGGAAGCGGACGCTTCTCGTCGAGGTCGAGGGTCGCCAGGGCATCGCGCAGCTCTTCGAGACGGAGACGCTGCCCTATGAGGAGCGGAAGATCGCCGTCGCTCCCGGGGGCGGGGAGGTGTACGCCCTGGCCATCGACCCCGAACTGGCCCTTCTGGACTACCTCCAGATGTTCTACAAACTCGGCGGAGCGGGACGCGCCCTGAAGAAACTCGGGGCGATCGACTTCGCGACCACGGTCGCGCCCGGCCTCCGGGACGTCCTCCTGACCGGCAAGGCCTGCGAGGCCGTCCGCCGCAAGGAGAAGAGCGGGCGGTTCGTCTACGACTACGTGGTGATGGACGCCCCGCCGACGGGCCGCATCACCCGCTTCCTGAACGTCAACGACGAGGTGGCCGGCCTCGCGAAGATCGGCCCGATACACAATCAGGCGCAGGCGGTGATGCGGGTCCTCAAGTCGCCGGAGACGGCCGTGCACCTGGTGACCCTCCTGGAGGAGATGCCGGTCCAGGAGACCGCGGACGGCTTCGCCGAGCTGCGGGCGGCCCGGCTGCCGGTGGGCCGGATCATCGTCAACATGGTCCGCCCCGAGGTGCTCGACGCGACCGACCTCGACCTCGTGCGGGAGATGCCCCGCACCGCCGTGGCCCAGGCACTGTCCTCCGCCGGCCTCGGCGGGGCACGGCGCGGCGGCAACGCCGAGAAGCTGGTCGACCCGCTGCTGGCCCAGGCCGAGGAGTACGCCGCGCGGTACACGCTGGAGCACGACCAGCGGGCCGTCCTGGCCGAGCAGGGCCTGCCGCTGCACGAACTGCCGTTGCTCACCGAGGGCATGGACCTCGGGGGCCTGTACGAACTCGCCAGCGAGCTGCGGAAGCAGGGGATGTCATGAGTCCGGACCCGGCCCAGGCGCAGGACCCCGCCCGCGACCGCACGACCTCCTCCACCCGGGATTCCCGCTCGCACCGCATCACCCACGCGCGCGTGCTCGACGTGGATCCGCTGATCGACGACCCGGAGACCCGCATCGTGGTCTGCTGCGGCTCCGGCGGGGTCGGCAAGACGACCACCGCGGCTGCGCTCGGGCTGCGGGCCGCCGAGCGCGGGCGCAGGGTCGTCGTGCTGACCATCGACCCGGCGCGGCGGCTCGCCCAGTCCATGGGGATCGACTCGCTGGACAACACCCCGCGGCGCGTGAAGGGCGTCGACGGGGACGGCGAGCTGCACGCCATGATGCTCGACATGAAGCGCACCTTCGACGAGATCGTCGAGGCGCACGCGGACCGCGAGCGGGCGGCCGCGATCCTCAACAACCCCTTCTACCAGTCGCTTTCGGCGGGCTTCGCGGGCACGCAGGAGTACATGGCGATGGAGAAGCTGGGCCAGCTGCGTGCCCAGCACGACTGGGACCTGATCGTGGTGGACACCCCGCCGTCCCGCTCGGCGCTCGACTTCCTGGACGCGCCGAAACGTCTCGGCTCCTTCCTGGACGGCAAGCTGATCCGGCTGCTGACCGCTCCGGCGAAGCTCGGCGGACGGGCCGGGATGAAGTTCCTGAACGTCGGCATGTCGATGATGACCGGCACGCTCGGCAAGCTCCTCGGCGGTCAGCTGCTCAAGGACATCCAGACGTTCATCTCCGCGATGGACACCACCTTCGGCGGGTTCCGCACCCGCGCGGACGCCACGTACAAGCTGCTCCAGGCGCCCGGTACGGCGTTCCTGGTGGTCGCGGCGCCGGAGCGGGACGCGCTGCGCGAGGCGGCGTACTTCGTGGAGCGGCTGGCGGCCGAGGAGATGCCCCTGGCCGGTCTGGTCCTCAACCGGGTGCACGGCAGCGGAGCCGCCCGGCTGTCTGCCGAGCGGGCACTCGCCGCCGCGGAAAATCTTGAAGAGCCCCGCATTGTCGATCAGATGGGTGGGAAAGCTGGACTTCGTAACTCTCCCGACACGTACGGCAGTTCAGATTCGCCCGGTCCCAGCTCTCCCGGTTCCCAGGCATCGGCTCGTGACGAAGGCTCCCCCGCCACCACGGACGACGAGCGATCCGCCGACCGGCAGTCCGACGGCCACCAGTCCGACGACGAGCGATCCGTCGATCAACTCACCGCAGGCCTGCTGAAGTTGCACGCCGAGCGGATGCGGCTGCTCTCCCGCGAGCAGCGCACACGTGACCGCTTCACCGCACGTCATCCCGAGGTGGCCGTGGCCGAGGTGGCCGCGCTGCCCGGCGATGTGCATGACCTCGCGGGGCTGCGGGACATCGGGGACCGGCTCGCGGCCGGTCGGCCGGAGCTGCCCGAGACGAAGGTCTGACGCGCACCCCGGGGGATCTGACCCGGGGACGCCACCCCCCAGGACGCGCACCCCGGGGATCGCCCGAGGTCGGCCCCGAGGGGGACCGGTGGGGGTCAGCCCACCGCCGCGTAGTTCTCGTAGATCTCGTCGTCGTCGAGGGGGATGATGCCGACCCCTCGTTCATACTCGATACGCGCGGTCTCCAGTAGCCGGCGCCATGAAGTGACAGTGGGCCGCCTGCGCAGCAGTGCGCGGCGCTCCCGCTCCGTCATTCCTCCCCACACGCCGAATTCGACGCGGTTGTCGAGCGCATCGGCGAGGCACTCCGTGCGCACCGGACATCCGGTGCACACTGCCTTCGCCCTGTTCTGCGCTGCTCCTTGAACGAACAGTTCATCCGGATCGGTAGTGCGGCAGGCCGCCTGCGCACTCCAGTCGGTTACCCAGCCCATACCGGCGCCGTCCTCTCCCGAATCGAGGCTCCCCCACGGCGGCAGCGGCATATTCACCGCCGCCAGTTGAGGACGTTACGGAAGGTGGGCACAGCGCAACACCCCCTTCGGGCCCAATCTTGAATGGCCCGAACGGACTATGGGTAAGCGGCAGATCACCCGGGGGAGTGAGCTGACGACATGCGTGACTTTCCCGGCAAAGCGGGACAGTTGACATGCGCCACAAGGGGCACCAGGTGACACAGGAGGCGGATTCGGACACGCCCCCGACAAAAAACAGGGAACGACCGGAACGATTCGGGGTCGCCGGACGTATTGATACGTGACCGCTCTGCTGTGACAGTTGAGAGCAGCTTAGGCCAACGCCTATACACGTGTCCGGCGAATGAGAACGTAGGCTGCCCCCATGCCAAAAAAGCGCTCGGGTGGTGGCCTGTCCCCCATGCAGCAGGCCGCCAAGTTCCTCGGTGTCAGTGTGCTCGCCGGCGCCGTCATGGCCGGAATCGCGATGCCCGCGGCCGGCGCGCTCGGACTCGCTGCCAAGGGCTCGGTCCAGGGATTCGACGACATCCCGGACAATCTGAAGAGCCCTCAGCTGAGCCAGCGCACCACGATCCTGGACAGCAAGGGCAACCAGATCGCCTCGGTCTACTCCCGTGACCGCACGGTGGTGGAGCTCAAGGACATCTCGCCGTACATGCAGAAGGCGATCGTCGCGATCGAGGACTCGCGCTTCTACCAGCACGGCGCGATCGACCTGAAGGGCGTCCTGCGCGCCCTCAACAAGAACGCGCAGAGCGGCGGGGTCTCCCAGGGCGCCTCGACCCTCACCCAGCAGCTGGTGAAGAACTACTTCGTGGAGGAGGCCGGTGACGACCCGACGAAGGTCGCCCAGGCCACCCAGCAGACACTCGGCCGCAAGGTCAAGGAGCTGAAGTACGCGATCCAGATCGAGGAGAAGCTCGGCAAGAAGAAGATCCTCGAGAACTACCTGAACATCACGTTCTTCGGGGAGCAGGCCTACGGCGTCGAGGCCGCCTCCGAGCGCTACTTCTCCAAGCACGCCAAGGACCTCACCCTCCAGCAGTCGGCACTCCTCGCGGGCATCGTCCAGTCGCCCACGCGCTACGACCCGATCAACGACGAGGCCGAGGCCAAGAAGCGGCGCAACACCGTGCTGGCCCGCATGGCGGAGGTCGGCGACATCTCCAAGGCGGAGGCGGACGCGGCCGAGAAGACTGACCTCGGCCTCAAGGTCAGCCAGCCGAAGAACGGCTGCATCACCGCCGTCAAGGGCGCCAGCTTCTTCTGCAAGTACGTCGAGAACGTCTTCCTGAGCGACCCGGTCTTCGGCAAGACCAAGGAGGCCCGGGCGAAGATCTGGAACCAGGGCGGCCTGACCATCCGTACGACGCTGGACCCGCAGGCGCAGGACTCGGTGCAGGCCTCGCTCAAGGACCACATCTACAAGTCGGACTCGGTCGCCGCGGCGGCCACCCTGGTCGAACCCGGCACCGGCAAGATCCTCGGCATGGGCCAGTCCCGGCCGTACGGCTACGGCAAGAACGAGACGGAGTACAACTACTCGGTCAACGCCGACATGGGTGGCTCGAACTTCGGCTTCCCGACCGGTTCGACGTTCAAGCCGTTCGTCGCGGCCGCCGCGCTGGAGCAGGGCCTGCCCGCCACACAGCAGTACCCGGCGCCGTACTCGATGGACTACCCGAGCCCCGTCTCGACCTGCAGCGGCAAGAACTGGGTCAACACGGGCGGCGCGACGGTGGAGAACGAGAGCGAGTCGGAGCACGGTCCGTACGCGCTGAAGGAGGCGATGGCCAAGTCGGTCAACACCTACTTCGTGCAGATGATCTCCGACATCGGCCTGTGCCCCGTGGTGAGCATGACCAACAAGCTCGGCGTAGTGCAGGGCAACGGCGACAAGATCCCCGAGGTCCCGGCCATCGCGCTCGGCTCGAAGGGCCTCTCGCCGCTGACGATGGCCACCGCGTACGCGGCCTTCGCCAACGAGGGCACGTACTGCACCCCGATCGCCATCGAGTCCATCACCCAGAAGGTGGGCAACGAGGAGAAGTCGCTCGCCGTCCCGAAGTCGACCTGCTCGCGGGCGATGAGCAAGAAGACCGCCGACACCATCAACACCGTGCTGCGCGGTGTGGTCGACTCCGGCACCGGCCAGGAGGCCGGCCTCACCGACCGCGAGAGCGCCGGTAAGACCGGTACGACGGACGCCCGCAAGAACGCCTGGTTCGTCGGCTACACCCCGAACCTGGCCGGCGCGGTCTGGGTCGGCAGCCCCAAGCAGAACGTCGAGATGACCAACATCCGCATCGGCGGGGTCTACCACGACGAGGTCTACGGCGCCGACACCCCCGGCCCGATCTGGAAGGACGCCATGACCGGCGCCCTCGAAGGCAAGCAGGCCCAGTCCTTCACCCTCGTCAACATCCCGGACCCCGCGAAGGACAAGGACAAGGGAAACGACGGCGGCAAGAACAACGACAACGGCGGGAACAACAACGGGGGCAACAACAACGGCGGGAACAACAACGGCGGCCTGACCACCAACGGCGGCACTGACGGCGGCGCCAACCCCGACCCGACGTTCTCCTTCCCCGACGGCTTCTTCCAGGGCAACGGAAACGGCGGGAACAACGGCAACGGAAACGGCGGCAGGGGCTAGCCCCGAGCCCATCCGATCCGCCTCTTCGCCTACGACGACGGGGGCGCCCCTTTCACCAGGGGCGCCCCCGTCGTCGTAGCGGAACGGCTCTCTCCAGGCGGCCGGGTCAGCCGGCGAGGAGCTTCTTCACCACGGCGGCGACGCGGCCGCCGTCGGCCAGGCCTGCGACCTTCGGGTTCACGATCTTCATCACGGCGCCCATGGCACGCGGGCCCTCGGCACCGGCGGCCTTCGCCTCCTCGACCGCCTGGGAGACGATCGCGGTCAGCTCCTCGTCACCGAGCTGCTTGGGCAGGTACTCGGCGAGGATCTCGCCCTCCGCCTTCTCCTGCGCGGCCTGCTCGGGACGACCGCCCTGAGCGAAGGCGTCCGCGGCCTCGCGACGCTTCTTCGCCTCCTTGGTGATCACCTTGAGGACCTCGTCGTCGGAGAGCTCACGCTTCTCCTTGCCCGCGACCTCCTGATTGGTGATCGCGGAGAGCGTCAGCCGGAGCGTGGAGGAGCGCAGCTTGTCGTGCGCCTTGATCGCGGCGTTGAGGTCTTCCTGCAGCTTCGACTTGAGCGTGGTGGTCATGGGTTTGATTCTCGCAGGTGCGGGAGTGGGGGCGCCCGCAGATTTCGGGGGCTGTGGGGCGGGGGTGCGGGTGACGGCCTGGGGGGGCGGACGGGGGACAGTCGGGAGCGGCTTGGGTGGCGGCTTGGGTGGCGGCTTGAGAGGGCTCAGGTGGGAGCTCGGGTGAGGGCTTAAGTGGCCGCGCCCGACGGGGTGTCAGTGAGGTCTGACACGATGGAGGTATGCGCGCGCGATACGGAGTACCTCTGGGAATTGCGGCGGCAGGCGCCGCCGGTCTGGTCTACGCGGCGGGCTTCGAAGTCCGCTCCTTCCGGCTGCGACGGGTGACGGTCCCGGTCCTGCCGGCCGGCATGCGCCCGCTCAGAGTCCTCCAGGTCTCCGACATCCACATGGTCGGCGGCCAGCGCAAGAAGCAGCGCTGGCTGCGCTCGCTGGCGGGCCTGCGCCCCGACTTCGTGATCAACACCGGCGACAACCTCTCCGACCCGGAGGGCGTCCCCGAGGTGCTGGACGCGCTGGGCCCGCTGATGGACTTTCCCGGGGCGTACGTCTTCGGCTCGAACGACTACTACGGCCCCACACTCCGCAACCCCGCCCGGTACCTGCTGGAGAAGAGCGCGGGCCGCCACGGCCTGAACGGCAACCCGCCCGTCACCGGCATCGTCCACAACCCGTGGGAGGACCTGCGGGACGGCTTCGACGCCGCGGGCTGGCTGAACCTGACGAACACCCGGGGGACGCTCAAGCTGGACGGCGTCTCCGTGGAGTTGACCGGCCTGGACGACCCCCACATCAAGCGCGACCGCTACGCCCGCGTGGCCGGCGGCCCGTCCGACGACGCCGACTTCTCCATGGGCGTGGTGCACGCGCCGTACCTCCGCGCCCTGGACGCCTTCACGGCGGACGGCTACCCCCTGATCCTCGGCGGCCACACCCACGGCGGCCAGCTGTGCATCCCGTTCTACGGCGCGCTGGTCACGAACTGCGACCTGGACACGGACCGGGTCAAGGGCCTGTCCCGGCACACGGCGGAGGGGAAGACGTCGTATCTGCACGTGTCGGCCGGATGCGGAACGAGCCGGTACACACCGGTGCGGTTCGCTTGTCCGCCTGAGGCTACGTTGATGACGCTGGTGGGGCGGGAGTAGGGGCGGTTCGGTCAGGGCTGGTAGGGCCGGGGTGGTTGAGCCGGGGCTGGTAGGGCCAGGGCTGGTTCGGCCGGGGCCCGGGGGAACCAGGGCTGGCGGAGCTGGCGGGACCAGGGGCTGGTGGGCCAGGCTCACGCGTCCGGCGTTCGTGCGACCAGGGATCGCGCGGTCGGGGATCGTGCGGTCGGCGTAGCTCGTCCAGCCCACCCGTATCGCCCGATTCCTCCCCGCTGCCTAGCGTGAGGGCATGACCGCCCCGATACCCAGGGACATCCCGGACCTCCCCGCGGTACCCGGCATGCCCGCGCTGCTCGCCTCACCCGTTCCCGCCACCGCGGTGGTGGCCCCGTACTCCCGCCCGCTGACGGCGGCGTACCGACTGCTGGTCGCGTCGGTCGCGGCAGCGGCGGTGACCGTCGACCTGTTGCTCGGCAGCCCGATCCGGGTGCTGACGTACTTCACGATCCAGAGCAACATCCTGCTGGCGCTGGTCATGCTCGCCACGGCCGGCCGAGCGTGGACGGCCCGCCGCCCGGTCTCCCCCCTGGTCACGGGCGCGGCACTGCTCTATGTCACGATCACGGGCCTGGTGTACCACCTGCTCCTGGTGCCGCACGCGTCGAGCCCGTTCGCGATGACCGGCGGAAGCGTCACGGGCTGGCAGGCGGTGACCAACCAGGTCCTGCACACGGTGACGCCGATCGCCGCGGTGATCGACTGGCTGTTCCTGACCGCCCCCGGCCGGCTACGGCTGCGGATGGTGGCGACGTGGCTGCTGTACCCGCTGACATACCTGGCGGTGTCGCTGGGCCGCGGCGAACTGATCCTCCCCGGCACACCGGGCCGCTACCTCTACTCGTTCCTGGACGTCGAACGGCACGGCTACAAGAGCGTCCTGGGCAACGCCCTCCTCCTCGGCCTCGCCTTCTACGCCCTCTCCGTCCTCCTCGTGGCCCTCGACCACGTCCGCCCGAACCTCGTCCGCCACCGCGCCAAAACCGGATTTCGTCTCCAGCCACCGGTGGGCTAAAGTAAACGACGTCGCCGCGATGAGCAGCAACACTCGCAAGATGAGTGGCGACATCGGGGTGTAGCGCAGCTTGGCAGCGCGCTTCGTTCGGGACGAAGAGGTCGTGGGTTCAAATCCCGCCACCCCGACTGTGAAATAGCACGTCAGGTCCGATGCTGAGAGGTCAGCATCGGACCTGATTTGTTGTACGGGGTACAAGTGAGACGTATTACGTCTCGAGCCTGTCCGGGTGTCTCTGGAGAGCTGTTCCTCGGCTGCGCGGAGGTATCTGCGGGCGATACGGCGATCACCATGCGCCCCTGGGCTGTTGCGAACGATCGGCGGCTCTTACCCCGCACCCGTGTGGGGAGACGGAGGCAACCCCGACACGTGGGGCAGCCAACCCGCGCTCCCAAGGCCCGGCCCCGACCCCCGCCCCGCCCTCCGCCGCCCCACGCCCCGCCCTCAGTACGTCAACGCATCCCCCGCGCTGGACAGCCAGTAGGTCACGCGCAGGGAGTCGTCGACGTGGACGCCGTTCGGCGGGAGTGCCGGTGTGGCCGCCGGGCTGATGCCGTTGTTGTCGCGGTCGTAGAAGTAGACGGCGAGGGACCGGGCCGTGCGGCCGTTGGCGCCGGAGCCGTCGTCCCCGCCGGAGAGGGCCACGCCCGCGTAGCCGGACCGGCCCGGGGCGAGGGTGGTGACCGCCTGGGGCTGGGACTCCTTCATCACCGGGGGGACCGACTGGGCGTCGTCGAAGTTGAGCGCCGGGTAGTAGTAGAGGTCGCAGGTCTTGGTGCCGGTGTTGGTGACCGTGAGCAGCATGTGGTTGACGGGGCGGGAGACCGGCTGGGCGGTCACCTTCGTGTTGGCGCCGCTGCACGGGACGCTGCGCTCCGAGGTGTTCGAGCCGGTGCCCGAGCCTGTGTCCGAGCCGGTGCCCGAGCCTTTGCCTCCCCCGGTCGAGGAGTTGCCCGACTGGGAGTCGCCCGACGTCGAGCCACCCTCCGTCGAGCCGCCTGCCTGCCCCGTCCCGCCCGTCTTCTCCGGGGCCGGGGTCGACGTCGGCGCCGTCGCGTTGGTCCTCGCCGGTCCCTCGTCCTGTACTCCCTGCTTGTCGCTGCAGGCGGTGAGGGAGAGGGCGGCGAGGGCGACGGTGGCCGCGGCGAAGAGGCGGGTACGGGGGCGGGCGGTGAACGCGGGCATGGTGATCCCTTTCGGAAAGGCCGGGGAGGCGTGGGTGGACGGTGGGGACGGCTGAGAGGTCGCCGGCCGGCCAACCGTTCGGCGGGCGGCGTGCTTTGATGACCGCAGCTTGTGCCGCTTTCCGTCCCACCCGCTACGACAGCCGGGATCTACGGAACCCTGGAACGCCCGCACCGGCTCTTAGCTGGGGGAACAGTGACTCCCTGGAACGCTCGACTGGAATGGGGGCATGGTGGCGGGGCCTGAGGAGACGGCGGATTTCGCGGCGCTGATACGGGAGCTGAAGGACCGTTCGGGACTGAGTTACGGCGTGCTCGCGAAGCGACTGCACATGAGTACGTCGACGTTGCACCGCTACTGCAACGGCGATGCCGTGCCCACGGAGTACGCCCCCGTCGAGCGGTTCGCCCGGCTCTGCAAGGCGACCCCGGAGGAGCTCATCGAGGCCCACCGCCGGTGGATCCTGGCCGACGGGGCACGCCAGCGGGAGCGGAGGGCCGCCACCTCGGCCGGGGCGGCAGCGGCAACCCCGGACCCGAGCACCGACACCAGCACCTCTGCTCCCACCAGCACCCCTGCTCCCACCCGGACCGAAACCGAAGCCGAGCCAGACGCCGAGACAGACGCCGAAGCAGACTCCGGCACCGATACCGATACCGATACCGGCACCGGCACCGGCACCGGCACCGGCACCGAGCCGACCCCCACACCCCGCACACCCCGCACACCCCCCACACTCCCCTCCCCCGACAGCCCCACCCCCCGCACCCGCCGCCGCACCGCCCTCCTCGCCGCCGCCGCGGTAGCCGTGGTCCTCGCCGTCACCGCCCTCGTCCCCCATCTCGTCCATCTCGTCTCCGATGACGGCGGCGGCGACAGCAAGCAGCGGGCCGGTTCCGTCGCCTCCGACGGGCAGGAGACCGGCCCCGGCTCCGACTCGGCCCCGCCGAAGCCGAAGCCGACGTCGAAGGCGACCTCCTCGTCCTCCCCCTCCACCGGCACGAGCCCCTCCGAGTCCGCGAGGACCGGCGGCGGCGCACCCGCGGGCACGACAGGCGAAGGCGGCAGCGAAGGCGGCGGTCCGGACCCGTCGGCGGCCGTTCCGCTGACCGTCACGACCCGGCCGTACGCCTGGGAGAGTCCGTGCAGTCAGACCTACCTGGTCGACGAGGACGCCGCGAAGGTGCCGCCGCCGCCCACCGAGCAGGACGCGCCGAGCTGGGTGAGTGCGCTGGGGGCCGTGTCTGCGGACAGCCAGTATCTGGAGCTGACCGTGCAGGGCACGGGCGAGGACACCGTCGTACTGCAGTCGCTGAACGTACGGGTGGTCGGCAGCGGGGCGCCGCTCGCGCGGAACGCGTATGCCATGGGCTATGTGGGCGTCGGCTGCGGCGGCGGGGTGCCCACGCACTCCTTCGACGTCGGGCTGGACGCGACCCGGCCGGTGGCCACGCCGAAGGCCGGGCAGACCGGGCTGCCGTACAAGGTGAGCGAGAGCGACCCCGAGGTCCTGTACGTCACGGCCGCCGCGGCCTCGCACGATGTGCGCTGGTATCTGGAGCTGGCGTGGAGCAGCGGCACCCGGCACGGGGTGCTGCGCATCGACGACCAGGGGAAGCCGTTCCGCACCAGCGGGATGAACGGACGCCCGCGCTACGGCTATTCGCTGGAGAAGAGCGAGTGGGTGCCGCACCAGGACGACTGACGTCCGGAGGCCGCGGCCACCGCGTTGACACGACCCGTCACCGCACGTTGACTGGCAGCACGGCGCAGCGCAGTGGCCGGTGCACGGACGAATCCCAGAAACGCCTTCGGGTGGAACGGAAGCGATTCCCGATGATGTACGACCAGACACGCGCCCAACAGCCCGCAGGTCAGAACAAGGCTCCCGCCGAGCGACGCACCCCGGGCCCGGAGCCGTTGCTCCCGCCGGGCGAGCGCGACCAGGTCCTCGATCGGCTGCGGCACGCGCTGAACACCTTCGCGGACACTCCGCTCGACGCGTTGCGGGAGGCGGAGAGCGCCTACGACGAGGCGACCGCCCATCTCGCCACCGCCCTCGCGGCCCGCCGCGAGGCCCTGCGTGCCGCCTGGGCCGGCCAGGAGTCCGACGCCCGGTCCGAGGAGTTCCGCAACGCGCTCCGGCAGTACCGCGAGATCACCCAACGCCTGCTCCAGCTCTAGCAGTCGGCCGCCCCGCCCACCCCGCTCACCCGCGTGATCGCCGACTCCACCGCGCCGATCCGCTCGGCCAGCACCTCGAGTGCGGCGACAGCCCGCCGCAGCGGCTCGTCCTCCGCCGCTCCCCGCTGCCTCACCCAGGCCTCCTTCAACTCGGCCCAGCGCGCGGCCTGTTCCGTGCTCAGCGTGCCGCGCAGCTCCCCGAGCTTCAGCAGGTTCGCCTCGGCATCGGTCGCCAGGGTCTGTGCCTCGGCGGTGTAGTGGTCGTCGACCACGGCGGCCAGCTCACGGGAGTTCATCACCGGCTCGATGCGCTGGACGATGCGGTTCATCGTGCGGTACGACCCCTGGAGCCGGAACGGCGGTTCCGTGCGGGCCGTGTCCGTCGCGCCCGCCGACGCCATGTACGCGGAGTTGACCACGAGAACCGTGTCCCGGGCGGTGAGCAGGTGCCCCAACACGGCCAGGACACGGGCCAGTTCGGCGGGCTCGCAGGCGTAGGACAGCCGGTCCGCGCGGGCCGAGGGGTCGCCTTCCGCGAGCCGGATCAGCAGGTCCAGATCGGCGCGGTCGCGGCCGGCCAGCGAGGCGAGCACCGGGTGGGAGGTCAGCGCGTTCTCGACGAAACTCAGCGCGAACACCGCCTCCTTGCCGGTGAGGACGTCGCCGAGGTTCCAGACGTCGGCACGGTTGGCCAGCATGTCGGGGACCCGGAACCGCCCGCCCGACTCGGTGTAGGGGTTGCCGGTCATGCAGACGGCGAACCGCTTCCCCCGGAGGTCGTAGGTGCGCGGCAGGCCCTCCCACACGCCCTCCATCCGCCGGGTCGCGTCGCACAACGGGATGAATTTCTCCAGGAGTTCGGGCGAGGTGTGCTGGATGTCGTCGAGGTGGAGCAGCACGTTGTTGCCGGCCGCCAGCGCGAAGTTGATCTTCTCCACCTCCTGGCGGGCGGTGGCGTTCGGCGCCTCGGCCGGGTCGAGGGAGGTGACCTCGCGCCCGAGGGCGGGCCCGCCGACCTTGACCAGCACCAGCCCGAGCCGCTCGGCGACGTACTCCATGAGGGTCGTCTTGCCGTACCCCGGTGGCGAGACGAGCAGCAGCAGGCCGCTGGTGTCGGTGCGCCGGCCCTCCCCCGTCGTGCCGATCTGCCGCGCCAGGCTGTCGCCGACCAGCGGGAGGTACACCTCGTCGACCAGCCGTCCCCGCACGAAGGCCGACATCACCCGCGGCCGGTACTCGTCGAGCCGCAGCCGGGCTCGTTCGGCCGCCACGAGTGCCGTGCGGCGACGCTGGTAGGCGCGATGGCCCGGAACGTCCGAGGCTCTGAACTCCCGTGTCCTGCCGAGGAATTCATCGATCCGGAGCGGCAGCGAACCCGCCTCGACGCGCGGATGCGTGCCCAGCAGTCCTCCGACCGTCTCCGTCAGCCGCGCGTCCGACTCGTAGCGCGGCACGTCCGGGCAGAGTTCGGCGGCCACCGCCTCCGCGAGGTCCCCGGGGTCGGCCTCCGTGCCGGACGCCGTCGCGTAGGCGGTCAGCCACGCCTCCACCAGCTGGCGGCGGGCGGGCAGGTCGGCGACGGCGCGCACATCGTCGTCGTAGGCAGAACTCCCCACCGCGCGGCGGAACTTGTCGAGCAGCGTGCGGGCGGCGGCGCTGATCACGAAGCCCTCGGGGCCGGTGGTGAGTTCGTCGAAGAGGTACGCGGCGGCCGGCTCGCCCGTGTGGTCCGCCAGCTCGGTGAGGAAGTCGGCGACGGCCGGGGTCGGTCCGAAGGTGTCGCGGGCCCGTGCCAGCGAGCGCGCCCGGCGGGTCCAGCCCGCACGCTCCGCCGGTCCCGTGCCGTGCGCCCAGAACTCCAACGCCCGTGCGCGGCCGTCGGGTTGGTGCCGCAGCAGGCCCGCGCCGTCGTACCGGCGGAGCACGGCGGCGAGGATCGCGGTCGCGTCGTGGTCGTGCACACCGCGTTCGTAGCCCTCGTCGTACGACTCCTGCGCGGCCCGGCGGACCAGGGCGGCGAGGTCGGGTTCCTGGGCGAGGGCCTGGGCGCCGTGGTCGTCGAGGAGGCGGGCGGCGAGGTGTTCGGCGCGGTAGACCCGCGGTGACTCGGAGGGCAGCGGGCGGTCCCAGAAGCGGCGGGTCTCCGCGAACTCCGGGTCCCTGACCGGGATGCGGTAGTCCGTGCCGGTGAGGGCGAAGGCGAGGCCGTCGCCGGACGGGACCAGCGTGAGGTCGAGGGGCTCGGTGTTCACGGCGAAACGGTGGCGGCCCAGACGCAGGGTCCGGCCGCCGTCCGTGGAGAGGTCGGCGCGGTCGCGCAGGGCACGGACCGCCTCCTCGCGGGCCGCGCCCAGTCGGCCGGTCAGCTCCTCCGCCCGTACCTGGTCGCCCAGTTCGCGCAGTCGGGCGACCGTACGGCGGACCTTCGTGACCATCGGATCGGACGCGAAGTACGTGCTGACGGCGTCGGCGTCGGCGAGCGTGGCCGCGCGCCGCACGACCGTCTCCAGGACGCGGACCGCCGACGCCGCCGACTGTTCGGCCCTGCGGGCGCGTTCGTCGGCCAGGGTCTGCCTGCGGGCGGCGAAGGTCTCGTAGATCTCGGTGCGCTTGCCGGTGAGGTCGGCAAGGAAGTCGTCGAAGTCGGTGAAGCGGGCTTCCAGGTTCTCCAACTGGACGAGGAGTCCGCTCAGTTGTGTGTCGCAGGCCTCGGGTGTCGGCGTGTCCGCGAGCGCGCCGGTCACCGCCTGGCCGAGCAGCGCGAACTCGGCCGCGAACTCCGCCCTGCCTTCCCGGTCCTGGAGTTCGCGGCGCCGGGCGTCCAGCGTGGCGCGGGCCCGGTTGACCCCGCCCAGGACCTCGGCGATCCGCTCCAGGATGGACGTACGGACCGTGGCGTCACCGATGTCGAGCCCGGCTATCACCTCGGTCACCGTCCGCAGCCCGTCGGTGAGTTCGTCGAGCCGGGCGGCGACGGGTGCCGCCTGCGCGACCGTGGCCGGCTCACCCGCCTCCGCGACCAGCCCGGCGATCACCTCGTGGTGTCCGGCGAACGCGTCCTCCCGCTCCAGGAACGCGACCGCCCGCTGCCCGAACGCCGTGAGTTCCGCCGCCGCCTCGCCCGCGACCTCCTCGATCCGGGCCGTGTCCGCGTACCGCGCCTCCTTCAGCGTGAGCACATGCCCCTGCGCGCGCCGGAGTTCGGTCAGCCCCGTGACCCATCCGGTCGCGTCCCGTGGCGCCTCGCCCCGCAACCGCCGTACCAGTCCGGTGAGTTGCGCCGAGGCCTCGGCGAGGGCGTCGACGGCCTGCCCAGTGAGCGTCCGGACGGTCTCGAACTCGGCCAGGACCTGTTCCGCCGTGCCCCGCACCTCCTCCAACGGGCCGCCCAGGTCGCCGAGTTCGGCATCCCCGAGCCAGTGGTACGCGTCCGCCGCCCGCACACACGCGGCGACCAGCGCCTCGTACACCTCCGCCGTGGGCTCCATCCCGGCGACCGCTCCCGCGAGGGACAGGCAGTCGGAGATCCCGCGCACGAGATCGGCGTTGCCGACCCGGGACAGCGGCCCGGAGCCGACGAGCCGCGCGGCGGCGAAGGTGTCCGAGACATACGGGGTACGCCAGACCCGCACAGGATGGACCCGGGCCGCCTCCCCCTCGCCGCCCGCGCGCAGCACCGTCAGCACGCCGTCGTCGAAGAGCGCCCACCCCTGGCAGGACAGCGGGTTGGCGACCTCCTCAGGGATCATGTTGTACGGCAGCAGGAGGCTCCGGCCGGACACCCGCGCCCGGTACGCGAACAGCACGTCCTCACCGTTGGGCGAGCGCACCACCCGCTCCGACTCCAGCCCCGCGGTGTCCACGTCGAAGGTCTTCCACACCCCCGTGGCCAGGCAGTACCCGCCCGGGAACACGATCCCCCGCTCCTCCGGCAGCCGCTGACACGAGAGCCCGATCCCGTCGAGCCGGACGACTCCTGCGGTCAGCGTGTTGAAGACCAGGTAGCGCCGGCTCTCCTCCTTGTACGGGCGGACGCGCAGCAGCACCAGCGCCCCCACCCGCGCGTACGCGATCTCCGCGTCGGCCGCCGACTGCAAGGGCTCGTCCACCGGCTCGGAGTAGATCCCCTCCGCCGTCCCGGTGTCGTCCTCGACCTTCACGGTGAGCAGGCCGCCCACCGTGCCGACGTACAGCCCGTCCTGGATCCGGACGTGCGGATGCCGGCCGGGCACCTGGTCCTCGCGGGCCGTCTCCGTCCAGTCGACGTCGTACGGCGGCGGGAGGACGTGATCGCGTTCCCCGTGCGCGTCCAGGAAGGCCGCCGCCCGGCCGTCCTCCGGCACCGCCCAGCGCAGCACCCGGATGTCGTCGGCCTTCTCGCCGGTGCGGAACACGGCGAGCAGCTTGCCGTCGACCAGCCGGAGCCGCAGCAGCCGGGCCTGGCGGTAGTACCGGTGCAGGGCGGTGAACTCCCGTACGAAGTCCGGGTCGTCGAGGAGTCCGGGCACGGCGTTCTCGGGCAGCCGGCGCAGGTCGTGGCGGTCGTGCAGGGCGAGGACGTCGGCGACCGCCGTCTCGCGGGTCACACCGTGGGAGACCTGGCGGCCGAAGAGGAGTACGTCCCCCACGGCGACGAGGTCGCGCGGGACGGCCGGGTGCTCGGTGTCGAGGCGTTCGGTGCCGGTGAGTTCGAGGCGGGTGGAGCCGAACTCCTCGGTGCGGCGGGCGTTGAGGGCCTCCGCGCGGCGGGCGAGTTCGGCGGCCTGTGCGGCGAGGCGGTCGCGCAGGACCTCGTAGGTGCCGGTGTCCAGGCCGGTGGTCATGGGTGCCTCTCAGATCTCGGGTGGGCTCGGCCGAGTCCGGAACTGCCGTCCCCTGTGCGGCAGTTCCGGACAGTCGATGGGGTCAGACCGTGACCGGGTGGCCGTTGAGCGCGCCCAGCGGGGTGTCCGCGAGGCCCAGCTCGCCTGCCTTGTCGAGCAGTTGCCGGAGCTGACCGGCGTTCGCGGTGTCCGAGGTCATCAGCTTCATCAGCAGCGCGGACACGGTGAGGTTCTGCACGTCGGCCGTGGAGACGGAGCCGAGGACGCGGGCGAGGTCGTCGGCGATGTTCGACGTGCCGTCCAGCCAGGGACGCGCCAGCGCCTGTGCCGTCTGGGAGTTGGAGACGAAACCGTCCACACTCCTGCCGAGCGAGATCGACGACATCAGCCGGTCGAAGAAGACCGAGTCACCGCCCACGATGTCGATGTCGGCGTGCTCCAGGCCGGTGGCGAGGACCGTGGCCTGCGCCTCCGCCACCTGCCGCTGCACATCGAGCCCGGCGAGCCGGATCTCCTTCTCCGCCTGCAGCCGCAGCCGGTACTCCTCGTGTCCGCGCGAGGCCTCGTCGAGGGCGGCCATCGCGGCGGCCTTCTCGGTGAGACCTTCCGCCTCGGCCTTGAGCTTCTCGCCGATGCCGGTGGCCTCCGCGAGCGCGTTCGCCCGGACACCCTCGGCCTGCGCGAGCACCTTCGCCTGCGCACCCTCGGCCTCGGCGAGCGCCTTGGCCCGGGTGCCCTCGGCCTCCGCACGCAGCCTGGCCTCGGCGCCCTCCGCCTCCGCGCGCAGCCGCGCCCCCGTGGCCTCGGCCTCGGCCCGGCCCGCCTTCACGGTGACCTCGGCCTCCTTGTCCCGGACCTGGACCTCGGCGAGTCCGGCCGCCGCCGCCTCCGCCTGGATGCCCTCGGCGAGCCGCAGCTTGGCGCGGGCGTCGAGGTCGGCGGACTTCAACCGGGCCTCGGCGAGCGTGAGTTGCTCACCGGCACGGTGCCTGGCGGCGGCCTCCGCGGCCTCGGCGCCCTTGATGTCCTTGACCAGCTTCTCCTGGGCCTCCGCCTCGGCGGCGATGATCACCGACTGGCGGGTGCGCTCGGCCTCCTCGACCACCCGCAGCTTCTTGATGGCCTCCTCCTGCTCGGCGACCGTGCGGTCCACGGCGATCCGCTCCCGCACCACGTCCGCGACCTCGCGCCGCTCCGCCTCGACCTCCTTGTCCCGGGCGATCCCGGACAGGTTCGTCTCCCGTTCCCTGGCGATGACTTCGAGGAGCCGGTCCTTCTCGATACGCTCGTTCTCGACGGCGATGACCCGCTCGCGGTTCTTCTGCGCGACGGCGATCTCGCGGGCCTGGTTCTCGCGCTGGACGCCGAGTTGCTCCTCGGTGCGCAGGAACGCGGCCTGGGCGCCGAGCCGTTCCTCCTCCTGCACCTTCGCGGTGGCGGCCTCCTCCTTCGCGCGCAGGGTCTCCACCTCGCGCCGCTGCCGGATCTCCGCCTCGGCCTGCCGGCGCTCCAGTTCCAGGATGGTCTCGCGGGCGTCGACGTTCTGCCGGGTGATCTCCTTCTGCTCGGTGCGCTGGAACTCGTTCGTGCGCACATGCTCGATCGTCGTCAGCTCGGTGATCTTCCGGATGCCCTGCGCGTCCAGGATGTTCTGGTTGTCGAGCTGCGTCATCGGCGTCTGCTCAAGGAAGTCGATGGCCGCGTCGTCGAGGTGGTAGCCGTTCAGGTCGGTGCCGATGACCTGGATGATCCGGTCCCTGAACTCCTCGCGCTTGGTGTAGAGATCGACGAAGTCCAGCTGCTTCCCCACGGTCTTGAGCGCCTCGGAGAACTTCGCCGCGAAGAAGGCCTGGATCGCCGCCGGGTCGCTCGCCGTCTGGGTACCGATGGCCTGCGCGACCTTGATGACGTCCTCGACGGTCTTGTTGACCCGCACGAAGAAGCTGATGTGGATGTCGGCGCGGATGTTGTCCTGGCAGATCAGGCCCTCCCGCCCGGTGCGCCGGATCTCGATGGTCTTCACCGAGATGTCCATGAACTCGGCCTTGTGCAGCACCGGCAGCACGACCGCCCCGGTGAAGGTCACATCGACCTTCTTCGTCTTCGACACGATCAACGCCCGCCCCTGCTCCACCTTCCGGAACAGCCGGCCGACCACGAGGAGGAGAGCGAGCGCGATGAGCAGGACTACGGCGACGAACACGCCGATGCCGACGGTGATGGCGTTCATGACATGGGTCCTCATTGCGTGAGAGAGGTGAGAGGAGTGAGAAGGGTGAGAACAGAGAGAGCGACGAGCCCGGATCGCGATGCCGTCGACGGCTGCGCGGCGGCACATGCCCGGATTTCAGGGCCTGTTGGCGAACAGGTGCGGGGTCACAACCCGCAGGTCAACAACGGTCAACACCCGCCGGCAACCCGCGTAGGCCAACTCGTCCGAACCGCCGACCGGTTGACGGCCCGTCGGGCTATCCGGGCGCGCCGGGCGGAGCCAGCAGCCCCAGCCCCGGTCCCGGCCCGCCGTCCGGCGGATACGGAGTGACCCAGAAGAACTCGCCCACCTCGTCGTAGGCGTAGAGCAACCCCGTGCTGCCACTGCCGAGCCCGCCCGCCGCGGCGTCGCCGGCCGACAGCCGGACCTGGACCACCGCCGCCGAACCGTCCCCCGCCCTGACCTCCGCCTGGCCGAATCCCGCGTCCACCCGCCCCGTGCGGATCGTGCAGGTCAGGCCGACGAAGTCCAGCCGCGAGGGCCCGGGTTCGTCGGGGAACAGGCGGTGCAGGGGCCGTACGAACAGCTTGGTCGCGCGCCAGGAGACGTACACCGTGCCGATCAGCACGGCCGCCCCGACCAGGAGTCCGGCGGGCCCGGACGGGACGAGCAGCACAGCGGCGCAGTAGCTGATCAGCCAGCCGACGGCGACGAACAGCGAGAAGACGAAGGTCACCGGGACCCCACCCAGACCCCAACCATCCGTGTACGTATGGGAGTTGAGGTGCGCGTGGCCGTGGGCGTCCGCCGCGCCCAGCGCGACCAGCAGCCAGAACACGACGACGACCACGAGCGCCGCGGTGAAGACGACGGTGGGAAAACCGGTCGCGGCAGCGAGAAACGCCCCCATGATCACGGCCCCCCGTTCCCCGTCCAGTGCCCACGACGCGTCCCGCCCGTTCGGCACGCGTCAAGATTCCGGAGATGCGCGGATCGCGGCCCCGGTGCCGGGACACCTGCCGGTGTCCGGCACCGGTACCTTCCGCGGTGCTCCCCTGGCGCCATGGTGCACGCGGAGGGCACGCCCGCGCATTGCCGGAACCCGGCAGTGTTCACTAGGGTCTTGATGCCGGTGACGCGCTAAGAAAGCGTCACCGGGGCGTCAAGGAAGACGGGGGCGGAGTTGCCGGAGCGCGACATACCTGAGCACTACCTGGCGGGGTTCGCGCGGCTCCTGGCGGAGGTCGCCGGCACCGGACGCCGCCTGACCCGGACCGAGTTGGCGGCCCGCCGCACCCTCGGCGAGCAGGCCGCCGAGGCCGGCCACAACCTGCGCTCCCTGGTCGGCGCGCATCTCGCCGCGACCCGCGCCGCCTGGCCGCAGACCCCCGGTTCCGCCGACTGCACCCTCGCCGCGGTGCAGCAGGCCGTCGACGCCTTCGCCGAGGGCTACGAACGCGCGCAGCGGCTCGCCGTACGCCAGGAGGAGGCGGCACGACGGGAGTTCATCGACGACCTCCTCTACGGCCGGAGCGATCTCGGGCGGCTCGCGGAACGCGCCGAGCGCTTCGGTCTGCGCCTCTCCCACACCCACGCCGTCGCGGTCGTCCAGGGTCCAACGCCGTACGACGAGAGCGCGGCGGTGCCACGTCAGGTGGAGCAGTCGATGATCAGCCGTTTCGGTGACCGCAGCATCCTGCTCACCACGAAGGACGGCCGGCTGCTGTGTGTCGCGCCCGGCAACCAGGACGACATCCTCACCCACTTCGCCAAGCAGGCGTACGCGGCGGCCGAGGGCAGCCGCGCGGCGATCGGCCGGCCACAGCCGGGCGCGGGCGGGATCGTCCAGTCGTACGAGGAAGCCCTGAACACGCTCGAACTGGCCGAGCGGCTCGACCTGGACGGCCCGCTGCTGCGCTCCGCCGACCTGCTGGTCTATCCGGTGCTCACCCGCGACCGGCAGGCGATGGCGGATCTGGTGCTCGAAGCGCTGGGCCCGCTGACCAGGGCGCGCGGCGGTCCGCGACCGCTGCTGGAGACGCTGGCGACGTACTTCGACAGCGGCTGCGTGGCCGCGGAGACCGCCCGCCGGCTGTCGCTGAGCGTGCGGGCCCTTACCTACCGGCTGGAGCGCATCCACCAGCTCACCGGCGCCGACCCGGCGGACCCCGGCCAGCGGTACACGCTGCAGACGGCGGTGATCGGGGCCCGCCTGCTGGACTGGCCCGACAGGGAGCTGTGACGGGCGGGAAAGCGAAGAGCGACCGCGCGCCCGGATGGTGCTACGGCGGCGTGGTCGCTCGGGGTGTGCGGGGACGTGCGGGCGGAGGCGTCAGCCCAGGGTGGTGCCGATGTACGGCGTCGAGTCCGGGCCGGAGTCCGTGGGCTTCTCCGCGGCGGGGTCCGGCTCGGGAGCGGCGGGCGCCGGGGTGGCGGGCGCGGGCGGCGTCTCGTGGCAGGTGAAGCCGAGCCGGGTCAGGGCCCTGGTCACCTCGGAGGCGGTGAAGTCACGGCGGTCCTGCTTGGTGATCACCTCGCCGACCTGCTTCACCGGGTACAGCTTGCGGCTGATGACGGCGCAGGGACCGGTGACGGGCTGCTCCGGCCGGATGCCCTTGAGCATCTGCTCCACCTCGCTCTTCGTCAGATCGAAGGGGTAACGGGCGATCACGCAGCGCATGGTGCCTCACCAAGGGGTTCGAGCGGGAGGAGAAGGGCGGATTTCTCCTCGGGGAAAGCAAAGAACAGCCGCAGAACGGCGGGTAAATGAACAGATACGAAAAGGGGCCCGCACCCAAGGTGCGGGCCCCTGTTTCGCACACTCGCGTGCTTAGGCGGGAACGATGTTCTCCGCCTGCGGGCCCTTCTGGCCCTGCGTGATGTCGAAGGTGACCTTCTGGCCTTCCTGCAGCTCACGGAAGCCCGAGGTGGCGATGTTCGAGTAGTGGGCGAAGACGTCGGCGCCGCCGCCGTCCTGCTCGATGAAGCCGAAGCCCTTTTCCGCGTTGAACCACTTCACGGTACCGGTGGCCATGTCTTAACTCCTAGGCAGTGCACGAGATCCGCACTTTACGAATCTCCTCCATCGCCGTGATGATCACCTGCACCGGATGTCCGGTTCAAAATTGGCAACCACAACTGCAACTGCAGGCAGCCTAGCACGGAACCCATTTTCGCGACGTGGGAAATGGGTTCGAAAAGGGCCGCCCGAAACGGTGAATTTCTGTTTCGGGGACATCAGATTTTCTCACCGTGCGAGGAGCTTCGCCGCCCGTCGTGGACATGCCGATCGTCGGGGGAACGCAACTCCTCGTTGACCCGCAGCGCCTCGTCCAGCCGGTCCTCCAGGCTGATGATGCGGCAGGCGGCCTCGATGGGGGTCCCCTGGTCGACCAGCTCGCGGGCGCGGGAGGCCGTACGGAGCTGGTGGCGCGAGTAGCGGCGGTGACCGCCGTCCGACCGCGTCGGGGTGATCAGCCCGGCCTCACCCAGTGACCGGAGGAAACCGGGGGTGGAGGCGATCAGCTCGGCGGCCCGGCCCATGGTGTAGGCCGGGTAGTCGTCGTCGTCGAGCCGGTCGGCCGCGGGCTGCTGGCTTTCTGCGGGCATGTACACCTTTCCTGCGGACCGCCGGGTCGGGCCGGCCGCCCCGGGAGACCTGGTTCCCCCTACGGGAACTCTAGTCGCACCGGGGGAATCCCTGTCGCGGCGAACACAGATGTCCTGACGCCGTCCGGCACGGTCAGGGAGCCAGGATCAACACCCGGCAGGCGGCCGTGGGCTGTGGATCAAGGCCGTCCGGGTGCCCTGGTGAACCTCGTTCGGCGGCTCGCACGGGGCGCACGGGGTCCCGCGCGGCGCCCGGTACGACGTCCTGCCAGCCCCAGGCGTGGTAGGCCTCCAGGGCGGCGGTGTCCGTGCGGGGGATCAGGGTGACGCCGACGGCCGGGGCGTGGTCGTCGAGCAGCCGGCGCTGGAGGCGGCGGGCGAGGTTCCAGTCGCGGTCCCGGTAGTGGGTGCGCACGCGGGGCGGGACGACGATCCCGGAGACCGCGAACAGCCCGCCGGTCAGCGCCAGGCCGTGCAGGCGCCGGGGCAGCCGGGTGTCGAGGCCCTGCCACCAGGGGTCGGCGACGCGGACGGGGAAGCCGTAGGCGCAGGCCGTCAGGGTGGTGTTCTCGGCGATGAGCAGGGCGAACCCGGGGTGGCGGACCTCGCCGGCCAGGCGGCGCAGGAAGGCGTCCCGGCTGCCGTCGCGGCTCCCGCCGCCGGTCTCCTCGTACAGGACGCCCAGGTCCTGGAGTCGGTCCTCGATCTGGCGGCGGCTGAGCGGGCGGACGCGGTCGCCCTGCCAGGGCGAGGGACCCCGGTCGCGGGCACGCCCGGAACCCGCCCCCTCAGCGCTCTCAGCGCTCTCCGCACTCTCCGCGGTCGACGGCCGACCGGGCACGTTCACGGTCATGGGCCGAGCCCTGCCCCGGGCGCGGACACGTCCGCCCCGGCGTCGTCGTTCGCCGGGAACGGCACCGGCGCGATCCGGCGCACGAGGGATTCCCGGTCCCTTCACGGTACGCCCACGGGCCGCGGAGGGGCTCGGGACGCCTCCGCCCCACCCTCGGGACCCCGGAAGGTACCGGCGCCGCCCGCTACTGGTTCCAGCTCTCGTCGTACGGGTCCTTCGGCGTCGGGACCGGCGTGGCCCGGGTGACCTGGAAGTAGGGGATCGGGCGGTTGTTGATGGGGTCCTTGGTCTGCCTGGGGCTGTACGTGCCGGTGATCTCCAGCCAGGTGTCGGGCTGGAGCACCGGCGGGACCTTGCCGGTCAGCGCGATCTTCACCGGCTGGGCGTCCGCGGCACAGCAGTTGAGGGCCATGCGGACGAGGAACGGCGACCCGGACTTGTCCAGCGCGACGAAGCCGGTGACCTTCAGCTGCCGGGTGCCCAGGGACCGTCCGTGGTCGTAGACCGCGCGGCTCGCGTAGTCGACCAGGCCGATGGTGAGCGGGTTGCTGTCGGGGAGCTTGAGCAGGCCGTACGGCTGCTGGATGGCCGTGCCGGTGCGGACCGCGCTGTAGGAGCCGAGGGCGGGCGGGGCGACCAGGATGAGGGCGAAGAGAGGGAGGACCAGGAACCAGGAGATACGGGGTTCACGGTGGACGTGGACGTGCCCCTCGGCCTCGGGGGCGTGCTCGTCGTGCCCCTCGGCCTCGCCGTGCGCCTCCGCGCGCGCTTCCCCGCGGGCTTCCGGCCGCGCCTTCTGCAGCCGCGCCCGGCGCCACTCGTACCACGCCGTCGCCAGCGCCGTCACGATGAGGACCGCGCCCGAGAGCAGGAGGAGCGGCTGGAGGCCCGCCTTGACGTAGCGCAGGTAGAGGTTGGTGAAGCCCGCGTGCAGGAGGGCCGCGCCGACCAGGAACAGGACCGCCGCCTGCGCCTGCCGGTTCACAGGAGCACCGCCCCGGTGACGACCGCGCCCGTGATGGCGAGGACGAAGGTGGCGGGTGCGAAGCGCAGGGCGAAGCCCCGGCCGAACGTGCCCGCCTGCATGGCGAACAGCTTCAGGTCGATCATCGGGCCCACCACCAGGAACGCGAGTTTGGCCGTCAGCGAGAACTGGGTGAGCGACGCGGCGACGAACGCGTCCGCCTCCGAGCAGATCGACAGCAGGACGGCGAGGACCGAGAGGGCGAGGATCGCGACCACCGGGTTGTCGGCGGCCGTGCGCAGCCAGCTCGCGGGTGCGACCGCCTTGAGCGTCGCCGCCGACATCGCGCCGATCACCAGGAACCCGCCGGCCTGCATCACGTCGTGCCGGACCGAGCCCCAGAACGCGGCCCCCTTGGTCTCCCCCTCGTGCGGCTCGTGAGCGGGCAGGCGCAGCCAGTCGGTGCGGCCGAGCCGCGTCCACAGCCAGCCCATCACACAGGCCACGAGCAGACTGCCGACGAACCGGCCGAGCACCATCTCCGGGTTGCGCGGGAACGCCACCGCCGTCGCCGTCAGCACGATCGGGTTGATCGCCGGGGCGGACAGCAGGAACGCGATCGCCGCCGCCGGGGTCACGCCCCGCCGCACCAGCGCCCCGGCCACAGGAACCGACGCGCACTCGCAGCCGGGCAGGATCGCGCCCGCCACGCCCGCGATCGGTACGGCCAGCACGGGGTTGGCGGGCAGCGCGCGGGCGAAGAAGGTCGCCGGTACGAACACCGCGATCCCGGCCGACAGCAGCACGCCCAGCACCAGGAAGGGCAGCGCCTGCACGACCACGGCGACGAACACCGTCATCCAGCTCTGCATCACGGGCGCGGAGAGCGCCTGGCGGATCGGGCCCTGGGCGAGCACGACCAGGAGCAGCACCATGGTCAGCACGAGGGGCGAGTTGAGCTGCCAGCCGTCCTTGGAGGCCTTGGCGGCGGGCGCGGCGCCGTGTGATCCCTCGGCGGACACGGCCGGCTTCGTGCCCGTCGTCGTGTCCGGTTTCGCCTCCGGCTTCGTGCCCGGCTTCGTGGGTGGGTCCGGCGGCGTCTCGGTGGTCGGCGCGGCTGGTTCGGTGGTGATGGCCACGGGTGAGATACCTCCGGCAGACGCCTGGTTTCGCGAGTTTTGCTCCCGCTCTCTGCATACGGCAGCCGGGGCACGGGTGTTCAGCGGAATACTGGAACCACCCGCCTCCTTGGGGCAGTCTTTCCCCTCGTGGCGAGCAGCGTTCCGAATCAGACCCCGCCGGGCGGTGCCCGCGCGCACATGCTGGTGTGCGGAGACGACGCCCTCGCGCACCGGCTCGCCACCGAACTCCGCAGTGTCTACGGCGAACAGGTCACCCTCGTCGTGCCGCTCGCCGAGGCAGCCGTACGGCCGCCCGTGGTGGGCCGCGCCCGTGCCGCCTCGGCCGCGCTGCGCGACCGGGTCAACGCGGCGGTGGGCCGGACCGGCGCCAACGGTGGCGCCAACGGCGGGCCCACCACCTCCGAACCCCCGCGCGGGGAGCGGGTGTTGGAGGTCGCCGAGCTGACCGAGTCGGTGTTCGCCGACGCCGGTGTGGAGCGGGCGACCGCGCTGGCCCTCGTCTATGACGACGACGAGACCAACATCCGCGCCGCCCTCACCGCCCGCCGCCTCAACCCGCGGATCCGGCTGGTGATCCGCCTCTACAACCGGCGGCTCGGCCAGCACATCGAGGAACTCCTCGACCAGGCGGCCGCGTTGGCGACCGGGTCCGGTACGGGTGACGGATCCGGTGACGGGTCGGGGGCCGGGCCGGGCGGCGGATCCGGTGCCGGGTTCGACGCGTCGACGACCGTACTGTCCGACGCCGACACGGCCGCGCCCGCGCTCGCCGCGACCGCGCTCGCCGGGACCAGCAAGGTCGTCCAGACCGACGGCCTGCTGCTGCGCGCGGTGGAACGGCCGCCCCCGGCACCCGGGGAGGTCGCCGATCCGGGGCTCGCCACGCTCGCCCTGCTCTCGGCGACCAGCAGCGACCCGGCCGGCGCCGACGGCTCCGAGGGCATGGGCGAACACGGCCCGCGGCTGCTGCCGGACGCGGCGGCCGTCGCCTCCGCCACCGGGCGCGGGACCGTCGTCCTGGAACAGGTGTCGTACGCCGGGCCGCAGTTGCCCGGCGGGCGCGGGGGCGGGGTCGTGCCCCCGTTCTCCTCGCTGTTCTCGCGACGGCTGCGGTGGTCGCTGGCGGGCATGGTGGCGTGTGTGATCGCGCTCGCCGTCTCGCTGTGGCTGGTGACGCGGATCCATCCGCTGACCGCCTTCTATCTGACCCTGCTCGACCTGTTCGCGATCGACGACCCCGCGATCGGGGCGCCGCTGGGACGGCAGATCCTTCAACTCCTGTCCGGGCTCGTCGGGTTGCTGATGCTTCCGGTGCTGCTGGCCGCGGTGCTGGAGGCCCTCGGCACGTTCCGGACGGCGTCCGCGTTGCGCAAACCGCCACGGGGGCTCGGCGGGCATGTCGTGCTGCTCGGGCTCGGGAAGATCGGCACCCGGGTGCTGACCCGGCTGCGTGAACTCCACATCCCCGTCGTATGCGTCGAGGCCGATCCCGAGGCGCGCGGGCTCGCCGTCGCCCGGCGGCTGCGGGTGCCGGTGATCCTCGGCGACGTCACCCAGGAGGGCGTCCTCGAATCCGCGAAGGTCCATCGGGCCCACGCGCTGCTCGCGGTCACCAGCTCCGACACGACCAACCTCGAAGCGGTGCTGTACGCGCGGTCCGTGCGGCCGGATCTCCGGGTCGTGCTCCGGCTGTACGACGACGACTTCGCCACCGCCGTGTACCGGACCCTGCGGGCGGCGCACCCCGGTGCCCTCACCCGGAGCCGGAGCGTGTCCCATCTGGCCGCGCCCGCGTTCGCCGGGGCGATGATGGGGCGGCAGATCCTGGGGGCGATCCCGGTGGAGCGGCGGGTGCTGCTGTTCGCGGCGATGACCGTGGGCGGGCATCCGCAGCTGGAGGGGAAGACGGTCGCGGAGGCGTTCCGGGCGGGGTCCTGGCGGGTGCTGGCGTTGGACACGGCCACCCGGGACGCGGCGGAGGACGTGCGGCGGTCGGGGCTGGTGTGGGATCTGCCCGACTCGTACGTGCTGGCCGGGTCGGACCGGGTGGTGCTCGCGGCGACGCGGCGGGGGCTGGCGGAGCTGCTGGGGCGGCGGCCTCGGGACCGTGCGGGAGCGTGAACAGGTGCCCGGCGCCGGGGTCGGCCGGGGGCGCTGCCTGCACCCCGGCGCTGCGGGGTGCAGTCTCGCGCCCACCCGTGCCGCCCCGGCCGCACGACCTCCCGCGACTAGACCCGGGAATCCGCTCCCTTCAAGTGCCGCTCCGCGAAGTCGAGTTCGAGCTTGACCTGTTTGATCCGCTCGTCCACGACCAGTGACCCGTGTCCCGCGTCGTACCGGTACACCTCGTGCACCGCGCCCCGGGACTCCAGCCGCTTCACGTAGTTGTCGATCTGGCGGATCGGGCAGCGCGGGTCGTTGACCCCGGCCGAGATGTAGACCGGGGCGGTGACCTCGTCGACGTACGTCAGCGGGGAGGACGCCTCGAAGCGGGCCGGGACCTCCTCGGGGGTGCCGCCCAGCAGCGTGCGGTCCATGGCCTTCAGGGCTTCCATCTCGTCGTGGTACGCCGTGACGTAGTCGGCGACCGGGACCGCCGCGATGCCGAGGGTCCACGCGTCGGGCTGGGTGCCGATGCCGAGAAGGGTGAGGTAGCCGCCCCAGGAGCCGCCGGTGAGGATCAGCCGGGCGGGGTCGGCGAGGCCGGAGCCGATCGCCCACTCACGGACCGCCGCGATGTCCTCCAGCTCGATCAGGCCGACGCGGTGCTTCAGGGCGTCGGTCCAGGCGCGGCCGTAGCCGGTGGAGCCGCGGTAGTTGACCCGGACGACCGCGTACCCGTGGTCCACCCAGGCCGCCGGGCCCGCCGCGAAGGAGTCGCTGTCGTGCCAGGTCGGGCCGCCGTGGATGTCGAAGACCGTGGGGAGCGGGCCCGTGGCGCCCGCCGGCTTCTGGACCAGGGCGTGGATGCGGCCGCCCGGACCCTCCACCCACACGTCCTCCACCGGGACCGAGCCGGGTGACTTCAGGCCGGGCGGGTCGAGGACCACCTCGCCCGTCGTCGAGCGCACGGCGGAGGGCTCGGCGGCCGACGACCAGAGGTACTCGACCTGGCCGTCGGGGCGGGCCGTCGCACCCGAGACCGTGCCGGGCGGGGTCGGCACCCGCTCCAGCTCGCCCGACTCCAGGTCGTAGCGGAAGACCTCGCTGCGGGCCTCGAAGCTGTGCGCGATGAGGAGGGCCGAGCCGTCCGGGTACCACTCCGCGCTGACGTCGCCCGGCAGGTCCAGGGACAGGTCCGTCTCGCCGCCCTTCACCACGTCCCACACCAGGGGCTCCCAACGGCCGCGCCGCTGATGGCCGATGAGGAGACGTGTGTCGCCGTCCACCGGGGCGAAGCCGAGGACTTCGAGGCCCAGTTCCTCGGTGCCGCCCTTGGTGTCGTCCAGGTCGGCGACCGCCGTGCCGTCCGGGCGCAGGACGCGCAGCGCGGAGTGCATCGCGTCGCCGTGCTCCGTGTGCTCGATGGCGATCAGCGAACCGTCGTGCGACAGGTCGCCCACGCCCGCCGACTCGCGGTGCCGGTAGATCAGCGTCGTGCCGTCACCGGTGCGGGCGAGGTGGATCGTCGTACCGTCCTCGTCCGTGGAGCGGCCGACCACCGCCGTTCTCCCGTCGCGGGCGAGGGCCACGCCGGCCGGATAGGACGGTTCGAGGCCCGGTACCGCAGGTTCGTCGGGGCCGCCCTTGAAGGGCTGGCGGCGCCAGACGCCGAACTCGTCACCGTCCTTGTCGTCGAACCACCAGATCCACTCCCCATCCGGGGAGAGCACACCGTCCGTCGTGCCGTTCGGCCGGTCCGTCACCTGGCGTTGCTCGCCCGACGCGCGGTCCCAGGCGTACAGCTCATACGTCCCCGTCGCGTTCGACACGAACAGGGAACGGTCGGGTGCGTCCTCCGCCCAGTCGGGCAGGGACACGCGGGGCGCCCGGAAGCGCTTCTCCCAGTCCGGTGTGTTCTCGGACCCGTTGCTCTCAGTCATGGCCCCATACTGCCCGCCCACGACGACATTGCACTGGCCGGATCCTCAGCCTGTGGATAACTTCGACCAAGTCCCGGTCGGAGCATTGCCGACGCCCGGTGAACCTCCGGGCCCGCCCCAGGCCCACCCCCGGGCCAAGAGCCCCACGGCAGCCCCGTACCGTGGACAGCGTGTACCGGTTTCTGCTGACATCGCGCTGGTGGGGCATCAACGTCTTCGTCCTGCTCGCCATCCCCTTCTGCATCTTCATGGGGTCGTGGCAGCTGAGCCGGTTCCAGGCGCGGGTGGACAGCAGCCACCAGGCCACCAAGCAGGTCGAGACCGACCGCACGGAAGCCGCGCGCCCGCTCGCCTCACTGCTGCCGGTCGACCAGAGCACCTCGGGCCGCCGGACCACCGCGACCGGCCACTACGGCAAGCAACTCCTCGTCCCCGACCGCCAGTTGGACGGGAAGAACGGCTTCTACGTCCTCACCCTGCTGCGCACCGACGCCGGCAAGGCCCTCCCCGTCGTCCGCGGCTGGATCCCCGGCGAGCCCGATGCCGCGAAGGCACCGGCCGCGCCCACCGGCGAGGTCACCGTCACCGGCTCGCTCCAGGCGTCCGAGACCCCCGGGGACAACGGCGTCAGCGCCCAGAGCGGCCTGCCGTCCGGCCAGACCGCCGCGATCAGCGCGGCCTCGCTGGTGAACCTCGTCCCGTACCACCTGTACGACGCGTGGATCACGCTCGACAAGGGCGACTCCGGGATGAAGGCCGTACCGGCCACCGCGCCCGCCAACACCGGCCTCGACCTGAAGGCCTTCCAGAACCTCGGCTACACCGGCGAGTGGTTCGTCTTCGCCGGCTTCGTCGTCTTCATGTGGTTCCGGCTGCTGCGCCGCGAGGTGGAGTTCGCCCGCGACGCCGAGCTGGGCCTGCTCCCGGAGGACGAGGAAGCCCAGGCGCCCGCAACCGCCGTATGACGCCGGAAGGCCGTCGGCCGACGGCCTTTCCGCGACTACGACCCCGCCAGCACGCCCGTCCGGTACACCGTGCCCGCGCACGCGTTCGTCACGGTCGCCGTGACCGTGGGCGAGCCCGTCTCCGCGGTGTGGGTGACCTGCACGCTGCCGTCGAGCGTGCCGTCCTCCAGGAGCTGGGTGGACGTCCCGGTGTCGCCTGTCGTGGAACCGCTGCTGGTGCCGGCGTCCTCCGTCGGTGACGGGCTGGCCGTCGAACCGCCGGTGGTGGTGCCACCGGTGCTGGTGCCGGTGGTGGGGCAGGTCTCCGAGGGCACCCAGGCGAACTTGACCAGGTAGGCGGAGCCGGGACCCAGCACCAGCTGGGAGGTCTCCGTCGACGGGTCGGGCAGTCCGGCCGCCGCGTCCCCCGCGCTGTGCCGCACCACGGTGATCTTGGAGCTGTCGGCCGCGCCGGTCGCGTAGGTGCCGACCGTGCCAGGGCCGCCGACGGTGCAGCTGGTGCCGGAGGTGTTGGTGACGCTGAACGTGCCGTAGACGACGCCCGCCGCGTCGGGGGCGTCGACCGTCGAGTTGGACGAGCCTAGCTGCGCGGCCGTGCACACGGTGGCCGATGTGCCGGCGCTGGCCGAGGGGTCCGCGCTCACGGTGCCGCTGCCGGGGGTCTTGCCCGTGCCGTCGTCCTTGTGGCCGCCCGGGTTCTCGGAGGCCCGGCCGGAGGAACCGCCCGAGGTACTGGCGCCGCCGTCCGGGTCCTTGCCCTGGGTGGTGCCGCCCTGTGCCTGGGAGCTGTTGCCCGCGATGGACGGGTCCGCGTTGTTGCCGGTGGAGTTCGAGACGTGCACGAGGGCCGGGATCGCGGTGCCGAAGAAGAGCAGGGTGGCGGCCATGCCGACGAGGGCCTGGCGCTTGCGGGCCCGGCGGGCCGGTACCGCCTTGCGCAGGTGGTCCAGCGTGCCGTCGCGCGGCTCGACCTGCTGGACGGCCTGGTGCAGCAGCCGCCGCAGGGCCATCTCGTCGGGGCCGAAGCCTTCGGGGGCGTGGATGTCGTCGTCGTGCGCGTCGGAGCCCTGGCCCGCGGACGCCAGGAACCCCAGGGGTCCACCGGGTCCACGGGGTCCTACGGGTTCCACGGGGTGCCGTTCCTCGGTGTCCCCGGTGTCCCCGGAGGTGCCGGTGTCCCCGGAGTTCTCAGGGGTCTCCCGGTTCTCGGGGCTCTCGGGGCTCTCGGGGTTCCCGTCGAGGCTCGGCCCGGTGGGGCTCTGTTCGTCGGGGCCGTGGTTCACAGTTCCGTTCCCAGCGTGTGTCTCGTTCGGCTGTTCCTCGCGCGCCCAGGCCGGGCCGCGCCGGACGTCCGGCTCACGCCGTGCGCGCGAGCCGTCCCCCTCGGCCGGGCCCTTGCCGCCGGCCGTGCCGTTTCCGTCGGCCCTGTCGCTCATGACGTGGCCTCCATGGCGATCCGGAGGGCGGCGATCCCGCGCGAGCCGTACGCCTTCACCGAACCCAGCGATATGCCGAGCGACTCGGCGACCTGCGCCTCCGTCATGTCCGCGAAGTAGCGCAGGACCAGGACCTCGCGCTGCCGGCGCTGCAGTCCCTTCATGGCCTTGATGAGGGAGTCGCGCTCCAGCAGGTCGTAGGCGCCCTCTTCGGCGCTGGCCATGTCCGGCATCGGCTTCGAGAGGAGCTTGAGGCCGAGGATGCGGCGGCGCAGGGCCGAGCGGGAGAGGTTGACGACCGTCTGGCGGAGGTAGGCCAGGGTCTTCTCGGGGTCACGGACGCGTTTGCGCGCCGAGTGCACCCGGATGAACGCCTCCTGGACGACGTCCTCGCAGGACGCGGTGTCGTCGAGGAGGAGTGCGGCCAGGCCCAGCAGCGAGCGGTAGTGCGCCCGGTAGGTCTCGGTGAGATGGTCGACCGTCGTGCCGGCCGCGACGGCGTCGTCGACGTCGCGCTGGTTCGGGATGCGGGCGGGCCGCGCTGCGGGCATCGGCGCGATCACCGGCATGCCGCCGGGCGCACGGGATCCACGCGGGGGCCGGAGGGCCGTGCCGCGCGCCGCAGAGAAGTCGAGTACCTGAGCCACGCCAGTTGGACACGCTTCCCCCCTCGGGGGTTGTATGCGTCGGCCGTCACATTTACGTCGGACGGCACACACCGTCCACCCGGCCGCCCGGCGTCCCCGCCCACCCGTCCGGCGACATCACCCACCCGTCTGGTGTCAGGCAGCACAACCGGCAGTGCGTCGAACACCCTCATGCCTACCCGCTCTTCCCCTGTGTCACGAAAGTCCGGAGCGTCCCCACGCCCCTCGCCGCATCACCGCGCGTCCACCTGAAGGACGTTCGCAACGACGCTCCCCGCTCGCCGCGCGGTTGCGGAAAGCGGGGAGTGAAATCTTCGGATGCGAAGACGGTCGGATTCAAGGGTTCCCAACCATTAATCCGACCACATCGCGCACGCCGATCCTACAAACCCGTGCGCCTTTGGCCAGCGGATTTACGGTCGGGCAGGGTGAGTTGGGCCCGCGCTCAGGCCAGTTCGCGCGCCACCAGCTCGGCGATCTGCGCGGTATTGAGGGCGGCTCCCTTGCGCAGGTTGTCGCCGCAGACGAAGAGTTCGAGCGCGGTCGGATCGTCCAGCGCCCGCCGCAGCCGCCCCACCCAGGTCGGGTCGGTGCCCACCACGTCGGCGGGCGTGGGGAACTCCCCGGCGGCCGGATTGTCGAACAGGACGACCCCCGGCGCGGTGGCGAGGATCTCGCGCGCCCCGTCGACGGTGACCTCGCCCTGGAAACGGGCGTGGACGGTGAGCGAGTGCGTGGTGACCACCGGCACGCGCACACAGGTGACGGCGACCGGCAGCCCGGGCATGCCGAGGATCTTGCGGGACTCGTCCCGCACCTTCATCTCCTCCGAGGACCAGCCGTCCTCGCGCAGCGACCCGGCCCACGGTACGACGTTGAGCGCGACCGGCTCCGGGAACGGCCCGGTGTTGTCGCCCACGGCCCGCCGCACGTCACCGGGCTTGGTGCCCAGCTCGGTGCCCGCGACGAGGGCGAGCTGCTGGCGCAGGGTGTCGACCCCGGCCCGCCCGGCCCCGCTCACCGCCTGGTACGAGGACACCACCAGCTCGCGCAGCCCGAACTCGGCGTGCAGCGCGCCCACGGCGACGATCATCGACAGGGTCGTGCAGTTCGGGTTCGCGATGATCCCGCGCGGCCGGTGCCGCACCTTGTGCGGGTTGACCTCGGGGACCACCAGGGGCACCTCCGGGTCCATCCGGAAGGCGCCCGAGTTGTCGACGACGACCACGCCCTTGGCGGCGGCGATCGGCGCCCACTGGGCGGAGACCTCGTCGGGGACGTCGAACAGGGCGACGTCGACCCCGTCGAAGGCCTCCTCCGTCAGGGCCACCACCTCGACCTGCTCCCCGCGCACGGCCAGCTTGCGGCCGGCCGAGCGCGGGGAGGCGATCAGGCGGATCTCGCCCCAGATGTCCGCATGCTGGGACAGGATCTGGAGCATGACCGTGCCGACGGCCCCGGTCGCGCCGACCACGGCGAGCGTCGGACGCCGGGTAGCTCCGGTGCTGGGCATCAGCGGCCGGTGCCTCCGTAGACAACGGCCTCGTCGCTGTCGGAGTCCAGGCCGAACGCCGTGTGCACGGCGCGGACGGCCTCGTTGACGTCGTCGGCGCGGGTGACCACCGAGATGCGGATCTCGGAGGTCGAGATCAGCTCGATGTTGACGCCGGCGTCGGACAGGGCGGTGAAGAAGTCGGCGGTGACGCCCGGGTTCGTCTTCATGCCCGCGCCGACCAGGGAGATCTTGCCGATCTGGTCGTCGTAGCGCAGCGACTCGAAGCCGATGCCGCCCCGGTTCTTCTCCAGGGCGTCGATGGCCTTGCGGCCCTCCGCCTTGGGGAGGGTGAACGAGATGTCCGTGAGACCGGTCGAGGCCGCCGACACGTTCTGCACGATCATGTCGATGTTGACCTGCGCGTCGGAGATCGTCCGGAAGATCACCGCGGCCTCGCCCGGCTTGTCGGGCACGCCGACGACCGTGATCTTGGCCTCGGAGGTGTCGTGCGCGACACCTGAGATGATGGCCTGCTCCACCTTCTGGTCCCCAATCGGCTCACTGCTGACCCAGGTGCCCTGAAGTCCGCTGAAGCTGGACCGCACATGGATCGGGATGTTGTATCGGCGGGCGTACTCCACACAGCGGTGGAGCAGCACCTTGGAGCCGGAGGCGGCGAGCTCCAGCATGTCCTCGAAGGCGATCCAGTCGATCTTCTTCGCCTTCGGCACCACCCGCGGGTCGGCGGTGAACACGCCGTCGACGTCGGTGTAGATCTCGCACACCTCGGCGTCGAGGGCGGCGGCGAGCGCGACGGCGGTCGTGTCCGAGCCGCCCCGGCCCAGCGTGGTGATGTCCTTCTTGTCCTGGCTCACACCCTGGAACCCGGCGACGATGGCGATGTTGCCCTCGTCCAACGCGGTGCGGATCCGACCGGGCGTGACGTCGATGATCCGCGCTTTGTTGTGGACCGAGTCGGTGATGACGCCTGCCTGGCTGCCCGTGAACGACTGGGCCTCGTGGCCCAGGTTCTTGATCGCCATGGCCAGCAGTGCCATGGAGATCCGCTCTCCGGCGGTCAGCAGCATGTCGAACTCACGCCCGGCGGGCATCGGAGATACCTGCTCGGCGAGATCGATCAGCTCGTCCGTCGTGTCGCCCATCGCGGAAACGACGACGACCACTTGGTGGCCGTTCTTCTTCGCTTCGACGATTCGCTTGGCGACGCGCTTGATGCCCTCGGCATCGGCTACGGAGGAGCCTCCGTACTTCTGCACGACAAGGCCCACGTGCGCTCCTCGCTCAGTCCTGGTGTGTCGGCTCAGTTTAACGAGCACCCGAAATTCGCTTCCGCGGTATCGCATCGTGAGATTCGGACGCCCAGGTCAGCGCATGCCCACTTACGCACTTCGGGAAAAGTGCCGAGCGTCACAGATGGTCGCCGAGGGCCGGTCACCCTCACGCGCTGTAGCGGGGCGGGGATCGTCCCTGGATGATGTCGCCGCATGACCACCGACATACTCCTGGGCGGAATCGTCCTGCTCGGCGCTTCCGTCCAGTGGCTGACGGGCATGGGCTTCGCCCTGGTCGCCGTACCGGCTCTCGTCCTGCTGCTCGGTCCGGCCCAGGGTGTCGTTCTCGCGAACTGCGCCGCCGGCGCGATCAGCGTCGTAGGACTCGCGGGCGGCTGGCGGCAGGTGCGGTCGCGGGCGATGGTGCCGCTGTGTGTCGCGGCGGTCTGCACGGTTCCGGCGGGCGCCTGGACGACCCGTCAACTCCCGCCGCCCGTACTGCTGTTGACGATGGGCGGCCTGGTGACGGTCGCCGTCCTGCTGGTGATGCGCGGCGCCCGGGTCCCGGCCCTGCGCGGCACGAAGGGCGCGGTCGCGGCCGGTGCGGCGGGCGGTTTCATGAACGCGGCGGCGGGCGTGGGCGGACCGCCGGTCTCCCTGTACGCGGTCAACGCGGGCTGGACGGTACGGGAGTTCGTCCCCAACGCGCAGTTCTACGGCGTCGTCGTCAACGTGTTCTCGGTCGCCGCGAACGGGGTGCCCTCGCTGAGCGCGCCGCGCTGGACGGCGGTCGTCGCCGCGCTGCTCGTGGGCGGGATGATCGGGCGCGGACTCGCCGGGCGGATCCCCGAACACCGGGCGCGCGCACTGGTGTTGACGCTGGCCCTGGCGGGCGGGCTGACGGCGGTGGGAAAAGGGGCCTGGGGGGTGTGACACCCGCCGGGCCCCTTTTCACCCGGCAGCGGGCCGGTTACTTCACCGGCCGGATCCCCAGCGGTCCCGCGATCTCCTCCGCCATGACCGCGCCCGCCTCGAACTCAAGGGTCTCGTCGCCCATGCTGACGTCCGTGTCCAGGCCGTCCAGCGCCGGGAGGGGCTGGTTGAGGCGGACGTGGGCGACCAGGGACTGCAGGGCGCGGAGGGCGGCCGAGGCGGTGGAGCCCCAGTTGGAGAAGTAGGAGAACTGCCACCACCACAGGGCCTCCGTGGTACGGCCGGCGCGGTAGTGCGCCATGCCGTGGCGGAGGTCGGTGATGACGTCGGCGAGGTCGTCGGAGATACGGGCCGGGACCGGGGCCTTGCGCGGCTCGTAGGGGTCGAAGACCTCCGAGTACACGTCGATCGGCTCCAGCATGGCCGCGAGGCGCTCGCGGATCTCGTCCACGTCCGGCTCCGGGCCCAGGTCGGGCTCGTAGCGCTCGTCCGGGACGATGTCCTCGTGCGCGCCCAACCGGCCGCCCGCCAGGAGGAGTTGGGACACCTCAAGGAGCAGGAAGGGGACCGCCGAGTCGGGGTCCTCGCCCTTCGCCACCTCGGCCAGGGCCACCAGGAAGCTCTCGACCTGGTCCGCGATCTGGACCGCGAAGTCGTCCGGGTCCTGTGCGGTGTCGTGCAGCGTGGCGTCAGACATCTAGGAGTCGTCTCCCCTCGAAGGCGCGGCCGAGAGTCACCTCGTCCGCGTATTCCAGGTCGCCGCCCACCGGGAGGCCGCTGGCCAGGCGGGTGACCTTGAGGCCCATGGGCTTGATCATGCGGGCGAGGTACGTGGCCGTGGCCTCGCCCTCCAGATTCGGGTCCGTGGCAAGGATCAGTTCCGTGACGGAACCGTCGGCCAACCGCGCGAGAAGTTCTCGTATCCGCAGATCGTCGGGTCCGACCCCCTCGATCGGGCTGATCGCGCCGCCCAGGACGTGGTACTTGCCCCGGAACTCACGCGTCCGCTCGATCGCGACCACGTCCTTCGGTTCCTCCACGACACAGATCACCGTGAGGTCCCGGCGCGGGTCGCGGCAGATGTTGCACAGCTCCTCCTGCGCCACGTTGCCGCAGGTCGCGCAGAAGCGGACCTTCGCCTTGACCTCCATCAGGCACTGCGCGAGCCGGCGGACGTCCGTCGGCTCCGCCTGGAGGATGTGGAAGGCGATCCGCTGCGCGCTCTTGGGACCGACGCCGGGGAGTCGCCCCAATTCGTCGATGAGGTCCTGGACCACGCCTTCGTACAACGGACTGCCTGCCCTTCCTGGAGTCGTGCGGGTACGTGCCGTACGTACCGTAGTTGGCCGCGGGCCGTCTTAGAAAGGCAGACCGGGGATACCGCTGCCGCCACCGCCGAGGCCCTGGGCCAGCGGGCCGAGCTTCTGCTGCTGGAGGGTCTGGGCGTTCTCGTTGGCCGCCTGGACGGCCGCGACGACCAGGTCCGCGAGCGTCTCCGTGTCGTCCGGGTCGACGGCCTTCGGGTCGATCTTCAGCGCGCGCAGCTCGCCGGAGCCGGTGACGGTGGCCTTGACCAGCCCGCCGCCCGCCTGTCCTTCGACCTCGGTCCGCGCCAGCTCCTCCTGCGCGTTCGCCAGGTCCTGCTGCATCTTCTGGGCCTGCTGCAGCAGCTGCTGCATATTGGGCTGGCCACCACCGGGAATCACGATCAGCTCCTGGTTTCGTACGGCTGTCAGACATGGATACCGCTGTATGGGCGAGGCTTTTCCCGCTCGGCACGAGCCTACGTGGTCCGGGCAGTCATCGCTTCAGCACTCTTTCGAGTGAGTCCTCCCCGTGTCCTATACCTGATCAAGACCCACTTCCGGTCAGAAAAGCGGTGAAACCAGATCCTTCGCCACCCATTGGGCGGTAGGAAGGGTCCGGCACATCAGCATCAGGTGTCACACGACGTAAGGGAGTGCCGGGTGGGTCAGCCCGAGATTCAGCCCGAAGGTGGCGATCTGGCGGGGCGGACGTTTCCGCTCGGGGACTGGGGTGAGCCGACGGCCCGGCTGGACGAGCTGTACCGGTGGGTCGAGCGCGGGGCGCTGGAGACGGCGTCCGGCTATCTCGCCGGCCGGGTGTGGAAGCGGCGCGGGGCGCGGGTGCTGCGCGCGGGCGCGGCGCTGGGCGCGGTGGCGGGGGCCGCGCTGCCGCTGCTGGACCTGACCGGGGCGGTGGACGGGGTGGCCGCGTGGGGCTATCTGGCGCTGCTGCTGGGGGCCGCCTGCGTGGCCGGGGACCGGTTCTTCGGGATGACGTCCGGGTGGATGCGGGACGTGGCCACGGCGCAGGCGGTGCAGCGGCGGCTTCAGGTGCTCCAGTTCGACTGGGCGTCGGAGGGCGTCCGGGAGTTCCTGGGGCCCGCGGAGGGCACGGCGAGCGAGGCCGCGGACCGGTGTCTGGCGGTGCTGCGGCGGTTCTCGGAGGACGTGACGGAACTGGTCCGGGTGGAGACCGCCGACTGGATGGTGGAGTTCCGGACCGGGGCGGGACCGCTGGGCATCCAGTCCGCGGTGGTGCCGGGCGGGCGGCAGGAGGGGACCGTGGTGCAGGGCAGGTTCCCGATGCCGCCGGGCGGCGGGACACGGCCGAACATGCCGAGGCAACGGCCGCCGGAGCCCCGGTGAGCCGGGCCGCACGTCGGCGACAGGCTCCGCCGGACAGGCCTTAGGCGCAGAGCTTGAGTCCCTCCGGGGTCCAGCACGGGATGTGGCCGTGGGTGCGGATCACGTCCTGGCCGTTGCCCCGGGACAGATAGGTCAGGAAGCTCGACGCGAGGGAGTCGGCCGGGGGCTGGCCGTAGGTGTAGGCGTACTCGATCTCGCGGTACGGGTAGTCGCTCGTGCCGTGTTCGATGGCGTCCACGGACGGCGGGTGGCCGTCGAGGTCGAGGGTGTGCAGGCCCCTGGCGCCGGAGGCGAGGGTGAGTTCGCTGTAGCCGATCGCGCCGGGGAGTTCGGCGATCTGCGTCAGCACCTGGTCCGTGGAGTCGAGTTCGCAGCGGATGACCGGCGCGGCCGGGTCGTCCTTGTGGACGCAGTCGACGGAGGAGTTGGCGATCTCGCCGCGTTTCAGCACCCGGCGCTGGAACACCTGCCGTGTCCCGGAGTTGGCGTCCCGGCTGACCAGGTGCACCGCGAGGTCGGGTCCCCCGAGCTGCTTCCAGTTCCTGATCTCGCCCCGGTACAGCCGCCGTACGTCGACGGTGGACAGGTTCTTCAGGGGGATGCCGTTGTTGACGACGATCGCGAACACCGACATCGCGATCCGGTTCTCCCGCAGTTGCGGCATGTCGCTCGGCTTGGGTCCGTCCGACAGGGCCACGACCGCCGGCGAGCCCTTCTTCGCGGCGAGCCCGGTGGCCTCCAACTCCCTTACGCCCGCGGTCGATCCGTGCGGGTCGACGGTGACGTGCGCGCCCTCGCAGTCCCGCTCGTACTTCGTCGCGACCTCCTCCGCCACCGGCGCGAACGCGGTGGAACCGGTGACGGTGAGGGTGCCGCGCGCGCAGCCGATCGGGGGCGGGGAGTCGTCGCGGAGCACGACGATCGCCGCGAGGGTCACCACGCACACCGTGAGCATGATGGTGATCAGCCGGGAGGCGCGGCTGAACAGGGGCGCCTTGTCGTCCGGGGTCGCGCTGCGGTTGGGGTGCACCTCGCCGTCGCGGATGCCGCCGATGAGCCGGATGGGGCAGCCGACGTCACCGCCGGAGAGCAGCACCAGCAGTTTGAAGTGGTCGCGGGGGTTGAGCGGCACGCGCGGGATGCGCAGGGTGTTGCCGTCGTAGCCGAGGCCGGCCGCCGGGGTGAAGTGGTCCATCAGGTGGTCGGTGCCGACCGGCTGGGTGACCGAGACGCCGCGGATCGTGCGGTCGGTGAACACCGCGGTGAGGCCGTGGAGTTCGCGTCCGGTGTAGTCGTTGTCGGCGATGCTCTGGGAGCCGTCGTTCTCGATGCGCAGCAGGACGAGGGTGGCGTCGGACATGCCGGGTGCCTCGTCGAAGAGGCCGAGGCGCCGGTTCGCCCGCCCCGAACGGACGTCGTCGCCGATGGGGTTGTCCATCTGGACGCGGTAGCCGATCCGTTTGCGGCGCGGCACCCGGCGTTCGTACCAGACCATCACGCCGGACGCGACGATGCCGAGCAGCGCCGTGCCGACGGCGACCACGTTCTCCGCGCTCAGCCACTCCACTGCGGGCCCCCGCTCCCCAGTCGGATCGTGGGGTCACGGTACGAGCGGGACCGGGAAACCCGCAGGGGGGCTTGGCCGAAGTTCGGGTGACGTTCAACTGGAGCCACCGTGAAGGGAGTTGCCGGGAAGGGAGATGCCGGGAGCGCTCAGCCCGACCTGGTGTACGTCAGCTTCTCCCCGGTGCTGGTGTTCACACGCTGGAGCGTGCCGTCCGACAGCAGGGTGATCTCGGTGGCGGAGCCCGGGTTGCAGGACGAGAGCGGCCGGCCCGAGGTGACGGTGGAGGCGCCGATCGCCAACGGGCTCTCGCCGCCGGGCTCTTGGGCCAGGTCGGCGCTGAACTCGCAGTGGTAGCCCGGTCCGTCCGCGACCAGCGTCAGCACCGGGTCGCCCACCTTCCCCTGCCGGATGGTGAGTTGGCGGGTGTTGTGGCCGGTGTCGTTGTCGATGGACGCGTTCCAGGTGCCGAGGTAGCCGGTCGGTACGGCGCCGTCGCCGGCCGGTGTGGCGGACGGGGAGGGCGAGGTGCTCGGCCCTTCCGTGCTCGGCCCCGGGGTCGTGGGCGCGCCGCTGGTGGCCCCGCCGCCGCCCGAACCGTTCTTCGTACGGCTGCTGTTGCCGCCGTCCTTCATCAGCGCGTACACCGAACCGCCGGCGCCCAGCGCGACGATCAGCGCGACCACGACGAGCAGTGCGGTCGACCTTCCGTTGCGGGGCGGCGCCTGGGGCCGGCCGCCCGGGACCGGGCCGTAGGCCGGGGTGGGGGCGAGGCCGACCTCGTGGTTGTGCGGGTAGGGGTTGTAGGGCACCTGCCCGCCCCAGCCGACGAGTTGGCGGGCGGGGGGCTGCTGTTCCGGGTAGCCGTACGCGGTGGGCGGGGGCGGCGGGTCGTAGGCGGTGGGCTGGGGGTGCTGCTGCGGGTGGCCGTGGGCCGGGTGCGGGGCGGGCGGGCTCGGGGTGCCGGGCGTTCCCGTCTGGTCGGCGACCGCGGTGGGGAGGTGGTTGTCCGGTGCGGTGGGCGTCGGGGAGGAGTCGTCGGAGGCGGCGGCGTGTTCGGGAGAGGCCTCCGAGGGGGCGGGGGCGTGTTCCGGGGAGGCGGGGACAGGTGCAGGGGTTTCGCGGGAGGGGGCGGCGGGTTCCTCCGGGACGACGGCGGCGGTCGGCTTCTCCAGATCGACGACGGTGACCGGCTTCTCCCCCTTCTCTGGTTTCTCCGCCTTCTCCGGGCCGACGGAAGTGTCCGGCTTCCTCAGGTCGACGGCGGTGGCAGGGGGCCCGGACGGGGAAGCGGCGGCGGGCCCGGTCTCCGCGACCGCGTCCACCGCGACCGCCTGCGCCCTCTTCTCCCCCGCCCCCTCCTTCCCGGCGCTCACCTGGCCCGGACCGGCCGGGGCCGCGGCCGGGGCCAACCGGTCGCGTTCCGCCGTCTCCGGGTCCTCCGTGTCCAGCAACTTGACTGCCTGGCGGCCCAGTTGGGCGACGAGGGTGTTGGGGAGCCAGGGGTCGCGGGAGCGGCCGTCGGAGACCGTGTCGTCGGCGCCCGTGCGGTCGAGGATCTGGTGGAGGGTCGGACGGGTCGCCGGGTCCTTGCGGAGGCAGTCGCGGACCAGGTCGGCGATGCCCTCGGGCACGCCCGACAGGTTGGGCTCCTCCTGGGCGATGCGGAACATCAGGGCGTGGACACCGCTGCCGGTCGTGCCGAAGGGCAGGGTGCCGGTCGCCGCGTAGGCGAGGACGGAGCCGAGGCAGAAGACGTCGCAGGCCGGGGTGATGCGGTCGCCCCGCACCTGTTCCGGCGCCATGAAACCGGGCGAGCCGACCAGCGAACCGGTACGGGTGAGTCCGTCCCCGGCGAGCGTCTCCAGCGCCCGCGCTATGCCGAAGTCGATGACGCGGGGACCGTCGATGGTCACCAGCACATTGGACGGCTTGAGGTCGCGGTGGACGATCCCGGCCGCGTGGATGTCCTTGAGCGCGTGCGCGAGACCGGCCGCGAGGATCCGTACCGAACGCTCGGGCAGTGCTCCGTGGTCGCGTCCGACGACCTGTTGCAGGGTGGGTCCCGCGACATACCCGGTGGCCACCCACGGCACCTCGGCCTCGGTGTCCGCGTCCAGCACGGGTGCCGTCCAGTAGCCGCCGACCCGCCGCGCGGCCCGCACCTCCTGCCGGAACCGGGCCCGGAACTCCTCCTGCGCGGCCAGGTCCTCGCGCACCAGCTTCACCGCGACCGTGCGTCCGCGGTCCGAGCGGGCCAGGTACACGTACCCCATGCCGCCGGCCCCCAGCCGGGCCACCAGCCGGTACGCCCCGATCCGCTGCGGATCGGCCGCCCCCAGTTTCTCCATGGCCGCGCCGCCTCCCCCGAAATCCCCGCTCACACCCCTGTGCCCTGCGCGAGACCGACAATAGTGCGGGGACAGGGCCCGATGACCGGGGCGGTGTCTACGGTTCCGTAACAGGAGACCCCGGGCCGCCCCGGCGCGCCAGGAGGGGTCGTACCCCGGGCTTCCGGAGACCCCCCTGGACAACCTGTCGCGGAAAGCCGCCGACCGCAGACAGGACGCCGATACCGCTTCCGCATCGCGGACATTTACGCTCACCCGCATGACCCCTCAGCCCCATCCCCAGGCCGGCGCCGCCGTGAAGGCCGCGGACCGCGCGCATGTGTTCCACTCCTGGTCCGCTCAGGAGCTCATCGACCCGCTCGCCGTGGCCGGCGCGGAGGGGTCCTCTTTCTGGGACTACGACGGGAAGCGCTACCTGGACTTCACCAGCGGGCTCGTCTACACGAACATCGGGTACCAGCACCCGAAGGTCGTCGCCGCGATCCAGGAGCAGGCCGCGACCCTCACCACCTTCGCGCCCGCCTTCGCGATCGAGGCCCGCTCCGAGGCGGCCCGGCTGATCGCCGAGCGCACACCCGGCGACCTGGACAAGATCTTCTTCACCAACGGCGGCGCCGACGCCATCGAGCACGCGACACGCATGGCCCGGCTGCACACCGGTCGCCCGAAGGTGCTCTCCGCCTACCGCTCGTACCACGGCGGTACCCAGCAGGCGATCAACCTCACCGGGGATCCCCGGCGTTGGGCCAGCGACAGCGGCTCGGCCGGGGTCGTCCACTTCTGGGCGCCCTTCCTGTACCGGTCCCGTTTCTACGCCGAGACCGAGGCGCAGGAGTGCGAGCGCGCGCTCGAACACCTGGAGACGACGATCGCCTTCGAGGGCCCGGCGACCGTCGCCGCGATCGTGCTGGAGACCATCCCGGGCACCGCCGGGATCATGGTGCCGCCGCCCGGTTACCTCGCCGGGGTCCGTGAGATCTGCGACAAGTACGGGATCGTCTTCATCCTCGACGAGGTGATGGCCGGGTTCGGGCGGACCGGTGAGTGGTTCGCGGCCGACCTGTTCGACGTCGTACCGGACCTGATGACCTTCGCCAAGGGGGTGAACTCCGGCTATGTGCCGCTCGGCGGGGTCGCCATCTCCGGCGCCATCGCGGACACCTTCGGCACCCGGCCCTACCCGGGCGGACTGACGTACTCCGGGCACCCGCTGGCGTGCGCCGCGGCCGTCGCCACGATCAACGTCATGGCCGAGGAAGGGGTCGTGGAGAACGCCGCAAACCTTGGTACGACCGTCCTCGAACCCGCGCTGCGGGCGCTGGCCGAGCGGCACCCGAGCGTCGGCGAGGTGCGCGGGGTCGGCATGTTCTGGGCGCTGGAGCTGGTGAGGAACCGCGAGACGCGCGAGCCGCTGGTGCCGTACAACGCGGTCGGCGAGGCGAACACGGCGATGGCCGCCTTCGCGGGCGCCGCCAAGCAGCACGGGCTGTGGCCGTTCGTGAACATGAACCGCACCCACGTCGTCCCGCCCTGCAACGTGAGCGAGGCCGAGCTGAAGGAGGGGCTCGCCGTCCTGGACACGGCACTCTCCGTGGCGGACGAGTTCACGGAATAACCCCGGAACAGCCCACGGACCGGCCCCCGGAACAGCCGGCCGAACGGCCCGCACATACCCGGACCGGGACCGGAATCCCCCCTTCCACCGGGTGGGTGCCCGCATCCGGGCAGGGCGGGAACCCGAACGCGTAAGGTGGCGTGCTCGTAGACATATACGAGTACGCCATCGAACGCGACGAGGGAGACGCCCCGACGATGCCCGGAAGCAGCGGCAACGGCGCCGTGACCCGCAGCACCCTGCGGCAGCAGATCGCCGACGCGCTTCGCGACGAGGTCCTGGCCGGCCGGCTCCAGCCCGGCCAGGAGTTCACGGTGAAGGAGATCGCCGAGCAGTACGGCGTCTCCGCCACCCCGGTCAGGGAAGCTCTCGTCGATCTCTCCGCGCAGGGGCTCCTGGAAGCCGACCAGCACCGCGGCTTCCGCGTCCACGAGTACTCGGTGGCCGACCACCGCGGGATGATCGAGGCCCGCGCCCTGGTCACCGAGGGCATGTTCCTGGCGCTGGCCGACGGCCACTCCGTCTTCGACCGCACCGACGACCCGCGCACGGTCGCCGCGCTCGCCGGGGTCCGCCGCCGCGGCGAGGAGGCACAGCGCGCCGCCGACGCCGGCGACCTCTCCGTGCTGATCGGCTACGACCTGCGCTACTGGCGCGAGCTGAGTGCCATGTTCGGCAACCCCTACCTCGGCGACTTCCTGCACCGGCTGCGCGTCCAGTCCTGGGTGTGCACGGTGCAGCATTTGCGGCGGCTGAGCGATCTGCGCGGCCGGCTGTGGTCCGAGCACACCGAACTGGTCGACGCCCTGGCGCGCCGTGACACCCCGGCCGCCCGCTCGATCGTCCTCGCCTACAACACGCACTCCCTCGACCTCATCGAGCGGCTGGCCGCCCGGTGACCGGACCGGAAAGGGCCGCTCCGGCCGTGGACAGTGCCTCCGTGGACCTCAGTGTCGTCGTGCCCGCCTACAACGAGGAACAGCGGCTCGGACCGACGCTCGACGCGATCACCAGGTATCTCGCCGAGAACGAGGGCCGCTTCGGCGACTGGGAGATCGTCGTCGCCGACGACGGCTCCGACGACGGCACCCGCGAGGTCGTCACCTCCCTCGCCGACCCCCGGGTGCAGCTGGTCACCAGCCCCCGCAACCGCGGCAAGGGCCACGCCCTGCGCCTCGGCGTCGCCGCCTCGCGCGGCCGGCGGGTGCTGGTCACGGACGCCGATCTGGCCGCGCCCATCGAGGAGTTGGAGAAGCTCGACAAGGAGCTGGGCGAGGGCCACGCGGCCGCGATCGGCTCCCGCGCCGCGCCGGGCGCGACGATCGAGAGCCACCAGCACCCCCTGCGCGAACTCCTGGGCCGCGCCGGCAACTTCCTCATACGCCAGGCCGCGGTGCCCGGCATACGGGACACCCAGTGCGGCTTCAAGCTGTTCGAGGGCGACCGCGCCCGCGAGGCGTTCGCCGCCTCCCGCATCAACGGCTGGGGCATCGACGTGGAGGTCCTCCAGCACTTCCGCCGGGCCGACTGGCAGGTCGCCGAGGTGCCGGTGCGCTGGGCCCACCAGTCCGGCTCGAAGGTACGGCCCCTCGACTACGCCAAGGTCCTCACGGAACTGGGCCGGCTCCGCGCCCGCTCCCTGCGCCCCGCCGACCTGCTGGTCGTCGTCCTCTTCCTGCTGATGTCGGTCGGCCTCTACTCGGGCCGCCTCTTCGACCCGAACCACCGCTACCTGGTCGACTCGCTCCAGGACCAGAACCAGTGGGAGTGGTTCTTCGCGGTCACGGCCGACAACGTCGCCCACTTCCGCAACCCGCTCTTCACGGACCTCCAGGGCTTCCCCGACGGCGTGAACCTCATGGCCAACACGGTCATGCTCGGTCTGTCGGTCCCCTTCGCGCCCCTCACCCTGCTGGCAGGCCCCGCGGTCTCCCTCAGCGTCTGCATGGCGCTGGGCCTCGCGGTCACGGCCGCCGCCTGGTACTGGCTGATCGTGAAGCGCGTCGTACGGCAACGGGCCGCGGCCTTCGTCGGCGCCTCGCTCGCGGCCTTCGCCCCGCCGATGGTCAGCCACGCCAACGCGCACCCGAACTTCGTCATCCTCTTCATGATCCCGCTGATCATCGACCGCGCCCTGCGCCTGTGCGCGGGCACCCGGGTCGTCCGGGACGCGATCGTGCTCGGCCTGATGGCGGCCTACCAGATCTTCCTCGGCGAGGAACCCCTCCTCCTCGCCACGATGGGCATGATCCTGTTCGCCGCCGCCTACGGAGCCCTCCACCGGGACGTGGTGAAGACGTCCTGGCGCCCGCTCCTCAAGGGCCTCGGCATCGCGGCGGCGGTCTGCGCCCCGATCATCCTGATCCCGATCTACTACCAGTTCGCGGGCCCGCAGAGCTACAAGAGCGTCCTGCACGGCGACAACGCGGGCAACAGCCCCCTGGCCCTGCTCTCCTTCGCCGAACGCTCCCTGATCGCGGGCAACGAGGTCCGCGCGAACTCCCTCTCCCTCAACCCCACCGAGCAGAACGCCTTCTACGGCTGGCCGCTGGTCGCCCTCGCCTTCGCCATCGTCGTACGGCTGTGGGAGAACGCCCTCGTCAAGGCGCTCGCGTTCACGGCGGTCGCGGCGGCGATCCTCTCCATGGGCCCCAAGATCCGCATCCCGCTCACGGACACGGTCTACTCCGGCCCCTGGGCCCTGCTCGCCCACAAACCGCTCTTCGAGTCGGTGATCGAGGGCCGGGTCGCGATGATCTGCGCCCCCGCGCTGGGCATGCTGCTGGCCATCGCGGTCGACAAGCTGGCCGCGACCCGGCAGCCCGGCACGCAGTACGTGGGCCTGCTCGCCGTGTCCATGGCCCTGATCCCGATCATCCCCGCGCCCCTGAAGGCCGTGGACCGGGCTGCGGTGCCCGCCTTCTTCACCGACGGCACCTACAAGTCGTACGTCCGCGCTGGCGAGTCGATCGTCCCGCTCCCGCTCGCCGACCCCGGCGCGGCGGAGCCCCTGCACTGGCAGACCGCCGCCGGCCTCGGCTTCAAGATGCCGGGCGGCTACTTCAACGGCCCCTTCGGCGACGACCGCATCGGCATCTACGGCGCCCCGCCCCGCTACACCTCCTCCATGCTGCGGGACGTCCGCTACAACGGCGTCATCCCGACCATCGGCAAGAACTGGCAGGCGCAGGCCAAGGTCGACTTCGCGTACTGGCACGCGGGCGCGCTGGTGGTCGCGCCGCAGCCCAACGACGACAAGCTCCGCTCGGCGGTGGAGAAGCTGGTGGGGCGCCCCGGCAAATGGGTGGACGGTGTGTGGGTATGGGACCTGCACGAGGGGAGCTGACCCGGGCCGCACCGACTACTCTTCCCTCTACTCTTACTTGACCACTAGGAGCTCTCTTTGGCCTGCGACCTGTGGCTGGTCCCGCTCGTCGACGTGTTGTGCCACACCCCGGACAACCCGTTCGCCGACGAACTCGCGCTCTACAACTCCCTGTTGGCCGAGGCCGGGCTCCCCCCGGTGCCGGTGTACCAGTACATGCCGGGCCTGTCCGGCGAGGTCGCCCCGGTGGCGGGTTTCGACTACGACGCCCTGCACTTCCTGCGCCGGGCCTACCTGCTCCAGGTCTGCGGCCTCCCGGTGACACCGGTGGACGAGCTGGGCGGCGACTACGAACAGCTCCTGGAGATGTTCGAGACCACGGCCCAGCAGTCCCACCTGGTCTGGCACTACGACCACGCGGGCGCCTACGTCCCGGTCGACTTCCCGCACCCGCTGGCCAACGACGAACTCCTGGAGGGCGGCGGCCCGCTGGGCTCGTCCCAGACCCTGCTGCGCGAGCTGGAGTTCGTCGCCCCGACGATCGGCATCGACCCGGCGAACCCCCCGGCACCGCCCGAACCCCCCTCCGCACCCACGGAGTTGGAGGAGCCTGCGGTCCCCGCGCCGTACGACCCGAGCCCGTTCGCGCGCGAGCGGCACGTCTGGCTGGGCCTGCACGCGGCGGCCACCCGCAGCCTGGCCCAGGGCTCGATGATCATCTTCAGCTAGCGGATCCTGGCGAGACCCTTCGTGACGTGATGTCGGAGGGGTCCTCCGGGTCGAAGAACGGGTACGCGGTGCGCTTCCCGTCGCGGACGGCCTCGTCTCAGGCGCCGCCCGGGACGCGTGAGACCTCCGGCAGGACGTCCGGGGACGGACCCTCGGCGCGGGCCCTGCGGATGTACCTCGCGGCGACCACCGCGAGGAGGGAAGCCGCGGTGAGGGTGTAGAGCCCGCCGTTGGTGGAGCCGGTCGTGTCCTTGAGGTAGCCGAAGAGGAACGGCGAGACGAAACCGCCGAGGTTGCCGATGGAGTTGACCAGGGCGAGACCCGGCGCGGCGATCCGCAGGTCCAGGCCCGCCTGGGCCATCGGCCAGAACAGGGTGGCCGCGCACTTGGAGCCGACGCCCGCCAGGGTGATGGCGACCAGCCCGAACCAGGGGCTGCCGAGGGTCGCGAGATACGTGCCGAGCGCGGAGAGGACCAGCGTGATCGCCAGATAGGGGCGGCGGTCCTCGGCCCGGTCGGTGAAGTGGCTCATCGAGTACATCGCGATCATCGAGCAGACGGCCGGTATCGCGGAGAGCAGGCCGACCTGGAAGGACGACAGTCCGCCGATCTCCTCGATCAGGCTCGGCAGCCAGAACGTGATCGCGTACCCGGTGAGGGTCATCGCGAAGAACGCACCGGTGAGCAGGGCGACTTGGGGATGGACCATCAGCCGCAGCCGGGACACCTTCGGCGCCCGGCTCCGCACCTGCTCGTCCTCGGTGACCGACGAGCGCAGCACCTGCTTCTCCTCCGCCGAGAGCCAGCGCGCGTCCTCGATGCGGGAGACCAGGAAGAAGCCGGCGGCGATCCCGACGGCGATGGAGAAGGTGCCCTCCAGCACGAACATCCAGCGCCAGCCCGCGAATCCGCCGAGGCCGTGCAGTTCCAGCAGGGCGCCGGTGATCGGACCGGTGACGATGCCGGCCGCCGCCGAACCGCCGAGGAAGATCGCGGTGGCCCGGCCGCGGCTGGCGTCGGGCAGCCACTGGGTGATGTAGAGCATCGCGCCCGGGAAGAAGCCGGCCTCGGCGACCCCGAGCAGGAAGCGCATGACGTAGAAGAGCGTCACGCTGTGGATGAAGCTCATCGCCACGATCACCAGGCCCCAGGTGATCATGATCCGGGTGAGCCAGACGCGGGCGCCGAAGCGTTCGAGCAGCATGTTGCTCGGCACCTCGAACAGGGCGTACCCGATGAAGAAGAGGCCCGCTCCCAGGCCGTAGGCGGTGGCGCTGACGCCGATGTCGGCCTTCAGCTCGTCCTGGATGAACCCGACGTTCGTCCGGTCCAGGTTGTTGACCAGCAGCATGAGGACGAGGAGAGGCATCATGCGGCGCAGGAACTTGCCGACGGCCCTCTGCTCGATTTCGGACACCACGGACATCGCAGACATCGTTGTCGTACCCCTGTTCACGTACGTGACTTGCTATCACATGCGTGGAGACCATACGGAGTCGATCACTCCGGGTCAACGGGTTGGACTGACATTCATAAGTCTGAACGACAACGCCCGGCCCACCGTGGTACGGCGGGCCGGGCGTCGGAGGGACGGGCGTCGGAGGGACGGGCGTCGGAGGGGCGGGCTAGAAGACGGGCGTCCCGCCCTGCGTCAGCTTCCAGTTGGTCGCCGCGAACGTCGTCGGGTCGATCGTGCCCTTCGCCGTGGCGTAGGCGACCATCAGGTCGCGGACCTGGTTGGTGGAGCTGTAGGCGATCTCCGCGGCGGCGATGTGCGGGTACCCCGAACCGCCGTTGGCGCGGTAGTTGTTGACGGCGACGACGAAGACCTGGTCGTCGGCGACCGCGGTGCCGTTGTACGTCAGGTTCTTGATGCGGGAGCCCTCGGCCGCCGCGATGTCGATCTCGTAGTCGACGCCGGTCGCCATGTCGTACATGTAGTCCCAGAAGCTGTTGGCGTTGGTGAGGGTGGCGGTGTCCACCGCCGTGCCCACCGGGACCTGGTGGTAGTACTTCGCCGCGAACTCCAGGTAGTCCTTGACCTGGGCGCCGGTCAGCTTCTTGCCGTAGAGGGTGTTCTCGTAGACGTAGAGACCCGCGACGTCGCGGATCGTCACGTCACCGGCCGGGATGGTGGCCGTACGGCTGAAGCACGCGGCCACCGAGATCAGCGGGAGCGCGGCGTCCGCCGCCGACAGGCCCGCCTTCACCGCGTCCATCTGGACCTGCTGGATGAAGTCGATGGCGGGGACGTCCTTCCAGCACGCCTCCGCGGTCGACATCGCCGAAGTGCACGTACCGATGGCCGTGTTGACGTACTTGACCACCAAGTCGTGGTCGGCGGTGAGGAGTTCGGTGATCCGCGGGTCCTCCTCGACCGTGTTGCTGTTCAGGGTGGTGGCGGTCTTGGAGGTGATCTTCCAGCAGCCGCGCTCCAGTTCCAGCTCGAAGTCGAAGACCGAGAGGCGGTAGCCGTAGCAGTACGGCTCGGACAGCAGGACGTCCTCGCCGGTCGTGTCGTTCTTCACCGTGTACGTCGGGACGTCCACGTGCGTGTGGCCGACGAGGATCGCGTCGATGCCGGGCACCTGCTCGGCCACCAGGTTCGACGCGTTCTCCACGTACGGGAGTTCGTCGCCCCAGGACGTGGAGCCGTCGAGGCCCGAGTGGTCGGTGAGGAAGACGACGTCGCAGCCCAGCGCACGCAGCCGGGGCACGTACTTCTTCGCCTGCTCGACCAGCCCCGTGAAGGCCATCTTCCCGGAGACGTTGTCCTTGTCCCACAGGGCGATGCCCGGGTTGGTGAGGCCGAGGATGCCGACCTTGATGTCCGGGGCGCCCGGCACCTTGATGTACTTGACGGTGTACGGCTCGAAGGCCGGCTTCAGGGTCTTCGCGTCCAGCGCGTTGGCGCCGAGCAGCGGGAAGTGACACTGCTTCTCGAAGGTGCGGACGACCTCGATGCCGTAGTTGAACTCGTGGTTGCCGAGGGCGGCGGCGTCGTAGCGCATCTCGTTCATGGCGATGGCCATCGGGTGCTTGGGGCCGCGCTTGCCGTTCTTGCCCGTGATGGGGTCGACGCTCGCGTAGTACGAGGCGAGGGACGTGCCCTGGATGATGTCGCCGGCGTCGACCAGCAGGACGCGGTGCGCGCCCTTCTCCTCGCGGATGTTCTTCACCAGGGTGGCGATCCGGGCGATCCCGTAGGTGTTGCCCTTGGCGTCCACCGGGGCCGCGTTGCTGTAGTAGTCCCAGTTGAAGACGTGGCTGTGCAGGTCGGTCGTGCCGAGGATGGAGAAGCTCCAGGTCTTCTTCGGCTTCGGCACGGGCTTGTGGTGCCGGTCGGCGGCCTCGGCCGGTGTCGCCGCCGCCGTCCCCGCTACGGCCACCACGGCGCCGGTGACGGCGGACTTCTGCACGAACTCACGGCGGTTCATGGGATTGACGGGCATTCAGGGCTCCTGGAATGACGCGGAGAATCGGGTGTGACGTGCGGGGCGCGGCGGGCTACCCGCGTAGATGCTGGCCCTCACCCGTTACCGGCGTAACCACGGACAGCCCAAGGGCCGGTCAAGGATTCCCAAGACCGGCCCAAGAACAGCCGTCGACCGCGCCGCTCCACCGCGGCGGTCAACCGCCCTGCTAGATGAACGAGTTGATCTCGATCGTCTCCGTACGACCCGGCCCGACGCCGATCGCGGAGATCGGTGCGCCGGACATCTCCTCCAGCGCCTTCACGTACGCCTGCGCGTTCTTCGGGAGGTCGGCGAAGGTCTTGGCCTTCGTGATGTCCTCGCTCCAGCCGGGCAGGTTCTCGTAGATCGGCTTCGCGTGGTGGAAGTCGGTCTGCGAGTACGGGAGTTCCTCGACACGCTTGCCGTCGATCTCGTACGCCACGCAGACCGGGATCTCCTCCCAGCCGGTCAGGACGTCCAGCTTGGTGAGGAAGAAGTCGGTCAGGCCGTTCACCCGGGTCGCGTAGCGGGCGATGACCGCGTCGAACCAGCCGCACCGACGGTCACGGCCGGTGGTGACACCCCGCTCGCCACCGATGCGGCGCAGCGCCTCGCCGTCCGCGTCGAACAGCTCGGTCGGGAACGGGCCCGAACCGACGCGGGTCGTGTACGCCTTCAGGATGCCGATGACCCGGCTGATCTTCGTCGGGCCCACACCGGCGCCGGTGCACGCGCCGCCCGCGGTGGGGTTGGACGACGTCACGAAGGGATAGGTCCCGTGGTCGATGTCCAGGAGCGTGCCCTGCCCGCCCTCGAAGAGGACGACCTTGTCCTGGTCCAGCGCCTGGTTGAGGACGAGGACCGTGTCCGCGACATACGGCTTGAGCCGGTCCGCGTAGCCCAGCAGCTCCTCGACGACCTGCTCGATGGCGATGGCGCGGCGGTTGTAGAGCTTGGTGAGCATCTGGTTCTTGACGTCGAGGGCCGCCTCGACCTTCTGCGTCAGGATCGACTCGTCGTAGAGGTCCTGGACCCGGATGCCGACGCGGTTGATCTTGTCCGCGTAGGTGGGCCCGATACCGCGGCCCGTCGTCCCGATCTTCCGCTTGCCGAGGAAGCGCTCGGTCACCTTGTCCACCGTCACGTTGTACGGCGTGATGATGTGAGCGTTACCGCTGATCAGGAGCTTGGACGTGTCGACGCCGCGCTCGTTCAGCCCGTCCAGCTCGGAGAACAGGACCGACGGGTCGACGACGACACCGTTGCCGATGACCGGCGTGCACTCCGGAGTGAGGATCCCGGAAGGGAGCAGGTGAAGGGCGTACTTCTGATCGCCCACGACTACCGTGTGGCCGGCGTTGTTGCCGCCCTGGTAGCGCACCACATAGTCGACCGACCCACCTAGCAGGTCCGTCGCCTTTCCCTTGCCTTCGTCACCCCACTGAGCACCGAGCAGCACAAGTGCGGGCACGCGCGTACACCCCTTCCGGGCGGGGCATGTCCAAGGTCAGAGGCGTACGCGGCACAGGTGTGCCTGGTACGCCCGCGACCCTCGTCGGCCGCAACCCGTCGGACCGGATGCCCCGGAATAGACGAAGCCCCTGGCGCAATAGCGCAAGGGGCTCTTGCACAAAGATGCTACCCGAGGAAGCGAGGCATGGCCGAGGTGGCGACTTTCGCGACTTCAGATCAGCTGCTGGTCGTCATCGATCCGGTCGCCCGGCGCGCCGACGGGGAGTCCGTCCGCATCGCGAAAGACGTGCTCAGCGCGGGTGCGGCGACGAAGGTGTGCCTGCCGGACGGGCCCGAGGAATTCGCCCGGGTGCTCGCCCGGCGGGGCTCCCGCCGGCCGGTGGTGATCGGCGACGACCGTGCCCTGCTCCGCGCGGTGTCCCTGCTGTACCGGCAGCGGGAACTGGCCGGATGTGCGCTGTCGATGGTGCCGGTGGGAGCGGCGCTGTCCCTCGCGGGGGCGCTGGGGGTGCCCACGGGGGCGGTCGCGGCGGCGCGAGCGGTGCTCGACGGGGTCGAACGGCGGAAGGATCTGCTGGTCGACGAGAGCGACGGGGTGGTGCTGGGTGCGCTGCGGATCCCCTCGTTCCCCTCGCCCTCGGTGTCCTCGCCCGCCGGTACCGGGCACGCGTCGTGGCTGCGGACCTGCCAGTCGCTGGTACGGACCCTGGTGCCGGCCCGGCCGTCCCGCGAACCCCTCGCGGGGGTCACCCGGCTCGGGCCCGCGCGGCTGCGGGTCGAGGTGGACGGGGTGACGCTGGTGGACCTGGACCAGCCGGTGGACGGGGTGTCCGTGACCCCCGGTGTCTCCGGCCTCGCGGAGGTGGAGGTACGACCCGCCTCGGTCGGCGCGGAGGCGTCGGCGCTGTGTGCGCGGGGGCGGCGGGTGACGGTGTCGGGGGCGGATTTTCGGTATCGGGCGGATGCGGTGGTGGGGGGGCCGGTGCGGACGCGGACGTGGGTGGTTCGGGAGGGGGCGTGGGGGCTTACGTTGCCGGGGTGAGGGTGGGGGTTCGGTTGTGTGCGGAGTGGCGGCCGGTGGGGCTGGTTGCGCAGTTCCTCGCGCCCCCTTAAGAGCCGGGATGGGGGTGGGGGATCGGTTGTGTGCGGAGTGCCGGCCGGTGGGGGCTGGGCGCGCAGTTCCCCGCGCCCCTTAGGGGCGGGTTGTGTGCGGGGTACCGGGAACGGGTCCTTTGGTGGGGTCAGTTGCCCTGGCCTGCGCTGCCTGTCGGGCCCACCTTGACCGGGGAGCCGGAGCCGTCCGTGACGGGGAGGGTGGGGGCGCCGGGCCAGGTGAGGGTGACCGGGTGGGTCTCGTCCGGCGGGGTCACGATCAGCCCGGTGATCCGGACGCCGGAGCCGCCCGACGTGTTGAGCGGGTAGCTGACCGGGAAGTACGTCGACTCGCCGTTCTTGAGGACGGCCGACACGGTCTCCTGGCCGGTGCGCTTCGCGGACAGCGACCCCGCGCTGGTCTTCAGGTCGACGCCCGCGTACCCGGCGACGGTGCAGCCGTGGCCGCTGCGGTTGGTCAGCGTGACGACGACCGTGCCGTCCGTGTCACCGCCGACGGTGCCGTCCTGCGCGGTGATCCTCAGGTCGGCGGTACGGCACTTTCCGGTCTTGGCGCTCGCATCGGTACCCGAGCCGGAGCCGGACGAGGTGTCGGACGAGGTGTCGGTCTCGTCCGAGGCGTTCTTGGAAGGGGAGCCGGTCGACGCGGAGGACTTCGGTGCCGGGTCGCTCTGGGCCTTGCCCGTGTTGTCGTTCCCGCTCTGGCAGGCGGTGAGCGAGAGGCCCGCGGCGACGGCCAGGGCGGCGAAGGTGAGCTTGTGAACGCGCATCGTCTTGTTTCCTCGATGTCGGTCGGCAGTGGGCGTTTCCGACCAGGAGGAGCGGCCGGGCCCCTCCCGACGTTCCGCCCGGCCCCCTCCCAGGACATGCCTGTTACACGCACCTACCGACCCGAAGACCCCGCTCGGCGCCCGCGGCCCGGCCGGGACAGGCGTTCCGGCCCCTGTCACCAACCTGCCCGCACCGAAGGCCCGTTGGGACAGACCCGTGACTCAGCCCGCCGCAACCGGCCGCGGGCCCGGGGCATCCGCCTCGTCCTTCAGCCCCACACCCGTGGCCCCCAGCTCCCGCGCCCGCCCCATGAGCCCCGCCAGCTTCCCCGCCGCCACCTCGTACGCCATCCCCGACGGCGGCCGGATGTTGGAGAGGCAGTTGCGGGACGCGTCCGTCGTCACCCCCGGCTCGGGCCGGTACGTCAGATACGCCCCCAACGAGTCCGCCGCCGACATCCCGGGCCGCTCACCGACGAACACGACGACCATCTCCGCGCCCATCGCGGACGCCACGTCGTCGCCGAGGGCGACCCGCGCCTGCTCCGCGAGCACCACCGGCGCCACCCGCCACACCGTCGGCAGCAGCGCCGTGGTGGCCCGTACCATCGCCGCCCCGTGCTCGTGCACCGCCCGGCTGGACAGCCCGTCCGCCACGACGAACACCACGTCCCACTCCCCCACCGGCAGGTACGCCCGGTCGGTGGCGTCCAACCGGCGCCCCAGATCGGGGCGTTGGAGATAGGTCGGCCGGTCGGGCGCCGCGCTGCGCACCCGTACGGTCGGCTCACCCCGCAGCGCCTCCGCCACCAGGTCCGGCCGGAACGGCGAGTGCACGGCGTCCCGGGCCGCCGCGTGCGCGGCCTGCAACTCCAGCCGGTGCCGGGTGGGCAGCCCCGAACCGGCCCGCCCGAGCCCGATCCTCGCCTGGGTGTGCCGGCGCAGGGCGGGCCACAAGTCCCGCTCCGCAGCAGCAATGTGACCGTTCGTCATGCCGCCAGTTCCCTTCCGATCGCGGTCAACGGGTGGGCCGTACCGGACACGTCCCTGATCGCGCCGTCCTCGCCCAGCAGGCCGATCGAGTCGAGCCATGCCTCGAACTCCGGTGCCGGGCGCAGCCCGAGGACCTCGCGGAGGTACAACGCGTCGTGGTACGAGGCGGATTGGTAGTTGAGCATGATGTCGTCGCCGCCCGGGGTGCAGATCACGAAGGACGCGCCGGCCACCCCGAGCATGGTGAGCATCGTGGCGATGTCGTCGTCGTCCGCGTCGGCGTGGTTGGTGTAGCAGATGTCCAGGCCCATGGGCAGGCCGAGCACCTTGCCGCAGAAGTGGTCCTCCAGGGCGGCGCGGAGGATCTGGCGGCCGTCGTAGAGGTACTCGGGACCGATGAAGCCCACCACCGTGTTCACCAGGAACGGGTCGTAGCGCCGGGCCACCGCGTACGCGCGTGCCTCGACCGTCTGCTGGTCCACCCCGTGGTGCGCGTCGGCGGAGAGGGCGCTGCCCTGGCCCGTCTCGAAGTACATGACGTGGGAGCCGACGGTGCCCCGGCCGAGCGCACGCGCCGCCTCGTGCGCCTCGTCGAGCAGGCCGAGCGTGACGCCGAAGGACGCGTTCGCCGCCTGGGTGCCCGCGATGGACTGGAAGACGAGATCCACCGGGGCGCCGGACGCCATCAGGTCGACGCTCGTCGTGACATGGGACAGGACGCAGGACTGGGTGGGGACGGCGTAGCGCCGGATGACTCCGTCGAGCAGTTCCAGCAGGTCACGTACCGCTTTCGGGCTGTCCGTCGCGGGGTTGATGCCGATCACCGCGTCGCCGGAGCCGAGCAGCAGCCCGTCGAGCAGGGCCGCGGCGACTCCGGCCGGGTCGTCGGTGGGGTGGTTGGGCTGGAGGCGGGTGGCGAGCCGCCCCGGCAGGCCGATCGTGGAGCGGAAGGCGGTGACGACCCGCACCTTCCGTGCGACGGCGACGAGGTCGGCGTTGCCCATCAGCTTGGACACGGCGGCCACCATCTCCGGCGTCAACCCGGGTGCCACGGAGGCCAGTTGAGTGCTGTCCGCGGCGAGCAGCCACTCCCGGAGACCGCCGACGGACAGTCCGGCCACCGCCGCGAACGCGCCCGTGTCGTGCGTGTCGAGGATCAGCCGGGTCACGTCGTCGGTCTCGTACGGGATCACCGGTTCGGCGAGGAACGCGGTCAGCGGTACGTCCGCCAGCGCCCAGCGGGCGGCCACCCTCTCCCGCGCGGACTCGGCGGCCAGCCCCGCCAGCCGGTCCCCGGACCGCTCCGGGCTCGCGGCGGCGAGCAGGCGCGCGAGGGAGCCGAAACGGTAGCGGTGGCCGCCGAGCGCGGCGGTGTACGTACTCATGCCGGTGACCGTACGAGGGGTGTGTTGCGGCCAGATTTCTAATGGTCTGAGTGACAAACATTTAACGTCTCGCAGCCCTTGCCCGACTCATTCGGCCTACAGAGTTCCGGTTCGGCACACCAGTCGAGCAGCAGGAGAGGAGCCATCCCGATGGCAGTGGACGAAGGAGTCGCCCCCGCGTCGGGCGTCAGCGAGGAAGACGCCGTTCACCGGCTCAAGCCCAACGCCATCGGGCTGCTGGGCGTGGTCTTCATGGCCGTCGCGACGGCCGCCCCGATCACCGCGATGACCGGCAACGTGCCCTTCATGGTCTCGTCGGGGAACGGCATCGGCGCCCCGGCGAGCTATCTCGTCGCAATGGTCGTCCTGGCAATCTTTTCCGTCGGCTTCACGTCGATGGCGAAGCACATCACTTCGACGGGCGCCTTCTACGGCTTCATCTCCTACGGCCTCGGACGCACCGTCGGACTCGCGTCCGGGATGCTCGCGACCTTCGCCTACATGGTGTTCGAGCCGGCGCTCATCGGGATCTTCTCCACCTTCGCCACCGGAACCTTCAAGGACCAGACGGGACTTGACGTCCCGTGGTGGGTCTTCGCGATCGTCATGCTGGCCGTCAACGCGACGGGCACGTGGTTCGGCGTCTCGGTCGCCGAGAAGCTGCTCGTCGTCCTCCTCGGCACCGAGGTGACCGTCCTCGCCGCGATGGCGGTCTCGGTCGCCCTGCACGGCGGCGGCCCGCACGGCTTCACCTTGGGCCCGGTCGACCCGCTCAACGCGTTCAAGGGCACCAGCGCGGGCCTCGGCCTCTTCTTCGCCTTCTGGTCGTGGGTCGGCTTCGAGTCGACGGCGATGTACGGCGAGGAGTCCCGCGACCCGAAGAAGATCATCCCCAAGGCGACGATGATCAGCGTCCTGGGCGTCGGCGTCTTCTACGTCTTCGTCTCCTGGATGGCCATCATCGGCAACGGCGAGGGCGAGGCCGTGCAGGTCGCCTCGTCGGCGAACCCGCTCGCCCTCTTCTTCAACCCCACCGAGCACTACGTCGGGCACTGGGCGGTCGACCTCATGCAGTGGCTGATGATCACCGGCTCGCTCGCCTGCGGGATGGCCTTCCACAACTGCGCCAGCCGCTACCTGTACGCGCTGGGCCGCGAGGGCGTCCTCCCCGCCCTGCGGAACACGGTCGGCCGCACCCACGCCCGGCACGGCTCCCCGCACATCGCGGGCTTCGTGCAGACCGTGGTGAGCGCCGTCCTGATCATCGCGTTCTGGGCCACCACCAAGGACCCGGCCAACGCGCTCTACGTCCTGCTCGCCATCCTCGGCACGATGGCGATCCTCGTGGTGCAGGCGGTGTGCTCGTTCGCGGTGCTGGCGTACTTCCGCGAGAACCATCCCGAGAGCCGGCACTGGTTCCGCACGTTCACCGCTCCGCTCGTCGGGGGTGTCGCGATGCTGGCGGTCGTCGTGCTGCTGGTCTCCAACATGAGCGTGGCGGCGGGCTCGGAGTCCGGCTCGCCGGTGCTGAAGGCCACGCCGTGGCTGGTGCTCCTGGTCGCGGCGACGGGCATCGGCTACGCCCAGTACCTGAAGCGCCGCTCTCCCGAACGCTTCGCCCTGCTGGGCCGCACGGTCCTGGAGGAGACGAAGGAGCGCTGAGGTTCCTTCGGGGGCGCGGGGAACCGCGCCCCTCAGCGGGTTTCGCCGAAGCGTGCTTCGCGGTAGGTCCGCCAGCGCTCCATCATGGCCGCGATCTCCCCGTCGACGAACTCGAAGAACGCGAGCGTCTCCGCCAGCCGCAGCCCCGCGGGAGTCTCCGCCCCCAGGCTCACGACCCCTTCGCGCAGGGCGACTTCCCATCGCTTGAGGACGGCCTCGCGATTGGTGAGCGCCTCGTACCACTGGTTGCCCCGCACCCGGTACCGCTCGCGCCGCGACCCCGGCTCCCGCTCGCGCGAGACCATGTGGGTCTGCGCCAGGTAGCGCACCGCCCCGGAGACCGCCGCCGGGCTGATCCGCAGCTGCTCGCCCAGGTCGGCCGATGTCAGCGCGCCGTCGTCGGAGGACAGGAGCGCGGCGAAGACCCGGGCCGGCATCCGCTGCATCCCGGCCTCGACGAGCTGGGCCGCGAAGCTCTCCACGAACTTCGAGACCGCCTCCTGGTCCCGCGCCGCCTCATCCGTCATGGCCACCACCCTACCCGCGCTTCACACATTTCCTTAACTTCACAAATTTCTGAAAGAAGCGTACGTTCGGCTCCATGACGAAGGCGATCCCGGCCATCGAGGTATCCGGCCTGCACAAGTCGTTCGGCAGGACACACGCCCTCGACGGCCTCGACCTCACCGTGGACACCGGCGAGGTGCACGGCTTCCTGGGCCCCAACGGCTCCGGCAAGTCCACGACGATCCGTGTCCTGCTCGGCCTCCTCCGCGCGGACTCCGGCACCGCCCGGCTGCTGGGCCGCGACCCCTGGACCGACGCCGTCGAACTGCACCGCCGGGTCGCCTACGTCCCCGGCGACGTGACACTGTGGCGCAACCTCTCCGGAGGCGAAGTCATCGACCTCTACGGCAGGTTGCGCGGCGGACTGGACACCTCCCGGCGCGCCGAACTGATCGACCGCTTCGAACTCGACCCCGGCAAACAGGGCCGCACGTACTCCAAGGGCAACCGGCAGAAGGTCGCCCTCGTCGCCGCGTTCGCCTCGGACGTCGACCTGCTGATCCTGGACGAACCGACGTCGGGCCTCGACCCGCTGATGGAGGAGGTCTTCCGGCGCTGCGTGGAGGAGGAGCGCGACCGGGGCCGCACGGTCCTGCTCTCCTCCCACATCCTCGGCGAGGTCGAGGAGTTGTGCGACCGGGTGAGCATCATCCGCAGGGGCCGCACGGTGGAGACCGGTTCCCTGTCCGACCTGCGCCACCTCACCCGCACCAGCGTGACGGCCGAACTGGCAGACACCCCAAGGAGGTTGGCGACCCTGCCCGGCGTCCACGACCTCGACATCCAGGGCAGGCGGGTACGGCTCCAGGTGGAGAGCGACCAACTCACCGCCGTACTGCGCTCGTTGAGCGAGACGGGCGTACGGTCGCTCACCTCCAGGCCGCCGACGCTGGAGGAGCTGTTCCTCCGCCACTACCAGGAGGCAGAATGACGGCCGCGGCGCTCCCCGCACGCACCGGCTCCGGCGGCTCGCGCCGGCTCACCGGCACCGGCGCCCTGCTGCGCTTCGCCCTGCGGCGCGACCGCGTGCTGATCCCGGCCTGGGTGGCCGTGACCGGCCTCCTCGTCCTCTCCCTGCCCGGCTCCCTCAAGAGCGTGTACTCGACGCCCGCCCAACGCGCCGACCTCGCCCGTCAGATGCTCACCAACAGCTCGCTGCGCGCCACCTACGGCCCGGTGTTCAGCGACTCGCTCGGCGGTCTCACCGCGTGGCGCGTCGGCGGCTACGCCGCGGTCCTCGCCGCGATCATGAGCCTGACCGTCGTCGTACGGCACACCCGTGACGAGGAGGAGAGCGGCCGGCAGGAACTCGTCTCCTCCGCGATGGTGGGCCGCAGCGCACCGCTGACGGCGGCCCTGCTGACGGCACTGGTCGCCAACTCCGCGCTGGCGCTGCTGATCTGGGGCGGCCTGGCCGGGCAGGGGGCGGCCGGGGCCCTCGCGCTGGGGCTCGGCATCGGCGGAGTGGGCATGGTGTTCGCGACGCTGGCGGCGATCGTCGCGCAGTTCACGGACAGCGGCCGCCTGGCGAAGGGCCTGACCGGCGGACTGGTCGGCGCGGCCTTCGCCCTCCGCGCGGTGGGCGACTCGACCGGCGCCGACGGCTCGTCGCCCGCGACCTGGGTCTCCCCGATCGGCTGGCTGGAGAACCTGCGCCCGTTCGCGGCCGAACGCTGGTGGGTGCTGGCCCTGTTCGCGGCGGCGGCACTCGCACAGGGACTGGTGGCCTACGAGCTGGCGGGCCGCCGGGACGTGGGAATGAGCTTCCTCCCGGCCCGCCCCGGCCCGGCGCACGGCCGTCTCGGCACGGCGGCGGCGCTGGCGTGGCGGCTCCAGCGGGGCGGCGTCCTGGGCTGGAGCCTGGGCTTCCTCGCGGCCGGGGTCGCCTTCGGCGGGATCACCGACGGCGCGGCGGACCTGGTCGGGGACAACGCCAGGACCCGCGAGATCATCAAGCGGATGGGCGGCCAGTCCGGCATCCAGAACGCGTTCCTGGCCACGATGGCCGGCCTGTTCGGCATGCTGGCCGCGCTGTACGCGGTCGGGTCGGTCCTGCGCCTGCACGGCGAGGAGACGTCAGGCCGCGCCGAACCGGTCCTGGCGAACGCGGTGGGCCGCCTGCGCTGGGCCGCGGGCCACCTCACGATCGCCTTCGGCGGCGCGATCCTGATCATGCTGCTGAGCGGCCTCGGCCTGGCCCTCGGCCACGGCGCGGACCTGGGCCCGATCCTCGCGGCCTGCCTGGTCCAGGTCCCCGCGGTCTGGACCCTGGGCGCCCTCGCGGTCCTCCTCCACGGCCTCTCCCCCCACCTCGCCCCGGCCTCCTGGGCGGCGGCGGGACTGGCCCTCGCGCTCGGCTGGATCGGCCCCGCCCTGAACCTCCCCCGGGCGGTCCTCGGCCTCTCCCCCTTCGGCCATCTCCCGAAGCTCCCGGGCGGAGACATGGCGTGGGGCCCGGTGACCGTCCTCACGACGATCGCCGCGGCCCTGGTCGCCGCAGGCCTGACGGCGCTGCGGCGACGCGACCTCACGGCCTGACCTCACCCGACCTCGACGCTCAGTCCCTCCAGCCCCCGGATCACGAAGTTCGGTGTGCGGTCCGGGTCGGCCGCGAGGCGGAGCGTCGGGGCCTTCTCCAGCAACGCCCCCATGGACGCGGCCAGTTCGATACGGGCCAGGGGTGCGCCGATGCAGTAGTGGATGCCCGCGCTGAAGCTGATGTGCGGGTTGTCGGTGCGGGTGAGGTCGAGGCGGCCGGGGTCGGTGAAGACGGCCGGGTCGTGGTTCGCGGAGCCGAAGAGCATCGCGATCTCCGCGCCGCGCGGGATCGTCGTACCGTCGATCTCGATCTCGTCCAGCACCCAGCGCTCGAAGAGCTGGAGCGGGGTGTCGTAGCGCATCAGCTCCTCGACGGCGGACGGGATCAGGGAGTGGTCGGCGCGGAGGGCCGCCAGCTGGTCCGGGTTGCGGAACAGGGCCCACCAGCCGTTCACCGTGGAGTTCACCGTCGCCTCGTGGCCCGCGTTCAGCAGGAGTACGGCGGTGGAGATCAGCTCCTGCTCGGTGAGCCGGACGTCGTCCTCGTCATGGGCCGCGATCATGCCGGAGATGAGGTCGTCGCCCGGGTTCCTGCGGCGGGCCGCGATCAACTCGCGTAGATACGCCGAGAATTCGTCGGACGCCCGGACCGCCTTCGCCGCCGTCTCCTCGGACGGGTTCAGCTCGTACATCCCGCAGATGTCCGCCGACCAGGGGCGCAGCGGGGCGCGGTCCGCCTCGGGGATGCCCAGCATCTCCGCGATCACCGCGACGGGGAGGGGCTCGGCCACGTCCGCCAGCAGGTCGCCGCCGCCCTTCGCGACCAGGGAGTCCACCAGTTCGCCCGCCAGCCGGCTGACGTACGGCCTGAGTCGCTCGACCGTGCGCGGGGTGAACGCCTTCGACACCAGGCGGCGGATCCGGGTGTGGTCCGGGGGCTCCAGGTCGAGCATGCCGTGGTCGTTGAGGGTGTGGAAGGGCTCGTGCTCGGGCGGGGGCGCGGTGCGGCCGAAGTCCTCGTGGGTGAAGCGGTGCTGGTAGGTACGGCCCAGGCGGCGGTCGCGCAGCAGTGCGGAGACGTCGGCGTGGCGGGGGACGAGCCACTGGTCGGTCGGCTCGTAGTACGTGACCCGGCCCCGCTCGCGCAGTTCGGCGTAGGCGGGGTACGGGTCGGACACGAACGCCGGGTCCCAGGGGTCGAAAGCGAGGTCGTCAGCAGCTGCCATGGACGGACGCTAACCCCTGGACGAGCTTCTGACCAGGGGCGACCTCGGCGGGCCCTAGCCGGGTCGCACCAGCCTCGCCTCGTACGCGAACACCGCCGCCTGCGTGCGGTCCCGGAGGCCCAGCTTCACCAGGACGCGGCTGACGTGGGTCTTGATCGTCGACTCGGCGACCACCAGGCGTTCGGCGATCTCGCCGTTGGACAGGCCCTGGGCGATGAGGACCAGCACCTCCGTCTCCCGCTCGGTCAGCTCGCCGTAGGTGCCCTGCGTCGCGGCCGGCATCGCGCGGGGCGAGTCGGCGAGCTTCGAGAACTCCGTGATCAGGCGGCGGGTGACGGAGGGGGCGAGGAGGGCCTCGCCGGCCGCCACCACCCGTACTCCGTCGGCCAGCTGGCGGGCCGAGGCGTCCTTGAGGAGGAAGCCCGAGGCGCCCGCGCGGAGTGCCTGGTAGACGTACTCGTCGAGGTCGAACGTGGTGAGCACCAGCACCTTCGCCGTGCCGTCCGCCGCGACGATCTCCCGGGTCGCCTCGATGCCGTTCAGCTCCGGCATGCGGATGTCCATCAGGACGACGTCCGGGGCCAGTTCACGTACGCGCTCCACCGCGTCGCGGCCGTTCACCGCCTCGCCGACCACCTCGATGTCCGGCATCGCGTTCAGCAGGACCGAGAAGCCCTCGCGCACCATCATCTGGTCGTCGGCGATCAGCACGCGGATGGTCATGCGTCCCCCTCGCTCATGTTCGGGACCGGCAGGAAGACCGTCACCTCATAGCCGCCGTCGTCCGTCGGGGCCGCCGTCATCTCGCCGTTCAGCATGGAGACCCGCTCGCGCATCCCGGTGATGCCGTGGCCCGCGCCCGGTGAGGGCTTCACCGAACTCGGCCTCGGCGTCGGGTCGTTGACTATGCGCAGGCCCAACCCGCCCAGCACGTAGGCGATCTCGACGCGGGCGCTCGCGCCGGGCGCGTGCCGCAGGGTGTTGCTCAGCGCCTCCTGCACGATCCGGTACGCCGACAGCTCGACGCCCTGCGGGAGTTCGCGTACCGCGCCCGTCACCGTCTTGTCGACGCTCAGGCCCGCGTCCCGCACGTTGGCGAGCAGCGCGTCCATGTCGGCGAGGGTGGGCTGCGGGGCGTCCGGCGCCTCGTAGTCCTCCGCGCGGACCACGCCCAGCACCCGGCGGAGTTCGGTCAGGGCCGCCACCGCGTTCTCCCGGATGGTGACGAACGCGCGCTCCAGCTCCGGCGGCGGGTTCTCCACCCGGTAGGGCGCGGCCTCCGCCTGGATGGCGACCACCGACATGTGGTGGGCGACCACGTCGTGCAGCTCGCGGGCGATCGTCGTGCGCTCCTCCAGAAGGGTGCGGCGGGACCGCTCGTGGGCCGTCACCGTCTGCTGCGCGGTCACCTCCTGCCGGGCCTCGCGGCGGATGTTCCGGACCGTGACGCCGAGCAGGACCATGGCGGAGAGGAACAGCATCTGCGCGGTGTCCGAGCCGAAGGCGTGGCCGCCGGCGAGGGTGGTGGCGCCGATGCCGTAGAGCGCCGTCAGCGCCCACATCCAGGCGGCCGTGCGCGGGCGGGTGCGTATCGCCACGATCGTGAGCACGGCCAGGTGGCAGATGAAACTGCCGTTCCGCCACGGCCACTCGTCGTTGAACTGGGTCGCCAGGGCGGTGGCGACCGGCGTCGCGGCCATGGACAGCCAGAACGCGCCGACCGGCCGCACCATGGTCAGCAGCACCGGCGCCAGGGCGAGCAGGCCGAGGACGATGTTGCTGCCCGCGGGACGGGCCTCGTCGTTCGTCGCGACGTACATCGCGATCAGGCCGGCCGTGCTGATCAGGACGTGCGGGACCCAGGCCGCGTACTCCCGGGGCCGCCCCTTCAGATGCCGGACCAGCGGGCCGCCGGCGCCGGAGCGGGCGAGCGGGCGGTAGGCGAAGGCGTCGTGGAACAGGTCCTGCCGCATCCCGCGCAGGGCGTCCGCGGCGGCCCGGAACTCCGGGCTGCGCGGCTGATAGGACTCGAACGCGCTGTCCTGCGGCGTCGTCTGCGTGTGGGTCGTCTCGGTCACGTTCGAAACGGTAGGCGGGGCCGTGCGTCGCCGTCGTCACCTGTGAGAAGGGTCTTCGCCCGTCCGTCTCAGGTACTACGCGCCCCCAGGCCTACCGCGGTTACCACGCCAGCTGGGCGATCTCCTCCGCGACCACCGCGCACGCGTCCGCCGCCGGGTCGATGAGGGGGAAGTGGCCGACGTCCTCCAGCAGCGTGAGGCCCACGACCTCGCCGGACCTGGCCGCCGCGTCCGCGTAGGACTCGGCGACCGCCTGCGGGACGTCGAGGTCGGCGCGGCCCTGGACCAGGGTGGTCGCGATGCCGGTCGGGAGGAGGAGGGAGGGGTCGGCGTACGGCAGCCGTTCGGCGAACTTGGCCGGGCCGCCCAGGAGTTGACCGGCCGCTCCGTCGCACACGGCCAGCTTCTCGGCGACCGTGAAGTCGGCGATCGGGGCGAGCGCGACGACCCCGCGCAGCGGGGCGGGGGCGGCCGTGTGCCAGGGGGAGTCCTTCGGGAGGACGTGCCGGGCCGCCGCCCACAGGGCGAGGTGGCCGCCCGCGGAGTGCCCGGTGAGCACCGTGCGGCGCGGGTCGGCCTGGGGCAGCGCCTCCCGTACGAGCGCGGGGAGCGCGTCCAGCGCCGCCGCGACGTCGTCGAAGGTCTCGGGCCAGCGGCCCGCGACGGGACCCCCGGCGGAGCCGCCCGCACCGGCCTGCGCCGGGATCGAGGCGCCCTCCGCGGGGCTCGCCGGACCTCGCCGGTACTCCACGTTGGCCACCGCGAACCCGCGCCGGGCCAGGAAGTCCGCGAACGGCGTCACATGCCCGCGGTCGTACGGGGCGCGCCACGCGCCGCCGTGGAGTACGACGACCAGGGGTGCGGCCTCGCCCGGCAGGCGTTCGCCGCGCGGGACGTAGAAGTCGATCACCTGATCGGGGTGGTCGCCGTACGCGGCGGTGGAGTCGGGGTCGACGGCGGGGTGGGAGAAGGCCGACTCCTCTTCTGCGGCGGCACGTACGGCTGCGTCGTCCGGCATGCTCCAACCTCTCAGCGACGAACCAGATGTGGATGGTTCGGATGTGACGGACCTGGAGAAGACCGCGGCCGTGGGCGGGACGCTATCAGTCCGGTGACGTGCGCGGACACGCGGATGTCACGCTGGGTGAGGATTGAACGGTTCTCCCGTTTCGTCACGCCCGTCGCCGCCCACCGGCACCGCTCCGGACACGGCCCTCAGCGCACCACCTCCGCCAGCACCCGCGCCGCCCGCTCCACGTCCGCGAACCCGACGTACAGCGGCGTGAATCCGAACCGCAGCACGTCCGGGTGCCGGAAGTCGCCGACCACGCCCCGCTCGATCAGCCGCTTCATCACGTCCCCGGCGTCCGGGCAGCGCAGCGCGACCTGGCTGCCGCGCTCCGCGTGGGCCGCCGGAGTCACCGACTCCACCCGCCCGGCGGGGACGTACGACTCCACGCACCGGAGGAAGAAGTCCGACAGGGCAAGGGACTTGGCGCGCACCGCCCCGATCGAGACGCCCTCGCCGTCCCACACCTCCAGGGCGGCTTCGAGGGCGAGCATGGACAGGATGTCCGGGGTGCCGACCCGGCCGCGCACCGCGCCCGCCGCCGGTTCGTAGGCCGGCCGCATGCCGAAGGGCTCGGCGTGCGAGTTCCAGCCGGGGAGCGGGGAGTCGAAGCGGTCCTGCAACGACCGGCGCACATACAGGTACGCCGGTGAACCGGGGCCGCCGTTCAGGTACTTGTAGGTGCAGCCGACCGCCAGATCGACCCCGTGCTCGTCGAGCCCGACCGGCAGGGCGCCCGCGCTGTGGCACAGGTCCCAGACGGCCACGGCACCCGCCGCGTGCACGGCGGCCGTCAGCGCGGGCAGGTCGTGCAGCCGCCCGGTGCGGTAGTCGACGTGGTTGAGGAGCACCGCCGCCGTACGCTCGCCCAGCGCGCCCGGCACCTCCGCCGGGGTCACCGGCCGCAGCGTGCGGCCGGTCATCCGGGCCGCCGACTCGGCGATGTACCCGTCGGTGGGGAAGGTCGTGGCATCGACGACGATCTCGTCCCGGCCCTCCCCCGCGAGCCGCACGGCCCCCACCAGTGCCTTGAAGACATTGACACTCGTGGAGTCGCCGACGACGATCTGCCCGGCCGCCGCCCCGACCAGCGGGGCGATCCGGTCACCGATCCGCTCCGGCGCGGTCCACCAGCCGCTCTCGTCCCAGGAACGGATGCGCAGCTCGCCCCACTGCCGGCGGACGACGTCCTCGACCCGGCCGGGGACACCGGCCGGCAGCGCGCCGAGCGAGTTCCCGTCCAGGTAGACCACGTCGTCGAGGACGAACCGCTCCCGTACGCCCGCCAGTTCGTCGGCGGCGTCCAACTTCTCTGCTTCTGCGGCGAGTTCAGACATGGGACCGCGCCGTCCACAGCTCGGGGAACACGTTCTTCTGCGCGCGCTTCTCCAGCCAGGCCACCCCGGCGGAGCCGCCCGTCCCGGTCTTCGCGCCCATCGCGCGCCGGGTGGCGACGAGATGGTCGTTGCGCCATCGCCACACCAGCTCGGCGACATCCGTCAACGCCTCGCCGAGCCGGGCGAGTTCGTCGTCGGCGGCACCGGAGTAGAGGGCGGTCCAGATCTCCTCGACCTGCTCCGACGGCTCGTACCGCAGCGTCACGTCACGCGTCAGCACGGCCTCGGGCACCGCGTGACCGCGCCGGTCGAGAAGCCTCAACACCTCGTCGTAGAGGCTCGGTTCGTGCAGGGCCTTCTCCAGCTCGGCGTGCACCCGCGGCGCGCCCCGGTGCGGGACGAGCATGGACGCGGACTTCTCGCCGAGCAGGAACTCCATCCGGCGGTACATCGCGGACTGGAAGCCGGATCCCTCGCCGAGGGCGGCACGGTAGGAGTTGAACTGGGCCGGGGTGAGCTGCCCGAGGGGCCGCCAGGACGCGTTGAGCGCGTCCAGCTCCCGTACGGACCGCTTCAGCGCGTCGACCGCGACCGTCACCCGGTCCTCGCGCAGGGCCCGCGCGGCGGTCTCCCACTCGTGGACGATGACGGTGAACCACAGCTCCATGACCTGCGTGGTGACGAGGAAGACCATCTCGCCGGGGTCGTCGGAGCGGGTGTGCTGGAGGTGGGTGAGGACGTCCGCCTGGACGTAGTCCTCGTAGGGGGTGGTCCCCCGGAAGTCGAGATGCGGGGCCTCGGGCTCCTGGATCTCCTGAGCCGGTTGGGACATCGCTGTCTCCTGATGCGTGCTCCGGGTAGCGGTCCGCCCCTGCCGTTACCGACACGGGGGCCCCGGTCCCCACCGGGCATCCTCCACAATCGTCCCCCGAGACCGCAAGGTCCGCCTGGTCACACCAGGCGGACCTGCACCACGGTCCCCGGATCAGCCGAGTGTCTGGGCCGCCGTGGGCGAGGAGTCCTTCAGGAACTGCGAGCAGCGCGCGTACTCCTCCTGCTCCCCGATCGCCTGCGCGGCACGCGCGAGGGCGTGCAGGGCGCGCAGGAAACCGCGGTTCGGCTCGTGCTCCCAGGGCACCGGGCCGTGGCCCTTCCAGCCGTTGCGCCGCAGGGAGTCCAGGCCGCGGTGGTAGCCCGTACGCGCGTAGGCGTACGACTCCACGACGCTCCCCCGCTCGTAGGCGTCGTCGGCCAGCAGCGCCCAGGCGAGCGAGGAGGTCGGGTACTTCGCGGCGACATCGGCGGGCGCCGTACCGCCCGCGAGGAGGTCGCGCGGGCCGGGGTCTTCGGGGAGGTGGGTCGGGGGCGGTCCCCCGAGGAGGTTCTCGTGAATCGTCATGGGTTCCAGTCTCCCCCAGGTACGGCGATTGCCCGGCATCCCGGGCCCCGGACGTCCCGGCCCGGGACATCCCGGTGCCGCACGGCGGCGAACCGCTACTCCAGGGGCCCCTTGCCCGCCCGCGGCTCCAGCGGCGGAGCCGTGATCGACCCATGGGTCAGGCACTCCGGACGGCGGCAGCCAGGCGCCGGGCGCCGCACCGTCGCGTACGCCAGGACCGAACCCGCCACCAGGACGCCCGCGCACCACAGCATCGCGCGGTCGAAGGCGTGGTCGAAGGCCGGCGCCGAACGGTACGCGTCCGGGCCCATCCCGGCCAGCAGCGGCAGCGCGGCGATCGCGATGAGGCCGGCCGCGCGGGCCGCCGCGTTGTTGATACCGCTGGCCAGGCCCGCGCGGGCGGTGTCGACGGAGGCGAGGACGGTGGCCGTCAGCGGGGCGACCAGGGTGACCATGCCGGTGCCCATCACCAGCAGCGCCGGCACCACGTCCGCGAGATACGAGGCGTCCCGGCCGACCCGGAGCATCATCAGCATCGCCGCCGCGCACAGCAACGGCCCGACCGTGAGGGGGATGCGCGGGCCGATCCGCTGGGCCAGTTCGCCCGAGCGGGCCGAGAAAAGCAGCATCAGGGCGGTCGTCGGGAGCAGGGCCGTGCCCGCTTCGAGCGCCGAGTATCCCGCCACCACCTGGAGCTGGAGCGCGGTGAGGAAGAAGAAGCCGCCGAAGGCCGCGTACACGCAGAGGGTGACGAGGTTGACCGCCGTGAACTGACGGGATCCGAAGATGTCCGGCGGCATCATCGGATCGGGGCTGCGCCGCTCGACGAGGACGAAGGCGACGCCCGCCGCCACGCCCGCCACGGCGGCCGGCACCACGACGACGAGCGAACCGTCGCCCGCCTCGATCAGCGCGTACGTCACCAGCGCGAGCGCCACGGCACCGAGGGCCGCGCCCAGCACGTCGAAGCGGCCGTGCTTGCGGCCGTCGGCGGACTCGGGGACGTGCCGTACGGCGATGGGGGCGCAGACCAGGGCCATGGGGACGTTGATGAGGAACACCCAGCGCCAGCCCGGCCCGTCCACCAGCCAGCCGCCCAGGAACGGGCCGACCGCCGCGCCGATGCCGCCGAACCCGGACCACAGGCCGACCGCCTTGGCCCGGTCGTCGGGGTGGAAGGATGCCTGGATGAGCGCGAGGGAGCCCGGGGTGAGGAGCGCGCCGCCGATGCCCTGGAGCGCACGGGCGGCGACCAGGACGCCCACATCGGGCGCGAGTCCGCACAGCAGCGAGGCCGCCGCGAACCACACCACGCCCAGGACGAAGATCCTGCGGCGGCCGTAGCGGTCGCCGAGGGAACCGCCCAGGAGGATCAGACCGGCCAGCGTGAGCATGTACGCGTTGACCGTCCACTGGAGGGCGGCCAGATCGGCGTCGAGATCCCGGCCGATGCGGGGCAGGGCGACATTGACGACGGTGGAGTCCACCATGGCCATGCTGGAACCGAGCACCGTGGTCAGGAGGATCCACTTGCCCTGGGGCGAGGCGAGCCGGACGTCGGACATGCCCCTAGGTATACAGCGAGCCCGGCGCCGTAGACAGACGACGCCGGGCCCGTGACGCGGTGCGGGTTACTTGATCTTCGTGCCCGTGGAGCGGAGGTTCGCGCACGCCTCGGTGACGCGGGCGGCCATCGACGCCTCGGCGAGCTTGCCCCAGGTCCGCGGGTCGTAGGTCTTCTTGGAGCCGACCTCGCCGTCGACCTTCAGGACACCGTCGTAGTTGCGGAACATGTGGTCCGCGATCGGGCGGGTGAACGCGTACTGGGTGTCGGTGTCGAGGTTCATCTTCACGACGCCGTTCTCCAGCGCGGTGGCGATCTCCTCCGGGGTGGAGCCGGAGCCGCCGTGGAAGACGAAGTTGAACGGCTTGCTGCCGGCCGGCTGACCGTACTTCGCGGCCACGCCCTCGTTCAGCTCCTTGAGCAGCTCGGGGCGGAGCACCACGTTGCCCGGCTTGTACACGCCGTGCACGTTGCCGAACGACGCGGCCAGCAGGTAGCGGCCCTTCTCACCGAGGCCGAGCGCCTCGACCGTACGGAGCGCGTCGTCGACCGTGGTGTAGAGGGAGTCGTTGATCTCGTGCGAGACACCGTCCTCCTCGCCGCCGGTCGGGGTGATCTCCACCTCAAGGATGATCTTCGCGGCGGCGGCGCGGGCCAGCAGCTCCTGCGCGATGGCGAGGTTGTCGGCGAGGGTCTCCGCCGAGCCGTCCCACATGTGGGACTGGAACAGCGGGTTGCCGCCGGCCTTCACGCGCTCCTCGGAGACCGCGAGCAGCGGACGGACGTAACCGTCGAGCTTGTCCTTGGGACAGTGGTCGGTGTGCAGCGCGACCGTGACCGGGTACTTCTCGGCGACGATGTGCGCGAACTCGGCCAGGGCCACGGAACCCGTGACCATCTCCTTCGCGTACTGGCCGCCCAGGAACTCCGCGCCACCCGTGGAGATCTGGACGATGCCGTCGCTCTCGGCCTCCGCGAAGCCGCGCAGCGCAGCGTGCAGGGTCTGGGTCGAGGTCACATTGATGGCCGGGTAGGCGAACTTGCCTGCCTTCGCCCGGTCGAGCATCTCGTTGTAGACCTCGGGGGTTGCGATGGGCATCTGTCCGCTCCTTGGTATCTGCGGGTTGGCGATCTTCGCGATCTGCGTGCTACGGCCCTGACCTAGACCTTGGGTGCGACGTCATCGTCGGCCCCATCCTTCCAGACCCGGCCTGCTGGTGGCCCCTGCCGTCTCGCCCTGTGGATGACGCGGGCGGACGCGGGGGCGGCGGGCGTCAGTCCAGGCCCAGTTCGTCCTTGGAGTAGGCGAAGAGGTACGGCACTCCCGCGCCCTGCTCGATCTTCTCGGCGGCGCCCGTCGCCCGGTCCACGATGGTCGCGACGGCGACGACCTCAGCACCGGCCGCGCGCACGGCCTCGACGGCGGTGAGCGGCGAGTCACCGGTGGTGGAGGTGTCCTCGACGACCAGGACCCGGCGGCCCTTGATCTCCGGCCCCTCCACCTGACGCTGCATGCCGTGCGCCTTCGCGGCCTTGCGCACGACGAAGGCGTCCAGCGTCCGGCCGCGCGCGGCGGCGGCGTGCAGCATCGACGTGGCGACCGGGTCGGCGCCCATGGTCAGCCCGCCGACCGCGTCGAAGTCGAGGTCCGCGGTCAGGTCGAGGAGGACCTGCCCGACGAGCGGGGCGGCCTCGCCGTCGAGGGTCACGCGGCGGAGGTCGATGTAGTAGTCGGCCTCCAGACCCGACGACAGGGTCACCTTGCCGTGCACCACGGCCTTGTCCTTGATCTGCTGCAGCACCACGCCGCGTACGTCCGTCATGCCTGCCAGCCTAGGGCCTGGTCCAAGTCCAGGTCATCGTGGCTTCCAGCGGCTCGATCGGGGTGACCAGCCGGGGCAGGGTGTTGAGGCCGTTGGGCGGACCGGTCTGCGGTTCCACGCACACGGCGGCCTCCTGCTCGTCGTAGACGACGACCCACTCCTCCGGGCTCGTCACCTTCAGCTCCAGCTGTCCCGGCCAGGTCAGCGTGACGTCGACACCGCCCGGCATGCCGAAGCAGTCGTCCCAGGGGCCCGGTCCGCGGTCGACGCGCTTGCCGGTGGGGAGGTGGTCGTCGCCGCGCTCCTCCTGCCAGGCCGGGCTGAAGTCGACGGTCACGTCCTCGCCGCCGAGGTTGCGGCGGAACCACGGGTGCCAGCCGATCTGCGCCGGGAACGAGTCCCCGTGCGCCTCCACCGCCGTCGTGACCGTCAGGGAGTCGCCGGTCAGCGCGACGGCCTGGGTGACGCGGCCGGGGAAGGGCCACGGCTCGACCAGGTCGTACGTGATGACCGCCTCGTCGGCCGAACGGCGGGCGGTGCGCCAGACGCCGTCGCGGACGGTGCCGTGGATGGCGTGCGGCGGGGAGTTGAGGGGCATCTGGTGGACGGTCCCGCCGTCCAGGAAGCGGCCGTCGCGGATCCGCCCGCACCAGGGGACCATCGGGAAACACCCGAACCGCTCGCCTTGGCGCAGGAGTTCGGTACCGCCGACGCGCAGTCCTCCGATACGGCCGCCGTTGCCCGGCTGCACCGTCACTTCCGCGTCACCCGCGGTCAGCGTGATCTCTTCGTTACTCACGCGACGACCCTACTGGGCGGATCGGGAGGGCGGACGGCGGCCCGTCAACGGCGTTTGCGCAGCACCCTGTTGACCACGATCGCCGACGCCACGACCAGCGCGGCGGCGGGGGCGGCCCAGCGGAGCGTGGCGTTCGTCGAGACGGCCTGCGGGGCGGGGACGGGGGCGTAACGGCCGCGCGGGGGCGCGTGGTCGACCTCCTCCGCGCTGCGGCCGATCATCGTGCGGCGCGCGTGCGCGGCTTCGGCGGGAGGTACCGGGGTGCCGTCGAAGGACTCGGAGACGTGGGGGTCGTCCAGACCGCCGATGTCACCGATACCGGCGACGGTGTCGGCGATCTCGGGAATGCCGTCGGGGTCGTCGGGGTCGTCAGAGTCTTCGGGGTCGTCGGGGTCGTCGGGGTCTTCAATGCCGTCGATGTCGTCGATGCCGTCGATGCCGTCGATGCCGTCGACCGCTTCGGCGTCGGCGGGCCCGTCGGCTTCCGCTGTCCCGGACTCGGCGGCGGGATGCGTGGGTTCGGGCTGTTCGGGCTGGTCCTCGGGCTCCGCCCCCAGGTTCAGCGCGAACCGCTCCAGCAGCCTCGTCGCCGCCGACCTCACCGCGTCCGGGGCCAGTTCGGTGATACGGCCGTCCGCCGTCGCCGTGCCGTCGAAGGTGACGGTGGAACCGTCGCCCGCCGCGTGGACGCGCAGGGTGAGGGCGAGCTTGACGGAACCGGTGCCGCGGGTCTCCGTCGCGTCGCCCTCCACCGTGTACGAGCCGTCGTCCCGCGCGGAGACGCGCAGCGCACCCCGGTAGGTGATGGAGTGGCTGCCGACGCGGACCTTCAGGCGCCCGGCGACGGGTTCGGTGCCGGCGTCCTGATGGAGGCCGGGAACCGCGCGGGCGATCCTCGCGGGATCCGCGAGCGCGGCCCGCAGCCGGGCGGGCGGAACCGGAACGTGCACCTCATGCTCCATGCTTGCCGAGCCTACCTAGGTTGACCGGGGGTACACCTGCCGTTGCCCCCAAGTGCGGCCGTGTTGGTGCGGGCGCACCCCGTGGGATCAGTACCGCGGATGCACCAGCGTGGAAGCGGCCAGCCCCGGCACCCGGGTCCGCTCCGCCGCCCGTACCTCGCTCTCCAGTCCCGGCTCCGCGGGCGCCGCTCCCCGCGCCGCCAGCACGAACCCCCAGTCGCCCGGCGCCCGGGACCTGCCGGTCGTACGGTCGGGGCCCGCCGCGTAGCCCGAGGCGCGGCCCCCGACCCGGTACGGGAGGGCGTGGAGACCGGCCGCGCGGACCGTGGAGACCACCGTCCAGAACACATGGCGGCGGGAGGCGACCGGGCCCGCGTGCACCACGAGCCGGCCCCGGTCGGTGAGGGCGCGGCGGGCGAGGCCGTAGAACTCCTGGGAGTACAGCTTCGTGCTGGCCGTGATGCCGGGGTCGGGGAGGTCGGCGACGACCACGTCGTACGTGCCGGGAGGCACCGCGCGCAGGCGGTCGAAGGCGTCGCCCGTGGTGACGTGGACGCGCGGGTCGTCGTAGACGTGGTCGTTGAGGGCGGAGAGGGCGGGGTCGTGGCGGGCCAGCCGGACGACGCCCGCGTCGAGTTCGACGATGTCGACGCGGCGCACGCCCCGGTGGCGCAGCGCCTCGGCGGCGGCGAGGCCGTCACCGCCGCCGAGGACGAGCACGCGCGCGTGGGGGCCCTGCATCGCGGGGTCCACGAGGGCCTCGTGGTAGCGGCGCTCGTCGCTCCCGCTGACCCGCAGCCGCCCGTCGAGGAAGAGGTCCAGGGGGCGGCCGTGGTCGCCGCCGGTGAGGACGACCTCCTGGACGTCGGTCTGGAGCGCGACGCGGACGTCCTTGCCGTAGATCGCGTGGCGTGCGGCCCGTTCGAAGTCGTCGACCAGGACGGCGGCCGAGGCGAGCAGGCCGAGGACGGTGAGGTTGGTGATGACCAGGAGCCAGCAGCCCCGGCGGGTGAGGTCGCGGCGGAACAGGCCGAGGACCAGGGAGCCGCCCGCGACCACGTTGACCGTGCCGGTGAGCAGGGTGCCGGTCAGCTGGCCCAGGAAGGGGAGCAGCAGGAACGGGAACGCCAGGCCGCCCACCAGCGCGCCCACGTAGTCCGCCGCGAACAGGTCCGCGACCGCGCCGCCCGCGTCCTGGCGGCGGATGCGCTGGATCAGTTCCATGAGGAGCGGGACCTCGGCGCCGATCAGCAGACCGATGGCGAGGGAGAAGGCGACCAGGAGGCAGCGCGGGCCCTGGGCCCATATACCGCCCCAGTTCCCGGTCCAGGCGAAGACCGCGTACAACGCCATCGCGCTGCAGCCGCCGATCAGCGCGAGGGCCGCCTCGACCGCGCCGAAACCGGCCGCCGCGTGCCAGCGCAGCCGCTTCGCCGCGAGGGAGCCGATGCCCATCGCGAAGACCATCACCGAGAGGACGACCGAGGCCTGGGTGACCGAGTCGCCGATCAAGTACGAGGCGAGGGCGACCAGTTCGAGTTCGTACACGAGTCCGCAGGCCGCGCAGACGAAGACGCCCGCGAGCACCAGGAACCGGCCCGTGCCCGGCCGCACGGGCAGCCGCGCGGGGCCTTCCCACGGTGGCTGGGTGCCCGGACGGGCCGGGGCGTGCGGTTCGATCACGCTGCGACGTTACGTCACATGGTGGGCACGCTTCGTCACCCACACGTGTGGAATGTGTTTACGGCGCCCCGGAGTGGTGTCGGTGACCCCGGGGTTCAGACGGGCGACGGCATCGCGTGCCCCACCGGTACCGGCACCGGTGCGGGCACGCGCACCCCCACCCGTGTGCGGGTCGCGACCAGCTGGCCGTCCTGCGGGTAGGCGTGCCAGGTGCGCCAGTGCACCTGGCCCTCGTGCCGCTGGGCGAGCAGCGCGGTGAAGGCGTGCGGACTGCCGGGGAAGACCCCGGCGAGGCCGTTGGGATGGTCGGCGACGAGGGCCAGCAGTTCCTGGGCACGGCCCGCGAACTGTCCCGGGGACAGCACCTCGACCCGGGCCGCGAACTCGTACTCCCAGTCGCCGACCCGCTTGGCGACCCCGAGAGGAAGGGGCGTACTGGAACCCGGGATGCACGCGACCGTCTCCGAACAGCTGCCCCGCTCCTCGTCCAGGAGTACCTGGTGGGATGCGCCGAGCAGTCTCAACTGAAGCTTCGCACCGGCCAGTTCGAGATCGAGTGTGGCCAGGGCGGGCAGCGGCTCACGCCCGAGGGCCCAGGCGAGGTCGGCCGCACGCGTATCGGTGTAGGAGGTCTTCAGGGTCGTGAGCATGGATCGGCTCCGCTGGCACGCAAAAAGGGAGGAGTGGGGTCCGGCGCACCCCGTTCGACACCGGGAGAGGGGCCCGGCCAGCCCGTCAGCCCAGTCAGGAGAAGGTGCCTGCAGGCGTTCGAGGGGCTGCGTTGGGGCTGCGTTGATGTATGAGAGGGAATCATGAGCGATGGCGCCACCACAGCGTTTTTACCCAACTTCGTGGGGTTTCCATCCCTCAGGGGGCTGCACAGCTCAACTGTTCAACCAAGGCGTACGCCCAGGCGTGTCAGGCGCGCGCCGGAGCACCAGGGGAGAGCGGTGCCCCGACGAGCGCGGGGGCCTTCGCCCCGACACTTTCGATAGCTTTCGATATGTTTTCGGGACCCCCGCCCCCTCAGTTCCCCCCGCCGCAACCGCCTCCGCAGGACGACCCCCCGCCGCACGAGTGGCCGCCGCCGCACGAGGAGTGACCGCCGCCGCAGGAGTGGTGGCCGCCCCCGTGGTGCCCGCCGCCGTGGTGCCCGCCGCTGTCCGAGGACGACGAACCCCCGTCGCCCGCCCACCAGCTGGTCGACCCGGCCGCGCTGCCGCCGGAGAGCCTCGACCGCCGGCCCGGTCCCTTGCCGATCCTGTCCTTGCGCCCGGCGCGGACGACCGCGCCCACGAAAGCCACTGCGACGACCGCCAGGATGATGCCGAAGAACATGGCCCCACCCTCCTTCCGATTCCCCCGGAGCGGCCCCCCGTGGGCGCCCCGGTTGGTGCGTGAAGCAGAGATGCCCGGCCGTCTCACCTGCCAAAGCAGAGTTGAGGAACTCCAGAGCTTGGGCGCAGGATGACGGGCATGACCTCCACCGCACGCCCCCTCCTCAACCGCCGGCTCGCCGAGTTCGGGACCACGATCTTCGCCGAGATGTCCGCCCTCGCCCTGAAGACCGGCTCGATCAACCTCGGCCAGGGTTTCCCCGACACGGACGGCCCCGAGGAGATCCGCGAGGCGGCGGTGCGCGCCCTGCGCGACGGACGCGGCAACCAGTACCCGCCCGGCCCCGGCGTCCCCGAACTCCGCTCCGCGATCACCGCCCACCAGCAGCGCCGCTACGGCCTCTCCTACGACCCCGACACCGAGGTCCTGGTCACGGCGGGCGCGACGGAGGCCATCGCCGCGGCGCTCCTCGCCCTGGTCGAGCCCGGCGACGAGGTCATCGCCCTGGAGCCGTACTACGACTCCTACGCGGCCTGCGTCGCCATGGCCGGCGGCACCCGCGTACCGGTCACCCTGCGGCCCTCCGAGGGTCGCTTCCGGCTCGACCTGGACGAGCTGCGCGCCGCCGTCACCGACCGCACGCGCCTCCTCCTGATCAACACCCCGCACAACCCCACCGGCACCGTCCTCACCCGCGAGGAACTCGCCGCCATCGCCGAACTCGCCGTAGAACGCGATCTGTTGGTGATCACCGACGAGGTGTACGAGCACTTGGTCTTCGACGACGCCGAGCACATCCCGCTCGTCACGTTCCCGGGGATGCGGGAGCGGACGGTGTCGATCGGGTCGGCGGGCAAGACGTTCTCGTTCACGGGGTGGAAGGTCGGCTGGGTCAAGGCTGTTTCGCCTACCTATTTGTTGGCGAGCTGAGGGCAAACGGGCTGATGCCCGCGCGGGTCGCCCATCTTCATCGGCCGAGAGTCGCCTTCGATCCGAGGTTCCGGGCGAGATCGTTCCTCCCCAGATCACTTACTAGCCGGACAGGGGGATCATTTCGGGCGTACGGTTTCCGTCAGCCGTGGAGGGAGGCCAGCCATCTCCGAGTTCGAAGAGCTTCATGACCTGGGCTACCTGGGGCGTGAAGGACTGAGCTTGGTTTACAAGCTTCTGAAAGAGGAGGCGCGACGGTTCCCCGTGCTCGCCCCTGCAGCGGGTTGGCAGCTGGCAGACTGGGAGGATCTGTTCGGTGATTTCCTCGAGGAACGGGCCGAGGCTGTCACTTCCAACCTGCAGAGCCTTGCGACCGATGACGCGTCCATGGGGCGGATCCTGCGCAGGTCGATTCGGAACTGGTTGATCGACAGAGCACGTGAAACAGGCCCGGGCGCGTTGCGGCGACGCTTGGAGGAGGTGCTCTCCGCCGAGCCAGAGTTCGAGCAGATCCCGGAAGGGCAGCCCGGCGCCAAGCGATGGAGGGTGCCGGGCAGCGGCTGGGCTCCATGGTCCGGTGACACTGCCAAGCTGGTGGAGGCCGCTCAGGCCGTCTCGGCTGTGCGGATCCCGAAGTGGTCCAGCACCACGCGTCGGGCGCCGATTGCGGACCGGGCGTCGATCGTTGCCGTGGCCAGCGCAGTCCTGAGCGCAGCTGGTGGCTCCCTGGAGATCGCACAGTTGGTCGAGGTCTTCGTTACGCGGTTCCCGATCGTGCTGGACCCGGTGATCGTGAGCAGGGACGAGGGTTCCGACGGTACCTACCGAGACACAGCGTTGACACCCGAGGAGGTCGTAGTGGCCGCCGAGGAGGAGCTCGATGCAGCCGTGACCGCCGCGGAGATCGTGGGGATGCTCTCCCCTGAGGAGCGCAGCATCGTGCCTATCGCGGACCAGCAGGCTAAGGTCCGTGAGCTGTTGGGATGCGGCCGGAGCCAAGCGTTCTTGAAGGTGAAGCGCCTCCGAGAGCGGCTGAGACAGCTGATCGGAGATCACGACGTTCACGGTGTAGGGCTGGAGGTGATCAGGCTGTGCAGCGAAACTCAGCAGGAGGAGTGACGCGTGGGCGGTCGGACGCCACGGCAGTTGTGACGTCAGACATGGATGGACCCGTTCATCCATGTCACCCGGGAGGACTCCATGAGTGAACCAGTGGTGCCCCAGCGTTTCCTTGATCTGGCTGCTGCGGTCCGGGCTCCGAAGGAGCTGTCGGCTGAAGGCTTGCGAGCAAGGTTCGGCGACCCGGCAGAGGTACGTCTCGCGGTTGGCCAGGTGTGGCGTGCACGATGGGAGGAGACCAGTCTCCTTGTACTGGTCCTGGGAATTGCCGACCGCGAAGTGAACGCTGTCCCCGTGACGATCGATCCTCCAGGGGAAGACGCAGCCAGCCTGGTGGTGGACGGCATCCGGACCGCCTTCGGCGTGGAGTCGACTGTGTGGGCGGGACTTGCTGGCCCAGTCCCTCTGCGTGTCCTCGACCGCGTGGTGGACCTTTGGGAGCCTGACCTCGTCGCTTGGGCTGCCGAGATGGCGGATGGGGGGGCGCCGTCCGTACCAGCAGGGGCTCGACAGGGCACCGTGCCCGCGTCGGTTTTCGACCCTTCCGAAGAGGTGCGAGCCGAGCTCGAAGACGACCTCGACGCCCTGCGGGCAGCGCCTGGCCTGCCTGAAGCGAAAGGAACGGAAAAGGTCGTCTCGCTGGGAGCACTGTTGAACGGTCTCCCCGATCTGCCGGCGCTGGGAGCAGCGTTGGGGGTCCCTCAGCCGGAGGTGATGAGGATCTTGCGGGGCTCAGTTCCTCTGAAGCCGGGACAGGTGGAAGCGGTCGCGAGCGCGACGGGACTTTCCGTTGATGCCGTTGCCAAGACCGTGCGCCCCCTTCCCGCTGCTCTGGTGACAGCGGCAGAGCATCCCCGTTGGCGAGAGACGTGGATTCGTAGAGCGAAGCGGTTGGGAGTCAGCGAAGGAGAAGCTCGCCTTTCGGGCGGTTATGGGACGCTCGCCCTTGCTGCACGCGAAACCGGCGGTGCGGAACCGGACTGGGAAGGGCGACTCCGGCAGTTTCTGCGTGGTGAGGACCTCGCCGGATCGGATGCGTGATGCGGCGGCGTTTCGTGGAGGAAGCGCCTCGGCAGGCGCAGGCCATGCTCGGCGTCATCGAACGGATTCACCCGGGTTGTCTCGCTGCGCTCCGCGATGACCCCCTGGGTGAGCTGGGCCGCTGGCCGGACGTTCAGGTGGTGACGGAACCCGAGGTCGGGGAAGGACGGTGTTCTGTCGCCGGAAGTTACAGGGACAGGACCGATCCGCCAACGCTTGTGGTTGGCGCTTCCCGGTCGTACCGTCGCCGCGGGTTCACTGGCCTGCACGAGCTGGGGCATCACTTGCAGCAGACGGATCCTGGCCTGGGTCAGGCACTTTTTGCTACGCAGGACTCGGAAGCCTTCGAGGACGCGGCATGCGACGCTTTCGCCGCCCGGGTGTTGCTTCCAGAAGGGGAGATTCCCGAGAACGTGCGCCTACGGGGACCATCCGCTACGGACGTGGTCGAGCTGTTCCAGCGCTCCCAGGCGTCGCGCGAAGCCTGCTGTGTCCGGGCAGCGGAATACCTTTCAGGCGGCGCGGTCGTCCTACTCGACCGTGCTGGCACCACAGTCTTTAGTTCCTCCCGAAGCCTGATCCCGCCGGCGCGTGGTTCCGACCAGTCCAGAACCCCCTTGATCGAGAGGGCACTGCGAACCGGAGCCATGGCACAGCACGACAAGACGTACGTCGAGTACCGCTCTGGCAGGGCGGGGGATGTCGTGTACGGGCAGGCAGCTTGGTGCGACGAGCAGTACGTGGTCGCGGTCCTCGTCCCGGACAATGCCCCCTGGCTCAAGTACTCGGTACCACGACCGGGGACCGGTGGTACCTGGTACGGCAGCCAGTCAGTCTGCGAGACATGTGGCGAGGCGTTCGAGGTCAGTGCCCCACCATGTGAGCAGTGCGGCGACGCTACATGCCCCGAAGGGCATTGTGCCTGCACAAGCGCCCGCATGAGCCGGGATCGAGCCTGCGACCGGTGCTTCCTGGTACTGGCGCCGAGCCGGTTCGACGGCACCAGTCGCATCTGCCGCGACTGCGCTTGAGCACTCTCTCGGGATGCCGGTGCCCCCTCGGCCGGACGATTCCTGCGGTGTGACGTCAGGTAGTGGTGAGCAGCTACAGGGCTGCTCGGCCCGCTGTGGCGGGCCTGACAGCCGGGCTCTGACGCCCCACAAGAGGAATCGAGAAACAGATGGGATACACCCACGACGTCTTGGACGACATCCGCTCCCAGATCGACGCCCACGCCGAGCCGTTGGCAGAGGCCCGCAACCGGTTGGCCTTGGTCCGCTCCGCAGCCACGGCATTCCCCGGATCCCTGCGAACCTACGCGAGTGGATCACTGGCCCAGCACACCTTCATTCACCCGGTCGGCGACGGAGACGGCGGCCTGGTCCTCGACCGCCGCGTCTACCCTCGGCTCGGACCCGACGGTGGCGGTGAGACTCCTGCCGACATCGCGGCAGAACTCTGCGGGTTGTTGGGGCCCGCGGTTCGCGAGGTGTACCCGAACGCCCGTTGCGGGACCTCCAAGCGCGGCCCGAAACTGACGTTCGGCCAGCCGACGGACGGCCAGGACCCCACCGTGGACCTGGTCGTCGCGTTGACCCGCAAGGACGCCTCGGGCCTGTGGATTCCCAACCTCAAGAACGACACATGGGAGGCTTCCGACCCCGAGCGCCACGTCGAGTTGTTCACCTCCGGGAGTCTTTCCTTGCAGCGCACCCGGCGTCGGGTCGTACGCCTGTTGAAGGCGTGGAACAAGCAGTACAGCGTCCCGGGCTTCTCCTCCCACAACCTGACCGTCTGGGCTTGGGAGTTCATCGAGCCCGGCATGGGAATGGCGACCGCGCTGAGCACCGTACTGACGAAGGCGGCCCGACGGGTCGACTCCGGAAACGCCACGGTTGACCCGGCCGGGGTATCGCCGAACGTGCGGCTGCTCGTCCCGCGCGACACCGCGTCCCGCAGGCTGCATACGGCGGCCGCTGGGCTGGATGAAGCACTCGCTCACGATGACGATCGTGACGCCGTCCTCTCGGCACTGTCTCGGGTCTTCTACAAGTACATCGACGACCCGTCTTCTCGCGGTCTCGCGCAGAAGATCGGGGCGCTGCGGCAATCGGGCCCGGTCTCAAGCGCCCTCCTGGGGCTGGGCGGTCCACCCGTAGCGATCCCCGCAGTCCGCTCGTACGGCGCCCCGGCCGACAACCGGTGAGTCGGCCCGTGGCGTGGCGAGAGCCGGCCTGGTTCACCAGACCGGCTCTTCGCTTCGCCTTCCAGCGTGGCATCGAAGCCTGCGGCCCGACGGCAAGGATCGTAAGACCTCCCCGCCGGTACCCGGGCGGCTTCGCGCTGGCCGTGCACTTCGACCTGCCCGACATCCCCGAGCAGACCGTCACTATCGTCTTCGGCCACGGCTCCCCCTATACACCACACATCTACAGTGACGGCCCAAGCGAATCACCGCACCGCTACGCCGAGGGGGCCCTGTGCATCTGGTACCCGTACGACCCGGCCGAGCAGCAGTGGACACGCCGTGACGGACCGGCGATCCTGCTCGGGTTGATCGTCGCGCACCTGCTCAAGGAAGAGTGGTGGCGCCTCACCGGCGAATGGCCCGGACAAGAGGCTCCCCACCACACACCCGAGGCCCGAAGCTAGCCGAATCAGGGAGGGCAGCATGACCACGCCACCGCCAGCCCTTCCCTCACCCAGCATGATCACGGCGACGACACCGTCCACCCCGACTCCAGCTTCCACATCCTCGACGCCTGGACCCGAGGCACTGACGTCGGCCCTAGTCTCCGGGGCCGTCCTCGCAGCCGCCATCGGCGCAACCATCAACCTGTGGCTGGCCCGGAGTAGGTCCCGTGAAGAAGAGCGCGGACGCCTCCGCGCGGCCTTCGCAGAAGCCTTCGTCGCCTACACCACCTACAAGGAGATGCCGTACGCAATCCGTCGCCGCCACGCTGATCAAGCCGCAGAAGAACGCGTCCGTCTCTCGGAAATCCTCCGGGAGACCCAAGCCCAACTCGCTTACCATCTCGCCTGGACCGCCCTGGAGTCACCCGCCGTCGGCGATGCCTACAAGAACCTCGTTCAACACCTCCGCCGGACGGCTGGCGCTGCAATGCACGAGGCATGGGAAGCGCCCGCCATCACCAGCGACACTCAGATGAACATCCCGCCGACCGTCATCGACCTCAGCGAACTCGTCCAATACGAGACCGCATACCTCGATGCCGTTCGCGTCCACCTGCACGAACTCCTGCCGTGGTGGAAACGCCTGCGCTCCTGACGCCCATGAGGCTTCCACGCGTGGTGAGATCCGGTGGATCACCGTCTCGAATCCCAAACGACGTGCACTCGCTAACAGTGCCTGAATTGCGGGCGCGCGCCTAGAGAAATCCCAAACGGCGTGCACCCAGCGGCGCGCAGCCTACGTCTTCTACTGTCCTTCCTGAAGCCAGGGATCACCGGCTCACTCGTCCGCTGGGAGATCCCCCGACCTCAGGAAGGAACCACGTCGTGCAGCTGAGGCTGATGTACGTGATCATCGCGGTCCTCGCGGCGCTTGTCGCCGCTCTGACCGGCAGCGTCGTGACCGTCGTCGAGGGAGGGCGTCCCACTGCCGCCTTCAAGACTGGAGCATTGACCTTCGCCGGCTCCCTGACGCTCCTCATCGTGGTCATGGGCGCCCTGGGTGTGGTGGGTTCGTGAGCGACATGGTTGCCCTTGGAGGACACGTGCAGGCCGAGAGTGCCTCCTCGCTCGACGAGGTGCTCGCGAAAGTGCACCAGCACCGCACGCACCTCTCGCGGCTGATGAACGCCCACGACGCGACTCGCCTCGTCCTCGGACTGCTGTACCTGAGTCGAAAAGCGCACGCCAATCCCGGCGCCGGCGTACCGACATGGTCGTGGTTGCTGGGGCAGTCGGCAGAGCGCGGTTCGGGAATCCGCGCTGCCGTGAGCAAGTGTCTGAGCCACTGGCTTCCCGCAGCCGACGAGCAGGACCCAGACGTGGGCACGAGGAGCCTGATGCCCGTTCCGCCCTCCGGTTCCGAAGGATCACTGCACGCTCTCATCCAAGCCATCGGCTCCACCCAGCTGGTCAGGCCCCTGCTCGACCACTGTCTACGCGACCTCTCGGCGGACCAGGCCCAGGCTGACGGCAGCCACTACTTCACGCCGGACGACATGGCCCGCCTCATGGTCGGTGCGGCCGTCCCTCGCGACGGGCACAGAGTGCTGGACCCGGTCTGCGGTTCAGGGGGACTGCTTGTCGAGAGTCACCGCTACGTCCGCGAACGCGTCGGGCTGGACCCGACCATGTCCTTGCAGGGGAAGGAGCAGCACGCCCACACCTCACAGGTGGCCCGCATGAACTTCGCGGTGCGGGGGATCACGGCTCATGTCTTCCCGCCCGGAGACAGCCTCGCGGAGCCCGAACCGGAGCCGTACGACATCGTCCTGGCCAACCTTCCCTTCAACCAGCGCAACTGGGCGCTGGAGGGCGAGGCAGAGCAAACTCGCCGGTCGGGCCTCGCAGTCCCTGTCGATCCCCGCTGGCCGGAGGAACCGCCGTCCCTAGGGTCCGCCAACCCTGCATGGATTCAGCACATCGCGCACGCGCTTGCTCCTTCCGGACGTGCCGTCTTCCTGATGGCCGACACGATGGCCAACAGCAGGCAGCCCGTCACCCGAAGGCTCCGCCAACGTCTCCTGCGTGACGACCTTGTCGAGTGCGTGATCGCTCTGCCGCCTCGCGTGTTCGGTCAGTCCAAAGCCCCCGCCTGTCTGTGGGTGCTCAACAGGGACAAGAGCGCGCGCCCCGGCTGGGGTACCCAGGACCGTCGCCAGCAGGTGCTGTTCATCAATGCGCGGCGAGCTTTCGAACCGGTCCCGGATTCGAGAGCGCGAAGGCTGGGCGACAAGAACACGGCATTGATCCTGACCACTCTGGCGGCCTGGCGTGGCCTCTCCGAGAACGGTGCCACGGCCTCGCCGTACAACGACACAGTCGGCTGGTCCCGAAGCTGCTCCACCAAGGAGATCGCCGACCACGAGTCCAGCCTGATGCCGACCTCGTACGCCGTGGAGCCCCCCAGCCCCGAACGGGACACGCGAAGCCGGGTCGAGCAACTCAAGCTCGAACTGGCCGATCAGCTCGACCAGATGCGTGTCCTGGAACTCCGGCTGCTGGACGTCATGGAGGAGATCTGATGGAAGCCAATGCGGACCAGGGCGCCTCGGATGGGGCGGCTTGGAAGACGACCTCCATCAAGATCGAGCGGCCTCGCATCTACACCACCTCCGGATTCCTCGACGACGCGGCTGCCGAGCAGACTGCAGGAGTCGTCAGCTCGACGTTCGTCCAGAACGGCAGAATCCTCGCGCCCAGGGCCAACGAGTGTCGGCCGGGTGATTCCCCGCCCAGCCGGGCAACCCTCAAGGAGGGCGACCTGGCCGTCGTACTCGTCCGACGGGTGGGCGATTCCGCACTGGTCACCGCCGAGCACGCAGGATGTACAGCGACCAGGTCGATCGGCATCATCCGTGCTGAACCGCACATAGCGCGATGGCTGCGTATCTGGCTACAGACACCCACGGCGAAGGCTCGCATCGACGAGGACGTGACGGCACACGTCGAGCCCACCGTCAGCCTCGGCACCCTCCACCGCATGCCGTTTCCGCTTCCTCCGGCAGACGTAATCAATGCATACCACCAGACATTCGGCCTCATCGAGGAGATGACCACCCTCTACCAGGAGACCGCCCGCAAGGCGGTGGAACTGGCCGACGCCCTCCATGACGACTGGGCGTCGACGATTCCGCCCTGGGAGACACGATCGCTTGCGAAGGTCGCCAAACCGAAGACGGGCAAAGGTTCAGAACGCTCGCTTCCCCCGTTGCGCGCAGAACCCACCACCGATGTAACCGATGTAGTAGCCCCTAAAGATCTCTACGACCTCCCCGTGCCCCACGTCCAGAGGTTCCGCCTGAGCAGTCCTGCGAACGACGGCGAGGCGCATCCGCCCGGCACCTTGATGCTGAGCACCCGTTCCGACGGCGCACACATCGCCGTGCCGAGCCGACCAGCAACACCTCTCAGAGGCGTCGTTGCCGTACGACCTATTGACGAAGAAGACGGTTGGTGGCTGCTCCACGAACTCAGGAGCAGGAGCAGCGACATCGCACAGCTTGCACAGGGCCAGAACGGCCGGGAAATCTCCGCCGGCGCCCTCAAGCGCCTGGAGGTCACCTGGCCGGACCGGTTCACGCGCACCGACTTCCACGCGACGGCCGAGCCCCTGCACGCCGCGGCGCGACTCCTGGTCGCCAAGATCACGACGCTGCACACTCTGCGGGACGCACTACTGCGGGACATCTCAGCGAAGGCCGGCGTCCTCCGAGAACCGACAACCGAGCCGGAAGAGCTGGGCGCTCCTGCTCCTCGCCCCACTGGGGCCCCCTCACCACGGGGGTATGACCGGCAATGAGTCAGGATGGTCCCCGAAGAACCGACAAGCATCCGCGTGAGAACGGTGGAGACATGAACGGCAGGCCGCTGCTGAATCGCAGGCTGGACGGGCTCGGGACGACGATCTTCGCGGAGATGTCGGCGCTGGCGACCGCGACGGGCTCGATCAACCTGGGCCAGGGCTTCCCGGACACCGACGGCCCCGAGGAGATCCGCGAGGCCGCCGTCCGCGCCCTGCGGGAGGGCAAGGGCAACCAGTACCCGCCCGGCCCGGGCATCCCGGAACTGCGCGCCGCGATCGCGGACCACCAGCAGCGCTTCTACGACCTCGCCTTCGACCCCGACACCGAGGTCCTGGTCACCGCCGGCGCCACCGAGGCCATCGCCGCCACCATGCTGGCGCTGCTCGAGCCGGACGACGAGGTCATCGCCTTCGAGCCCTTCTACGATTCCTATGCCGCCTGCATCGCGATGGCCGGCGCGAAGCGCGTACCGCTCACCCTGCGGGCACCGTCCTTCCGACCGGACCTGGACGAGCTGCGCGCCAAGATCACCCCGCGCACCCGTCTCCTTCTCCTCAACACCCCGCACAACCCGACCGGGATGGTTCTCACCGCCGACGAGCAGAGCGCCATCGCCGCACTCGCCATCGAGCACGACCTGCTCGTCGTCACCGACGAGGTGTACGAGCACCTCGTCTTCGCGGGCACCCACCGCCCCATCGCGGCCCTGCCCGGCATGCGCGAGCGCACAGTCACCATCGGCTCGGCCGGCAAGACCTTCTCCTTCACCGGATGGAAGGTTGGATGGGTCACGGCGAACGGTGCGCTCGTCTCCGCCGTGCGGACAGCCAAGCAGTACCTGACGTACGTCAGCGCGGGCCCGTTCCAGTACGCGATCGCCGAGGCGCTGCGCCTGCCGGACTCATACTTTGAAGACTTCCGCGCCGACCTCCGCCGCAAGCGCGACCTGCTCGGCGACGGCCTGCGCGCGGCCGGGTTCGAGGTCTACCAGCCCCAGGGCACGTACTTCATCACCACCGACATCACGCCCTTCGGGGAGAAGGACGCCTATGCCTTCTGCCGCATGCTTCCCGAACGGTGCGGAGTCGTCGCCATCCCCAACTCCGTGTTCTACGACGACCCGGACGCCGGTCGTAGCCAGGTTCGGTTCACCTTCTGCAAGAAGGACGACGTTCTTCACGAGGCTGTCGACCGACTGCGGAGCTTGGCGTCCTGAACTCACGCCCACGCGTCTCGGTATGACCGCGGAGAGATCGTCACTGGTGGTGGACATCCGCATTCTTCGGCAACTTCGGCCAGGCTGTCCGGACAGGGTATGGCGGGAGGCTGAGAGAAGCAGCGACTTCGCAGCCGGTTTGCACTCGAACGAGTACAGACCGGCCGATCGAACTCGGCGGTAGCCAGTACCCCCATAGCGTCTCAACGGTGGAGTACGGATATACAGCCCGGGGCGTACCGCTTGAGGACTATCGACTGACCCGTGCAGATCACCGGCGGCAGGAGGAGGCGGTGGCCATCGCGGACTGGGTACAGCGCCAACTGGCCAAGGCACCGCCATGGTCTGATGAACAGTTCGAGGAAGTGCAGAAGCTGCTGTGTCCGCCCGCTCCTCCCGAGGAGTTCATGCACTGGCGCGTGCGCCTGTACTGCGGGCACATCTGCGAGGTCACTCGATTGCGCAGGCACGAACGGCCGGACGGAGGGGTTACCGACAAGGAGCGCTGCGCGGAGTGCGGTCTCAACCCCTCCGTGATCGTGGCCTTTGAACCTCTCGTCAGTGGATGAGGTTCGAATACTGATCCTGCCAATCCTGATGGCGTTTTCCCTGTTCAGGGCGTTTCTCTGTCTTGCTCTCGGGTGGTTCCGAAGGGGTCCGGGGAGCGAGTTGGCTCCCCAATGGCTCCCAGTCCTACTGCCCGTTAGCCGACTTTCAACCGTGCAATGCGGCCACTGCAGCTGCGAGCCCCTGCAGGATGGTGATGACGGATGCCACGGCGCCGACGGCCAGACCGAGGTCTTCCAAGTTCTCTGTGATGCGCCGCCGGTCAGGGGTCGCGCTGTTCAGTTCCTCGCCGATGCGGGAGGCGGTACGGCGGGCGAGGTCGGGGTTGCTCAGCTCGGCGGAGTGCTCCTCAAGAGCGGCGTTCAGCTCGGCCAGCTTCGTCTGAGCGGCCAAGAGGAGTGAGGTGTCTTCGGAGCTGCCGCTGATGTAGACCTGCCGCTGGTCGCCGCCAACCTTCCCCGTATTGATCTGGTTGCCGCTGCCGGTGATGTTCATTCCGCCGGGGTTCGCGTCGCGTCGCATGATCATCCTTTCGCCTTCAAGCCGTCAGTCTGGTTGTTCTGCGCCTGATTGCCGTGCACGGTTCCGGTGTTCACCTGGTTGTGGTCGCCGCTGATGAAGAACTGCGTGACAACCTGTTCCGCCTGCCGTCTGAACTCGCCGGTGAAGGCCCCATGGTCGTCGAGAAAGGCGGTGACGGTGCTGAACATGCGGGACTGAAGGATGGAGATGTGGCGGGCCGCGTCTTCGGTCTGGTGCATGTCCTCCGGTTCGATGTGTGCGCAGTACTCGCGCAGGCTGATCGGTTTGTCTTCGTCTTTCGGCGGCTGGTCCAGAGCCGTCGCCACTTGCTGTCGCATGGCCTGTGCGACTGCTCCGAACACGACGGTCCCCAGAGCACGGATGATGATGCCGTACGACCTGTGCGCCAGGGCAACCGTGTCGCCGACGGCATGGACGGGTGCGAGGAGGAGCTTCCCGATCAGTTCCCAGCCCTTCGCCGACTCGGCACAGGCTTCGCTCTTGAGCGGAGCTAGGACCTGGGGGCGGGTAACGAAGTGCAAGGTCTTGCCCTCCAGCGCAGCGTGGGCGAAGACTGTGACGACGATGTGGCCTTTCCAGTCGACGACTTGGGCCGCGAGGTAGCGACGGGAGGGATGCCCGGACGGGGCCTTCCTGGCCTCGGCGATCATCTCCTTCGCTTCAGGCCAAGGGGCCCGGTGAACCTGCTCCGAGGTACTCGGCTCCGGACCGATGGGTATCGGACGGTCATCGAAACGATCCGGCGTGCGCGTGAGCTTCTTCCACCGGGACTGCGGCATGGCGAGGGCTTCGAAGACGTCGCAGTTCGGCAGGGCATGGGTCTCTACGAGTACGCCCTTGAGATCCTCCAGTTCGTCCCGCACCTTGTCGAGCAGTTCGTCGGCTTCGAAGGTGCGAATGCCTTCCGCGCTTCCTTTAGTAGGAGATCCGCCCTTGGGGAGCGGCTTGACGCTGGGCCCCTTCTCGGACTCGTCTTCTTCCCCGGCGCGACGTGCGGGGGTGAGTTGGATACGAGGTCCACCAGAACGCCAGGCATCAAGGCCGGCACCCACGAATCGGTCGGCTCCGGCTTCCTTGCGGTAGGGAGTGCTCTGCCACAGCTCGGTTGCCTCGCAGTCGGCTATCCGTGCAGCTGAGCGGGGCGCGAACCGCGGACGTGTGGCGATCTGCTCGCGCCATGGGCCCAGGGAAGCCAAGTAGGCCAGGGAGATCCATCGGTCCAACGTGTAGGTGCCCGAGAGCAGCAGTGCCAGCCACACGGCGGCAGAAACGGCGTCCTGTGTCGCAATCCTGAGGACGGGCGAGTACGGCCGTATTTGGGTCCAGGCCACGAAGACGCCGACCGCCAGAAGAGCCATCGGCACAAGTGAGTTAAGACCCCAGCGGAGCAATGAACGCAGCCGCCCTGCGGCAATGAAGAACTGGTACAGCAGCACGGACGCCGCCAGCACCCCAATTCCCCAAGGATGACGCGCCGCGATCAGCCCAACGACTCCCGCGATCACGAGGCCGCGCATCCTCCGCTGTCTAATGGCGGCAACACTATGGGTAAGCACCGGCGCCAGGCCGAAGCCGAACGAGGGAACCGGTCGCTTCTGCGTGTTGAGGACGTTGTCCAGCGACCACTTGGCGAGAGTCTCGCCAGCAAGCGGGCTCAGTTGCCCAATGGCCCGCTGTCGCCGCCCAAGAGTGCGGTCCTGCCAGCGTCCTAACAGGTCCCGGGCTTGCCCTATGCGGCTGACCCGTTCATGCATGACACCCGCCAACTGCCGAGTCACCGCGTTCGTGCTGGGTACGGCGTCCCGTTCGGCGTAGGTCGTACGCAACGGCCATCGTCCGCTGGCAGCAGTCAAGCTGTCCGAGGCAGTTCCCACAGGAATGCCGGGGAAAGAGTCCGCCGAGCCGGACTCCCTCCCGCCTTTTGGAGACGCTCCGTTCTGCGACGGACCGCGCCAAGGCAGCAGGGACATGCGCCACCTCCCCCGGATCCCCCGCTCCTGAGGCCGATCATCCTGCCCACGGAGCACGGGGATAACCAGGGTCCAGCCGAGGACCGAAACTCATCTGCCTGTGCCATGGCGGGATGCGACCGGCAGGAGAGTTCCTGATTTCACAGGTGGGAAACGTGATCGGCGATCGAGACACCATGTCCGACGCTCGGTGATGTTGGCCTGATCTCTCCGGTTCGTAGACCTTCGCGCTTCGTGCCCGAGGCTGCCTGACGGGAATGGCCGCGTGCTCCATGCGCTGGCTTCCTCACTCACCGATGGCTGCCCTTGATCGACGCCTGTCGAGCCAGGGTGTAGCCCGTAACGAAACTCGCCTCGGGAGGCACTCCAGCTCTGCCCCATCAACAGGAGATCGGGCGTGTAGCAGTTCCGGATACAGCGGCACGTGCGGTTCAGTCCAGCCGCCCGTGTATCCGCTGACCAAGATGCCCCTGAGTCTTGGGAACTCGAAGCGGGCCGTATCTGGGGTCGGAGATACTGGTTTTTCAGTGACCTCCGCGGCCCAGCTGCACGCAGCGTGCCCAGGTGATCGCGCTCCGGCAATGATGGCGTTGATGAAGGAGTCTGCCCAGGTGGCGACCGCGACGGAGTATCCGCAGGGATCGGCGAGCAGCACCCCGAATACGGCGGCCATTCCGCCGGTCCCGGAGCCGGGTCAGGTCGTTAAGGTCCGGGGCTCGACCTGGGCCGTGTCCGACATCCAGAAGCAGGGCCTTCCTCGTAGTCCCGCTGACGAGGGCGCACCCGGTCTGACGCATGTGGTCAGCCTGCAGTCGCTTGACGAGGACCGGCTTGGTCAGGAACTGACGGTGGTCTGGGAGCTGGAGGTCGGACACACCGTCGCCCCGAACCAGGGCCTTCCGGAGACTGTGCGGGCGGAGGCGTTCGACGATCCGAATACCCTCGCCGCGTTCGTGGACGCGGTCCGCTGGGGCGCGGTCACCTCCGCGGACGCAAATTCCTATCAGGCCCCTTTCCGGAGCGGCGCCAATGTGGAGGCGTACCAGCTGGTGCCGCTCAGCCGTGCGCTGCAGTCGTCGCGTACGAACCTGCTGCTCGCGGACGATGTCGGTCTGGGCAAGACCATCGAGGCCGGCCTCGTCGTGCAGGAGCTGCTGCTGAGGCACCGTGCACGATCCGTGGTGATCGTGTGCCCGCCGAGCCTGTCGCTGAAGTGGCAGGACGAAATGCGGGAGAAGTTCGGCCTCGACTTCGTCATCGTCAACAGTGAACTGATGGCGAAGGTACGGCGGAGCCACGGGCTCAACGCCAACCCGTTCAGGCTCTTCCCTCGCGTGATCGTGAGCATGGCCTGGCTGCCGTCACTGCGGGCGCAGCGTTTGCTGCGTGACGTGCTGGCGGACGTACGCAGCTCCGGGTCGGCCAGACGGTACGCGTTCGATGTGCTGGTGGTCGACGAGGCGCACCATGTGGCGCCGGCCAGTCCGACGACGGCGCCGGGGCAGCGCGGCTACGCGGTGGACAGCAACCGGACGACGGCGACGATGAGGCTCGCGGAAGCGTGCGAGCACAGGCTGTTCCTGAGCGCGACGCCACACAACGGCTATTCGGAGTCATTCACCGCCTTGTTGGAGATGATCGACGGTCGCCGGTTCACCCGCGGCGCGAGCATCGACGAGCGCGCGCTGAAAGAGGTGATGGTGCGGTGGCTGAAGACCGATCTTCCGGACAAGGGGTTCAAGACCCGGAAGCTGGGGACCCTCCCGTTCACGCCCTCGGAGGAGGAGCAGCAGCAATTCGCGCGCTTGGAGCGGCTACTGGCGGACAGCGCCCGGGCGAACGGCAAGGGCTCAGGCGGCGACATCGTCGCGATGCTGTTGAAGAAGCGTTTCCTGTCCAGCCCGTGGTCCTTCGCCCGCACCCTTGAGCTGTACGAGGGCTCAGACGGGGGTGACCGGCAGCTTCGGATGGATGATGAAGACCAGTACTACACGGAGGTACTGGGCAGCGGTCAGTCCGACGGTGAAGAGGGCGCGGCCGAGCACCCCGAGTTCACCGCGCTGCGCCACTCCAAGGGCTCAGATCCCCTGGTCGCGGCCACCAGGAGCGAGATCGCCTCGCTCATCGAGTGGGGGCGCCGGTATGAGCACAAGCCGGACACCCGGCTGGAAGAACTGCTGACCTTCCTCGCCGCGGTTTGCCGACCGGACGGCACCCACTGGACTCACGAACGCGTCGTGGTGTTCACGGAGTACGCGGCCACCCTCGAATGGATCGAGCGCGTCCTACGGCAGCGCGGCTACAACGACGTACTGGAGGTCATCCAAGGCTCGACCCCGACCGAGGAGCGAGAGAAGATCCGCGCCCGGTTCACCGAGAGCCCGGACAAGCACCCGGTCCGCATCCTGCTCGCCACCGACTCTGCCGGTGAAGGCATCGACCTGCAGACCCACTGCCACCGACTGGTCAACTTCGACATCCCCTTCAACCCGTCCCGCCTGGAGCAGCGCATCGGCCGGATCGACCGGTACGGGCAGACGAAGAACCCGGAAATCTTCCACTTCGTACCGGTCTCCGGCTCCACGACGTACGACGCCGACATGAAGTTCATGGGGATCATCGCGACCAAGGTCGGCCGGGCCACCGAGGACCTCGGCAAGGTCAACCAAGTCATCGACGCCCAGGTGCAGGAGCACTTCGCCCCCACCCGAACGACGCGTAAAGCCCGGCTGACCGCGCCGGACGACGGCAACGAGGTGATTACCCGCGTGCTGGCCGGCGGGATGGAGCTGAACCGACAGCTCACCCAGCTGTCGGAGACGTACAACGAGCACAAGGCCGCCATGCACCTCACGCCTGCGAACGCCCGCCGGGTGGTGGACACCGCGCTCACTCTGACCTCTCAGCCCCCGCTTGTCGAGATCGGCGACGACCGCACCGAAGCACAGGTCTTCGAGATCCCGAACCTCGGCCGCTCCTGGCAGCCGGCCCTGCGCGGCCTGGACACCCGCCTGGAGCCGGGCATCCCGCGTCCCATCACCTTCGACGACCAAGCCGCTCAGCAGCGCACCGATCTGGTCCACGTCCACCTCGGGCACGCTCTCATGCAGCGCGCCACCCGCACCCTGCGCTCTGCGCTGTTCAGCACGGACTCCCCGGTACACCGGGTCACCGCCGTCATCGCCCCCGGCCTTCCCGAGTCCTGTGTTGCCGCCGTCTCCCGGCTTGTCCTGGTAGGGCGCGGCGGGCTGCGACTACATGAGGAGGTGTTCCTCACCGGTGTCCGGCTACGCGGTCAGGCACTCGCCGAGTCCAAGGTCGAGCAGGTCCTCGACGAAACCCTCGACTCCGAGGACCTGCTCCTGGCCGATGAAAAGGTGCGTGCTCACCTCGCTGACCAGTGGAACGACGACGGCTCCCGGCTGCGCACACGGCTGCTGACCGCGATGGAACGCAAGAGTGCCAGCCGCCAGGAGAAGGTCACCGAGGCGCTCACACAGCGCCGGGACGCCGACATCAAGCGCGCCCACGAGATCTTCGACGCCTTCCGGCTCAACCTGCGCGATTCCCGCGACCGCCTGGAACAGGCCATCCGCGCTGAGGAGGAGCTGCTGTTCACCGACGACCAGCAGAAGCAGCGACGCCGGGACCTGCACCACATGAACGAGCGCCTTGACAGCCTGGACGACGAGGAAGCACGCGAAATCGCCTCGATCCAGGAGCGCTACAGCGACATCAGGCCCTACGTATCCGCCGCCGCGGTCGTGTTCGCCCTCACCCCCGAAGACGCGAAGAACGGAATGGTCAAGGCATGAGCCGCCGCTATCCCCCGACCGCCGCCGACCTGCACCGCGCCTGGCTCGAACTCGTCGACGCGGACGGCCCGTTCCTGGCCGTCCCTGCCTTGGAGCGCGTCTACCGCGAAGGCATTCCCCAGCCTGACTCCCGGGCGCTCGACGCCATCAAGGACGCCAAGCCGGCCTTCGAGAAGGCATGGGAGAACTGGGACGAGCACCCAGGGGAGGAAGCCGCTCTCGCCCTGTACCGCGAGGCCCGCGATACCTGGGTCGACCTCGTCCTGCGCCAGGGGCTGCGCTGGGGCGCCTCCTACACCGTTCCCGCCCCTGCCGCCGCCGAGGTCCGCTCGCCTGACTACGCCGTCACCGTTCGCGCTGACGGCGCGCTCGTTCACGGCGACACCACCGGCGCTCTCGTCCTGATCACCGACCCCACGGACTCCCTGCGCGACCCGCTCACCGACGGCTGGTCAGCCAGCCCCATCGACCGCATGGAGGAACTGCTGCGCGCTTCTGGCGTCCCCATCGGCGTCGTCACCGACGGCCGCTGGTGGGCGATCGTCAGCGCCCGCCCGCAGACCATGGTCGCCTCCGGCATCGTCGACGCCCAGACCTGGATCGAAGAGCCCCAGACCCGCAACGCCTTCATCGAACTCCTCCAGCGCCGCCGCCTGGTTGGCGGCAAACAGCAGGACCGCCTGACGGAACTCTTCGGCGAGTCCGTCACCGCGGCCGAGAAGATCACCGAAGCGCTCGGCACCCAGGTCCGCCGCGCCGTCGAACTCATCGTCCAGGCCCTGTCCGAAGGCGCCCTGGACGCACAGCGACGCGGCGAGCCCGACCCGCTGCCGGCGGCAAGGGGCGAGGTCTACGAGGCCGCCGTCACTGTCATGATGCGCGTCGTCTTCCTCCTCTTCGCCGAAGAACGCGGGCTGCTGCCCCAGAGCCGCCTCTTCGCCATGGGATACGGCATCAGCGACGAACTCGACCTCCTCGACGCCCGCGAAAAGGAGGAGGGCGAACAGGCCCTCGACGCCACGTTCCTGACCTGGCACCGGCTCCTGGCCACCTCCCAGGCCCTGTACCGGGGCGCGACCTTCGAGGACCTGCGCCTTCCCGAGTACGGTGGCTCCCTCTTCGACCCGTCCCGCTTCCCCTTCCTCACCGCCTGCGGCTCCCAGGACACCCTGGCCATCACGGTCAGTGACCGCGTCATGCTCGAAGTCCTGCGCGCCGTCCAAATCGCCCAACTGCCCGGCGGAGCACGACGGATCTCCTTCCGCGACATCGACGTCGAACAGATCGGCTACATCTACGAGGGCCTGCTCGGCTACTCCTGCGAACCCGCCGAAGAGATCATCGTCGGCCTGAACGGCAGCGCGGGATCCGAACCCGAGATCCCCCTCGCCACCCTCGAAGAACTCAGCCAGACCAAGCGCACCGAGACCGCACGGGCCGACGCAATCCTCGCCTGGATCAAGCAGCACCAGCCGGCCGCGAAGCCGTCCAGCAAGGCCGCCCTCACCAAGGCGCTCAAGGCAGGCGACACCCTCGACGACACCGAGATCGCCCTGCGCGACGTCACCGACGACCCCGAACTGCGCGACAGACTACGCCCGTTCATCGGAATCATCCGCCGCGACCTGCGCAACCGACCGCTGGTCGTCGAGCCCGGCGGCGTTCTGCTGGTGGAGACCCCCTCGCGCGCCTCAGCGGGCGCGCACTACACACCCCGCTCGCTGGCCGAGGAAGTCGTCCGGTACGCGCTGGAACCACTCGTCTACTCGCCCGGACCACACCAAACCGCCGACCAGGACGCCTGGCGGCCCATCGACTCCGACCAGATCCTCGACCTGCGCATCGCCGACATCGCCTGCGGCTCCGGCGCATTCCTCGTCGCCGCGGCGCGCTACCTCGCCGACCGACTCGTCGAGGCATGGCAGCGCCAAGGCGAAACACGTGGAAGGACACCGCACGACCTGCACGTCCACGCCATAAGGACCGTCGTCGCCACCTGCCTGTACGGCGCCGACATCAACGGCATGGCCGTGGAGATGTGCAAGCTGTCGCTGTGGCTGGTGTCGCTGGATCCAAAGCTCCCGTTCTCCTTCGTCGACGACAAGGTGCTGCACGGCAATGCCCTGCTCGGCCTGACCGACGCGGACCAGTTGCGCCGCCTCCACATCGACCCGGCCGCGGCCGGCAACCAGTTCAGCATCTTCGCGCTGGACGTGGACGACATCCTGGAGCAGGCCAGCCGTCTGCGTCGCCAGCTCGCCACCGAGGTAGACGACAGCGACCCGCAGCGCTCGGCCGCTACGAAGCGGCGGCAGTGGCGCCGATACCAGGAGCTGACCGCGCAGCTCGCCGATGTCGCGGACGGGGTGATCGCAGCCGGACTGCAGTGGGGTGGTAAGCCTGGGAAGCAGTTGAAGGCCGCGTATGAGAATCTGCGCATAGCGGTAGAAAAGGCGTACCCCGCTGGAGGTGGGGAGCCGGACCGGACGATGTTCGACAGCATCCTGGGAGTTGGACTCACTCCGGCGGTGACGACGGACTATACGCGGTGGAAACCGCTGCACTGGATCCTGGCCGTGCCGGATGTTATGGAGCGGGGCGGGTTCGATGCAGTGGTTGGGAACCCGCCGTTCTTGGGCGGAACCAAGATCTCTGGTGCGGCGGGGGGAAACTTCCGCGATTGGCTCAGAAACGTTCTCGCGGAAGGCGAGGGGGGCAGCGGACGCGCCGACATGGTGGCTTACTTCTTCCTTCGCGCTGCTACTCTCCTGACGCGGCGTGGGAACATCGGGCTAATTGCAACTAATACAATTGCTCAGGGGGATACACGTGAGATCGGCCTCGATCGCCTCGTAGCGAATGGAATTACACTACTGAGGTCAATTCAAAGCCGCCCTTGGCCCGCCGCCAGCGCCAATCTGGAGTACGCGGCGGTTTGGGGCAGCCGAGGACCGGTAGCTGCTGGTGTACCGAGGGTCGCCGATGACATCGTGGTCAAGCGAATTTCCACCCTCCTGGAACCAGAGGGAAAAGTTGTAGGACTACCGAAGAGGCTGGCGGAGAATCAAGGCGTCACTTTCGAGGGTTGCAAGCCCTATGGTGCCGGATTCATCCTGGAACCTGAGCAAGCAAGCGCCTGGATCAAGGCCGACCCTCGTAACCAGGAGGTGCTCTTCCCCTTCCTCAACGGCGAGGATCTTAATTCTCGCTCGGATTACTCTCCCTCGCGCTGGGCCATCGACTTTAACGCTCGGACAGAGGAACAGGCGCGGGAGTACACCTTGCCGTACGCGCAGGTGCTGGAGCGTGTCAAGCCCGAGCGGCAGAAAGTCAACCGGAAAGCGCTCCGCGATCGATGGTGGCAGTATGCCGATAGACGCCCAGCACTGCGGAAGGCCATTGCAGATCTCGACGAAGTGCTCGTGATCGCGCTCGTGAGCAAGACAGTGATGCCGATGCGCGTGTCGACAGAGCAGTTGTTCAGTCATAAGTTGGCCATCTTCGCGACGAACTCGTTTACCGATCAGGCAGTACTCTCCTCGACTCTGCACCAGGTATGGGCGATTAAGTACAGCTCTACACTTGAGACCCGCGTAAACTATGCGCCGTCCGATGTGTTTGCTACTTTCCCGCTGCCTGAGCCAACAACTAATTTGACTCAGGCTGGCCAGTGTCTGGATAGAGAGCGTCGCGAGATCATGCTGCGCCGCGATCTCGGCCTTACCAAGCTCTATAACCTGGTCAACGACCCGGCCATCCCCAACTCTGCCGACCCCGATGTAGCCCGCCTCCGCAACATCCATGTCGATCTCGACCAGACAGTCATGGCGGCCTACGGCTGGGACGACGTCCCCCTAGACCACGGCTTCCACACCTACCGCCAGATGCAACGCTGGACGGTGAGTCCCACTACCCGAGTGGAGATCCTCGATCGTCTCCTCGCAGAGAACCATCGTCGTGCCGCCTCACAGGGCGTTGTCAGTCCCACCGGCGACAATGAGTGCATTGAGGAAGAGGAGGGCGACGAGTGACCACCCCCCGGCGCGACGGCGCCCATCCCGTATCGACACCCGGCACTCCTCAGGGTCCGGCCTACCGTCTCGCCCTCGAACCCGATGACCGTTCCTGGACGGCCCGCGAGAACCTGGTCGACATCCTGGAGCGTGAGCTCCTCGGCCCGGCGAACGGCCCGGACGAGATCCTCGACGGCGTCCCCGACTCGGCGTACCTGATCGGCCGGATCGCCCCCGTGCGCCTCACCGCTGGCCAGGACGACCCTGGCGAGGCAGGATCAGATGACGCCGCGACCGACGTGGGCGACGCTGTGGACGCTGCCGAGAGCCGGGGCGTGCCGCTCACCGCCGTCGACGACAGCAGCGCGAGCTCGGACGAAGACGAGGTCGAGGACCAGCCGCAGAAGCGCGGGCTGATGATCCCGGCGTCGATGGGGCTGCGCTTCCAGATCCCTGAAGGTCTGGACGAGTTCATGGTGACCGCGTCGTGGGGCACGTACGAGCCTGTGAAAGAGAAGCGCGGCGAGGGCACCGGAGCCAGCGGGGACGAAGGCGCGGCACCTGCTCCGGCTCTCCGCCGCTTCCAGCGCACCCCGCACGCCATCGCGAAGGCGATCAAGGTTGCTGACGTGAAGCCGTCCCGTACCACCGAGATCGTGCTCAAGGACAAGATCCTGCTCCGGGTAGATCGTTACGACGATCCCGAGCGCAGCTGCCGGCTGATTGAGGTGGCGTTGTGCAATGACCGGGAGACACCTCGCAAGATCCCCGTCGAGGCATGGCTGTACCAGACCAAGCTGTCGGTGACGGCCGGTGGCGCTGAGGTATTCCTGCCGGTCAATGACGTACTCCTGGACACGCGCGAGGAGCTGGACGACGAGCTGCGGCGGCTGCGGCTTCAGTACCGCAACCGTCTGGAGTTCGCCCATGGCCGTACTTGCTCGGTGGACTGGGAGGTAGCCGAGGGAGCGCGCAGGGCCAGTGAGGTCTGGACGACGTGGCTGCCGGTGAGTGAGACGCCGCAGACGGCCGCCGAGGAGATCGGCGCGGCCCTGCTGGACATGCGCAAGCTCCAGGAGGCATCGACCGACGAACTGCGTACGGGTCTTGAGCCGATCGTCGCGGGTTACACGGCCTGGCTGGACGGCGAGGAGCAGCGGGCCGAGGCGCTTCCGGAGCACCTGCGGTCCGAGGGTCTGGACGCGGTCACCGAAGCGCGCCGGGTGCAACGCCAGCTTGAGGAGGGGCTGAAGCATCTCCTGGGGGACGAGGAGGCGTTGCGCTGCTTCCGGTTCATGAACAGGGTGATGGCCGATCAGCGTGTGCAGTCCCAGGTCGCGGAACGGCGGGCGAGTCGGCCGGAGGAGAGCATCGACGAGGCTCGCGAGACGATCCTCGCGGAGAAGGGAGCCTTGGCGCATTCGTGGCGTACCTTCCAGCTCGCCTTCGTGCTCATGCAGTTGCCGTTGCTGTCCGACCCGGCGGTCGAGAAGCGATCGGGGGATCTGGCCAAGGCACAGCTGCTGTTCTTCCCGACCGGTGGTGGCAAGACCGAGGCGTATCTGGGTCTGGCCGCGTACACGTTCGCGATCCGTCGCCGCCAGGGCGTCGTGGATGCCTTCGACGGTCCGCTGGACGGGCGGTCCGGGGTTGCCGTCCTCATGCGGTACACCCTGCGCCTGCTCACCGCCCAGCAGTTCCAGCGGGCCACCGCCCTGGTGTGCGCTGCGGAGCTGGCACGGCGCGATGATGTGGCGACGTGGGGGGACGAGCCGTTCCGGATCGGGCTGTGGGTCGGTACCGATGTGAGCCCGAAGCGGTACGACGAGGCCGCCGAGCAGTTGCAGAAGGCCCACGGGGGCCGTGGCTATCGGCTGACGGTGCTGCAGATCCAACGCTGTCCGTGGTGCGGGACGCGGGTCGAGGCGCGCGATGTGCGCACAGAACCCGCGCTGCGCCGGGTGTACGTGTATTGCGGGGACGAGCTGGCCGACTGCCCGTTCGCTGACGGCGGTGAGGTCCCGGACGGACTGCCGGTGCTCACGGTGGACGAGGAGATCTACCGGCTCGCGCCGGCGTTCGTCATCGCCACCGTGGACAAGTTCGCTCGCCTGGCGCGGGAGGGCGAGGCCGCCTCGCTGTTCGGGCACGTCTCGCGGCGCTGTGAACGGCACGGATACGTGCATCCCGACTATCAGCAGTGCGACATCAAGGACGGCAGCAAGCATCCCAAGAAGGACGGCTTGCCAGCAGCCCCCGTTCACCCGGCAACGCGGCTGCGGCCCCCGGATCTGGTCATCCAGGACGAGTTGCACCTGATCACCGGGGCACTCGGCACGACGGTGGGCCTGTTCGAGGTGGCCATCGACGTGATGACTGACTGGCGGACGAAGGACGGGCGCCAGGTGCGTCCGCTGCTAATTGCCTCCACGGCCACCGCCCGCAATGCGTCGGAGCAGGTGCGTGCGATCTACGGGCGCGACGTCACCATCTTCCCACCGCAGGTCCTGGACGCCGGGAACACCTACTTCTCCAAGGAGATCCCGGTCTCCGAGAAGCACCCGGGACGCCGGTACATCGGAATTAGCACCACCGGGGTGCGCCTGACCACGGCGGAGATCCGGGTCGCCGAGGTGCTCCTGGCCGGCGGGCAACTCCTCATCGACCGCTCCGGCCGCGCGGCCGATCCGTACATGAGCCTGGTCGGATACTTCAGCGCCACCCGTGAACTCGCCGGCATGGCTCGATACATGAGCGACGACATCCAGACCGCGCTCGCCAAGGGCCGTCCCTGGTCGAAGCTCCCGCGCCGTACCGGCACCGACTACGGTTCCTTGCACGTCGCTGAGTTGACCTCGCGTGTGGCCAGCGCGGACATCACCGCGACCCTGGACCAGATGGCGATGGCGTTCGACCCGGGCTTCGACTCCACCGCGGGCAAACGGAACCGGCGCGCATTGCGAGATGCGAAGAAGCCGGAACCCACGCGTGAGGTCAATCCGTACGATGTGGTCCTGGCCACCTCCATGCTCCAGGTGGGTGTGGACGTGACTCGCCTTGGCCTGATGCTCGTGGTTGGGCAGCCGAAGAACACCGCGGAGTACATCCAGGCGTCGTCCCGTGTCGGCCGTATCGCGGATCGGCCGGGTCTGGTGGTCGCGCTCGGAAACTGGGCGCGGCCGAGGGACCTCGCCCATTACGAGCAGTTCCGCCACTACCACGAGACGTTCTACGCCCAAGTGGAGGCGCTGTCGGTGACTCCGTTCTCGGTGACCTCCCTGGAGCGTGGCCTGGACGGTGTGCTGGTCAGCGCCGCCCGTGTCCTACAGGCCGCCAAGGCCGGCCACGGCCAGGGGCTGTCCCCTGAGGACGGGGCGGCCCGTATCGAGGCTGAGCAGCACTTCGCGGGCGAACTCGTCGACGCCCTAGTTCGTCGCGTCGCGCGGGCCGGCGACGAGGACGCGGCCACACGCGCACGCCTGCGCCTGGAGAACCGGCTCGACCAATGGGGCAAGCGGCGCAAGCACCTCGTGGAGCTGCGCAAGTCCCTGGTGTACGAGAGGGTTCTGGATGACAGTCGGCACGACGCTCTGATGATGAGCGCGGAGAACGCCAAGGCGGGCATCGACACCCGCGACGCCGCGCCGTTCATCGTGGCGAACTCGATGCGTGAGGTGCAGCCGGAGATCAATCTCCTGGTGAGCCCGATCAAGGAGCGACTGGTGTACCGCGCCCCTGCCCATGCCCCCCAGTGGAAGATGCCGGAGGACAACTCGTGAGTGTCGAGACGCGTTTCGTCTACGACGTCGCCCACGCCGTCGACCCGCTGGGCGACCTGGAGCAGGAGGCGGAGAAGGCCACCAAGCACAACCGTGCCAAGGTGGGCTCGGCCCGGCCCTCCTCTCTGCTCTACACCTACGGTCCCGGCGCGATCATGGACCTGCCGCAATTCACGATCATGCCCACCGGTCTGGACGACTGGGACCGCATTTGGCGGCGCCGAGACTCTGCACCCCCGCAGATCCACGCCCCGCGCCTCCGCGACGTGGTCCGGATGATGCTGCGTTCGCCCGACGTGCAGCTGCGACCGTATCCCTGGCAGCCGAAGAAGCACAGCCGGTCCGCCGAAGGCAACGACCTCGGTGTTCCCTCCCGGGTGTTCCCGCAATGGCTGCGGTGCACGGGCTGCGACATGCTCGGACTGCTTGCTCAGTTCGACTACCGCAACACTCACCCCTTCCGCACGGACCTGGCCGTCTTCGAGCACGCGAAGTGCACGGGCCGCGCGGGCGCCGGCACCCGCAAGCCGATGCGCCGTACCGCCATCCCGGCCCGGTATCTACTGGCGTGCGTCGACGGACACTTGGACGAGTTCCCCTATGACCTGTGGGTGCACCGCGGACAGCCATGCACCCAAGCAGAGCTGCCCGCCCTGAAAATGGTTGACCGGACAGCCGGCAAGGGCGCCTCGGCCGTCATCCACTGCGCATCCTGCGACATGCGGCGGCCCATGAACGAGGCCCAAGGCGAGGCTGGCAGAGCCAAACTCCCGCAGTGCCGTGGACGCCACCCCCACTTGGACGCCTTCGAGCCCAAGGGGTGTCGCAACGAAACCCGGCTGATGCTCGTCGGCGCCTCCAACCTGTGGTTCCCCGCCACCCAGTCGATCATCGTGATGCCGGAGTCCCAGGAGGAGAAAGCCAGCGACCTGGCCGACCGGGTCCGCACCGCGCTGGGCGACAAACTCGCGAAATACCGTGACAACCTCGAGCTGATCAGAGATCTCCTCGGCATGGCCGGCGGCGTCGACGTCACCGGCCTGACCGACCACGACTTGGAGCAGGTCCTACAGGCGGCCTCCGCCCCCACCGACACCCCAGAGGAACAGGAGGAGAAGCTCCGCGACTGGGACCCGGTCGACCTCCTCGTCCCCGAATGGCGTTACCTGCTGCGTGACATCGTCGGCACCCGAGTCGAGGACCCCAAGAGCGGGCTCACCCTTGCCACCCGCAATCGAGGCGACGCCCTTCAGCCTGAGATCACCCGTGTGCTCGCGGTCGAACGCCTCCGCAAGGTGAATGCCTTGGTCGGCTTCACCCGCATTGACGACATGGACCGCGTCGGCGACCTCCCGCGCCGCCTGGCCCCACTGACGCGTACGTCCCGGCCGAGTTGGACCGTGGCCACCGAGGACCGGGGCGAGGGCATCTTCCTCCAGCTCGACGAGAACGCCGTCGCGGCGTGGGAGAAGCGAGTCCTGGACACCGACCTTTGGAAGCTCCACCGCGAGGCACATCGCCGGAATTTCGAGCGCCGCTTCTCCGACACGGCAGGCCAGGTCGACCCCGACAGCCGATTCAAGCCCCCGCGCTACTGGCTCGTCCACACCCTCGCCCACATCCTCATCCGCGAACTCGCCCTGACCTGCGGCTACTCGGCCGCCAGCCTCAGCGAACGCCTCTATGCATGGCCCGCCGCCGAAGGCCGCGACCCCGCGGCCGGCCTTCTCATCTGCACCACCGCCTCCGACAGCGACGGCACCCTCGGCGGCCTTGTACAACTCAGCGAGCCAACGCGACTTCAGCGGGTCGTCGACAGCGCGCTACGCAAGGCCGCACGCTGCTCCTCCGACCCCATCTGCTCCAAGCGCACCCCACAGGACCCCGAGGACTTCCTCCACGGCGCCGCCTGCCACTGCTGCGTCATGGCCTCGGAGACCTCCTGCGAGCGCGCCAACCGCTTCCTCGACCGCCGCTTCCTGCTCGACCTGCCCGGCAGCGACCTCGGTTTCTTCCATGCCCATGAGTGACGCGGACGCGCCACGCCAACTCGGCCGGCTCCTAACCGGAACCGAGGCCAAGGACATAGCCGACCGCCTGGCCGACGGCGACACCTTGACCACCGCACTCAAGGTCGTCGCCGTCGGCCAGCGAGCAGAGGTCCGGCGGCTACTGGAAGCGGTGGCCCGCGACGCCAGAGCGACCTACCAGCAGGTCCTGGTCCTGCGGGCGATCGAGGGAGCACGAGCGCTTCCGACCACGCTGTCACCGCTGTGGACCATGCCCGGACACCTCGCCCAGAGCGGGCCGCTCACCGCCTCGGTCACCCGCCTCGTGGACAGCGCCCGCCACGCGATCACCTGCTCGACCTTCAACTTCCAGCGCAGCTCGGCGCTCTGGACTTCACTGCGGACGACCGCACAACGCGACGGCGTCGCCGTCCGCGTCTACATGGACACCCGGGCCGCCGATAGCAGCGGACAACGCTGGTCCCCCTCGACCACAGAGGTAGCCGCGCACCTGGCTCCCGCCGAGGTATGGCGGACCAAGGAATTCGACGGCGGGTACGTCCGCAATCACGCCAAGTTCCTCGCCATCGACCACCACCTCCTCCTCGTCACCAGCGCGAACTTCTCCTGGAGCGCAGAGAACAACAACGTCGAGTTCGGCGTCCTCATCGACAGCCCGAACCTCACCGAAGCCGTCGAGCGCGAGCTGCGGGAGGCAGAGGGGGTCTTGTACGAGCGAATCTCCTGACGGATTAATCGCTGGGCTCAGACATCGGCCGGATCGGGTGCGCCGTCCCACCAGTTCGGCTCCTCATCCTGGAGCTCGTCCCGAATCTCGACGGGATGGGTACAGCGCGCCATGGTGATCGCCTCGGTCTCCGGATGAACGGTTTCCTTAAGACCGTTGCGGTCGCAGTGCGGACACGCGTCGATGACCTCACGGTTGTACACCCAACGAATATCTGAGGTCAGCCGTCGGAAACTGCTGAGCGCGAGGGGGGACCCGTGCCAGCGAGGGACGTCGTACTCCGGGATGGCATGGTGGAGTTCGATAGCTTTGTCGATCTTCCCATTCAAGGTAGTCACCGACGCAGATGCCGCCTCTGGCGGCCCCATCCGCTGGTTGCGCTCCTTCCAGGCTGCGGCGGAGTCTGCGGCCCGCCACGCGAAACAGAACATCTGTCCAGAGGTGTATCCGTGGCCGAAACCTCTGCGGATGACGTCCGTGAGCTCTTCGCGCCGCGCTTCTGGGACTTCGGGGTAGTCGTACTTCTTTGTGAGCAGACCGTTGAGGTACGACGCGACGTCGGCGACCTCTATCTCGTCCGTCAACGAGGTGAAGGCTTCGCGCTTTGCGGCTCCCTGAGGGCCAGGCTGGGTCTTGAAACTGTTCGTGATCTTCTCGGCGCGTTCCTGCGCTGCTGTTCGGTCACCTATGAGACGCCACATGACGTCGTCGACCACGAACCTGACGTCGTCACCGTCCGCGGAGATACTGAAAGCCTGAGGCGAGGTCTCCCGGGAAATGGCAATCGCGTTCGCCTGGTAGAGCGCGCGTAGGAGATCTCTGTCCCGAGACGTGTCGCCAGTCCAGCCCATGGCGCCGATACCCGTAATACTGGGGAGTGGCTTCCCGGGGTTTCGGGTGGCGTAGCTGACCAACGCCACGTACAGGGCCAAAGCCAGCGGGTTGTCTTCGGGGAGGCCGCTGGGGGAGTCGTTCTTTGCCTCCTCGTCCTCGATGGCCTCAGCGATCAGACGCTTGAGTTCTTCGGCTTTCTCCTTCTCGCGCTCCAGCTCGACCTGCTTTTGCTCGGTGGCAATCCGCTGCCGCTCCGCCTCCTCGCGCTTCTGGATCGCCGTACAGTCCCAGCAGAGGTAGGAGGGGGAATCGACGTCGAGGTACTTTCCCCCGACCTTGTTTGCCCAGGACCGGTTGGTGACGGTGATTGGCTCGGAGCAGTTCGCGCAGGGGGAGCCGAGCAGGGTGGCATGAGAGTGCGCAGTTGCTATCGCGCCGATATGGCTGGCCACTCCAATGCTGCTGACGGTTCGGGCCCAGCTGCCGTCGTTCTTGATCTCCCAATACAGGAGGCTGATCCTCTGCGCATCCTCGGGTGCGTCGTGCTTGATCACGATGCGGATGCGGGGGTCAGCCTCCGGGTATTCCCGGGTGATGGGTTGCGGAGCGGCTGGTTGCTGCTGCGGTTGGTGCTTCTTCTTGGCTCGTTCCTTCTTGCGACGGCGTTCGCGCTTACCCACAGGTCCCTCCCCAGTTCGTGCACAGATGGTGACGTACTTGCGCTGGGTATGGGTGGGTTTTCGCCAATCACCGTGGGAGCTGGAGTGGACTCCGGGGGTGATCGCTAGGGTCACGGCTCCTGAATGAAGTGCTGCACTCAGGGGGCAGGGCCTCATTCTCGACCGTCACCCTCAGGAGTTCCGTGGCTGTGTGCCCCGTACCCGCAGGCGGGCAGGGCTACGCGAGCGACCTTCGTACCGCGTTGACCAGCGAGGCCGCGCGCACGTCGTCGGCTCCCCCGATGATTTTGTTCATCGCGTAACCGAAGGCGACGCCGTACTCCAAGTCGGCGAAGCCGAGCGAGCCGCCTCGTCCCGTATGGCCGAAAGAGCCTGCCCCAAGAATCGGGTTGGTCTCGGTAGGCAGCATGTATCCGGTGCTGAATCGGCTCGGGATCAGCATCACTTGGTCCTTCCCGCTGGCCTGCTCCTTGGCCGCTGACTCCAGGGTCTCCGGAGTAAGCAGGCGCGTACTGTCCACCTCGCCGATCAGCGCGGCGTACATACGTGCCAGCGCGTGTGCGGTGCCGATGCCGTTGGAGGCCGGGAGTTCCGCAGCCTGTACCTCGGGCGAGTCGAAGTCGATCGCGGCGGGGTCGGTGACCGCGTACGCCCTGTTGCTGAACGACTTCGGATCCCGCCACGCGGCCACCTGTTCGCGGAGTTCCTCGGGAACCGACTCGGCGGGCACGGTAGTGAGGTCGACGGTCGGTCGTTGGTACACCATGCGGCTGACCCGGTCGCGTTGATCCGCTGGCAGTCCGATGAAGAAGTCCAGTCCGAGGGGAGCGGCGATCTCCTCGGCGAAGAAGCGGCCCGGCGTCTGGCCGGATACCCGGCGGATCACCTCGCCGACGAGCCAGCCCCAGGTCCGCCCGTGGTAGCCGTGCGCCGTGCCCGGAGTCCACTGTGGACGCTGCGCGGCAAGTGCTGCCGTCATCGGGTGCCAGGCCAACGCCTCGTTCAGCGGGACAGGTCGGTCCAGCGCGACTAGGCCAGCCTGGTGGGACAGCAGCCAGCGCACCGGAATGTCCGCCTTGCCGTTCGCGGCGAACTCCGGCCAGTACTTCGCCACCGGCGCGTCCAGGTCCAGCGCACCGCGCTCGGCCAGCATGTGTGCCGCGGTCGCGGTGGCCCCCTTGGTCGCTGAGTAGACGAGTTGGAGTGTGTCCCGCGTCCACGGCCGACCGGTCTCCGGGTCGGAGACGCCGCCCCACAGGTCCACCACCGGTCGGCCGTACTGGTACACGCACACCGCCGCGCCGATGTCCCCGTGCTCGGAGAAGTTCGCCGCGAACGCCTCCCACACCGGTTCGAACCCAGCCGCGACCTCACCGTGGATCGTCGTCATGCCGTCCATCCTGGCATTGCGGCAGCCTGCTCTGAGGGGGCGGGTTCGGCCTCGCAATCCGAAAGGTGACAGTCACGCCGCGACGGGCACCGCCTGAAGCCGTTCGCGGAACTCACGGACAGCGGGGACGGACTTGCGCGGTTCGAGGTGTGCCGAGAACTCCTTCAAGCGGTCCAACGCCCGTACGGAACTGACACTGCTCTCCAGGAGTTCGGTGCCGTAGTTCGCGGCGTCGAGCGCCCCGTCCAGGTCGCCGCCGGCGAGCCGGGCCTCGGCCAGGCGGCTGGAGCGTACAGCCTTGTCCCGGGGAGCCGCGCTCTTCACGGAGGTCTCCAGGGAGCCTGTGGCGCGCTCCACTTGTCCGGATCGCAGCAGGACCTTGCCCTCGGTCGACTTCAGTTGGGCCTCGCCGAACCAGTTGAGCCAGTCCGGATTTTCCTCCGTCGTGTGGCGCTCCCAGTGGGACACGGCGCGGTTGAGCGCTGTTCCGGCCTTCGCGTGGTCGCCGTCGCGGGACAGCGCCTCGGCCTTGTGCAGGTAGAGGAAGGACTGGGTGTACGGCGACAGCGTGCGAGGGGCGTTGTCGATGGCGGTCGAGATGAGGTCGACGCGCTCGGCGGTGCGTCCGGCCTCGGAGACGTGGACGCCCATCTCCGCGAGGATGAAGGCGCCGAACGCGTCGTCGCCGGCGGTACGGGCGCTGCGCAGGGCGCCGATGTAGTAGCGCTGGCCGACAGATCGCAGTCCCGCGTCGTATGCCATCCAGCCGGTCAGGTGCGACACCCGGGCAGCCAGGGCGTAGAGGCGGAGTCGGATGTTCTCCGTGTACCTGCCGGTGCTCAGGAGGCCGGTGACGAGGGCGAGATCGCCGCGTGCCTGCTCCAGGAGTGTGGCACCGCCGAGTTGGTCGTCGAGGGTGCGGAGCGTGCTGATGCGCTGCTCGATCGTCGTGACCATGGTGTCCGTGACCTGATCCCCGCCCAGGGCCGAGGCGAAGGCGGACGGCGCGTCCACCCAGCTTGCCGCGAGGCCCGTCAGGGCGGCGCCGGTGATGGTGAGAAAGCCCCGGCGATCCATGCGGCCACTCCCCACGAGTTCGGACAACGCCTCAACGGTACCGGCCTCGGTCCACGGGGCGGTGAGTCCCGTGACCTCCCAGACCGGCAGCCACCGGGGCCAACCTTCCCTCCGCGCCTGCTCGTACGGGACGCGCAGCAGGTCGGCGAGGACGCGCTGGGCGTCCGCATCCGGCTCCTGCCCCTGCTCCCACTTCCATACGGTGGTCCGGTTGGTCGCGAGCGGGACTCCGAGTGACCGCCCGTGCGCCTGCATGAGTCGGGCGAACTCGGCCTTGCCCCATCCGCGCGTCTGCCGGAGGAAGCTCAGCGGGTGGACCGCCAACGGCTCACCAGGCATGTCATCACTCCCGTCATCCCCCTCGCGGCGTAGTGGGGAGGCTACTTCGCGTGGCCGCGTACGGGGAGGGCGTCCCCAGGAGGAACCCCCTAGAAACGTTCCGCCTTGCTGGCTGGGGCCGTTGACTGAATATCAGCCGTCCACGGAGCCGCACATCGCGACCGCTCCCGGAACGGTTCTCAGATCGGCGGCTCCGCCCCTGTTTCCCCGTCGGGGACGGAGCCGCTCTCCAACTCATCGGAGGCGTCCGCCATGCCCACGCTCGTCCATCGGTTCGTCCTCGCGGGTGAGGAAAGGGAAGTCTCCCTCGCCCGGCGCACGGTCGTCGACAAGGTGCGTGCGTGGGGTGTGCCGTTGAACGACGAGACGGCTGACGCCATCCGTCTCGTCGCCTCCGAGCTCGTCAGCAACGCCGTGGTCCATGGGGAAGGGCCCGTCACTGTCACGCTGCACCACCGCCCCGGCCGTCTGGTGATCGACGTCCTCGATGCCAATCCCGGCGCCCCACAGACGAGTTGTGCCCAGGCCGACGACGAGAGCGGGCGCGGCCTGGCACTGGTCGAGTTTCTCGCTTCTCGGTGTGCCTGGGAGCCAGTCGGCCAGGGAAAGCGCGTATGGGCGGAGATCGCGCTTCCCAAGGCGGCGCCCGCCATCCGAGCCGCTGTTCTGCGCAGATTATTCGCGCTACGGCCGAAGCACGGCGTGGTAGCCGAGCCTGAGTCGCTCACTCTGGTGGTCGCGTGATGGGGCGGCACACCTTACGAGCGAATCCGCTTCCCGATCCCGACGTGGTCTTCCGGCCCACCCGCCGAGACATCGACCCCGTCACCAGGGAGCCCACTGATTACGCGCTATGGGACCGCCACGAGTGGCAGGCGCGCGGCGAGTGCTGGCTGTGGTGCGGACGTGACGACGTCGAGGTGACGTGGATCGGGCCCGTCCGGTCGAGTGGCATGCACGCGGCCCTCTACGCCTGCCGTGCCTGTCTGTATGAGCTGGACCAGCGCGTTCTGGAGATCAATATGCGCGAGGACGTCGGCGGCCTGCCGATTCACCGCTGACCCGCCCTGCACCTGGCGCCGGACTGCCGCTCATCGCGCGCCCAATGACCGCCGGCCCCACGGCAACCCCTCCTCCCACGGCCATGGGGCGGCCATCGACCTCCCGTCGGATTCCCAGCGGGAGAACCGAAAAGGAAGGAGCACGAGGTGACAGAGCCCACGACACCGCCTCCGGCCCGGAGCGGCCTCCTGGTGGCGGTGACAGAGCTGACCGCCGTCCATGACCGCTACGACAGCCTCCGGTCGGACAACCAGGGCAGTTCTGGCGACGCGCCGTGGCCAGGTGGCGACGGCAACCTGCACGACAGCGAGTAGGCACCAAGCGGTGGGGGCCGGCGCGGTCGGCCGCGCCAGCCCCCGCTGTGTCCGCATCAGTGGCCGAACCCATGGAGGACACACGATGGAACACCGGTTGATCAGCGCCATCGAGGCAGCACTCGGCTGGAGCGGGGCCGAGCAGCTGGGCAAGGACTTCGTCTGCGGGAGCATGGACGACGCCACCCTCGTCTCCCGCATCATGACCCCGAACCGCCTGCTCGATATCGCGATGCGCAGGAGCCTGAACCGCCCGCAGTTCCGGTGCTTCCAGAAGGGCGAGGAGGTCCACCCGGCCATTTACTACACCGACAGCGTCAGCCCCCGCGGCCAGAGCATCTCCATGGTCAACATGCGCAGCCTGGGCAGGCTCCTGGGCGAAGGAGCGACGGTGATCATGGATCAGGCCAACGTCTTCGATCCGACGATGGAGGTCGCCTGCCGGGCCCTGGAGTGGTGGTCCCGTGAGCGAGTCCAGGTCAACGCGTACCTGACCACGAACGACGCCTCCGGCTTCCCCCTGCACTGGGACGACCACGATGTCGTCATCGTCCAGCTCGCGGGTGAGAAGGAGTGGGAGGTCCGCGTGACCTCCCGCGCGGTCCCGATGTACCGGGACGCCGACCCCAACAGCACTCCGAGCGACGAGATCATCTGGTCTGGTCTGATGCGGACCGGCGACGTCATGCACATTCCGCGGGGCCACTGGCACCAGGCGACACGGACCGGCAGCGGCTCCGGCAAGAGCCTTCACGTCACGTTCGGCATCACCAAGCGCACCGGGGCGAGCTGGCTCGCATGGCTGGCCGACTGGTGCCGCGAGCACGAGATCTTCCGCCACGACCTCGACCGCCGACACGGAACTGGCACTGGCGCGCTGACCGAGGCCGCCGCCCAGCTGGTCAGCGAGCGACCGCCGGCCGACTTCCTGGACGCGTACGAGCAGGCGACCGCCCTGCCTCGGCACGTGCCGTTCCTCGACATACTCGGGCCGCTCGACGCCGTGGTGTGCACCACCCATTTCCCGCCCCAGATCCAGGAGCACGGAGAGACCGTCGACATCGTGGCCTCGGGCAAGAAGCTCACCCTCGCGGCCAAGGCACTGCCCGCACTTCGTCTGCTGCTCAGCGGCAAGCCGGTCGAGCTGGAACAGGCTGCGGCCGTCGCCGGGGCCGAAGTAACGGACGTCGCTGAGATCCTGGTGAAGGAGGAGCTGTGCGCGGTGCTGACCCCCGAGTTGTTCTCGGGCTACACCGGTCTCGTCACGAACGCCGGGTCCTGACTGGGGCGCTCGACCTCGGCGTCACGACACTCGACACCAGCACCAACTACCTCGGCTTCCGTTCGCATCAGGTCCTCGCGCAGACGGCCGGAGACCTGCTGTCGAAGTTCAGCGTCTCCACGAAGGTGGGCTACTTTCCGGGACCGGGCGGGGCGGGGCACTCCCTGGATCCCGTACGGCTGCACGCGGCCGTGGAACAGGCGGCCGGGGACCTGGGGCAGGAGCCGGATCTGGTGTTCCTGCACAACCCGGAACACTCGGTCCGCGAGGCCGGCGGACATGGCCAGGAGGTGCTGGCAGAAGCGTGCGCTGCCCTTGATGAAGCTACGGGCAAGGGTTTGTGTGCCGCCTGGGGCATCGCGTCCTGGGAACCGTCATCCCTGGTGGGACTGATCGGCCCGACCGTACCGAGACCGGCGACCCTCATGGTCCGCGCCGGCCTACTCGTCGGAGTCAGAGCGCTGGATGCCGCGGACGCCCTCATCAGGGCGTGGGACTTGGACCCCAGCGAGGTATGGGGCATGAGCCCCTTCGGCGGCAGCACCAGCGACTCGGTGTGGGCCAAGATCGACCCCCGTGTCTTCCTCGGTGACAGCCGCCAACCCTCGCGTGTGCAGGCGGCGTTCATAACCGCCTATCACCTGCCGAGGGTCGGCACTATGGCGGTGGGCACTGATGAGCCCGCCCATCTGGGCGAACTCGTCGGCGCCCTGGTCGGCGAGGTCGAGGAACGAACAGTCCAGGAGTACCGGAGTCTCCTGCGAGACCGTTCACACGATCAGCCGGCCTGAAGCTCCTTGATGACCTGCTCGGCCATGCGCCGGGCGGGTTCCAGCCGAGGGTCTTCCGGGTGCGCGTACGGCCCGAGGATCTTCGAGCAGGCGAACAGCGTCATCAGCTTGCCGTCCCGGCTCTCAAAGTCCGACCGGCGCTCGTGCCATACGCGATCGGCCAGAGCCGGGACAACAAGGGAACTCGCCCACAGCGAGGCCGCATCCAGCCCCAGCGGCGCGTTACCCCAGTCCTCCCAGTCGAAGAGACTGAACGCCGGAGCCGTCATGTTGGCCCAGTTCAAGTCCGCGTGGGCCGGCACCCACTGCTCGATGGTCGTATCGAAATCGCCGGAGAAAACACCACGGACAGACTCGGTGACAAGGGCCTGGGTGACGGTCTCGGTGTCCGGCGTGGCGACCCGCCTCGTGCTCTGTTTCGCCAGCGCGTCCAACGACGCGTTCAGTGCGCCCCACCAGTCGTCCGGCAGCTCCGGGGCTTCACTCAGGATGGCGTTTCCGACAGGAGCCCCTGGCAGGAGATCGGTTTCGTCGGCTCGCCACATCACCGGCCCGTCCGTGGCCCGCCAGACGACACTTCCGTGCCATTCGGGCTGGGCGATGCCCTTCAGGCGGGCGGCACTCTCAGTCCCGTTCCACCCCTGGTCGGAGATCTTGTCGAGCAGGCGCCGCTCGATCCGAACCCAGGTGTCGCGGTCTGTTCTGGCCCCCACGGATCGGCGCTTACGCACCATCGTCTCTGGGAGCAGCCCCACTTGGAGAGACCGCTCGACGCGGTCAAGAACCTCGTCAACCGGCTGTACACGTAGGTCGACAGCCTGACCCGTGGAGACCGAGAGCGTCATGGACGCGACCGTAGCAGTGGCGCAGTGAGAGGCGCCTGTTTGCCGAAGTACGGGCGGTAGCCACCCGCCACTTCATAATCCGACTGCAGGGTCCCCACCGCCGTCCTGCCGTTTCTGAACTCTACTCAGGCTGCCCACCCCGTTACGGCCTGAGTTTGGAGCGGCTGCACGAGATGGGCGTCCTGATCGGTTCGTCCGAGCCCCACCGCCCGAAGGCCGGGGGCGGAGCGGACTGGCCAGCTGAGAGGAGGCGCTGGAAACTGCTCAAGCCCAGATTGTCCGTGCGGCTGGCTACGGAGTGAGCCGGTTCGGCCCGCGGAAGAGGAAGCTGGCTTGGCGGATGGAGTCCAGCCCGAGCATCACCATCAGCACTCGCCCCAGACCCATGCCGAGGCCGCCGTGGGGCGGACATCCGTACCGGAACGCGTTCAAATAGTCCTGCATCGGCTCGGGGCTTATGCCCTTCTCGGCGGCCTGCTTCAGCAGCACGCCGTACCGGTGTTCGCGCTGCGCGCCGGTGGTGACCTCCAGGCCCTTCCACAGCAGGTCGAAGCTCAAGGTCACGCTCGAGTCATCGGCAGCCCGCATGTGGTAGAAGGGGCGGATGCCGACCGGGTAGTGCGTAATGAACACGAACTCGTGCCCGGTGGCCTCCTTGATGTGGGCCGAGATGCTCCGCTCGCCTTCCGGGTCCAGGTCTTCCTTGTCCCCTGCCGGGTCCCAGCCACCCCTACGCAGGATCTCCTGTGCGTCGGCCATGGCGATGCGGGGGAAGGGCGTCGTGGGCACAGTGACCTCGACCCCGAAGTGCTCGGCGATCGCCTCGCCGTGCGCGTCGGCGACCTTGGCAATCGCATGGGCGAGCATCTGCTCCTCGAACGCCATCACGTCCTCGACGCCGTCGATCCACGCCAACTCCACGTCGACGCCGGTGAACTCGGTGGCGTGCCGGGAGGTGAACGACGGCTCCGCGCGGAAGACCGGCCCGATCTCGAAGACCTTGTCGATGCCGGCCGCGATCGCCATCTGCTTGTAGAACTGCGGCGACTGCGCCAGGTAGGCGCTACGGCCGAAGTAGCCCACCTCGAAGACCTCAGCGCCGGACTCCGAGGCGGTGCCCATGAGCTTGGGGGTGTGCATCTCGGTGGCGCCCTGGGCGTAGGCGTACTCGCGCAGGCCCTGTTCCAGGGTGGTCTGCACGGCGAACAGCAACTGGGTGGCAGGACGACGGCGCACGTCCAGGAAGCGCCAGTCCATCCGCTGCTCCAGCCCTGTGCGCTCGTCGATGGGTAGCGGTGTCGCGGCCGGGTTCAGAACCTCGACAGCCTCGGGGACGATTTCGAGGCCGCCGAGCTTGACCTGGGCTACATCGACGACGCGCCCTGTGATCTTGACTGCGGACTCGGGGGTGAGAGCTTCGAGTTGGGCCTCCAGCGGGCCGTTGTCGCGCTTGTGGATCACCTGCACCATGCCGGTGTGGTCGCGCACGATGACGAACTGCATGTGGCGCTGCAGGCGGAGTGTGTTCACCCATCCGAAGACGGAAACGGTACGGCCGACGTGTTCTCGCAAGTCGGAGACGGGTACGCGGCTGTGGATCATTCGGTCCTCCAAGGGACGCCGTCATGATCCCTTGGGAGTGCGGGCGAGAAGGGCAACTCGCGGTACCACCGCACTTTCGCCGCCACATGGTGGCGACCTCGTTCAGGCCCAGTGACGGGGGCTGGCCGGCGGGGCATTGGACCACCAGACGGGGGTCGTTCCTCCTCGCGCTCAGGAGGGTCTTCACCACGGGACGCGAGACCGCCTTCCCAGCTTCCAGCGGCTCTCTCTGCTCGCGTGATCTGCGGATACTCGTCTCCGTCAACGCGTTGCCCAGCAGGATACGGAGCGGGCAGTGACAGCAGCAATCAAATAGACGGGCGCGCAGCCAGAGACGCATGAAGGAACGCGGTTTACTCGCTCGTCGTCATGCAGTCTGCCTCTTCCGTACTCAGGCAGAACGAGGGGTTGACCCCTACGCGCGAGGGCAAATTTGTCCGCCTTCTTTCCAGTTCGCCATTGGCAGACAGGAAATCCCCGGAAATGACTGGTGCCCGGCCGCAAGCCATGTCAACGTACACACCCCCGCCAGAACACCCACCCCCGAACCCACGGAGGCGCCCCTGTACCCGCACCACCCCAGCGACCCCCTCAGCCCCGACTCGCAGGAGCCGTTGTACTGGGTCACCCCTCGGCACCTGGCTGGTGACGACGGCGTACTCGCCGAGCAGATCGGGTCCGCCCTGACCGGTCTCGGCTGGCGCATGTGGCCCACCTCCCGCGACACCCTGTTGTACGTGGACCCGGACGGGCTGTGCGGTGCCGAGTGGGTCCTCGCGGCCTACCCGTTCGAACTGGGCGGGCTGCCCGTGGCCTGGCAACTGAGTGCCCGCCCGGACGCCGACTCCGTGATGACATCGTGGAACGCGTACTTCACCGCCGGTATCCCGTATGAGGCACTCGCCGACCTCCTCGTTGCGGTCGACACCCGCGAGGCGCCCGACATCGGCTACGAGGGGCCCGCGACAGTCCTGAACGCGCTTGGCGCCCAGGGCTGGGTCCGTGACCTGGACAGTCCTCACACCACCGCCATGGACCCCGGGTTCTCCGCCACTTTCTCCCTGGGGCTGCAGCCGCCGCTCGTCCAGGACGCCGATCCGCGCCCTGGCTTGATGGGCTGGCAGGCGTGGACGGAACCCGTTCTCGGCGCCCCGTATCTGTGGTGCGCCAGTTTCAGCGCCGGTGTCCCCAATGATCTGGTCGCCGCCTTCGCCTCCTCGCTGGCCTCGCCGGCCGTGGTGTCCCGCCGCACTTTGCCCAAGGACGCCGAGGGCCGGCTAATGGTCGTCCGCCGCAGCTGACGACCCACACCCCACGGGTGGCTGGCGTGCGGCTCCTCGCCGAGCGCGGATGTCCCTGAGAGGGCTGTTGCCCGGACTCGCCGGATGGCAATGAAGGAGACCCGTATGTTCCGAATATTCCGACGCCGTGTTCGCGCCGACCGTGAGTTCCGTGATGCTCAGCGTGCGGGCCAGGTGCTGCTGCAGATGCACACCGAAGTGCCCTGGCCCGATGCGTCCGGCTCGGCCGCCGAGACCGCCCAGGACGCCGCAGACGCTGCGCTGGACCCAGACTTCCTGCCGCCGGAATGTCGGGCGCCGTCCCGCCAGGACGTCGTCGGGTTCATGATGCGCTGGGACCAGCCGCTCGTCATCGACGGCGAGGTACACGAGTGTCACGCGTGCGGCGCGTACCGGCACTGGGTTGTCCTCTGCCTGCGCGACGACTCGGTGTGGCTGCGCTGCCGTGCCGGTCATACGGCGAGGGAGCCGGAGCTGGACGCGGCCTGGTACAACCGCCACTCCGGTCCGGCCGACCACTGGCACCCCACCCTTGAGGACGGGCTGCGCCATCTCGGCCACTGACTCCTCCGAAACCCCCTCTCCCCCTCCCCTCCACATCGCCGGCCCCGGAGAGCCGGGTTGGTCAGACCGTTCGCTCCGCACCAACATGGGGGTTCCACATGCGTTTTCCCACCACGACCGCGCTCTGCCTGGGCACTGTGTCCGTCCTGGTCCTGACGGCCTGCTCCAATGACAGCGCCCGCGCCACGGACCCGATGTCTTCCGCCTCCGCCTCCGTTTCGGGACGCCAGGAGGGCGGGAACGCCCCGGCTGCGGGGCCGTTGTCCTCGGCCGCGCTGGCAAAGAGGCTTCTGGACGAGGGTGACCTGGGCGAGGGCTACGCCCGCAAGGCGGAGCAGCCCGGTCGGCACGATGACGTCACGTTGACCGGCTGCCCCGCGGTGAGCGAACTCGGCGGTGACGCTGCGGCTGGCGGCAGCCTCGGCTTCCCGCGCAGGGCGAAGGTCTCCTTCACCTACGCAAGCAGTACCGGCTCGGAGGTCTCTGAGGAGTTGTACAGCGGGACCGCGGCCGAGCTCTCCAGTGGCGTGGGCCGGATCTTCGAGGCGATGACCTCCTGCTCCAGCTACCGGGTCCTCGCCGGCAGCACGGCCGTCACGGTCACCGCCCACGAGGTGCCCGCCCCGAGGTTGGGTGACGAGCAGTGGGGCCAACTGCTTACCTTCACGGCAGGAGGACGTAGCCAGGTCGTTAAGCAGACGGCTGTTCGTGTGGGGATGGTGGTTGCGGTGGTCTCGGGTTCGCCCGCGCTGGTCGATGCCCATGTGGAGGAGGCGGTGGCGAAAGCCCGTGTGACCACGTGAGTTCGTGTGCATGTCGAAGGCCCGGCCGGTGTTTCTGGTCGGGCCTTCGGCATGTGTGGGGCCAGGGGCCACGTTGATGGGTGCGTGGTGCTGAGGGCGCTGACTGGTGGGCGTGGTCCTGAATCGCCGCCCGCTGGTGTGTCGTCGGTCAGTCTTCTTCGAGTTCGGCGTGTTCTTCGCTTGCGTACAGGGCTATTTGGAGGTCGGTCAGACGCTCGAACTCGGCGTAGTCCTCGTCGGTCATGAGGTCGTAGACGCTGTCCAGGGAGTCGTCGGGCAGCTGGTACGCGTACTTCATGTACAGGTTGACGAGGGCCTTCGCGACCAGGTCGGCTTCGCTCATCCAGTCGGCCTCATCAGGCAGCCCGTGCGCGACGGCCATGGCTATCTCGTCCGAGGTGCTGGTGGCGAACAGGTCGTGCTCGGCACCGGTGAGGGGGCGGCCGTCGCGGCGGTACAGGCGACCGGGTTCGTCGCGGCGGGAGGGGTCTACGTCGGCGAGGAGGATGACGACGCGGGGGCGGATGTCGGTCTGGGCCATGCAGGGGGTTCCTTCCGGGAAGTGGGAGTCGGGGGTGGGGCACAAATGCTCCGGACGATCCCCGGTTTCGGTAACCGGGGATCGTCGGCTACAGTTCGCGCGCCGTGGGTCAGCGCCGCCGTGCGGGAGGCTGCTGCTGGAGCGGAACACCTGCCGTGGGGTGGGCTGCGGGGATACCGGGGCGTTGTGCGGTGTTGCCGGCCATGGCCGCTTGGGCGCGGGGGCCGGGGGCATGACGCTCGCCGAGGCGCCGTATGCGCCAGGTCAGCGCGCGGGCCGGGCTGTGGGCATCGTCGAGCGTGCGCTGTCCGAGGGCTTGGTCCAGGACGGTGACCGCGTTGTGCCCGGCGGCTTCCGCCTCGGCGAGCACGGTGGCGAGCGCGTCCCAGGAGGCGTCGTTGAGGATGCGTTCGGCGTGCTCCGGGACCGCCTCCTGGAGGTGATGGGCGAAGCGGCGCTTGGTCTGGTCACTGGGGGTGCGTTGGGCGAGGCCCGTCAGGACCGGCTCGGCGACCTGCCCGTACGCGATCTGCAGGTGGACGAGTGCCTGTGCGGCGGCGGCTTCCTGTTGGGCGTGCTGGTGGGTGCGGTGCCAGTGCACGGCGAACGCCACGGCGGTGAGGACGGCGTCGAGGAGCATCGCCAGCCCCGTGCCGTCACGCTCCTGTGGGCGGTCGCGCCAGATCACCTGGACGCTGCGGTTTAGAGCGCGGGTGCTGGCGAGATCGGCGGTGATGCGGGAGCGGGTGGCTCGCTCGAAGGCGGCTGCGGCGCGTTCGAGTTCAGTCCTCAGCGCGGCCGGAGCAGCGACCGGCAGCAGGTCCAGCGTCGTGCCCAGGGCAACGAGCTGGCCCTGGGCGGCACGGTCGTCGTCGTGCGCGAGGTGGTGGGGGATGCGTTCGGCGGCGGCGGTGGCCTGGTGCCACGGGTTACCCGACCGGGCGGTGGCCGGTTCGGAACCGGTGGTGGCGAGGCTCTTGCGGATCTTGGGCAGGGACAGGTCGGGGGAGAGCGTGGAGCCCGCGTAGAACACCGGCTCGCCCTTGTCGTTGGTGTCTGCGGGCAGGGCGAAGTTGCAGCCCAGCGCGTCGCCGGAGGGGCCGAGCTTGAGGCGCACGATCACGTCGGTGGCTTCCAGCAGGGCGAAGAACTCGGCTTCGTCGGCCGCGGCGGCGACCGCGCGGCGGACCCGCAGACGTAGCACGTCGCGGGTGGCGGCGTCCTGGCCCAGGCGCTTGGCTTTGAAGTGTTCCTTGCTAGTGGGGCGCTTGGCACCGGTGCCGTCCCCCTGCTTCAACTGCCTGAGCCCGTAGTCGATTTCGATCTTGCGGGCCTCGCGTTGGACGGCGCGCTGGTCGTAGCCGCGCTCGGGGCGTCGTCCGTCCTGGCGTACGAGGGTGGCGGCGATGTGGATGTGGTCGTCGGCGTGGCGGACGGCCACCCAGCGGCAGGCATGCTCGTCCCCCTCGGGGGGAGATGCCTGCGGCCGCCACGATCCGGCGGGCGATGTCGGCCCACTGGGCGTCGGTGAGGATCGGGTCCTCGGGGGCGGCGCGGACGGGGCAGTGCCACACGGTGTCCTTGGGTGCCTTGTCCCCCAGCATCTTCACGGGCTGGTCGAGTTGGGCGACGAGCTGGGCCATCGCGTCCTTCGGATCGCGGTGGGGGCTGCGGCCGGGGTCGGGGGCGAAGCCGTTCCAGGAGGCCACCAGGTGGGGGTCGACGTGTTCGTTGGCCCGGCCCTTGCCGAAGAGGTAGCCGATCGTGCGGCGCGTGGCATACGGGCCCGCGCTCAGGATGATCTTGGGTATCACCCGCTCACCGCCCTTCAGTGACCTGGGCGATGGCGGTGTCCAGTTCGGCGATGGAAGCCTCGACGCGCTCCAGGAGCCGCTGGACGGCGTCGGGGTGGGGCCAGGCACCGTCCTTGTTGAGGTGCCAGGTGAGCTGGTTGAGGTTGTTACCGATCATGCCGAGCTGCCCGTTGGCAGCCATCAGCGCTTTGACCATGGCGCGGTAGTCGGCGACCGCTGCGGTGGGGTCGTCGGTGCGGGCGGCGGCGAGCGAGCACTCGGCCACGTAGCCGCCAAGGGCCATGCCGCTCAGGGCAGCGGCATTCACGATCAGGGCGAACTCGTCGTCGCTGTAGCGAGGGTGGACGCGGCGCTCGCGCAGCTGCTTGTCACGCAGACGGCGACGCGGCGCAGACTGCTGCTGCGGCACGCTCGACGACGACTCGGCTCCCCCTGTCCCGGTTGGCCCCCCTGGGCCGGCCGACTCCGGTGCCGCCTCGGCACCGGACGCCTCCGCCCCCTCCAGGGCGGGGGCCGGATAAGGACTCCTTATCCGACAACTTGCTGCGCGTGTAACGGGAGTGGTGACCATCTCCTCCTGGGGAGTGGGGAGTTCGTGGTGCGGGTCGTGCATTGAGCAGTTCTCCTCCGGTGCTGGGTGGAGCAGGTCAGTGGGACTGGCTGGCGCGAGCAGGCTTCAGCTCGGCCTTGACGGTGCGGACGGCTTCTCCGGCGGTGTCGCTGGCGACCCTGTAGCCGTCCTCGCGCACGGCTTCCTCCAGCAGGTCGCGGGAGAGGCGTCCGGTTTCGCGGAAGATGCGATGGGCGTACTCGGTGAGGAGACCGGGTGTCGCCCGCGGCTTGTGGGCCGGGCGATTCGGCTTCGCCCGCGCAGCCTCGCCCGGATTGGCGTCCGGCGGTTCCTCGCTCGGTTTCGGGTCCGGGCTCGTGGATGTGCGGGCGGGCCGGTACGGGCGGGCTACGGGCTCCGGGCGGGCAGCCCGGTGGGCGGCGTCATCGCCCGTACCGGTCTCGGGCAGGCAGCCCGGATACTCTGCCCGCTTTGTCGCTGTGGCCCGCGGGCGGGTGGTCGTGGAGGTGCCCGTCGTGTCCGTGGTGAGGGCGGACCATCGCCGGGGCAGCGGAACGGAGGCCAGGGCCAGCGCCTGTTGGCGGGTGGCTAGCTTGCGCAGCAGCAGCTGGTCCTGGCGCTCGTCGTGGTCGACATCGGCCTGTTCCAGGGCCTGGTGCAGGCGGCGGGTGAGGCGTCGGCCGCGCCGATTGGCGCGTTTCGCCGGCGTCATGGCCTCGGCCCGGAGGATCAGGGTGACGGCCCGGTCGAGGGCGCGCTCGCGGATGATCCGGGCGGCGTCCGCGTCTCGGTCGGCGACTCCCAGGCGGGCCAGCAGCCGTTCGCGTGCCTGCCGGGTGAGGACGGCGGTCAGGCTGCGGGAGTCGGCGTGCGGGCTGCGGTTGCGTAGTTCGATGCCCATGGCCAGGTGCCACAGCACCGCCGCCAGGACCGGGCCGACGAAGGCCCGCACGGTTCCGCCGACCAGCCCGGACTCGGCGTAGGCGGGCACGATCTGCACGCCGGTGATCACCCAGGTGAGCGTGCCGGGCACCCCTGGCGCCTGCTTCGGGCCGTTGAGGTTCATCCGGGCCATCAGCGCGGCGGCGAACAGGGCGAGCTCAGCGACGGCGAACATCGCGGCGCGCTCGACGGTGCCGCCCATGTCGAGGTAGTCGGAGGCGAAGCGCCAGCTGGTGTCCGCGCTGTAGGCGGTACAGCCGATCGCCGCGACAGCCGCGACTGGGATGGCGGCGCTGCCACGTCGCTGCCCGGCACCGGGCTTTTGGGGGCGTCGGCGCAGCAGCTGTCCAACGAGCAGGACGGCGACGAGAACCAGGACGGCGCCAACCGCTGACAGGGTGGTCCAGTGAGGCAGGGGCGGAGTGATGCCGCCGTCGGCGCTTGTGTGTGCGATGTTGCCGAGGGTCATGCAGACGGTCTCCACGGGGAGGAAGGCGAGGGGAGCGAGGGCCTACACGAAGGGGGCGTACACGCGGACCCCTTCTGTGAGGGGCCCCACGCGTGATAGCTGCCGCGTGTGATCAGCGCGTCCACGGCGGGGAGCCAGTGCGGGTCACGCCGCTTCTTGACGAGCGCGCTCCGCCACGGCGAAGTCCACGCGGGTCGGGTGGGGCGTCGCCCGGGGCACGTTGCTCCGGGCGCGACCGTCGAGACCGACGCGCCGGTTACGGCAGGGTTCGCCTTGGGCGGCGCGGCACCACTGGCACGGAACGCTGAGGGCGTCGGGCTGTCCCGCGACGACGGCCGCCTCGCGTGCGGCTCGGGCCGGCCGGTAGGGGGCCAGCTCGGCACGGACTGCCGACGGGATGCACGTTCCGATGGCGGCGAGACGGGACTCGATTCCCGGGTGCGGGGCACCGCTGGTGATCTGCCGGTGCGTCGAGGGCTCGGCCCTTCCGGCGGCGACAGCGTGCCGCGTGCGGAGCAACTCGGCACGCCAGGACGCCGAGTCGTCCGGATCGGCGGACGGGGTGGGGTCGGTGTGTCGGTCGAGGCGGTCGCGCCGGTACGCGCGCCACTTGCGGGCGACGTCCACGGGCAGGATCGGGTACGGGGAGTCCAGGACGTGTGCTCGTACCGCCTCACGGACGTCCCAGCCGTGTTCCGTCGCGAGGGGCACATCGCCGAGCAGCTCGTGCCATTGGACGAGTTGGTCACGAACCTCGTTCGTGCCGGTGCGGATGGCGCGGGGGTCGAGGCGGCCGATGTAGGCGAGGACGGCGGCAACTTCGCGTCGTTGCAGGGTGGTCACTCCGTTTCGTTCGGTTCGTCGAGGGCGGCGAGCAGAGCGGCCATGTGCGCCTCGGAGCGGCTCATGCCAGTGGTTGGGGCAGGGGCGTTGCCACCGGGCAGGGCGCGCAGATGCGGGCGTCCGGGGGTCGGGGTGTGCTCGCGGGTGATCCATGCGCGCCAGTCGGCAGCCCATGCGGAGGCGGTGCGGGGCGCGCATGCAGTCCGGTAGGCACGCCACTTCTCGTCGGCGGCGTGGAGGGCGTGCTCGCCGAGTCGGTTGAGGTGGCCGTGGTGTTGCAGCCAGGCCCCGGCGTCGTCGTCGATCTGCCAGTCGGCGGCGGAGATGAGAGGGGCAGAACTGCTGCTGTTACTACCGTTCACCTTCGGTTCTCTTCTGTTCTGGGGGTCGGAATCCGCGCCCGCAGAGGGTCTGAATCCGAACCCCCCAGGGGTCGGAATCCGCACCGGGGGATCAGATTCCGACCCCCCTTCGAAGGCGTCGACAGGGTCGAATTCCGGTCCCCCCGGGGTCGGAACCCGATCCCCCAGGAGGGTCAGATCCTGATCCCCCTCGGCGGCCTGTTCAGCGAGGAACCGGGCCGCGTCCGGCAGGTGGTAGTACGTCTCTCCGCGCGGCCCTTTGCGGCCGGCGAGCGGGATCAGCTCCCCGTCGGCGATCAGCTTGGCCAGGGCGTCACGCACTGCCGTACGGGAGGCGTTGGCGCGTTTCATGAGAGTGGGCACGGACGCGTACGCGATGCAGCGCCGGTCGGGGCACCGGTCGGCGATCAAGGCGAGGACCATTCGGGCGGTGCCCTTGCTGCGGCTGTGGTCCCACACCCATTCGCGGGCGTCAAGGCTCATCTGGAGGCGGCTCCTACGTCGAGGCTGAAGGCTGCGCGCGGGTCCGCTACAGGCGGCGTGCAGGAAGAGGGCGCGGCTTGGAGTTTCCTGGCGCCTCTGCGGCGGTCGGCACCGCTGCGCGCAGGCGTACGCAAGGGGCACCTTGGCCCCCGCGATTGTGTCGGCGATTCGCGACTCCGGAACCAGCGTCCGGGGCGCACGACCAACACAGCCACACTCACCAGGCACAAGTCCAGCATTACGCCGAGAAATCGAACAGCTCAGGGCGAACGCGTCCTGTACCGCATTTCCTGAACGGGAGAGCCGAATTCCTGGGTGCCGAAGCGGGCGTGATCAGGCCGCCTGGACATAGCTCGTGGCAGAGAGCAGGTCCGCGAGCCGAGCCGCGCTCCGCGGGCTGATCGTCGCGGTGAACCCGTCGCACACGCGCCGGAGAGCGGCCTCCCTGGCCTCATCCGGTTTCTGGCGGCGGTCGGAATCGTACTCGGGGGCGATGTCGCGGTCAGGCTGGGTCTCGGTGAGCTGTGGCTGTCGTTGGGGCATAGACGTCCTTGGGGCATATCGGTCGGCGATCCACCTGCCACGACGCGGAGCGAGCGGGCAGGCGGTGAGCGACGTCAATGATCCGGAGAATCCCCGGTTTTGCTAACCGGCGATCATCGGCTATGTTGCCTGGCCGCGCCAGCTCAGCACCCGGAACCGGCCTCGATCCCGGGCACCAACTACAGCTCCCCCACTCACACTTGGGCAGGACAGAGAAGCGGGCGGACGCGGCACCAAGCCGACGGCGCTGCGCCTGAGGACGTCGTACGACCCACGCCCCCCGGCGGGACTTCGCGAGGACCGGGCCGCCGACGCGCTACAACGGGTTCTGCTCGATGCCGATCCGGTCCCAATCCATGTACCGCCCGAACTTCTTCGGCTCATCGATGACCACCCCGGAGAACAGAAACCGCAGCACTGCGTTGCGCCGCTCGTCCGTCATGTCCTCGGCGTTCCAAGCCGCCCGCGCACCCGCGCCCGTGAGACCGTCGAGGAGCACCATCGGCCGGACAACCACCTTGCGCTGCGCCTTGGCGATGCGGTCGGTGATCTCCTTGCGCATCTTGCGGTACTCCGCCGTGGAGATCTCCTTCGCGGTCCACATCTGGTTCAGCTCGCCGAGCTGCCGCTGGTCGTCCTCCAGCTCCTCGGTCACGCTCTCGGAGAGGTTGCTACTGGCAAGCCGACCATCCACCCGCAGCTTGCCGAGCAGTTCGACCGCGGCGTCGACGACGAAGTCCTCCAACGTCAGGGCCGTGATCGACCGGGTGCACTTCTTCTCGTCGTTCCGGCCCCTGCGGTTGCACTGGTAGACAGGTCCGGTGCCCTTGGCCGTCCCGGACATCAGCGTCCCGCACCGCCCACACATCACCAGCCCCCGCAGCAGGTAGTAGCGCTGCGCCGGCTTGCTGAGCGCCTCCCGGTACACCGCCGACCGATACTCGCGCCGCGTCCGCGCCTCCGCCCACACGCCCGCGTCGATGATCGCGGGCCAGGATCCAGGGCCGACTTCCTCGCCCTGATGCATCCGGATTCCGGCGACGTGCCGAGAGTCGAGCAGCGCACGGACGGTGCCGCTGTTCCACGCCTTGCCGCCAGCCGTGAGGATGCCCCGACTGTGCAGGTCCTTCGCGATGGGCGCCGCCCCCTCGCCCTTCAGGTAGCGATCGAACACCTCCCGGACGATCTCGGCCTCCTCCTCGACGATCGCCATCCCGTCCTTGGTGTAGCCGAACCGCCTCACCCCACCCTGCGGCTTCCCCTCCCGCGCCCGGTCCTGCATCGCGGACTTCAACCGCCGCGAGGTGTCGTCCGAGGACCGGCAAGCGTGCGCGACCTCGATGCGGAGGATGAAGCGGTCGTCGGGGTCGGAGAGGTCCCGCCGGTTCGCCTCACCGTGGAGCGTGATCGCGTGGTCGTCGGAGACCTGGAGCAGTTCCTCCAGGTCACGAGGCTGCCGCATAAGCCGGTCGGGGTGATAGGCGATGATGTGCCGGAACCCACGATTCCGGGCGTCCTCCAGCAGACGGTCCCAGCCCGGCCGCTTCCGCTTGCGCCTCCAGGCCGAGCGGCTGTTGTCCACGAAGACGTGGGCGGGATCGATGACGAAGCCGCGCCGTTCGGCGATCTCGCGACAGATGCGCTCCTGGCGGTCGACGCCGGTCTGATCGTCATCGTCCGCCTGGGATATGCGGCAGTAGATCGCCGCCGGCTCGCCGGGGACGGTGTTGCTGGTGTTGCCCCTGGTGGGCCTGTTGCGAGACATACAAATAAGTGTACGAACGAGGCGTCGCCTGGGTGACGGCCGCGGCCCCGCTGGTCACCGCCGTACGGTCGGCGAAGCAGTTCCTGACGTATGTGGCGTCCGGTCCGTTCCAGTACGCGGTCGCGGAGGCCCTCGCGTTCCCGGACTCCTACTTCGACGCGTTCCGCGCGGACATGCTGGCCAAGCGGGACGTCCTCGCGGCGGGCCTCGCCGAGGCGGGCTTCGAGGTGTTCCGCCCGGCCGGCACGTACTTCGTCACCACCGACATCCGCCCCCTCGGCCCGGAGCTGTCCAGGAACGGCGACGGCTTCGCCTTCTGCCGCGCGCTGCCGGAGCTGGCCGGGGTCGTCGCCATCCCGAACGCGGTCTTCTACGACCACCGGGACGCGGGCGCGCCGTTCGTCCGGTTCGCGTTCTGCAAGAAGGTGGGTGTCCTGGAGGAAGCGGTGGACCGGCTGAAGAAGCTGGCCGGCTGAGAGCGGGGCACGACAGGCCTGCGCCCGTCCACAGGCTGTGGACGGGCGCAGGTCATGGACGCCGTACGTCCATACGGAACCAGGGCGAGGACTACTCCTCGTCGTCCTCGGGCTTCTCCGCGGCCTCGTCGACTTCCTCGGTGAGGCCGAGCTGCTCGACGAGCCAGCGGTCGAACTCGATCGCGGCGCGCACCCAGCTGACCGTCGAGGACACGAAGTGGTTCAGGTCGACGCCGGTGCCGATCAGCATCTGCGCCTCACCGATGAGACGGACGGTGCCGTCGTCGTGGGTGTGGCTGTAGACCTTGGGCCACAGGGTGCGGCGGTTCCAGTCGTCGATGGACTCCAGCAGCTGCGGCTTGGCGTCGATCTCGTGCGGGCGGTCGTAGAACGTCCGCACCGAGAAGACGAGCTGGTCGTCCTCGCCCCGGAACATGAAATACGTACGGAACTGCTCCCACGGCGCCGCGAGGTCACCCTCGTCGTCGACGACGTACTTCAGCTCCATCTGGTCGAGGAGCTGCTTCACAAGGTCCTGATCCGGGACGACGGGGCCCGCCGGTCCTTGGGGGTTCGGCTCGGGCTGGCCCCCGAAGTTCGGAATCGAGGACGGGTCGATGCTCACCGTGTATTTCCCTTCGTACGGATTCCGCCATCCTCCCCCATCCGGGGAGGGGGGTGGCAACCCCTGCCGGGACTGTCCGCCCTGGGCTGACCTGATCCGGTCGGCCCAGGGTCCTACGGTGCCACCTACAGCGTCTTCCCCGTCGCCGGCCCCACGATCAGCCCGTCGCCGAAGGCGTCCACGCGGACGGTGTCGCCGTCCTTGACCTCGCCCGCCAGGATCTCCTTGGCGAGGCGGTCGCCGATCGCGGTCTGGACGAGGCGGCGGAGCGGTCGCGCGCCGTACGCCGGGTCGTTGCCGTTGTCCGCGAGCCAGGTCAGGGCCTCGTCGCTGATCTCCAGGGTGAGGCGGCGGTCCGCGAGGCGCTTGGCCAGGCGGTCGATCTGGAGGGCGGCGATACGGCCCAGCTCTTCGCGGTCGAGGGCGGAGAAGACGACGAGGTCGTCCAGCCGGTTCAGGAACTCCGGCTTGAAGGACGCCTTCACCAGCTGGAGGACCTGGTTCTTCTTCTCGTCCTCGGCGGTGACCGGGTCGATCAGGAAGTTGCTGCCCAGGTTGGACGTGAGGATCAGGATGGTGTTCCGGAAGTCGACCGTGCGGCCCTGGCCGTCGGTCAGGCGGCCGTCGTCCAGTACCTGGAGCAGCACGTCGAAGACCTCGGGGTGCGCCTTCTCGACCTCGTCGAGCAGGATCACCGAGTACGGCCGCCTGCGCACGGCCTCGGTGAGCTGGCCGCCCTCCTCGTAGCCGACGTAGCCGGGCGGGGCGCCGACCAGCCGGGCCACGCTGTGCTTCTCGCCGTACTCCGACATGTCGATGCGGACCATGGCGCGTTCGTCGTCGAAGAGGAAGTCGGCCAGGGCCTTGGCCAGTTCCGTCTTGCCCACGCCCGTCGGGCCCAGGAAGAGGAAGGAGCCGGTGGGGCGGTCGGGGTCCGCGATGCCCGCGCGGGTGCGCCGTACGGCGTCCGACACCGCCTGCACCGCCTCGCGCTGGCCGATGAGCCTGCGGCCCAACTCCTCCTCCATGCGCAGGAGTTTCTGGGTCTCGCCCTCCAGGAGGCGGCCGGCGGGGATGCCGGTCCAGGAGCCGACGACGTCGGCGATGTCGTCCGGGCCGACCTCCTCCTTGACCATCGTGTCCTTGGAGTTCGCGCCGGCGGACGCCAGCGCCTCCGCCTGGGAGGCCTCCTCCAAGTCCCGCTCCAGGGAGGGGATCTCGCCGTAGAGCAGCTTGGACGCGGTGTCGAAGTCGCCGTCACGCTGGGCGCGTTCGGCCTGGCCGCGGAGTTCGTCGAGCTTCTCCTTCAGCTCGCCGACGCGGTTGAGGGACTGCTTCTCCTTCTCCCAGCGGGCGTTGAGGCCCCGGAGTTCCTCCTCGCGGTCGGCCAGGTCGCGGCGCAGCTTCTCCAGGCGCTCGATGGAGGCGGCGTCCTTCTCCTTGTCGAGGGCCAGCTCCTCCATCTTCAACCGGTCGACGGAGCGCTGGAGTTCGTCGATCTCGACCGGGGAGGAGTCGATCTCCATCCGCAGCCTGGACGCCGCCTCGTCGACCAGGTCGATCGCCTTGTCGGGGAGGAAGCGGGAGGTGATGTACCGGTCGGAGAGGGTCGCGGCGGCGACCAGCGCGCTGTCCGCGATGACGACCTTGTGGTGCGCCTCGTAGCGTCCCTTCAGGCCGCGCAGGATCGCGATCGTGTCCTCGACGCTCGGCTCCGCGACCAGCACCTGCTGGAAGCGGCGCTCCAACGCCGGGTCCTTCTCGATGCGTTCGCGGTACTCGTCCAGGGTGGTCGCGCCGACCATGCGGAGTTCGCCGCGGGCCAGCATCGGCTTCAGCATGTTGCCGGCGTCCATCGCGGAGTCGCCGCCGGCGCCCGCGCCCACGACGGTGTGGAGTTCGTCGATGAAGGTGATGATCTGGCCGTCGGAGTCCTTGATCTCCGCGAGGACGGTCTTCAGCCGCTCCTCGAACTCGCCGCGGTACTTCGCGCCCGCGACCATCGCGCCGAGGTCGAGGGAGACCAGCCGCTTGTTCTTGAGGGACTCCGGCACGTCCCCCTTCACGATCCGCTGCGCGAGCCCCTCGACGACGGCGGTCTTGCCGACGCCGGGCTCGCCGATCAGCACGGGGTTGTTCTTCGTGCGGCGGGACAGCACCTGGACGACCCGCCGGATCTCCTGGTCCCGTCCGATGACCGGGTCGAGCTTGCCCTCGCGCGCGGCGGCCGTGAAGTCCGTACCGAACTTCTCCAGCGCCTTGTACTGGCCCTCGGGGTCGGGTGTGGTCACCCGGCGCCCTCCCCTGCTCTTCTGGAACGCGTCCAGCAGCTGCCGCGCACCGGCGCCCTGCCGGGAGAGCACGTCCCCGGCCGCGCCGCCCTTCGCGGCGATACCGATGAGCAGGTGCTCGGTCGAGACGTAGTCGTCGCCGAGTTCCCTGGCACGCTCGCCCGCGTCCGCGATCACCGCGAGCAGTTCACGGCTGGGCTGCGGGGGCGCGACGGTCGACCCGGTCACGCTGGGCAGCGCGGCGAGCACCCGCTCGGCCCCGGACCGTACGGCGGCCTGGTCGGCGTCGACGGCGGCCAGCAGGTCGGTGATGTTCTCGTTGTCCTCTCCCGCGAGCAGCGAGAGAAGCAGGTGCGCCGGGGTGAGATCGGCGTGCCCCCCGGTCACGGCACGGTTGCTGGCCGCGTTGATCGCGTCCCGGCTCCTGTTGGTCAGCTCGGCGTCCACGTTCCGGTGCTCCTCCTCCTACGACCTTTGTGCGCCCTGCGTGCACGGAATGACACGGTCAACGTGCACAAAGTTGAGTCTATTCCACTCAAGGCGATGGAGGCGACGATCCGGCGACTAAGTTCCCGGGACATGACCACCCACCCGGTCGACCCGGGCGCCCCCGACCCGTCGTACCTCGGCTTCTGGCAGGAACGGCACCTGTGCACCCTCACGACCCCGCGCCCGGACGGCAGCCCGCATGTCGTCCCCGTCGGAGTGACATACGACCCGGAGGCGCGGCTCGCTCGGGTCATCGCCAACAAGGCGAGCCGGAAGGTGGCCAACGTCCTGGCCGCCGGCCCCGAGGGCGCGCGGGTCGCCGTCTGCCAGGTGGACGGGCGGCGCTGGGCCACGCTGGAGGGGCGGGCCTTCGTGCGCGTCGAACGCGACCGGGTCGCCGAGGCGGAGCGCCGGTACGCGGAGCGCTATGAGCGGGCGCCGTCACCGAATCCGTCGCGCGTGGTGATCGAGATAGAGCTGACACGGGCCATGGGAAAGCGCTGAAGCGATCATTTCCGGCCACTGCGGCAGCGGTCATACCCGCACATTCCGCACAAACTGCAGCGGCGTCACCGTGTTCAGGTCACGGTGACGCCGCTGCGGGGGGAAGCACCTGAGCGATCTTTTACGACGGGGGAATCGCGTCAGGCACTGCGGGGGGTGGCTGAGATGGTCTGGACGTCGGGGGCATCCGGTTCCACCAGCCGGTGGTCTCGCTGGTCAAGATTCACAAAGATCATTCCGTACCGAATGGCACACCGCACTGGCTGCGGCGCCCCCCGAGGCCGCCGCAGACACCGGTACGCCCGTACGTCCTCGTCCTCGTCCCGCGTCACGACGACCGGCTCGCCGAACACCGTCACCATGAGCGAGTCACCGCTGTGGGGGATGGCGGTGGCCAGGTCGATGAAGTGCCAGCCGGAGCGGTAGGCCGTGGCCATTTCGCGACGGAAGCTGCGGTCGTCAGGAGGCGTTGTCATATCAAGACCATTGGGTGTCGCCGGGTGTGGCCACGACGGCTTCGCTGACAACCGCGTCGGCCCTCACCGCTGACCACTGGGTGTCCCCCGCTCGCATGTCGCTCTTCGCACCAGAGAGGCCACTCAGCGTTCCGAAGGCCACAACGGCGGAGAAGGCGGCGACAAGCACCGAGCGAAGCATTCTCTTACGCATAGTCGGCTTCGTCCTCACTTGAAGGTCCCCTCTTCCCCCGTCTGATAAGACGATGGCTCATTCAGGCACGTCATGACCACACAATGAGTGCATCATGTTCCTGCATGTTCAGGACCCTGGGGGGTGGAGATTTGACGACAAATCCGACAGAAGCGGCACATCCCCACACCATCGCCGAACTGTGCGAGGAGGGGAGGCGCGTATATGCCAACGCCCTGCGCACAGGACGAGTCGCCCGTGTGGACGTGGAGGCCGCCCCCTGTCTGATGGAGTTCGCCCTCCTGCACGCCGATCCGGACGACGAGAACTGGCTCCGGCCGGTTCCCCCCTCGGTGGCGCTGTCCCTGCGGCTCAACCCGCTCGAACGCGAGATCTCCGAGCGCAGACGCGCGTCCATGGAACTGGCCGAGGTCTTCGAGCCGTTCATGACGCTCACCGCGCAGGGCTCGGCCCCCGCGCACTCGATCACCGTGCTGGAGGGCCTCGACCGCATCAACGGAGCCCTCGACCTGGCCACGGACCAGTGCCGCAACGAGGTGCTGACGGTGCAGCCGAGCGTCCGCCATCCCGAGCGCCGGATCATCGAGGGCCTGGAGCGCGACCGGACCCTGATCGAACGCGGGGTGCGGATCCGCACCCTCTACCAGCACACCGCCCGGTACATCCCGGAGCGGCTGGCCTACGTGGATCAGTTCGCCAACGGCAAGGCGGAGTACCGGACCATCGACGAGCTGGTCGAGCGCCTGATCATCTGTGACGAGACGGTCGCCTTCATCCCCATCCGGGACGACCGGCAGGTCGCCCTGGAACTCCGCCACCCGGGGCTCGTCGGCTATCTGATCAAGGTCTTCGAGTTCATGTGGAGCCGCGCGGTCCCGCTCAGCGCCGGCAGCCCCTACGAGACCGCCGCCGACGGCATCACCGACATCCAGCACTCCATCGCCAAGCTGCTCGTCGAGGGCCACGTCGACGAGGCCATCGCCCGGCGCCTGGGCATGAACGTGCGCACCTGCCGGGCCCACATCGCCAAGCTCGCCACGGCCCTGGGCAGCGGCAGCCGCGCCCAGCTCGGCTTCCTCATCGCCCAGTCGGGGATCCTGCAGAAGGACCAGCCGGCGCAGGAGGGAGACGGCCCGCAGTGACCGAGGCACACACGCACGGAGCGGAGGACCTGTGCGCGGAGGGCCTGAGCCTCTACGTCCGCGCGCTGCGCGACGGGCGAGTCCCCGCCGAGGACGCGGACACGGCACCCTGCCTGGCCGGTCTCGGACTGCTGCACCCCGACGAAGGGGATGCGGGACGGCTGCGCCCGGCCGCGCCCGCCGCCGTGCTCAACCGGCTGCTGCGGCGGTCGGCCGAGCGCATCGCGGACGAGCGGCGCCGCGAGGAGCGCCTGGAGACCGCCTTCGCGCCGCTGCTGCGGCTCGACGGGTCCCGTACGGCCGCGGACTCCCCCGCGCTCACGGTCCTCGCCGGCAAGGAGCGGATCAACGAGGCGATCTCCGAGGCCATGGCGGACGCCACGGACGAACTGCTCGCGATCCAGCCCAACGTCAGCCCGCGCAGCCCGCACGCCCTGGCCCTCGCGCTCGCCCGCGACCAGGCACTCCTGGACCGCGGCGGCCGTATCCGCACGCTCTACCAGCACACCCAGCGCCACAAGCCGCTCGTCCTGGCCCGCTACGAGCAGCTGCGGGGCGACGCGGCGGCCCGCACCCTGGACGAGGTCACCGACCGGCTCATCGTCGTCGACCGCACGGTCGCGTTCGTCCCCGCCAGCAGGGACCGCGACCTCGCCCTGGAGGTCCGCCACCCCGCGCTGATCGAGTACTTCGCGGGCGTCTTCGACCGCCTCTGGCACCTCGCCGTCCCGATGCACCCCGAGGCGGTCCAGCGGCCCTCCCTGAACGGCATCAGCCAGCGTCAGCGCGCCATAGCGAACCTGCTCGTCGAGGGACACACCGACGCCGTGATCGCCGACCGGCTCGGCATGAACATCCGCACCGCCCGCGTCCACATCGCCAAACTCGCCGCCACCCTCGGCAGCGAGAGCCGGGCCCAACTCGGCTACCTCATAGGGCAGTCGGGGATTCTCGCTCCGCCGGGGTGAGCTGGACCGGGACGTCCGGGTGGCGGGAGGGGGTGCCGTCGAGGCCCACCTGGGCTATGCGGACGCCGAGTTGGGTGCGGCTGGCCGCGCCGAGGGTCTCCGAGAGCCGGGCGATGTGGGCCCGGCAGGTGCGGACGCTTATGCCGAGGCGTTCCGCGATCACCGCGTCCTGGTGGCCGTCCGCGAGGAGGGCGGCGATGGACTGTTCGCGGTGGGAGATGCCCTCGATGCCGGTGTCGGGCAGCGGGGCGGCGACCGGGATGGCGAGGCGCCACAGGCGGTCGAAGACGGTGACGAAGTACTCGATCAGCGCGGGGTGGCGCAGTTCCAGGGCCATCGTGTGGTCGGCGTTGGCGGGGATGAAGGCGACCGTGCGGTCGAAGAGGATCAGCCGGTCGACGACCTCGTCGAGCGTCCTCGCCTCCACCGCCTCGCCCATCAACTCCAGGTAGTTCAGCAGGCCTTGGCCGTGGCGGGCCACATGGGTGTACAGGTCGCGCATCCGTACCCCGCGGGACCGCAGGGCGAGGGCGCGGTGCAGACCCTCCGTGAGTTCCGGTTCGCGACGGATCCCGCCGGGCTGGACGGTGAGGACCTCGCCGGTGCAGGCCTCCGTCGCGTCGTCCATCGCCGCCTGGATACGGGACAGCCCGTCCAGGACGCGGATCGCGGCACCGCCCTCCAGCGACGCCGGCGCCTTCGCGGACGCCTGGACACGGCTGCCGAGACCGGCGTACCGCTCGAAGGCCGCGACCGCCGAACCGACCCGCCGGTGGCTCTCGCTGACCTCGTCGTAGACCCCGCGCAGCAGACGGGTCATGACCTCCTGCGGGGAGGTCGGGACCAGCCAGGCCATGTCGTCGGGGTCGGGATGGAGGAGGGCCAGTTCCAGCAGGCACGGCACCGGTTCGGCGTCCGTGCGCGGCACCCGGCCCCGCCGTACGGCCCGGGAGTACACACGGTCCCCCGCGTCGCAGAGTCGGTCAGCACCGTGTGGATGCTCGTCCGTCCCGTGCCCGGCCATCGCTCATCCCACCCCCGCTTCCCGCTTCTTTGCAGCGCAACTATGCGCGGACCCGACCTGCTCCGCAACACGGCTCCCCCTCGAACAGCCCCCGAAAACCTCCGGTTTCACCCTCTATCTCCCGGCCTCCGCGGCTCACCTTGCAACAAGCTGGGGGGTGTCCGGCCAGGGCCACCGAGCCTCTCGTCGTATCACTTTCCGCGTGAGCTGCCGGAAATCACTCAGAGATCACCGTGTTACGTATCGCACTTAACGTCCCCTCATGGCGGACATATTTGACGCATACGCATTGGCCGATGCGTGGGACGAGATGTTTGTGCGGCCGGGTGAGGTCAGAACCGCCTACGAGCCGGTACTGGCCGCACTCCAGCCGATCGAGCCGAGTGAACTGCGCTTCCGCGCGGACCAGATGGCCCGCGCCTTCACCGACCGCGGCGTCACCTACGCCTTCGCCGGCGAGGAACGGCCCTGGCCCCTGGACCTGGTGCCGAGGATCATCGACGCGCTGGAGTGGGACCTCATCCAGCGCGGGGTGGCGCAGCGGGTGAGGGCACTGGAGGCCTATCTCTCCGACGCGTACACGCACTGCCGCGTCTTCGAGGACGGGGTCGTGCCCTGGCGGCTGCTCCTCAACTCGGCCCATTTCCACCGGGCCGCGCAGGGGGTCGAGCCACCGGGCGGGGTCCGCATCCACGTCGCCGGCATCGACCTGGTGCGCGACGAGGCCGGCGCCTTCCGGGTCCTGGAGGACAACGTGCGGGTCCCCAGCGGGGTTTCGTACGTCATCGAGAACCGCAGGGCCATGACGCGGATCTTCCCCTCCCTCTTCGCCGAGCAGCACGTGGTCCCCGTCGACGGCTACGCGCAGCGCCTGCTCGCCGCGCTGCGGGCCGCCGCGCCCGCGGGCACCCAGGACCCGCGGGTCGTGGTCCTCACCCCGGGGCCGAGCAACGCCGCCTACTTCGAACACGCCCTGCTGGCACGGCTGATGGGCGTGCAACTGGTCGAGGGGCACGACCTGGTGTGCCGCAGCAACCGGGTGTGGATGCGGACCACGCGCGGCGAGGTGCCCGTCCACGTCGTATACCGGCGGCTCGACGACGACTTCCTCGACCCGCTGCACTTCCGCCCCGACTCGGTGATCGGCTGCCCGGGCATCATGAACGCCGCCCAGGCCGGGAACGTCACACTCGCGAACGCCGTCGGGAACGGCATCGCGGACGACAAACTCCTCTACACCTACGTCCCCGACCTCATCCGCTACTACCTCGGCGAGGAACCCGTCCTCCCCAACGTGGAGTCCTACCGTCCCGACGAGCCAGGCCAGTTGGAGGCGGTCCTGGACCAGATCGACCAGCTGGTCGTGAAGCCGGTGGACGGCGCGGGCGGGCAGGGCATCGTCATCGGGCCCAAGGCCGACGCGAAGACCCTCGAACGCACTCGCAAAGCGGTCGCCGCCGATCCGCGGGGCTGGATCGCCCAGCGCCCGGTCGCCCTCTCCACCTCGCCCACCCTCGCGGGCGACCGCATGGCACCGCGCCACATCGATCTGCGTCCGTTCGCCGTGCACGACGGCACCGACGTGTGGGTGCTGCCCGGCGGTCTCACCCGCGTCGCCCTCCAGGAGGGCAACCTGATCGTCAACTCCAGCCAGGGCGGCGGCTCCAAGGACACCTGGGTGCTCGCGGAAGGCCCCGCCGAACAGCCCGAGCCGGTCACCGCGGACGGCCACCTGCCCGAGGTGGCGCCCCGCCAGCTCGGCCCCGACGGCAACCCCGTGGTCGTACAGGAAGGGGTGCAGCAGTGAACGACGTGATCCTCTCCCGGATAGCCGAGGCCCTGACGTGGACGGGCCGTTACGTCGAGCGGGCGGACGCCACCGGGCGCATCCTCGACGCCTATCTGCACCGCCTGCTGGAGGACCCCTGGCGCGACGAGGACGCGGCCTGCCGGTCGCTCTACGCGATCCTCGGGGTCGACGCGGGCGGTCAACGCGTCGACATGCAGCAGGTGTTGGACCAGCTCGCCTTCGACGCCCGCTCGACCTGTTCCATCGAGGGCGCGCTCGGCGCCGCCCGCCTCAACGCGCGCAGCGCCCGGGAGGCGGTCTCCTCGGAGATGTGGGAGTGCCTCAACTCCACCTGGCACGCCCTGGCCGACCAGCGCCTCGCGGCCCGCCGCACCGGTCCCTACGCCTATCTCGAACTCGTGCGCAGACGTGCCGCGTTGTTCTTCGGCCTCGCCGACTCGACGATGAGCCGCGACGACAGCTGGCGCTTCGTCGTCCTCGGCAGGAGCCTGGAACGGGTGGACATGACCGTACGGCTGCTGTCGGTACGGGTGCTGGACGCGGCGCACGCGCCCGACTGGCCGACCCTGCTCAGCGCGAGCGGCGCCGACGAGGCGTACGCGCGGGTGTACGGCGGCTTCGGGGACACCCCGCGCGTGGCCGAATTCCTGCTCCTGGACCGGGACTTCCCGCGCTCGGCGCTGCACGCGCTGACGACGGCCGAGGAGTGCCTGGCCGCGCTCGGGCGGCAGCGGCAGGACCCGGCGCGCCGGCCCATCGGCCGGCTGCGCACCCGCCTCGAATACCTGGACTCGCCCGCCCTGGAGGAGCAACTGCCCGCTCTGCTCAAGGACTTGCAGCACGCCTGCATGGCCTCGGCGGAAGCGGTCGCGGAGTTGTTCTTCCCGTACCAGGGGCCCGTCGAGTGGGCCCAGGAAGGAGCCTGAGATGACCCGGAGGCTTCGCATCCGTCACACCACGCGCGTGTCGTACGCCCAGGCGGCCGTCTCCTCCCACAACGAGGTCCGGATGACCCCGCTCACCCTGCCCGGCCAGACCACGCTGGACGCGCGCGTGACCGTCGACCCGACGACGCCGACCTGGTCGTACTGGGACTACTGGGGCACCCAGGTCACCGGCTTCGACCTCATGGACCCCCACGCCGACCTCACGATCACCGCGTCGAGCCTCGTCGAGACCTCCCCGCCGGAGCGGCTCGGCCCGGCCCCCGCCTGGCAGGAGGTGACCGAACGGGCCGCGAACTCGCGCCTGCTGGAGTTCCTCGGCCCCACCGCCCGTACGACGGTCCCGCCCAGACTGCTGAAGAAGGCCCGCAGAACCGCCGCGGGACTCGATCCGCACGGGACGGCGGTGGCGGTCTCCGCGCTGGTCGCCGACCGGGTCGCCTACCTGCCCGGCGTCACCGGCGTGAACACCTCGGCCGCCGAGGCCTGGGAGCAGGGCGCCGGGGTCTGCCAGGACATCGCCCATGTGACCATCGCGCTGCTGCGGGGGCTCGGCCTGCCCACCCGCTACGTCTCCGGGTACCTCCACCCCGAGCACGAGGCCGAGCTGCACCGCCCGGTGGCCGGGCAGAGCCATGCCTGGATCGAGTACTGGGCGGGCGACTGGTGCGGCTACGACCCCACCAACCGGACCCGGCCCGACGAGTCCCATGTGGTGGTCGGCCGGGGACGTGACTACGACGACGTGACCCCGCACAAGGGGATCTACCGGGGAGTGGCGGGCGGGCCGCCGGAGGTGACGGTGGAGTTCACCCGGCTGGCCTGAACCGTCGGCGGTGGCGCCAGGGCACCCGCAGAGCCGTCCGGTCGGCCCCCACGGCCGCGGACGGCTCCGTGCACGTGGGAAACGACGACGGGCGCCCGCACGCCCGTGAGGCGGCCACCGGTGGGACCGGGCGGCCTGCCTCACCGACCGCGGCAGGCCGCTACTTCAGGCCGATGGCCGAGCACGCCGACTTGTAGTCCGCGGTGCAGATGTCGGAGACCTTGTAGATCCCGTCCGCGACCACCGTCGACTTGATGTTGTCCTTGGTCAGGGCGACCACGGACACCAGCTGCGAGGGGATCTTCTTGTTCGTGGGGCTGTCGACGGTGTCACGGGTCAGGGCGTCGAACTCGATGTCCCTGCCCTGGACCTTGGCGACGGCGATCTTCGCGGCGGCCTCGGCGAGGTCCGGGTAGGGCTTGTAGACGCTCATGTACTGCTCGCCGGTGACGATCCGCTGCACGGCCGGGAGTTCGGCGTCCTGGCCGGTGACCGGGGGCAGCTTGGTCAGACCCGAGGCCTTCAGGGCCTTGATGATGCCGCCGGCCATCGCGTCGTTGGCGGAGTACACGGCGGCGATGTTGCCCTTGCCGAGCTTGCCGATCGCCTCGGTCATCTCCTGCTGGGCCACGACCGGGTCCCAGGCCTTGGTGTTGTAGCTCGCGGCGATCGTCACCTTGCCCTGCAGCTCGGACATCGCCCCGCCCTTGAACACGGCGGCGTTGGGGTCGGTCGGTGAACCGTTGATCATCACGATCTTGTCGGAGGTGTCCACGTCGCTGCCGAGCGCCTCGACCAGGGAGCGGCCCTGCACCTCGCCGACCAGCTCGCCGTCGAAGGAGACGTACGCGTCGATCGGGCCCTCGGCGAGGCGGTCGTAGGCGATGACCGGGATGCCGGCCGCCTTGGCCTTCGCCACCATCGTCCGGATGGCGTGCGAGTCGACGGCGTCGAGCACGATGATGTCGACCTTCTCGTCGATCATCTTCTGCATCTGCTTGTCCTGGACGGACGCGTCGCCACCGGCGTTCTCGTACTCGGCCTTGCCCTTGTCCGCCGTGAGTTCCTGGATCTTCGCCTTCATGATCGGGAAGTCGAACTCCGCGTACCGCGTGTTCGTCTTCTCCGGCATGAGCACGCCCACCGTGATGTCGTTGCCCTTCGCCGGAGTCGCGTCCGAGCTGCTCCCCGAGGAGTCGAGGACGCCACAGGCGGCCAGGGGGAGGGCCAGCGAGAACGCGGCCACGGATATGGCGATACGACGCATTGGGGTGCTCACTTCTGGTGCCGTCCGGACGTGGGTGCAGCATTGCAACCCAGGTGACTGAAAAGCCAACGCGGATGCGACCACCGGCGTCAAGCGGAACCACTTAACGAGATGGCAACGCCACGTTCCGTTCGGTATGTGGAGACCTCGCGAAACCACCTCCAAACACTCTTTACGGACCCTCCATCCAACGGGAGTTCACGAAAAGGCAAAGACCGGCACAGCGGACCCCGCCCTCTCCCGCGGCGCACGGGCACGCGGAAGGGGCCCGGAGAAGACTCCGGGCCCCTTCCATGTGTGCGTGGACGTCAGTCCGAGGACTGCTGCCGCTTCGGCCGCCACACCACCAGCGCGCTGGTCTGCTGGACCTCCTGGTACGGCACCAGGTCGCGCCGGTACGACGCGTGCACCGCGGCCTCGCGCTGCTGCATCGTCGCCGCCGCGCCCTCCACCGCCGACTGGAGCTCGGCGACGCGCTGTTGGAGCGCGACCACCTGGTTCTCCAGCTCGATGATGCGCTTGATGCCCGCCAGGTTGATGCCCTCGGTCTGCGACAACTGCTGGACGGTGCGCAGCAGTTCGATGTCGCGGGCCGAGTAGCGCCGGCCGCGCCCGGCCGTACGGTCCGGGGAGACCAGGCCGAGGCGGTCGTACTGGCGCAGCGTCTGCGGGTGCAGGCCGGAGAGCTGGGCCGCCACCGAGATGACGTAGACCGGGGTCTCCTCGGTCAGCTCGTACGGGTTGCGTCGACGGCCGTCCATCACTCTCATGCTCCCTTCGCGGCCTGGAACAGCTCCGCCCGCGGGTCCTCGCCCGCGGTCGCCTCTCTGTACGCCTCCAGTGCGTCACGAGCATTCCCCGTGACGTCCTTCGGGACACTCACCTCGACCGTGACGAGGAGATCGCCCCGGGTGCCGTCCTTGCGGAACGCGCCCTTGCCGCGGGCGCGCATCGTCCGGCCGTTCGGCGTGCCCGGGGGCAGCTTCAGCGTCACCGGGGGCCCGCCCAGGGTGGGCACCCTGACCTCGCCGCCGAGTGCCGCCTCGGCGAACGTCACCGGGACCGTCACCGTGAGGTTGTCGTCCTTGCGGCCGAACACCGGGTGCGTGTCGACATGCACCATGACGTACAAGTCGCCCGCGGGGCCGCCCCGTTCACCCGGTGCGCCCTTGCCGCGGAGCCGGATGCGCTGGCCGTCCGTGACCCCCGCGGGGATCCGGACCTGCATGGTCCGGGACGACTTGGCGCGCCCGCTGCCCTTGCACTCGACGCAGGGGTGCTCGGCGATGAGGCCGCGGCCCTTGCAGTCGGGGCACGGGTCGGTGAGGGAGAAGCCGCCGCCGGAGCCGCGCGCCACCTGGCCGGTGCCGACGCAGGTCGGGCACACGCGCGGTGTGCCGTTCTTGTCGCCGGTGCCCGAACAGGCCTTGCAGGGCTGCTGCGAGGACATCCGCAGCGGCACCGTGGCCCCTTCGATCGCTTCCGTGAAGCTGAGCGTGACCTCGGACTCGATGTCCTGGCCGCGCCTGGGCTGCGTACGGGTCGTGCCCGTGCCGCCCCGGTTGAACAGGCCCCCGAAGACGTCACCGATCCCGCCGCCGAAGCCGCCGGCACCCCCGGCGCTTCCGCCCTGGGCGCCGCCTCCGAAGAGGTCGCCCAGGTCGAAGTTGAAGTTGCCGCCGCCCGCGCCGCCCGGCCCCGGGCGGAAGCCGCCGTTGCCGAACAGGGTGCGGGCCTCGTCGTACTCCTTGCGCTTCTTGGGGTCACCGAGGATGTCGTTGGCCTCGGAGATCTCCTTGAAGCGCTCCTCGGCCTTGGCGTTGCCCTTGTTGGCGTCCGGGTGGAACTCGCGGGCGAGCTTCCGGTACGCCTTCTTGATCTCGGCCTCGGTGGCGTCCTTGGGGACGCCGAGGACCTTGTAGTAGTCCTTCTCGATGAAGTCCTTGGTGCTCATCCTCGACGTCCCTCCTTTCCTCTGGTGCTCCTCGCGGTGCGGGTCCCGTGGGAGGCGATGTCAGCCCTCGTCCGGGCCACCGCTCTCCTTGTCGTCGTCCGCCGTCTCGGCGGCGTCCGAGGACTCCGCCTTGCCGGTGGCCGTGGCGCCGGGCTGCGGCTCCGCGACCGCCACCCGCGCGGGGCGGATGGTGCGCTCGCCGATGCGATACCCGGGCTGCAGGATCGCCACGCAGGTCGTCTCCGTGACGTCCGGCGCGTACGAGTGCATCAGGGCCTCGTGGATCGTCGGGTCGAAGGGCTCGCCCTCCTTGCCGAACTGCTGCAGTCCCATCTTCGCCGCGGCGGTCTCCAGGGATTCCGCCACCGACTTGAAACCGCCGACGAGTTCACCGTGTTCCCGCGCGCGACCGATGTCGTCGAGCGTGGGCATCAGCTCGGTCAGGAGGCTCGCCACGGCGATCTCCTTGACCGCGATCCGGTCGCGCTCGACCCGGCGGCGGTAGTTCTGGAACTCGGCCTGGAGCCGCTGGAGGTCCGCGGTGCGCTCGTCGAGCGCCTTGCGCACCTGGTCCAGCTGGGCCGTCAGACCGGCGATCTGTGCACTTGCGTCCCCTGCCGGGGCCGCCCCCTCCCCACTGCTGGAGGGGGAGGCGGCCTGCGGCTCGGCGTCGTCGGGGGTGGCGCCGGAGGGGACGTCGGGCTTCTCCTCGAAGCCCGGGGTCTCCTCCGTCACGCGGCACCGTCCTTGCGCTCGTCGTCCACGATCTCGGCGTCCACGACGTCGTCGTCCGCCTTGGGCGCCTCGGCACCCGGGGCGTCGGCGCCGGCGGCCTGACCGGCCTGGGCGTCCGCGTACATGGCCTGGCCGACCTTCTGCGAGACCGCGGCGACCTTCTCGGTGGCGGTGCGGATCTCGGCGGTGTCCTCGCCCTTGAGCGCGGCCTTCAGCTCCTCGACGGCGGCCTCGACCTCGGTCTTGACCTCGCCGGGGACCTTGTCCTCGTTGTCCTTGAGGAACTTCTCCGTCTGGTAGACGAGCTGCTCGCCCTGGTTGCGGGACTCGGCGGCCTCGCGGCGGCGGTGGTCCTCGTCCGCGTACTGCTCGGCCTCCTGGCGCATGCGGTCGACCTCGTCCTTCGGCAGCGAGGAGCCGCCGGTGACGGTCATCTTCTGCTCCTTGCCGGTGCCGAGGTCCTTGGCCGTGACGTGCATGATGCCGTTGGCGTCGATGTCGAAGGAGACCTCGATCTGCGGGACACCGCGCGGGGCCGGCGGCAGACCGGTCAGCTCGAACATCCCGAGCTTCTTGTTGTACGCCGCGATCTCGCGCTCGCCCTGGTAGACCTGGATCTGCACGGAGGGCTGGTTGTCCTCGGCGGTGGTGAAGATCTCGGACCGCTTGGTCGGGATCGTGGTGTTGCGCTCGATGAGCTTGGTCATGATCCCTCCCTTGGTCTCGATGCCGAGGGACAGCGGGGTCACGTCGAGGAGCAGGACGTCCTTGACCTCGCCCTTGAGGACACCGGCCTGGAGGGACGCGCCGATGGCGACGACCTCGTCCGGGTTGACGCCCTTGTTGGCGTCCTTGCCGCCGGTCAGCTCGCGCACGATCTCCGCGACGGCCGGCATACGGGTGGAGCCACCGACGAGGACGACGTGGTCGATCTCGTTGATCGAGATGCCGGCGTCCTTGATGACGTTGTGGAACGGCGTCTTGCAGCGCTCCAGCAGGTCGGCCGTCAGTTGCTGGAACTGGGCGCGGGTGAGCTTCTCGTCCAGGTGCAGCGGGCCCTCGGCGGACGCCGTGATGTACGGCAGGTTGATCGAGGTCTCGGTGGAGCTGGACAGCTCGATCTTGGCCTTCTCGGCGGCCTCGCGGAGACGCTGGAGGGCCATCTTGTCCTTGCCCAGGTCCACGCCGTGGCCCGCGGCGAACTGCTTCACCAGGTAATCGACGACCCGCTGGTCCCAGTCGTCACCACCGAGGTGGTTGTCGCCGTTCGTGGCCTTCACCTCGACGACGCCGTCACCGATCTCCAGGAGGGACACGTCGAAGGTGCCGCCACCGAGGTCGAAGACGAGGATCGTCTGGTCGTCCTTGTCGAGGCCGTACGCCAGCGCGGCGGCGGTCGGCTCGTTCACGATGCGCAGGACGTTCAGGCCCGCGATCTCGCCGGCCTCCTTCGTCGCCTGGCGCTCGGAGTCGTTGAAGTAGGCCGGGACGGTGATGACCGCGTCCGTGACCTTCTCGCCCAGGTAGGCCTCGGCGTCGCGCTTCAGCTTCTGCAGGATGAAGGCGCTCATCTGCTGCGGGTTGAAGTTCTTCCCGTCGAGCTCGATCTTCCAGTCCGTGCCCATGTGGCGCTTCACGGAACGGATGGTCCGGTCAACGTTCGTGACCGCCTGGCGCTTGGCCACCTCTCCGACGAGCACCTCGCCGTTCTTGGCGAAGGCGACGACGGACGGCGTGGTCCTGGCGCCCTCTGCGTTGGTGATGACGGTGGGCTCGCCGCCTTCAAGAACGCTGACGACGGAGTTAGTCGTGCCCAGGTCGATGCCGACCGCACGTGCCATGGTTGATTCCTCCAGCAATGACTTGAGTGGAACGGACTCAAGTGTGCACGACACTCACCGCTGGGTCAACAGAGCTGAGTCGAGCAGACTCAACTCTTATCCGTTCCTTACACGCAACTGGACCCTGACCTGCGTCGACGCGGCACGCCGTCCCCCATGGACCGAGACTTTGAGCAACCCGAACACGACCACAAGAGCCCCGCCCACCACCCACATGACGGCGGATCCGTCCGCCCACCCGTTGTGCACGAGCACCCCGACGACCACCCCGGAGAACCCTCCGACCGCCACGAGGACCACCGCCCCCTGCGGAGTGAGCCCCAACCGCCGCAGCCGGTGGGCGAGATGGTCCGGCCCGCCCCGCAGCAGCGCCCGCCCGGCCAGCCGCCGCGACAGCAGCACCAGGACGGCGTCGGCACTGGCGACGGCGGTGAGCGCGAACAGCACGCCCGCACCGTCGCCCAGGCCGTGCCCGCCCTGGGTGAGCACCGCGGCCGAGGCGAGCAGGAACCCCGTGAACAGCGACCCGCACGCGCCGAGCGCGATCCGCGCGGGATGCCAGTTGTGCATCAGGAACCCGGTGAGCGCGGCGGCCAGCACACTGAGCAACACCGCGAGCCCGTCCATCACTTCCATCGCGGCACAGGCCCCGACCCCGAAGGCGGTGACCACCCCGACGGTCCCGGCGAGCCCGTCGGCGTGATCGAGCCCCTTGAAGGCACCGGCGACGAACACGATCCACGCCACGGCCAGCAGACCGCCGGGCACCCCGATCTCGCCGTACGGCACGACACAGGCGGCCGCCACGGCCGTACCGAGAACCAGGAAGCGGGTCTTCAGCCGCCAGACGTCGGCGACGAGCCCGAGCCCGGCGACCGCGGCCCCGGCGGCCAGCAGTCCGTCGACGCCGTCACCGAGGGGGGCGAGTCCGGTCCGGTCGCACGCCCAGGTGACCGCCGAGACGGCGAGCGCGACCGCCAGTCCCCCGAGCAGCGGAACGGGCCGGTTCCGTCGTCGCCGGTCGACGAGTCCGGCCCGGAGCGCGGGCACCCGGAGCAGTGCGGCGAGCAGGGCGGAGAGGAGGAGGGCGGTCGTGGCGGCGAGAATCCCGTAGAGCACGGATCCAAATTAGCGGCAAATGTACCAATTCAGTACGAATAACACGATCAGACCGTAACAAGCTTGCGAACCGGCCCGGAGCAGGTCTTTTTAGGCGACCCTCAGCGACGCACGTCACCGCACGGCTGACTACAGTGCGACGCAAGATAGGGGTAGTCTCGGTCGAACCGATTAAGTTACCGCTTAGTAATGTGCTGAGTGGTGATGCAATGACCCCTCGCAGGCCCGAGGAGCCCTGAAATGCAACTCGCCGCGATCATCGTGTCGCTGGTTCTGATCGTGGTCGGTGTGGCCCTGTTCGCCCGCGCCGTCCTGCAGATCTACACCTTCATGCGACTCGGCCAGAACGTGCCCAAGGGCACCCGCACCGACGAACCCGTCCAGCGGACCGTCACCGTGGCCAAGGAGTTCCTCGGCCACACCCGGATGAACCGCTGGGGTGTCGTCGGCGTAGCGCACTGGTTCGTGGCGGTGGGCTTCTTCACACTGCTGCTGACGATCGTCAACGCCACCGGCCAGCTCTTCCAGGCCGACTGGCTGCTGCCGGTCATCGGCGACTGGGCCCCGTACAACGTCTTCGTCGAGTTCATCGGCACGATGACGGTCCTGGGCATCCTGACCCTCATCGCGATCCGCCAGCTGAACAGGCCGGACAGGCCGGGCCGCAAGTCCCGCTTCGCCGGCTCCAACTTCGGCCAGGCGTACTTCGTCGAGGCCGTCATCCTCATCGTCGGCGTCTGCATCTTCATGCTGCACGCCCTGGAGGGCGCCCAGCACCACGTCGACGCGTACGAGGCCTCCTTCTTCATCTCGTACCCCGTCGTCTCGGCCCTCCGCCACCTGGACATCTCCACGCTCCAGAACCTCACCTACCTGTTCGCCGGCGTGAAGATCGCGACCTCCTTCATCTGGATGATCACCGTCTCGCTGAAGACCGACATGGGGGTGGCCTGGCACCGTTTCCTGGCGTTCCCGAACATCTGGTTCAAGCGGAACGCGGACGG
>NZ_JBIVED010000011.1:0-337006 GCF_044747445.1 Streptomyces sp. NPDC090083 | reverse complement strand
GTACCGACCGGCGTGAAGTTCTTCAACTGGATCGGCACCATGTGGAAGGGATCGCTCTCCTTCGAGACCCCGATGCTCTGGGCCACCGGCTTCCTCATCACGTTCGTGTTCGGCGGCCTGACCGGCGTGATGCTCGCGTCCCCGCCGCTGGACTTCTCGACCTCGGACTCGTACTTCGTCGTCGCCCACTTCCACTACGTCGTGTTCGGCACCGTCGTGTTCGCGATGTTCTCCGGCTTCCACTTCTGGTGGCCGAAGATGACCGGCAGGATGCTCGACGAGCGCCTGGGAAAGCTCACCTTCTGGACGCTGTTCATCGGCTTCCACGGCACCTTCCTGGTCCAGCACTGGCTGGGCGTGAACGGGATGCAGCGCCGGATCCCCGACTATCTGGCGGTGGAGGGCCTCACGACGCTCAACACGGTGTCGACGATCTTCTCGTTCCTGCTGGGCCTGTCGATCCTGCCGTTCCTCTACAACGTGTGGAAGACGGCCAAGTACGGCAGGAAGGCCGAGGCCGACGACCCCTGGGGCTACGGCCGTTCACTGGAGTGGGCGACCTCGTGCCCGCCGCCGCGCCACAACTTCGTCACGCTCCCCCGCATCCGCAGCGAGTCCCCCGCCTTCGACCTCCACCACGCCGACATCCCGGCCCTGGAAAGGGAGTTGGCGGCCCGGTGACCGCGATGGACGAGCATCCCGTCGACACCGGGGCCTTCCTCAACGACATCGAGGGCCATCTGCTGATCGCCGCCGCCCGCGCGGAGGGCCGTACCGCAGCAGCCCGGTTCACGGAGCGGCTCGACTGGCTCGCCGAGGGGCAACGGGCCGAGGTGGAGGGGCAGTTCGAGGCGGAGTACCTGGCCCTGGCCCGGCTGTCGTGGCAGCGGACGGCCGAGCGGGGCCGTCAACTGCGGGACGAGTACGAGGAGACGTACCGGCGACTGCGGCAACGCGCCGTCGCGTGGTGCCTGTTGGGGTGTGCCCTGCTGGCGGCGACGGGCCTGGTCGTCCTCGCGCTCGCGCTCGCCTAGGAGCGCGTGTCCCGCCGGTCCTGTCGACCGGCGGGACGATGTACTGCGCGGCCGGTACGTGCGGACAGGCCCTAGGTCAGGGTCCACTTCTGATTGTCCGCCGTGCCGCAGGTCCACAGGATCAGCTGGGTGCCGTTGGCCGTGGCGGCGCCGGACGCGTCCAGGCAGAGGCCCGCGTTGACGTTGGTCAGCGTGCCGTCGGAGTTGGCGGTCCACTTCTGGTTGTTCTGACCGTTGCAGTCCCAGATGACGACCTTCGTGCCGTTGGTGGTGCCGTTGTTGTAGGCGTCCAGGCACTTGGTGCCGTAGACCACGAGTTCCTTGCGGGAGGTGTACGTCCATGCCTGGTTCTGGCCGCCGTTGCAGTCCCAGATCTCGGCCTGGGTGCCGTTGGTGATGGTGTTGTTGTAGACGTCGGCGCAGCGGCCGGACTGTGTGCCGACGACCAGGGAGCCGTTGGTGCCGGGGATCGGCTGGACGTTGACGGTCCCCAGTGTCGGCAGTGAACTGCCGCTCAGGGTAAGGGAGTTGGCCGATCCCTTGGACAGGTCGGCCTGTACCGAGACCGTGCCCGCGTTGGAGCCGGTCGGCGGGAAGGAGACCGCCGTGGCGGTCTGTCCGTTGACCTGGAGGGTGCCGGTGACGGCCGTGGAGCCGGTGTTGGTGTAGGTGACGTCGACGACGTTCAGGCCGGTGCTCGCCGCGCCGACGCCCGTGTACCTGCCGGTGGAGGTGGCGGTGTAGGTGGTGCTCGCCGCCTCGGTGCCGCCGCTGATCCGCAGGAACACGGAGCCGCCGGCCGGGACGGCGGCCGTGTAGCTCGTGCCGTAGGAACCGACGGTGGCGCGGGACCACAGGTCGCGGACGGTGGCGGACGCGGTGGTCAGGCCGAGGTCGGACCAGCGGACGGTGATGTTCTGGGCGGTGGAGGTGCGGTTGAGGAGGGTGACCGCGCGGTTGCCGAGGCCGGAGAGGACCTTGCCGTAGACCTGGAGTCCGGTCGTGTCCTCGGCGACCTTGACGCCCTGGAGTCCGCGCGGGTCCTGGTCGACCGCGATCACCTCGGGGTTGGTGAGGATACCGGTGGTCTCGGCGGTGAGGGTCGTGAGGTCGTTGCCGGCGAGGAGGGGGGCGCCGGAGATCGCCCAGAGCGCCATGTGGGTGCGGTTCTGGGCGGCGGTGAGGCCGGGCATGCCGACCATCAGCATGTCGGGGTCGTTGTAGTAGCCGGTGTGCTGGGCGGCCGGGTGCAGGCCCTGGTCGAAGTTGGAGAGCATGTTGGACGTCGACGGCGAGTTGCCGTAGTAGATGATGTCCGTGCTCGTGCGGTACATGGGGGCCAGGCCGGGAGCCCAGTTCCAGGGGTTCTGGTTGCCCCAGTTGCAGATCGAGAGGGTCAGCGCGCGGCCCGTGGTGGCGGTGGCCCTGGTGACCGAGGCGCTGATCGCCTTGTACGCGGTCGCCGCGTCGAGTCCCTCGGCGTCGCCGCCGCACCAGTCGACCTTCACGAAGTCGAAGCCCCAGCGCGAGAACTGGAGCATGTCCTGGTCGTAGTGGCCCTCGCTGCCGGTGTTGGCGGCGGCGGGGCGGCCCGTCGGGTAGTAGTAGCCGCAGCCGTTCGCGCCCGCGTCGGTGTAGATGCCGGCCTTGAGGCCCTTGCTGTGGATGTAGTCGGCGATGGCGCTCATCCCGCCGGGCCACTCGCTGGTGTCGACGGTGATGTTGCCCGCGCTGTCGCGGGTGCCCTGCCACCAGCCCTCGTCGATGTTGATGTACTGGTAGCCGGCCGCCGGGAGGCCGGCGGCGACGAACGCGTCGACCTGCTTCTTGATGACGGTGTAGTCGATCTTCGCGGCGAAGGAGTTCCAGGAGGCCCAGCCCATCGGGGCGGTGGGCACGGCGACCTGACGGGTCGTCGAGGCGACCGGGGCCGCCCGGAGGGGGTCCACGGGCGCGGGTCCGGCGACGAGAAGCAGGGTGAGTACTGCCGCGGCCGTCGCCAGCGCGCGCAGGACGAGGGTGCGAAACATACGGCTCCTTTGCCGATTTTCGAGATCTCGAACAAGGATCGGGTTATCGAACCGAACGGCGCGCTGAACGTAGAGCCACCGGAGAACTAAGTCAACGGCTGTGACACGAGGGGCACTTGGCGTCCCCCACTCCTCGGCCACCGGACGGGATACTGACCCGCGTGCGCGTAGCGATCATGACGGCGGGATCCCGGGGCGACGTGGCCCCCTACACCGGACTCGGACAGGCCCTGGTCCGCGCGGGACACGAGGTCACCCTCGTCACCCACGCGGCCTTGGCGCCCCTCGTGGCGGGATCGGGCGTCGGCTTCCATCCCCTTCCGGTGGACCCCCGGGCCGAGCTGGAGTCCTCGCGGGGGCGCGGGCTGCATCGCAGCGCCTCCGGTGCGGGCAAGCTGCTGCGGGTCGTCGGGATGGCGCGGGCCCTGGTCGGACGGATGACCGACGACCTGCTGACGGCCGCCCGGTCGAGCGATGTGCTGTTGCTGTCCAGCTCGTTGGGGCCGCTGGGACACACCATCGCCGAGGGGCTGTCCCTGCCGAGCATGGGCGTGTACCTCCAACCCATCGCGCCCACACGGGAGTTCGCCCCGCCGGTGCTCGGCGGCGGCTCCTGGGGCGCGGTCGGCAACCGGGTCGCCGGGCGCGGGGTGAACCGCGCGGTGGAACACGTCTTCGCCGCCGCCGTACCGGAGTTGAGGACCCGCCTGGGACTCCCCCGCAGCCGCCCCGGCGCCGCCCTCCGCACCCGGGAACGGCAGGACTGGCCCGTCCATCACGGCTTCAGCCCACTGATCGTGCCCCGCCCGGCCGACTGGCGCACCGGGCTCACGGTGGCGGGCTACTGGTGGCCGTACGACGGCGACGCCCGACTCCCGCCGGAGCTGGACGACTTCATCGACGCCGGTCCGCCCCCGGTCTTCGTGGGGCTCGGCAGTGCCACGGTGCCCGATCCGCAGCGGCTGAGCGCCGAGATCGTGCGGGCGCTGCGCCTGGCGGGGCTGCGCGGGGTGATCCAGCGCGGCTGGGGCGGGTTGGCGGCGAGCGGCGACGACGTCCTGACCGTCGGCGAGGTCCCGCACGCGGCGCTGTTCCCCCGGATGGCGGCCGTGGTCCACCACTGCGGTGCGGGCACGACCGCGGCCGGGCTGCGCGCCGGGGTGCCCGCCGTACCGGTGCCGATCCAGTTCGACGAGGGCTTCTGGGCCGCGCGCCTGGTCGCCCTGGGGGTGGCGCCCCGCGCCGTGCCGCTGCGCGGACTGACCGCCGCGTCCCTCTCGGCCGCGCTCGTCCGGGCCGTGCGGGAACCCGGCCGCGCCGAGCGGGCACGGGACCTCGGCGCCCGGGTGCGCGCCGAGGACGGGTACGCGCCCGTGCTCGCCGCGCTCGACGCGCACGCCTAGCGCTGCTGGCGCCGCAGGGCCTCGGGGGTGACCGGCGTGAAGAGGTTGATCAGGTTGCCGTCGGGGTCCCGGAAGAGGAGGGAGCGGTTGCCCCACGGCATCGTGGTCGGCTTCTGGACGATCTCGCAGTCCAGGGGCGCCAGACGCTCGAACTCGGCGTCGACGTCGGCGACGCGGAACTCGGTGATCACCGAGTGGTTGGCGGCGGGGCGCGCGGAGCCGGCGCCGAACAGGGCCACCGTACGCGTGCTCGCGATCGCCAACGTGCAGGCGGGCGTGGTCAGTTCGGCGAAGTCGGGGGTCGACCAGGCGGCCGTGACGCCGGTGACCTGTTCGTAGAAGCCGACGAGGCGGGCGACGTCGTCGGTGATGACACGGATCGAGACGAAGTTCATGAGGGTCTTCCTGTCGGATGCGGTGCTGCCGGAAGGGGTGTCTCCCACGCTAGGACCGATACCGGACAGCTTTCGCCCGGTATCCGAGGCAGACTTTCGGGGTGACCACTTCGACCGCGCGCGTGCTCGCCCTGCTGGAGATCCTCCAGGGCGGTGGCCTCCGTACCGTCCCCGACCTGGCCGCCCGGCTGGGCGTCGACGAACGCACGGTCCGCCGCTACGCCGGCCATCTGCTGGAGCTGGGCGTACCGGTCGACTCCGTGCGCGGTCGCTACGGCGGCTACCGGCTCGCCCCCGGCTATCGGATGCCGCCGCTGATGCTCACGGACGAGGAGGCCCTGGCCGTCGTCCTGGGGCTGCTGGCAGGTCGTAGAGAGGGTCTCGTCACCACGTCAACGGCGGCGGGCGAGAGCGCCACGGCGAAACTGCTGCGGGTGCTGCCCGCAGCCCTGCGCCGACGGCTCGACGCGCTGCTGGACACGGCCGACTTCACCGCGCGGTCCCGTGCCGCCGTCGCCCCGGAGACGGAGGTGCTCCTCGAACTCGCGGAGGCCGCGCTCCACCGGCGGCCGGTCGCCGTCGCCTACACCGACCGGAAGGGCCGGGCGAGCGACCGTACCGTCCTGCCCTACGGCCTCGTGGCGCATGCCGGGCGGTGGTATCTGACCGGGGCGGACCCCGCCGACGGGGCGGTGCGCACGTTTCGGCTGGACCGGATCACGGGCCTGCGCGTGGAGTCCGGCTCGTTCGACGTCCCGGCGGATTTCGACCCGGCGGCCACGGTGCTGGACAGCCTCGCGAGCACGCCGTGGACCCACGATGTGGCGGTGCGGATCCAGGGCGGCATCCCGCATGTCCGCGCGCGTCTGCCGCCCGGGATCGCCACCCTGTCCGCGCCCGCCGACACGGCGGAGGACGGCTGGGTCCACGTCCGGATCCGGGCCGAGCGGCTGGAGTGGATCCCGGCCGTGCTCGCCGCCGTGGACCGGCCGTTCGTCGTCGAGCGGCCGGCCGCGCTGCGCGATCTCGTACGGGCGCTGGCCCGCCGCCTGGACGAGTACGCGACGGCCGACGACGACTCGGACTAGCCGTTCCAGCCCGGTGGCCGCATGATGCCGAGCAGTTGCCGGACGAGTTCCTCGACGACCTCGTCCAGGGTGGCGTCGACCCAGCCCGCGCTCCAGTCGTGGAGGAGACCGTTGACGCTGCCGATGAAGGCCGTCGCGGCGATGCGGTAGTCGCGGCGGGCCGCTTCCCCACGCCGGGCCGCGGCCTTCGCCTCGCCGCAGATGAGGTTGATCCAGCGGGCGCGGCGGGCCAGCCGCTGTTCCTCCAGCCGGGGGCTGACGCCGATGATCTCGACGAAGGTGATGCGGATGCGGCGCGGGTCGCCGGTGACGTTCGCGGCGTAGGCCTGGAAGATCGCGGTGGAGCGCTCGGCGAGCGGCTGGCCCTCGACGGCGGTGAGCGCGGTGAGGACGGCCTCCTCGGCCCAGTCGTTGACCAGCAGGTGGAGGGCGGCCAGCACGTCCTCCAGGCTGCGGAACTCCTCGTAGAACTGCCGGGTGGACAGGCCCGCGGCCTCGCTGAGCGCGGCGACGGTCGTGGCGCGGTAGCCGGGGCTGTCGCCGAACAGCTGGAGCGCGGCGTCCAGGAAGCGTCCGCGCCGCTCGGCCTGCCGTTCCTCGGCGGACTTGCCGCCGTAACGACCGGTCGGCGCCTTGAGCCTGCCCGCCACTGTCATACCCCTGTCTCGTTGCCCACCGGCCAATCTTGTCGTGTCCGTGGTCTTGCGGAAAAGAGCGCTCCTTCCCCACTTCTCGTCAAGTTCACTCCGAATCCGTGTGTGTCCGGATGTCTTCACACACCGAAAGGGCGCCGGCCCCAGGGAGGACCGGCGCCCCGTGACGGTCAGCTGTGCGCCGCCGCCCAGGCGGTCAGTTCGGACCTGGCCGCGTTCAGGAGCGTCGAGGAGGGGCTCGTCGCTCCGTTGGTGATCAGGGCGTAGTGCAGGGTTCCCGAGCCGGTGGCGGAGAGCAGCAGACGGCGGCTGCCGGTGCCGCCCGGTTCGGCGGCGTAGCCGATGGGGGTCGACGACGTGTACGCCGGAACGCCCGAGAGGGCTCCCAGGTCGGAGACCACGGTGGTGGACGCGGCCGGGAAGGACGCCGGGAGGTGGAGTTCGGTCGGTGCGGTGGAGCTGTTGGAGCGCCACATCAGCAGGCCGTACTGACCGGAGCCGACCAGTGAGGACACGTTCGGGAGCGAGCTGGGGACCGGGTTCCAGGTCAGGGTCGTCGAGCCGTCGCGGGAGCGGTCCTCGTAGGTGAAGGCGACGGTGGTGCCGGCGGTCGCGCTCGGGTAGATCCGGTCGAGCAGCCGGGCGTCCTGACGGAGCGTCACCGTGCCGGAGTCGGTCATGTCGACGGCGGAGAGGTCCTCGTCGTTCCAGGCGTCGCCGGAGGTGAGCACCTTGGCGGGGTTGTCGTTCATCAGCTCGTCGTGGCGGCCGTTGTAGATGTCCCACTGCCATTGCGTGCCGGAGAGGACGGGACCGGAGCCGGCCGGATTGGACCACCAACTCGCGCCCGGCAGCCGGGAGTCGAGGGCCTGGTACATCGCCTTGAGGACGGTGGGCGCCTTCCCCGCGACGGTGCCGGACAGCGGATGCCCGAACTCGCTGACGACGGCCGCGGTGCCGGCCGCGGCGGCCCGGTCGCGGACCGTCCCGAAGTCGGTCGCGTACTGCCCGTCGGCCGCGTTGCCCCACATCAGGATGCCGGAGATCGCCTTCTGGTCGTAGAAGTGGGTGTTGAAGACGTACCGCGACCCGAGGGTGCCCGCGTCGAGGAGTCCGCCCACCTGCACCTGCGAGGAGATGTTGGAGTTCCAGAACAGGTTCGGCTCGACGAGTGCGGGCTTGGCGCTCCAGCCGGCCGCGTCCATCCGGGCCCGGAACTTCACGTAGAACGGCCAGAGCAGGTTCTGCTCCCAGGTACGGCTGGTCTGACCGGAGTCGTAGGTGCCCGCGAAGGGCTCGTTGTACGGGTCGAAGCCGACGACACCCGCGAACTCGTCGGTGCTCAGGTGCTGTTGGATGTACGTCATCGTCGACTGCGCGGTGACGAGGAAGGCGTCCTGGAGGCCGTAGTTGTTGTGCCAGAAGTCGTACTGCGCCTTGGTCACGGCCGTGTTCTGGGTGATGTTCTGACCCCAGAAGAGACAGATCCCGCAGGACTCCTGCGGGTAACTCCCCAGTGCCACGGCCCACTTGGGGGCACCGTCACCGGTGTACCAGCTGCCGCTGTTGAACAGGTAGCGGGAGTAGAGGTCCTGGTGGAAGTCGGGGTAGACACGGATCCCGGCGTCGAGGAACGCCTGCATCTGCGCGGTCGCCGCGGCCAGGTAGGTGGTGTCGACCTGGCCGCGGACGGGTTCCGCGTGGGCCCAGGACAGCAGGAAGCGGACCGAGTTGCCGCCGCCGAGGGCGCGCAGCGCGGTCGCCGACTTCTTCGCGTCGGCGACCGACGCGAAGGGGAGGCCGCTGTTCTCCTCCAGCTTGGTCTCACCGGAGACGTTGTAGCCGCGCAGCACGACCTGGCGGCCGTAGCCGTCGACGAAGCTGCCGTTCTGCACGGTCAGCGCAGAGCCGTCGAACCAGAGGGAGTCGGTGGGAGTGGCGGCGGTCGCGGGACCCGCGCCCGCAACCGACAGGAATCCGCAGAGGACAACCAGGATCACGATCAAACGCGCCCGGACATTCGTCATGTCCACTACAGTCCGGGGAATTCCGGACACTGTCAACACTTCTGACTCACGAGTAAGTATGCGCGCCACCAGCCCTGTTGACACATCGGGAGACCACTCCGGCCCGCGCGCACGAGCCGCGGACACCGCATCCTCCCCATGCCTCGCGCATGATGCCGGGGCTCGGGGACCAGGCGTGGGACACGGTCCCGGCCAGGAGGCGAGGGCGTGGCGTTCCGGTCCGGCCGAGGGACTGGATGCGACGCTTGCGGCCTTCCGGCGGTGGTGGTGACAGGAGCCGAGCATGCGTGACCTTCTCCCGGTGCTGAGCCGCTGGTATGCCGCGGGTGCCCCGTTCGGCCTGGCCACGGTGGTCGCCGTCAGCCGCAGCGCGCCGCGGGAACCCGGGGCGGCGATGGCGGTCGGGCCGGGCGACGAGGTCGTGGGGAGTGTGTCGGGCGGGTGCGTGGAGGGGGCGGTCTTCGAGCTCGCGCGGGAGGTCGTGGCCGACGGCGAGGCCCGGTCGGCGACCTTCGGGTACAGCGACGCGGACGCCTTCGCGGTGGGACTCACGTGCGGCGGGGAGATCACCGTGCTGGTCCGGCCCGTCACCCCCGAGACCGATCCCGCGTTCGGGGCGGTGGCCCGATCGGTCGCCGCGGGTGAGCCGGTGACCGTGGCGACAGTGGTCGACGGGCCCGCGGTCCGGGGAACCACGCTTGCCGTCTGGGCGGAGGGCGCGGGCGGCGGCGATGGTGGTTCCGGGGTGTCCGGCACCCTCGGCACCACCGGCCTGGACAGCGCGGTGGCCGCCGACGCCCGGGGTGAACTGGCGCTCGGGGCGACCGGGTTGCGGCACTACGGGCCTCGTGGCGAGCGGCGCGAGGACGCTGTCGCCGTGTTTCTGCACTCCTTCGCGCCGCCGCCCCGGATGCTGGTCTTCGGCGCGATCGACTACGCGGCGGCGGTCGCCCGCATCGGTGACTTCCTCGGCTACCGGGTCACCGTGTGCGACGCCCGCCCGGTGTTCGCCACGCCGACGCGGTTCCCGGCGGGCGTGGAGGTGGTCGTGGACTGGCCGCACCGCTATCTGCACGACACGGACACCGACGAGCGGACGGTGATCTGCGTCCTGACCCACGACCCGAGGTTCGACGTACCGCTGCTGGAGGAGGCGCTGCGCCGGCCCGCCGCGTACATCGGGGCGATGGGCAGCCGCCGCACGCACGAGGACCGGATGCGGCGGCTGCGCGAATCCGGCCTGGACGAGGGCGGGTTGGCCCGCCTGCGGTCACCGGTCGGACTGGACCTCGGCGCCCGTACGCCCGAGGAGGTGGCGGTGTCGGTGGCCGCGGAGATCGTCGCGCTGCGGTGGGGCGGCACGGGGGTGCCGTTGACCGGGGCGGCGGGGGCGATCCATCGGAGTGCGGGACGGTGACGGGGACCGTGGTTTGACCGACGGCGTCGACCACGACCTCCAACAGCCCGCGCTGGAACGGCAGTTGGCCGCCACACCGACCGCTCACTCACTCACCCGCCCACCCGTCCGCCTGGACCGGCGCCCGTGTCCCGGTCAGTTCCTCGGCGGCAGCCGATGCAGCACGACGTCCGTCAGCGCGCCCTCCTCCACCGTCGCCGTCATGTACGTGCAGTGCGGCTGACGGCGTCGGTCCGTCGGGGAGCCCGGGTTCAGCAGGCGCAGTCCGCTCTCGGCGGTCGTGTCCCAGGGGATGTGGCTGTGTCCGAAGACGAGGACGTCCAGGTCGGGAAAGCGGGCCGCGCAGCGTGCCTCGCGGCCCTGGGCGGGGCCCGTCTCGTGGACGGCGCCGAAGCGCAGGCCGTCGAGTTCGATGTGGGCCACCTCGGGGAGTCGGGCGCGGAGCGCGGGGCCGTCGTTGTTGCCGTGGACGGCGACGAGCCGGCGGCTGTGGCTCTCCAGGAGGTCGAGCGTCGCGGTGTCGACCCAGTCGCCGGCGTGGAACACCACGTCGGCGCGCGGGAGTTCGGCGAGGAGTGGCGCGGGGAGTTCCCTGGCGCGCTTGGGGAGGTGGGTGTCGGACATGAGCAGCAGGCGCACGGTCCCAGGGTAGGGGTGGTGCGGCCGACGTCGAGGAGGCGTGCGCGGAGTCGTACGAGATCCGCAGTCCAGGCTGTTCAGTCGCGACTGGACAGTTCCGCCTGACGAGTTCTACGGTGGATGTATGGAACACGTACCTCTTGAGACACCGGCGGGAGTCTCCGGCTCGGCGGCGCGGTCCGCCCGTGACCTGCGGGTCGTGCTCAGTCGGCTGCGCCGCAGGATCCGGGAGGTGGCGACCGACGAGGACCTCACCCCGTCGCAGGAGTCGGCGCTCACCCTGGTCGGCAAGCACGGCGCGGCGACGGCCAGCGCCCTGGCGTCCGCCGAGGGAGTCCGACCGCAGTCGATGGCCGCCACGCTCGCCGCCCTCGACCAGCACGGCCTCATCCGCCGCAGCCCCGACCCCGACGACGGCCGCAGGCACCTGGTGACCCTCACCGAGGCGGGCCGCGCGCGCATCGAGGACAACAGGCAGCTGCGCTCGGAGTGGCTGGCCCGCGCCTTCGAGGACCGGTACACGGAGCGGGAGCGGCAGACCATCATCGAGGCGCTCGGGCTGATGGAACGGCTGTCCGAGCAGTGATACCGAAGCTCACCCAGAACCCCCGGGCCTCCCGCCCCGCACCGAGCGGCTTCGACCGGCGCCTGATCGCGCCGATGGTCCTCGGTTCGGTGCTGAACCCGATCAACTCCTCGATGATCGCCGTGGCCCTCGTGCCCATCGGCGTCGCCTTCGGGGCCCCGCCCTCGGAGACGGTGTGGCTGGTCTCGGCGCTGTATCTCGCCACCGCCGTGGGACAGCCGGTCATCGGGCGGCTCGTCGACATGTACGGGCCGCGGCGGCTCTATCTCATCGGTACGGCCCTGGTCGGCATCGCCGGTGTGACGGGCGCCCTCGCTCCGTCGCTCGGTGTGCTGATCGCCGCCCGGGTCCTGCTGGGGTTCGGCACCTCGGCCGCGTATCCGGCCGCGATGCAGCTGACCCGCGACGAGGCCGAGCGCACCGGCAAGGACAGCCCCGCCGGTGTCCTCACCGCGCTGGCCGTCTCCGCGCAGACGGTGTCGGTGATCGGGCCCACGCTCGGCGGCTTCCTCATCGGCGTCGGCGGCTGGCGCGCCATCTTCACCGTCAACGTGCCGCTGTCCCTGGCCTGCCTGGTCCTCGGCGCGCTGCGACTCCCGAGGACGGGCCGGGACACGGCGGACGCCCGGCGCGACGTCGACCCGCCCGGCATGCTCCTGTTCGCCGTCATGCTGGTCTCGCTGATGATGTTCCTGACCGCCCCCAGGCTCTCCGAGTGGTACCTCCCGGTCCTCTCCGCCGTCGCGGCCGCCGCCTTCGCGCGGCGCGAACTGCGCGTCCCGGAACCCTTCGTGGACCTGCGCGTCCTCGGCGGCAACCTCCCCCTGGTGACCACGTACGTCCGCCAGTTCCTCGCCTACACCACGTCGTACGCCTTCCTCTACGGCTACACGCAGTGGCTGGAGGAGGGGCGCGGGCTCAGCGCCTCCAGCGCCGGGCTCGTCCTGCTGCCGCTGTCCGCCACCGCGCTCGGCGTCTCCTCCCTCACCGGGCGCCGTGAGGCGGTCCGCGCCAAGCTGCTCGTCGGCGGTGCCGTCCAGGTCGTGGGCTGTGCCGCGCTGCTGCTGGTGGACTCCGGCAGCCCGGTCTGGCTGCTGCTGGCCGTCGGCGCGGTGCTGGGCGTCCCGCAGGGCCTGCTCGGACTGGCCGGGCAGAACGCGCTGTACCGGCAGGCCGAGCCCGCGCGCATCGCGTCCGCCGCCGGACTGCTGCGCACCTTCATGTACCTCGGTGCACTGGCCGCGTCGGCGGCCACCGCGGCCTTCTTCCCGCACCGCGCCGACACACCGGGGCTGCACGGCCTGGCCCTGTTCATGGCCGCCGGTTCGGCGCTGCTCCTGGTGATCACGCTGCCCGACCGTTCGCTGCGCACCCTCACCCCGCACACTGCCTGACCCCGCAAACCGCCTCCTGACCCACGGAATCCCCCGTATCTCCTGAAAGGCCTTTCCCATGGCACCCACCACGCTCGACCCGCGTACCGCCCTCGTCGTGATCGACCTCCAGGGCGGCATCGTCGGCGCCCCGACCCAGCCGTACAGCGGTCCCGAGGTCGTCGCCCGTTCCGTCGGACTCGCCGACGCCTTCCGGGCCGCCGGCCTTCCGGTGGTCCTGGTCCGGGTCAGCTTCGCCGAGGACGGCGCGGACGCCGTGCCCGGCCGTACCGAGCAGCAGCGTGCCGGTGGCGGGGCCCGCCCCGAGGGCTGGGACGTCATCGTCGACGAGCTGGCCGGGCACCCCTCCGACATCCGGATCACCAAGCGGAACTGGGGCGCCTTCCACGGCACGGACCTTGACGTGCAGCTGCGCCGTCGCGGTGTCACCCAGATCGTGCTGACCGGCATCGCCACCAGCATCGGCGTCGAGTCCACCGCCCGTGCGGCCCACGAGCACGGCTACCACGTGACCCTGGCCACGGACGCGATGAGCGACCTGGACGCGGTCACGCACATCAACAGCATCGAGCGGATCTTCCCGCGGCTGGGCGAGACGGGCACCTCCGCCGAGATCCTGGAGCTGTTGGCAAAGACCCATATGCAGAACTGATTTTACCTATGTCTGGTGAACCAATACCCAACACCGGCCCAATGGAAGGCATCGGGACGGGGCGGGTTAGCATCAGCCCACCGCGCCGTTCCACAAAAGGGGACGGGTGGCGCAAACAAGGGGGCTGAAAACCGGATGTCGGTCAAAGTCAGTGTCGTCGTCCCTGTATACAACCCAGGGCCTTATATCGAGGATTGCATTTCCTCTCTCCTGAGGCAGTCGCTGCCCAACGATGAGTACGAGGCGATCTTCGTCGACGACGGCTCGACGGACGGCACGCCCGCTCGGCTCGACGAGATCGCCGCCGAGCACCCCCATATGCACGTCATCCACCAGGAGGCCTCGGGCTGGTCGGGCAAGCCCCGGAACGTCGGCATCGCCGCGTCCCGGGGCGAGTTCGTCATGTTCGTCGACAACGACGACTACCTCGGCGACGAGGCCCTGGAGCGGATGTACGAGTACGGCGTGGCCAACGGCGCCGACGTCGTCGTCGGCAAGATGGCCGGCAAGGGCCGCGCCGTGCCGGTGGAGCTGTTCCGCAAGAACCATCCGCACGCGTCGGTCGAGACCGCGCCGCTGATGGACAGCCTCACCCCGCACAAGATGTTCCGCCGCGCGTTCCTCGACCGCATCGACCTGCGGTTCCCCGAGGGACGTCGGCGTCTTGAGGACCACGTCTTCGTGACGGAGGCCTTCCTCGCCGCGGACAGCGTCGCCGTGCTCAGCGACTACGTCTGCTACTACCACATCAAGCGCGAGGACGCCTCGAACGCCGGCTTCCAACGCTTCGACCCCGTCGGCTACTTCAAGAACCTGCGCGAGGCCCTCGACGTCGTCGAGAAGTACACCGAGCCCGGTGCGGCCCGTGACCGGATCTTCCGCCGCTGGCTGCGCGTCGAGATGACGGAGCGCCTCGGCGGCGGCCGTCTGCTCCAGGCCCCGGACGACTACCGCCGCGACCTCCTCAAGGAGATCCGCGGTGTCATGACCGAGCGCTTCGGCCCCGGCGTCGCGGCCGGTCTCGGCCCCCGGCTGCGGGTCGTCGCCGCCCTCGCCGCGGCCGACCGCTACGACGATCTCGTCGACCTCGCGAAGTGGGAGTCCTCCCTCAAACCGAAGGCGGTCCCCGGCGAGATCGAGTGGCGGGACGGCAAGCTCCTGGTCCACTACCAGGCCGAGTTCGTCATCGACGGCAAGCCGGCGGTGTTCCCCGCCGAGGGCGCTCCCGCGCCCAAGCACCCGGAGCCGAAGACCCTCGCCGAGGCGACCGGCATGCTCACGGCCGACGCCACCCACGCCTTCAAGAAGGCGACGGCCGACCTCGTCGTCCGTGAACGCACCAGCGCCGCCTCGCACTTCCAGCCCGTGCAGATCTCGCGCGAGACGGTCGCCGACGGCGACGGCGTCCGCCTGGTCCTGCACGCCACGGCCACCGTCGACCCCGCCACCGCGGCCGGCGGCTCCCCGCTGGCCGGCGGCCTCTGGGACACGTACGTCCGTGTCGTCATCGGCTCCTGGAACAAGGAGTGCCGCCTCGGCCCGGTCCCGCAGCACGGCGAGAACGCCGGGCACGCCGGTGTCGTCGGCGGCCAGATCCTGCTCCCGTACTACACGGAGCCGCACGGCAACGTCTCGCTCGACGTCGACAAGGCGAGCACCCGGCTCGGCCTCGCCGGCCTCAAGCCCGGCGACTTCACCGTCACCGGCGCCCGCGTCGGCGTCCTGCTCCCCTTCCACGTCCCCGCCACCACCGACGTAGTGCTGCGGCTGACCCACACGTCGTCCGGTACGACGCTGGACGTGCCCGGTGTGGTCTCCCCCGAGTCCTCCGGCGCACGGCTGGCCGCCGAGGTGCCGGCCGCCGAGCTGAAGGACGCGGCGTGGAACGCGTCGGTGTGCCTGGCCCCGTCCGCCGCCGGGCAGCGCTTCCTCGCGCTGCCGGTCCGGCTGACCGGTGACGCGGGCGGTATCCGGGTGGAGGCGGCGCCGAAGGCCCCCAAGTCCGCCGAGCCGAAGCCCGCGCCGAAGCCGGTGGCCGCCAAGGCCAGGCCGGGGCTGGCCCGCCGGGTGGCCCGCAGGCTGAAGCGCGCCCTGAACAGGTAGGGGTACCGGCGCCCGTCGCGGTGTCCGGACAAACAAGCAGTGCCCGAGCGAGTCGGAGGACAAGAGAACGTGCGATCACTGGGAATCGAAGGCGCCTGGGTCCTGGAACCCAAGGTCTTCCCTGACGACCGGGGCAGTTTCCACGAGTGGTACCGCGGCGAGGAGTTCCGCGAGGCCACCGGGTACGACCTGGCTCTGTCCCAGGCCAACTGCTCGGTCTCGCGGCGCGGTGTGGTGCGTGGAGTGCACTTCTCCGACGTACCGCCGAGCCAGTCGAAGTATGTGAAGTGCGTGCGCGGCGCGGTCCTCGACGTGGTCGTGGACATCCGCGTCGGCTCTCCCACGTTCGGTCAGTGGGAGGCCGTCCGGCTGGACGACGAGACTCAGCACGCCGTGTTCCTCGCGGAGGGTCTCGGGCACGCGTTCATGGCCCTGACCGACGACGCGACGGTCATCTACCTCTGCTCGACGGGTTACTCGCCCGGGCGCGAGCACGGGATCAACCCGCTCGACCCGGCGCTCGGCATCGCCTGGCCCGAGGGCTTCGAGCCGGTGCTGTCGGAGAAGGACGCGAAGGCGCCGACACTGGCAGAGGCGGAGCAGTCAGGACTTCTTCCGTCCTACGCGGACTGCTCCGCCTACTACGAGCGACTGCGGAGTGGCCGGCTCAGCGACTGACGCTGAGCTGCTCCACCGCGCGGCGCAGGGGCTCCCAGCCGCGGGACCGCTTGGTCCCGCGGTCCCGCGCTTTGGCGAGGGGGCCCCAGAAGCCGGCCCCGAGCAGCGCCTCGGGCTTCACCGCGGTGGTGCGCTCCAGGATCGCCTCGGGCACCTTCTGCGGGTCCGGGACCTCGAACTCGGCGACGATCTCGTCGTACTCGTCCTTGAGGACCGTGCTGGTGGGGTCCGCGCCGAAGACCACGAGCTGGCCGGTGGGCTGCGTGTCGACCAGGACCGTCACCAGGTCGGGACGGTAGCGGGCGAGGATCTCGACCAGCTTGTAGACGTCACCGGTCCAGGCGTCGGTGTGCCGGTCCCGGGCCGCCTCGTCGATGCTGCGCGGCAGCATGTCGTCGAAGACGATGACGCTGGCCCAGTCCGAGTGCTTCTCCACGTTGATGAAGTCGCGCAGCGCGTACTCGAACAGGTGCATGCCGTCGATGAACGACAGGTCCAGCGTGGTGGTCCGCCACCAGCCCAACGGGCTGCGGTTGCGGGCCAGTTGACGCAGGGGGTGCCTACCGCCGCGCAGGTGGACCAGCGGGTTGTCCCGAGCGAAGAAGTCGTCGCTGGTCGCCTTGGCCAGGTGAACGTCACAGCGGATCTCCGTGACCACCTTGAACGCGGGATCGATCGCGACGCTGGGTACCCGGGAGAGCGTCAGGCTGCGGCCGTCGTTGACGCCGATCTCCAGGTAGTTGCGGTTCGCTGTTGACTTGTGGAGCCCCCGCAGGAACTCATGACGTTTCACGAAGAAATCTCCTTGCGGATGTGAGGAAGTGCTTCGTGCAGGGCGGACCGCCAGTCCCTCGGCGGTTCCAGTCCGACCTCCCGCCACCGCTCGTGCCCGAGGGCGCTGTAGGCGGGGCGGGGCGCGGGACGGACGAAGGCCGCGCTGGTGGTGGGGCGTACACGCTCCGGATCGGCGTCGATGAGCCGGAACACCTCCTGCGCGAAACCGTGCCAGCTGGTCTCGCCGGAGCTGGTCGCGTGGAACACCCCGTGCGCGCCCTCGACGCGGCCGACACGGGCGCCAAGATCGGCGATCCGAACGGCGACGTCGGCGGTCCAGGTCGGTTGACCGCGCTGGTCGTCGACGACGTCGAGAGTGTCGCGACGTGCCTCCAGCCCGATCATCGTGCGGACGAAGTTACCCCCACAGGCTCCGTACAGCCAAGCCGTGCGCACGACCGCGCTCGCGCCGGGCAGTTCCGTCAACACGGCCTGCTCTCCGGCGAGTTTGGTCCGGCCGTACGCGGTGCGGGGCGCGGTGGGATGGGTCTCCGGATACGGCGTGCTGCGCTCCTCGCCGTCGAAGACGTAGTCGGTGGAGACGTGCACCAGCCGCGCGCCCGAGGCGGCGCAGGCACGGGCGAGGAGCCGGGGCCCCTCGCCGTTGATGCGAAGGGCCCGCTCCTCGTCGGTCTCGGCGTCGTCCACGGCGGTGTAGGCCGCGCAGTTCACCACCACGTCGGGGTGGTGCTCCGCGAACGCCCGGTCCACCGACGCCGGGTCGGTGATGTCCAGGGCGGCGCGGTCGAGACCGACGAACTGCTCACCGCGCCGGGCGAGTTCGTCCAGCACATCGTGGCCGAGCATCCCGCCGGCACCGGTGACCAGCCACTTCATCAGCCGCGCTCCACCCGTGCCTTGAGGGGCTCCCACCAGGCCCGGTTGTCGCGGTACCAGGCGACGGTGTCGGCCAGGCCCGTGGTGAAGTCGTGCTTCGGGGTGTAGCCGAGCTCGTCGCGGATCTTGGACCAGTCGACGGAGTAGCGCAGGTCGTGGCCCTTGCGGTCCTCGACGCGCTCGACCCGGTCCCAGTCGGCGCCGCAGGCCTCCAGGAGGAGACCCGTGAGCTCCTTGTTGCTCAGCTCGGTGCCGCCGCCGATGTTGTAGACCTCGCCGGCCCGGCCCTTGGTGCGGACCAGCTCGATGCCCTGGCAGTGGTCTTCGACGTGCAGCCAGTCGCGGACGTTGAGGCCCTCGCCGTAGAGCGGGACCTTCTTGCCGTCGAGGAGGTTGCTGACGAACAGCGGGATGACCTTCTCGGGGAACTGGTGCGGCCCGTAGTTGTTCGAGCAGCGGGTGACGCGCACGTCCAGGCCGTGGGTGCGGTGGTAGGCCAGGGCGAGCAGGTCGGAGGACGCCTTGGACGCGGAGTACGGCGAGTTGGGCGCGAGCGGGTGGGTCTCGGGCCAGGAGCCGGACTCGATGGAGCCGTAGACCTCGTCGGTGGAGATGTGCACGAACGGGGTGCTGTAGCGCAGGGCTGCGTCCAGCAGGACCTGGGTGCCCACCACGTTGGTGCGGACGAAGTCGGCGGCGCCGTTGATCGAGCGGTCCACGTGGGACTCGGCGGCGAAGTGGACGACCTGGTCCGCCTCGGCCATCAGCTTGTCGACCAGTTCGGCGTCGCATATGTCGCCCTGGACGAACTCGAGGCGCGGATGGCCGAGTTCGAGGTTCTCGAGGGTGCCCGCGTACGTGAGCTTGTCCAGCACCGTGATGCGGGGCGCGTCAGGGGCGTCCGAGGCGAGGAGCGTGCGGACGTACGTGGAGCCGATGAAGCCGGCGGCGCCGGTGACGAGGAGATTCATGAACGGATCTGCACCTTGCTGTGGTCTCCGAGAACGAGGCGGTGGGCGCTGGGTACCCCCGGAGCGGGGGTCACTTCGACGTGCTTGCCGATGAGCGAGGACTCGATCCGGCCCACCCCGGCGATGGACGAGTCCTGCAGCACTATGGAGAACTCCAGCTCACTGTCGGTGATGCTGCAGTTCTCCGCGACCGAGGTGAACGGTCCGACGTAGGAGTCGCTCACGACGGTCCCGGAACCGATGACGACGGGTCCGACGATGCGCGAGCGCTCGATGCGCGCGCCTTCCTCGATGACCACGCGGCCGATGGTCTCGGACGCGTCGTCGACGGCGCCGTCGATCCGGCGGTCCATGCTCTCCAGGACGGTCCGGTTGACCTCGAGCATGTCGACGACGTTGCCCGTGTCCTTCCAGTAACCGTGGATGACCGAGGAGCGCACGTCGGCGCCGTCGTCGATCAACTGCTGGATGGCGTGGGTGATCTCGAGTTCGCCGCGCCAGGAGGGCTTGATGGCGCGGACGGCGTCGTGGATGGCGGGCGTGAAGAGGTAGACACCGACCAGAGCGAGGTCGCTCTTGGGGTGCTCCGGCTTCTCCTCCAGGCCGATGACCTTGCCGGATTCGCTGAGTTCGGCGACGCCGAAGGAGCGGGGGTCGGGCACGTGGGTGAGCAGGATCTGCGCGTCGGGCTTGTTGGACCGGAAGCCCTCCACGAGTCCGGTGATGCCGCCGACGATGAAGTTGTCGCCGAGGTACATCACGAAGTCGTCGTCGCCGAGGTACTCGCGCGCGATCAGGACGGCGTGGGCCAGTCCGAGGGGGCGGTCCTGCGGGATGTAGGTGATCTTCAGGCCGAACCTCGACCCGTCGCCCACCGCCTCCTCGATCTCCGCCGCGGTGTCACCGACGATGATGCCGACCTCGGTGATTCCCGCGTCGGCGAGCGATTCGAGCCCGTAGAAGAGGACGGCCTTGTTGGCCACCGGGACAAGCTGTTTTGCCGATGTGTGTGTGATCGGCCTCAGACGGGATCCAGTGCCGCCGGAGAGAACGAGAGCCTTCATCGCTTCACCTTAGCGTCATCTTTCGACGCGCATCGTTCCTCCCTATGTACGTTTGTTACGACCAGCCGACAATGAGCCATACGTCAGGTATCTAAGGCGCCGTAGGGCCGGAAATACCGCCCGCCGCGCGTTGTACGTCCGCCTCGACCTCGGCCCGGTCCAGGTCCTCGTCCTTGGCGTACTCGTTCAGCGCCGCCTGGGCGTCGCGGGCCAGGTCGCGCCAGGCCCGCCAGGCGGTCTCGTAGGTGTCGGTCTGGGACTCGGTCCAGGATTCGTGGGCGGGGGCGCCCAGGGAGTCGCGCATCTCCTGGACCCGGGCGCGTGCCGCCTGGGCCGCGCGCTGCTTCTCGACCAGCTCTTCGAAGGTGTGTGCCACAAGCAGGCAGCCCATCACGCCGGTCCCGCGCGACCGCTCCGACCTGCCGTCACATGCCGTAGAGGCACCCGTGCGGCCGTCTAGCGGTCGAGGGCCACCTCGGCCCACACCTGTTTGCCGCCGCTCACCGGCACGGTGCCCCAGGCCGCCGACATGGCCTCGACGAGGAGGATGCCGCGGCCTCCGGTGGCCTCCCAGCCGATGCTGGTCGGTTTGACCGGGGTGCGCGGCGAGGAGTCCGCCACCGCGACGCGGAAGCGCCGGCCCACGAGGGTCAGGTCGAGGCGGACCGGGCCGTCGGTGTGCACCAGCGCGTTGGTGACCAGCTCGGAGACCACCAGGAGGATGGTGTCGGTGTCCTCGGTGACGCCCCAGGTGCGCAGGGTGCGCCGGGTGAAGCGGCGGGCGTGCCGGGCGGCCTCGGGGACGCGCCAGACCGTCCAGTTCTCGCGTCGCGGGCGGGTGGCGAGGCCGTCGTAGCGCATGAGGAGGAGGGCCACGTCGTCCTCGCGGCGGGCGTTGCCCAGCAGGGCGTCGGCGACGAGACCGAGGTGGGCGGGGTCAGAGACGGCGAGGCCGTGGGCGAGGCGGTCGAGGCCCTCGTCGATGTCGGCCTCCTTGGACTCGACGAGGCCGTCGGTGGTGAGGGCGACGACGGTGCCGGGCTGGAGCCGGAGGGGGCTCATGGGGAACTCGCCCTGGACCACCACGCCGAGCGGCGGCCCGCCCTCCGCGTGGGGGATCTCGGTGCTGCCGTCCGGGTGACGCAGGACGGGGGGCAGATGACCGGCGCGCACGTACCAGGCGGAACCTTCCGCCAGATCGACGTCGACGTAGCAGCAGGTCGCGAAGAGGTCGGTCTCCAGGTCGATGAGCAGGCGGTTGGCGTGCGAGACGACGACGTCCGGAGGGTGTCCCTCGACGGCGTAGGCGCGCAGCGCGGTGCGCATCTGGCCCATGAGGGTGGCGGCGCCCGCGTTGTGGCCCTGGACGTCGCCGATGACGAGGGCGACGTGGTTGTCGGGCAGCGGGATCACGTCGTACCAGTCGCCGCCGACCTCCAGCCCGGCGGTGGTCGGCAGATAGCGGGCCACGGCGACCGCGCCGGGCAGGGTCGGCAGGCGGCGCGGGAGCAGCTGGCGCTGGAGCATGCCGACGAGTTCGTGTTCGGCGTCGAAGGCGTGGGCGCGCATCAGGGCCTGGCCGGCGAGACCTGCGGAGGCGGTGAGCAGGGCGCGTTCGTCGGGGCCGAAGACGTGCGGGGCGTCCCAGCCGATGAGGCAGGCACCGGAGACGCGCCCGCCCGCGGAGAGCGGGAGGACGGCGAGGCCGCCGGGTCCGACCTCGGCGAGGGCGGGTTCCAGGTCGGTGCCGGCGGGCCAGATCGCGGCGCGGCCCTCGCGCAGGGCGGCGGCGAGGGTGGGCATGGTGCGCACGGGCGCGTCGGGCCATTCGCTGCGCCACTCCAGGCGCCAGAGTTCGGGCCAGGCCTCGGGTTCGGGCGGGTCGAGGACGGTGACGACGAGCCGGTCGCCCTCCAGTTCGGCGAGCGCGATGCGGTCGGCGCGCAGCGGTTTGCGCAGGGCGGCGACGACGGCCTGGCTGACGTCACGGACCGTGCCGGCCATGGCGAGGGCGGCGGCGAGGCGCTGGACGCGGGCGACGTCGTTGACGCCGGAGCGCAGCTGGGAGGCGTCGCCCACGGTGCCGACGAGGCGGGCGGGGCGGCCGTCGCCGCCGGGCAGGAGCCGGCCGCGCAGCCGGAGCCACTTGGGTGTTCCGGAGGGCTGCAGGACCCGGAACTCCAGTTCGCGGTCGCCGATGGCCATGTGGTCGGGCTCGACGACGGACATCAGCGAGGGCAGGTCCTCCGGGACGGTCATCCCGAGGAGGGTCTCGACCCTGCCGTCGAAGTCGTGCGGGTCGAGTCCGAGCAGGTCCAGGACCTCGTCGCCGATCTCGACCCGCCCGGTGTCCATGGCCAGGTCGAACGCGCCCGCCGCGAGGTCCTCGCCCGCGCCGGTCTCGCCGGGTACCGGGATCGCGACCGCCTCGGCGATGAGCGCGAGGCAGGCGCGGTCGTCGGCGCCGAAGCCGTCCGGGCGTTCGCTCACCACGAGCAGACAGCCACCGCCGCCGTCACCGCGCACGGGCAGCGCGGCCAGGTGGAACTCGGCCGAGGGCAGCCGCCGCGAGTCGCAGCCGGCGGCCAGTTCGGCGGGGCCGAGCCACACCGCGTGCCCGGCGCGCCACGCCTCGGCGGCCGGCGCTCCCCCGGACGCCGGATACCCGTCCCGCAGTCCGTACAGGGTGCGGGGCACGCCGACCGACTCGGCCAGGCACAGCAGGTCGCCGTCGGCTCCGGGGGTGTAGACCGCGGCGAAGCTCGCTCCGGCGAAGACGAGGGCCTGTTCGAGGACGCGGCGCAGCCGTTCGCGGGGGTCGAGGTCGGCGGTGAGCGTTTTGAGCGCGAGTTCGGCACGCGGCGTCCGCGTTCCGCGTCCCTCGGCGCCCTCACTGACCACGTCCGCAATTACAGCGCTTATGTGCCGACTGCGCAGCCCCTGTGACCGTTCCGTGGCGATGAGGGACCAGATGGCCCCTCTTCCACCCTCTTCGGGCTCGAAAGGTGCCGAACAAGTCTTTACGCGTGCGTACCGCACAGGTTTCTCGTGACAGCCGTGACTGTCCTCCTCCGCGGCCCGGCTGGGAGATTCGAGCCGGACCACGAAGGGGGACGACATGGACAAGCGGTACGAGGTGTACGCGCTCGCCGACAGGCACTTCTACGAGACGCCGGACCGCCTGTCCGCAGCCGGCGCGGAGAGTGCCGCGCCCCTGTTCGGGACGGCGCGCCGTGAGGTCCCGGAGGGCTGGAGCTCGGCCCGGATCGGCGACTGGCTGACGCTGACCCCGCTCGACGAGGACGGCGGCCCGCTGTCCGGGCCGGCGCAGGGCTGGAAGATCCACGCCTCGGCCACCCGGGCGAACGCGGACCGTGTCGCCGCGATCGTGTGGGACTACTGCGTGCCGCGCCGCATCCCGTTCAAGTTCGTCCCGGGCCCGCACCTGCTCCATCTGCGCAACACGAAGTACGCGGGCCGCGACACCAGCGGCAAGTTCGTCACGATCTACCCGGCCGACGAGGCCCGACTCCAGGAGATCCTGGCCGAGTTGGGCCGGCTCCTGGAGGGTTTCGAGGGCCCGTACATCCTCACCGACCTGCGCTGGAACGACGGCCCGCTCTATGTCCGCTACGGCGCGTTCGCCCGCGCCTTCGTCGTCGACGAGCGCGGGTCGCTGGTCCTGGCGGTGCGGGACGGCTCGGGCGCGCTGGTGCCGGACCGGCGGGCACCCTCCTTCCAGGTCCCGGAGTGGGTGACGCTGCCGGCGTTCCTGGAGCCGCAGCTCGCGGCGCGCAACACCACGACGGTGGGCGACCTCCCGTACCGCATCGAGAAGGCGCTGCACTTCTCGAACGGCGGCGGGGTGTACGCGGGCACCGACACCCGGGACGGACGCAAGGTCGTCCTCAAGGAGGGCCGGCCGCACGCGGGGCTCGCCTCGGACGGCGCCGACGCGATCGTGCGCCTGGAGCGGGAGAGGCTGGCGCTGGAGCGGGTCGCCGGGACCGGGGTGGTGCCCGAGGTGCGGGACTGGTTCCTGCTCGGTGAACACCGGTTCCTGGTCATGGACTTCGTCGAGGGCCGCCCCCTCAACTCCTTCTTCGCGGAACGGCACCCGCTGCTCACCCCGGACCCCGAACCGGACGCGGTCGCCGCGTACACGGCGTGGGCGCTGCGGATCCACGGGGCGGTCGAGCGGGCGGTGGAGGCGGTGCACGAGCGCGGGATCGTCTTCAACGACCTGCACATCTTCAACGTCATCGTCGCGCCCGACGAGGAGTCGGTGTTCCTCATCGACTTCGAGGCGGCGGCCCCGGCCGAGGAGAACGGCCGCCAGGTCGTCGCGCATCCGGGCTTCTTCGCGCCGCCGGACCGCCGGGGCATCGACGTCGACCGCTACGCGCTGGCCTGTCTGCGGCTGGCCCTGTTCCTGCCGGTGACCACGCTGTTCGTCGTCGACCGCGCCAAGGCCGCCCACCTGGCCGAGGTGATCGCGGGTCAGTTCCCGGACGTGCCAAGGGAGTTCCTGGACAAGGCGGTCACCGAGATCACCCGGGGCACGCACCCGGTCGCCCCCGCCTTCGTACGCCCCGGCGACTGGCCCTACAGCCGTGACTCGATGGTCAAGGCGATCCTCGCCTCGGCGACCCCGGACCGCGACGACCGCCTCTACCCCGGCGATGTCGCCCAGTTCTCCGACGGCGGCGGACTCGGCCTGGCGCACGGCGCGGCCGGCGTCCTGTACGCCCTCGACGCGACCGGCGCCGACCGTCACGAGGAGGGCGAACGCTGGCTCCTCGACCACACCGCGCCGCCTCCGGCCGGCACCCCGCTCGGTCTCTACGACGGTCTCGCGGGCGTCGCCCACGTCCTGGACCGGCTCGGCCACCGCGGGCGCGCCCTGGATCTGGTCGACGGCATCCTCGCGGAGCGCTGGCAGAACCTCTCCTCCGACCTGCACGGCGGCCTCGCCGGCCTCGGCCTGGTCCTGGGCCGACTGGCCGCCGACACCGGCGAGCCGGAGCTGCGCGAACGGGCGGCGGAGGCCGCGGACATCCTCGTACGGCGCCTCGCCGAACCGCGCCCCGCCGCCCCCCGGCGCCGGGCCGGGCTGCTGCGGGGTGCGAGCGGGCCCGCGCTGTTCCTGCTCCGGCAGTACGAGGCGACGGGCGAGACGCGCCTGCTCGACGCGGCGACCGCCGCTCTGCGCCAGGACCTCGACCGCTGTGTCGGGCAGCGCGGCGGCGGCCTGGAGGTCGACGAGGGCTGGCGGACGCTGCCGTACCTCGGCGACGGGAGCGTGGGCCTGGGCATGGTCCTGGACGACCTCCTGGTCCATGTCCCTGACGAGACAGGGGAGTTCGAGCGCGCCCGTACGGGCATCCTCGCCGCCGCGACCTCCCGCTTCTACGCGCAGCCCGGTCTCTTCCAGGGCCGTGCGGGGATGATCCTGCATCTCGCCCGGACGACCGCACCGGGCGCCGACGCCCACCGGCTCGCCGAACAGGTCGCGGGCCTGGGCTGGTTCGCGATGTCGTACGAGGGCCAACTCGCCTTCCCCGGGCACCAGATGATGCGGCTGTCCATGGACCTCGGCACCGGCACCGCCGGGTGTCTGCTCGCGCTCGGCGCGGCCTTCGGCGATGCCGAGTCGGCCCCCGGGCTGCCCTTCCTGCCGCCGCTCCGGCGGCCCCTCGAACGCGGCTCCGCGATCTGACGGAGTCGTGACACCACCACCCCGTCCCCACGACGAAAGGACATGTCATGGCACTTCTCGACCTGCAGACGATGGAGTCCGACGAGCACACCAACGGCGGCGGCGGCGCGAGCACGGTCAGCCTGCTCTCCTGCGTCAGCGCGGCGAGCATTCTGCTGTGTCTCTGACGACACGGTGAGTCCACGGCCCCGGGCGACCCCTTCGTGCGAGGGGGCCGCCCGGGGCCCACTCCAGGTCAGCCGGAGGGGCCGCCGTATGACGACACATGCCGAGGCCGAGGCGGTGACCGGGCCGCTGCTGCGGTCGGCCGTCCGTGCCGCCGGGGTGCGCTGCGTGGTGCTGGGCGCGGTCAGTACGGCGTCCACGGCCGCCGCGCTGCTGCTGCCCGCCGTGCTGGGCCGGACCCTGGACCACCTGCTGGCGCACGACCCGGCGGCGCGCTGGGTGTGGGGGTGCGCGGGGCTCGTGCTGCTGATCGGGCTGCTGGACGCGTGCGGGACGGTGCTCGGCGGGACGGTCACGGCGGGTTCGACGGCGTGGCTGCGCCGACGCGTCACCGGACACGTACTCGCTCTCGGACCGCGCGCCGACACCCGTTTCGGATCAGGGGAGTTGGTGGCCCGGCTGGTGGGCAGCGCCGCGCAGGCCGGGACGGCGCCGGGTGCGCTGGCGGCACTGCTCGCGGCGCTGGCGGGACCGGTCGGAGGTGTGGTCGCCCTGGCGTGGATCGACCCCTGGCTGGCGGCCGTGTTCCTGGCCGGCGCGCCGGTCCTCACCTTGCTGCTCCGCGCCTTCGCCAGGGACACCTCGGAGTGCGTGACCCGGTACCAGCGCGTCCAGGGGCGGATGGCGTCGGCGCTCGCGGAGGCCATCGGCGGCTTCCGCACGATCCAGGCGGCGGGTACGGCGGACCGCGAGGCGGCACGCGTCCTGCGCCCGCTCCCCGAGCTCTCCCGCGCGGGTCACCGGATGTGGCGGGTACAGGGCCGGGCCGCCGCGCAGGCGGTCACCGTGGCGCCCCTGCTGCAGCTGTCCGTGGTCGCCGTGGCGGGCTGCCTGCTCACCGCCCATCGCCTGACGGTGGGCGAGGTGCTGGCCGCGTCCCGGTACGCGGTGCTGGCGACCGGCGTCGGTGTCCTCGTGGGCCACCTGTCGGGCCTGCTCCGCGCGAAGGCGGCGACGCAACGTCTGGCCGAGGTCCTGACCGTACCGACCCCCGTCCACGGGCACCGCCGACTCCCGCCGGGACCGGGCCACTTGGAGCTACGAGGGATCACCGCCCGGCACGGCGGACGCACCGTCCTCGACGGCATCGACCTGGTCGTCCCCGGCGGCACGACCCTGGCCGTCGTCGGCCGCTCCGGCACCGGCAAGTCGCTCCTCGCGGCGATCGCCGGCCGCCTGGCCGACCCGGACGCGGGCGACGTCCTCCTCGACGGCGTCCCGTTGCGTGCCCTGCGGCACGACGCGCTGCGCACCGGGATCGGCTACGCCTTCGACCGCCCGGCCCTGCTCGGCACGACGATCGAGGACACGATCGCCTTCGGCCTGCGCCCGCCGTCCCCCGCCCGCGTCAGGGAAGCGGCACGCCTGGCACACGCCGACCCCTTCGTCCGCCGCCTCCCCCACGGCTACGCCACCCCGGTAGCCGACGCGCCCCGCTCCGGCGGCGAGTCCCAACGCCTGGGCCTGGCACGGGCGTTCGCCCATGACACCCGCGTCCTGATCCTCGACGACGCGCTCTCCAGCCTCGACACGATCACCGAACACCGCATCACCGCGTCCCTCACCGGCCCCGACACCACCGGCACCCGTCTGCTCATCGCCCACCGCGCCACCACGGCGGCCCGCGCGGACCTGGTGGCATGGCTGGACGGGGGTCGGGTGCGGGCGGTGGGGACGCACGCGGAGTTGTGGGGGTCGGCCGGGTACCGGGCGGTGTTCGGGGCGGCCGAGGGGGTGGCCGATGCCGGGTGAGGAGAAGTCACCGACGCCGCTCGCCGCCCGGTCGGCGCGGGCCGGACGGCCCGCCCGCCCGCACCCCGCCGACACCGTCTCCCGCCGGGGACTCCGCTTCCTCCTCGCCCGCCGCCGCGTGCTGGTCCGGCTCGCCCTCTGGTCCGTGCTGGAGACGGGGCAGACGTTCCTCGTCGGCTACGGGCTCGCCCGCGCGCTGGACGCCGGGTTCCTCGTCGGGCGCAGGGGCGTCGGGCTCGGCTGGCTCGCAGTGGCCGGGGTCGGGGTCGTCGTCGGCGCCCTGGGAACCGGGCGGGTCTACCGCGGTGTCGCCGATCTCGTCGAGCCGCTCAGGGACCGGCTGGTGGAGCGGGTCGTCGTGCGCGGGGTGCGGGAGGGGAACGGCGGCGCGCTGTCCGGGCTGACGCAGCAGGTGGAGCTGGCCCGGGACACCTTCGCCGGGCTGGTGATGGTGTCGAGGTCGTTCCTGTTCACCGCCGTGGGCGCGCTCGCCGGGCTGTTCTCGCTCGACCCGCTGCTCCTTCTGGTCGTCGCTCCCCCGCTGCTCGCCGGCGTCTCCCTGTTCGCGGCGACCCTGCGCCCGCTGGCCCGCCGCCAGGAGACCTTCCTGCTCGCCGACGAAGCCCTCGCCGACGGTCTGGGCACGGTCTGCCCCGGGCTGCGCGACATCACGGCGGCCGGTGCCGAGGAACCGGTGGCCGCCGGCACCGGCCGTCTCGTCGACACCGAGCTGCGTGCGGCCCGTGCGCTGGCCCGCTGGGGCGTCCTGCGTGTCGCGGCCCTGGCGATCGGCGGCCAGGTGCCGATCGTGCTGCTCCTCGCCACCGCCCCCTGGCTCCTCGGCCACGGTGTCACTCCGGGCGGGCTGGTCGGCGCTCTCGCCTACGTCACGCAGTCCCTCCTGCCCGCCCTCCAGAACCTGGTCCACGGCCTGGGCACCAGCGGCTCCCGCCTCACCGTCGTCCTGCGCCGCCTGACCCCCGCATCCGCCACGCCGGCGCCACCGCCCACGACACCCGTCCCCCGCCTGCCCCCACCACCGGACACCCCCCGGACCCCCGCGCTCTCCCTCACCTCCGTGACCTTCGCCTACGGCACCGCCACCGACCCCGTCCTCAGCGACCTCACCCTCGACCTCCTCCAGGGCGCCCACCTGGCCGTCGTGGGCCCGAGCGGGATCGGCAAGTCCACACTCACCGCTCTCGCCGCGGGACTGCTGCGGCCCGCGCACGGCACGATCCGGGTGTACGGCCGCCCGGTGCCGGAGACCCTCGCCCGGCGTGTGCTGATCCCGCAGGAGGCCTATGTCGTCAGCGGGACGCTCGCCGAGAACCTCGGTCAGCTGCGGCCGGACCCGGTACCGGAGGCGGAGCTGCTGGCCGCGGCCCGGGCCGTGGGGCTGGATCACCTGGTCGAGACCCTCGGCGGGCCCGACGCGCCGGTCGACCCCGCGGCGCTCTCCGCCGGCGAACGGCAGCTGATCGCGCTGACGCGGGCCTATCTGTCGTACGCGCCGCTCGCCCTGCTCGACGAGGCGACCTGTCATCTGGACGCGGAGGCGGAGGAGCGCGCGGAGCGGGCCTTCGCGGCGCGGGAGCGGCCCGGCGGGGCGCTGGTCGTCGTGGCGCACCGGATCAGTTCGGCGCGCAGGGCCGGGCGGGTGCTGGTGATGGACGGGCGGGAGACCGCGCTCGGCACGCACGAGGACGTGCTCCGTCGCTCTCCGCTCTATCGCGACCTGGTCGGCAGCTGGTCGTCAGAGCCAGCCCTCGCCCTGGGAGATGCGGATCGCGTCGACGCGGTTGCGGGCTCCGGTCTTGCGGGTGATGGCCGCCATGTAGTTGCGCACGGTCCCGTGGGACAGGTGCAGGCTCCCGGCGATCTCCGCGATGGAGGCCCCCTCGGCGGCCAGGGTTAACACGCTCAGCTCTCTTCGTGTCAGCGGCATCTCCGCGGCCTTGAGGAAGCCGAAGCCCAGGGAGTCGTCAACGAAACGTTTCCCCTCGGCGACCCGACGGATGGCGTGCACCAGCCGGTCCGGCGGGCTCGCCTTGTCGACATAGCCGAGCGCGCCCTCTTCCAGAGCGCGTTTCAGCAGGCCGGGGCGGTGTGCGGTGGCCAGCACGAGAAGGCCGGGCGGGGTCGGGCCGGTGCCGCGCGGGCCGACTTCGCCGAGCGGCGGGATGCCGTACGTGTCGGCGCAGTCGAGGTCCGCCGCGCAGACGTCGGGCCGGACGGAGCGGACGCGACCGGGGGCCGTGCGCCACGAGGTGTCGTAGACCCCCAGATCGGGTTCGCGGCGGAGCCATTCCGCGAGGACCGATCGCACCAGACACGCGTCGTGCACCAGAAGTAGCCGGATCACTGCCGTCCCCTCAACTAGCCGTTCGCCGGTTCCACAGTGGTTACACGAGTGCCCCATTGTTCGCGACCGCGACCGCGTACGGTGACGGAGATCCGGCCAACAGGGTGCGCGGGGGCGCACGCGGGGCGCCCGTCCATCGCCGCGCGCTTCGATTCGGGGGGCATACGACCCGGGTCCCGGGGGTACGGACACGCCCCGCACGGCCGGTGGACGGACTCCCTCGCCGTGCGCGCCGGGCGCCCTGGGTGGAGCCTGATCACGGGGACCGGGACCGCGCGGCCGGACGAGGAGGTGGTCGGCGTGTCCGACGGAGGGGCGCCGGGACAGGCGCCGGTCGGCAGGCCGATGCTGTCGCTCGCGCTGGCCGCCATGATGGACGGCGTCCACGCGCACTCGGGAGCGGTGTACCTGCTGACGCCCGAGGACGCGGTGCTGGAGATGGCCGTGATGGCCGGGCTGCCCCGCGCGTTCGCGGCGCCCTGGGAGCGGGTCGGGCTGAGCGCGCCGATCCCGGTCGCCGAGGCGGTGCGCGAGCGGCGGCTGATCTGGGTGGGCGGCGAGGAGGACATGGCCCGCCGCTATCCGCGGATCGCGGTGGTGCTGCCGTACCCCTTCGCCCTGGCCGCCGTGCCGATCGGCACGGAGACGACGGTCTACGGCGCGGTCTTCGTGACCTGGCCCGGTTCGCATCCGCCGGACCTCTCCGACCGGGACCGCGAGCAGCTGACCGCCGCCTGCGACCGGCTCGCGCTGCGGCTCGAGCGGGCCGCCGCGGAGCGACGGCCGGTGCGGGCCGAGCCGGATCTGCTGGCGACCGGCCCCGCGACGAGTGTGGCCGGGACCCTGGGCACGGTCGAGGCGGCGCGGATGGTGGCCCGGCTGCCGTACGGACTGTGCTCGCTGGATCTGCACGGGCGGGTCGGCTTCGCGAACGCGGCGGCCGGGGACCTGCTCGGCCTGCCCGCGAGCCGGCTGCTCGGCACGCACCTGTGGGCGGCGGTGCCCTGGCTCAACGACCCGGTGTACGAGGACCGTTACCGCGCCGCGCTGCTCAGTCAGCAGGTCACGTCGTTCGTGGCGCTGCGACCGCCGGGCGACTGGCTGTCGTTCCGGCTGTATCCGAACACGACCGGCCTGAGCGTACGGATCAGCCGGGCGCGGGCGGTGACGGAACTGAGCCGTGCGGTGCCGCCGCCGGGCGAGGGACCCTCCCGGCTGGTGACCATCTCGCAGGTGCTGAGCCTGGCCGGGGCGCTCACCGAGGCCGTCGGGGTGGAGGACGTGGTGCAGCTGATCGCGGACGAGGTCGCGCCGGCGGTGGGCAGCAAGGCGCTGGTCGTGCTGGGTTCGCAGGGCGGGCGGCTGCATGTGCTGGGGCACCGGGGTTACGCCGACCCGCATGTGGTGGAGCGGTTCGACGGGATGGCGCTGACCGAGCCGACACCGGGGACGGCCGCGCTGAACAGCGGAGTGCCCGCGTTCTTCGACTCCCGGCAGGAGCTGGAACGGCTGTACCCGAGCCGGCACGCGACCCCGGACGGCTTCGCGGCCTGGGCGTACCTGCCGCTGATCGCGTCCGGCCGCCCGGTCGGCACCTGTGTCCTGGCCTACCCCGAACAGCACCCTTTCCCCGCCGACGAACGGGCCGTCCTCACGAGCCTCGGCGGGCTGATCGCGCAGGCCCTGGAGCGCGCGCTGCTCTACGACGCGAAGAACCGGCTCGCCCACGGACTGCAGGCGGCGCTGCTCCCCCGCACGCTGCCGCCGCTCCCGGGTATCGAGGCCGCCGCCCGCTATCTCCCGGCCACCCGGGGCATGGAGATCGGCGGTGACTTCTACGACCTGGTGGCCTCGGAGGATCTGGCGGCGGTGATCGGCGATGTGCAGGGGCACAACGTGACCGCGGCCGGGCTGATGGGCCAGATCAGGACCGCCGTCCGCGCGTACACGACGGTCGGCCAGGCACCGGCGGAGATCATGCGCAGCACCAACCGGCTGCTGATCGACCTCGGCTCCGAACTCTTCGCGAGCTGTCTGTATCTACGGCTGGATCCCGCGCGCGGTACGGCCGTGATGGCACGGGCCGGGCATCCGCCGCCGCTGCTGCGCCGCCCCGACGGGCGGGTACGGGTGCTGGACCTGGCGGGCGGTCCGCTGCTGGGCATCGACGCCGACGCCGTCTATCCGACGACGGAGGTCGATCTCGCGCCCGGTTCCGTCCTCGCCCTCTACACGGACGGGCTGATCGAATCGCCGGGCGTCGACATCGAGGACGCGCTGGCCGGACTGGGCCGGCGCCTCGCAGCGGCAGGGGACGTGCCGCTGGAGGCGATCGCCGACGAACTCGTGCGGCACAGTGCGGCGGCACGGGAGCGGATCGACGACGTGGCGCTGTTGCTGCTGCGGGCCCGGGAGCCGGGACCGGGCTGAGCGGTGTACGAGCAGGGTGGTCCGGCCCTCCCGCCGGAGGGCCGGACCGATCCACCGCCGACCAGAACCGAACGCGGTCGGGTCAGTGGTTCGAGGTGAGCGAGGAACCGTCGTCGGCTCCGTTGCCGGCGTTCTGACCCGAGCCCTTGTGGCCCTTGCCGTTCTGCTGCTGGCCGGTGCCGTTCTCGTCCTGGCCGGTGCCGGTGCCGTCCGTGGCGGACGGGTCGACCGCGCCGGACTGGTCGCCGGTGCCGTCGGTGGCCGACGGGTCGGCCGCGGTCGCCGACGGGTCCGCCGTGGCGGTGTCGTCGCCCGCGCCCGCGCCGGCCGCACCGTCGCCGAGGGTGGCCCCGGTCGCGGTGAGCGCGGCGGTGACCGGCTGGAAGAAGGTCTCGCCGCCGCTGGTGCAGTCGCCGCTGCCGCCGGAGGTGAGGCCGACCGCGCCGCCGTCCTGGGTGAAGAGCGAGCCGCCGCTGTCTCCGGCCTCGGCGCAGACGTCCGTCTGGATGAGGCCGTTGACGGTGTCGACACCGTTGGGGTCGGTCTCGCTCTGGAAGTTGACGGTCGCGTCGAGTCCGGTGACCGTGCCGTCGTGCAGACCGGTGGTGCTGCCCATCCGGAAGACCTGGGTGCCGACGGTGGCGTCCTCGGCCTGGGTGATCTGGACGGTCTGGCCGTTGCCGACGTTGACGTCGCTGGTGGTCTGCGTGGCCGGGTCGTCGTACTTCACAAGTGAGAAGTCGCTGACGGGGAAGGTGGCCTGGTCGACGGTGGCGATCGGCTGGCCGTCCTGCGAGTCGGACCACTGCTTGGCCGCGACGCCGCAGTGTCCGGCGGTCAGGAAGGCGGGGCTGCCGTCGCTCGCGGTGACGTTGAAGCCCAGCGAGCAGCGGACCCCGCCCTGGTCGGTCTGGGCGAAGATGGCGTCGCCGCCGGAGACCAGCGTCTTGAAGGAGCCCGCGGTCTTCTTGACGGTGGCCATGTTCGTGCCGAGGCTCTTGACCGTCGACAGGACGGTGTCCCACTTGGTGCCGGTGACCGTGCTGTCGGCGAGGACCTGGATCTTGTTGGTCTTCGGGTCGACCGACCAGGCCGTACCGGGGACGGTGGCCTTGGTCTTCAACACCTTTGCGGCGGCGGCGAGTTCGGCGGTGCTGTTCTGCACCTTGCGCACCTTGGCGCCGGCCTTCTCGGCCTGGACGATCACCTTGTTGTTGTCACCCGAGATGACGTTGACGACGAGCTGCTGCGTGGCGCTGTCGTAGTAGGACCCGGCGAACGCGTCGCCCAGCAGTCCGGCGAGCTGCGAGGAGAGGTCCGAGGCACCCGTTGCCTTGAAGGTCTTGGGGGTGGCGGCGCCTGCCGAATTGTCCTGGGACGCGTTGGCGTTCGGCAGCAGGATCGCCGCCGCTCCGAGGGCGGCGACACCGCCGACGGCTATCGCGGCCTTACGCTTCGGGATTCGCTTGTGACTCAAACTGCTCGACCTCCTGGGGACCGGGGTCTGCGCCGCCGTCCGGCGGCGATGGGGGGCGCCTGGATGCCCGTTGATACGCACGTGTCACGTGGGCCGTTCAATTCCGTTTCCCAACTTCCTTTGCAAAATCGCGAATCGGCCACGCCCGGGCTCCGGCCCGGCAGGGGTACGCGGTGGCCACGGGCCCGGGCCGTCCACACGCCGAGGCGGACGCGCTCGGCGGCCCTCACCGGCCCGCGATGTCCAGATCGCATCGGTGCCGCCACAACTCACGCGTGCACGGCTCCAGTTCATCCGCTCCCTCGATCACCACGCAGCGCGACCGGACGGCGACCGTCCGTCGAGATCACTGAGCGGAATCCTCGATTCAGGGAATCTGCACAGCGCGTACCCAACGAGGTCACGGCACTCGACGGATCTGCACATGCGCACGCCCCCGGCACACCTTTGGCGAGGAGTGCCCCATTCCGCTTCGGCGCCGCAAGCTCTCGCGCCGAACGAAGGCGCGCGGCGTGTGAAGAAGTCGCCGACACCTCGTGCCCGCGCCTGCACGGTTCGCGCCTTCTGGGGCTCAAGTGCCCTGGTGGGAAAGGAGTTTGAGTGGCTGCGTCCACCCGCACCGTGCTTTGATCCATCGCATCGCAGGGGCCGAGAGGGCTCCGGAAACGGCGCCCGGCGCCTGCGGTCGCGGCCTTTGTCTGTCCCCCAGAGGGGGCCGCTCCCCCCTTGTGAATATCCATATGAAGGGAAGTTCCCCCATGAACTCCACCCCCCAGGTCGAGACCGTCGAGATCTCCGACGCCGAGCTCGACAACGTCTCCGGCGGTCTGTCCGTGAACGCCCTCGGCACCGTGACCGGCCTGGTCGACGGCGTTGCCCCGGTCTCCGGCCTGGTCGACACGGCCATCGGCACCGTCGAGGGTGTCACCGGCCTCAACGTGGCCCCGGTCACGAACCTGGTCGCCGGTCTCTGATCGCACCGTGTTCCACCGAGTCCCGGAGCCGTTTCCCGGCTCCGGGACTCTTGGATGCCGCAAAAGATCTCTCCCCTAGGTGAGGGAAGTCCCGTGCAGTTCCGCCAACAGGCCCTCGCCAAGCTCCAGTCGCCCGAAGAGCTGGATCTTCCGGTGCGCTTCGCGCGTCCGCAGGGCTGGCTCGTGCTCTCCGTGACGGTGCTCGTGGTGGCCGCCGCGTCCGTGTGGGCGGTGACCGGTTCGGTCGCGTCGACGGTCGGCGCGTCCGCCATCCTCACGCACGGGGAGGGCAGTTACATCCTGCAGAGCCCGGTGGCCGGGCAGGTCACCGCCGTCCTCGCGCAGGAGGGAGAGCGGCTGCCCGCCGACTCCCCCGTGCTGAAGGTCCGTACGAGCGAGGGCGACTCCGTCGTGCGCACGGTCGCCGCGGGCCGCGTCACCGCGCTCGCCGCCACCATCGGCCAGATCATCCGGACAGGCGCGGACGTCGCCGCCGTCGAGAAGGTCGCGCACGCCACCGATCCGCTCTACGCGACGGTGTACGTGCCCGCCGAGAACGCCGCCGCCATCCCCGCGAACGCCGATGTCGACCTGACCGTCTCCTCGGTGCCGACGCAGACGTACGGCGTGCTGCGCGGCCGGGTGGCGGCGGTGGACCGGTCGGCCCAGTCGGCGCAGCAGATCTCCGCCTTCCTCGGCGACAGCCAGCTCGGCGAGCAGTTCACCAGGAAGGGCAGGCCGGTGGCCGTGCTGGTGAAACTCGACAAGTCGGCGCGGACCAAGAGCGGTTACCGGTGGTCGTCCGCCGACGGACCACCGTTCGACCTCACCTCCATGACCATGGCCTCGGCCTCGATCCGGCTGGCCGACCAACGCCCCCTCGATTGGCTGCTGCCGTGAGCCCCGCCCAGGACACCCGTTCGCGGCGCCGGTCCGCCCCGCCGAAGCGCCCGGTCCCCACCGGTCGCGTGAAGACGGTCCGCACCCCGACCGTCCTCCAGATGGAGGCCGTCGAATGCGGCGCCGCCTCCCTCGCGATGGTCCTCGGCTTCTACGGCCGCCACGTCCCGCTGGAGGAACTCCGCATCGCCTGCGGTGTCTCCCGCGACGGCTCCCGCGCCAGCAACCTGCTGAAGGCGGCCCGCAGTTACGGCCTGACGGCCAAGGGCATGCAGATGGACACGGCCGCCCTCGCCGAGGTCCGTTCCCCCGCCGTCCTGTTCTGGGAGTTCAACCACTACGTCGTCTACGACGGCATGGGCCGCCGCTTCGGCCGGCGCGGGGTGTACCTCAACGACCCCGGAAAAGGGCGCCGGTTCGTGCCCATGGAGGACTTCGACGCCGGCTTCACCGGTGTCGTCCTCGTCATGGAACCGGGCGACGGCTTCGAGCGGGGCGGCCGCAAACCGGGCGTCCTCGGCGCGATGCCCGCCCGGTTGCGCGGCACCGCGGGCACGATGCCCGCCGCCGTCCTCGCGAGCCTGCTGCTGGTGGCGGTCGGCGCGGCGATGCCCGCGCTCAGCCGTACCTACATCGACATGTTCCTGATAGGCGGTCAGACGTCCCTGCTGGGCGTCCTGTTCGCGTCGATGGGCACCTGCGTGCTGCTCACCCTGGCGCTGACCTGGCTGCAACAGGCGAACCTCCTGCACGGCCGCATCATCTCCTCCACCCTCTCCAGCGCCCGCTTCCTGCGCCATCTGCTGCGGCTGCCCGTCACGTTCTTCTCCCAGCGCAGCCCGGCCGACCTGGTGCAGCGCCTCCAGTCGAACGACGCCGTCGCCGAGACGCTGGCCCGCGACCTCTCCGCCGCGGGCGTGGACGCGGTGGTCGTGGTGCTCTACGCGTTCCTCCTCTACACCTACGACCCCCAACTCACCTATGTGGGCATAGGCGTCGCACTGCTGAACGTGGTCGCGATGCGGACAGTCGTCCGGCTGCGCGCGACCCGGACGGCGAAGCTGCGCGCCGACAGCGCACGGCTCACCAACACCGCCTACACCGGCCTCCAGTTGATCGAGACGATGAAGGCGACCGGCGGTGAGGACGGCTACTTCCGCAAGTGGGCCGGGCAGCACGCCACCACCCTGGAGGAGCAGCAGCGGCTCGGGGTGCCGAGCGCGTGGCTGGGTGTGGTCGCGCCGACGCTCGCCTCGCTCAACAGCGCGCTGATCCTGTGGATCGGCGGGATGCGCGCGGTCGAAGGCCACATCTCCGTGGGCCTGTTGGTCGCCTTCCAGGCGCTGGTCACCCGCTTCACCGCGCCGATCACCCGGCTCAACGGCGTCGCGGGCCGCATCCAGGACTTCGCGGCCGACGTGGCCCGCCTCAAGGACGTCGAGAACTTCCAGGTGGACGCCCTCTACTCCCGTGCGGGCGGGGCCGATTCGACTCGGCGGCTGCAGGGGCACGTCGAGCTGGAGAACATCACCTTCGGCTACAGCCCCCTCGACAAGCCGCTGCTCACCGGCTTCGACCTGACGGTCGGCCCGGGCCGGCAGGTGGCGCTGGTCGGCGGCTCCGGCAGCGGCAAGTCCACGGTGTCCAGGCTGATCTCGGGTCTCTACACGCCCTGGGAGGGCGTGATCCGCATCGACGGCCGGCGGCTTGAGGACATCCCGCGCGGCGCGCTCGCCGCCTCCGTGTCCTTCGTCGACCAGGACGTGTTCCTCTTCGAGGGCTCGGTCCGCGACAACGTGGCGTTGTGGGACCCGTCGATCCCGGACGAGGCCGTGGAGGACGCGCTGCGCGACGCGGCCCTGTACGACGTGGTGACGCGGCGGCCCGGCGGCATCCACAGCCGGGTCGAGCAGGACGGCCGCAACTTCTCCGGAGGCCAGCGCCAACGCCTGGAGATTGCACGGGCGTTGGTGCGCCGCCCCAGCATCCTCGTGCTGGACGAGGTGACGAGCGCGCTGGACGCGGAGACCGAGCTGATCGTGATGGACAACCTCCGCAGGCGCGGCTGCGCCTGCGTGGTGATCGCGCACCGGCTCAGCACCGTGCGCGACAGCGACGAGATCGTCGTCCTCGAACACGGGACGATCGTGGAACGCGGGCGGCACGACGCCCTGGTGGCGACCGGCGGCGTGTACGCCACACTGGTCAAGGAGCGCTGAGATGACGTCCGTACCCGAGGGCGACCTGGTCCTGGGCGCGCTGGGAAACCTGGGCACGCCGATCGACTGCGCCGGATCCAACCGCCTCGACCTCGAAGGCCCGCAGGTGCTGTGGCTGGTCGCGTCGGGCGCCATCGACCTGTTCGCGGTGGACGCCGTGCAGCAGGGCCACTGGCACCACCTCGGCCGCCTGGAGGCGGGCTCGCTGCTGCTCGGCCCGGTCGCCGGTCCCCAACACACCCTGGTGGCACGCCCGTTGCGGAACTGCGTGGTGCACCGGATCAATCTGCGCGAGCTGTACCAGCCCGCGAACACCCAGACCTGGTCGTACGACGCGTACGGCAACCCGCAGTACGTGCCCCCGACGTCGAGCCCGCTCGAACACGCCCTCGCCCTCGGTGTCGGCCGCGGCCTCTCCATCCTCTTCCAGGCGCCGATGGCGAGCGAACGGGCCGCCGCGCCCACCGACGACGACGTCTTCTGGATGCAGGTCCCTCCGGGCAGCGTGCAGTACGGCTCGGTGTACGGCGCGGAGGCCGCCGCCGATCTGCTGATGGACCCGGCTGTCTGGCAGGGCATGGTCGACCAGCAGTACCGGCTGCTGTCCACGCTGGACAAGTGGATCGAGCAGCTGGAGCGCACCCACGAGACGCGCACCGCCGCCGGTATCAAGGCCGGTGAGGCGGTGCGCGCGCAGGCCGACCGGACGCTGCTGGCGTCGATCGGCAAGTCCTCGGCCCGCCGTACGACGGCCGCGGACGCCGACGCGTCGTACGCCGCCTGCAAGGTGGTCGCCGAGGCGGCCGGCATCACCCTCGCCGAACCCGCGCGGAGCGGCGGCGAGAGCGACCGGCTCGACCCGGTCGAGCGCATCGCCCTCGCCTCCCGGGTCCGGGTGCGGGCCGTACGGCTCGACGGGCGGTGGTGGCGGGACGACGTCGGCCCGCTGGTGGGCCATCGGGCGCTGTCCGGTGCGCCGGTGGCGCTGCTGTGGCGGCGCGGCGGCTACGTCGCCGTCCACCCGGCGACCGGCCGGGAGACTCCGGTCGAGAAGGCGAACGCGGCGGAGTTCGAGCCGCGCGCGGTGATGTTCTACCGCCCGCTGCCCGAGCGGCGGCTCAGTCCGCTCAGGCTGCTGCGGTTCTCCCTCCAGGGCACCGCGGGCGACCTCTCCAACCTGCTGGTCAGCGGGCTGGTGACGGTCGCCGTCGGGGCGCTGGTGCCGATCGCGACGGGCAAGGTGCTCGGCGAGTTCGTGCCGAAGGCCCAGACGGGCCTGATCGTCCAGGTCTGCCTGGCCGTGATGATCACGAGCGTGGTGGCGGCGGCCTTCATGCTGCTGGAGAACCTCACGATCCTCCGGCTGGAGGGCCGGATCGAGGCGACGCTCCAACCGGCCGTCTGGGACCGGCTGTTGAGGCTGCCCACGAAGTTCTTCACCGAGCGCTCGACGGGTGAGCTGGCGAGCGCGGCGATGGGCATCAGCGCGATCCGCCGTCTGCTGGCGGGAGTCGGCCCGGTCCTCGCCCAGTCGGTGACGGTCGGCCTGATGAACCTGGGCCTGCTCTTCTGGTACAGCCCCTCCATGGCGCTCGCGGCGATCGGCATGCTCGTCGTGATCGCGGCCCTGTTCCTCGGGCTCGGCCTGTGGCAGGTGCGCTGGCAGCGCCGGCTGGTCGTGCTCGGCAACAAGCTGAACAACCAGGCCTTCCAGACCCTGCGCGGCCTGCCCAAGCTCCGCGTCGCGGCGGCCGAGAACTACGCCTACGCCGCCTGGGCCTCCGAGTTCGCCCGCAGCCGCGAACTGCAGCAGCGGGTCGGCCGGATCAAGAACCTCACCACGGTGATGGGCGCGGTGTACCTGCCGGTCTGCACCCTGCTGATGTTCATGCTCCTCGCGGGACCCGCACGCGGTTCGATGTCGGCGTCCTCCTTCCTCACCTTCAACACCTCGGTGACGATGCTCCTGACCTCCGTCACCAGCCTGACCGGCGCCTTCGTCTCGGCGGTGTCCGCCCTCCCTCTCTTCGAGGAGATCAGGCCGGTCCTGGACGCGGCCCCCGAGGTCCGCACCGCGAGCACCCGCCCCGGCCGGCTGTCCGGCGCGATCGAGGCCCGCCGGGTCTCCTTCCGCTACGCCGACGACGGGCCTCTCGTCCTCGACGACGTGTCCTTCGAGGTCCGCGCGGGCGAGTTCGTGGCGATCGTCGGCCCGAGCGGCTGCGGCAAGTCGACCCTGCTGCGCCTGCTCATCGGCTTCAACAGACCGGTCTCCGGCAGTGTGCTGTACGACGGCCAGGATCTCGGTGCCCTCGACCAGTCGGCCGTGCGACGGCAGTGCGGGGTGGTGCTCCAGCACGCGCAGCCGTTCACGGGCTCGATCCTGGACGTCATCTGCGGCACGGAGCCGTTCACGCCGGAGGAAGCGATGGCGGCGGCCGAGATGGCGGGGCTGGCGGAGGACATCAGGCGGATGCCGATGGGCCTGCACACGATCGTCTCCGGCAGCGGCGCGGTCTCCGGCGGTCAGCGTCAACGCCTCATGATCGCGCAGGCGTTGATCCGCAGGCCGCGCATCCTCTTCTTCGACGAGGCGACCAGCGCGCTGGACAACGAGACCCAGCGGACGGTGATCGAGAGCACGAAGGCGCTCAACGCGACCCGGATCGTCATCGCGCACCGGCTGTCCACGGTGCTCGACGCCGACCGTGTGGTCGTCATGGAGGACGGCAGGATCGCCCAACAGGGCCCGCCCGCACAGCTGTTGGCGGACACGGGCGGGCGGTTGCACGAGCTGGTGCGGCGCCAGCTGGCGTGACGGGCCGGCCGGCGGTCCGAGCAGCCCGGCCCGGCAGGTCAGGCCCCACTGGTCAGATCAGTCCAGGCCCGGGACGGCCGCGCCGGAGGGAACCCCGGCCGCCACGTAGCCCTCGTAGAACGCCTTCCAGGGCGCACCTGCTCCGGCGTGCGGTCCCGCGACCGGCTCGCCCCGGACCGTCGCGTCCAGGGCGGCGAGGCAGACCTCCCAGCCGGCGGCGTTGCGGGACGCGGTGTCCTCGGCTCCGAGGACGTCGGTGAGCGTGAAGCGGGTGCGCCCGCCCTCGGTCTCCTCGATGTCGAAGCGCAGCTCTTCGTCGCCCCACTCGAAGGACAGCCGCCGGGGCGCGTCGGCGGCGATGATCCTGCCGGTGGACTCCGGCATGTTCGGGTCGCCGCTGAAGGTGATCGTGGCCCCGGGGCGCGGATCGAACTCGGCGCGCGAGGGGAACCACCGCACGAGTTCGTCGGGGTCGGTCACGAACTGCCAGACGCGGGTGGGCGGTTGGTCGTAGGTACGGCTGAAGCGGACGGCGGGGCGGCCGTCCTCCAGCGTCAGATAGGTGCCGGTGAGTTCGACGGACATGACGCATCGGTCCTTCGGGGCGGGTTCCTTGACGACGCCGTCCATGATGGCCGACGAGTTGCCGCCTCGCCGGTACGAGATCACCATGAATGGGTCCGAAAAGGTCTCGGCGACGCCACACCCGCATCGAGCGCCACACCTGTCACCGCGCACTCCGGCCCCGCGCCCGCCAAGTCGCCGCCGCGCGGGCCGGCTCCCGACCCCAGCGAAACGTTGCCGTTTCGCTGAAAGTGCTCTAGTCTCGATGTGTACGAAACCGTTTCGTTTACGTTTTGGTAAACCCTGAACGACTTCCCTGGAGTGGTTCCGATGTCCCAGAAGACTCTGACCGAAGGCACCCGGCCGGGTGCCGCGGAGGCGCAGGCGGCCTCCTCGAAGCGGTGGTGGATCCTCGCGATCGTCGCCATCGCTCAGCTGATGGTGGTCCTCGACGCCACCATCGTGAACATCGCCCTGCCGTCGGCCCAGAAGGACCTCGGCTTCTCCGACGGCAACCGGCAGTGGATCGTCACCGCCTACGCCCTCGCGTTCGCCTCCCTGCTGCTGCTCGGTGGCCGCATCGCCGACCTGTTCGGCCGGAAGACCGCCTTCCTCGCCGGAGTCGTCGGCTTCGCCGCGGCCTCCGCGCTCGGCGGCGCCGCCACGAGTTTCGAGATGCTGGTCACCGCACGCGCCCTCCAGGGTGTCGCGGGCGCACTGCTCGCACCGGCCGCGCTGTCCCTGCTCAACACCACGTTCACCGACGCCCGCGAGCGCGCCAGGGCGTTCAGCGTCTACGGCGCCATCGCCGGCGCCGGCGGTGCGGTGGGCCTGCTGCTCGGCGGTGTGCTGACCGACGCCTTCGACTGGCGCTGGACGCTCTACGTGAACGTCGCCATCGCCTTCGTCGCCTTCGCGGGCGGCTGGGTCCTGCTCACCAACCACCGTGACGCCGCGGGCTCCAAGCTGGACGTGCCGGGCACGGTACTGGTCGCCGGTGGTCTGTTCTCCGTGGTCTACGGCTTCTCCAACGCCGAGACGCACGACTGGAGTTCACCGCAGACCTGGGGCTTCCTGATCGTGGGTGGTCTGCTGCTCGCCGCCTTCGCCTGGTGGCAGAACCGCGCCGCGCACCCGCTGCTGCCGCTGCGCATCCTGCTCGACCGCAACCGGGGCGCCTCCTTCCTCGCCGTGCTGATCACCGGTGCGGGCATGTTCGGTGTGTTCCTCTTCCTCACCTACTACCTCCAGCTCAACCTGGGCTTCAGCCCGACCAAGACCGGTGTCGCGTTCCTGCCGATGATCGGCGCCCTGATGGTCATGGCGCAGCTCGGCACCACGATGCTCGTGCCGCGGCTCGGCCCGAAGGTCGTCATCCCGCTGGGCTTCGCCATCGCCATGGTCGGCATGGCCTGGCTGACCGGCATCGGGGTCGGCTCGTCCTACGCCAGCCACGTGCTGCCGCAGCTGATCGTGATCGGCGCGGGCCTCGGCATGGTGATGCCGCCGGCGATGCAGCTGGCGACGGGCGGAGTGGCCGCCGAGGACGCGGGTGTCGCCTCGGCGACGGTCAACGCCATGCAGCAGGTGGGCGGTTCGATCGGTACGGCGCTGCTGAACACGCTGGCCGCGAGCGCCGCGACCGACTACCTGGCCGGGAAGGACGCGCGCAACAAGCTGGTCCAGGCGCAGGCGACGATCGAGAGCTACACCACCGCGTTCTGGTGGTCGGCGGGCTTCTTCGCCGCGGGCACGCTGATCGCGCTGGTGCTCTACCGTCGCGGGGTCCCGCAGCAGGACGAGGACGCCGCACCCGTCGTCCACATGTGACCGGCTCCGCCCGAACCCGGGCCTGAGCCGCACGGACCGAGGGGCCGCCGTCCGCAGGGAGACGGCGGCCCCTCTTCTTCGAAGGGGCGGGCGGACGGAAGTCAACCTCACGAACCGAAATTCACCTTGTCGGGTGAACCAGATCTGGCGGACGGCGTGTCGGGGATGCTCGTGGCCCCTCCGGGGTAACTACCGAGACCGGATGCGCCCCGTGCCGAGGTGGAGCGGCCATGACAGCGGAAGCGGACGAACGCGACAGCCCCGCGGCCAACTCCTGTGCCCGTACGCGGCCCGGGGGCCCCTTCACGGTGGTCGAGGTCTCGGGCGAGATCGACATGGCGACGGCGGGCTTCGTCGTGGAGCACCTGGACGCGGCGACGGCGGTCGAGGAGCCCGATGTGCTGGTGGATCTGCGGCCCGTCGAGTTCTTCGACTGCTCGGGGCTGCGGGTGCTGTGCCGGGCCGAGCGGCGGGCCGCGGAACGCGGCGGCCGGCTGCGCATCGTCTCGGACGGGCCGCGCATCGACCGGCTGTTACGTGCCTCGGGGCTGCTCGGCCGCTTCCCGCCGCTCCGCGTGCTGCCGGACCGGGCCGAACGGCCGTGACGAGCCACGGCGGGCGGCAGCCGGCCCATGACGATGCCAGGGGCCGGCGCGGGCGACCCCACACCGCCCGGCCGACCCCTGGTGCGGGATCGCAGTCCTCCGCGACAGGGGCACGCACTCCCCAGCTACGGACCCTCCCTGGTGCTCACGGAGACGGTGCGACCCCGGTCTCTCAGAACGTGAAGACGCCTCCGTATCCGTAGGAGTCCTTCACGCACTCGTTGGAGAAGACGCGCTCGTAGGAGACGCGTCGGCCCTGCCACACGCCGTCGACGGTCACCACGACGGGACGGTAGAGCTTGTTGCAGAGCACGTCGTCCCGGGCCGCCAGGGCGTCGAAGTCGCCCCCGATACCGCGCAGTTCGGCGCAGGCCGCGGCGGCCGCCGGGTGGGTGCCGGAGGCGGTGGGCGCGCAGGTGAGGGTCACCGCGCGTTCCGGTGTGGCGAGGGCGGAGTCGTTGCCGTGGCCCATGGTCAGCACCAGGGCCGAGGGCGCGTAGAGCGCGGCCGGGCCGGCTTCCTGGACGGCGAGGGCGGACCCGGTCAGGGGTCCGCAGACGGCGGTGGCCGTCAGACCCAGGGTCGCTGCCCAGCGCGCGGTGTTCCGCATTGTGTGCATCCTTCCGCTCGATGCGGACCGATCACGAACCGATCGGTCCGAAGAGGTGCCGGTCCCGCTCGGTCGGTGCCGGACCGGCGGGCGCCACTCTGCCGAAGCCCCTGCGGAAACTCACATCCCACCCACAGGTTTCAGTAACCTTGCGTGTTGAATCAGTGGCGCGAAGTCACGGAATTCGAACACGCCGACCCCGCAACCACGCGGTTCTTGATCGCCGGAGCGGGTCGGATGGCCGGTTTACCCGTGCTCACCAATCGTCCTGAAACAGTCCCGAAACATTCCGTTTCAGCTCTCGGCACACTCCTCCACGATCCCTTGCGTTCACCTTGCCCCCGAGTAATGGTGATTACATGATTACGACAGAGCAGCAGGAGAAGCTTCGCGGCTGGTTCACCGGCCGCCTGCCGGACGACCTGTTCGAGGAGCTGGTCGAGGTCACGGTCGACCGCGAGGAGGTCACCGTGATCGGCCGCATCCCCGCGCCCGGGCTCGCCGAGGACGTCTCGGACGCCGAGCGGGAGGCAGCCGTCCAGGGCCGCGTCCAGGAGTTCCGCGAGCGCACCCGGGAGACCCGGATCACCCTCGCCCGCGAGGCCGAGCACCGGTTCCGCAAGAAGGTCTCGTGGGGTGTGGAGTGCGCCGGGGAGCGCTCCCTGTTCACGCACATCGCCGCGCCCGTGATGACCCGGCTGCGCCAGCCCGAGCGCCAGGTCCTCGACACCCTCATCGCCGCGGGCGTCGCCCGCAGCCGCAGCGACGCGCTCGCCTGGTGTGTCCGGCTCGTCCAGCGCCACGCCGACGACTGGCTCGGCGAACTGCGCGACTCCCTCGAACACGTCCAGCGGGTCCGCGCCCAGGGCCCCGACACCGGCCAGGAGGACGCCCCGGGCGACTCCGACTGACTCCGCCGGCCCCTGGGTAGATGATTCCTCCACTCGCGGCACGAAAGATGGATGAACCGTCCTCTGGTGCGGGTGTCACGGCCGCCATACCGTCGGCGGACACCTTGAGGACGGCATCCGCTCACCCCGCCCACCCCGCGCGCGTGACGCCCGTCCCCACCGCCACCGCGCTACTACGCGCTCCACCGCCGTCCCCCGCTGGAGCCTCCCTTGTCCCCCTCGTCGCCCTCGTCCCCTTCCTCTCAGCAGCCCGCCCCCTCCCCCGCCGCGCCCCACCAGTCCCTGACCGAGGTCGAGACCTACGGCGTCGAGCGCATCCCCGACGCGGACCGCACCGCCACCCCGCTCGACCTGTTCCGGGTCGCGTTCGGCGGCGCCAACACCTTCTCCACCTGTGTGCTGGGCGCCTTCCCGATCCTGTTCGGCCTCTCCTTCTGGCAGGGCCTCGCGGCCACGCTCCTGGGAGTCGTCGTCGGCGCGCTGATCCTCTGCCCGATGGCGGTGTTCGGCCCGGCCAACGGCACGAACAACGCGGTCGCCTCCTCCGCGCACCTCGGCGTGCACGGCCGGGTCGTCGGCTCGTTCCTGTCCCTCCTCACGGCCGTCGCGTTCTTCTCCATCTCGGTGTGGAGCTCCGGCGACGCCCTGGTCGGCGGCGCGCACCGCCTGTTCGGCCTGGAGCAGAGCACGCTCTCCTACGTCGTCGCGTACGCCCTGTTCGCCGTGCTCGTCCTCGCGGTGTGCGTCTACGGCTTCCGGTTCATGCTGTTCGTCAACAAGATCGCCGTGATGTCCGCGACGGTCCTGTTCCTGCTCGGCGCGATCGCCTTCGCCGGTGACTTCGACCCGTCGTACGCCGGTGTCTTCACCTCGTCGGCGGACGCGGCGACCCGGTCGCTGTTCTGGCCGTCGTTCATCGGCGCGGCGCTCATCGTGCTCTCGAACCCGGTGTCCTTCGGCGCCTTCCTCGGCGACTGGTCGCGCTACATCCCCGCGAACACCCCGCGCCGCAAGGTCGTCGGTGCCGCGTTCCTCTCGCAGATCGCGACCCTCCTGCCGTTCGTCTTCGGTCTCGCGACCGCGAGCATCATCGCCACGAAGGCCCCCAAGTACGTCGACCCGGGCGCCCCGGACTTCGTGGGCGGGCTCCTCGCGATCTCGCCGGGCTGGTTCTTCCTGCCGGTCTGTCTGCTGGCACTGATCGGCGGCATGTCGACGGGCACCACCTCGCTCTACGGCACCGGGCTGGACTTCTCGTCGGTGTTCCCCCGGCTGTCCCGGGTGCAGGCGACGTTCCTGGTCGGCGTGCTGTCCATCGCGTTCATCTTCATCGGACGGTTCGGCCTCGACCTCGTGCAGTCGATCTCGACCTTCGCCACGATGATCATCACCTGCACGACACCGTGGATGGTCGTGATGATGCTGGGCTTCTACACCCGGCGCGGCTGGTACGACCCGGACGCCCTCCAGGTCTTCAACCGCCGCCAGCGCGGCGGGCGTTACTGGTTCGCGCACGGCTGGAACTGGCGCGGTCTGACCGCCTGGTGGGTGGCCGCCGTCGTCGGTGTGCTGTTCACGAACATCCCGGGGCAGTTCGTGGGCCCGCTCGGCGATCTCGCCAACGGCGTCGACATCAGCCTGCCGCTCTCGCTCGCCGTGGCCGCCGTGCTGTTCCTGGGCCTGCTCCGGCTGTTCCCCGAACCCCGTGCCGCGTACGGCCCGGAGGGTGCGCGACTGGCCCGTACCGTCGAGGTCCCGGTGCCGCCGATCACCGGCCCCGGCGCGGCGACCGTGGCGCCCGCCGTGGCGGCCGAGGCCGGCTGATGCCGGGCTGGATCGACCTGTCGGTGCCCGTGGTCACCGGGATGCCCGTGTATCCCGGTGACCCGGCCGTCGCGGTCTCGGTCGCCCTGCGCGCTCCTCGGGACGGCGTCAACGTCCTCCGGCTGCACCTGGGTTCGCAGTCCGGCACGCATGTCGACGCTCCCTACCACGTGGATGACGCGTGGCCCCGGCTCGACGAACTGCCCCTGGACCGCTTCGCAGGACACGCGGTGGTGGCCGACGTACGGGGGCTGCCGGACCGCGCGCCGATCACCCCCGGCCTGCTGGCGCCGGCGCTGGAGCGGCTGCGGCCGGGGTCCCTCTTCCTGCTGGCCACGGGCTGGTCGGCGCACTGGGGCACCGACCGCTATCCCGCCCACCCCTGGCTCACCCCGGAGGCGGCCGAGGCGCTCGTCACGGCCGGGGTCCGTACGGTCGCGGTCGACGCGCTGAGTGTCGACCCGACGCCCGAACCCGGCGACGGGACGGCCGACTTCGGCCTGCCCGCGCACCGGGTGCTGTGCGGCGCGGGCGGGGTGATCGCCGAGAACCTCACCGGGCTCGATCAGCTGGTGGGTCTCCCGGACGTGGAGCTGTTCCTGTTCCCGCTGCGGCTGCCGGGGGCGGACGGGGCGCCGGTACGGGCCGTGGCGCGGGCGGTCTGACCGTTCCCGCGGGGTCGTTGTCGGACCCGGCCGTTACGTTGGGAGCATGACTCGATTCGTGATGGTGGCGGGGGCGTGGCTCGGCGCGTGGGCCTGGGACGAGGTGGTGTCCGAGCTGCGCGCGGCCGGGCACGAGGCGCACGCGCTGACCCTGTCCGGGCTGGCGGAGAAGCGGGGCGTCCCGGCCGGCCTGCGGACTCATGTGCGGGACATCGTCGACGAGGTCGAGCGCCTCGGCCTCCGGGACGTCGTCCTGGTCGGGCACAGTTACGCCGGTGTGCCCGTCGGGCAGGCGGCGGAGCGCATCGGCGACCGGCTGGCACGGGTGGTGTTCGTCGACGCGAACGTGCCGGTGGACGGGAGGTCGTTCCTCGACGGCTTCCCGAGCGACCACATCAGGAAGTCGCTCGACGAGAACGGCGGCACCTGGCCGCCCCTGGCCCCCGCCGACTACGCGGGACAGGGCCTGACGGACGGCCAGATCACGCGCATGGTCACCGACGGCACCCCGCACCCGGGTGCCTCTCTCACCGAACCGGCCGTCCTGGCCCACCCGTTGGCCGACCTCCCGGCCGCCTACGTCAAGTGCCTGCTCGACGGTGACGAGTTGATGCCCCCGGTGGACGAACTCGTCGGGAGCGGACGCTGGGAGCTGGTCCGGATGGACACGGGCCACTGGCCGATGTTCTCGCAGCCGCGCGAACTGGCCCGCGTTCTGGGCGAGTTCACCGGCGGATCTTCCTGAGCCCGGTTCCCGTCCGTCCCCGGCCCACGTCGTCGGCGGAGCGGGACCACGGTCGTCAGCCGAGCCGGTCCGCGACCCTCGCCACGCGGGCCGACGGCGCGCCCGTGCCGGAGATCGACAGCGAACCGGGGCTGGCCGTCACCCCGTTGGTCAGCCAGCGCTGCGCGGTGGAGCGGTCGCGGACCTTGAGGACGATGACCGCGCCCGGGTCCCCGCCGGTGGAGGTGAGCGCCAGCGCCGGGTTCCAGCGGGGCAGCAACTCGCCCTGTGCGGTGAGGTCGTAGCGGACGTCCTTGCCGCGCTCGGACTTCGCGTCGGCGCAGGTGCCGAGGACGACGACACCGGCGTCCACGTGCGAGTCCAGGCACAGGCCGGGGTTCGCCGCACTGCGCAGCAGCCCGTCGGTCTCGTACGACCACTCCTGGGTCGCGCCCGACGAGCACGCCGCGAGGCTGGTGCCGGCGCCGGCCTTCACGGTGCCCTGGATGTCGAGGCACAGGCCGGCGGCGGCGTTGCGCAGCCGGGTGCGCTGGGGTGCGGCGGGGAGGCGGGCGGTGCCGGGTGCCGAGGACGACACGTGTCCGGAGCCGCCGTTCGTGGTGCTGGAGGCCACGGGACCGCCGGTGCCGCCGTGCTCGGGCCACAGGCCGACGGCGACCACCAGGGTGACGACCCCGGCACCGACCAGGCCGACGCCGGCGAACAGCGCCCGGGACGAGCGGACCGCGTCCACGATCCGGCGGCCGGGCGCGGGAAAGCGGGACAGCATCCGGTGCCGCCCCGTGCCGCCCCCGGTGGGCCCGCCGTGCCGGGCACCGGTCGTGGCCTGGGGGTCGTGCCCGACGCGGCCCGGCCGGGACGCGAGGTAGGGGCGGGCTCCCCAGCCGAGCACCGCCTCGGCGAGGAGGACGCCCAGCCCGCCGTCGAAAAGGCCGAGTTGTTCGGCGGCGAAACGGCAGTAGCGGCACTGCGACAGATGCTGCTGGACATCGGGGAGGAGGGTGCCGCCGCGGCGAATCGGGGCGTCGAGGAGACGGTTGTAGAAGCGGCAATCCCGGGTCGGCGCGAGTTCCCGGTGGGCGCGTACACAGCCCTCGCGGAATTTTTCGCGCGCCTCCTGGAGAGCGGCCGACGCGTTGTCGGTGTCCATGCCGATCAGGGCCGCCGGCACGGTTATCGACTCGGCCTCGACCTCGGTGTGCCACAGCAGACACTGGGCGAGCGGCGGAAGCGTCTGGAAAGAGCGCTCCGCGAGCTTCCGATTTTCCGCCGTCATGGACTTCGCGGCCCGCAGGGCGCGGCCTCCGGAGGGATTCCCCAGATCGGGAAGTACACCCGCTATTCGCTCCTCCGCGGACCACTCCCGGAGCGTGTCGCGGACGGTCAGCAGCAGTCGGGGCCGCAGCGCCACTCCGTGTTCACCGAAGGTCAGCCGGTCGAACACCTGGTGGAAGGCCGCCGCCGCGGCCATCGCGGGAATGGCCCCTTCGGCGTCGAGGCAGATGCCCGCGTAATCCTGGACCGGCCGCCAGTGCCGTGCCATGAGCAGGGCGACCGAATGCGCGGCCTCCCCCTCCGGGCGGCCCCGCAGCCGCGCGGCCAGGGTCTCGTCGGATTCCTCGGGAGCCCCACCGTCCGGCGGCGGGTAAGGAGGACGAGGGGGGTGAGGGATGGACACGGAGTGGATTCCTCGGATTCGGTTCATCAACAGGTGAATGAGCCCCGGGCATTGCCCCCGCGCGGGACTTTCACCCTTGCACAACCCACCGAACCCAACAAGGCACTTGGGTAACATCCCTACCATTGAAAGAAAGTCAGATCCGGCGCCAACTCGCCGTACCTGCACGGGCTTTCGACTTTCCATGCGCCCCGTGTGAACCACGCGCACACACCGGTGCGGCACGCACGCTCCCGGCACACCGCTCACCGCGGTCCACTGGAATCGGCCTTTCTCGGAGGCCTCGCGCCGGACGGCGGCTCTCCCGCGCCAAACGGCCGCCGACCCTGCTCCTCCCGCCCTCGGTCGGCGGCCCCGAGGGCGGGGGCGGCCCACCCCCGCCCTCCCCTCATGCGGCCACGGCCCGGCCGATGGAGTCGAGTTCGGCGACGGCGTCGTCGGGCAGCACCAGGTCGGCGGCGGCGATGTTGTCCCGCAGATGCGTGCGGGAGGAGGTGCCGGGGATCAGCACCGTGGTCGCCGAACGCTGCAACAGCCAGGCCAGCGCGACCTGTTGGGCCGAGGCGCGCAGCCGGGCGGCGACGTCGGAGAGGGTCCGCGACTGCAGCGGGGTGAAGCCGCCGAGCGGGAAGTACGCGGCGAACGCGATGTTCTCCGCCGCGCACCGCTCGACGAGGGCGTCGTCCTGCCGGTTCGCCAGGTTGTACAGGTTCTGCACGGTGACGACCGGCGCGATGGCCTGGGCCTCGGTCAGCTGGGCGGCGGAGACCGTGCTCAGCCCGAGGTGCCGGATCAGCCCGGCCTCCCGCAGTTCGGCGAGGGCACCGAACTTCTCCCCGATCGACTCCTCGTCGGCGGAGTCCTGGGTGCCGAGCCGGAGATTCACCACGTCGAGGACGTCCAGCCCGAGGTTGCGGAGGTTGTCGTGGACCTGCGCCTTGAGGTCCTCGGGGTGCCGGGACATGATCCAGCTGCCGTCGGGGCCGCGCCGGGCACCGACCTTGGTCACGATGTGCAGGTCGTCCGGGTAGGGGTGGAGTGCCTCCCGGATGATCTCGTTGACGACGACGGGGCCGTAGAAGTCGCTGGTGTCGATGTGGGTGATGCCCCGCTCCACGGCCTCGCGGAGGACGGCGACCGCTTCGGTGCGGTCCTTCGGCGGGCCGAAGACATGGGGGCCGGCGAGTTGCATGGCGCCGTATCCCATGCGGGTGAGGGTGAGGCCCTCGGCGAGGGTGAGGGTGCCGCCGGAGACGGTGTCGGCCATGATGGCGCGCCTTTCGGTGAGGGTGGGCCAGGGGGATCCGCGGGGTGCGGTCCGGTCCCGCCGTCGACTCTGCGCCTGTCCCGGCCGGGCAGGCAGTACCCAGATGTTCCTGGTAGTGACAGGGACACGCACCTCGGCGCATTCGGACCTACGGTGGTGACGTGGACAGCAAGAACGCGCTCGGCGAGTTTCTGCGGGCCCGCCGCGAGCGGGTCCGGCCCGAGGACGTGGGCCTCAGCGGCGGCGGACTGCGCCGGGTACCGGGGCTGCGCCGGGAGGAGGTCGCCCTGCTGGCCGGGATCAGCTCCGACTACTACCTGCGGCTGGAGCAGGGCCGCGACCGCAACCCGTCCGTGCAGGTGCTGGAGGCGCTGGCCCGGGTGCTGCGCCTGGACGCCTCCGCGACCGCCCATCTGCTGGGCCTGGCGCAGCCGGAGCGGCCGGCCGTGTCCCGCAGACGGGTGAGGCGCCCGGAGACGGTACCGGCGAGCGTCCGCGAGCTGCTCGACACCTGGTCCGCGCACCCGGCGTACGTGCAGAACCGGTTCACGGACTGCCTCGCCGCCAACGCGCTGTGCGCGGCGCTGTCCCCGAACTACGCCCCGGGGGTGAACCTGCTGCGGGCGGTGTTCCTCGACCCGGCCGAGCACGAACTGCGGCGCGACTGGGAGGAGCTGACCGCCGAGGGCGTGGCGACCCTGCGCGGCCACATCGGACCCGATGTCGACGATCCCCGGCTGGTGGACCTGGTGGGCGAGCTGTCGGTGCGCAGTGACCGTTTCCGGCACCTGTGGAGCCGCCACGAGGTACGGCCCATGCTCGGCCGGACCAGTCTCCTCAGCCATCCGCTGGTCGGTGACGTCGAGCTGCGGTCGAACAAGTTCGAGATCCCGGGCACGGACGCCCTCAGCCTGGTCGTCTTCCACGCCGAGCCGGGCAGCCGCAGCGCGGAACTGCTGGGCCTGCTCGGCAGCCTGGCCGCGCCCGACGGCGTCCCGCGCGAGGCCCCGCACGAGGACACCGCCCGGCTCGACGAGGAGCGGTGACGGACCCCTCGGAGCAGTGGCCCGGCGCGAGCGCTCAGATCTGCCAGGACCGCAGCCGGTCCGCCGCGCCGTAGACGTCGGTCTTGCCGGAGATCAGATCGCGGGCGAGGTCGACGAGCGCGCCGTAGGGCGGATCGATGCCGACGCCGCTGACGAACATGTAGGCGACCGCGGTGGCGCAGGCGAAGCGGGCGTTGGCCGAGGGCAGGGGCTTGAGGAGGGCGAGGGTGTGCAGGAGGGCGGTGGCGCGCCAGGCCGGGTCGGAGTCGACGCCGAGGCGGGGCGGGTCGACGCGGTGCCGGGCGACGGCCGCGACCAGCGCCGAGAAGTCGTTGATGGTGGGCTGGTCCGGCAGGACTTCCTCATGTCGCTGGAGCAGCCAGGGCACGTCGATGTGGATGGCGTCCGGCATGCGTCAGGCAACCCGCCCCTCGCCCCTGGCCGCCGGTTCGTCGTCCGGGAACGCGGCGGCGAACTCGTCGGCGTGCGTCGCGAAGAACCGGCGGAAGGCCTCGGCGCCCTCCTGGAGCGCCCGGTGCCGGGCGATGTCGGCGGCGGCGGCCTCACGCACCAGCGCCTTCATCGACGTACCGCGCTCCTTGGCGATCTGCCGCAGGTCCTCTAGCTCGCGGTCGCTGAACTCCACGTTGAGAGCTGGCATGCCCACACGGTACCGCTCGGGTACTTACCCGTAAATACCCCCAGGTCAAGAGGCACACCGGACGGTACCGAAGCGGCCCCAACACCATGTCCGAATCCCGCCGGTACCGGCCGCCTTCGCGGAGCAGACTCGTCCCCATGAACACGGTCTGCACACTCATCGACAGCCCCGTGGGCGCGCTGCTCCTGACCGGCGAGAAGTCGGCCGACGGCACCACCCTCACCTCCCTGACCATGCCGGACCGGCCGACGGTCCCGGCGGACCTGCGACGCGACGACGAGGCCTTCGCCGAGGCCGCCCGCCAGCTCTCCGCGTACTTCGCCGGGGACCTCACCCGCTTCGACCTCCCGCTGGCCGCCGGGGGAACGGAGTTCCAGCAGCGGGTCTGGCAGGCCCTGGACGAGATCCCGTACGGCACCACGACGACCTACGGCGCCCTCGCCGAGCGCCTGGGCGTTCCGCGCGCCGAGGTCCGGGCACTGGGCGCGGCGCTCGGCGCCAACCCGCTGCTGCTGGTGCGCGCCTGCCACCGGGTGATCGGCGCGGACGGCTCGATGCGCGGCTACGCGGCCGGGATCGAACGCAAGGTCCAACTCCTCACCCACGAGGGCGCGTTGCAGCCGATGCTCGGCTGACGCCGGTCCGGTCCGGAGAAGGAGGAGTGGAGGAGAGACAATGGACAGCACCAACTGGTCAGCACTCGCAGCCGAGTTGGACGTGCACGGCAGTGCGCCGACCGCCGCCCTGCTGACCCCCGCCGAGTGCCGCGAGGTGGCCGCGCTCTACGAGAAGCCCGAACTGTTCCGCACCACCGTGGACATGGCCCGCCACCGCTTCGGCTCCGGCGAGTACCGCTACTTCACGCACGACCTGCCCGCGCCGGTGGCCGCCCTGCGCGCCGCGCTCTACCCGCGCCTGCTGCCGATCGCCCGGGACTGGGCGGCCCGGCTCGGCCGGCCGTCGCCCTGGCCCGACGACCTGGACGACTGGCTCGCCCGGTGCCACGCCGCCGGCCAGGACCGCTCGGCGCAGATCCTGCTCCGCTACGGCGAGGGCGACTGGAACGCCCTGCACCGCGATGTCTTCGGCGAGTTGGTCTTCCCGCTCCAGGTGGTGATCGGCCTGGACGAGTACGGCACGGACTACACCGGCGGTGAGTTCCTGATGGTCGAACAACGCCCGCGCGCCCAGTCCCGGGGGACCGCGACCCCGCTCCCGCAGGGCCACGGCCTGGTCTTCACCACCCGGGACCGCCCGGTGAGGACACGGCGCGGCTGGTCGTCGGGCCCCGTGCGCCACGGCGTGAGCACCGTGCGTTCCGGCCGACGGCACGCACTGGGCCTGGTGTTCCACGACGCGACGTGAGGGCACCCCCACCCGACCACCCGCAGCACCTCACCGTGCCGCTTCCTCCCGCTCGGGCTCGGACACGGGCAGGGCATGCGGGTGGGCGGACGGCCCGTCGTGCCGTCGTACGGCGAGACACGCGAGCGCGCCGGTCAGCAGGACGGCCACGGCGACGTACACGGCGGGCCCCATCGCCTGGACGAAGCCGTGCCCGAACACCTCGCCCCCGAGGGCACGCATCCGCGCGGCGACACCGTGGGGCACCCCGGCCGGCGCGCCGCCCCGCTGCCCCGCGCCGACGTCGGACTCGGCCTTCGAGAACGCGGTGACGAACGATTCCCGGTAGGCGGCGGGGAGTTGACCGGCCCGGTCCCGGGCCTGCCCGGTCAGGGAGGAGGCCAGCCGCGCCTGGAGCACCGCCCCGATCACCGCACCGGCGAGCACCGAACCGACCTGCCGGAGCGCGTTGGTGACACCGGACGCGGCGCCCGCGAGCCGGGGCGGAACATTGCGCATGACTTCCGTGGCCATGGGCGCGAAGGTGCAGCCGACGCCCAGCCCCGTCAGGAACAGCGGGAACGCGACGGTCGGCCAGCCCGTGCCGACGTCCGCGACCCCGACGAACCAGACCAGACCGCCCGCCCAGGCGAGCAGCCCGCCCATCAGGATGACCTTGCCGCCGACCTTGTCCGCGAGCGCCCCGGCGGGCCCGGCCATCACGAACGAGCCGAGCGCGACGGGCAGCAGCACGAGCCCCGCCTTCTGCGCGCTGAAGCCGAGCACGGACTGGAGGTAGATCGTCAGCGGCAGGAACATCCCGACCACACCGAACGACACGGTGACGCCGACGAAGTTGATGAGGCTGAAGTCGCGGTCCTTGAACAGCGAGAAGGGGACCAGGGGTTCACCGTCCTGCTGGCCGCGCTCGTGCAGCAGGAACGCGGCGAAGAGGACACCGGCCGCGCCCAACAGGCCCCAGATCCAGGCGTTCCAGTCGTAGCGCTGCCCCTCGGTCAGCCCGAAAGCCAGGCAGAACAGGGCGGTTGAGGCGAGGGTGACGCCGAGGGTGCCGAAGCGACGGCGTACCGTGCGCCCGGAGCCGGGGATGACCGCCAGGGTGAGGACCAGTACCAGCGCGCCCATCGGCAGGTTGACGAAGAAGATCCAGCGCCAGGACAGATGGGTGATCAGCACCCCGCCGAGGATCGGGCCGAGCGCGCCGGACACCCCGGCCACCGCGCCCCAGATGCCCATCGCGACACCGCGCCGGTCGGCCGGGAACACCTCCGCGATGATCGACAGGGTCTGCGGCATGAGCAGCGCCGCGCCCAGCCCCTGCACCGCGCGGAACCCGATCAGCTGGGCGGGGTCCTGTGCGAGGCCGCAGGCGAGGCTCGCCAGCGTGAAGACGGTGACTCCGGCGGCGAACAGGGTGCGTTTGCCGCGCAGGTCGCCGAGGCGTCCGCCGGTGATCAGCAGGACGGCCAGCGCCAGTGTGTAGGCGTTGACGACCCACAGGATCTCGTCCAGGGACGCGTCGAGGTCCTCGCCGAGCCGCGGGATCGCGATGTTCACGATCGTCAGGTCGAGGAGGGTCATGAAGAACCCGAGCGAGAGCGTGACGAGGATCGCCCAGGGGTTGCCGTGCCACTTCTTGAACACGATGTCGACTCCTTAGGTCCGACGGCGCGTCCGGCCGCGCACCGGACTCGCGTTCAAGAGGGCCGGGCCGTCGACGGGTGTGACACGGCCCCGATTTCCCGAGACGTACGTCACATTCGGGCCGTCGCGTGTCACATTCCGTGCCCCGCCACCCCTCGCAGTGGTGAGCACGTCACTGGGGAGGCGCATTCATGTCCGAGACGTCCGGGACCGCCGTCGACAACGCGGCGACCACTGTCTTCATGGACCACCGCGAGCTGTTGTTCGCCCTCGTCTACAACATGCTGGGCAGCGTCGCCGACACCGACGACGTCCTCCAGGAGGCCTGGCTGTCCTGGACGGCCCGCATCAGGCGCACCCCTCTCGGCACCGTCACCAACCCGCGCGCCTATCTCGTCCGTATCGCCGTCAACCACGCGCTCCAGCGCCGTGCCACGGTCAGCCGCCGCCGCGAGACGTACGTGGGCCCCTGGCTGCCGGAACCGCTGGTCGACCAGAGCGCCGACGGCGACCCCGAGGACCCCGCCCTGCGCGCCGAGTCGGTGTCGCTGGCCATGCTGGTCGTCCTGGAGTCACTGACACCGCTGGAGCGCGCGGTCTTCGTCCTCAACGAGGTGTTCGGGTACGCCCACACGGAGATCGCGGACATCATCGACCGCACTCCGGCGGCCGTACGGCAGCTCGCGCACCGGGCGCGGGGCCATGTGCACGCGCGCCGGCCGCTGTACGAGGCGCATCCCCGGGTGCGCCGGGAGGCGACGGAGCGCTTCGTGCGGGCCGCCGTCGGCGGGGACATCGCCGCGCTGATGGAGATCCTCGCGCCGGACGTCACGGTGTGGACCGACAGCGGAGGCAACCGGAAACCGGCGGGGCTGCGCCCGGTGCGCGGGCGGGACAAGGCCGTCCGTCTCATCAACTCGTTCGCGGACCGGCGGCACGGTCGGCAGGACCTGGAGCTGACCTACCGGCGCGTCAACGGCGACGACGCCGCCGTGCTGTTCGAGGGCGACGCGCCGTACGCGGTGATGGTCATGGACCTCACCCCCGAGGGCGACCAGGTGTCCGGGGTCTACATCGTGACCAACCCCGAGAAGCTCACGCACGTGCACAAGGACGAGAAAGACGAGCAGGACGAGCAGGACGAGACAGATGAGCAGGGCGGCCAGGGTGAGCAGGGCGAGTGACCACGACCCACCCGAGTCCTCGGCTCTCCTCTGTCCCCGGCACCGGCCGCTCGACCCGACCGTCCACGCCTCCCTGCCCGGCCCGTCGGGCTACCGGCTATCCGGCCGGTACCTCCATCTTGCTGATGCGCAGGGCCCCTTGAGCCGTGCCGGGACTGCTGCTCGTCAGCGTCAGCCGGACCCGTGATCCGCGCACGGCACGGAAGGTGACGACGGTCGGCGCGTCCGACGCCGTGGCCCAGTCCACGGCGGCCCCCTCGACGGGCACCCACACCCGCCCGTCCCACACCGCGACCGCGACCGCCGCGGGCAGACTGTGCGTCGCGTCCACCGTGAACGACACCTCCACCCGGTCGAAGGACCGGCTCCTCCCCCAGTCCACCGACACCCAGTCCGCGCCGCGCGCCCCGCTGAAGGCGGGCAGCAGTGCCGTGGCCGACTTGGCGAAGGCGTTGGACCAGCCGGTGGCCGCGTCGCCGTCGAGCATGGCGGCCGGGAGGGTGTCGGGGCGGCCCGAGTAACTCGCGTCGGCGCGGGGGTGGCCGAGCGGGGCGGGACGGTCGGCCTCGAAGCGCGGGGCCGGGGTGAGGGCCACGTCGCGCGCACGTGTCGTGCGGACGGTTACCGTGCCGGTGCGCAGCCCCTCCGCACGCGCCGTCACCGTCAGCGCGCCCGGCGCCGTACCGGACCGGACGATCGCGAGTGCCTTGCCGTGGAAGGCCGTCCGGGTGCTCGCCTGGTAGCGCTCGGCGCTCTCCTCGCGTCCGTTGTCGAGGCCGGCGAGGGAGCCGCCCCTCACGTCGAAGGCGATCAGGTCCTCGGCGTCGGGCGCGACGACACCGTGCGCGTCGACGACCTCGGCGGTCACGAAGACGAGCGAACGGCCGTCCGCGGCAAGGGATCCGCGGTCGGCGGTGAGGCGTACGGCGTGGGCGGGCCCGGCGGTGCGCAGGACGTCCGTCGCCACCTTCTTCCCGCCGCGGCTCGCGACCGCCCTCAACTCGCCCGGCTCGTAAGGGACGTGCCAGGTCAGGTGGAGCTTGCCCGCGCTGCCGTTCGGGCTGGTGTAGCTGCCGGGGTAGGGGCCGGTGGTGAAGGTCCTGTCGTCGCCGGTGGCCTCGGTGGTCTCCAGGTAGGTGCGGCCGTCGGTGGTCGTCTTGGTGTCGAACTCCCTTGTCCCGAGGGACTTTCCGTTGAGGAACAGCTCGACGGTGCCGACGTTGGCGTAGGCCCGGACCTCGACGGTGGCCCCCGGCTCGTGGTTCCAGCTCATCGGCACCAGGTGGACCATGGGCTCGTCGGTCCACTGGCTGCGGAAGAGGTGGTACATGTCCTTCGGGAAGCAGGCCGTGTCGACGGCGCCGAAGAACGACGCCTTGACCGGGAACACGTTGTACGGCGTGGGTTCCCCGATGTAGTCGATGCCGGACCACAGGAACTGGCCCGCGAACCACTTCCGGTCCCGGTCCTTCTTGTGGCCGTACTCGCCGCTCATCGTCCAGGAGGAGAGGTTGTTGTCGTAGGACGAGGTCGCGCGGCGGCCCGGGGTGTGGTTCTCGCCGGTGTTGAGGTGCTCCGGCTCCTGGTACGTGGACCGGGTCGAGGTCTCGGAGGAGGACTCCGACTCGAAGAGGAACAGGTGCGGGTAGGCGGCGTGCAGGGCGTCGACCGACTTGGCGGTGTTGTAGTTGAGGCCGAGCCCGTCCAGCTTGGCGAGCATGAGGTCGGCGGCGGAGCCCTTGGCCGGTACGGAGCGGTACTTGTCGGAGCCGATGACGACGGGTCTGCTGTCGTCGGCCGCCTTGATGGCGCCGATGATGCGGTCGGCCATGGCGAGGCCCGCGGTGGAGGTGGAGTCGGGGATCTCGTTGCCGATGGACCAGAGCACCACGGCGGGCGAGTTGCGGGCGGCGAGGACCATCTCGGTGGCGTCCTTCTCGCACCAGTCATCGAAGAACCGGTGGTAGTCGTAGGTCGTCTTGCCGGTGTGCCAGCAGTCGAAGGCCTCGACCATCATCACGATGCCCAGTTCCTCGCAGGCCTGGACGATCTGCGGGGAGGGCGGGTTGTGGGAGGTGCGGAAGGCGTTGACGCCCATCGACTTCATGACGGCCAGCTGGCGGCGCACGGCGTCAAGGCTGATCGCGGAGCCCAGGGCGCCCTGGTCGTGATGGAGGTCGACGCCCTTGATCTTGGCCGGGGTCCCGTTGAGGGAGAAGCCCTCGTCCGGGTCGAAGCGGTAGCTGCGGATGCCGAAGGGCGTGCTGTACGTGTCGACCGTTCTGCCGGCCACCCGTAGCTCGGTCTCCAGGGCGTAGCGGTGGTCCGGGGTTGCGATGTCCCACAACTTGGGCGCGGGGACGGTGAGTTCATGGGTCTCGGTGGCGCGGTCGGTCACGCTCGCAGGGGAGTGGGCGCGGGCCACTGTCCGGCCGCCGGGGTCGACGACCCGTGACCTGACCTCGACCTGGCTCGCGGTGCCCGACTCGTTCAGCACGGTCGTGCGCACCCGTACGACGGCCCGCGCGGCGGTGATGTCCGGGGTCGTGACGTACGTGCCCCGGCGTTCGACGTGCACCGGCTCGGTGAGGACGAGGCGGACCTCGCGGTAGATGCCGCTGCCCGAGTACCAGCGGCTGCTGGGGAGCTGGTTCTGCACCTTGACCGCGAGGACGTTCTCGGTGGTGCCGTCGGTGTGCACCAGGCCGGTGAGGTCGAGGGCGAAGCCGGTGTAGCCGTAGGGGTGGCGGCCGGCCTCGGTGCCGTTGCAGTAGATGTACGAGTCCATGTAGACGCCGTCGAACTCGACCGAGATCCGCTTGCCCGCGACGGCGGGCGGCAGGGTGAAGGCGAGGCGGTACCAGCCGAGGCCGCCGGGGAAGAAGCCGGTGCCGCTGGTGGTGCCGTTCGCCGTGGTGGGGGTCTGCTCGATGCTCCAGTCGTGCGGGACGGCTACCTCGCGCCAGGCCGAGTCGTCGTGGTCCGGTGCGGCGGCCTCGGCGTAGGCGCCGGTCGGGTCGGTGATCCCGCCGGGGTCGACCAGCGCGAAGCGCCAGCCGTCCCGCAGCGGGACCGTGCGGCGGCCGACGGCGCCCGGCGGGGCCGCCTGCGCGGCCTGCGCGGGCAGGAGTGACGCGGCCGTCGGCGCGGCCGTGGAAGCGATCAAAACCGATCTGCGAGTGACCGTCATGGCGGCTCTCCCTCATCAGGGCCCAGAAGTACTCACAACTGATCGTGACCGAACAGATTCTGACGGGGAGCCATGCGGGACCGTCAAGGGGGCCGCCGCGGACAGGTGCTCTCTCGGTCGCTTCGGCCGGTTTTCCCCCGTGCCCGACCGGGCTCCCCGGCCCTGGGGGTTCTCGTCCGCGCGGCACCGTGACGCACTAGGCTGGAACACAAGTGACGGGTCTGTTCACTGTGAGTGTGCGCGATGGAGTGGCGACGATGAGTCCGGTCTACCCGTTCGACGATGCCGCGACGGCGCGGGCTGTCATCGACGATGCCGGAACTCTGACGCAGTGGAGCGAGGGCGCCCGGCGCCTCCTCGGCCACACCGCGGACGAGGTCGTCGGCCGCCCGGCCGCGCGGCTGCTGGCCGGTGGCACCGAGGCGCTGCCCGGGACCAAGGACGCCCGCTGGGACGGCACGGTCGCCCTGCGGCACCGCGACGGCCGTACGCTGCCCGCCTGGCTGCTGGCCCACCACCGGCGCCCCCCGGGCGGCGGCCCGGGCGACTGGCTGGTCGTGACCCCCCTGGAGGGCGGCGGCCCCCGCGCCGCCGAGGATCCGCTCGCGACGGCCGCGCTGACCCAGTCGCCGTGCGCCATCGCGGTCTACGACGAGCGGCTGCGGCTGAGCCGGTTCAACGACGCGATGGCCGACGTGATCGGGCTGCCCGAGGAGCGCGTCCAGGGGCTGCGGATCACCGAGATCGGCGGGCAGCCGCAAAGCTCGGAGCTGGAGCAGTACATGCTGCGCGTGCTCACCTCCGGCACCGCCGAGGACTTCCAGATCTACATGCGCACCGGCGGCGAGGACACGGCGCACGCGTGGCTGGCCCGGATGGCGCCGATCACCGACGCCGAGGGCCGGGTGCGGGGCGTCTGCCTGGCCGCGCACGACTTCACCGAGAACTACCTCGCGCGGGAGCGCCTGCAACTCGTCAACGAGGCGAGCGTCCGCATCGGCACCACCCTCGACGTCACCCGTACGGCCCAGGAGCTGGCGGATGTCTGCGCGCCGGCGCTCGCCGACTTCGTCAGCATCGACCTGCTGGACCCGCAGGAGCACGGCGGCGAGCCCCCGGCGGCGCTCACCGCACCCGTCAGGCTCCGCCGGGCGGCCCACCAGTCGGTGCAGGAGGGCAGCCCCGAGGCCGTCGCGAAACCCGGCCAGCTCAACCTGTACCCGGAGCACTCCCCGCAGGCCGACGCGCTGGTCGCGGGCCGCACCCTCGTCGCCTCCGGCCGGGCCCTGCAACGCTGGCTCTCCTGGGACAGGACCCGCGCACAACGCGTCCAGGAGTACGGCATCCACTCCTCGATGGCCGTACCGATCCAGGCCCGCGGCGTCACCCTCGGCGTGGCGGTCCTCACCCGGTACCGGCGCCACGACCCCTTCACCGAGGACGACGTCCTGCTCGCCGAGGAGGTCACGGCCCGCGCCGCCGTCTGCATCGACAACGCCCGGCGCTTCTCCCGCGAGCGTGAGACCGCCCTCGCCCTCCAGCGCAGCCTGCTCCCCCGCAAACTCCCGCCCACGGCCGCCCTGGAGGCCGCCTCGCGCTATCTGCCGGCCGCGCGGGCCGGGGTCGGCGGCGACTGGTTCGACGTGATCCCGCTGTCCGGGATGCGGGTCGCCATGGTCGTCGGGGACGTCGTCGGCCACGGCATCCAGGCCTCCGCGACGATGGGCCGGCTGCGCACGGCGGTCCGCACCCTCGCCGACATCGACCTCGCCCCGGACGAACTGCTCACCCACCTCGACGACCTCGTCGTACGGCTGTCCGCGGAGTCCGGCGGCGAGGGCAGTCCCGGCGAGGTCGGCGCGACCTGTCTGTACGCGGTGTACGACCCGGTGTCCCGTCGCTGCACCCTGGCCCGCGCCGGGCATCCGCCGCCCATCATGATCCGGCCGGGCGGCCCGCCCGAGCATGTCGACCTGCCCGCGGGGCCGCCGCTCGGTCTGGGCGGCCTCCCCTTCGAGTCCGCCGAGGTGGAGCTGCCCGAGGGGACCGTGCTCGCGCTCTACACCGACGGGCTGATCGAGAACCGCGACCGGGACCTCGACGACAGTCGCCGGCTGCTGTTCGACGCCCTGTTCGCGCCCTCGGACTCCCTGGACGAGACCTGCGACCGCATCCTGCACGCCGTGCTCCCGCCGGGCGGCGCGGCCGACGACGTGGCGCTGCTCGTGGCCCGCACGCAGGGGCTGCCCGCCGAGCAGGTGGCGACCTGGGACATCCCCGCCGACCCGTCGCTCGTCGCCCCGATCCGCAAGCAGGTCGTCGAGCAGCTCGACGCCTGGAACCTGAGCGAGGCCGGGTTCACGGCCGAGCTGGTGGTGAGCGAACTGGTCACCAACGCCATCCGCTACGGCGCCCACCCGATCCGGCTCCGGCTGATCCATGACGCGGCCACGCTGATCTGCGAGGTCTCCGACACCAACCACACGGCCCCGCACCTGCGCCGGGCCAAGACCTGGGACGAGGGCGGGCGCGGCCTGCTGCTGGTCGCCCAGCTCACCCAGCGCTGGGGCAGCCGGCACACCGCCGACGGCAAGACGATCTGGGCGGAGCTGTCCCTCTTCGACGAGGGGTGAGCCGGCCCGGAACAGGTCGCGAAGGGCCGGGTCAGGTCGAGCAAGGTCAGGTCAGCCAGGGCCTGACCTGGCGGCGCGCCTCGTGCAGCCGGGACTTGAGGGTGCCGAGCGGGATGCCGAGGCGCTCGGCGATGTCGGCGTACTCCAGGCTGCAGATGTCCCGGTACACCAGCGGCGCGACGAGGTTCGGCTGCTCGCGCTCCAGGCGCTCCAGCGCCTCCAGGAGGTCGATCTTCGATCCGGCGATCACGCTCGTGGTGCGCGGGTCGACATGCTGGCTGACGTCGATCACGGCGGGCTGCTCGGCGGCCCGGCGCTTCAGCTCGCGGTACTTCTGCCGGGCGCCGTTGGCGACCACCGTGTAGAGCCAGGTGCTGAAGAGGCTGCGTCCCTCGAACGTGCCGATCTTCCGGGCGACCTGGAGCAGCACGTCCTGGGCCGCCTCCTCGGCGTCCTCCCGGCACGGCAGGAAGCGCCCGCAGCGCCGTACGACCTCCGGCTGGATCGTCCGCAGCAGTTCGTCCAGTGCCACCGGGTCACCGGCCGCGGCACGCCTGGCCAGGTCTTCGGTCAGCGCCGCTTCACGCACTGGATCCACTCCTCCGCCTCGATCTCCGAGCAGGCATGATAGTCCTATGCACTCCGTCGAACAGATCGGCCGCTACCGCCTTGAACGCCGCCTCGGCACCGGTGCGTTCGGCACGGTCTGGCTCGCGCACGACGATGTCCTGGAGGCCCCGGTGGCCGTGAAGGTCCTCGCCGACAACTGGGCGCACCGTCTCGACATCGTCGAACGCTTCCTCTCCGAGGCCCGCCTGCTGCGCAGGGCCGACTCGAACAGGGTCGTCCAGGTGTACGACATCGGAGAGCTGGACGACGGACGGCCGTACTTCGTGATGGAGTACGCCGACGCCGGCACCTTCGCCGATCTGCTCGCCTCGGGTCCGCTGCCCGTGGCCGAGGCGCTGCGGCTGACCGCGCTGGCCGCCCGGGGCGCCGCCGCGCTGCACGAGGCGGGGATCGTGCACCGGGACATCAAGCCGACCAACGTGCTGCTGCGCACCGCCCCGGACGGCACCGGCCGGGTCCTCCTCGCCGACCTGGGGCTGGCCAAGAGCCTGGCGCACGCGTCGGGCCTCACGCTGGCCGCGGGGTCTGCGGGCTACCAGCCGCCGGAGCAGGCCCAGCCCGGCTCGGGCATCGACGAGCGCGCCGACGTGTACAGCCTGGGCGCGGTCGCCTACGAACTGCTCACCGGCACGGTCCCGGGCGCGCCCGGCCAGGTCGTCCGGCCGGACCGGCTGCGGCCCGAGGTGTCCCCGGAGGTGCAGCGGGCGGTGCTGCGCGCGCTGGAGCCGGACCGGGAGCGGCGCTGGCCGACGGCGCGGGCGTTCGCGGAGGAGCTGGAGCGGCTGGCCGGGGAGGTGCCGGCGCCCAGGCCGCGCGGCCGGCACCGCGGGGTCGCGCTGATGACGGGGCTGTTCGTCGTGGTGGCCGTGGGCGCGGGCGTCGCGGTGCTGAACCTTCCCTCGTCCTCGTCGGGGAGTTCCGGGCTGCGGGTCAAGGACACCACGGGCCGGGTCTCCGCCGAGGTGCCCGCCTCCTGGGGCCGTCAGCTGCGCGACTCGGGCTGGGATCCGCACGCCCTCGGTCTGCAGGCGGGGCACGAACCGGGGCTGGCCGTCGCCGACGACCTGTCCGGCTGGTCGGACCTGTCGTCGGACGTGAACGGCGTGTTCATCGGCCTGAGCGAGCACGGCAGCGTGACGACGCAGGTGGACCGCCTCGCCCACTCCGGGTGCCGCTACGACGGCAGCCGCGCCTACGCGACCGCGACCTGGCGCGGCACGATCCGCACCTGGAGCGACTGCTCGGGTTCCACCGGCACCCTCTCGGAGACGGCGCTCCGCGAGGTCGGCGGCGCGGCCCAGCCGCAGGTCTACGTGCAGATCCGGCAGCACAGCGGTGACGCGACCGCACGCATACTCCGCTCGCTCCGGGTCACCTGATCACTGTCGGAGAACGATTCCGGTGGTGCCGCGAACTTTTCGGCGCGTGCCCGCATCGGACCCTATGACAGCGCGCGAGGCGCTGAGCGATGAACTTCCAGGAGTGTCGAAGATGGCTAACTCGTCCCCGTCCCTGCGCCGGGCGGCCCTGCTCGTGAGCGCCGTCGCCGCCCTGGGCCTGACGACGGCCTGTGGCGGTGGCAGCGGCACGGTGAGCAGCCCGCAGACCCAGTCGGGTACGGCCGCGCCCGCGGGCGGCGACACCACGGCCGACGGGTCCGGCACACCGGCCGCCACCTCCAGCGGCACCGGCTCCGCCACCGGTTCGGCCCCGGCCGCCTCGGGTTCGTCGACCTCGTCCTCCTCCGGCTCCGGCGGTTCCTCCGGCTCCGGCAGCTCCGGCGGTTCCGGCGGTACGAGCACCAACTCCGGCACGCCGAGCAGCAGCCGGTGCCACACCTCCGAGCTGAGCGCGAAGGTCGGGGGCAACGACCCGGGCGCCGGGCAGGAGAACTTCCCCATCGTCCTGACGAACGCGTCCGGCCGTACCTGCACGGTCCGCGGCTATCCCGGGGCCGCGTTCGCGAGCGCGTCCGGCGCGCAGCTGGGCCCGGACCCGCAGCGCGCGACGGGCACGACCGTCACCACCGTCACGCTGAAGCCGGGCCAGAGCGCCTGGGCCGGGCTGTCGTTCTCCAACCCGGAGATCAGCGGCGCGAAGACGGCGACCCCCGCCACGCTGGTGGTCACCCCGCCGGACGAGAAGGACCCGCTGAAGGTGAAGTGGACGAACGGTACGGTGCCCGTGTCGGGCAACGCATCCTCGGTGCGGCTGTCGGTGTTCAGCGCGGGGACGGGCGCCTGACCCCGTAGTTCGTGGTCCGGCCTGGTTTCATGGGCGTGCACCACTGATCGCGTCCTGGAGGACCGTCCTGAACACCCCTCTGGCGGAGACCCTCTCCGTCGTTCTGCTCGTCGCCGTCCTCGTGTGGGCCGTCGTCCGTCCCTTCGGGTGGCCGGAGGCGGTGATGGCCGTCCCGGCCGCCGGGATCGCCGTGGCCACCGGGGCCATCTCGCTGGACCACGCGCGGGCCGAGGCCGAGCAGCTCGGCCCGGTCGTCGGCTTCCTCGCCGCGGTCCTCGTGCTCGCCCACTTCTGTGATGTGGAGGGCCTGTTCAGGGCCTGCGGGGCCTGGATGGCGGAGTCGGCGAAGGGCAGTCCGAGCCGGCTGCTGGCGGCCGTGTTCGCGCTGGCCTCGCTGATCACCGCCGTGCTGAGCCTGGACGCCACCATCGTGCTGCTGACGCCGGTCGTGTTCGCGACGGCGTCCCGGATGGGCGTACGTCCCAAGCCGCACGTCTACGCCTGCACGCACCTGTCGAACACGGCCTCCCTGCTGCTGCCGGTCTCGAACCTCACCAACCTCCTCGCCTTCGCGGCGAGCGGCCTCAGCTTCACCCGCTTCGCGGGGCTGATGGTGCTGCCCTGGCTGGTGGCGATCGGCGCCGAGTACCTGGTGTTCCGGCGCTTCTTCGCCCGCGACCTCGCGACGGCGGCGCCCGCACCGGTCTCCGGCGACAAGCCCGAGCTGCCGGTGTTCGCGCTGGCGACCGTCGCCTGCACCCTCGCCGGGTTCGTCCTGACCTCGGCGGTCGGCATCGACCCCGCGTGGGCCGCGTTCGCGGGCGCGCTCGTCCTCGCCGGGCGGGCGATGCTCCGGCGGCAGGCGACCCCGATGACGGTGGTGCGGGCGGCCGCCCCGTCCTTCCTGGCGTTCGTGCTGGCGCTCGGCATCGTCGTGCGGGCCGTGGTCGACAACGGGCTCTCGGACGCGCTCGGGCACCTGCTGCCCGGTGGCACCGGCATCGCGGCCCTGCTCGCGATCGCCGCCCTGGCCGCCGTGCTCGCGAACCTCATCAACAACCTGCCGGCCGTCCTGGTCCTGCTGCCGCTGACCGCGCAGTCGGGGCCCGGGGCCGTGCTCGCCGTGCTGCTCGGGGTGAACATCGGGCCGAACCTGACCTACGCCGGTTCGCTCGCGACGCTGTTGTGGCGGCGGATCGTGCATCAGCACGAACACGACGTGGATCTCAAGGAGTTCACGAAGCTGGGGCTGATCGCCGTGCCGTCGGCGCTCGTCCCGGCGGTGGTGGCACTGTGGGTGTCGCTCCAGGTTCTCTGACACCGAGGGAGGCCGAATGCGTGTGATCGCCTGGCTGGTCGAGGGCACATGGCCCGCCTGCGTGGACGCCGTACGGACGCATGCGCCGGGGGCGGACGAGGTGGTGCTGCTGCATGTCAGCGGGCCGGACGTGCCCGGCGTGGCGCACGGGGCGTTCGCCGGGCTGCTCGGCCGGGGTGGTCCGGCGCGGGATCCCGGGACCCGGGTGGAGGACCTGGGCAGCACGTCGGCGGCGGAGCTGCTGGAGGCCGCCGCCGAGCGGCTGGGGCGGCCGTGCACCCGGATGGAGCGGGCCGGGCGGGTCGAGCGCGAGGTGGTGGCCGCGGCCGGGGACGCGGATCTGCTGGTGCTGGCCCGCGACGGCGACCGGGCCCGGCTGGGCCCGCACAGTCTCGGTCCCGCCGTGCGGTTCGCCGTCGATCACGCGCCCTGTCCGGTGCTGCTGGTGTGGCCGGAGGCGGCGCCCGGTATCTCCACGATGCCGCCACCGCCGCCGCACCACCACCACTGAGGGTCAGCGCCCGCCGTATCCGCCGCCGCCCCAGCCACCGCCTCGGCCGCCGCCCTGCCCGTTCCCCTGGCAGTACGACGGGTAGTAGTCGCAGTAGTCCATGGTCGGGGCCGCGGTGGTGGGCGTGGACCGCGGGGTCGACGCGGTCGGGGTCGGTGTCGGGGTGGGCGTGGCCGTCGGGGTCTTCGAGGGCGCCGGGGCCGACTTGGTGGTGGGGGTCGGCGAGCCGGTGCTGTCGGTGTCCCAGTTGACGACCTGCATCTGCGGGTCGGCCTTCGACGTGTCGAAGACCCAGCGCTGCGGCGACCCGTCCGCCCGCGTCTTCAGGACGAGCGCGCCGCCGCCGTCGGTGGAGGCGGGGGCCAGGGCCAGGTCCTGGTTCCAGCGCGGGACGAGGATGCCCTGCAGCGTGAAGTCGTAGCGGATGTTCTTCGCGGTGGCCGAGGACGCGGCCGTGCAGGGCGCGAGTTGGACCTCGAAGGCGAGGTGCGAGTCGAGGCAGAGACCGGGGTCGGCGGTGCTGCGCAGCTGGCCGTCCGTCTCGTAGGACCACTGCTGGCCGGCCGCCGAGGAACACTTCTGCAGCGTGGCCTCGACGCCCTGGCGGGGTTTGTTGTCGGCGACGCCGATGCACAGACCGGACTCGACGTTGTGCAGCCGGCCGCTGAGCGTGCCCTGTGTGGTGTCGTTCTTGCCGACCCAGGACGGGTCGGCGGATTCCTTGCCGGTGCCGACGGCGCCCGCCGACTTGCTCTCGGTGCCGGTCCTGTCGCCGCCCGAGCCGCCGATGGACGACCACAGCACGAGCGGGAGGACGACGAGACCGCTCACGGTCAGCACGGCCACGGCGAGGTTGCGGCGGCGGACCCGGCGGGCCGCCTTGTGCGCCGATCTGAGTTCGCCGCGCCGCGGGCCGGGGCGCACCGCGAGTTCGGTGGAGGCGTCCGGCGCCTCGGGGGGCAGCGGACGGCTGCCCGCCCTGACCTCCAGGTAGGCGCGCGCGCCCCAGCCGAGGACCGCTTCGGCGAGTGCGATGCCGAGCCCGGCGTTGAACTGGTTCAGCTGGTCGGCGGTGTACCGGCAGTGCTTGCAGACGCTGAGGTGCATCGCGAGGTCGGGGTCGACCTCCGCGCCGCCGCGCCGGAAGGTGACGTCCAGCAGCCGGATGTAGCGCTGGCACTCGTCGTCCTGGGCGAGTTCGCGGTGGACCTGGAGGCACTCCTCGCGCAACCGGCCCCGGGCGCGGCCGAGTTCGACCTCGGCGCCGTCTTCGTCCAGGCCGAGCAGCCCGGCGGGTGTCGCGAACGGCTCGGACTCGACCTCGATGTGCCAGAGCAGGGTGCGGGCCGACTGGGGCAGCCGCTGGAACGCCCGGGAGAGCAGGCGCCGTTCGGGCACCGGCAGCAGCCGGGCGGCGACCCGGTCGCCCTCTCCGGCCGCCGAGCGCAGGTCCGGGTGGAGCATGTCCTGCCGGCCGTCGGTGACCCATTCCGCGGCGATCCGGCGCACGGTGACGAGGACTTGGGGACGCCAGGCGGCGGTCGGGCCCGACTGCCGCAGGGATTCTCCGAAGAGCCGGGTGAATGCGGCCGTGGTGAGCATTCCGGCGTGGTGCGGTCCGTCGGTGCACAGCCGCGCATAGGAGAAGGCCGCTTCCCAGTGCCGGTCCAGGAGTTCACCGACAGGCTGCAGCGCGGGCGTGGTCCCCGTCCACTTCTTCAGCTCGGCGCTGAGCTGCTCGTCCGTCACTTCGAAGTGGTGAGCGGAACTCGGGGAACTCGGGGAATTCGAGGGACCTGGGTCCTTCACGGCTGCATTCCTCCAGGTGAAACGCGGAATTCGGTCCATACCGGCGGGTATGCGACCGCGTCGACAGGTCGACAAAGTCCACCCGTCCGATTGACGGCGTCCCGGACGTCCGCCTGGGGCAGCTCTTTTGAAGCAAGGGGGGTGACGTACGGGAGCGGCCTCGAGCGCGCGGAGGGGAATCATCCATGTGCCCGCGCGCCGACAGGCACACCTTTGCACAGGTCAGCGAGGCGGAACAAGGTCTGCCTCGGTTTTGTGCATTGCGGTCCGGGCCTCGCTATTTGACGAATCGTCAATCAGGCTCGTAATGGGATTGCCACCGTATCCGCACGGGAAATCCGGAAACCATTGACCGGGGGCCGCCGGGACCACCGCGCGCGACGGGCACCGGGACGCCGTTCTTCCGGTTTTCCCAGGTCATGTTCCGGCCGCCCGGCGCTTTGCCGGACGGGACGGCGAGGTCACGGCGGCCGGCGACTTCCACAACGCGACCGATGGCGAAGTTCATGCCGAACCAATAGGCACGCGCCTCTCCTCCTGAGACCGTGGTGTGACATCTCACCGAGGAGGTCCCGTATGACGGCCACGGACATCGGCGCGTTCGAGGAGGACGGGTTCACGGTCGCGCACGGATTGTTCACGTACGACGAAATCGACCGGCTCTGTGCGGAGTTCACGGCGCTGCACGCGGCCGGCCCGGTTCCCGGGCACTTCGCGCCGAGCGTTTCCGACGATCCCCTCCGCACCCATCCGCGGGTGATGCACCCGCACGAGATCAGCGAACTCGCCCTGCGGTTCCTCCTGGACCGGCGGCTGCGGACCGTCCTGGAGCGGCTGTTCGGCGAGGAGGTGCTGGCGGCGCAGAGCATGTTCTACTTCAAGCCGCCCGGGGCGCGCGGCCAGGCGCTGCACCAGGACAACTTCTATCTGCGGGCCGAGCCGGGCACCTGTGTGGCCGCGTGGATCGCCTGCGACGAGATCGACCGGGAGAACGGCGGCCTGGAGGTCGTGCCCGGCACCCATCGCATGGACCTGTTCTGTCCCGAGGAGGCGGACGCCGGTGTGTCCTTCGCGCGGGAGTACGTGCCACCGCCGCCGGGGCTCACGGCCGTGCCGGTCGACATGTCGCCGGGAGACGTCCTGTTCTTCAACGGCAGCCTGGTGCACGGTTCGCAGCCCAATCGCAGCGCGGACCGCTTCCGCCGTTCGTTCATCGGGCACTACGTGGGCCGCTCGGCCGAACGCATCGGGAGTTTCTACCGCACGAGGTCGATGAGCGGGGAGCGGGTGCCGCTCGCGGAGAGCGTCGGTGCGGGGCCGTGCGGCACGGAGTTCGCACCGCACGGCCCGCACTGACGGATCGTCAAGAAGCGCTAGGAACAGCCCTGTTGGACGATGTCAGGAGATCCGGAGGACGCCTTGCCGCACCGCGTCAGGAGTGCCCGCTGATCGCGTGCGGGGTGTAGGGCCGCTCCAGCTCCTCCACCTCCTTGTCGCTCAGCTCCAGTTCGACGGCGGCCACCGCGTCCTCGATGTGCCGCGGCTTGGCCGCGCCGACGATCGGTGCGGCCACCGGGCCCTGGTGCAGCAGCCAGGCGAGGGCCACCTGGGCGCGCGGGACGCCCCGGTCGCCGGCGATCCGTGTGACCGCCTCGACGATCGCGCGGTCGCCGTCCTGGTAGAGGCGGTTGCCGAAGTTGTCGGTGCTGCTGCGCTCGGTGGTGGTGCCCCAGTCCCGGGTGAGCCGGCCGCGCGCCAGCGGGCTCCACGGCAGCACCCCCACGCCCTGGTCGGCGCAGAGCGGCAGCATCTCGCGCTCCTCCTCGCGGTAGAGGAGGTTGTAGTGGTTCTGCATCGACACGAACTTCGTCCAGCCGTGCCGCTCGGCGATGTGCTGGTGCTTGGCGAACTGCCACGCGTACATCGAACTCGCCCCGATGTAGCGCACCTTGCCCGCCTTCACCAGGTCGTGCAGCGCCTCCATCGTCTCCTCGACGGGGGTGTGCGGGTCGGCGCGGTGGATCTGGTAGAGGTCGACGTAGTCGGTGCCGAGCCGCTCCAGACTGTGGTCGATCTCGGACATGATCACCTTGCGGGAGAGCCCGGCGCCGTTGGGTCCGGGGCGGGTCCTGCCGTGCACCTTGGTGGCGAGCACGACCTCGTCACGGCGGGCGAAGTCCTTCACCGCCCTGCCGGTGATCTCCTCGCTGGTGCCGTCGGAGTAGACGTTCGCCGTGTCGAGGAAGTTGATCCCGGCCTCCAGCGCCTGCCGGATCAGCGGGCGCGACGCCTCCTCGTCGAGGGTCCACTCGTGGGTGCCGCGGTCCGGGAGGCCGTAGGTCATGCAGCCCAGCGAGATCCGCGAGACGTCCAGACCGGTCGAACCGAGCTTCACGTACTGCATCGTTGCTGCTCCTGCCTTCGAGTTCGGTACCGCTTCGGAGCGTACGACTTCGCGGGTGCTCGAAGCGGCGCGTGTGCGCGCACCCTTGACGAGTGGCGCGGCCGGGCGCTTTGATCCTGGACGTGCCCGCGCTCGCCGCGGGGTACGCAGAGGTGCGCCCAGCCGGTAGCGGACGCGTTCCAAGCCCGGCCACAGTCGCCAGGACCTCGGCTCCATCCGGTCCGAGGCGGGGTCGTACCCGCGATTGATGGAGCGGACATGCCCGTCAAGGGTGTCTTCCGCGTCGGAGGTCCCGGGACGGCCGTGGTCCCGACCTCGTGCGGAACCTCGACCACTGCTGCGCCACAACGGCCGTCACGCCCGGCACCGAGGAGCCCGTCGCGCCCCGCGCCCGGCACGGGGGCGTACGCCAGGGCCTTCGACGACCGGGTCATCTCCGTCGAGTACCCCGGTTCCGCTCCGCGCACGGTGCGGTGAGGAGGCCGTGACGGTGAACGGGATGTCACGTCGTGGGCTGCTGCTCGGGGCCGCCGCGATCGGGGCCGCGAGCGGGTGTGCGGGCGGTGCCGGGGACGGGGTCGGGGCGGACGGCCGGGTGACCGTGGAGCTGTGGCACGGGCAGTCCGACACGGGCCGCAAGGCGGTGGAGGCGCTGGTCGGCGAGTTCAACCGGACCCATCCGAAGATCCGTGTGGACGCGGGCGGCGGCGGGGTGCTGGCCGACGCGATGCTCCAGAAGGTGACCGCCTCGCTGGCCGCCGGGTCCTACCCGGACATCGCCTACATCTTCGGCTCGGACCTCGCGAGCGTGGCGCGCAGCCCGCGCGTCGTCGACCTGACGTCCGCGATGCGCGAGGGGCCGACGCCGTGGAACTCCTTCTGGACACCGGTACGGGACGCGGTCACCGTCAACGGACGGGTGCGGGCCGCGCCCGCGGTGCTGGACTCGCTCGCCGTGGTCTACAACAAGAGACTGTTCCGGCAGGCCGGGCTCGACTACCCGCGGCCGGGCTGGAGTTGGGACCAGTTCACCGACACCGCGCGGAAGCTGACCGACCACGGCCGGGGTGTCTTCGGCACCGGCTGGCCGGCCGTCGGCGACGAGGACACGGTGTGGCGGGTGTGGCCGATGCTGTGGGATCTCGGCGGCGAGGTCGTCGCCCCGGACGGCAAGCACATCGGCTTCGCCGACCAGGGGGTACGGGCCCTCGGGACGCTCGCCCGGCTCGGCCGGGACAAGAGCGTGTACCTCGACACCAAGCCCGGCAGCGAGCAGCTCTACCAGGTGTTCCTCAACAGCCGGATGGCCATGGTCGCCACCGGCCCCTGGGAGCTGCCCGACATCATCACCGCGAAGATCGACTACGGGGTCGTGCCGCTGCCGACGTACAGCGGGCACGCGGTCACCATCTCCGGGCCCGACACCTGGACGGTCTTCGACAACGGCTCGGCCCGGTCCCGGGCGGCCGTGGAGTTCGTGCAGTGGATGAACTCGCCCGCGCAGGACGTGCGTTGGGACCTCTCGGCGGGCGGGCTGCCGCTCAGCACGGGGAGCGCGGCCCGGCCCGAGTGGCGGCGGCACAGTGCGGGGACGGCCGGGCTCGACGTCTTCACCGACTCCCTGCGCTCGGCCCGGGTACGGCCGGTGCACGCGGCGTATCCGCAGATCTCGCAGGCGTTGGGCGAGGCGATCGTGTCCGTGCTGCTGGGCCGGGACTCCCCCGAGAAGGCGCTCCGCTCCTGCGCCGACAAGGCCGACGCGGCCCTGCTGATCCCCAGGTGACCTCCTCCTTCCGGGAGACCCCGATGTCCGCACTGCCCCGCGCTCTCACCCTTCCCGCCCAGCCCACCGCGAACGCCGAGGCCGCGCGCCGCGCCGCCCGCCGTCGTGCCCGTCGGGAGCGGTCCACCGCCTGGGCGTTCGTCGGCCCGTCCGTGGTGGTGATCCTCGGGCTGAGTGTCGTGCCGGTCGTCTGGTCGCTGCTGCTGTCGTTCCGCGCCGACGACCTGGTCACCCCCGGCCGCTGGGTCGGCCTCGACAACTACCGCGCCCTGGCCCAGGATCCCACCTTCCGTACGGCGGTGGGCAACACGCTGCTGTACGCGGCCCTGTACGTGCCGCTGAGCCTGGTCGGCGGCCTCGCGCTGGCGCTGGCGCTGAACCGCCGGATCCGGCTCATCGGGCTGTACCGCACGCTGGTGTTCATCCCGTTCGTGGTGTCGGCGACCGCGCAGGGCGTGCTGTTCTCCTTCATCCTCGACCCGGAGTTCGGCGTCGCCAACGCGCTGCTGCACCATCTCGGCGTCTCCGCCCAGGGGTTCCTGTCCGACCCGGACCAGGCGCTGTACCTGCTGGTGCTGATCTCGCTGTGGAGCGGGGTGGGTTTCTGCGTCGTCGTGTATCTGGCCGCGCTCCAGGACGTGCCGCCCGAACTCGTCGAGGCCGCCCGCATCGACGGCGCAGGCCGGGCGCAGGTGCTGCGCCACGTGATCCTGCCCGCGCTGACGCCGGTGACGGTGTTCCTGCTGCTGTGGCAGCTCATCACCTCGCTCCAGGTCTTCGACCTGATCTACGTGACGACCAAGGGCGGCCCGCTCGGCTCGACGACGGTGATCGTCTACTTCGTCTGGCAGCAGGCCTTCCAGACGTTCACCGCGGGCTACGGCGCCGCGTCCGCGTACGTCCTGGCGGTGGCGCTGCTGGTGGCGGGCGGCGCGCTGCGGGTCGTACGGCGGCGGCAGGGCCGTACCGGAGGAGGGGTCCGGTGACGGCGCGGCGGGCGAGTGCGTGGCATCTGGTGCTGGCGCCGCTGGCGTTGTGCTTCGCGCTGCCGTTCGTGTGGCTGCTGCTCAGCTCGGTGATGTCGGACGCGGAGATCAACCGCTTCCCACCGGCCTTGTGGCCCAGGGGGATCGACCTCGGCGGCTACCGGTATGTGCTGGGCAACGCGATGTTCCCGCGCTGGTTCGCCAACTCGCTGATCGTGGCGTCGGTGGCGGTGGTGTCGAATCTGCTGCTGGGGTCGCTCGGCGGGTACGCGTTCGCGCGGATGCGGTTCGCCGGGTCGCGGGTGCTGCTGGGGCTGATGCTGGCGACGATGGTCGTGCCGTTCCAGCTGACGATGATCCCGACGTTCCTGGTGATGAAGTGGTTCGGGCTGATCGACTCGCTGGGCGCGCTGATCCTGCCGTCGCTGGTGACGCCGTTCGCGGTGTTCCTGTTCCGGCAGTTCTTCCTCGCGCTGCCCCGGGAGATGGAGGAGGCCGCCTGGATCGACGGGTGTTCGCGGCTGCGTGTGCTGTTCTCCATCGTGATGCCGCTGGCCCGGCCCGCGCTCGCCACGGTCGCCGTCCTCACCTTCCTGTCCACCTGGAACGACCTGTCGTGGCCGCTGATCGCCATCAACCACGACACCCGGTACACACTCCAGTTGGGCCTGACGACGTTCCAGGGACAGCACCACACCCAGTGGTCGGCGGTGATGGCGGGCAACGTCATCACGGTGCTGCCGGTCCTGGTGGCGTTCCTGCTCGCGCAGAAGACGTTCATCCAGTCACTGACGTCCAGCGGGCTCAAGGGCTGAGCCGCGCCTCTCCGACTCCGTTTCCGCGAAAGGACCTTGATGACAGACGGCAGCGCTGTGAAGGTGGCCTTCATCGGCGCCGGCAGTGTGGTGTTCACACAGGGCCTGCTGGCCGACCTGTTCGCCTTCCCCGAACTCGCCCACGCCCGGATCGCGTTGCACGACATCGACCCGGAACGCCTCGCGACGGCGGAGGGCGCGGCCCGTCACATCGCCCGCGTGCGAGGCGCCGAGCCGGGGATCACCGCCCACCTCGACCGCGCGGCGGCGCTCGCGGACGCCGACTTCGTCGTCAACATCGTCCAGGTCGGCATGAACGAGGCCACCCGCACCGACTTCGCGGTCCCGGCCCGCTACGGGCTGCGCCAGACGATCGCCGACACGCTCGGCATCGGCGGCGTCTTCCGCGCGCTGCGCACCTTCCCGCTGCTCCGGTCACTGGCCGAGGACATGGCCGAACTCTGCCCGGACGCCCACCTGTTGAACTACACCAACCCGATGGCGATGAACCTGCTCTACCTGAGCCGCATCGCCCCCGCCCTGAAGGCGACGGGCCTGTGCCACTCGGTGTACTGGACGATGCACGACCTGTCCCGGCTGATCGGCGTCCCCTTCGAGGAGGTGACCTACCTGGCCGCGGGCGTCAACCACCAGGCGTGGGTGCTGCGTTTCGAGCGGGCCGGGCGGAACCTGTACCCGCTCCTCGACGAGACGGTCGCGAAGGACCCCGAACTCCTGCGCCGCGTCCGCGTGGACATGTACCGCAGGCTCGGCCACTACCCCACCGAGACGAGCGAGCACTCCGCCGAGTACGTCCCCTGGTATCTGCACCACCCCGGGGAGATCGAGCGGCTGCGGATCCCGGTCGGCGCCTACCTGGAGATCATCGAGGAGAACACCGCGAGCTACGAACGCACCCGCGACGCCCTGGCCGCCGGCATCCCGCTCCCCGTCGAAGGCACCCTGGAGTACGCCCCGCAGATCATCCACAGCATCACCACCGGCACCCCCCGCACGGTCTACGGCAACGTCCCGAACCGCGGTCTCATCGACAACCTCCCCGCCGACTCGGTCGTCGAAGTCCCCTGCCTGGTCGACGCGTTGGGCGTGCGGCCGACCCGGATCGGTGCCCTGCCCCCGCAGTGCGCGGCCCTCAACAGCGCCTACGTCTCCGTCACCGACCTGGTGGTCCGCGCGGCCACCGAGGGCGACCCGCGCCACATCCGGCACGCAGCGATGGCCGACCCGGCGACGGCGGCGGCGCTGCCGGTCGAGCGGATCTGGGACCTGTGCGACGACCTCGTGACGGCCCACGGGGAGCTGCTGCAACCGGAGTTGCGGGCGCTGCTCGGACACTGACGGCGGCGGTCAGCCCCGGTCGAGCAGGGCCAGCCCCGCCTCCCAGCCGAACTCCGGCCGCCCGCCGTCCTCCTGGACCTCGCCGGAGTACGGGTCCCCGAACCTCACGCCCATCCCGCCGAGCCGCACCAGGCTGGCCCGGTAGGCGGGATGGGCGGCCAACGCCTCGCCCACGCACGGGAGTACGGCGACCGGGACCCCGAGGCCGCTCGCCTCGCACAGGGTGCCGAGCGCGAGGGTGTCCGCCGTACCGGCCGCCCATTTGTTGATCGTGTTGAAGGTGGCGGGGGCCACGAGCACGGCGTCCGGGGGCGGGAACGGGCGCGGATCGCCGGGGGTGCGCGCGGCGGACCGGATCGGGCGGCCGGTCTGCGCCTCGACGGCGGGGACGTCGAAGAAGCCGGACGCGGCCACCGGGGTGGCGATCACCCCGACCTCCCAGCCCGCCTCCTGGGCGGCGGCGATCAGCCGGCCGACGCCGGCGGCGATCCCGGCGGCGCAGACGACGACGTAGAGGAAGGGCCTCGGGCGCTGTTCGGTCATCCGGGGAGCCTACTGAAGCGGGAAGGACCGGCCGCGCTCCTCCTCGGGCCGGGTCCCGAGGATCCGGCGGTCCCGCTCCTGGATGGCGAGGTCGTTGATGCTGGCCTCGCGGCGGGTCATCAGGCCGTGTCCGTCGAACTCCCACAGTTCGTTGCCGTAGGAGCGCCACCACTGCCCGTCGGTGTCCTGGCACTCGTACTGGAAGCGGACGGCGATGCGGTCGCCGTCGAAGGCCCACAGGTCCTTGCGCAGGGCGTACGCGCGCTCGCGGGCCCACTTCGCGGTGAGGAACTCGACGATCTGCGCGCGGCCGGTGACGAAGGTGTCGCGGTTGCGCCAGACGGAGTCCTCGGAGTAGGCGAGCGCCACCCGCTGCGGGTCGCGGGTGTTCCAGGCGTCCTCGGCGGCCTGGACCTTCTGGGCGGCGGTCTCCCGGGTGAAGGGCGGAAGGGGCGGGCGGTCGGCCATGGTCGTCTCCGGGGGCTCGGTTCCAGCAGGCGGAGAACGTGCGTTCTCCGAGGTGGCTGCTAACGTAGAGAACGCACGTTCTCCAGTCAAGGAGCAGTCGGTCGAGGAGTGGTGTCGAGTGGTGCCGGTCACGGACAGCGCGGTCGCCCGGGAGCGGGCGCTCGACGCCGCCGAGGAGCTGTTCTACGGGCGTGGCGTCCAGGCCGTCGGCATGGACGCCGTCCGCACCGCCTCCGGACTCTCCCTCAAGCGGCTCTACCAGCTCTTCCCCGCCAAGGAGGAGTTGGTGGAGGCCTACCTCGAACGGCGGGACCTGCGCTGGCGTGGACGCCTCGCCGAGCACGTCGAGCGGCACACCGATCCGCGGGAGCGGATCACGGCCGTCTTCGACTGGCTGGAGGAGTGGTTCGGCGAGGCCGGCTTCCACGGCTGCGCCTGGATCAACGCGTACGGCGAGCTGGGCGCCACCTCGGAGCGGGTGGTGGCCCAAGTACGCGCCCACAAGCGGGCGTTCCGCGCCTACCTCGCCGGTCTCGTGGCGGACGCGGGACTGCCCGAGGCGCTCGCCGGACAGCTGTTCCTGCTGGCCGAGGGCGCCATGGTCACGGCGGGCATCACCGGGACCACGGAGCCGGCGGCGGAGGCGCGCGAGGCGGCCCTCGCCCTGTCGCGTCCCGACTGAGGTCAGACGGCGGCGAGTTCCGTGAGCACGGCGCGGGCTCGGTCCAAGGAGGCTGCCGCTAGCCCCTCCAGACCGGCCAGTTGAGGCATGACGTCGACCCGGGTCAGCTCGGCGGCGACGAGGTGGAGGTGCTCCGGCGGTACGCCCAGATTGCCGAAGTAGGCCCGCAGGTACGGCGTCTGGAAGTCGAAGTGCTCGCGCGGGGTGCCGGGGCCGTAGCCGCCGCCGCGTGCCATGACCGCGATCACCCGGGTGTCCCGCAGCAGGCTCTCGCCGGTGTCCGGGTCGGTGAGCGCGCCGGGGAAGGTGACGCGGTCGATCCAGGCCTTCAGGGCTGCGGGCACGGAGAAGTTGTACATCGGGACACCGAGCAACAACGTGTCGGCGCCGAGGAGTTCGGTGACCAGTGGCACGGTCAGCGCCCACTCCCGTCGCTCGTCCGCGGTCTCGATCAGCGCGGGGACCTTGGCGGGCGGGACGAATCCCTCACGTTCCACGCGGCGGCCGAGGGCGGTGTACGCGGGGCCGAGCGGCGCCACGGGGTCCGCCGTCAGGTCGCGGTGCCGGTGCTCCGCCGTGCCGTGCGCGGTCCGCCACGCGCGGGCGAAGCTCTCGGTGAGCCGCCTGGTCACGGAGTCGGCGGTCGGGTCGGCGCTGGAGTCGATGTGGAGCAGCATGGTGTGGTCACCTCGGTCGGTTCCGGTTCGTCGGACAGGTGACGGAGCACGACGAGGAAAGGTGACCCATGCGGGGGCACGACGAGCTGGCGGAGCGGTTCGAGGAGCGGCGCGGGCGGCTGCGGGCGGTGGCGTACCGGATGCTGGGTTCGCCCGGCGAGGCGGACGACGCGGTGCAGGAGGCCTGGCTGCGGCTCGGCCGTACCGGCGGCGACGGCATCGACAACCTGACCGCCTGGCTGACCACGGTCGTCTCCCGCGTCTGCCTGGACATGCTCCGCGCACGCGCGTCCCGGCGGGAGGACCCCTACGGCGACGAGCTGCCGGAGCCGGCCGCCGGCGAGCTGCCCGAGGACGAGGCCGTGCTCGCCGACTCGGTGGGGCTCGCACTGCTGGTGGTGCTGGACACGCTGGGGCCCGCGGAGCGGGTCGCGTTCGTGCTGCACGATCTGTTCGCGGTGCCGTTCGACCGCGTCGCGGCGGTCCTGGACCGCTCGGGGCCCGCCGCGAAGAAGCTCGCCAGCCGGGCTCGGCAGAAGGTGCGGGGCGTGCCGGCGGTGCCGGGCGCCGAACTCGACCGGCACCGGGAGGTCGTCGAGGCGTTCCTGTCCGCCGCGCGGGGCGGTGACCTCGGAGCGCTGCTCGACGTGCTCGCCCCCGACGTCGTCCGGCACGCCGACCCCGCCGTGCTGCCGCCGGGCGTGGCAGACGAGCTGCGTGGTGCCCGGGCGGTCGCCGAGGGGACGGTGCTGCTGCGGGACCGTACGCGCTGCGCGGCCGTGGCCCTGGTCGACGGGGACGTGGGCATCGTGGTCGCTCCCGGGGGACGGCTGCTGCTCGCGCTCCGGGTGCGGGTCGAGGGCGGCCGGGTCGCCGCGTACGAGGTGGTCGCGGGGCGGGAGGAGTTGCGCGGGGTCGCGGTGGGGGTGCTGGGGTGACCGGGGCGGGCGGCGGGGGTGGCCGCGCCCGGCGGACCGGTCACCCCCGCCGAGCGGGGCGGACCCGCTCAGCCCACCGTGATCGCGCTCACCGGGCAGGCCCGTGCCGCCTCCTTGAGCATGGGGTCGTCGGTCTCCTCCTTGCCCGGCAGCACCATGCTGTAGCCGTCGTCGTCCTGGGTGAAGACGCCCGGGGCGGCCAGCGCGCACTGGCCGGCCCCGATGCAGACGTCCTTGTCGATGTGGATTTCCGTGTGCATGGGGCGCAGCCTCTTACCAGGTCACGGGGAGTTCCAGCATCCCCTGGATCGTGTCGCCGGGTTTGAAGGGGATCTCCTCCGCGGGAACGGCCAGTCGCAGCGTGGGCAGCCGGTCGAAGAGGCTGCGCAGGGCGATCTCCAGTTCGGCGCGGGCCAGGTTCTGGCCGAGGCACTGGTGGATGCCGAAGCCGAAGGAGAAGTGGTGCCGGGTGGGCCGGTGCCAGTCCAGGTCGTCCGGGGCGGTGTAGACGGCCTCGTCCCGGTTGATGACCGCGGTCGAGAAGAGCACGCCTTCGCCCGCCCGGATCGTCGTGCCGTCCACCTCGATGTCCTCCAGGGCGATCCGCATCAGCCCGTCCACGATGGACAGCGACCGCATCAGCTCCTCGACCACGTCCGGCACCAGGCCGGGATCCGCGCGGAGTTCGGCCAGCCGCTCGGGGTGCCGCAGCAGTGTGAAGGTGCCGAGGGAGATCATGTTGGCGGTCGTCTCGTGGCCCGCGACGAGGAGGATCACCGCGAGGGAGATCAACTCCGCGCGGTCCAGGGCTCCTTCGTTCAGCTGCTCGCGCACCAGCTCGTCCAGCAGTCCGTCGCCGGGTTCCCGCTGCTTGCGGTCGATCAACGCACCCAGATACGCGTCGAGTCGGTCGCGTGCGTCCTGGCTGTCCTCGGCCCTCGGGCCGCGCAGCAGGCGCCGGGACTGGGCCTCGAAGAACTCGTGGTCGGCGTACGGGACGCCGAGCAGCGCGCAGATCACCATCGACGGCACGGGCAGCGCGAACGCGGACACCAGGTCGGCGGTCGGGCCCTGCGCGATCATCGCGTCGAGCCGTTCGTCGACGATCCGCTGGATGTCGGGGCGCATCACCGTGGCCCGCTTGACGGTGAAGGCGGGGATCATCATCCGCCGCTGGGTGCGGTGCTTGGGGTCGTTCTCGCCGAGCAGGGCGATCCGCCGGTACCGGACCGCCGCGAACCGTGGGTTGGTCGCGGGGAAGTCGGGGTGGGTGCGGTCGGAGGACAGCCGCTGGTCGGCCAGCAGCGCTCGGGCGGTGGCGTGCCCGGTGACCAGCCAGGTCTCGCGGCCGTCGAAGAGGGTGACGCGGGAGAGGGGGCGGTCGGCGCGCAGGGCGTCGTAGCCGGCGGGCGGTTGGTAGGGACAGGTGCGGTCCTGGGGGAAGGCGACGGGTTCGGTCCGGTCCTTCGGTTCCGTCAGATCCGTCAGATCCGTCATGGAAGACCTCGCAGACGAAGGGTGCGTCGTACCGATCTTCATTAGATGCCCGAGGCACCTATGGAGCCACCGGAAGTTCGGCCAGATCGGTGGTGCCTACAATCTGGCCGAACCTGATGGTCCGGGCCTGATCGGTGCTCCCCGTCGCGGCGCGGCGGGGCGTCGCGCGCCGGTGAGCGGAGTCCCGACGTCCGCCTCTGCGGAGGCCAGGCGCCCCGGCCCGGCCGCCCTTGGCCACACGATGACGGACGGTCAGCGGGCCCCGGACGGCCGGTCATCGAAACGAACCTGGCTCGATACGGCCGTCCGGTGGGCGCGCCGGTCAGCCGGATCTCGCCGAGCCCGGACACGTCGTCACCCGGTGGAGGGGGTATGGCCGAAGGGAGCCGAGGTAAGGATGAAACACGCACCGACCGGTGTTGACGCTCGGTGCGAGACAGCCGTAGAACGCGAGATGGGACGAATCACATGCCTCTTGAGGGCGAGTACGAACCCAGCCCGTCGCAGTGGGTGCGCGACCAGGTCGAGCTGTACGAGAGCTCCGGCGGCACCAAGGGGACGACGTTGGCGGACACGGGCATGCCCGTCATCCTGCTGACCACGGTCGGCGCCAAGAGCGGGAAGATCCGCAAGACCCCGCTGATGCGGGTCGAGTACGACGGGGTCTACGCCGTCGTCGCCTCGCAGGGCGGCGCGCCCAAGCACCCGGTGTGGTACTTCAACGTCCAGGCCGACCCGCACGTCGAGCTCCAGGACGGGCCCCGGAAGTGGGACCTCACGGCCCGCGAGGTCACCGGCGACGAGAAGGCCACCTGGTGGGAGCGGGCGGTCGCCGCGTATCCCCCGTACGCCGAGTACCAGACGAAGACGGACCGGCAGATCCCCGTGTTCGTCCTCGAAGCACCCGACGGCAGCTGAGTCCCGGAGACCGGCCGGACCCGGCGAACTTTTCCCGTCCCGGGCGCATGAAGCCGTGACCGCCGGGCATCCGACCGTCAGGCCCCGCCGCGCTCCCCCGTCGCGGCGGGGCTTTCCCGTGCCTCCTTCTCCGCCGGCCGGTCGGTGATGTCCAGGAAGATCTCGCCGGCCTCGGGCACCGCCCGGCCGAGGGACCTCTTGATGCGCACGGAGACCTCCTCGACCCGCTCGCTGTCCATGCCGGGGACGAGGTCGATCCGGGCGGCGACCATCGTCGAGTCGAGGCCCATCCGCATCGTGAACAGCGCCTCCACACTGTCGATCTCGGGCTCGGCGGCCAGCAACTCCCGGATCCGGTGGGCCAGTTCGGGGTCGACGGCCTCGCCGATGAGCTGGTCGCGGGCGTCCCGGCCCAGCCGGTAGGCGACGTAGCCGAGGAGCACTCCGATCGCGAGCGAGGCGGAGGCCTCCCACACCACCTGGCCGGTGATCATGTGCAACGCCATGCCGATGATGGCGAGGGTCACGCCGAGCACGGCGGTGCCGTCCTCGGCGACGACGGTCCGCAGCGCGGGGTCGCGCAGCGCCTCCCTGCCGCCGCCCTGGGCGCGCACCTGGTGCAGGGCTCGCAGCAGGGAGACGCCCTCCACGATCAGGGACACGACGAGCACGGCCAGGCCCACGACGTACCCCGTGGACGTCTCCTCGGCGCCGTCGCGCAGGGCCTCGACGCCCTGGAAGACGGAGAAGCAGCCGCCCATCACGAAGATGCCGACGGCCGCGAGCAGCGACCAGAAGAACCGCTCCTTGCCGTAGCCGAAGGGGTGCCGGTCGTCGGCGGGGCGCCGGCTGCGGCGCAGGGCCGCGAGGAGGAAGACCTCGTTGAGGCTGTCGGCCACGGAGTGCGCGGCCTCGGAGAGCAGCGCGGGCGATCCCGCGACCAGACCGCCGACGGCCTTGGCGGCCGCGATGACCAGGTTGGCGGCGAGCGCGACGAGGACGGTGACCCGGGTCTTGCGGTCGCTCGCGCCATCGGGTTCCCGGTCCGCCGATGCGTCGGTTTCGTGATCCTTTTTGCGGTCAGACTCTTGGTCGGCAGGTGCGTCGCTCATCTTCGCCGACTGCCCCTGCAGGTGCTGCCCACACCCTCTACCGGAGGCCCGCTTTCGGTGACACCGTCGGGGTGCCGGTCCGCTCGTCCGCAGAAGGAGATCCAGGTGGCCAAGACCAAGAAGATGAAACTCCCCCTCCTCTACCAGCCCGTCGGTCTCGTCCTGGGACTGGTGAGCGGCGCCCTCGCGGGACGTGCCTTCCGGTCCGCGTGGAAGGCGATACGGCACGAGGACAACGCCCCCGACCCACTGGACCGGGACCGGGGCTGGGCCGAGATCCTGCTCGCCTCGGCGCTCCAGGGCGCCCTGTTCGCGGTGGCGCGCAGCGCTGCGGACCGCACCGGCGCGAAGGCGATCGAGCGCTCGACCGGAGTCTGGCCGGCGAAGGACAAGAGCGGCCGGGAGTGAGCCGGCCGCCCGGAGCCCGCCCGCTCAGCCCTGATCGGCGGCCGCGGGCGGCACCGGGCGGAGGGTGAAGGTGTGACCGGCCGGGTCCGCGTACACGCGTTCCTCGTGCGGGCCCGGCATGTCCTTGGTCTCCACCGGGCGTCCGCCGAGGCCGATGATCCTGCGCTCGGCCTCGTCCAGGTCCTCCACCAGGAAGTCCAGGTGGAGCTGCTGGTTGCTCTCGGAGCGCGGCCACAGCGGCGGGGTGGCGCTCAGGTCCCGGCGGAACGCGAGCCGCGTGCCGTCGGCGCCGCGTATCTCCACCTGGTCCAGACTGATGTCGGTCTGCTCGCCGTCCAGCAACTCCGTGTAGAACGCGGCGAGTTTCTCGGGATCGACCGCGTCGAGCACCAAGAAGCTCGCATTCACCAGTGCCATCGTGTTCCTCCGGGGATTGGGGCGCGCAAGGGTCGAGTCCGGTTGCGACGCACCCAACGGATATCCCGCTTCGGCCAGTTGATGCCGAGAACCACGGTCGATCGGTGAACGTGCGCGGACGGCGCGGCCATGCCTCTCGCCGGCAGTGGGCTCAGTCGGCGGCCGGCAGCCACTGCCCGTCGCGCATCAGGTCCCGCCCGGTCAGCTCGTTCGCCTCCCGCCAGGCCTGTACACGCTGCGGTCGGATCCTGAAGTACAGGTAGGGCGTGGTGAGTTGGCGCGGATCGAAGCCGGTCCTCGCGGCGAAGACCTCGGCGTCCTCCTCGGGCAGTTCGGCCGCCGTCAGCGTCACGACCGTGCCCTCGATCAGGACGACGTCCCGGGTCGGTCCGACGGCGAGCCGGGCGACGCCGGTCGAGGCGAGGTTGCGGCCGGTGGGACTCGCGGCCGGGGTCGCGAACAGCAGGGTGGTGCCGTCCCACACGAACGACAGCGGTACGAGATAGGGCGCTCCTCCCTCCTCCCCCGCGGTGGCGACCCAGGCGTCCTCGTCGTCCTGGAGCCGGCGGAGGGTGTCCTGCTTGCGCTGCTTCGCGGTGCGTGCGGGCTCTGGAGTCATGGCGTCAGTCTGCCGTCCGGTCCCCGGCCGCCGCGCGGATCTCGGCGAGGCGTGCCGCCGCCGCGGCGAGCAGCAGGTCGAGGGCGGCCGGGTAGGAGCTGGACCGCATGGTGGACACGAGATGCCGGGACGTCGCCGCGATGTGCGGGTGCGTGTCGGCGGGCAGCCGCGCGTACGTCGCCTGCCATACGGCCGCCTCCGCCTCGCGGGCCGGTTTCGGCAGCGCCGTGTTCGCGGAGTCCAGGGCGCCGAAGGCGAGGGCCTGGTCGACGTAGGCGTGGTAGATCCGCACCGCCTCGGCGTCGGGGAACCCGGCCCCGCGCAGCACCCCGACGATCGTCTCCACGGCCTGGATCTCGTATCCCCGCCCGGTCACCCGGTGGGAGCTGAGCACCGCGGCCCGGGGGTGTGCGAGCGCCCCGGCGTGCATGCGCAGGCCCAGGTCCCACAGGTCGGCGCGCCAGTCGCCGGTGGGCCGCCAGGTGCGCAGTGTCCGGCCGATCAGTTCGTCGGCGACGGCGAGCATCAGCTCGTCGGTGTGCCGGAAATAGCGGTACAGGGAGCTGGGATCGGCGCCGAGGGCGCGCCCGAGCCGACGTACGGACAGGGCCTCGGTCCCGTGATCCTCGATGAGCCTGAGGGCGGTCTCGACGATGAGTTCCTCGGACAGGACGACGCCCTGCTTGGTGGGACGCCTGCGCTGCCGGGCGGCGGCCGGGACGACACGCTCGCTCATGGGGCACCTCCTCGATGGTCCGTCCGGGTGCCCGCACCTTACGACAACACCGTTGACCTGTTAAATGCGCGGGCAGTTTCATGTGCGTTCACCGGGGCCGTTCGGGCCCCCCGGTGCGAGCGGAGAGCACGCCATGAACGACACGCCACCCCCGTCGGGGCCCGCACTGCGCAAATCCCTCGGCCTGCTGGACGGCGTCGCCATCGCCGCGTCCAGCACCGCCGCGACCACCAGCATCGGCATCGGTCTCGGCGTGACCGCCGGGGTGGTCGGGCTGCATCTGCCGGCCATCATGCTGCTCGCGTTCCTGCCGATCCTGGGCATCGCGGGCGCCTACTCCCGGCTCAACCGGGTCGAGCCGAACGCGGGCAACGGCTATGTGTGGGTGGGCCGTTCGCTCACCCCGTGGCTGGGCTTCCTGGTCGGCTGGGTGAACATCGTCGCCACCATCGCGTTCCTCGCCTACACCACGGCGGTCACCGGCTCGGCGATGATCCAGCTGGCCGGAGAGGCCGGAGTGCACCGGGTCGCCGGCCTCGCCCTCGACCCGGGCTCGACGGCCCAGACGACGGCCGTGGGCATCCTGGTCCTGATCGCCGTCACCCTCACCGCCGTCACCGGCGTCCGCACCGCCGCCCGCCTCCAGACCGGCCTGCTGATCTTCGAGTACGCCGTCCTCCTCGGCTTCTGCGCCTACGGCATCGTGACCGGCCCGCACTCCTTCAGCCTGAGCTGGTTCGACCCGTTCGCGATCCCCTCGGCGTCGGCGCTCGCGCAGGGCCTGCTCCTGTCGGTGTTCTGCTACTGGGGATTCGAGGCCGCGTTCACGGTGAACGAGGAGGTCCGCGACCCACGCGACGCGTCCCGGGCCGGTCTGATCACCCTCGTGACAATGCTGGGCCTGTTCCTGCTCGGTTCGATCGCCTTCCAACGCGTCCTGTCCGAGGACGAGTTGGCCGGCCACGGCGCCCAGGGCCTGGCCTACTTCGGTGACCGCCTCGCCTCCCAGCCACTGGCCGCGCTCCCCCTGGTCGCCCTGATGTTCTCGGCGGTCGCCTCCCTCCAGGCCGGTGTCATCCCCACCGCCCGGGGCATGTTCGCGATGAGCCGCGACCGCACCCTCGGCCCGGTCTGGGGGAAGGTCAGCGCCCGCTACGGCACTCCGGCCCTCGGCACCCTCCTGATCGGCGCGCTGGCGACGGCGGTCGCGGCCCTGGCCCTGGTGATCCCGCGCCTGGCCGACATGATCATGGCCACGGTGAACGCCGTGGGAATCGTCGTGGCCCTCTCCTACGCCCTCACCGCCCTGGCCGCCGCGGTCCGCTTCCGCTCGCTCCTCCGGGAGGACTGGCGGCAGGGCCTGCGCGCGGTCGTGCTGCCCACGCTGAGCGCCCTCTCCCTGCTGGCACTGGGCGGTTATCTCGGCTGGTCCTTCTACACCTCCACCGACCACCTGGAAGTCAGCGCGGACAACGGCTGGTTCCTGCTGCTCACCCCGCTGGCGATGGTCGCCTCCGGCTTCCTGGCCGCCGCCTGGGCGAAGTGGGTCCGCAAGTCCCCGTACTTCCAGTCCGGCCGAGGCACCGACGCCGACGCCCCGCAGCTCCTCGCCACCTCCCGCTGACCCCGCAAGGATTCGAACCGTGCACGCAGATCTCCTCTTCACCGGCGGCCCCGTCCTCACCCCCGAGGGCCGCACCGCCACCGCCGTGGCCGTCACCGGCGACCGGATCACCGCCGTGGGCCGTGCCGAGGTCCACGACGTCGCCGGGCCGGACACCCACGTCGTCGATCTGGCGGGGCGGCTGCTGCTGCCCGGGTTCCAGGACGCGCATGTGCACCCGGTGCCGGCGGGACTGGAGCTGACCCAGTGCGATCTGACCCGGGCCAGGACGGCCGAGGAGACGATCGCCGCCGTACGGGCCTACGCCGACGCGCATCCCGAGCGGGAGTGGATCACCGGGGGCGGGTGGTCGATGGAGGCGTTCGAAGGGGGCACGCCCACCAAGGAGTTGCTGGACTCGGCCGTACCGGACCGCCCGGTGTATCTGCCCAACCGCGACCATCACGGCGCCTGGGTCAACAGCCGGGCCCTCCGGCTCGCGGGCATCACCCGGGACACGCCCGACCCGGCGGACGGACGCATCGAGCGGGACGCGTCGGGCGAGCCGGCCGGGACGCTCCAGGAAGGGGCGATGCAGCTGGTGGGACGCCTGACCCCACCGGCCACACCGGCCGACCGGCTCGCCGCGCTCCTGCACGCCCAGCGCCATCTGCACGCGCTCGGCATCACCGCCTGGCAGGACGCGCTGGTCGGGGAGTTCCTGGGCATGGACGATCCCTCGGACGCGTATCTCGCCGCCGCCCGGGACGGCTCGCTCACCGCGCGGGTCGTCGGCGCGCTGTGGTGGGACCGGGAGCGCGGCGCCGAGCAGATCCCCGAACTCGTCGAGCGGCGGGCCCGGTTGAGCCACGGCCGGTTCAGCGCGGGCAGTGTGAAGCTGATGCTCGACGGGGTGGCCGAGACCGGCACCGCCGCCCTGCTCGACCCCTATCTGGACAAGTGCGGCTGCGCCACCGCCAACCGGGGAACCAGCTTCATCGACGCGAAGCAACTCCCTTCCTATGTGACCGAGTTGGACGCGCTCGGCTTCCAGTGCCACTTCCACGCGCTGGGCGACCGGGCCGTACGGGACGCGCTGGACGCCGTGGAGGCGGCACGGGCGGCGAACGGGCCCAGCGACACCCGGCCGCATCTCGCGCACCTCCAAGTGGTGCACCCGGACGACGTGGCGCGCTTCGCGCGGCTCGGCGCGGTGGCGAACATCCAGCCGCTGTGGGCCGCGCACGAACCGCAGATGGACGAACTGACGATCCCGTTCCTCGGGCCCGAACGGGCCGTGTGGCAGTACCCGTTCGCGTCCCTGCTGCACTCCGGGGCGCGGCTCGCGGCGGGCAGCGACTGGCCGGTGAGCAGCCCCGATCCGCTGCAGGGCATCCATGTCGCGGTCAACCGGGTCGAGCCCGGGGGCACGGGTCCTGTGTTCCTGCCGGGCGAGCGCGTCGACCTCGCGGCGGCGCTCACCGCGTACACGGCGGGTTCGGCGTACGCGAACCACCTGGACGACACCGGGCGGGTCGCGGCGGGGGCGCTGGCGGATCTGGTGGTCCTGGACCGTGATCCGTTCGACGTTCCGCCGGAGGAGATCGGCACGACGCGGGTAGCGCTTACCTACGTCGGCGGCGAAGAAGTGTACGCAGCTCAGGAGGCGTGAGCAGTAACGGGGATCACGATCGGGACGCGGTGTCGATCATCTAGGCTCTGGGCAGTCTCGTTCCGCTTGCGGAGCCAACTCGCGCACCAGGAGGCGTAGTTCGAGGGCGCGGGCGGTCGAGAGGACCGCCCGCTCGCAGGGGGGACTCAGTGTTCCGTCTCCCGAAAGGAAAGCGCATGCCCCAGGACGTCACCTTCGACCTCCCCTTCGACACCCCCGTCAGCGATCACCTGGAGTACGCCCGGGCCCGCCATCTGCGCTGGATCTGGGACATGGGCCTGGTGCGCAGTCAGGCCGGGTTCGAGGAGTACCGGTCGTGGGATCTCCCGCAGGCCGCGGCCCGCACCTATCCGCACGCGTCGCCCGCGGACATGGTCGTCCTGATGAACTGGTTCTCACTGGCGTTCCTCTTCGACGACCAGTTCGACGCGAGCCGGCCGGACCGCGCCGACCGCGTGCTGGAGGTGGCGCGGGAGCTGATCGTCACGCCGTTGCGTCCGACGGGCAGCAGGCCCCGGGTGGTCTGCCCGATCACCGTGGCCTGGGCGCAGGTGTGGGACCACCTCTCGGATGGCATGTCCCTGACCTGGCAGACCCGGTTCGCCGCGTCCTGGGGCCGGTTCCTGGTGGCCCACTGCGAGGAGGTCGACCTCGCGGCACGGGGCATCGCGGGCACCCTGGACCTCGCCGAGTACACCGAGTTCCGGCGCCGCACGGTCGGCATCCACCACAGCATCGACGCCGGCGAACGCAGCCGGGGCTTCGAGGTCCCGGCCCAGGTGCAGGCCCACCCGCTGATGGAACGCATGCGTGACCTGGCCGCCGACACCATCGGCTTCATGAACGACATCCACTCCTTCGAGCGCGAGCGGCGCCGGGGGGACGGCCACAACCTGATAGCCGTGCTCCACCGGGAGCGCGGCCTGTCCTGGGAGGCGGCGGCCGACGAGGCCTACCGCATGACGAACGCCCGCCTCACCGAGTACCTGGAGCTGGAGGCCCAAGTCCCGCAGATGTGCGACGAGTTGAGCCTCACCCAGGACGAGCGCGTCCGGGTCCGCCAGGGTGTGGAGGCCATCCAGCACTGGATCAACGGCAACTACGAATGGGCACTGGTCTCGGGCAGGTACACGGCGGGGAAGGAGGGCCCGGCGGCAACGGCCGAACGGGCGGGCAGGGGTTCGGTGGACGACTTGCTGGCCGTCTGATCCGAGGGCACGCTGCCCGGCCGGGGGCCGGGCAGCCGCTTCTCTCGGAGTGCGGCGGACCGGCGGCTCACACCGCGAACTCGACCGGCAGACAGTCCAGTCGGGACTCCCACGTGGACGCCGTGGAGGTCAGCTCCTCGACCGGCACGCCCAGCCGCAGCCCCGGCAGCCGGTGCAGCAGCACATCCACTCCGACCTCCAGGATCGCCTGCCCGATGCTCTGCCCCGGGCACTCGTGCGGTCCCGAACTGAACGCCAGATGCGACTGGTTGCCCTGCACGGAGACCTCCGCGTCGGGCCGCACCTCGGGATCGACGTTCCCGGCGGTGAGCCCGAGGACGAGCAGATCCCCCTCCTCGATCCGATGCCCGCCGAGTTCGAGATCCGCCGTGGCGAACCGCCCCGGCAGCACGGCCAACGGCGGTGAGTCCCACATGACTTCCTCCACCACCGCCGACACGGTCAGCTGCCCGCTGACCAGCCCGGAGAGCCGTGAGGTGTCGGTGAGGATCCGCTGCAGCACCCGGGCCAGCAGATTGCTCGTGGTGGTGTGCGCGGCGATCAGCACCAGCCGCAGATGCATGACGACCTCGTCCGGGTCGAGCCCCGCGGGGTGCTGGAGCAGCGCGGTGGTGAAGTCGGAGGCCGGCTCCGCCCGCTTGCGCTCGGCGAGTCCGGCGAGGATCTCGATGATGCGGTCGTTGTGCAGCAGGGCGTCCTCCCCGCCCTTCAGCACCTGCGCGCTGGACTCGACGAGCCGGTTCCCGTCCGCCGCCGGAAGTCCCAGAATCCGGGTCAGCACGAGCATCGGCAGGTACTCGGCGTAGTCCGCGACCAGATCGGCCCGGCCCGCGTCCGCGAACGCGTCGATCTGCCTGTTGGCGAAGTAGGTCGCGTGCCGCCGCACGCCCCGCCCGGACGCCGCCAGCAGCCCGTCGGTCACCGCACCGCGCAGCCGGCGATGCGGTTCCCCGTCCTGGGAGACGCAGTCGGGCCGCCAGCCGACCATCGGCATGATCGGTGAGGTGTCCGCGACCCGTCCCTCCCGCCAGTCCCGCCAGATCCGCGCGTCCCGGGTGAACTGCCGGGGCGTGTCCAGCACCCGCCGGTTGTCGCGGTACCCGAGGACCAGCCAGGCCGGGACGTCGCCCTCCAGCAACACCGGTGCCACGGAGCCGTGTTCCTCGCGCAGTCGCTCGTAGATGGCGCGCGGATCGGTCGCCGCCTCCGGCCCGTAGAGCCGGGTGAGGCCGTCGCCCGTGCCGTGCGCGACGGGGCAGCCGCGCGGGGCGTCCGGGCCGTTCACAGCCTGCTCGGTCATCGGGGCTCCAGTGCGACGACGGCCGCGCGGTCCTTCAAGTGCCGTATCAGCGCGACGAGTACATCGCGGCTTGAGGAACGGACGCGGGCGTCGAAGGCCACGACCGGGATGTCCGGCGCGATGTCGAGGGCGTCCCGGATCTCGTCGACCGGGAACTCCGGGGAGTCCGGGAAGATGTTCAGCGCGATGACGAACGGGACGTCCTGCCGCTCCATCTCCTCGATCGCCCGGAAACTGGACGCGAGCCGGCGGGTGTCGACGAGGACGACCGCGCCGAGCGCGCCCTTGAACAGGCCGTTCCACAGGAACCAGAACCGCTCCTGGCCCGGCGTGCCGAACAGGTAGAGGACGAGTTCGTCGCTGATGCCGATCTTGCCGAAGTCGAGGCTGACGGTGGTCTCCGCCTTGTCGGCCACCCCGATCAGCCGGTCGTCGCCCGCGCTCGCCTCGGTGAGGGTCTCCTCGGTGGTGAGCGGCTTGATGTCACTGACCGACCGGACCATCGTGGTCTTCCCGGTACCGAAACCGCCGGCGATCATCACCTTCACCGAGCGGGTGCCGCCACCGGCCGGGAACCCGGGCCGGTCAAAGCCTTTGAAGTCCACTGAGTACCTCCTCAAGGAGCGCGAGGGCGGGCCCGCCACCGGTGTCGTGCGCCGGGACGGGGTGGCGGGCCTCGACGCGGTCCGCCTCCAGCAGGTCCGCCAGCAGCACCGCGAGAATGTTGAAGGGCAGCCCGAGGTGGGCACCGAGCTCGGCCACCGACAGCGGCTGGCGGCAGCGCCGGAGGATCTCCTCGTGCTCGTGCTGCATGCCCGGGACGGGCGTGGCGCGGGAGACGATGAGGGTCGCCACGTCGAGGTTCGACGCCGAGCCGCCCGGTCCGCTGCGTCCCCCGGTGAGGACGTAGTAACGCTCCAGACCGGACGGATCGGTCGGAGGGCGGGGAGCACTCATCCAGAGTGCTCGTCCAGGCGCGCGGTGGTGCCGAGGAGTTCACCCATCCTGCGGGCCATGTCCCGCATCTGGTGTCCGAGGAGGCCCTGGTCGAGGCCCTCCCGCGCCAGGACGCCGAGATACGTCTCCACACCGGCGCGGACGACGAAGAGATGGCCGCCGTCGACTTCGATCATCGCCAGCCGCAACTGCCCGGCATAGGTGGGGAACTGCTCGGCGACCGGCTGGGCCAGCGCCTGCAGTCCGGCCACCACGGCCGCGAAGCGGTCCACGTCGTCGGGGTCCTCCGCGCCGAACGAGGTGATCGCCTTGCCGTCGCTGGAGGCCACGAGGGCGAAGCGGATCTCCGGGATGCTCTCCACCAGATCGCGGAGTGCCCAGCTCACGTCGGTTCCCTGTTGCGTCATGCGGACTCGTCGCTCTCTTCAGTGCTGTGCTCGGTGAACTCGCGGCCTGCGGACGCCGGTTCCTCCCCCGCGGTCTCCCGGCCGGCCGTGGCGAAGGCCGCCAGACCGGCGAAGGAGGCGTCCGGCGGCACGACGGAGACGGCCATCTCCCCGGTCCGCGCTGCCTGTTGGGCCCGCGTCGGCTCGCCGCGCCTGCTGCGGCGCCTGGGCAGCCCGCCGGGTGTGGTGTCCTCCGCCCCGGCGGTCCCGGCCGGGCTCCCGTCGCCCGGTACGCGTGTCGTCGCGGCGGTTCCGGCGGGCTGGGACGGCGCGGTTCCGGTCGGGGCGGACGGGGGCAGCCGGCTGAAGAACTTGTGCGGTACGACGACGACCACCGAGGTGCCGAGCCACGGCGAGTCCGCGAAGGTGACGCGGATGCCGTAGCGGCGGGCGAGGGTGCCGACGACGCGCAGGCCGATGCTGGCGTCCTCCGAGACACCGCCGAGTCCGGGTCCGGCACCGGTGCCCGCGAGGGCCTGCTCGGCCTCGCGCCGGGACTCCTCGCTGAGGCCCTTGCCGGAGTCCTGGATCTCGATGCCGACGCCGTTCGGGACCTCCTTGCCGGAGACGATGACCGGCTCGGTGGGCGGCGAGTAGCGGGCCGCGTTGTCGAGGAGGTGGGCGAAGATGAGGGTGAGGTGGTCCACCAGCCCGCCGTCGACGCCGAGTTCGGGCAGATGGCGTACGTCGACGCGGTGGAAGTCCTTGACGCGGCCGATGCCGCCGCGCACCACGCTCAGCAGCCGCTGCGGTTCCTGCCACTGCCGGCCGGGCCGGTCCGAGCCGCCGAGGACACCGATGCTGGCGGCGAGGCAGTCGGCGGGGCCGATCTCCTGGTCCAGTTCCATCAGACCGCCGGCGACGGCGGGCAACCGCCCGTGCTCGCCCTGGAGTTCGTGCAGCCGGCCGCGCAGCTTGCTGGTCAGTACGTGGATGCGGTTGCCGATGCTGATGACGGCCTGCTCGGCGGCGGTGGAGCGGTTGAACTCCTCCTCGACGCCGATGAGCGAGGTCCGCAGCACCTTGCGCAGTTCGGCCTGGAGTTCGGCGCCGACCTTCGCGCACCCACTCGCAGCCGGCAGCAGGTCGTCGATGGCGTCACCGGCGCGTAACTGCACCAGCGCTTCCGGGAGTTGTTCGTCGGCGAGCCGGGCCACGGCGGCGAGCTGGTGGGCCAGCTGTTCCTGCCACACCTCGGCCTGGTCGGCGAGCTGCGCCTCGTAGGACGCGGCCTGGTCGGTCAGCCGCTCCTCGTACGCCCGTTGCTGTTCGGCGAGTTGGGTCTCGTAGGCGCCGGACCGGTCGGCGATCCGCGCCTCGTACACGCCGGAGTGCTCGGTCAGCTGCGCCTCCAGCGCGGCGCGCTCGGCGCTGAACTTCCGCTCCAGGACGGTCACATGCTGTTGCCACTGCCGGGAGTGCTCGGCCTGCGCGGTGCGGAAATCGCTTTCGGTTCGGCGCAGTCGAGCCTGGCTCCGGACGAGAAGTCGTACACAGACGGCACTGGCCGCCGTGGCCGCCGCTCCGGCCGCGGTCGCGGTGATCCGCTCCGGGCTCATGAACGTGGCGGCGACCGTCCCACCGCCCAGGGCCAGCGGCATCAGCCACCAGCCGTACCAGGCGACAGGGGCCCGCGCCGCCGGTGGCGGAGTGGCGAGTTCCATCTGCATCCTTCGAAGCGACACGAACGTACGGGGGTGCGAGGACAGAACGCACTCAGGAGGACGCACCACGAGCCGACCGGTCACGATCACGTCAACTCGCTGCGCCGCAGGGGAGCTTATCGGGTTTGAACAGCAAAAGATCAACCTCGATGCCGTGCGGAAGTGAGGGTTCCGTCACGCTCCGAGAAGTCCGAACATGGACAGGTGTCCAGCTATAGTGGACACCTGTCCAAGACTACGAGGAGTCGATCGATCATGGAAACGCTCGCGAACGTACTGGTCGGACTGGTCGCCGCGCTGCACGTCTACATCCTGGTGCTGGAAATGTTCCTGTGGACGAAGAAGCCCGGGCGCGGACTGCACGGCTTCGATGCCGACATGGCGAGAGCCACCGCGCCGCTGGCGGCCAACCAGGGCCTGTACAACGGCTTCCTCGCCGCGGGCCTCGTCTGGGGCCTGATCGCCGCCGACCCGACGGGCTTCCGCGCCCAGGTGTTCTTCCTCGGCTGCGTCGTGATCGCGGGCGTCTACGGCGCGGCGACGGCGAACCGGCGCATCCTCTTCGCCCAGGCACTGCCCGGCGCGGTCGCCCTGGCCGCCGTCCTGATCGCCCGGTGAGCCGCGCCGAGCCCGAGGACCGGCGGGCCGCCCGCACCCGGGCACGGCTGCGCCAGGCCCTCCTCGACGAGTGCGCCGAACACCCCCTGGCGGAGGTCGGCGTCGCCGCCCTGGTACGCCGGGCCGGGGTCGGCCGGGCCACGTTCTACGTCCACTACGACGGCCTGGAAGCGCTTGCGGTCGACGCCTGCGCGGATGTCGTACGGGAGGCGGTGGAGGCGTTGCACGCGTGGCGCGGCCGGCCCGATCCGGTGCACGCGCCGCCCGCGCTGCCGGAGTTCTTCGCCGGGCTGCAACCCCACGCGGCTCTGTACCGCGCCCTGTTGAGCCCCGGCGGCGGTGGCCCGCTCGGCCGGGTGCTGCACCGGGACCTGCGCGCCTACAGCCTGCGCGAGCGCGAACTCGCGGGCGCGGCGGACGCCCCGCTGGTCGCCTCCGCCGTCGCGGGCACGTTCGGCGGGGTCCTCGCCGACTGGCTGCACGGGCTGCTGGAGGGCACACCGGAGGAAATCGCCGACCAGGTCTGGCAGTTGCTGGTCACTCTGCACAGGAGCCGGTGACGCGGGCCCGACGGTCAGCGGGCCTCCTGGAACGTACGGCGGTACGCCTGCGGGGACACTCCGATCGCCGCGTGCAGGTGCTGCCGCAGGGACGCGCCCGTCGCGAAGCCGACGCGGCCGGCGATCTGGTCGACCGACAGGTCGCTCGCCTCCAGGAGGTCGCGGGCCCGGGCGACCCGCTGCTGGATGAGCCAGCGGCCGGGGCTGAGGCCCACCTCGTCGTTGAAGCGGCGGGCGAAGGTGCGCAGGCTCATCCCGGCGTGCCGGGCCAGGTCGGACAGGGCGAGCGGTTCGTCGAGCCGGGTGAGGGCCCAGTCGCGGGTGGCGGCCGTGCTGGTGACCCCGGGTTCGGGCACCGGCTGCTGGATGTACTGGGCCTGGCCGCCGTCGCGGAACGGCGGGACGACACAGCTGCGGGCGACCGCGTTGGCGACCTCGCTGCCGTGGTCCGTGCGCACGATGTGCAGGCAGATGTCCACGCCGGAGGCCGCACCCGCGGAGGTGAGGATCCGGCCGTCGCGCACGAACAGCACGTCCGGGTCCAGGTCGACCTGCGGGTACAGCGCCCGGAAGCGGTCGACGACCTGCCAGTGGGTGGTGGCCCGGCGGCCGTCGAGGAGTCCGGCGGCGGCGAGCACGAACGCGGCCGTGCAGATCGACACGATCCGCGCGTCCGGGCGGATCCGGGCCAGGGCGGCGGCGACCTCGGCGGGCAGCCCGGCCGGGATGTCCGGGGTGGCCATCGAGGCGACCACGACCGTGTCCGCCGTCTCCAGGATCTCGGGTCCGTGCTCCACGGCGACGGAGAAGTCGGCGTTGGTGCGCACCGGACGGCCGTCGACCGTGCAGGTCAGCACCTCGTAGCGGCCGCCGGCCGCGCCGAAGATACGGCTGGGGATGCCCAGCTCGAAGGGGTAGACGCCGTCGAGCGCCAGGACCACGACTCGTTCCACACGCTGCATGGCACGATCGTATCGAATGTTGGCCATCGTGCCATTTTCTTGTCGTGCGGGACCCGGCAGGCTGACTGACCATGAGCACTGTGAACACCATGCGCGTCATCACACAGAACGTCCTCGGCGGTCCCGAGGTCCTGGAAGAAGCACAGGTCGAGCGGCCCGCGCCGCGCGCCAACGAGATCCTGATCCGGGTCCGCGCCGCCGGACTCAACCCCACCGACTGGAAGCACCGGGCCAACGGCGGCTTCCTCGGCGAGCCCCCCTTCGTCCTCGGCTGGGACGTCTCCGGCGTCGTCGAGGCCGTCGGCGTCGGGGTCGCCCGGTTCCAGCCGGGCGACGAGGTCTTCGGGATGCTGTCGTACCCGTGGGGCCACGGCTCCCACGCCGAGTACGTCGCCGCCCCGGCCCGCGCCTTCGTCCACAAGCCCGCCGGGATCGACCACGTCCAGGCGGGCGCCCTGCCCCTGGTCTCGCTGACCGCGTGGCAGGCACTCGTCGAGAACGCCCGGCTCCAGCCGGGCCAGCGGGTGCTGATCCACGCGGCGGCCGGCGGGGTCGGCCATGTGGCCGTGCAGATCGCGAAGGCGCACGGCGCCCACGTGATCGGCACGGCGAGCGCGGGCAAGCACGACTTCCTGCGTGAACTCGGCGTCGACGAGGCGATCGACTACCGGGAGACCGACTTCGCGGAGGCCGTGAAGGACATCGACGTCGTCCTGGACACCCTCGGCGGCGAGACGGCGGTCAAGTCGCTGCGCGTGCTGCGGCCGGGCGGGGTCGTCGTGTCGATCATCCCGGTCGGCTCGGCGGAGTTCCCCGAGGAGGCCGAGCGGCTCGGTGTGCGGGCGGTCAGGATGCTCGTCGACGCCGACCGCGCCGACATGGAGTCGGTCGCGGAACTCGTCGAGGCGGGCAAGCTGCGGGCGACGGTGGCGCGGACGTTCCCGCTGGCCGAGGCCGCCGAGGCACACGCGCTCGGCGCCACCGGCCGCACCGCGGGCAAGCTGGTGCTGACGGTCGACTGACGCACCAGGACGGCGCGGGCCGGTGCTGGCCGGTACGTCAGAAGGTCAGCACCGGCTTGATCGCCCTGCCCGCGCTCATGTCCCGCACGGCCCGGTCGATCTCCGCGAACGGATACGTGGTGATCAGGCGGTGCAGCGGCAGCCGCCCCGCCTTCACCAGGCGCACCAGCGCGGGGAGGAAGCTCTGGGTCTCGCTGTCGCCGAGGGTGAGGCCGACGATCCGCCTCCCGGGGAGCAACCCGTTGACGTCCAGGGCGACTTCGCTGCCGAACGGCGGCGCCCCCACGACGACCAGCGTGCCCCGGGCGGCGAGCGCGTCGGCGCCCTGACGGAGGACACCGACGTTGCCGGTCGTCTCGACGATGCCGTCGGCTCCCGCGTCCCCGGTGAGGCCGCGCAGCACCTCCGGAAGGCTCTCCTCGGCGGGGTCGACCGTGTGGGTGGCGCCCAACTCCCGTGCCAGTTGCAGCCGTTCGGCGACCCGGTCGACGGCGATGATCGTGGTGGCCGGGGTGAGCGCCGCGGCCATCACCGCCGAGAGTCCGACCGCTCCGGCGCCGAGCACGACGATCACATCGCCGAGCCGGGGCTTCAGGACGTTCCAGACGGCGCCGACACCCGTCTGGACTCCGCAGCCCAGCGGGGCGATCGACTCCAGCGGCACGTCCGGGTCGACCTTCACCAGGCCGCGTTCGTCGGCCAACGCCCGCTCCGCGAAGGAGGACTGGCCGAAGAAGTGGCCACCCAGCGGCTCGCCGTCGCGGCTGAGGGTGCTGCTGCCGTCGGCGCGGCGACCGCCGACGAGGTTCAGCGGGAGCCAGGTCGCGCAGTAGGCGGGGTGCCCGCCACGGCAGTTGCGGCAGTCGCCGCACGAGGTGAACGACAGGACGACATGGTCGCCGGGCGCGACCCGGGTGACGGCCGCACCGACCTCCTCGACGACACCGGCGCCCTCGTGGCCGAGAACTCCCGGCAGCGGAAAGGGCAGTCCGCCGCTCGCCACGCCGAGGTCCGTGTGGCACAGCCCTGTCGCGACGACCCGGACGAGCACCTCGTGCGGTCCCGGCTCGGCCAGTTCGACGGCGGCGAGGGTGAAGGGCGCGCCGCCCGACTCGACGACGGCCGCGCGCGTGGTGGTGGGCATCGTACGAACTCCTATGTATGCGTGGTGAGTTGAGGTGACGGGCTGCCATGGTCGCGGTGGCCGGCCCGGCCGGCCGGTGCGAGGTGTCCGGTCAGTCGAGGGAGACGACGACGGACTTGGTACGGGTGTACGCGGCGAGGCCCTCGGGGCCGTACTCGCGGCCGAAGCCGGAGGCCTTGACGCCGCCGAAGGGGACGTTCGGGTCGAGCATCGCCCAGTCGTTGATCCAGACGATGCCCGCCTGGAGCCGGGCGGCGACGCGGTGGGCGCGGGCGAGGTTGCCGGTCTGGACGCCCGCGGCGAGGCCGTAGGGCGTGGAGTTGGCGAGCGCGACGGCTTCGTCCTCGGTGTCGAAGGGCTGCACGGTGAGGACCGGGCCGAAGATCTCCTCCTGGACCACCCGGGAGTCGGCGGCGAGGTCGGCGAGGACGGTGGGCTTGTAGTAGTAGCCGCCGTCCAGGTCGAGGCGTTCGCCGCCGCAGACGATGCGGGCGCCTTCCTTGCGGGCGAGGTCGACGTACTCCTCGACCTTGCGCAGGTGCCGCTCCCCCGCCATGGGTCCGACGACGGTCCCGGGCAGCCGCGGGTCGCCGACCGGGACGCCGGGGACGGCGTCGGCGAGGATGCCGAGGAGGGTGTTGTGGACCGGGCGTGCGACCAGCAGGCGGGGGCCGCCCATGCAGAACTGCCCGCTGTTGAAGACGAATCCCTTGATGACCGCGGCGACGGCCTTCTCCAGGTCGGCGTCCTCGAAGACGAGGTGGGCCGCGTTGCCGCCGAGTTCCATGGTGACGGGTGTGAGGTTCTCGCCGGCGACGCTCGCGGCGTGCCGGCCGACGGCGGTGGAGCCGGTGAAGGCGATCTTGTCGACGCCGGTGTGCCGCAGCAGGGCCTCGCCGGCGACCGGCCCCGCGCCCGTGACGACGTTGACGACGCCGTCCGGCACTCCGGCCCGCTGGAGCAGCCCGGCCATGTGGAGGGCGCTGAGCGGGGTCTCGTCGGCGGGCTTGTGGACCACGGTGTTGCCGGCCGCGAGGGCGGGGGCGAGTTTCGAACCGGCCAGAATCAGCGGGAAGTTGAAGGGCGTGATCGCGGCCACGACCCCGAGCGGCTCGCGCCGGGTGTAGGCGAGCGCGTTGAGGGGGGTGTCCCGGGTCGAGCCGTCCAGGGAGAAGGCGAGGGCGGCGTAGTGCTCGTAGTCGTTGGCCGCGTTCGTGACGTCGACGGCGTGGCACAGGGTGATGGGTTTGCCCACGTCGAGGCTCTCCAGCTCGGCCAGTTCGTTTGCGTTCTCGCGGATCAGCTCGGCGACGCGGTGCAGGATCCGGCCGCGTTCCCGGCCGCTGAGCCCGGACCAGTGGCCGCCGTCGAAGGCCTCTCGGGCGGCACGGACGGCCGCGTCCACGTCGGCGGGGCCCGCCTCGGCGACCGTGGTGATCACCCGGCCCCGGGACGGGTCGACCACCTCCGTGCGCGCTCCGTCGGCGGCCTCGCGCCACTGGCCTCCGATGAACAGGCGGCCGGGTCCGGTCTCGAAGGCGGTCATCGCCACTCCTCAGCATCGTTGCCAGGACTCTCGTCGCTAAGACTTCAACAAACAGGATTCCTGTTGGTTCAGCGTCTGTTCCGCAGTCTCATTACGGACAGGTTTCCTGTCAATGCTCTAGGGTGAATCCATGGCTGAACCCCAGGCTGGATCTCTCGTCGGCGCCCACCCGACCAAGGCACCCCCCTCCCTGCTGTACATGGTCAAGCAGGTGGAGCTGGTCGTCCGCTCCCGGCTCGACGAGCTGGTCAGGCCGCAGGGGATCACCGCGCTCCAGTACACCGCGCTCACCGTCCTGGAGCGGCACGACGGCCTGTCCGCCGCCCAGCTGGCTCGGGACTCCTTCGTCACCGCGCAGTCCATCGCCGATCTGGTGCGCTCCCTGGAGGGACGCGGACTGATCCGCCGGGAGCGCAATCCGCACAACCGGCGCGAGCTGCTGATCCTGCTCACCGGGGAGGGGCGCGCGCTGCTGGCGGACTGCGCAGAACCGGTCCGGGAGCTGGAGGAGCGGATGGTCGCGCAGCTCACGGCACATCAGAGCGAGCAGTTCCGGCAGGCGCTGTCCAAGGCGTGGCACGCCCTGTCGTAGGCCCGGGCGTGCGCCGGTCCGTGACTGCCGCGCACATCACAGAAAGCTCTGGCTCGATTCGAAGACATATGTCAATCGAACATGCTCAAATTCACTCCATCGAGGGTAACTTGCAGGGCGGGGAGCGCTTCTACGCTCAGCCCCGCTTCACCGAGGGCCGGTTGGAGGCGATGTGGTCGTGCAGCAGGAACCCGCGCCGCTGACCCGGCATCTGCGGATCCACACGGACCGCGGGTTCACGGTCCTGGAGTTCCGCGGGGAGATCGACATCGCCGCGGCGACGGAGATCCTGCCGTACCTGGACCGGGTGACGGCGCGGCCCCGCGCGCGGATCGTGATCGACCTGAGGCAGGTCGAGTTCTTCGACTGCTCGGGGCTGCGCCTGCTGTACCGGGCGCGGTACCGGGTGCTGGAGCGCGCCGGCCGGCTGCGCCTGGTCTGCACGCACCCGCTGACGCTGCGCATCCTGCGGGTCACCGGCCTCAACCGGCTGCTGCCGCCGCAGCCCACACTGGACGCGGCCCTGGAGCAGCCGGAGGCCGCGTCCGGCACGTCATGAGCCGTACGCGGGACACTACTTGAGGATCTTCGTGACCTGACCCGCGCCCACCGTCCGGCCGCCCTCGCGGATCGCGAACTTCAGCCCCTCCTCCATGGCGATGGGCTGGATCAGCTCGACGTGCAGGGTCGTGTTGTCGCCCGGCATGACCATCTCGGTGCCCTTCGGCAGGGTCACCACTCCGGTCACGTCGGTCGTGCGGAAGTAGAACTGCGGGCGGTAGTTGTGGAGGAAGGGCGTGTGCCGGCCGCCCTCGTCCTTGGACAGGATGTAGGCGCGGGCCTCGAACTCCGTGTGCGGGGTGACCGATCCGGGCTTGATGACGACCTGGCCGCGCTCGACGTCCTCGCGCTTGACCCCGCGCAGCAGCAGTCCGACGTTCTCGCCCGCCCGGCCCTCGTCGAGGAGTTTGCGGAACATCTCGATGCCGGTGACGGTCGTCCTCGTCTTCTGTTCGTGGATGCCGATGATCTCGACCTCGTTGTTGACCTTGAGGACCCCGCGCTCGATCCGGCCGGTGACGACCGTGCCGCGCCCGGTGATGGTGAAGACGTCCTCGACCGGCAGCAGGAAGGGCCGGTCCACGTCCCGTACCGGCTGGGGCACGAACTCGTCGACGGCGGCGAGGAGTTCGAGCACCGACGCGGTCCACTCCGGGTCGCCGTCGAGGGCCTTCAGCGCGGACACCCTGACGACCGGGAGCTCGTCGCCGGGGAACTCGTACTCGGTGAGCAGCTCCCGCACCTCCAGCTCGACGAGTTCCAGGATCTCCTCGTCGTCGACCATGTCCGTCTTGTTGAGGGCGACGACGATGTACGGGACCCCGACCTGCCGGGCCAGCAGGACGTGTTCCTTGGTCTGCGGCATGGGTCCGTCGGTGGCCGCGACGACGAGGATCGCGCCGTCCATCTGGGCGGCGCCGGTGATCATGTTCTTGATGTAGTCGGCGTGCCCGGGGCAGTCGACGTGGGCGTAGTGCCGGTGCTCGGTCTGGTACTCGACGTGGGCGATCGAGATGGTGATGCCGCGCTGCCGTTCCTCGGGCGCCTTGTCGATCTGGTCGAACGGCGTGAAGGGGTTGAGGTCGGGGAACCGGTCGTGCAGCACCTTCGTGATGGCCGCCGTGAGGGTGGTCTTGCCGTGGTCGATGTGACCGATGGTGCCGACGTTCACATGGGGTTTCGTCCGCTCGAACTTCGCCTTCGCCACGGCGAGTCCTCCTGATCGCCTCGGTGCTGCCGAGCGTTGCTCCGTCCCCTCATGTCTATTCGTTCGGCGGCGCGTCGAACAGGGCGCTTACGGACTCGCCGTTGTGGATGCGGCGGACGGCCTCGGCGAGCGCCGGGGCGATGGACAGGATGCGCAGCTTCTCGGTGCGCTCCGCCTCGGGCACCGGCACCGTGTTGGTGCAGACGATCTCCAGTACGTCCGGCTGCTCCCCGATCCGCTTGAGCGCGCCCGCCGCGAACAGGCCGTGGGTGCAGGCCACCCGGATCGAGCGCGGCCCCAACTCCCGCAGCCGGTCCAGGAGTTCGAGGACGGTGCTGCCCTTGGCGATCTCGTCGTCCAGGACGATGACGTCCCGGTCGGCGATGTCGCCGATGACGGAGCTGATGACGACCCGGTCGTCCGCGTACCGCTGCTTGGCACCGGCGGCCACCTGGGCGCCGATCAGCCGGGCGAAGGCGGCGGCCTCCTTGGCGTTGCCGAGGTCCGGGGAGACGACGGTGGTGCGGGAGAGGTCGTACTGCCGGAAGTGCGCGGCCAGTTCGCGCAGGGCGTGCAGATGGTCGACCGGCACCGAGAAGAAGCCGTGCACCTGCGGCGAGTGCAGGGTCATCGCCAGGACGCGGCTCGCGCCCGCCGCGACCATCAGATCGGCGACCAGCCGGCCGCCGAGCGAGATGCGCGGGGCGTCCTTCTTGTCGGAGCGCGCGTAGGAGTAGTGCGGCATGACGACGGTGATCCGCGCGGCGGAGGCGCCGCGCGCCGCGTCGCACATCAGCAGCAGCTCGACGAGGTTCTCCTGCACCGGCTTGACGAGCGGCTGGATCAGGAAGACGTCCCGTTCCCGGCAGTTGGCCTGGAGCTGCACCTCAAGGCAGTCGTTGGCGAACCGGCTGACCCGGGTCGGGCTGAGCGGAACACCGAGATGCGCGCAGACCTCCTTCGCCAACTCGGGGTGGGCACTCCCGCTGAACACGGCGATGTCTCGCACGATCCGCTCCTCGCATGATCATTCCCGGCCGTGCCTCATGCTACTGACCCCGAAAACCGGTTGCGGACGGCCGGGCGGCGGGCGGCATGATGGCGCGGTCCGTGTCCTCTCCCGTCAGGAACCCTCAGATGCGCCGACTCCTCGGAATCCACCGGCTCCCCCACTGGACGACGGTTCTCGAGGACTCGACCACACATGCGCACCCTGAACATCGGCATTCTGGCCCACGTCGACGCGGGTAAGACCAGCCTCACCGAGCGGCTGCTGTTCGACCACGGCGCCATCGACCGGCTCGGCAGCGTCGACGCCGGCGACACCCGTACGGACGACGGCGCGATCGAGCGGCAGCGCGGGATCACCATCCGCTCGGCCGTCGCCGCGTTCACGTCCGGCGACACCCAGATCAACCTGATCGACACCCCGGGCCACTCGGACTTCATCGCGGAGGTCGAGCGCGCCCTGGAGGTGCTCGACGGCGCGGTCCTGCTGCTCTCCGCCGTGGAGGGCGTCCAGGCGCAGACGCGGGTCCTGATGCGGACCCTGCGGCGGCTCCGGCTGCCCACGCTCGTCTTCGTCAACAAGATCGACCGGGCGGGCGCCCGCGCCGAGGACCTGGTCGCGGAGGTCAGACGCCGGCTCACCCCGCACGTCGTGCCCCTCACGGACGTGACCGGCCCCGGCACGCCCGCGGCCCGGGTGCGGCTCAGGCCGCCCGGCGACCCGGACCTGGCCGAGGCGCTCGCGGATGTCGACCCGGACATCCTCAGGGCCCTCGTCGACGGCCCCCGCCCCACCCCGGACGACCTGTCCGCGTCTCTCGTCACCCGCACCGCCGACGGCTCGGTCCACCCCCTCCTGCACGGCTCGGCGCTCGGCGGCCAGGGTGTCCCCCAACTGGTCCAGCGGATCGTCCAGTTGATCCCGCCCTCACCCACCGGCACGGGCACCCCGAGGGGCACGGTCTTCGCGGTCCGCCCCGGCCCCGGCCGCGAACGGACGGCGTATCTGCGGCTCTACGCCGGTGAGGTGGCCCCGCAGCAGCGGCTCACGTTCCGCCGCCACGGCGCGGACGGGCGGACGGCCGAGGTCTCCGGGCGGGTCACGCGGCTCGACGTGATCGGCCGCGCCGGGCCGCTCACCGCCGGGAACATCGGGGCGCTGACCGGCCCGAAGGACATCCGGGTCGGTGACCGGCTCGGTGAACTCAGCGAGCGGGCACCGCAGTTCGCGCCGCCGACGCTGGAGACCGTGGTCCGGGCGAGGCAGCCGGAACGAGCGGCGGCGCTGCGGTCCGCGCTGCTCGCGCTGGCCGACCAGGACCCGCTGCTGCACGCGCGGCCCACCGCGTCCGGGGCGACCGTGCTGCTGCTGTACGGGGAGGTCCAGAAGGAGGTCGTCGCGGCCACGCTGGTCCAGGACTTCGGAATCGAGGCCGCCTTCGAGCCGAGCCGGGTGCGGTTCCTGGAACGCCCGGCCGGGACGGGTGAGGCCTGTGAGGAGTTCCCGTGGCACGACCACACCCACTACTGGGCGACGATCGGGCTGCGCGTCGACCCGGGCGGCCGGGGCTCCGGCGGGGTCTTCGCCTACGAGACCGAACTCGGCGCGCTGCCCAGGGCGTTGCACCAGGCGATCGAGGACACGGTCCACACGACGCTGCTCAGCGGTCTGCACGGCGCACCGGTGACGGACTACCGGGTCACCCTCACCCGCTCCGGGTACGCGGCACCGCTCAGCACGGCAGCCGACTTCCGCGGTCTCACCCCGATCGTGCTGCGCCGGGCGCTCGGGCTGGCGCGGACACGGCTGTACGAGCCGTACGTCGTGTTCGAGACGGAGGTCCCGGTGGACGCGCTCGCGCCGGTGACCGCGCGGCTCGCGTCCTGTCGCGCGGAGTTCGCGGGGACCACGGGAGGTGTCGGCTCCTGGGTGATCACCGGGGAGCTGCCGGCCCGGCGGGTGCGCGAGGTGGAAGTGGCCCTGCCCGGGCTCACGCGCGGTGAGGGAGTGTGGTGGTCGCGGCCGTCGGGCGATCGTGAACTGCGTTCCAACTGAGGGGTGTTCACGCCCTCGGGGGCAGGAAACGGACCGTGGGGCCGGGGTGTCCGGGGCCAGTGTCACGACACGGAACGGACCGTGCTCCGGAAAGGTCACGGGACGCATGGGAACAGGCGTCCGGGAAATGCTGTCATCGGCCGGCCGGGAGTCCCGACCGGCCGGAACAGTGCTTTTTCACCCCTGTGCGCCCTCCGTGCCCCCAGCAGATGGACCGTTCGGCCAACAGGTCTGTCTGACAGGGCATTTGGGGGGCATGCGCATACCGAGGAAGGGAGGGCCGTCCCCATGACGACTTCCATCAGCCGTATAAACCGGCGTATGCCGGGCTGGGCGAAGGTGCTCACCGCCGTCGTCGTCGTGATCGCCGTGCTGTTCGCCGGTCTCCGGCTCGCCGTGCTCCCGGGTCTGCGGGACATCTTCGGCACCGAGACGACCGACCGCTCGGGCCCGGCCCTGCTCAAGTCCATCCAGGACATGAGCCGTTACGACGCGGCCTCCGGCAACTTCCAGGTCGTGGTGGACCTGGAGAAGGACGCCAAGTACCTGCCGGACGCCATCCGCGGCACCCGCACGCTGTACGTCGGCGCGGGCACCGTCGAGGGCTATGTCGACCTGGGCAAGCTCGGCAAGCAGGACGTTACGGTCAACGCCGACCGCACGTCGGCCAGCATCAAGCTGCCGCACGCCACGCTCGGCAAGCCGGCGCTCGACCCGGACCACTCCTACACGGTCTCCAAGCAGCGGGGTCTGCTCGACCGCATCGGGGACATCTTCTCCGACAACCCCAACAGCGAGCAGGCCGTGCAGAAGCTCGCGTCGAAGCACATCGGCGAGGCGGCCAAGACCAGTGGGCTGACCTCCCGCGCCGAGACCAACACGACCAACATGCTCAAGGGCCTGCTCGGCTCGCTCGGCTTCACCGACGTCAACATCTCGTACAGCTCCTGACCGGACGCTGCTGAACCATCGAAAGCTGGAGGCCCACCGCATGGCCCGCACCCTTCCGCGCCTGCTCACCGCCAAGAAGGCGAAGCCGGAACCCGAGCCGAGGCCGGTCCGACCCGACCGCGGACGCCATCAGATGTCGCTGCCCGTGCGGCTGCTGGCGATGCTGTTCGGCTTCGTCCTCATGGTGGCGTTCGCCGTCGTACTGGCCAAGCTCACCCTGGAGCCGTCCCCCGCGTCCAAGGCCCTCGTGCACACCAATCTGCACCCGGGCCGCTCCCTGAAGGCGTACCTCGACCAGCCGGCCCTGCGCGACGCGGTCAAGCAGATCGGCGGGAACGTGGTCCTCGGGATCCCGTTCGGGGTGCTGGTGCCCGTGCTCGCGCCGCGGGCACGCGGCATGCTGAGGGTGCTGCTGCTGACGGCGACGGTCATGCTCCTGGTGGAGTTCGCGCAGGGCGCGCTGATCACCGGGCGGGCCTTCGACATCGACGACGTCATCCTCAACACCTCGGGTGCGCTGGTCGGCTGGGTCCTGCTGGGCCGTCGGCTGGGCCGGGCGGTGCACGCGCGGAAGCCCGTGGAGAAGGCGGAGCGGACGCCCAGGGCGACGAGGGCGTCGAAGGCGTCGAGGGCGTCCAAGAAGACGGCGAAGGCACCCAAAGCGCCGAAGGCCGCGTCATGACCTCCGCCCGCCGGTCCGCAGCCGTCAACTACTGGTCCGTACCAAAGTATTGACGCTGCCCTTATCTCACTTCTTAAATCAAGAGGCGACGCTTTCACCCCCCACCTCAGTCGGCGTGCCGGTCTCCACTGCCGCCGTACAGAAGGGAATGCCGTGGCCTCCCCGCGCATGCTCCGCAGATGTCTGTTCGCCGCCCTGTCCGCCGCACTGGTCGCGTCCGCCGCGATCGGTCCGGCGCGGGCGGCTTCCACGTCGGCCGCCCAGGCCGACGCCGTCACGTTCTCCGACACCTTCGACGGGGCGGCCGGTTCGGCCGTCAACTCCTCCAGGTGGACGCAGGAGACCGGCGACAACGTCAACAACCACGAACGCGAGTACTACACGTCCGGCACCAACAACGCGGCCCTGGACGGCCAGGGCCATCTGGTGATCACGGCCAAGAAGGAGAACCCGGCCAACTACCAGTGCTGGTACGGCACATGCCAGTACACCTCGGCCCGGCTGAACACCTCGGGCAAGTTCAGCGCCCAGTACGGGCACGTCGAGGCGCGGATGAAGATCCCGCGCGGACAGGGCATGTGGCCCGCGTTCTGGATGCTCGGCACCGACATCGGCTCGGTCGGCTGGCCCAACTCCGGTGAGATCGACGTGATGGAGAACGTCGGCTTCGAGCCCTCCACGGTCCACGGCACCATCCACGGCCCCGGCTACTCCGGCGCCAACGGGATCGGCGCCGGCTACACACTGCCCGGCGGCCAGGCCTTCGCCGACGCGTTCCACACCTTCGCCGTCGACTGGGCGCCCAACTCGATCAAGTGGTCGGTGGACGGGGTCGTCTACGAGACCCGCACCCCCGCCGACGTGGGCGGCAACACCTGGGCCTTCAACAAGCCGTTCTTCCTGATCCTCAACCTGGCGGTCGGCGGCGACTGGCCCGGCGACCCGAACAGCGCCACGGCCTTCCCGGCCCAGCTGGTGGTGGACTCGGTCTCGGTCACCACGAGCAGCACGGCCACCGGAGCGGCGATCAGGGGCCTGGCCGGCAAGTGCGTCGACGTCAACGGCGCGAACTCCGCCAACGGGACCGCCGTACAACTCTACGACTGCAACGGCACGGCCGCCCAGCAGTGGACCGTGGGCTCCGACGGCACGATCCGCGCCCTCGGCAAGTGCCTGGACGTGACCGCCGGCGGCACCGCGGACGGCACCAAGGTGCAGCTCTACGACTGCAACGGCAGCGCCGCCCAGAAGTGGGCCGTCAGCTCGGCGAACGACATCGTCAACCCGCAGGCCAACAAGTGCCTGGACGTCACCGGCAACACCTCCGCCAACGGCACCCCGCTGCAGATCTGGACCTGCTCGGGCGCCGCCAACCAGAAGTGGACCGTCGGCTGACTCCGTAGGTCCTAATGCGGCAACCAGGTGAACTTGTCCCCACCGACCCAGCGGACCACGTCCGGGTCGTCCAGGTCGCGGACCGTGATGCCGCACACGGCCGCGACCTGGAGCACGTCGGTGATCCCCCTGGCCTCGGCGACCATCTCCCCGTCGATCTCCACGATGCGGAACGGCGGGGTACCGGGCTGCACCTTGAGCACCATGATCCGCGGGCTGGAGATGTGCGGACTGGACATTTCGGTCATGCAATAGAGCCTAGAACGCATCAGGCGGACGCGAGCGGTCCACGGTGCCCGGCCGGGGTCCCTCGCGGGAGGAGGCTCGATGGATCCCGTGCAGGCACTGGACCGGATCGCCTTCCTGCTGGAACGCTCCCTGGCCCCCACGTACCGCGTACGCGCCTTCCGTACGGCCGCCAGGGTCCTGGCGGCCCTCCCCGAGGGCGAGGTCGCCGAACGCGCCGCGGCCGGGTCCCTTGAGTCCCTCAAAGGCATCGGCCCCAAGACCGCCCAGGTGGCCCGCGAGGCCCTGGACGGCCGGGTGCCCGCCTATCTGGAGCAGCTGGAGGCCGAGGCGCCCGCCCCGGCCGGCCCCGGCGGCGAGAGTCTGCGGGCGTTGCTGCGCGGCGACTGCCACCTCCACTCCGACTGGTCGGACGGCGGCAGCCCGATCGAGGAGATGGGCCGTACGGCGGCCCGGCTCGGGCACGCGTGGGCGGTGCTGACCGACCACTCCCCCCGGCTGACCGTGGCGCGCGGGCTGTCCCCGGAGCGGCTGCGCGAGCAGCTGGACGTGGTGGCGGCGCTGAACGAGACCTGGGCGCCCTTCCGGCTGCTGACCGGCATCGAGTGCGACATCCTCGACGACGGCTCGCTCGACCAGGAGCCCGAGCTGCTGGAACGGCTCGACGTCGTCGTGGTCTCCGTGCACTCCAAGCTGCGGATGGACGCCCGCGCCATGACCCGGCGCATGGTGGCGGCCGTACGGAACCCGCACGCGGACATCCTCGGGCACTGCACCGGGCGGCTGCTGATCGGGCGGGACGGGGGTGCCGCCCGGCCGGAGTCCGCCTTCGACGCGGACGAGGTGTTCGCCGCGTGCGCCGCGTCGGACACGGCCGTGGAGATCAACAGCCGTCCGGAGCGGCTCGACCCGCCCAGGCGGCTGCTGCGGAAGGCCGTCGACGCCGGGGTGCTGTTCTCGATCGACACGGACGCGCACGCGCCCGGCCAGCTCGACTGGCAGATCAACGGCTGTGCGCGGGCGGAGGAGTGCGGGGTGCCCGCCGAACGGGTGCTGACCACCTGGTCGGCGGACGAGCTGCTGGAGTGGACCTCCGGCAAGTGACGCACCTCACCGGTCGCCGCGGGCCCCGCCGGAACGCACGCAGGTAGTTCTGCGTTTAACGGTCAGCGGGGTCGCGCCCGCCCCCTGACCGCCCCGGTCGTGATTCCCCCGTCACGGCCGGGGCTTCTCCTTGACTTGGAGCGCACTTCAATTCGTAGCGTTCCGGTATGACCACTGCACAGCACAAGATCGGTTCCGGATTCGGTGCGAAGAGCACCGCCGACGACGTCCTGCACGGCATCGACCTCACCGGCAGGCTCGCCGTCGTCACCGGCGGCTACTCGGGCATCGGCCTGGAGACCACCCGCGCACTCACCAGGGCGGGGGCCCGGGTCGTGGTCCCCGCCCGCCGCCCCGACACCGCGCGCGAGGCCTTGGCCGGGATCGACGGCGTCGAGCTGGACGAGCTGGACCTCGGCGACCTGGAGAGCGTGCGCGGCTTCGCCGACCGCTTCCTCGCCTCCGGCCGCACCGTGGACCTCGTGATCGACAGCGCCGGCATCATGGCCTGCCCGGAGACCCGGGTCGGACCCGGCTGGGAGGCCCAGTTCGCCACCAACCACCTCGGCCACTTCGCCCTCGTCAACCGGCTGTGGCCGGCCGTCGCGGCGGGCGGTGCGCGGGTGGTCTCGGTATCCTCGACCGGCCACCACTCCTCCGGCATCCGCTGGGACGACGTCCACTGGAACCAGGGCACCGACGCGTACGACAAGTGGGAGGCCTACGGGCAGGCGAAGACGGCGAACGTCCTGTTCGCCGTCCACCTCGACCGGCTGGGCGCCGACCACGGCGTACGGGCCTTCGCGCTCCACCCGGGCGGCATCCTCACACCGCTCCAACGCCACCTGGCCACCGAGGAGATGGTGGAGCGCGGCTGGATCGACGCGGACGGCAACCTGCTGAACCCGGACCTCTTCAAGACCCCGGAGCAGGGCGCGGCCACTCAGGTCTGGGCCGCGACCTCGCCTCAGCTGGACGGCCTCGGCGGCGTCTACCTGGAGGACTGCGACATCGCCGAGCCCGCCCCCGCCGACGGCACACGCACCGGCGTCAAGGAGTGGGCGATCGACCCCGAGCAGGCCGCCCGGCTGTGGAAGCTGTCCGCCGAACTGACCGGTGTCGACGCGTTCGCCGGCTAGTTCCGGCGCGGTGTCACGACGGGCCGAGGTCCTTCGGCCCGTACAGGGCGGCGGGCGCGCCGGTCGTCAGCGCCCAGTAGCGGTCCCCGTACGACCAGTGCCACCACTCCGTCGGGTAGTTGACGAGGCCGGCCGCGCCGAGCGCCGTGCCCAGGACGGTGCGGTGGGTCCTGGCCACGGCGGTGATGTTGCCGGCGCCGGTGTAGCAGGCCCCGTCGCTCTGCTCGGGGTTGGCGTTCATCGGGGTGCCCAGGTCGAGTTCGCGGCCGTCGGCGTCGGCGAGGGTCAGGTCGACGGCCGCGCCGGCGGTGTGCGGGGCGATCTCGGGCGGTGACACATAGCGGCTGGCGGCGGACCGGATGCGGTCGGCGGGCCAGTCCGGGTGGGCGGCGCGCAGCTCGTCGGCGTACTCCTCGAAGTAGCTGCGCTGGAGGGACGGTGGCCGGTAGCCCTCGACGAACAGCAGGCGCAGGCCGTCGGGCAGCAGTGCCTCCGCTGCGAGGAGCCGGTCCAACACGCCCTGGCGCAGGTGGAGTTCGGGGCCCCGGGGGTCGTCGTGCTTGCGGCCGTCGACCAGCAGGACGTCACTCACGTCCAAGAGGGGCTCTCCGCACTCCTCGACGGGGACGGCGGCGACCCGGGCGTCGGACATCAGGATGATCTCACTCATGGGGTGATCATTCCTCACGCGCCTGTGCCCTCAGTGCGGTGCGCGTTCCTCCAGCGCCGTGCGCCAGGCGGGCGGCGGGCCCTCCGGTTCGGGTGCGGCCCGCCGGCCGCCGCGGGCGAAGAAGTCGGCGAGCGGGAGGATCGCGGCACCCACGGTGACCGCGTCGGGGCCGAGCAGTCCGAGGTCGATGCTGACGCGTCCCGCGGGATGGCGCAGCGCGTAGGCGGTGGCGTGGTGGCGCACGGCGGGCAGGAAGCGGGTGCCGAGCTGGAGTCCGGCCCAGCCGCCGATGAGGATGCGCTCGGGCTGGAAGAGGTTGATCAGGTCGGACAGTCCGGCGCCCAGGTACTCGGCGGTCTCCTCCAGGACGGCGAGCGCGACCGGGTCGGCGTCGGTGCCCTCGGGCGGGTAGGCGGCGACGAGGAGCGCGGTCATCGCGGTCTCCTCGTCGGTGCCCTCGGGCGGCCGTCCGCCCTGTTCGCGCCAGCGGTCGAGCAGCGACTCGGCGCCCGCGTAGGCCTCCAGGCAGCCCAGGGCCCCGCAGCGGCAGCGGCGTCCCCTGACCCGTACGGTCAGATGCCCCCACTCGACCGCCCGGCCGTTCTCGACCTCGGGAGTGACCAGGCAGGCGCCGACGCCGGAGCCGAAGAGGACGACGATCGCGTTGCGCGCGCCCCGGCCGCCGCCGAACCACATCTCGGCCTGGCCGAGGGTCTTGGCGCCGTTGTCGATGAAGTAGGGGACGGTGTCCGGGAGTTGGGAGGTGCTGCGGAGCAGTTCCTCCAGGGGGACCGCGTCCCAGCCCATCGTCTGGCCGTGCACGACGGCGCCGCGGTCCGGGGTGTGCTCGACTATGCCGGGGACGCCTATGCCGACGCCCAGGAGCTGTTCCGGTGTGGTGCCCGCGGCGGCGAGGACCTCGGCCATGCCGTCGCGGATGTGGCCGACGATGACCTCGACCTCGTAGCGCTGCTGCTCCAACGGGCGTTCGGCGCGGGCGAGTTCGGTGAGGGTGAGGTCGAACAGCTCGACGCGGACGCGGGTCTCGCCGACGTCGACGCCGATCATGTGGCCGCTGTGCGGGGCGACGCGCAGCAGGGTCCGGGGACGGCCGCCGTCGGAGTCGACGCTGCCGGCCTCCTCGACCAGTCCGTCCGCGACGAGGTCCGCGACGACGTTGCTCACCGAGCCGGAGCTGAGTCCGGTGGCCGGGCCCAGTTCGAAGCGGCTGAGGGGTCCGTCGAAGTACAGCCGTTGCAGTACGGCCGTGCGGTTGGCCCGCCTGAGGTCGCGTACCGTGCGCCCGTTCCGCCCCGCCATGTGGCTCCCTCCGAACCCCGCGACCTCTTAATTCACGCCCTGAACTAAGGGGCGACAGAATGCACACTACGTGGTCGAGGCCGTCTCGTCGATCTCTCCCAGGGCGGCGATCAGCTCGGGACCGACCTTCTCCCGCCGCCATCGGTTCTCTTCCTCGCCGAACTCCCGGGGGACCGCCTCAACGAGCATGATCAGGTAGAGATAGCTGCGGTAGAGGGCGTACCGGAGGCGGTCCGACCGGTCGAACCGGGCCCGCCCGCCGGCCGCCCGGTAGCCGGCGAGGAACGCCTCGTCGTTGCGGATGTCCCCCAGCAGCGTCAAGGAGACGAAGTCGGCCAGCGGGTCGCCCCAGAACATCCGCTCGCCGTCGACGAGTCCGCCGATCCGCGGGGTTCCGCCCGTACGGTCGACCAGGATGTTGCCCCGCCACAGGTCGAAGTGGACGGCACAGGGGACGGTCACCTCGTCCAGGGCCGCGTGCGCCGACCGGGCCGTGCGGGCGATGTCGGCGGCGGGGAGCGGCAGCCAGGCGTCGTAGCCGCGCGCGTCGTCGAGGACGGCGGCGTAGAGCGTGGTGAACGCGGTGCGCCAGTCCGGGGCGAGGGGGCCGAGGGCGCCGGAGGGGTAGCCGAAGCCGGGGCCGGTGATCCCGTGCAGGCGGGCCAGCACGCGGCCCAACTCCGTGCGCAGGAGCGTGATGTCGGGGTCGGTGAGGGTGTCGTCCCAGGGTTCGCCGGGGCAGCGCGTCATCAGGAGGGTGTCGCCGTCGAGGACCACGACCCGGGGCGCCGCCACCCCGGCCTTGGCGGCGGCGCCGTAGAAGTCGGCCTCGGAGACGAGGAGTTGGCGTTCGTGGGACAGGCCGGGGGCGCGGGGCGCGGTCTTGAGGACGTGGCGCGTGCCGTCGGCGAGGGTGAGTTCCTCGACGAGGTTGTAGGTGCCGCCGCCCAGGGGGCGGACGCGGACGAGGTCGCCGGGCGGGACGCCCGCCGCGCCGAGCACCCGCCGGGCCCGCTCCCAGGAGTCCGTCACCGTGCGCCCACCTCTCCGTACCGGTCAGCCGGCCGCGTACACGTCCTCGACGTAACGCCCGTCCGCCATCAGCGTGTTGAGCCATCGCTCGGCGTCCGTGCCGTCGGCGCCGGGCGTGCGGTCCCGGTACAGCGTACGGAACGCGGCGCGCACACCCGGCGCCATCCGCGCGCCGTCGCCGCACACGAACACCCGGGCGCCCGCGGCCAGCAGTGCCCACACCTCGTCGGCCTCGGCGGCGATCCGGTGCTGGACGAAGGTCACCCCGCGCTCCGGGGCGGCGCTGAAGGCCGGGCGGAGCGAGACGGCTCCGGTGCTCTCGGCGGCGCGGAGCTCGTCGGCGTGGAGGTAGTCGGCGTCCGGGTCGTCGCAGCCGAAGTAGCAGAGGGCGGGGGCGAGTCGCGCGCCGCCCGAGAGGGCCGCCGTGCGGTCGGCGATGGTGCCGCGGAAGGGGGCGAGGCCGGTGCCGGCCGCGATCATCACGACCGGGGTCGAGTCGTCGATGCGGAACGCCTCGCGGCACGGCTGGACGCGGGCGTACACCGTGTCGCCCGGCCCGACGCCCGCGAGGTGGCCGGAGCCGGTCCCCCGGTAGACGCCCCTGCCGGAGCGGGCCGGTGCCTCCAGCAGGGAGACCATCAGGTCCGCGTGGCCGGGGTCGACGGCGGGCGAGGACGAGATCGAGTAGTGCCGGAGGCGCAGCGGCGTGAGCAGGTCCAGCAGGGTGGGCCAGTCGAGCGCGCCGCGCAACGCCGGGTGGTCCTCGACGAGTTCGACGAAGGTGCGCGGGTCGTCGCCGAGTGCGGCCAGCACGGTGCGCTCGGGCGGGCAGGGGTTGGCCGCGGCGAGCGCCACCAGCTGGGCGGCGGTCGGGCGGTCCTGCAACTCGACATAATGCGTGAGCAGTTGGCGTACGGTCACGGGCCGGTCGACCGCGAGGCCGTCGCGGCGCGGGCGGGCCGGGCGGATGTCGAGCACCGTGTCGAGGTCGACGCCGAGGGCGACGGCCGCGCGTTCGACGAGCGCCGGGGCGTTCACGGGCAGGACGGTGAGGTGGTCGGCGGTCCGGTAGCCGGACCCGTCCGGCAGGGCGACACGGACGAAGCGCTTGCGGCGCGGGTGGCCGGGAGCGGTGAGGTCGCGGGCCTCGGTGACGGTCATGGGGACGAGGCCGTGCCGTTCGGCGAGGGCATCCAGGTGGCCGCCGGTGAGGGTGCGGACCTCGTAGGCGGCGAGCAGCTCCACGGGGCCGGCGTCCGTGGCGTCGGGATCGCCGTACGTCTCCAGGAGTGCGGTGCGCAGCCGGGCCGTGAAGTCCCGTACGGCGCCGGTGAGATCGCCCGAGGCGTCGGCGGCGGCCCGGTCGGTGAGGCGGGTGGCGCCGAGTTCGGCGAGGCGGGCGTCGACGCGGGCCGGCATGTGCTGGTAGGTGGCGGCCCAGTTGCGGTCGCCGACCCCGAGGACGGCGTAGGTCACGCCGGTGAGGTCGTGGGTCTCCTCCAGCCAGGCGGCGAAGGCCAGGGCGTCGTCGGTGGGGCGGCCGTTGTAGGAGGCGCAGGCGATGACGACGGGCCGGTCGGTGGGCAGTCCCCCGGCGTAGGCGTCGAGCGGCGCCACCTCCACCGAGCAGCCCACCACGGCCGCCTCGTCGGCGAGTTGGGCGGCGAACTCGCGGCAGGTGCCGTAGTTGCTGCCGTGCAGGAAGAGCGCCGACGTGCCGGGGCGGACGCGGGCGGGCAGGGTGCCGGTGTCCGCCGTGGGAGTCGCGGAGGACTCGGCCGCGCCCGGCAGCGGACCGTGCGCGCGGTCGGCGGGGGTGCGCGGGGTCAGGGTGAGGGTGAAGCCGTCGGGCTTTAGGGTGAGGGTCTCCTTCACCGTGAGCCGGTAGTCGGCGTGGTCGTGCAGCCGGTAGCGGTGCACGAGCATCGCGAGCAGCATGGTCGCCTCGTGCAGCGCGAACTGCCGTCCGATGCAGGCGCGTTCGCCGGTGCCGAACGGCTTGAAGGCGTGCACGGAACGCGCCGCCTCCGCCTCGGGGGTGAAGCGCGAGGGGTCGAACAGCTCGGGGTTGTCGCCCCATCCGGGCTGCCGGTGCAGCATCGGCGCGATCACGGTGACGGCCTGCCCGGCACGCAGCGGGATGCGCCCGCCGAGCACGGTGTCCTCCAGCGCGTGCCGGCTGAACGCGGCGGCGGTGGGCCACAACCGCAGTGCCTCGTTGAGGACTTGGCGGGTGTAGGTGAGCCGGCCGATCTCGTCGTACGTCGGCTCCGGGTCCGCCGCGTCGCCCCACAGCGCGTCCACCTCGCGCTGCACGAGCTGGAGCACGGCCGGGTGCTTGGACAGGTAGTACAGCGCGAACGACATCGCGCCGGACGTCGTCTCGTGGCCCGCGATCAGGAAAGTGATCACCTGGTTGCGGATGTTGGCGGTGTCGAGGGCCGTGCCGTCGACCGGGTGCCGAGCGCTGAGCATGAGGCCGAGGAGGTCCTGTGCGTCGCCCTGGTCGGTGCCGGTGCGGGCGGCGACGACCTCGTCGACGACCTGGGCGAGATAGCCGGCGTCGGCCCGGAACGCCGCGTCGGCCGCCGCGTGGTCCTCGCCGGGGACACGGGCAAGCCGGGTCATGCTCCACTCCAGGCAGCGCACCATGGACTCGACGAAGGGGTGCGGCTCGGCCCGCTCGAACGACCCGAAGTCGTAGTCGAATCCGGCGAGTCCGATGGTGTCGAGGGTCATCCGGGTCATGTCGTCGGCCACGTTCACCGGCCGCCCGTCGCCCGCGCCCCGGTCCCAGGCCTCGATGAGCCGTCGGGCCACCTTCAGCATCACGGGGTGATAGGTGCGCATCGAGCCGAGCGCGAAGGCGGGCATCAGGATGTCGTGCGCCCTGGCCCAGTTGGGCTCGTCGTTGTACGCCGTGAAGAGTCCGTCGGCGGTGAAGGCCCGGACGTTCTCCAGGGCGGGCCCGATGTGCTTGGCGAACCGCCGCTCGTCGGCGAGTTCGGTCACCAGGTCGAGATCGCTGACGAACAGCGCGTCCCGCCCGTGCAACCGCCGTACGAACACCGGTCCGTGACGGCGCATCAGGTCCATGATCTGCTGCATCGGGGTGCGGCCGGGGCCGGTCGCGGTGATGTCGACGAGGGGCACGCCGGGGAGCGTGTCGGCGGGACGGGGGTGCGGCGCGGTGGGGGGCATGGCGCGACAACTGCCTTTCGCGGTACGGAAGTACTGCGTTCCAGCGTGCTCGCCCCGCCTCGGCGGACCGCGCCACGGGACTACACGATCGTGTAGCGGAAACCACGGACGGCGTCTTGCGCCGACGCCCCGCTCCGGCTATTCGGGGGCGCCGACTGAGTGCGCGTACTCAGGCGCTCCCCGTGCGGCCCGCGGCAGGGTGGGGCCATGACGCAGGCACCGCCCGAACATCCGTCCCGGCACCGCCGATGGCCGTGGTCCCACCGGACGTCCCGCACGTCGGACGTTCTCGCCGCCATCGCCCTGTTCATCGCCGAGGCCGCCGTCTTCGCCTGGTCGGTGTTCGCCTCCGGCATGGAAGGCTGGGCCGCGCAGGGCGACCAGGACAGGATCGACGCGGCCACGCTCGCGAACATCGCCTGGACGGAACACTTCCTCTACGTCCTGCTCGCCCTGGCGGGCCTCGCGGCAATCTGCCGCGCGCCCTGGACGGCGGTGTCGCACCTCGCCGCCGCGGGCCTCGTGTTCACCCTGCTCACCGGCATGCACCACGAGTGGGACCGCACGCATCCGGCCCCCGCGCCCACGCCGAGGGCCGGCTACACGCCCTGCTACAGCGGCAGCGGGACATGCTCGTGAGCCGCATGATGGTGGGGGAGGTGTACGACGTGACGGGAGGTACCGGTGGACTGGGCGCGCAGAGAGGGCGTGGTGTGGCGCAACCGCGCGCTGATGCTCTTCGACCGGGTCGCGGTGCCCGTCGCGGTGTGCGACGTGTACGGCTCGGTGCAGGCGGCGAACCCCGCGATGGCAGCGGAGTGCGGCACGACACCGGGACGGCTGCGCGGCCAGGACGTGCTCGACCTCTTCCGGCCGCAGGAGTCGGGCCAGGTCGAGCGCATCGCGCAGGCCCTACGGCTGCGGCACCGCTCGCGCTACCAGGTGTCGGTGCGCTGGCGGGCCCCGAACGGCTGTGAGCGCCATGGGGAGTTGACGGCCGACCCGGTCAGCGACACGGTCGAGGAGACCCCGGCGCTGCTGGTCATGCTGCGGGTCCGGGGCGAGGGCGACCCGCACGACGGCGCGCCCCGCGAGGACGCGCCCGCGCACGTCACCCCGATCGAGGCCCGCATCCTCGCGCTCCTCGCAGGCGGCGCCACCACCGCCCACACGGCCCGCGAGACCGGCCTCACCCCGGACGGCGTGACCTATCACCTACGACGGCTGTCGTCCCGCTGGAACGCGTCCAACCGCACCGAACTGGTCGCCCGCGCCTACGCACTCGGGGTGCTCGCACCGGGGGTATGGCCACCGGAACCGGCCGCGGCCGCGGCCTCCGACTAGGAGCAGGCCGTGCCCGCGCCCTCCGGTGCCCCGAAGCGGGCGAGGGTGTGCCACACCATCTTCAGGTCCTGGAGTGCGTGGCGCCCGGCGCGGGCCGCGTCACCGATGATCCTGGGGTCGAGGATCCCCCGCTCGGCGATGCGGGCGCCGAGGTCGGCGTACTCCTGCCCCCGGTAGTCCGCGTGCCGGCGCAACTCCCGTACGGAGAGCCGGTATCCGGGGTGCCACTCGACGGGGCAGGGCAGTCGGCGGGCGGCGGTCTCGACGGGGGTGCCGCGGTAGCTCGCGTCGAGGACGAGGGCCTCCGTGTCGCGGGCGAGGTCGACTCCTCCGTGGACCTGGGTCTCGATGTAGTCGTTCAGGGCGTCCCGTTCGTCGGTCTCGGCGAGCGCGATCAGGTGCATGCCGGAGGCGACGCCGAAGTCGGCCGGTTCGGCCGCGCTGTCGGGGTAGCAGAAGGTCGCCCGGGCGAGGGCCGCACCGGTCAGCCGGAGGTGCGAGGAACCGAACCGCGGTGCGGCGCCGACCACTTGGCGCCGGAAGTTCAGCGCGCCGTACACCGGCCGCTCGGGTGCGGGCGCCTCGTCGTAGGCACCGGCGAAGATCCGGCTCTCCCAGCGATGACGGTCGCCGCCGGGGTGGGCGGTGAGGCCGCCGTTGCTGGTGCCGGTGACGAACTGCGAGTGGTACGTGCCGTCCTGGGCCAGCGCGTCGAGGATCGGGCGGTCGCCGCTCGCCGTCCGGTCGGGATGGAAGTTGAGCGTGATGCGCAGGCGCGGGTCGACGGCGGGACCGGACGAGCCCGCCGCCACATGCCGCAATGCCCGCGTCTGGTACGGCCCGACGCCCCCCGCTTCCCCGAAATCCATTGGCCCCTCCGCCGCTCGTCTCCTTACCCTGGGCCGAAACCTAGACCCCCTAGGTTTCGGAAACCCGTATCGCGCGACAGGTGTCGGCCCGCCGGCGTCGGTCCAGGAGACTTCGTCATGAGATCACTCACCGAGCAGGACATCCGCGGTTCCTTCGTCAACTGCTCGAAGGGGGAGGCGAAACGGCTGGCCGTGCCCCGTGATCTCGCCACGCGCCCCTGGGGCGACCTGGACTTCCTGGGCTGGCGGGATCCCGGTGCGCCCGACCGCAGTTACCTCGTCGCCGAGCGGGCGGACGGGCCTGTCGGGGTCACGTTGCGGTTCCCGTCCGCGCAGCGCGGCTTCCTGCACCGGAGCATGTGTTCGCTGTGCGTGACGACCCATCCGGGCGGCGGTGTCTCCCTGATGACCGCGCGCAAGGCGGGTCCGGCGGGCCGTGAGGGCAACTCGGTCGGCCTGTACATGTGCACCGACCTCGCCTGTTCCCTCTATGTGCGCGGCCGGAAGATCCCCGAGTCGGGCATCCGCATCGAGGAGAGTCTGACCGTGGAGCAGCAGATCGAGCGGACGGTGGACCATCTGACCGCGTTCCTCGACAAGTTGTACGTCTGAGGTCAGTCCCCCGGCACGGCGATCACGATCTTGCCCCGGTTGTCCCGGCTCTCCAGCCGCTCATGGGCGGCGCGGGCCGCGGCGAGCGGTACGACGGTCTCGATCGGCACGCGATAGGTGCCGGCGGCGACCCGCTCGGCGAGTTCGCGCAGGTCGGGGCGGGGGTCGTAGCCGCCGTGGAGCTGGAGGTTGGTGAGCTGGAAGCCGAGGACCGAGGCGTTCTTCGGGTAGAAGTCGCGGGTGTCGACAGTGCCGGCCTCCAGGGCGACATTGGCGAGGGCGACGACCCGGCCGCCCTGGCCGATCTCGCGCAGGCTGCGCCCGAAGGCCCGGCCGCCGACGGTGTCGAGGACGACGTCCGCGCCGCGTCCGCCGGTGAGCCGCAGCACCTCCTCGACCTCGGCGTCGTCGGGGTGGGCCGAGGTGTCGAGGGTGGCGTGGGCACCGAACTCCCCTGCCCACGCGGCCTTTTCGGGTGATCCGGCGAGCGCGATGACCCGGGCGCCGGTCTCCGCCGCGATCTGCACGGCGGCGCTGCCGACCCCGCTCGCGGCGGCCTTCACGACCACCGTGTCCTCCTTGGCGACCCGGGCGAGGCGGCGCAGGCAGTACCAGGCGGAAAGCCAGGCCACGGGCAGTGCGGCGGCGTGGGTGAAGTCGATCCCGTCGGGCAGGGCGGTGACCCGCGTGGCCGGTACGGCGGCCAACTCGGCGTAGAAACCGGGTGAGTCGATGCCGTCGAGCGCGACCACCCGCTGCCCGACCGTGAAGCCGGTGACGCCCTCACCCAGTGCGGCGACGGTGCCGGCGCCCTCCACTCCGGGGATCAGCGGCGGGCGTCCGGCCCGGTGGTAGTTCCCGGACCTGATCAGGGCGTCCGCGCGGTTCACGCCGGCCGCGGCCACCCGTACCAGCACCTGCCCGGGACCCGCGACCGGGTCGGGCACCTCGACCGGCACCAGCACTTCGGGCCCGCCGAACTCGTCGATCCGTACCGCACGCATACCCCACCCGCTCCCTCTCACGGCCACGACCCCTGGCCGACACCTGTTGAACTGGTGTCACCATGCGACACCCGATGAACCGGTGTCAAGGCAGGCGGGCATCCTCGCGTACACCACATGAACCGGTGTACGCGAGGTAAGCTCGCTGCCATGACGCTCCCGCCCGCCTTCCCGTTCATCGGCGGTCGCCCCTGCCTGAACTTCGCGGCGACGCTCGGCAAGCGGCACGGCACGCCCGTCGAGCGGCTGCCCGACACGGCGGCGCTGGCCGCGTGGATCACGGAGGCCGAGCTGTCGTCGGGGACCGAGCCGGTGCGGGTCACGGCCCGGGAGCTGGCGGACGCGCGCACCCTGCGCGAGGCGCTCTACCGCGTCGTACGCGCCGCGATGGCCGGGCGGGAACCGGCGGCGGCCGATGTCGAGCGGGTCAACGAGGCCGCCGCGCGGCCGGATCTCGCGCCCCAACTGGGCGAGCGGCGCTGGAAGTCGGCGCACCCGGCGCGCGCTGCACTGGCGACGGTGGCCCGGGACGGCGTCCTGCTGGTGGGCGGTCCGCTGCTGGAGCGGGTCAAGGAGTGCGAGAACCCGGAGTGTTCCCTGCTGTTCCTCGACGACTCCCAGGCCCGCCGCCGCCGTTGGTGCTCCATGGACCGCTGCGGCAACCTCGCGAAGATCGCGGGCTATCGCTCGCGCAGCCGCGCCGCCGTGACCGACTGACGGTGGTGCGGGGGCCGACCGCCGCCGCGGGGTGCGGTCCCCCTCAGGACGCGGCCGGTGTCCAGTGCGGGTCCCTGCCCAGGAAGGCGAGGAGGCTCTCGGCCTCGCCGTAGGTCTCCTTCGTCTCGCGGGCGGGTGCGAACACGTGGAAGGCGTCGCGGAGTTGGTCGACGAGGCGGTCCGCGACCGGCCGGATGCCCGCGGCGAGGCCGGTGCCGAGTGGCCGGTTCTGGCCGGTGGCCACGGCGATGTCCCAGGCGTGCACCGCCGCGTCCATGGCCGCCGTCGCCGCGGCGGAGGCGAGGGGCATCGGACCCAGCGGCGTCGGCACCTGCCCGGCGTCGGCAGGGAGGTGCGCATAGGCGTCCGCGACCATGGTGAGCACCTCGTCGAGTGCGGCGACCGGGTCGCCGTCCAGGGCGTCCTCCGGGTGGAAGGGGTCCGCGTCGGGCCGGCCGCCGGTGAGGACGAGGCCGTAGGCCTGCTGGTCGATGCGGGCGTGGTTGAGGACCTGCCGTACCGTCCACTCGCTGCACGGCGTCGGCGCGGCCCAGGCCGTGCCGGGCACGGCGGCGACGACCTCGCGCAGGTACGCGTGCGAGCGCAGCAGCACCTCGATGCCCTGGTGGTCCGTCATGAACTGTCCCTCCCGTTGGCTCTGTCCGGTACCGACAATCTAGGACGAGTTGCGGACAGCTACTGTCCTCAAGGGAGACGTTCGGCCCGTCCGACGAGAGGGAATAGGCCAAGGATGCGAGATGTCCGGGAGTGGACGGCGGCGCTGGCGCGGCTGGTGGCGCGGCACCGGGACCCGGTGGTCGTCCAGACGCTGCGGTCCGCGACCGCCGCGACCGTCGCCTACGTCGTCGCGCTCCGGCTGAGCCCCGAGCCCGCGCCGCTGACCGCTCCCCTCACCGCGCTCCTCGTCGTACAGGTCACCCTGTACGCCACCCTCACCAACGGCGTCCGCCGGGTGACCGCCGTGGTCACGGGCGTGCTCGTCGCGATCGCGTTCAGCCTGCTGGTCGGTCTGACCTGGTGGAGCCTGGCCCTGCTGATCGTGGCCGCGCTGGTGGTGGGACGGCTGGTGCGCGTCGACGAGTACGTGCCCGAGGTGGCGATCAGCGCGATGCTGGTCCTCGGCGTCACCACGGTCGGGAACACGGCCTGGGCACGGGTCGTGGAGACCCTGATCGGCGCGGTCGTCGGCCTCGGCTGCAATCTGCTGCTCGCTCCCCCGGTGTGGGTCGACGAGGCCGGCGAGTCCATCGAGGACCTGGCCCGTCGGCTGCGGCGACTGATGCGGCGCATGGGCGAGGAGGCGGCGGGCCGCACCCCCGTCGACCACGCGACCGCGCGGCTGCACGAGGCCCGCCGGCTCGACCACGACATCGTCGAGGTGGACGCGGCGCTGCGGCGGGCCGAGGACAGTCTGCGGCTCAATCCGCGCGTCCGGGAAGGCCTGCTGCATCGGATCGTGCTGCGCACCGGTCTCGACACCCTGGAGATCTGCACGGTCGTGCTCCGCGTCCTCGCCCGCACCTTCACCGACCTGGCGAAGGAGCGCGAGCCCGAGCCGCTGTTCGCGGCGCCGACGGGTGCCGCCGTGGAGCAGGTGCTGTCGGAGGTGGGCGACGCCGTGGTCAGTTTCGCGGTGCTGGTGACCACCGATGTGTCGGTGAGCGCGCAGTCCGCGGAGTCGCGGCTCGCCGCCGAGCTGCACACGGCCGCCGCGACCCGCGACAAACTGGCCCAGCTGCTCCTGGAGGAGGTCCAGCGCGATGCCGCCCAGTGGCAGCTGCTGGGTGCGATGCTGACCGAGGTCAACCGCATGCTGGACGAACTGGACACCGAGCACCGCTCGCGCCGGCTCTTCGAGGAGCTCGACCGCTGCGCCCGTGAGCAGCGCGCCCGCATGCCGCGGTTGACCCGGCTCCGGGAGCGGGTGGGCGTACCGGACCGGCTGCGCCGGAACCGGGGCGAGGGCGCCGATCGTTCTAGGTGACGGAGTCGCCGGGGACCTTCGGCGGCCGGACGGGAGGGCGGGCGGGCCTCCGGCAGTGCACCACGGCGGATCAGAACCACAGCGGATCAATGGGGGCGGGCGTATGACCGACAGCACCGTACGGATCGACGGGAACACCTTGCAGCTGCCGGGCGGCGCGGCGGTGCGGTTCATCCGCACGCTGCGGCTGCCGGAGACGGGCACGCATCCGCTGCCGCCGGGGCTCGGCGAGTTCCCGGTCCGGAGGGTCGCGGACTTCCCGGACACGGTGCCCGAGGAGTGGCGGGCGCGGGGCGGGGTCATGCTCCCGGTGTACCTGCGCGAGGCGATGTGGCTGAGCTTCGCGGGCACGCACCGTCCGGCCGCGCTCCAGGTCGGGGTGGGCAAGGTGTGCGCGGTCTCGGGCGAGCCGTGGAGCGACCGGCTGTCCCGGGACCCGCAGAACTACGTGGTGCTGCCCCGCCAGCCGTGGCTCGACGGCATCAACTCCGGGAAGGGCACGGTCCGTCAGTTCGTGGCGGTCCCGCTCGGCCTCGGTGCGACGGTCGAGGGCCAGGTCACGGGCGAGGAGGTCTGGGGCGGCGTACAACTGCAGTGCTTCCCGCTCAACGAACGGGAGTTGGCGATCTGGCGCGAGGCCGAGCAGCGGCGGGCGCGGCAGGCACGCGCGCGTGCGGCGACCGCCCCGGCCGGTGGCTACGGCATGCCCGCCATGCCGATGGCCGCGCAGGCCGCCCCCGCGCCCGGCGGTCCCCCGGCCCCGGGCAGGCGGGCCGCCGCGATGGGCCTGGGCGTCGGCGGTTCGATGCATCAGGAGGTCTACGCGGACGACCGCCCGCTGTCGTCCTGGGCCGAGCAGCCAGCGGGCCGGGTCTTCGTGCACCTGGTCACGCCCCCGGAGTGGCGCCGCATCACCGGCGAGGCCCCGCCGCCGTCGCCGGTGGACCGAGCCGCGTACACCCGGGCGGGTCTTCCCTGGTTCGACTACTACGACCAGGACGCCGAGGATCTCGCGCCCACGGACGCCCTCGGCGCGGTGCAACCGGTCGGCGACTGGCTCGGTGACGACCACGAGCCCTGGCAGGCGCCCGCTCCCGGCCAGGTCGAGCCGCTCAAGGACGCGAAGGGCAAGCCGGTGGAGGACGGCGACTGGTGACCCGGCCGGGCGTTGCACACCCTGCAATGCCCGTTGTCGGTCTTGCGCTCGACAGGCCCGGCACGCCAAGGTTGCCGTGACGACCGAGGCGAGCGACGACCTGAGGGTGTGGGCATGACCAGTGGTGCGGAGGCGTCACGCGAGGGCTGGAGCAGGCGCCGTTTCATCGGCGCCCTGGGCGGAGCGGCGGCGGTGGTCGCGGTTCCCGCCCCGGCCTCGGCACCGGCGGATCCCGCGTCCGCCCCGCCGACCGGTTCCACCACCGCGCCGACACCCGGCGCACACCGCACGGGCGGGGCCGACGGCCCCCACCCGCTCTACCTCGGCACCTACACCTCGGTCGACGGCGGCGGCAAGGGCATCGGCCTGGCGACCTACGACGCGTCGACCGGCCGGATCACCGGCGCGGGCACCATCACGGGCGTCGCCGACCCGTCGTTCCTCGCCCTGCATCCCGACGGCCGCACGCTGTACGCGGTCGACGAGCAGACGGCCGGCGCGGTGACCGCCGTACGCCTGGCGGACCGCACGGTCCTCGGCGCGCGGAGCACCGGCGGCGCGGGTCCCTGCCATCTGTCCGTGCATCCCGGCGGGCGCTGGCTGCTGAGCGCCAACTACACGTCCGGCAGCGTGGCCGTGCACCCGATCGACTCCTCGGGCGCGCTCGGCGCCCGCACGGCGCTGGCCACGCACTCCACACCGCGGCCGGGTCCCGGCCAGGACGGCCCGCACGCGCACCAGTTCGTGACCAGCCCCGACGGCGGGCATGTGCTCGCCGTCGACCTGGGCACCGACACCGTCTACAGCTACCGCCTGGACACCACGAAGGGCACGCTCACCGAGGTCTCGCAGGCGCACACCCGCGCGGGAGCGGGCCCGCGCAGCCTGACCTTCCACCCCGGCGGCCGGTACGCCTACCTGGCCAACGAGGTCGACGACACCGTCGCGGTCTGCGCCTACGACGCGGCCACGGGTGCCCTGTCGATCGGCGCCCCGCAGCCCAGCGGCAGCACGGGCGGCACCACCAACTACCCGGCGCAGATCCTCGTGACGCCGAACGGCGCCTACGCCTATCTCGCCAACCGGGGCGACAACACCCTCGCCCGGTATGCCGTCGAGGCCGACGGCGCCCGGCTCAGGCTGCTGGACACGGTGCCGGTGTCCGGTGACTTCCCGCGGCAGATCGCGTTCTCCCCGGACGGCACCCTGTTGTTCACGGCGAACCAGAGGTCGAGCACGGTCAGCGTGTTCCACGTGGACGCCGCGAGTGGTGAACTCCGGCTCGCGGGAACGCCGTTCGCGTCACCGGTCGCCGTCTGTGCGCTGCCGCTGTAGGGGACGCGGGCAGGACGCGGCGCTGGCATGGGTGAGCAGGACGTGCATGCGCTCGGTGAGGTCGCCGACGGTGTCGGCGGGCGTGTGGAACGGCAGGCGTACGTCGCCGTGGGCGCGGGCGCGCTCGATGCGGAGGGTCAGTCCATGGCGGTCCACGGCGAGGGGCTGGACGCGGACCGCGCCGTGCAGGCTGTCGGGTTCGACCAGCCGGGTGAGCCGCTCGACGGCGTCGGAGTGGCAGTCGGCGAGGTGGGTCAGCAGTTGGGCCTCGGCCAGCGCGAGCGGGTCGGGTTCGGCGGCGGCGAACTCGTCGAGGTCGACGACGACCGCGCCGGACGGCGGGCGCAGCACCACGCGGGTCGGGCGGAAGGCCAGGTGCTCGTCCTCGGGGACGAACCAGCCCGCGAGCCACAGCCGGGCCCGGATACGGTTGCGCACGGGGACGGGTGCGACGTCCGCGAACTCCAGGACCGCGGACGGTTCGCCGCGCGGCGCGCAGATCGCGGCCGCCAGCAGGGCGCTGTCCTCCGGCACCTGCAGGAGCACTCGGCCGTCGTCGGCCACGGTGTGCGCGCCGACGAACTCCTCGCGACCGCCCTCCGCGGTCACCGCGCAGGACCATGCGGCGGCGAGCACCGAGCGGGCCCGCTCGGCCGCGGCGGGCGCGGCCGTCCACGATTGGGTGTCACCCATCCCTGAACCTCCTTAGGTAAGCCTTGCCTAACTTACCGAAGATCGGGGCGCACGCCAACCACGCCACGCAAACTGCCCGGCTTCCCCGGCGAACCGCCGTTCAGGGCGAGAGGACGCCCAACAGGGCCCGTGCGCACAGATCGCGCACCTGCTCCCGGCTCAACTCCGGCCCGCGCAGCCACTCCAGACAGACGGCGGTGGTGAACGCCAGCCACCCGCGCACCGCGAGCTTCGTGTCGGGCCGCTCCCCCACGCTCGGGCCGAACTCCGGATCGGCCGCGAGCGCGGCCAGGATCTGCCGCTCCTGCGCGGCCAGCGCCCGCTGGTAGACCCGCCGTACGGTCTGGTCCCCGGCCGCGTCGGCCCGGTGGAAGGCGCGGTAGCCGTGCGCGTGGGTGTGCACGTACTCCAGATACGTGTCGAGGGCGGCGGCGAGCTGCTCGCGGGCCGGTACGCCCGGCACCGCGGCCGTCATCCGCAGCATGCGCTCGCTCTCGCGCTCGACGACGGCCGCGAAGAAGTCCCGCTTGGTCGGGAAATAGTGGTAGAGCAGCCCGCGGGAGACCCCGGCGATCTCGGCGACCTGCTCGATCCACACGTCGTCGTAGGGGTCCTCGGAGAACAACCGCGCGCCCACCGTGAGGAGTTGCTCCCGGCGCTCCTCGGTGCTGAGCCGGCGGCGCGTGCGCTCACCCTGATTGGCGGCCATTCCCGCACTTTACTTGACGTCGGTTCAACAACGGGACCAGACTGAAACCCGTTATTGAACCCACGTACAACAGGCTCAACCTGCCGCTGGCTCAAGGGAGATCGCGTCATGGCGGAGACGACGACGGTGACGCCGACCGGGCTGCCGAAGGGATTCCGGGACGCCGAGCAGGGCTGGCCCGGACTCGACCGCATCCCCCATCCCCCACGCCGGATCCCGTTCCTCGGTGACGTGCTCGGCGCGGACCGCCGCACTCCGCTCCAGGACTCGCTGCGCTTCGCCCGTCAACTGGGCCCGATCTTCCGGCGGAAGGCGTTCGGCAAGGAGTTCGTGTTCGTGTGGGGGGCGGACCTCGTCGCCGACATGGCGGACGAGTCACGGTTCGCCAAGCACGTGGGGCTCGGGGTCGCGAACCTGCGGCCCGTCGCCGGGGACGGCCTGTTCACGGCGTACAACCACGAGCCCAACTGGCAGCTGGCGCACGACGTACTGGCCCCCGGCTTCAGCCGCGAGGCGATGGCGGGCTACCACCCGATGATGCTGGCCATGGCCGACCGCCTCACCGACCACTGGGACCGCGAACTCGCGGCCGGACGCCCGGTGGACGTCCCCGGAGACATGACCAAGCTGACCCTGGAGACGATCTCGCGCACCGGCTTCGGCCACGACTTCGGCTCCTTCGAACGCGACCGCCCGCACCCCTTCGTGACCTCGATGGTGGGCACGCTCAGCTACGCGCAGCGCCTCAACTCCGTACCGTCCCCGCTGGCCCCGCTCCTGCTGCGGACCGCGACCCGCCGCAACGAGGCGGACATCGCCCACCTGAACCGCACGGTCGACGAGATGGTGGCGGCCCGCCGGGCCGGCGGAGGCGGTGGCGGCGACCTGCTGGACCGCATGCTCGACACCACCCACCCCGACACCGGCGAACGCCTCTCCCCCGAGAACGTCCGCCGCCAGGTCATCACCTTCCTGGTCGCCGGCCACGAGACGACCTCGGGTTCCCTGTCCTTCGCGCTCCACTACCTCGCCCGCCACCCGGAGATCGCGGCCCGCGCCCGCGCCGAGGTCGACCAGGTGTGGGGCGACACCGAGACCCCCGGCTACGACCAGGTCGCCAAGCTGCGCTACGTCCGCCGGGTCCTCGACGAGTCGCTGCGGCTGTGGCCGACGGCCCCCGCGTACGCACGGGAGGCCATCCGGGACACCGAGCTGGCCGGGACCCACCCGATGCGCCGGGGCGCCTGGGCGCTGATCCTGACCCCGATGCTCCACCGCGCCCCGGAGGTATGGGGCCCGGACGCCGAGGAGTTCGACCCGGACCGCTTCGACGCCAAGGCCGTGCGCTCGCGCGCCCCGCACACCTTCAAACCGTTCGGCACGGGCGCGCGGGCCTGCATCGGCCGCCAGTTCGCCCTGCACGAGGCGACGTTGGTGCTGGGCCTGCTGCTGCGCCGCTACGAACTGCGCCCGGAACCCACGTACCGGCTGCGGGTGACGGAACGCCTGACGCTGATGCCGGAGGGGCTGCGGCTCCACCTCGACCGGCGCACGGCGTCCGCGCCGCCGACCGCACCGGTCACGGTCCCGGACGAGGCCGCCTCAGCGGCCCGCTGCCCAGTGCACCGGGCGGACGACTGACCCCGGCAGCCTGGTCCCCGCACTCCCCCGGGCCGCCTCGACCTGCGGCTGGGTGAGGAAGAACGCGCCGGTCAGATCGGCGTCCGTGAGGTCGGCGTCCCGCAGATCGGCGCCGATCAGATCCGCGCCGCGCAGATCGGCCCCGGTGAGGTCGGCGGCGATGAGGTAGGCGCCGCGCAGATCGGCCCGGCTCAGATCGGCACCCCTGAGCCGGGCGCCCATGAGGTCGGCACCCCGCCGGTTCTTCTTCCTCCCGCGCACCCCGGCCCGCACCAGCTCGCTGGTCCGCAGCAGCAGCACGTTGACCTCCTGCCGGTGCGCGCCCACGTCGAGCGCGCCCAGCTCCTCGGGCGTGCCGCGCGTGAGGTGCTCGGTGCGGTCCAGGGCCCGGCGCAGGCCGGGATGGACCGGCGCGGCGGCGGGCAGGGTGAGCGCCTCGGCCAGGTACCGGAGCAGTTCCTGCAGCTGCCGTACGACGGGAAACACGTCGACCATCCGGCGGAGCAGCTCCGGGTCGCCCGTGCGCCAGTCCTGGCCGCCGAAGGTGAGCTGCGAGACCTTCTGACCGGCGCCGAAGCAGTCGTAGACCGTGCAGCCGCTGAAGCCCGTCCGCCGGAGCTCGGCGTGGATGCCGCACCGGTGATCGTCCCGGAGGTTCGGGCACGGTGTCCCCGCGGGTTTGTCGATCGCGAAGTCCTTCGCGGCGATGAAGGGCAGCGCCACACAGCACAGCCCGAAGCACCGCCCGCAGTCGCCGCGGAGGTCGGTGCGGGCCGCTGTCTGCTCGTCCATGTCGTTCAGCGTGCTCTTCCGTTCGCGTCGAGGCGGGCCAGTCGTGCCGGGTCGGACAGGATGTACATCTCGGTGATGCGGCCGTCGGTGACGGTGACGCCCATGACCGAGAGCACCCGGCCCTCGGGCGCGTTGACGACGCCCACCGAGCCGTTGACCAGGGCCAGTCGGGCGTGGTGGGCGAACGGCGCGAAGAGCAGGGCCTGTTCGGCGACCGTGCGCGCGCCGCGCAGCGCCTTGGAGGCGGCCGCGCCCCGGACCAGGGCGCCGGAGTCCGCGCGCAGGGCCACGTCCGGGTGGAGGAGGGCGACGAGCGCCTCGAAGTCGCCCTCACGGGCGGCGGTGAGGAAGGCCTCGACGATCTCGCGCTGACGGCCGAGGTCGGGGGCGGTCGCGGGGCCGGCGGTCTGGACGCGGCGGCGGGCCCTGCTGGCCAGTTGGCGGGTCGTGGCCGGCGTCCGTTCCACGATCGGGGCGATGTCGTCGAAGGGCACCGCGAACAGGTCGTGCAGGACGAAAGCGAGCCGTTCGGCGGGTTCCAGGGTCTCCAGGACGACGAGCAGGGCGAGGCCCACCGCATCGGCCCGGAGCAGTTCCTCTTCGGGGCCGGGCCGCGTCAGGGGGCCGATCAGCGGATCGGGCACGAACGTGTCGTCGAGGGGGTCCTCGCGGCGCGCCGCACGGGAGCGCAGCAGGTCGAGGCAGACCCGGCCGACGACCGTGGTCAGCCAGCCGCCGAGGTTCGCGATCCCGTCCGCGCCGGTCCGGCTGAGCTTCAGCCACGTCTCCTGGACGGCGTCCTCCGCCTCCGGCACCGACCCGAGCATGCGGTACGCCACCGCGCGCAGCCGGCCGCGGTGCTCCTCGAAGCGGTCCGCCAGCAGATCCTCGTCGTTCACACTGTCCCCGTTCCCCGTCGTGACGTGGCAGACCCGGATGATCAAAACACGTGCGCAGTCCTGATGGCCACGCGTTTGCGGGGCCGCCGGGGCGGGACGACGATGTGACCCATGGACCCGCTCGGCGTCCCGTCCCGCAGCCTGCCGCGCCTCGCGGCCCTGGTCCTCGCCGTCCTCGCCACGGCGGTCCTCACCACCACCGCCACGGCCCGCTCGACCGTGGTCTCACCGGGTTTCTACCGCTCCGCACTGAACGAGCAGAAGGCCTACGACCGCCTCTACGACCAGGTCCTGGTCGATCCGAGGACGGCGGCCGTCACCCGGGAGCTGCTGGCCCGGCTGCCCGTCCCCGAGGCCCAGGTCACCGCCAATCTCAAGCTGGTGCTGCCACCGGAGACGGTCCGCGATCTCACCGAGCGGCAGATCGACGCCGTGGTCGGCTACCTGAGCGGCGAGCGCGACACGCTGGACCTCACGGTCGACCTGCGGCCGGTGCTGGCGAACCTCCACGACCTCGCCCGGATCTACTTCGGCGATCTCGTCGCCTCCGTCCAGGGCCGTCCCGAACCGGACTTCCGGCGCTTCTCGACCGACCTGACCGCCGCCCTGGGTGCCGTCGTCGGCGGGCACGCGCCCGCGGGGCTGCCCTCCCTGCCGTTGACCGGGGCGCAGGCGGACCAGGCGGCCGCGACGCTGGTGAGCGGTCTGCCCGCCGCCGAACGCGATGCCCTGCGCCCCGCCGTGGAGACGGCGCTGCGGGACGGCGACGTCGCCACCGCACTCGCCACCGTCGCCCCCGCCGTCGTGACGGACCGCACGCGGACGGCGGCCGACCGGCTCCGGGCGGCCGTCGACGGCGGCACCTGGAACCTCACCGACGCCCTCGCCGCGTCCGGCAACGACCTGGCCGCCCTCCATCGCGCCCGCGCCGGCACCGCCGTGGGCCTCGGCCTCGCGGAGTCCCTCGCCGCGGCCCTGCTCGTCGTGGCGCTGGTCGTGCTCTGGCGGCTCGGGAGGTCCGTGCCTCCCGGCCGGCGTCTGCTGCCGCTGGGCCGGTCGCTCGCCGGGGGCGGGGTGCTGGCCGGGCTGCTCGCGCTCGCGTTCCGGCTGATCAGCGGCGGCCGGGTGATCGATCCGCCGGATTCCTGGCCGCCGAGCCTGGCCCGGCTGGTCGACGACGTCCAGCGCACCGCCCTGGACCGGCTGACGGCCACCGCCGTCACGACCGCCCTCGTCCCCGTGCTGGCCGGCGCCCTCCTGACCGGCGTCGGCTGGGCCCTCCTGGTCAGGCCGAGGGTCACGCTGCCCCGCCTCCGCGGGCCGGCCCTGGTCGCGGGCGGCGCCGCCGTCGCGGGTGTCCTGCTCGTGCCGTACGCCGTCACGCCCGTCGCGCCCCGCACCTGCGAGGGCAGTGCGGCGCTGTGCGGCCGGTCCTACGACGAGGTCGCCTACCTCACCTCGCACAACGCGATGTCGACGACCGTGGACCGCTTCATCGGCCCGCTCCAGGACCCGGGAATCCCGGCCCAGTTGGACGACGGCGTGCGCGCGCTGCAGATCGACACCTACCGGTGGGAGCGGCCCGACGAGATCACCCAGCGGCTCGCCGAGTCCGACTTCACCCCGGAGCAGCGGCGGTTCGTCGCCACCGCCGTCGACACATTCAACCCGCCGCGCGCGGGCCTGTGGCTGTGCCATTCCGTGTGCCGGGCCGGTGCCGTCGCGCTGGTGCCCGCGCTGCGCGGGATCGGTGACTGGATGCGTGCTCATCCGACCGAGGTGGTGACCCTGATCGTGCAGGACGCGATCAGCGGCGAGGACACCCGGAAGGCCTTCGCGCAGGCCGGGTTGGACGACATGGTGCACACCCCGGACCCCGATCCCGCGAAGCCGTGGCCGACGCTGGGCGAGCTGATCGACAGCGGGCGCCGGCTCGTCGTCTTCGCGGAGCGGGCCGACGGCCCGGCGCCCTGGTACCGGAACTTCTACGACTACGGGATGGAGACGCCGTTCGCGTTCCGCGCTCCGGAGGAGATGAGCTGTGTCCCGCATCGCGGTGGCAGCGACAAACGGCTGTTCCTGCTCAACCACTTCATCACCGTCGACGGCGGCAGCCGTCTGGACGCGGGCAAGGTCAACTCCCGGCAGTACGTGCTCGACCGCGTCCACCGCTGCGAGCGGGAACGCGGCCGGCCGGTGAACTTCGTCGCCGTCGACTACACGACGATCGGTGACGCGGGCGGCGCCGTGGACGCGCTCAACTCCGAGCGCTGAGGCACCTGTTGCCCAAAAGTCTGCTCAATAGCGCTGCGCCTTGGCCAGTTTGGGGGTCAGGACCGACTCCGGCGGCTTGGTGCTGATGGCGACCGGCTGGGCCTTGGCCCCGGGCGCGAGGTTCTCGGCGCCGACGTAGCGGGTCTCCACCACCTTCCCCGAGGAGTCGAGGAAGTCGACCTGGACGGCGTACGAGGCCTTCTTGTCGGTCTTGTTGGTGATGCTGACGACGACGGCGAGCAGGCCGCCGGTCTGGGCGCGCGGCTTGCCGGTCAGGGCGACGTCCGACACCGCGTTGCCCTGGCCCTTGACGTCCTTCAGTTCGTTCTGCGCGTCCTTGCCCGCGCGGGCCACCTCGGAGGACACCGAGGCCTCGAAGGAGGACGCGGCGGCCGACGCGGAGGACGCGGCGGCGGAGACCCGGGCCTGGGCCGAGGCCACCGCCGAGGACGCGGCCGACTTCAGGGCCGACGGTGTCATGCCCGAGAAGGAGGCCGTGTCCGGAGCCGAGGCCGAGGCCTGCGAGCTGCTGCTGTTGTTGTCGTCGCTGCAGGACACCAGCGCGACCGTGCTCGCCGCGACGACGGCGAGGACCAGGGCGGCCGGGCGGGCCCGGCGAAGTGACTTGGTATTCATCGAAATGAACCCTATGCCGGAATTTTCGGCGCGGCATGTCCTCGACGGCCACTCGGTGGAGCCCGCGCCCCACCGCGAACCCCCTGCCCTACGCCTCGTCGCGCGTGAGGGCGATCAGCCGGTCCAGGACCCGCGGTCCACCCGCCCGTACGCCGTCGTGCTCGAACTCGTCGGTGACCCAGGTGCGCAGTCCGCGGATCGCGCGGGCGGTCTCCAGGGAGTGGGTCGCGTCGACGTACATGTCGTCGTGGTAGACGGCCGCGGCGACCGGGACCTCGTTGGCGGCGAGGCGTGCCGGGTCGTAGAGCGGCTGCCAGTCGGTGCGGGCGGCGAGGAGTTCGGCGGTGTCGCGGAGCGGGCGCAGCGCCGGGTCGCAGTCGAACATCCAGGGGTGGATCGACTCGCCGGTGAAGAGGAGGGGGCCGTCGCCCGCGAGGGTCTTGGCCGCGTCGAACTGCGGGAACTCGGCGCGGACGCGCTCCGCCGACCAGTCGGTGGGGCGGCTGTCCTGGCCGTAGACCGCCTCGTGGACGAGGGCGTAGAGGGGGTGACCGGCATAGGACAGGGAGTTCTGGACCTCTTCCTGGAACGCGTCGGAGAGTTCGTGGCCGCCCGGGGTGCGGACGAAGGCGTTCTCCAGGAGGAAGTGGAGGCGGTGGCTGCCGTCGCCGCCGCCGAGCATGATGCCGAGGGACTGGAACGCCTCGACGGTGAGCCGGTAGCCGTTGGGCAGGACCGGCTCGTGCCGCATCAGGTGCTCGGCGATGCGCCGGGCGCGTTCCACGTCCTGCGGGTAGCGGTCGTAGTGGGCGGCGACCTTGCGCTCGATGCGCGGGTAGGCGGCCCGGTAGACGTCGTCGGCGTGCGCGTCGAGGGACGGCAGGCCGCCGGTGAGGATCGCGGCGCTCAGGCCTTCGGGGGCGGTGGAGAGGTAGTTCACCGTGCAGAAGCCGCCGAAGCTCTGCCCGAGGACGGTCCAGGGGGCGCCGCCGGTGAGGGCCGGGCGGATCGTCTCGCAGTCCCGGACGATCGAGTCGGCGCGGAAGTGCGTGAGGCGCTCGGCCTGCTCGGCGGGGCCGCCGTACAGCGGGAGCGTCTGGCGGGTGAGCGGGGTGGAGTGGCCGGTGCCGCGCTGGTCGAGGAGGAGGACGCGGTAGTCCTCCAGGGCACGGCCGAGCCAGGCCTGCCGGCCGACGAAACGATTCGCCCCGAAACCGGGTCCGCCCTGGAGGTAGACCAGCCACGGCAGGTCCTCGCGGTGGGCCTTCTCGCCGGCGACGACCTCACGGGCGTAGAGCTCGATGGTCTCGCCCGTGGGGTCCTCGTGGTCGAGGGGCACGGTGAAGTGGCGGTCGGTGAGGACGACGCCGGGCTGGCGGTAGCTGACGGACAACGGGGCTCCTGGGACGGACGGTGTGCGGGCCGCGACACAGTTCAGCACATGTGCGTCCGATATCCGACCCCCGGATCATGAAATCCTACTGACCGGTGAATCAGCGGGCAGCGAGACTCGAGCGGCGCACGACCAGTTCCGGCTGGAGCACGACCCGTCGGTGCTGGTGCGGGCGGGCCGCCGTGTCGGCCTCCGCCTCGGTCTCCTCCAGCAGCAGTTCGGCGGCCAACGCGCCCATGGTGACGGCCGGTTGGCGCACCGAGGTGAGCGGTACGGCCGCCGCCGCGGCGAACTCGATGTCGTCGTATCCGACGATCGCGAGGTCGTCCGGGACACCGACGCCGGCCGCGTACATGGCCTGAAGCACACCCAGCGCGAGGAGGTCGTTGGCGCAGAAGACGGCCGTCGGCCGGTCGGCGAGACCGAGCAGCCGGGCTCCGGCGTCGCGTCCCGCGGCCACGTCGAGCCGGTCGGTGGGCAGCTCGCGCAGCGCGTCGGGGTCGAGACCGGCCTCGGCGAGCGCGTTCTTCGCGCCGGTACGGCGGTCCCGCACCTGGTTGAAGCCGGGCGGCCCGCTGACGTACGCGATGGAGCGGTGTCCCGCGTCGACGAGGTGCCGCACCGCGAGCGCGCCGCCCGCGACGTCGTCGACGGAGACCGAGCACTCGGTGGTGCCCTCGGCGACCCGGTCGACGAGCACGAAGGGGATGCCGTGCCTGCGGAACGAGTCGATGTTGCGCCCGGTCGCGTCGGCCGGGGTCAACAGCACGCCCCGCACCCGCTGTTCGGCGAAGAGCGCGAGGTAGTCGGCCTCCTCGACGGGGCTCTGCGCGCTGTTGCAGACCATCACCCCGAGCCCGGACTCCCGTGCGGCGCGCTCGGCACCGCGGGCCACGTCCACGAAGAACGGGTTGCCCATGTCGAGGACGAGCAGCCCCATGATCCGGCTGCGCCCGGCGCGCAGCTGGCGCGCGGACTCGCTGCGGACGTAGCCGAGGCGGTCGATCGCGGACAGCACCCGGGCCCGGGTCTCCGTGGCGACGGTGTCCGGGCGGTTGATGACGTTCGAGACCGTGCCGACGGAGACTCCGGCGGCGCGGGCGACGTCCTTGATACCCACCGGCTGGGCCATCAGACGGAGACCTCCAGGGTGACGTGGGACGGCGGGAAGGTCTTCACATTACCGCCATGACCTGTACCGACTCCTCCGGCCGTGCCCCTCACGCGGGCAGGCCGAAGTCGACGACATGGAGTGCCGAGGGGGTCGTGCCGCTCGACTTCTCCTGGTACATGAAGGACAGCACGTTGTCGGCCCTCACCCGCAGCTCGTCGACGACGACCTCGCCGAAGGCGTTCAGACCGGTGCCGTCGTACAGCAGCGCCCAGTCGGTGTACCCGGAGGCCTTCGACGCGCCGGCGACGCGGCCGTGGGGCAGCACGGCGTAGGCGTTGTCGTACCGGTCCAGGATCAGCCTGGTGCGCTGGCTGGAGTCGAGCGGGACCGGGATCTCGGTCTTCTGCCAGCCGCCCGAGGCGTTCTTGCGGACGTGGAAGGCGCGGCCGTTCGCGGTGCGGTCGGCGACGTAGTCGGTGGTGCACTGGCCGAAGCGCCCCGGCACATAGCTGATGATCGCGTGCGGGAGCCCGGCGGAGTCGGTGGACTGGCTCTCCTGGTTCATCAGGGAGTGGTCCGGGTCGAGCGGGTCGACGACCAGACCCGCGTCCGTGACGGACACGGTGTTCGAACTGCCCGTCGTCCCTACGACGGTTCCGGCGTCGTTGCGCCAACTGCGGCCCCGGTCGGTCGAGTAGACGTAGCCGGTGTCGTGGTTGGTGATGCCGCCGCTGCTGCACATCACGGCGGCGGACTGCTCGCGCCAGGTGAAGAAGGAGTGCAGGCGGCCGTTCACGTCGTAGTCGATGCCGTGGAGGTACATGTTGCGGGCGGTGCTGGAGCCGTGCGCGCTCGTGTAGGTGCCGGTCGAGCCGCTCCACTCCCCCAGCGCCGTCCAGGCCGAACCGTCGTACTCGGCAAGGGCGTTGCGGCCGTTGCCGGAGATGCCGACGCGGTAGCTGAGCTGGAGCCTGCCCTCGGGGGTGGCGATGAACTGGGGGTAGGTGAACTGCGAGGTGAGGGCGACGCCGTCGAGCGAGGTCTGTACGGCTCCGAGGACGGCCGGACTCCAGGCGGTGGAGGCCGGGGTGTCGAGGAGGCCGGCGACCGACTTGACGTAGAAGAAGCCGTCGCTGTGGGAGTCCAGGTTGAGGTGGAGCCGGCCGTCGACCCTGGAGACTCCCATGGAGATGACGTTGTGGGAGTCGTCGCTCTTGAGGGTGTGGGAGAGCGTGATCGTGGACCACGCGGTCGCGTTCAGGGCCCGGCGGGCGACGACGGCATGCCTGTCGGCGGTGTACCAGGCCGCGTACTGGTAGCCCTTGTAGGTCAACAGGCCGTTCTTCTGGAACGAGTTGTTGTTGACCAGGCCGTCGTACGAGACGAAGTAGACGGCCTGGGCGTCGAGTCGGGTGGTGCTCTTCTTGGTGACGGAGGGGCCGGGGTCGGCCGCCCGTGCGATGCCCGGCGTTGCCACGGCCGCAAGTATGGCGGTGGTCAGCACGGTGCGTCTTCTCATGACGGCTCCTGTGGGGGGATCACGCGAGGTGGAAGACTTCGGTGAGGGGCTTCATCGCCTCGTCGGGACGGGCGCCGTCCAGGGACTCGAAGAACGGCGCCATCTCCGCCTGCCAGCGGGAGTTGATGTCGGTGGCTTCCATGCCGGCCCGGGCGGCGGCGAAGTCCTCGGTCTCCACGTAGCCGACCAGCAGGCCGTCTTCACGCAGGAAGAGCGAGTAGTTGTGCCAGCCGGTGGCCGAGAGCGCGTCGAGCATCTCGGGCCACACGGCGGCGTGCCGCTCGCGGTACTCGTCGAGGCGGTCCGCCCTGACCTTCAGCAGGAAGCACACGCGCTGCATCAACACCCCTTGGGGGAAAGCGACTTCGGGGACCGAATGGGAACTCGAAGGGGACTAGAAGTTGAACTGGTCGATGTTCTTGGCGTCGAACACGGTCGGCTTGCCGAGGTTGATCACGCCGTCCTTGCCGATCGTGTACGTGGTGGAGCCGGCCTTGAAGGTCTCGCCCTCCTTGCCGGTGATCTGCCCCGAGGCGAGCGCGACGGCGGTACGGGCGGCGAGGTCGCCGAGCTGCGCCGGGTCCCACAGCTCGAAGCCGTCGACGGTGCCGTTCTTGACGTACTTGCGCATGTCGTTGGGGGTACCGAGACCGGTCAGCTTGACCTTGCCCTTGTACTTGGAGCCGGACAGGTACTGGGCGGCGGCCTTGATGCCGACGGTGGTCGGGGAGATGATCCCCTTCAGGTTCGGGTGCTCCTGGAGCAGGCCCTGGGTCTGCTGGAAGGACTGCTGGGCGTCGTCGTTGCCGTAGGCGACCTTGACCAGCTTGATGTTCTTGTACTTCGGGTCCTTCAGCTCCTCCTTCATGAAGCCGATCCAGGTGTTCTGGTTCGTCGCGGTCTGCGCGGCCGACAGGATCGCGATCTCGCCCTTGTAGCCGATCTGCTGGGCGAGCAGCTGCACCTCGGTACGGCCGAGGTCCTCGGCGCTGGCCTGCGACACGAAGGCGTTGCGGCACTCCGGGTTGGTGTCGGAGTCGTAGGTGACGACCTTGATCTTGTTGCTCATGGCCTGCTTGAGCGCGGTGCACAGCGCGCCCGGGTCCTGCGCGGACACGGCGATCGCGTTGACCTGCTGCTGGGTGAGCGTGTTGACGTAGGAGACCTGGCCGGCGGTGTCGGTGGCGCTGGTCGTACCGACCTCCTTGTACTTCTCGCCGAGTTCGGTCAGGGCCTTCTCGCCGCCCTTGTCGGAGGTCGTGAAGTACGGGTTGTTGACGGCCTTCGGCAGGAAGGCGACGGTGAGCCCCTTCTTGAGCGCGGCACCGGGGTCCGCCTTGCCACCGGAGACGGCCGCCCCGGTGTTCTCGTCCTTCACATCCTTCTTGGTGGTACCACCACAGGCGGTGGCGACGAGGGTGAGGGAGGTGACGGCGACGACCGCCGCACAGGCACGACGAAGAGACGACTTGCGCATGGCATGGATTCCTTCGATACGAGGGCGAGCAGGAGTGCCCCTTCAGGGGCGCGGGGAACGGCGCGACCGGCCACAGACCGGCCGCGGACGCCAGACGACCTATCCAGTGGAACGGGCCGCGGCCCTGGCGACGGTCACTTGCTTGGCCACCCGGGGGCCGAGCACCGAAACGACGAGCAGCACACCGGTGACGACGATCTGCGACTGCGCGGAGACATTCAGGAGACTCATCACGTTCTGCAGCGCCCCGAGCAGAAAGACACCCGCGACGGCCCCGCCCAACGTTCCCTTCCCGCCGTCGAAATCGATCCCACCGAGCAACACGGCGGCGACGACGGACAGTTCGAGCCCCGTGGCGTTGTCGTAGCGCGCACTGGCGTAGTGCAGCGCCCAGAACACTCCGGTCAGCGAGGCCATCAGCCCCGTCGCCGTGAACAGGATGAGCTTCTGCCGCCGTACCCGGATGCCGGCGAACCGCGCGGCCTCCACGTTGGCTCCGATCGCGAACAGCGACCGCCCGAACGGCGTGGCGTGCAGCAGGACGACGGCGATGGCGAGCAGCACGAGGAAGGGCAGGAAGGCCCGCGGCAGGAACGTGCCCCCGAGCCGCCCGGACGCGAAGTCCAGGTACTGGGAGGGGAAATCGGTCACGGCATCGGACCCGAGGACGATCTGCGCGATCCCGCGGTACGCGGCGAGCGTGCCGATCGTGACGGCCAGCGAGGGCAGCCCCAGCCGGGTGACGAGCAGCCCGTTGACCAGCCCGCACACCACGCCCAGCAGCAGGCAGATCGGGATGATCGTCTCGATGGTCATGCCGTCGTTCCACAGCTTGCCCATCACCGCGCCCGACAGGCCCGCCGTGGACGCGACCGACAGGTCGATCTCCCCGGAGACGACGAGCAGCGTCATCGGCAGGGCGATCAGCGCGATGGGAAGCGTGTTGCCGATCAGGAACGACAGGTTCAGCGCGTTGCCGAAGCCGTCCACAAAGGAGAAGGAGAACAGCAGCAGGACGATCAGCAGCGCGCCGACGACCGTGTCCCAGCGGATCGCGCGGCTCGCAAAGGACGCTGGCTCAGGCATGGCGGGCGTTCCTCTTCTTCAGTGCGGTGGCCACGCGCAGGGCGACGATCCGGTCGACGGCGATGGCCAGGATGAGCAGGATGCCGTTGATGGCCAGCACCCAGACGGAGCTGACGCCGAGGGCGGGCAGCACACTGTTGATCGAGGTCAGCAGCAGGGCGCCGAGGGCCGCGCCGTAGACGCTGCCGGAGCCGCCGGTGAAGACCACTCCGCCGACGACCACCGCGCTGACGACGGTGAGTTCGTAGCCGGTGCCGGTGCCGGAGTCGACGTTGCCGAAGCGGGCGAGGTACATCGCGCCGGCGAGTCCGGCGAGCCCGCCGCAGAAGGTGTAGGCGGCGAGGATCCGCTTGCGGACGGGGATGCCGGCGAGCCGGGCGGCCTCGGGGTTGGAGCCGAGCGCGTACAACTCCCGCCCGCTGCCGAAGTGTTTGAGGTAGTAGGCGGTCGCGAGCAGCACGGCGAGCGCGATCAGCGCCAGCCAGGGCACGGCCGACAGGCCGCCGGAGCCGAAGTCCACGAATCCGCCCGGGAGATCGGCGGCGGTGATCTGCCGTGAGCCGACCCAGATGGAGTCGACGCCCCGGATGATGTAGAGCGTGCCGAGGGTGACGACCAGCGCGGGCACCTGGCCGAGACTGACCAACAGCCCGTTGACCAGGCCGAGTCCGACGCCGAGCAGCACCGCGAGGACGATCGCGACGACGGCGTTGCCGCCGCCCTGGAGATAGGTGCCGGTGGCGAAGGCGGTGATGCCGAGCGTGGAGCCGACGGACAGGTCGACGTTGCGGGTGATGACGACCAGCGACTGGCCGGTGGCCACCAGCACGAGGATGGTCGCGTTGAGGAGCAGGTCCTTGATGCCCTGCTCGGACAGGAACTCGCTGTTGCCCGCCTGGGTGATGCCGATCATCACCAGGAAGACGACCAGGATGGCGAGTTCGCGCATCTTGAACACTCGGTCGACGAGCCGCGTGCTGCTCGACTCGGGCATCTCGGCGGCGGGCGCGGACTTGGGCGCGGTGACCGTCACAGGGCGGCCCTCCCGGCGGCTGCGGTCGTCATGAAGGCCCGGTTCATGCGGCGGCCCTCCCGGTGGCTGCGGCCATCACGGTTTCCTCGGTGGCTTCGGAGCGGGGGATCTCGGCGGTGAGGCGGCCCTCGTGCATCACGAGCACGCGGTCGGCCATGCCGAGGATCTCGGGCAGATCGGAGGAGATCATCAGGACGGCGACCCCGTCGGCGGCCAACTCGCTGAGCAGCCGGTGCACTTCGGCCTTGGTGCCGACGTCGATGCCGCGGGTGGGCTCGTCGACGATCAGCACCTTGGGGCCGGTGGCCAGCCACTTGGCGAGGACGACCTTCTGCTGGTTGCCGCCGGAGAGGGTGTTGACGGTGTCGGCGATCCGCGCGTACTTGACGTGCAGCTTCACCGCCCAGTCGAGGGAACGGCTGCGCTCGGCACCCCGGTCGACGAGCCCCGCCCTGACGGTCGTCCGCAGGCCGGTCAGGCCGATGTTGCGCTCGATGGACATGTCCATCACCAGGCCCTGCGCCCGCCGGTCCTCGGGGACCAGGGCGAGGCCCGCGGCCATCGCGGTCGAGGGAGCGCCGTTCGTCAGCGGCCTGCCGTCGACCTCGACCCCGCCGGCGTCCCACCGGTCGATGCCGAAGACGGCCCGCGCGACCTCGGTGCGGCCGGCGCCGACGAGCCCGGCGAGTCCGACGATCTCGCCGCGCCGTACGTCGAAGGAGACGTCGGTGAAGACGCCCTCGCGGGTCAACCGCTTGACGCTCAGGGCGACTTCACCGGGTTCGACGTCCTGCTTGGGGTAGAGCTCGTCGAGATCGCGGCCGACCATGCGCCGGACGAGATCGTCCTCGGTCATGCCGTCGATCGGCTCGCTGGAGATCAGGGCGCCGTCGCGCAGGGTGGTGACCCGCCCGCAGATCTGGAAGATCTCCTCCAGGCGGTGGGAGATGAACAGGATGGCGGCGCCCTGTTCGCGCAGGGTGCGGACGACGCCGAAGAGGCGGGCGACCTCGCTGCCGGTGAGGGCCGCGGTCGGCTCGTCCATGATCAGGACTCGGGCGTCGAAGGAGAGCGCCTTGGCGATCTCCACGATCTGCTGGTCGGCGATGGACAGGCCGCGTGCCGGGCGGTCGGGGTCGAGTTCGACACCGAGCCGCTTCATCAGCTCGGCGGTCACCGCGTAGGTGGCCTTGTGGTCGATACGGCCCAGGGCGCGGCGGGGCTGGCGGCCCATGAAGATGTTCTCGGCGATCGACAGGTCCGGGAAGAGCGTGGGCTCCTGGTAGATCACGGCGATACCCGCGTCGCGGGCGTCGCCGGGTCCGTGGAAGAGCACGGGCGCGCCGTCGAGCAGCACCTGGCCGGCGTCGGGCCGGTGCACACCGGCGAGGGTCTTGATGAGGGTGGACTTGCCCGCGCCGTTCTCGCCGGCGAGGGCGTGCACCTCACCGGGGAACAGTTCGAGGGACACGTCCCGCAGGGCGCGCACCGCGCCGAAGGACTTGGAGATGCCCTTGAGCGCGAGCACCGGGGCCGGACCCGCGTCTGACGGGTGGGTCATGAGGGGCTCCTCGACGACACCGGCGGGTGGGCCGTCACGGCGTCGTGAAAGGTTTCAACTTGGTTGCCGGGACGTTAGGCGCGCCAGCCTTGTCACGTCAATGGGTCCGCGTCGAAAAACTTTCGATAGCCAAAGGTCACATTGGAGTCACGGGACACAGGCTTCGCCGTAGGGCTTGACACCCCTACGGGAGGCTCATAACTTCGCTCTCTGAATCGTTTCATACACACATCGTTCCGTCGCACGTCACAGGAGCCCTCAAGTGACCGATCTCGCCGCGGTGAAGGCCGCTCTCAGGACCCAGGCAGTCGAGACGCCGTCATGGGCGTACGGGAACTCCGGGACCCGGTTCAAGGTCTTCGCCCAGGAGGGCGTACCGCGCACCCCGCAGGAGAAGCTGGAGGACGCGGCGAAGGTCCACGAGTTCACCGGTGTGGCTCCCTCGGTCGCCCTGCACATCCCGTGGGACCGGGTCGAGGACTTCGCGGCGCTGGGCAAGTTCGCGGAGGACCACGGGCTGAGGCTCGGCACGATCAACACCAACACGTTCCAGGACGACGACTACCGGCTCGGCAGCGTGTGCCATCCCGACGCCGCGGTGCGGCGCAAGGCGCTCGACCATCTGCTGGAGTGCGTCGACATCATGGACGCGACGGGTTCCACCGACCTGAAGCTGTGGTTCGCGGACGGGACGAACTATCCCGGACAGGATGATCTCTCCGGGCGCCAGGACCGGCTGGCCGAGGCGCTCGCGGCGGTGTACGAGCGGCTCGGGGACGGGCAGCGGATGCTGCTGGAGTACAAGTTCTTCGAGCCGGCGTTCTACGCGACGGACGTGCCCGACTGGGGGACGGCCTACGCGCACTGCCTGAAGCTCGGGCCCAAGGCCCAGGTCGTCGTCGACACCGGTCACCACGCGCCGGGCACCAATATCGAGTTCATCGTCGCGACGCTGCTCCGGGAGGGGAAGCTCGGGGCGTTCGACTTCAACTCGCGGTTCTACGCCGACGACGACCTGATGGTCGGGGCGGCCGACCCCTTCCAGCTGTTCCGGATCATGTACGAGGTGATCCGGGGCGGAGGACTGACCGCCGACGTGGCCTTCATGCTCGACCAGTGCCACAACATCGAGGCGAAGATTCCGGCGATCATCCGGTCGGTGATGAACGTGCAGGAGGCGACGGCGAAGGCGTTGCTCGTCGACCCGGTCGCGCTGGCCGCGGCGCAGCGGGCCGGGGACGTGCTGGAGGCGAACGCCGTGCTGATGGACGCGTACAACACGGATGTGCGGCCGCTGCTGCGGGAACTGCGCGAGGAGCAGGGGCTGGCCGGCGACCCGATGGCCGCGTATCGCGCCGACGGCTGGCAGGAGCGGATCGTCGCCGAGCGGGTCGGAGGGCAGCAGGCGGGGTGGGGGGCGTAAGCGTCTGCCACGTTCTGTTCGTCGCGGGGTCCGGGCCCGTCGTGCCCGGTCGCGCAGTTCTCCGCGCCCCCGCAAGCAACACGCTCGCCCTCTCTCGAAAAGGACTGGAAGTTCATGGGACCGCACCCCGACGCTGACGCTCTCCTCTCTCGTTCCAATCGGCTTGGCTCCGATCCCCGCAACACCAACTACGCCGGCGGGAACACGTCCGCGAAGGGCACCGACACCGATCCCGTCACCGGCGGTGATGTCGAGCTGATGTGGGTGAAGGGGTCCGGGGGCGACCTCGGGACGCTCACCGAGGGCGGGCTCGCCGTGCTGCGGCTCGACCGGATGCGGGCGCTCGTCGACGTGTACCCGGGGAGGGAGCGCGAGGACGAGATGGTCGCCGCGTTCGACTACTGCCTGCACGGCAAGGGAGGCGCGGCGCCGTCCATCGACACCGCCATGCACGGGCTGGTGGACGCCGCTCATGTCGATCATCTCCACCCGGACTCCGGGATCGCGCTCGCCTGTGCGGCCGACGGGGAGAAGCTGACCGCCGAGTGTTTCGGGGACAGCGTGGTGTGGGTGCCCTGGCGGCGGCCCGGGTTCCAGCTGGGGCTGGACATCGCCGCCGTCAAGGCCGCCCATCCACAGGCCGTCGGCTGTGTGCTCGGGGGGCACGGGATCACCGCGTGGGGTGACACCTCCGACGAGTGCGAGCGGAACTCGCTCTACATCATCCGCACCGCCGAGGCGTTCCTCGCAGAGCACGGCGAGCCGGAGCCCTTCGGGCCCGTCGTCGAGGGGTACGGTGCGCTGCCCGAGGCCGAGCGGCGGGAGCGGGCAGCCGCACTCGCGCCGTACGTCCGCGCCGTCGCGTCCCAGGACCGGCCGCAGGTGGGGCACTTCACCGATTCCGACGTCGTGCTCGACTTCCTCGCGCGGGCCGAGCATCCCCGGCTCGCCGCGCTCGGCACCTCCTGCCCCGACCACTTCCTGCGGACCAAGGTCAGGCCGCTCGTCCTCGATCTGCCGCCGACCGCCCCGCTCGACGAGGCCGTCGCACGGCTGAAGGAACTCCACTCCGCCTACCGCGACGAGTACGCCGCCTACTACCGGCGGTACGCGCTGCCCGACTCCCCCGCGATGCGCGGGGCCGACCCGGCGATCGTGCTGATCCCGGGCGTGGGGATGTTCTCCTTCGGCAAGGACAAGCAGACGGCGCGCGTGGCCGGCGAGTTCTACGTCAACGCCGTCAACGTGATGCGCGGCGCCGAGGCCGTGTCCACCTACGCGCCCATCGAGGAGTCGGAGAAGTTCCGTATCGAGTACTGGGCGCTGGAGGAGGCCAAGCTCCAGCGGATGCCGAAGCCCAAGCCGCTGGCCACCCGGATCGCGCTCGTCACCGGTGCGGGCAGCGGCATCGGGAAGGCCATCGCCCGGCGCCTGGTCGACGAAGGGGCCTGCGTCGTCGTCGCGGATCTCGACTCCGAGAGCGCGCGGGCCGTTTCGGAGGAACTGGGCGGGCCCGACAGGGCCGTCGCCGTCGCCGTGGACGTGACCGACGAAGCGCAGATCGCCGCCGCCTTCAAGGCCGCCCTGCTCGCCTTCGGCGGGGTCGATCTCGTCGTCAACAACGCCGGGATCTCCATCTCCAAGCCCCTGCTGGAGACGTCGGCCAGGGACTGGGACCTCCAGCACGACATCATGGCCCGTGGTTCCTTCCTGGTCTCGCGTGAGGCGGCCCGCGCGATGATCGCGCAGGGGCTCGGCGGCGACATCGTCTACATCGCGTCCAAGAACGCCGTGTTCGCCGGTCCCAACAACATCGCGTACTCCGCGACGAAGGCCGACCAGGCCCATCAAGTCCGGCTGCTCGCGGCCGAGTTGGGGGAGCACGGGATCCGGGTCAACGGGATCAACCCGGACGGTGTCGTGCGCGGTTCGGGCATCTTCGCGGGCGGCTGGGGTGCGCAGCGGGCGGCGACCTACGGGATCGAGGAGGAGAAGCTCGGCGAGTTCTACGCCCAGCGGACCATCCTCAAGCGTGAGGTGCTGCCGGAGCATGTCGCGAACGCCGTCTTCGCCCTCACCGGCGGGGACCTGACGCACACCACCGGGCTGCACGTCCCCGTCGACGCCGGTGTCGCGGCCGCCTTCCTTCGGTGAGCGCCGACATGAGGAGGTACGCCGCGGTCGACCTCGGCGCGTCCAGTGGACGCGTCATGGTCGGCCGGGTCGGCCCCGACTCCCTGGAGCTGACGGAGGCGCACCGCTTCCCCAACCGGCCCGTCCGCACCCCGGAGGGACTGCGCTGGGACGTCCTCGCGCTGTACGCGGGCGTCCTGGACGGGCTCCGGGCGGCGGGACCCGCTCTCGACTCCGTCGGCATCGACAGCTGGGCCGTGGACTACGGCCTGCTGGACGCGGACGGCGCCCTGCTGGGCAATCCCGTGCACTATCGGGACGCCCGCACGGAAGGGATCGCCGAGAAGGTGTGGGCGACGGTGCCGGCGGATGAGCTGTACGCCTCGACCGGGCTGCAGTACGCGCCGTTCAACACCCTCTACCAGCTCACGGCGGCCCGGGACTCGGCCCAACTCGCGCACGCGGAGCGCTTGTTGCTCATCCCGGACCTGCTGTCCTACTGGCTCACCGGCGAGCAGGGCACCGAGCTGACCAACGCCTCCACCACGCAACTCGTCGATCCCCGGACGCGCGGGTGGTCGTACGGCATCGCCTCGCGGCTCGGCATCGACCTCGGGCTGTTCGCGCCCTTGCGGCAACCGGGCGATCCCGCGGGGGTCCTGTTGGCCGAGGTGCTGGAGGAGACGGGGCTTCGGGGGCCGGTGCCGGTGACGGCGGTCGGGTCGCACGACACAGCGTCGGCGGTCGCCGCCGTTCCGGCGGTCGAGGAGCGGTTCGCCTACATCTGCACGGGCACCTGGTCCCTGGCCGGTCTCGAACTGGACGCGCCCGTGCTCACCGAGGCGAGCCGGGCCGCGAACTTCACCAACGAGCTGGGGCTCGACGGCACGGTCCGCTATCTGCGCAACATCATGGGGCTGTGGCTGCTCCAGGAGTGCGTACGGGCCTGGGGCGAGCCGGAGTTGGGCGAGCTGCTGCGCGGGGCGGCCCGGGTGCCGGCGTTGCGGTCGGTGGTGGACGCGGGGGACCCGGCGTTCCTGGCGCCGGGTCGGATGCCCGAGCGGATCGCCGACGCGTGCCGCGCCTCCGGTCAGCCGGTGCCGGAGTCCCGGGCCGAGACCACGCGCTGCATCCTCGACTCGCTCGCGCTCGCCCATCGGCGGGCGGTCGGCGAGGCCCAGGAACTCGCCGGGCATCCGGTCGACGTCGTGCACATCGTCGGCGGCGGCACGCGCAACGCGCTGCTGTGCCAACTGACCGCCGATGCCTGCGGGTTGCCGGTGGTCGCGGGCCCCACGGAGGCCGCCGCGCTGGGCAACGTGCTCGTACAGGCACGGGCCCATGGGCTGGTCGGCGACCTGGCCGGAATGCGGCGGCTGCTGGCCCGTACCCAGCCGTCGACCCGCTACGAACCGCAGGGCGACACCGCGCGCTGGCAGGCCGCGGAGGCCCGGCTCGCCGCGCGGTGAACCGGGGACTCCCCGAGACGGTGACCGCCGACTACGCTGCACCCATCCGATGACCGATCACGAAGGAGCCGCGATGCGTGTCGCCCTGTTCCTGACTTGCGTCAACGACACGCTGTATCCGGATACCGGGCGCGCCGTGGTGAAACTGCTGACCAGGATGGGCGTCGAGGTCGACTTCCCGATGGCGCAGACCTGCTGCGGGCAAGCGCACTACAACACCGGGTACCGCCATGAGGCCGAGCCGCTCGCCCGGCATTTCTCCGATGTCTTCGGGGAGTACGAGGCGATCGTGACGCCCTCCGGGTCGTGCGGCGCGATGGTGCGCGAGCTGTATCCGCGCATGGGTGAGCGCGCTCGGGCCGAGGGGCGGGGGGACTCCCTCGCGGCCACGCTGGCGCCCGTGGTGCCCAAGACGTACGAGCTGACCGAGTTCCTCGTGGACGTGCTCGGGGTGACGGACGTCGGGGCCTTCTACCCGCACAAGGTGACCTACCACCCCACCTGCCACGGGCTGCGCAGCCTCGGGCTCGGCGACCGGCCGCTCACGCTGCTCCGGGCCGTCAAGGGGCTGGAGCTGGTCGAGTTGCCGGGTGCGGACGAGTGCTGCGGGTTCGGCGGGACGTTCGCCGTGAAGAACGCCGACGTGTCGGCGGCGATGGGTGCCGACAAGGTCCGCAACGCCGGGTCGACGGGCGCCGAGGTGCTGTGCGCCGCGGACAACTCCTGTCTGATGCACATCGGCGGCACGATGGCGCGGCTGCACACGGACATGCGGCCGGTGCACATCGCGGAGATCCTGGCCGCGACCGAGGACAGCGCGGCAGGCGCCGCGGAAGCCGGCGGCGAGGCCGTCAGGGAAGAGGAGACGGGCGTATGAGCGGCACCTTCGTCGGCATGCCCGCGTTCCCGGCCTTCCCCGTCGCCGCGCACGAGGCGGTCGGCAACCGGACCCTGCGCGGCAATCTGCGCCACGCCACCCACACGATCCGCGCCAAACGGGCCAACGCCGTGGCGGAGCTGTCCGACTGGGACGCGCTGCGCGAGGCCGGCAAGCGGATCAAGGACCACACCCTCCGTCATCTCGACCGGTATCTGGTCCAGTTGGAGGAGTCGGTGACGGCCGCCGGTGGCATCGTGCACTGGGCCGCCGACGCGGAGGAGGCCAACCGGATCGTGACGCGCCTCGTCCAGGAGACGGGCGAGTCGGAGGTCGTGAAGGTCAAGTCGATGGCCACGCAGGAGATCGGGCTCAACGAGGCGCTGGAGGAGGCGGGCATCCGCGCCTACGAGACCGATCTCGCCGAACTCATCGTGCAGTTGGGCAAGGACCGCCCCTCGCACATCCTGGTCCCCGCGATCCACCGCAACCGGGGTGAGATCCGGGAGATCTTCGCCCGCGAGATGAGCGAGTGGGGTCGCCCGGCACCGGACGGCCTGACCGACACGCCCGCGGAACTCGCCGAGGCCGCCCGTCTCCACCTCCGGGAGAAGTTCCTGCGGGCCCGCGTCGGCGTCTCCGGCGCCAACTTCATGGTCGCCGAGACCGGCACGCTCGTCGTCGTCGAGTCCGAGGGCAACGGCCGGATGTGCCTCACCCTGCCCGAGACGCTGATCTCGGTCGTCGGCATCGAGAAGATCGTGCCCACCTGGCAGGACCTGGAGGTGTTCCTCCAGACCCTCCCCCGCTCGTCCACGGCCGAGCGCATGAACCCGTACACCAGCACCTGGACCGGCACCACCGACGGCGACGGACCGCGCACCTTCCACCTGGTGCTGCTCGACAACGGCCGCACCGACACCCTCGCCGACGAGGTCGGCCGCCAGGCCCTGCGCTGCATCCGCTGCTCGGCCTGCCTCAATGTCTGCCCGGTGTACGAACGGGCCGGCGGGCACGCCTACGGCTCGGTCTACCCCGGCCCGATCGGTGCGATCCTCAGCCCTCAACTCCGGGGCACCGCCAGCGAGATCGACGCCTCGCTGCCCTACGCGTCCTCCCTCTGCGGAGCGTGCTACGAGGTGTGTCCGGTCGCCATCGACATCCCCGAGGTGCTGGTGCACCTGCGGGAACGGGTGGTGGAGGGCGGGCCGGTGACCCGCGAGGGCAACAAGGTCGTCCTCCAGCCCGCCAAGGGGCATGCCGCCGAGCGCGCGGCGATGCGGGCGACCCGCTGGACGTTCACCCACCCCGGCGCCCTGCGCACCGGCCAGCGGCTCGCGTCCCGCACCCGCCGCTTCCATCCACGGACCCTGCCGGGTCCCGGCAGGGCCTGGACCGGCACCCGCGAACTGCCCGCCGTGCCCGCGGAGCCGTTCCGCGACTGGTGGCAGCGCACGAACGGCGGAAAGGGCGGGACCAAGTGAGCAGCAGGGAACGGATTCTGGGCCGCGTCGAGCGCGCGCTCGCGGCCGTGCCACGGGACGAGACGCCCTACGAGCAGGCCTTCGAGCGGGGCTATCTGCGCGAGCACGGGAACCGGAGCGTCGAGCGGACGGTGGAGCTGCTCGCCGAGAACCTGGCCGACTACCGGGCGATCGTGCACCGCTGCACGGAGGCCGAACTGCCCGCCGTGATCGCCGGGTTGCTCTCCGCGCGGGGGTCGAGGACGGTCGTCGTACCGCCGGGTCTGGAGTCGTCCTGGCTCGCCGCGGCCGAGGCCGCTCCGGTCGCGGACCGGGCCGAGAGCACCCCGGCCGAGCTGGACCGGGTCGACAGTGTCGTCACGGCGTGCGCGGTGGCCGTCGCCGAGACCGGCACCATCGTCCTGGACGGCGGCCCGGACCAGGGCCGCCGCCGGATCACGCTCGTCCCCGACCATCACATCTGTGTCGTACGGGTGCCGGACCAGGTGGTGTCCTCGGTCCCGCAGGCGCTCCAACGCCTCGACCCGGCCCGCCCGTTGACGTGGATCTCGGGTCCGTCGGCGACCAGTGACATCGAGCTGGACCGGGTCGAGGGGGTGCACGGCCCGCGCACCCTGGAGGTGGTGCTGGTCGGCGGTCAGGCGAGCACGGAGGTCAACTCGTAGCGCCCTGAGGGGAGTCGGTAGGCGGCGGTGCCGTCCGAGAAACCGAGGAACCGCACGCCCGGTGCCTCGGCCAGCGGCCTGCCGCCCTCCTGGACGGTCGACGGGTCGGTGGCGGGGATGCGCAGGGTGGCCGTGGTGTTCGCGGGGACGACGGCCCGGTACGTCAACTGCCCTTCCCGTACCGCCCATTCGCTGACGATCTCGCCGTAGGGCGAGACGTGGGTGCCGCGCGCCCGTGTGATCCGGCCGGTCGGGTCGGGGTGCGGGCGGAGCAGGATGTGCTGGAAGCCGGGGTGTTCGGGGTCCCCGGCGATGCCCGCCATGCTCTCGTACATCCACTCCCCGATCGCGCCGTAGGCGTAGTGGTTGAAGGAGTTCATGTCGACCGGGCCGAAGCCGACGTCCTTGGCGTACGAGTTCCAGCGCTCCCAGACCGTGGTGGCGCCGTTGGCCACCGAGAAGAGCCAGGACGGCATCGCCTTCTGGTGGAGGAGCCGGTAGGCGAGGTCGACGCGGCCCTCGGCGGTGAGGACGGGGGCGAGGACGTTCACGCCGAGGAATCCGACGGAGAGGGTGTCCTCCGGGTGGTCGACGCGGGTGCTGTCGGGGTGCGTCGCCTTGTAGGCGGGGCTGTTGCCGATGTTGTCGGCGAGCAGACCGACGAGTCGGCGGTGCTGGGACTCCGTGTCGTAGAAGCCGAGTTTGAGGATCCAGAGCAGGGCGGTCTGGGTGTCGTCCTCGGTCCGGCCCGCGCTGGTGCCGGGGGTGTACGGCGGCGGCTCGCCGAGGCCGGAGCGGACGGTCAGCCGTCCGGTGAGCGCGTCCGTGACGAGGTACTTGGCGACGAAGGCCTGCTTGATCTCGGTGAACAGCCCCTCGTAGACGGCCGTTTCGGCCGTGCGGCCGGTGGCGCGGGCCATGTCCGCCATGAGGCGGGCGCTGTAGCCGTAGTAGACGTCGCTGATGAGCTGGGTGCTGGTGACCTGGAAGGCGAGCCAGTCGCCGAAGATCGCGCCCTGACCGGCACGGCTGTCGCCGGTGCGGCTCCTGATCCAGTCCAGGTACGTGGTCATCGACGCCCAGCTCCGGTCGACGATCGTGGTGTCGCCGGACATCTGCCACACCGTCCACGGCACGACCACCCCGCAGTCCGCCCAGCCGCCGGCCGGGCGTGCCTGGCCGTAGCGGTGGCCGGGGGCGACCCAGGGGAACTGGGCCTCGTCCGCGCCGTAGGCGCGCTGCGAGTCGATCAGGCTGTCCTGGAAGTGGCTGAGGAAGGGGACGGCGTCGCAGTTGAACAGGCCGGTCCGGGCGAAGAGTTGGGTGTCGCCGGTCCAGCCGAGGCGTTCGTCGCGTTGCGGGCAGTCGGTGGGGATCCAGAGGTAGTTGCCGCGCTGGCCCCAACGGATGTTGCTGAACAGCTGGTTGACGTCGGCGTCGTCGGTGGTGACGGTCCCGGTGTCGTGGAGGGCGGAGGTGGCGACCCTGCCGGTGAGGGCGACCAGGGTGACGGTCTCGGTCGTGGTGACGGAGACGTACCGGAAGCCGTAGAACGTCAGCGAGTCCTGGTGGGTCTCCCCGGCCGGGTCGCCCTTGAGGACGTAGGTGCTGGTGGCCCCGGCCGTGCGCAGGTTGGCCCGGTAGACCGAGCCCGCCGGGCCGTCGGCGCCCGCGCTGTCGTCGTTGAGCATCTCCCCCGGCCGGAAGGCGACTTGGGCGCCGGCCGGGCCGCGCAGGGTGTAGCGGGGCACGCCGACGAGGTTCTGGCCGAGGTCGACGACGGCGGTGTCGCCGGGGTGCAGGGTGACGGAGGCGGTGGCGGCACGCACGGGGTCGGTGACCGTGCGGGCGGGGTCGACGACGATCCGGCCCCTGCCGTTCGCGCTGCCCTCCTGGTCCGACACGCCGGTGCAGACGGTGACGGACTCGGGCCTGCGGTCCCACTCGGGCATCAGGCGGGCGCTCTCGCCGGGGTAGGCGGTCAACCGGGCGTGCGGCAAGGGGTCCTGGGCCTCGACGGGCGACCAGGCCGAGGTGTCGAAGCCGTTCGCCGTCCAGCCCGGGAGTTCCCTGCGGGCGTCGTAGGACTGGCCGTCGTAGAGGTCGTCGGCGCGGTAGGGGCCGGTGTCGGTGGCGCGCCAGTCCTCGCCGGGGGCGGTGACGATCGTCTGGGTGGAGCCGTCGGCGTACCGGACGAGGAGTTTCGCCTTGAGGGCCAGGGAGTTGCCGTCGGCCGAGTAGTAGTGGGTGCTGTTCTCGGAGATGCGGGAGTTGTACCAGCCGTTGCCGAGCACGGCGGCCAGGGTCACCCGGGACGGGTCCGTCAGCAGGGCCGTGACGTCGTAGGTGAAGTAGTTGACGGTGGTGTCGTAGTTGGTCCAGCCCGGGGGCAGGAACTCGTACGTGGTGCCGTCGCCCTGGGGTACGGACACGCGCCGGCCGTTGACGTGGACGTCGTACACGCCGAGCGCGGAGACGTACAGCCGGGCCTCGGTCACCCGCTCGCCCGTCAGCGGCGTCTGGCAGCGCAGGAGGGGTGCGCCGGGGGTGTTCGGGCGCTTGCCCGCCATGCCGATCCAGCGTGCGCCGTCCCAGCCGGTGACACCGTCGGTGCTGAGCAGGCCGGTCTCGAAGCGGGCCGCGGGAGCGGTGGTGGCGCGGCCGTGCTCGTCCCACACCGTCACCGTCCAGTGGTAGCGGGTGGTGGCGTGCAGGTCGGGTCCGCCGTAGCGGACGGCGACCGAGTCCGCCGTGTCGACCCGGCCGCTGTCCCAGACGTCGGGGCGGCCGTGGGTCAGGTGCCGGGACGAGGTGGCGACCGAGATCCGGTACGCCGTCTGGCGGCGGCCCCGCACGGGGGACGCCATGCGCCAGCCGAACCTGGGGTGCGGCACGTCCATGCCGAGGGGGTCGGTGCGGTGTTCCACGGTCAGGCCCGACACCGTGGTGCCGGTCGCGGGGATACCGCCGGCGTCGTCGTCCGCCGGTGCTCCGTCGGCTCCGTCGTTCATGCCGCTGTCCCTTCGGCCCGCCGGGAGATGGAGGTGCTACGGATCATCCCAGGGCCCGCGTGCCCGCGTCACCAGCCGGTGGGACGCCGTGGAAGGGCGGTGCGGGACCGGCGCCGTTAGCGTGAGGACATGATCCGGTTCGAGCAGGTCAGCAAGCGGTATCCGGACGGTACGACGGCCGTGGACGGACTGTCCTTCGAGGTGGGCGAGGGCGAACTCGTCACGCTCGTGGGTCCGTCCGGCTGCGGCAAGACGACGACCATGATGATGGTCAACCGGCTCATCGAGCCCACCTCCGGCCGGATCCTCGTGAACGGCGAGGACATCGCCACGGTCGACCCGGTGCGGCTGCGCCGCCGGATCGGCTACGTCATCCAGCAGGTCGGCCTCTTCCCGCACCGCACGGTCCTCGACAACACGGCGACCGTGCCGTCCCTGGTCGGCTGGAAGCGCGCGAAGGCCCGGGCCCGGGCGGCCGAACTGCTCGATCTGGTGGGCCTGGACCCGAAGACGTACGGCCCGCGCTATCCGGAGCAGTTGTCGGGCGGCCAGCGGCAGCGTGTCGGGGTCGCGCGGGCGCTGGCCGCCGATCCTCCGGTGCTGCTGATGGACGAGCCGTTCGGCGCGGTCGACCCGGTGGTGCGCGAGCAGTTGCAGGACGAGTTCCTGCGGATGCAGGCCGCCGTGCGCAAGACGGTGCTGCTGGTCACGCACGACATCGAGGAGGCGGTACGGCTCGGGGACCGGATCGCCGTGTACGGGCAGGGGCGGATCGAGCAGTACGACACCCCCGGCGCGGTCCTCGGCACCCCGGCGACGCCGTATGTCGCCGAGTTCGTGGGCGCGGACCGGGGTCTGAAGCGGCTGTCGGTCACCGAGATCGAGCCGGACGACCTGGAGCAGCCGCCGGTCGCCCGGGTGGACGAGCCCGCGCAGCGCGCCGCCGAACGGCTGCGGGTGGAGGGCGCGCGCTGGGCGGTGGTCCTCGACGAGCAGGGTGAGCTGCAGGGGTGGGTCAAGGCGGACGAACTCACCGCGGGCGGCACCGTCGGTGCCCTCGCGCACCGGATGAACGCGTGGGTGCCGGTGGGCGCCCCCTTGAAGCAGGCGTTCGGTGTGATGCTCCAGCACGACGCGGGGTGGGTGGCCGTGCTGGACGGGGCGCGCTTCCTGGGCGTGCTGACTCCGGCGAAGCTGCACGAAGCGTTGCGGCGGTCGGTGGACGCGGATGCGCTGGGGGTGCCGCGCGGGGAGGTGGACTTCGATTCGGTGGCGGACGCCTGAGGGGCGCTCCGGCTCAGCTGAAGGTGAGGGGGCAGCCCCGCCGTAGCGCGTGCTGGGCCGCGCGCAGGTAGAGGGCCACGTAGAAGGCGGTGTCCAGGTCCTCGGCCCAGGGGCCGGGGCGGGCGGTCGCCAGCTCCTCCGCCTCGCCCTCCAGGAACCAGAAGGTGAGGGCGAGGTTGCCCGTCGCCTCCGGTGTCTCGGCGGGCAGGTCGACGGCTGCCGCCAGGCGCTCGGCGAGGGCGAGGATCTGGGGCGCGCCCACGATGACCGTCTCGTCCGTGTACGCGGAGCCGACCGGCAGGCGTATCGCCTGGTCGAGGGAGAAGGGCACCAGCACCGACCAGTCGCCGAGCACATCCCTTTCCTCGGGGGTCAGGTGGGCACGGCAGAGCGCGTCGAACCCCTGCATGGACGGGCTCAGCTTCTCCTCGAAGCCCGGGGCCGTGTCCCGTGCGGGCACGGAGGTGTACGGCGGCAGTCCGCGCCGGGCCAGCTCCGCGTCGAGCCCCTTCGCTATCGCTCCCATCCCCCCTTCTCCCGTGTCCTCACCGAACCACTCCTGCGCGTCGACATCGACGAGATAGACACCCATGCCCGAACGGTACAAGCCGCCACTGACAACGGCCCCGCCCTCACTTCAGCAGGCCCTTGTCCTGGAGATAGGTGCGCGCCACGTCCTGTGCCAGCCGCCGCCAGCTGTCGACCTGTTGGTTCATGGACGCGAGGTCGGCCGTCGTGAGGACGTCGTTCAGTTTCCCCAGCGCCTCGGTCACGCCGGTGCTGCCCGCCCGGGAACGGTTGACGACCGGGACGACGTAGTCCGCGTTCTGGAGGTGCTTGTCGTCGGCGAGGACGACCAGGCCGAACTGGTCGAGGGTGGCGTCGGTGGTGGTGGTCAGCACCATCTGGTCCTGGCCGTTCCGCACGGCGTTCTTGGCCTGGGTCGTGCCGACGCCCTTGGGGTCGACGGCGGTGATGTCGATGCCGTAGACCTTCTTCAACCCCGGTTCGCAGTAGGGCCGTTGGACGCACTCGTCGCCCGCCGCGAGCCGGACCTCCAGTCCGGAGGCGCCGAGGTCGCTGAGGGTCCTGAGGTGGTGTTTCGCCGCGTAGGAGCGGGCCACGGCGAAGGCGTTCTGGTCGACGGCCTTCCCCGGGGGGAGGACGGTGAGGCCGCGGGGTGCGGCCAGTCGGCGCAGGGCCTTCATCGTGGCGGCGAGGTCGGGTGAGCCGACGGCCGGTGCGTCCGGGCCGTTGGTCTTGGCGTTGAGCCAGTCGGCGAAGGTGGCCGCGTACTCCGGGACGACGTCGATCTGCCCCGATTCCAGGGCGGGTTCGTAGAGTTCGCGGTTGGCGACGGTCAGCAGGGACGTCGTGTATCCGGCCTGCTTGAGCAGCAGCGCGTACATCTGGGCCAGCAGGTCGCTCTCGGTGAAGCCGGCCGAGCCGATGGTGAGGTGGTGGCTGTCGCCCGGTGGCGCGGTGACGGCGCCCTTGTTCTCCAGGGACGGGCCGGTCGCGCACCCGGTGGCCAGGAGCAGCAGGCCGGCGAGGGCCGCGCGGCGCCTCATCGCGCTCCCCTCGCCCAGCGCGGCGAGAGCCGTTCGGCGACCTCGAAGACGCCCTCGACGAGCAGGGCGAACACCGCGACGAGGACCGCTCCGGCGACCACCTGCGCGGTGTTCGCCAGGTTGAATCCGGCGGTGATGATGCGGCCGAGTCCGCCGCCGCCCGCGAGTGCCGCGATGGTGGCGGTGGCGACGAGCTGGACGGCCGCGATCCGCACGCCGTTCATCAACAGCGGCAGGGAGAGCGGCAGTTCGACGCGGAACAGCATCTGCGGCCCGGTCATCCCCATGCCGCGCGCGGCCCGCACCACGTCGCGGTCGACCTCGCGCATGCCGACGTAGGCGTTGGTGAGCAGGGGCGGTACGGCGAACAGGACGAGGGCGACCACCGTGGGCCCCTCGCCCCACCTGCCGACCGGGGTGAGGAGCAGCAGGACCAGGACGGCGAAGGTGGGCACCGCGCGGCCGATGTTGGAGATGTTCACGGCGAGTGCGCCGCCCTTGCCGAGGTGGCCGAGGACGAGGGCGATCGGCAGCGCGATGACGCAGCTGATGACGAGGCAGACGACCGTGAGGACGAGGTGCTGTGTGAGCCGGTGCCAGATGCCGTCGTCGCCCGACCAGTGGGCGGAGTCGGTGAGCCAGTGCCAGGCGTCGGTGAGGGTGTTCATCCGCGTACCGCCCTCGTCCAGGGGGTGAGCAGGCGCTGGACGAGCAGCAGGAGCACGTCGGCCAGGATCGCGATCACCACGCAGAGCACGGACGCGGTGAGCACCTGTGCCTTGAAGTAGGTGTTCATGCCCGCGTAGATCAGGTTGCCGAGTCCCCCGAAGCCGACGATCGCGCCGACCGTGACGAGTGAGACCGCCGAGACGGTCGCGATGCGCAGGCCGGCCATCGCGGCCGGGAGGGCGAGCGGCAGTTCCACGGTGAGCAGGAGGCGGATCGGGCCGTATCCCATGCCGCGTGCGGCCTGGCGGGTCTCTTCGGGGACGGCGCGCAGGCCCGCGAGGACGTTGCGGACGAGCAGGGTGAGCGAGTAGAGGACGAGTCCGGCGACGACGAGCGTGGCCGAGAGGCCGTAGACGGGCAGGAGCAGCGAGAACATCGCGAGGGACGGAATCGTGTAGAGGATCGTCGTCACCCCGAGGACCGGGCCCGCGGCCCAGCCCCAGCGGCGGGCCGCCACCGCGAGCGGGAGGGCGATGGCGAGGCCGATGAGCACGGAGACCGCGGTCAGCTGCAGATGCTGGACGACCGCGTCGACGAGGATGTGGCGGCGGGTGCTCAGGTACTCGCCGCAGATCCACTCGTTGCGGGCGAGGCAGTCGTCCGGGGGCGCGGTCACAGGTCCATTGCACCGGGTGGACCGGGCCGCGGCGCGTTCTGGTGACCCGTACGGGCGGTCCCCCAGGGATTCCAGCGGGTGCAGAGGGACGCGACGAACGCCGTGGCGGGCGTGAGGAGGACGCGCGCCGGGAAGCCGCTTGTCGTCCGCCGGGGGTGTCGCTGAGTACACCCCGCGATACGGGTTCTGCGCCCAGTGTGGGCAACCGGCCTTCTCCGTAGCGTCGTTGACGAGGCACAGGGCGTGCCGCACGGAGGGTGAGGGCGATGTTCCGCAGCGCACGACGGACACACGACAAGGAACCCGCCGCCGAGGCACTGCGGCTGGTCAGGGTGAGCAGGACCTACGGCCGTGACGACAGCGCGGTGACCGCGCTGGACGGGGTCACGCTGAGCCTGGAGCGCGGCACGTTCACGGCGGTGATGGGTCCCTCGGGGTCCGGCAAGTCGACGCTGCTGCAGTGCGCGGCGGGGCTCGACCGGCCGGACAGCGGGATCGTGATGGTCGACGGCGCGGAGCTGACGGGCGGGACCGAGGCCGAGCTGACCCGGTTCAGGCGCAGTCGGATCGGGTTCGTGTTCCAGCAGTACAACCTGCTGGACACGCTCACCGTCGCGCAGAACACGGTGCTGCCGCTGAAGCTCGCCGGGCGGCGCGTCGACCGTGCGCGGGCCCGGGAGGTGCTGACCTCGGTCGGTCTCGGCGACCGGCTCGGCCACCGCCCCGACCAGCTCTCCGGCGGTCAGCGCCAGCGGGTGGCGATCGCCCGCGCGCTGGTCACCGAGCCCCGGGTGATCTTCGCGGACGAGCCGACCGGCGCCCTGGACACGCGCAGCGCGCGGGGTGTGCTGCTGCTGTTGCGGGAGGCGGTGCGCGTGCACGGCAGGACCGTGGTGATGGTGACGCACGACCCGGTCGCCGCCTCGTACGCCGACTCGGTGGTGTTCCTCGCGGACGGCAGGCTGGCCGGCCGGATGCACGCGCCGACCGTGGACGCGGTCGCCGAGCGGCTGGCGCACCTGGGCGACGACATGACGGCGGGGGTGTGAGCGATGTTCGTCCTGGCGATGCGTTCGATCCGGCAGCGGCCGGGCCGCTTCCTGGCCACCCTGCTGGCCGCCTTCCTCGGCGCGGCGATCATCATGACCTTCAACTCCCTTCAGGACACGGCGAATCGGCACGGCGTCGACCCGGTCAGCGCCGACACCCTGTCCACGTCGGCGAGCGTCGTCGGCGGCTACGGCACCCTGCTGGTCTTCTTCGCCGTCGCGTCGACCCTCACGGTCAACGTCCGCCAGCGCGCACGGGAGTTGGAGACCCTGCGCTGCTCGGGAGCGACGCCGGCTCAGCTCAAGCGCATGGTCGTGGGTGAGGCGGTGGCCGTCGCCCTGCTGGGCGCGCTCCTCGCCGTGGGCCCCGCGATGCTCGGCGGTCGCGCTCTGCTCGGCGCGTTCGAGGACAGCGGCCAGGTGGCCCGGTCCGTCGACTACTCCTTCGGCCCCTTCGCCCTCCAATCCGGCCTGGGCATCACACTGTCGGCGTCGGCGGGCGCCGCGTTCCTGGCCGTACGACGCGCCACCCGCGGGCGACGGCGGCAGGGCCGGGCCCGCACCTTCCTGACCTACGCCGCGCTGATCGCGGGCGGGCTGTCGGTGACGGCAACGTTCGCGTTCTCCGCCACGGACGCGGCACTGATGGCGGCCCCGGCCTACGGCGCGATCCTGCTCTCGGTCGGCCTCGCGCTCCTCGCGCCCCGCCTGCTGAAGACCGTGCTCGGCCACCTCCGACCGGCCGGATCCTCCGGCTGGCTGGCCGTCCGCAACCTCCGCGAACGGACCGACCAGCTCGCCGGAATCCTGATGTCCCTGATCCTCTTCACGGCGGTGTCCACGGCGACGCTGTCCATGCAGGCGGTGGAGAGCGACGCGGTACGCGCTACGGGCCTGACGAAGTCGGTGGACGCGAAGAACCTGGAGACCCTCAACTTCACGGTCGTCGGCATCATCGTCGTCTTCGTCTGCGTGATGCTGGTCAACTCCCTCTACGCGGCGACGACTTACCGCTCCCGGGAGTTCGGCGGCCAGCGCCTGGCAGGCGCGACACCGGGCCAGGTCCTGCGCACGGTGGGCACGGAGACGGCGATCCTCACGCTCACCGGCGTCCTGTCGGGCACGGTGGCCGCGCTGGCCGGGATCATCCCGTTCACGATGGTCCGCACGGACGGGGTGCTCCCGCACCAGGGCCTGGGCATCTGGCTGACGGTGACCGCGGTGGCCGCGACGGTGACCCTGGGCACCAGCCTTCTGACCGCCCGCCGCGTGCTGCGCACCCCGGCGACGGAGGCGGTAGCCCTGGCCGCCTGAGCCCGCCCGGGGGTGTTGTGGGGGGGGGGGGGGCCCCCCGGGCCCCCCCCCCCCCCCGGGGGGGGGGGGGGGGCCCCCCCCCCCCCGGCCCCCCCCACAACACCCCCGTTCTGCACCCCCCTTAGGGGCGCGGGGAACTGCGCGACCAGCCACAACACACCCGCGGCCGACCGACGACAGCCCGACCCCTCAGGCAACCCCCGCCGCGTCCAGCAAGACCCGCACGGTCTCCACGGTCAGCCCGTCGAGGGACTCCAGCCGCGCCCCGGCCCGCGCACTGGCCCCGTCGAAGATCAGCATCAACTGGCGTGCCAGCAGCCCAGGATCACGCGCGCCACCCGCCTCCGCCTGGTCCCGGAACGCCTCCTGGAGCGCCTCCTTCGCCGCCCGGGCGACCTTGCTCGCCGGATGCGCGGGATCCTTCAGCTCGATCATCGTGGCGAGGAAGGGACAGCCCAGATAGCCGGCCTCCGTCGACGACTTCTCCGCCTGCTCGAACACGTACAGGATGCGCTCACGCGGCGTACCGGCGTCGTCCGGCCCGGCGATCAGCCGCGCCGCGTACCCGGGGGCCCGCCGCTCCAGACTCGCGGCGAGCACCTCGTCCTTGCTGTCGAAGAGCTGGTACATCGACCGCTTGGAGACCCCGGCGGACCTGCACAGCGCCTCCACGCCGATGGAGACGCCGTCGCGGTAGAACAACTCGGTCGCGGCGTCGAGCAGCCGATCGCGGGGGGACGCCTTGTCTGTCGTGGCCATACCCCGAGGTTACCGCGCCGGGGACGGAGAGGAAACCGATCGGTGTACACGCTTGCGCGGACCCCCGATCCCGGGTGACAGTAAAGGTGAACAAGCGCTTGGAAAGCTGTCGCGCACCGACGCACCACCCGCGATCCGCCGGAGGCCCCGTGTTCCGTTCCGTCGACGAAGTCGCCGCCCGCCTCGCCGAGACCGGCTATCTGGCCTCGCCGGCGGTCGCCACGACCGTGTTCCTCGCCGACCGCCTCGGCAAGCCGCTCCTCGTCGAGGGCCCGGCCGGCGTCGGCAAGACGGAACTGGCCAAGGCCGTCGCCGAGGTCGCGGGGGCCCGGCTGGTCAGGCTCCAGTGCTACGAGGGCGTCGACGAGTCCCGCGCACTGTACGAGTGGAACCACGCCAAGCAGCTGCTCCGCATCAGCGCGGGCCGCGACGAGAGCTGGGACGAGGCCCGCACCGACATCTTCAGCGAGGAGTTCCTGCTCCCCCGCCCGCTGCTCACGGCGATCCGCGGCGACGACCCCAAGGTCCTGCTGATCGACGAGACCGACAAGGCCGACGTCGAGGTGGAGGGCCTGCTGCTGGAGATCCTCAGCGACTTCCAGGTCACCGTCCCGGAACTGGGCACGGTCACCGCGACCCGCCGGCCCTTCGTGGTCCTCACCTCGAACGCCAGCCGCGAACTCTCGGAGGCCCTGCGCCGCCGCTGCCTGTTCCTCCATATCGGCTTCCCCGACGAGGAGTTGGAGCGCCGGATCGTACGGCTGAAGGTGCCGGGGCTCGGTGCGGCGCTGGCCGAGTCGGTGGTCCGGGTGGTCGGGGCACTGCGCGAGATGGAGCTGCGGAAGGTGCCGTCGGTGGCCGAGACCATCGACTGGGCGCGCACCCTCCTGGCGCTCGGCGCCGACACCCTCGACGAGACGGTCGTACGGGACACCCTCGGCGTCCTCCTCAAGCATCAGGACGACATCCTGCGGGCCGCCGCGAAGCTCGACCTGGACGCCGTGTGACCGCCGCCGGTGTCACCGGGCGGCTGACCGGCCTCGTCGGGGCGCTGCGCGCGCACGGTCTGCGCATCGGCACCGGCGAGACCGTGGACGCCGCACTGGCCATGGAGGCGCTCGGATTCGGCGACCGCGAGCTGCTGCGCGAGGGACTGGCCTCGACCCTGCTGCACGGCGCCGCCCAACGCCCGGTGTTCGACCCGGTCTTCGACCTCTACTTCCCGCACGGCGTCGGCGCGCCGCAGGGCGAGCCGGCCGCCGACCGCGAGGATCTCCGCGACCGGCTGGCGGCGGCCCTCGCCGCCAACGACCGGGCGATGATGGGCCAGTTGGCGGCCGAGGCCGTCGACGGATTCGGCGGCTACGGCAACTCCCCCTCGTCGGACGGCTGGTCGTCGTACCAGACGCTGGACCGACTGCGTCCGCAGACGCTGCTCGCGCGGGTGCGGGCGAGCATCCGGGAGCAGGGTGGACAGTCCGGGTTCGCCGACCGGCTGCTGGACGACGAGATCCGGCAGCGCATCGAGGGGTTCCGGCGCCAGGTCGCCGTGGAGGCGCGGAGGCGGGTGGCCGAGCGGCGCGGGCGGGACGAGATCGCGCGGCGGGCCGTCGCGCCGACCGCCGACCGCGTCGACTTCCTGTTCGCCGGTCGCGCCCAACTGGCCGAACTGCGCAGGGCTGTTCAGCCGCTGGCCCGGAAGCTGGCCACCCGGCTCGCCGCGCGCCGCCGTCGCGCGTCCCGGGGCACGATCGACCTCCGCCGCACTCTGCGCGGCTCGCTGTCCACGGGTGGGGTGCCGATGCGGCCGGTGCTGCGCCGGCGACGGCCGGTCCGGCCCGAACTGGTGCTGCTGTGCGATGTGTCGGGCTCGGTGTCGGGCTTCTCCGACTTCACGATGCTGCTGGTGCAGGCGCTGCACGACCAGTTCAGCAAGGTGCGCGTGTTCGCCTTCGTCAACCGGCTCGACGAGGTGACCCCGCTCCTCGTGCACGGCACGGCCGATCCCGAGGGCCTCGGCACCCGCATCCGCGACGAGGCCACCCTCACCGGCTGGCACGGAAGCAGCGACTACGGCGTCGCGCTGGGCGAGTTCGCCGAGCGGTACGGCGACGCGGTGGGCCCGCGCACGACCGTGTTCGTACTCGGTGACGCCCGTACCAACATGAGCGACCCGAATCTCCCGGCCGTCCGGCAGATCACCCAACGGGCCCGGCGCGTCTACTGGTTGAACCCCGAGCAGCGTTCCCAGTGGGGCACCGGCGACTCGGCCGCACCGCAGTACGCGGAGCTGGTCGAGATGCACGAGTGCCGGAACGTGCGGCAACTGAGCGCACTGGTCGGCCGGTTGCTGCCGATCTGACCACGGCCTGGCTCCGGCTAGGCCGCCAACTGCGGGTACAGGGCCGCCCCTTCGGCCGAGAGGCCGGCCTTGACCTGACGGGTCAGGTCGTCCGCGAGCACCTCGAACGCGCCGGACTCGATGCCGTCGAGAGCCTGTGCGGCCACGCTCTCGGGGGCGGACTTGGGCCCGTCGACGTGTGCGGCCATGTCGGTGTCGACGTAGCCGACATGCAGTCCGGTGACGTCGATGCCGCGCGGCTTCAGGTCCAGGCGCAGGGAGTTGGTCTGCGACCAGAAGGCCGCCTTGGACGCGCTGTAGGAGCCCAGGATGCCGACCCAGGAGAGCACCGAGTGGACGTTGAGGAGGTGTCCGCCGCCGTTGCGCTCGATGATCGGCACGAAGGCGCGGGTGACGAGGAGGGGGCCGTAGAAGTTGGTCTCGAACTCGCGCCGGATGTCCTCGACGGGCGAGTCCAGGAAGTTCGCGTTCACGGACGCGCCCGCGTTGTTGATCAGGATGGTGACGTCCTGCGCCTGCTCGGCCGCCGCCGCGACGGACGCGGGGTCGGTGACCTCCAGCGCCAGCGGCACCGCGTCCGGGTGCGTGACGGTCTTCGGGTCGCGGGCCGTGGCGTACACCTTCTTGGCGCCGCGCTCGTACAGGGCCGAGACCAGCGCCCGGCCGATGCCGCGGCTGCCGCCGGTGACGAGGACTACGGCGCCTTCGATGTTCGTCATGGGAACTCCCGGGATGAGGATGAGGATGAGGAGGGGTGTGAGGCGGAGGAGATCGGAAACCGATCGGTTTCCTCACGTCGACAACAGTAAACCGATCGGTTTCCATCGGCAAGCCCGGGACGCGCGATGATGGCGACATGAGCGACCTGCACAGCACCCCGCACGTGGAACTGGCCACCTTCCCGACCCCCGTCGAACCGGCGCCGAGACTCGCCGCCGCCATCGGGCTCGGTCCGGACGACCTGTGGATCAAGCGCGACGACCTGACCGGCCTCGGAGGCGGCGGCAACAAGATCCGCAAGCTGGAGTGGACCGTGGGCGCGGCCCTCGCCGAGGGCGCCGACACGCTGGTCACGACCGGCGCTCCGCAGAGCAACCACGCCCGTCTGACGGCGGCGGCCGGAGCGCGGCTGGGGCTGGACGTGGTGCTGGTGCTGCGCGGCTCGCCGGGCGCCTCGCGCTCCGGGAACCTCGCCCTCGACGGCCTGTTCGGCGCCCGGATCGCCTGGGCGGGCGAGGTCGACCAGGCCGGACTCGACCGCGCGGCGGCCGGGGTGTGCGAACGGCTGCGCACGGCGGGCGCACGGCCCGCGCCGATCCCGTTCGGCGGTTCCAGCGCACTCGGCGCACGCGGCTACGCGCGCTGCGGCGAGGAGCTGCGCCAGGAACTCCCCGATCTCCGTACGGCCGTCGTCGCGCTCGGCTCGGGCGGCACGATGGCCGGGCTGGTGACCGCGCTCGGGCCGGACGCGGTCCTCGGGGTCGACGTGGGCGCACTGCCCGAACCGGCCCCCGCCGTAAGGGAGTTCGCGGGCCTGCCCCCGTCGGAGGCACTTCGGGTACGACGTGACCAGATCGGCGACGGCTACGGCACCCTCACCGCCGCCACCGCCGAGGCCCTCACCCTCACCGCCCGCACCGCCGGGCTCGTCCTGGACCCGACCTACACCGGACGCGCGATGGCGGGCCTGATCGCGGCCGTCCGGGACGGCGACATCCGGCCCGGCGAACGGACCGTGTTCGTGCACACGGGCGGCCTGCCCGGGCTGTTCGGCCACGCCGACGCGGTGACGTACGCCGAGGGGCAGGTCGTACGGTACGAGGCGTGACGCCAGACGCCTGACGGCGGAGACGGGAACGGGCGTCAGGCGTCAAGTGAGGGAGGGGTGGCGGGCGTCAGGCACGCGCGCACAGCTGCGCGAACCGCTCGCTGTCGATGTTGCCGCCCGAGACGATCATCCCCACCCGGCCCGGGAGTCGGCCCGCCCGCCCGGCGAGGAGCGCGGCCAGCGGGGTCGCGCCGCTGGGCTCGACGACGATCTTCAGCCGCTCGAAGGCGAAGCGCATCGCGTCCTTGATCTCCTCGTCGGTGACCAACGCGATCTCGTCCACCAGCCGTTGGTTGACGGAGAAGGTCAACTCCCCCGGGATGTCGGCCGCTTGGCCGTCGGCGATGGTGCGCGGCACCGGGACGGACACGCGCCGGCCGGCCTCCAGGGACCGCTTGGTGTCGTCCCCGGCCTCCGGCTCCACGCCGATCACGCGGGTACGGGGGTGCAGCCCCTTGACGGCGGTGGCCGTGCCGGAGATCAGTCCGCCGCCGCCCACGGGCACCACGATGGCGTCCAACTCCCCGACTTCCTCGACGAGTTCGAGCGCCGCCGTGCCCTGTCCGGCCATGACGTGCGGGTGCTCGTAGGGCGGGATGAGGGCGAGCCCGCGCTCGGCGGCCAGGGCCTCGCCGATGGCCACCCGGTCGCCGTTGTAGCGGTCGTAGGTGACGACCTCGGCGCCGTATCCCTCGGTGGCGGCCCGCTTCGAGGCCGGGACGTCCTCGGGCATCAGGATCACCGCGGTGGTGCCGAGTTCGCGGGCGGCCAGGGCGACGGCCTGGGCGTGGTTGCCGGACGAGTAGGCGGCGATGCCGCGCGCGAGCTGCTCGGGTGTGAGCCGGGAGGCCGCGTTGTAGGCGCCGCGGAACTTGAAGGCGCCGATCCGCTGGAAGTTTTCGCACTTCAACAGCACCTCAGCGCCGACGAGTTGATCGAGGGTGCGTGAGCGCAGCACCGGTGTGCGGTGGGCGACGCCCTTGATCTGCGCGGCGGCGTCGCGGACGTCGTCGAGGGTGATGGGCGGGGTGCCGGTCGTCACGGGTGTCCTCCAGGGGAGACGGAATCAGAAGCCGTATCGGCTGCGGGTCCGGGTGATGCGGCCGTCGCCGCGCGGGCCTGTGAGAGGTAGCTGTAGGCGGAGGCGCGGGAGATGCCGAGCCGGGCGGCGACCTGCTCGATCGCCCGGCGCACAGCGAAGACCCCGTGCTCGTCGAGACCCCGGAACAGCTCCAGCCGCTGCGCGCGGTCGAGTTGGACCCACGTCCTGTTCCGCCGCAGCTGATGGGCGTCGACGATGGCTTCGACGACGGAGCCGATGTCGTTGCCGAAGGTGGTGGTGGCCGACGTCCGGGCCGCGGCGGCCCCGGCGATCCCGGTGGCCCCGGCTGTCGCCGCGGTACCGGCGATCCCGGTCAACAAGGCCTGCGCCTGCTGCACGGCGGTCACGTCGACGTTGACGCAGAGCGCGCCGAACACCGCACCCGTGGAGTCCCGCAGGACCATCGTGGACGACTTGAGCTGCTGGCCGTTCTTCGTGCGGGTGAGGTAGTTGAGCTCGTCGGCGGCCTCGTCGCCGCGCGCCAGCATCCGCAGCCCGATCTCGCTCATCGCCCCGCCCACGGAGCGCCCGGTGAGAGATCCCGCGACGGCGACGACGGACCGCTCGGGGCGCCGGTAGTCGTGCAGCACCACCTCGCACACCGCGCCGAAGGTCGCCGCGATCCCGTCGACCACGGGCACCAGCGCACCGATGATCGCGTCCCGCTCGGCATCCAGGGCCGGACCGCCGTCCGTCATGTCCCACCCTTCCAGCGTCAGACTGTGTGTCCAGACACTATACATTCAGTCCAACACCGCCCCTGCGCCGCACCGCCCCGCCCTGCACCGCCCGGTCCCCCACCAGCCCTCCCCAGTACCCCTCACCACAGCGCGCACGGGCGTTGTCAGTGGTGGGTGCCAGCATCGGGAACATGACGGATTCCACGGCATTCGACTGGCGGTCCTTCCTGCTCAAGTGGAGCGGGGAATGGGCGGATTCCCTGCCGGACAGCGAGACGCGGAGCGCGGACGACGAGGCCGCCCGACAGGCGCGCTGGCTCGGTCTCCCGCCTGCCTCGGAGGACCGGATAGCGGCCGCGGAGGAGCGTCTCGGCCGGCAATTACCCCCGTCGTACCGGGAGTTCCTGAAGGTCAGCGACGGATGGCGGAACGCGGGCGCGTTCGTGTGGCTGCTGGCGGGCACCGAGGAAGCGCACTGGCACAACAACGAGTCGGGCCTCGCGGACATCTGCTCCGAGCACCTCGACGAGGACTCCAGGCCCGAGGACTGGCGGGAGGCGGACCTGTGGCGGCGCGGGCTCCAGCTCGACGTCGAGTCCGACATCACCCACGTCCTCATGGACCCCGAGGACGTGGACGAGGACGGCGAGTGGGCCGTCTACACCTGGGCGAGCTGGCGAGCCGAGCCGCCCGAGCGGCACGCGAACTTCCTCGCGTTCATGCGGGACATGCACCGGGAGTTCCACAGCCTGGCGGCCCGGGAGACCGACGCGGAGCCGGTGTTCGCCAACGACACGACACGCGAGCTGGACAGCAGGGTGGAGGAGGCCCGGCTCGCGGCGCTGCGCGGCGGCTGGGAGCAGGCCGAGCAGACGCTCGACGAGGCCAAGGGATACGGCAGACCGCGGGCGGCCGGACTGCGGGACCAGATACGCCGGCTGCTCGGGGAGACGTACATGGTGTACTTCGAGGGTCTCGTGACGGATCCGCGGTACGCGCCCGAGCTGCTGCCCGCGCTGGTCGCCGAGCACGCGCAGCATTCGTACCGGGACGACTCCACCCTGAAGTTCCATCTGCGCGGCGCCGACGACGACTTGATGTCCCTGGCCTTCGCGACGCTCGATCAGGTGCGGAACGGCACGTACCGGTACGCACCGGCCGGTCCGTTCGGTGAAGCGGTCGACCGGGCACGGGAGTTGGCGCGGTGGGGCGAGTCCGACAAGGCGTGGCGGACGCTGATGGGCGCGCTGCCCCTGTGGGAACCGCTGGGCCCGGACCACCTGGCTCCGCTGGCGTGGGTGGCCGACCCGCTGCTGGGTCACCTGCTGACCCCGGAGCGCGGGCGCGAGCTGCTGTCCACACCGAGAGCCGGCCAGACAGGCGGGCCGCCGGTCCCGGCGCCCGACCTCGACCCGGGCGACCTGGCCTGGCTCGCGGAACCGGACCGGGGCAACAACCGCACGTCGTACCGGTTCGTCCTGGTGGAGGGCGTGAGCCCGGAGGAGCTGCCGGGCCGTCTCGCGGACGAGGACGAGGACGGGCACGACACCGTGCTGAACGCCCCCATGACCCTCTGGGACGCACGCCACGCGTCGATGGGCCATCAGCGGGAGTTCTCGTCCTACGACGACAAGGCTCTCGTGGCCGTCGGCCGGGCCGGCGCCCGCTGGAGTTTCGCCTTCGACGACCACCCCGCCCCCTTCAACCGCCCGCGCTTCGTCTCCCCGGCCGCGACGGCCGGCGCGGGCACCCGTGCGGTGGTGGTGTGGAGCGGCTTGAGGGCAGGGCCCGGGGAGCCGTTCTTCCATCTCTCGGTGGCCCAGGACGGCGCCGAGCAGTACGCGTTCACGTACGAGGGCGGCGAGATCCGGCGGAGCGGGGAGATACCGGCGGCGCTGGAACCGGACCAGTTCTTCCGTGACACGGAGGACGGATCCGACGCCGAAGCGGAACGACGGCTACTGGAGGCGGTCACCAGGGAGTTCGGTGCGTCCCTGCCACGTCACGCCCTCACGGCCGGACGACTGCACACCTTCACCACCCGCTCCTGGACCCGCCCTCCGGCAAGTGGCGAGACGTACATGACGCTCCGCCTGGACCCGGCTCCCGTACACCCGACGACCGTCGGACGGTCAGGAGCCGATGGACCGGAGAGCGGTCGGTGACCGCACTACTGGGAACGGGACGGCTGGGCGGCGCAGGACGGAGTCGCGCCGGTCCCGTCGTCGCCGTGCCCTGCCGTGCGGTCAAGAGGGTGCCCGACTCGGCCGTCACAGACCGATGATGGACACCCTCCTCAGTCCAGTTCGTCGAGGAACGTCAGCGCGGAGGCGTCCTCCTCGATCAGCGGGGCGAGGGCCGCGTTGAACGGGGCGCCGTAGGGAGCCTTCACATGCGTCCGGAAGGCGTCGTCGTCGCGGTACACCTCGAAGATCCAGAAGGCACGTGGGTCGGATGCCTTGGTGTAGACGTCGAAGGCGAGGTTGCCGTCCTCCTCGCGGACCTTCCGGGCGTAGTCCCCCAGCAGGCGGGCCACGTCGTCCTGCGCCCCTTCGCGAGCGGTGAATTCGGCGTACAGGGTCTTCTTCACGATGGTGTCGAGTCCTCGCGTGGTGTGGGCGTGCGCGTGGGCGTGGGCATGGAGGGGGTTGAACGGCGTCGGTACTGCGCCTCCACGTGCCGTCAGCCGGTCTCCGCGACCAGCTTCTTCGCGCCCGTCATGATGGCGACCGCGTCTTCCATGGAGTGGGACTTCGGGGTGATGACCCCGGCGCAGCCGCCGAGCCGCTGGATGTGGATGCGGTCGGCCACGTCGAAGACGTTGGGCATGTTGTGGCTGATCAGGATGACGCCGAGGCCCTGGTCGCGCAGGTCGCGGACGAGCTTGAGCACCTGACCGGTCTCCCGGACGCCGAGGGCGGCGGTGGGCTCGTCGAGGATGACGACCCGGCCGCCGAAGGCACCCGCGCGGGCGACGGCCACGGACTGGCGCTGGCCTCCGGAGAGGGTCTCCACCGCCTGGTTGATGTTCTGCAGGGTGCTGATGCCGAGCCGTTTGATGTGGTCGGACGCCTGCTTCTTCATCTCGCCGGTGTCGAGCATCCGGAACACCGAGCCGAGCACGCCCTTGCGGCGGATCTCGCGGGCGAGGAACAGGTTGCTGGCGATGTCCAGCGCCGGGGCGACGGCGAGGGTCTGGTAGACGGTCTCGATGCCGGACTCGCGGGCGTCCTGAGGCCGCTTGAAGGCGACCTCCTTCCCGTCGACGAGGATGCTGCCCCGGTCCGGGACGAGGGCGCCGGACAGGCACTTGATCAGGGTCGACTTGCCGGCGCCGTTGTCCCCGATGACGGCGAGGACCTCGCCGGCGTGGAGCGTGAGGTCGACGTCGTCGAGGCCGACGACCCTGCCGAACACCTTGACCAGGCCCTTGGCCTGAAGGACGGGGGTGGCGGTGGCGGTCGTCACGACTTCACGCTCCGGATCCACTGGTCGACGGAGACGGCCGCGATCACCAGGATGCCGACCGCGAGGACTTGGTAGTTGGGGTCGATGCCGGCCAGCGCGAGGCCGTTGACGAAGACCTGGACGATGAGAGCGCCGATCAGCGAGCCGATCACCACGCCGCGTCCGCCGAAGAGGCTGGTGCCGCCGATGACCACGGCGGTGATGGACTGGAGGTTGGCGTTGAGACCGCTGTTGGGGTCCCCGCCGCCGACCCGGCCGACCAGGATCCAGGCGCCCACGGCGATGGCGAAACCGCCGACCATGTAGGCGCTCAGCAGGACCCGGTTGACGGAGATGCCGGCCAGCCGGGCGGCCTCGATGTCGTCGCCGACGGCGTACAGGTGGCGGCCCCAGGCGGTGTAGCGCAGCGCGTAGCCGATCACCACGTACAGGCCGATCATGAGCAGGACACCGGTGGTCAGGTTGAGTTGGCCGATGGAGATCGTGTCGGCGCTCCACATGAGGATGTTGCCCGGTTCCAGGGAGACGGTCTGGCCCTTGGCGTAGATCAGGGTGATCGCGGTGAACACGCTGAGGGTGCCCAGGGTGACGATGAACGGGGGCAGCTTGATCTTGGTGACCAGCAGTCCGTTGACCACCTGCGCGGCGATGGCGACGACCGCTCCGGCGAGCAGGGCCAGCACGCCCGGCAGGTGGTTGTCCGCGACGAGTTTCGACATCAGCAGCGAGGAGAGCACCATGACCGCGCCGATGGACAGGTCGATGCCGGCAGTGAGGATGATGACGGTCTGGCCGACGGCGAGCGAGCCGACGACAGCCACCTGCTGGGCGACGAGCGACAGGTTCTGGAGGGCGTAGAAGCGCTCGTTGACCAGGGAGAACACGATCGCGGCGAGCACCAGGACGATCGCCGGGCTGAGCGCCGGCTGACGGTGCAGCACCGCGTGTATGCGCTGGGCCGGTGTGGCGGGCCGGTTGAGGAACTCCTCCGCCGGTGCCGGTGTGGCCTTGCTGTCCACGTGGGTGGTCACAGGGGATCCTTCCGGTTCATTCCCTCGTGCGGACCTTCGTGCGGGCCTGTGTGCGGGCCTGTGTGTGAGCCCTCGTGCGGGCCTTCGTCCGTGCTCGGGGCTCATGGGGTGCGGGTGCGCCGCCGGGGCCGGGGCCGGAGCCGACGGCGCACCCGGCTCGGAGCGGGTCAGCCGCCCCAGCAGGCGGAGGCGGCCTGCGACGGGGACTGGACCGTGATGCCGCTGACGGCCTTGGCCGCGACGAGGGCCGTGCCGGTGTCGTAGAACGTCTTGCCGCTGGTCACGTCCGGCTTGCTGCCGCCGCGGGCCAGCTTGGCGATGGAGCTGACGCCGAGGGCGGCCATCTTGCCCGGGTACTGCACGGCGTCCGCGGCGAACTTGCCGCTGGTGACGTTCTTGAGGCCGGAGCAGCTGCCGTCGATCGCGTAGATCGCGACGTTCTTCTCCTTGCCCGCCGCCTTCAGCGCGTTGTACGCGCCCTCGCCCGCCGGTTCGTTGATCGCGTAGACCACGTTGATGTCCGGGTTGGCCGACAGACAGTTCTCCATCGCCGTGCGTCCGCCGTCGATGGCGCCCTGGGTGGGCTGGTGGCAGGCGATCGTGTACGTGCCGCCCTTGCCGCCGGTGTACTTCCCGGACTTGGCCTCCTTGCCGTTCTCGGTCTTGCTGCCCGGGTCGATGCCCATGCCCTCCAGGAAGCCGTGGTCGCGGTCGATGTCGACGCTGACGACCTGGTTGTTGAACAGGTCGAGCATGGCGATGACCGCGGGCTTGCCGTCGAGGGCCGCCGCCGCGTACTGGCCGTCGAGCTTGCCGGCCTGCTCGTTGTCGGTGGCGTAGGTGATGTCCGCGACGTTCGCCGGGTTCGGCGCGGTGTCGAGGGCGATCACGAAGAGGCCGGCCTGCTTGGCCCGCTTCAGGGCGGTGTTCACCGCGTCGCCGTTGGTGGTGATCAGGATGCCCTTGTCGCCGCGCGAGATGGCGTTGTCGATGGCGGTGATCTGGGTCTGGGTGTCGCCGTCGGTGGTGCCCGCCGCCACCGTGAGGCTCACGTTGTCCTTGCCGGCCTGGGTCTTGGCGTCCTTCTCCATGCTCACGAAGTAGGGGTTGCTCAGCGTCTTCAGGATCAGCGACACACCCACCTTGCCGCCGCCGCCCGACCCGGACGATGAGGAGCTTCCGTCGGAGGAACCGCAGGCCGCGAGGGTGACGCCGAGGCATACGGTGATGCCGACCGCCGCCGCCCGGGTGCGCCTGCCGCGTCGGACCGACGCGTGGCTGGTGGACATGTTCGTGGACATGTTCATGGCTTGATCCCTTTCGGAGCCGTCCCGAGGTCGACGTTGAGACAACGTTGACTGGACGGGATAGTGGGCCCGCGTGGACGAGCCCGTCAAGGCACTGGTAGACATGCGTGGGCAACGAGTAGGTAACGCAGAATCAGTGGGAGACAACGATGACTCTGGGCGAACCGCCCTCGCGGTCCCCCCGCAGCCGCCCCACCATGCGTGAGGTGGCGGCGCTGGCCGGCGTGGCCATCAAGACGGTGTCGCGCGTGGTCAACGAGGTCCCCACCGTCGATCCGGCCATCGCCGCCCGGGTGCGCGAGGCGGCCGACAGACTCGGCTACCGGCCCAACCTGACCGCCAGCAGCCTGCGCCGCGGAGACGGCCGGACCTCGATGATCGGCATGCTCGTCGAGGACGCCGCGAACCCCTTCTCGGCCGCCCTCACCCGCACCGTCGAGAACGTGGCCCGCGAACGCGGAGTCCTCGTCCTGGTCGGCAGCCTGGACGAGAACCCGGACCGGGAAAGGGAGTTGGCCCGCGCGCTCATCGACCGGCGGGTCGACGGGCTGGTGATCGTCCCGGCCGGCCACGACCACAGTTACCTGATCAGTGAGCAGCGTTCGGGCACCTGCATGGTCTTCGTCGACCGCGAACCCAGCCTGCTCGACGCGGACAGCGTCGTCTCCGACAACCGCCAGGGCGCCATCACCGCCGTGGACCACCTGCTGAAGGCCGGCCACCGCCGGATCGCCTACCTCGGCGACCGGGCGACCATCTTCACCGCCGCCCAGCGTTTCGACGGCTACCGGCACGCCCTGGAACTGGCGCACATCGCCTACGACGACGAACTCGTCCACCACGCGGGGGCCAGCGAGGCCGCCGCCATCGCCGCGACCAAGCGGGTCCTCGCACTGCCGGACCCGCCCACGGCACTGTTCACCAGCCAGAACCTGGTCACCATCGGAGCCGTCCGCGCACTGCGCGCCCTCGGCCTCGAACACGGCGTCGCCCACGTCGGCTTCGACGACTTCCCGCTGGCCGACGTCCTCAGCCCCGGCATCTCCGTCATCGCCCAGGACACCGAGCAGGTGGGCAGGACGGCCGCCGAGACACTCTTCCGCAGACTCGACGGCGACCAGTCCCCCACCCGCACCGTCACCGTGCCGACCCGGCTGATCGAGCGGGGGTCCGGGGAGATCAGGGCCGGAGGGTAGGCCGCCGCGGGAAACGAGGGACGGGGGCCACGGAGGCCCTGCGGCGGTCGGGGCGCCGACCGGCACACCGCCGTCGCGCGGGCGGGACAGGGCAGGACAGTGTGGCGGGGTCGCGGAGTGGCGTAGGACTGTGACGACGGCCGCTGCCGGAGGTCTGCACGGCGAGCCGGTCGCCGGATACGCCCGCGCCAGCGCGTGGTTGCTGAACCGGCGCGTGCGGCACGGCCGTTCAGAGGTGGCCGTGCAAGAACTCCCGCGCCTCGGCGACGGTCATGAGCCCCGTGGCGCGTGCCACGGCCTCTCCCTCCTTCAGCAGGACGTAGGACGGGGCTCCGGTGATCCCGTATCGCTCGGTCGCGGCCGGGCACCGCGTGATGTCGGCGCGGACGACCGTCACACGGCCCGTGGAGTCGTCGGCGATCCCGCCCATGACGAGGTCCATCGCCCGGCAGGGCTCCACCGCCTTGGGCCATGTCCCGATGAAGTACGCGAGGACCGGGACTCCGCTCATCCCGAGGATGAAGTCGAACTCCGCGTCCTCACGGGGTTGGTGAACCCGCTTCGCCATGGAAGCCTCTGATCTCGCGTTCCGTCATTCCCGCCCCATCATCTCCCGCGCGGTGCGCCGCGGCGGCCCCGGCGAACCCCGCTGGCGTGCGCTGAACGCACTGTCAGGGTGGGACCCGCGTCAGATCGGCAACCGGGTCGAACGCGACGTGGTCACCCTCCTGATCACCGTCAACGCCACCCGCACTCAGACGTATCCGCAGTTCAGCGCACTCGCCCGCGAGGTTTCAACCCCACGGGCGGCAACTCCGGCGCGGGCAGCGGAGCACCCTCGTACCCCTTCACCTCACCGAACCGCGACCCCGTCATCCAGTCCTCCCGCGCCTGCGCGATCTCCTCCTGGGACCGCCCGATCCAATTCCAGAACATGATCAGCTCTTCGTCGAACGGCTCGCCGCCCAGCAGCATCAGGCCCGCGTCCGAAGCGGCGCGCAGCGGGAGTTCGGTGCGGCCGCAGCCGAGGTAGAGCATCGAGCCGGGGAGGACGGGGACGCCGTCGACGTGGGCCTCGCCGGACATGGCGAGGACGGCGTACTCGAAGTCGGGTTCCAGCGGCAGGCGTACGTCCGCTCCGGCGGCGAGGGCCAGGTCCGCGCCGACGATCGGGGTGTACGTCGTACCGGGCGAGGTCGCCCCGTCGACGTCGCCGAGGACGATCGTGGCGCGCAGGCCCGGCGCGGTGACGACGGGCAGTTCGGCGTGGTGCTCGAAGTGCGGCTCGACGTGCCGGTCGCTGTCGGGGAGCGCGACCCACAGCTGCGCGCCGTGCAGGAAGCGCGCGTGGGTCTTCGGGCTCTGCTCGGCGTGGCTGATCGCGCGGCCGGAGGTCATGAGGCCCAGTTCGCGCGGGCGGATCGTGGCGACGCTGCCGGTCGAGTCGCGGTGCAGCACCTCGCCCTCGTGCAGCCAGCTCACCGTCTGCAGGCCCATGTGGGGGTGCGGGGGCACCTGCATGCCGGGCTCGTCGGCGATGTCGTCGGGGCCGTAGTGATCGACGAAGCACCAGGCGCCGACCATACGGCGGCCCAGGTTGGGCAGCAGGCGGCGGACTTCGGTGGAGGCGCCGAGCTGTACCCGGCGCGGGCTGAGGAGTTCACGGACGGGCTCCGCCACCACGAAACCGCGGCCGCCGCACAGGGCCGGAACCGCTTCGCGATCAAGATTGCTCATGGCGACAACCTAGCCCCGCCGGAGCCGTTCCGTCAGGCCGTGAGTCCCCCGCACCTTCCCGCGCCCCGCACCCCGTGCTCCCGCCCACCGTCCCCCTGCCTCCTTTCCGTTCTGCCGTTCTGCCCTTCTGGCGTCCCGCCGTTCTTCCTCTTCGCCTCTTCGCCTCTTCACCGTTCCGCCGTCTTGCCGGTCGGAAATAGTAGCCATGGACATAGTAGCCATGTACTGTATCGAGCATGAGCACGGTACCCGAGGGCGCGACGCCCGGTTTTTTGGTCTGGCGGCTGTCGATGAAGTGGCGCGTGGCCGTCGACCGCGCGGTGGCGCCCCTGGGGCTGACCCATGCGCAGTACTCCCTGGTGGCGTCGCTGTACGGCATGCAGCACTCCGGGCTGCGCCCCAGTCAGCGGCACCTCGCCGACCACACCGGCCTGGAGGCGCTCTACGTCTCGAAGCTGGCCCGCGCTCTGGAGGCGGCGGGTCTCGTCGAGCGCGCCCGGGACCCCCGCGACCCCCGCGCGATCCAACTGGCCCTCACCGAGCAGGGCCGCGAGGTGACCCGGCGGGCGATCACGGTCGTCCACGGACTCCTGGAACAGCTGCTGGAGCCGCTCGGCGGGCTCGACAGCGCACGGGCCCGGGAGTTCGGCCGGGATCTGACGACCCTGCTCGACACACCTCTGGACCACACGAGTGAGCACGAGAAGGAGCAGCCATGACCTCGACCACCACGGCCCCCGCGGACGCCCGCGCGCTCGGCCTGGCCCACTACGCCGCCCGCGCCGTCCTGGAGAGCGTCCTCGCCCGCCAGGGCCTCGGCTTCCAGCAGCAGATCGTCCTGCGGCCGGTCGCCCTGGCCGCCGCGCCCGTCGGCCGCGCCCGGCTCACCGCGGACACCGTCGCGGCCCTCAAGGCCGACGAGGACTCCGTGCGGGGCACCATCGACGGCCTCATCGCGTCCGGGCTCCTCGCGGCGGACGCGTCCGACGTGCGGATCACGGACACGGGCCGAGCCCTGTACGAACGGATCACCCAGGAGACGAGTGTCGCGAGCGCCAGGATCTGGGGCGGCATCCCCGAGGCGGACCTCCTCGCCGCCGGCCGCGTGCTGACCCTGGTCACCGAGCGGGCGAACGCGGAACTGGCCGCCGCCGGCAGCTGAGACGCCGGGACGCGGGGCGAGCGCGACGGCCGGAGAGGTAGTGGAATATTCAACCAACCCGGTCCGTTGTGCAGCTCGAAGGAGGTCAAGTGGACATGACGTACTACGACCACGGAACACCGGCGGAGCGTTGGGAGCGCGCGCGGATGTTCTTCGACGCGAAGGACTACGCCGCGGCGGCGCGGGTGCTGGACGGGCTGGTCGAGGAGGTGCCCGAGCAGACCGGGCCGCGCCTGCTGCTGGCGCGCTCCTACTACCACTCGGCCCAACTGCGGCGCGCCGAGGCCGAGTTGCGCGTCCTGGTCGAGCGTGACCCGGTGGAGCACTACGCCCGGCTGATGCTCGGCCGCACGCTGGAGCGGCAGGGGCGGCACGAGGAGGCGGGTTCGCACCTGCGGATCGCCTCGGCGCTCGCGGGCGACTTCGAGCAGGTCTGAGACTCCGCGGCTCGCATCGACAGGGGCCCGGTTCCGGTCAGGAACCGGGCCCCTCGCGTACCCCGGCACGCCGCTACTTGGCGTACGTCCGGCTCCCCCGGCGGTGCGCGATCTCGCCCAGCGCCACGTCCACGGCGATGAACGCGGCCAGCGGGATCCCCAACAGCGGTACGAAATAGCCGAGTACGGCGATCGCCGCCAGGCACGGGACGAGGAGCAGCGGGGGCATCTGGGCCCACGCCCCGCGCGGTATCGGACGGCCGAAGGACGAACCCCGGCCGCGCTGCCACCACATGCGGTAGCCCCACACGATGAGCAGGATCAGGGAACCCGCGAGCAGCATCAGGGCCAGCTGGTTGACGAGGCCGAAGAGGACGCCGGTGTGCAGGTCGATGCCGTAGCGGGTCAGTTTGGCGAGCAACGGGTAGTCCGCGAAACGGAGTTCGTCGGTGACCTTGCCGGTGGCCGGGTCGACGGCGACCGCGTCCTGTTTCTCCGGCCAGCTGCGCTGCACCTGCCGGACGACGTACGCGGAGTTCGCGTCGGCGGGCGGGACGATCTCGACGGGGTTGCCGAGCCCCTCGGCGCGTGCGGCGGGCGAGGATCCTGTCGAGTCCCACGCCGTGCTGGGCGTCGCCGGTCGCGGCGGAACCGCCGTGCCCCGCGTGCTCGCCGCCCGCCGCCGCCGACACCGAGGGCGTGGACTGGCCCAGGGAGGTGCGGAGTTGGTCGATGTTGGCGCCCGCGTAGGTCGACCAGGTCAGTCCGGTCGCCGACAGGAAGATGAAGCCCACGGCGGCCCAGACGCCGACCGTGCCGTGCAGGCCGAGGGTGCGGCGGCGACCGCTCGTGCCGCGCACCTTGCGCAGCGCGCGGCGCCGGGAGAACCACAGCACCAGGCCGCCGCCCGCGATGACCCACAGCCAGCTCGCGGCCAACTCACTGTAGAGACGGCCGGTTTGGCCGAGGTGGAGATCGCGGTGGAATTCGTCGATCCAGGTGCGCAGCGGGAGCGCGCCCGTCGAACCGTACTGTTCGAGCGCGCCGCGGACCTTGCCGGTGTACGGGTCGACGAACACCGCGAGGGTGTGGTCCGCCGCGATCCCCTTGACGCCGGAGAGCATCACGCGGGTGGTGGCACCGGCCTCGGGGGACGGCCGTACCGCCGAGACCGTGCCCTCGGGGTGGGCCGTGCGGGCGGCGGTGACCTGCTGCGAGATCGGCAGCTCGCGGTCGCCGACGGGGACGGTCAACTCATGGGCGTACACGAGCCGTTCGGCCTGGAAGGCGCCGGCGTACAGGAAGCCGGTGGCCGCGGCGACGAGCAGGAACGGCGCGACGAGGACTCCGGCGTAGAAGTGCAGCCGCAGGACGAGGGGGCGCAGCGGGGCCCAGCGGCTGGGGGACGGTGCCGGGGCGGGCTCTTGCGGGGCCTCGGCCGTGGTGGTCGAGGGAGCGGTGGACATGGGCAGGTCTCTCCGGGGGCGAGGAGGGGGGGGACGGGGTCGGGCGGGTGATGTGTCGGGCCTTGGTGGTCCAGTAGTCGGCGCGTGGAGGCCGCGAGTTCCCGTGGCTTCGCGTGGCGTGGGTCACATCGGACTGGGTCGGCGGCCATGGCATCCTGGCGCGATGGCACTTCCCAGTGATCGCGCACCCCTGGCCGAACGGATCGAGGAACTCCTCGCCGTAGAAGGCCCGTTGCCCATCGTCTCGGCCGGAGATCCGGTGCTCAGGAGGGTCACCGAGCCCTTCGACGGCCAGCTGGAGCCCGCGCTGCTGGCCCGGTTCGTCGAGGCCTTGCGCGTGACCATGCATGCCGCGCCGGGGGTGGGCGTCGCGGCCCCACAGGTCGGGGTGGGGCTGCGGATCGCGGTGATCGAGGATCCGGCCCCGGGGTCGGACGAGGTGCGGGCGGCGCGCGGGCGGGTGCCGCAGCCGTTCCGGGTGCTGGTCAATCCGCGGTACGAGACCGTCGGCGAGGAGCGGGCCGCGTTCTTCGAGGGATGCCTGAGCGTTCCGGGCTGGCAGGCGGTCGTCGCGCGGCACGCGTCGGTGCGGCTGACCGGCCTCGACGAGCACGGGCGGGCGGTGGACGAGGTGTTCACCGGGTGGCCCGCGCGGATCGTCCAGCACGAGACGGACCATCTCGACGGGATGCTCTACCTGGACCGGGCGGAGTTGCGCTCGCTGTCCTCGAACGAGGCGATGGCGGAGCGCTGGGCGCAGCCGACACCGGATGCGGCGTCGGCTGCGCTCGGCTTCGAGCTGCCGTAGGGAATCGGCCGGCCGGCTGTCCGGCCGTCGGCTGACCGGCCGTCAACCGGCCTGGGGATCAGGCGTGTTGGGTTACGTGGCGGCAGGCCGGGGTGTCAGCCCCGGTACGCCTCCAGCAGCCGCAGCCACACCTCGCTGATCGTCGGGTAGGACGGGACCGCGTGCCACAGGCGGTTGATCGGGACCTGGCCGGCGACGGCGATCGTGGCCGAGTGGATCAGTTCGCCCACGCCGGGGCCCACGAAGGTGACGCCGCGGAGGATCTCGTCGTCCAGGTCGACGATCATGCGGGCGCGGCCTCGGTAGCCGTCGGCGTAGAGGCCCGCGCCCGCCACCGAGGCGAACTCGACGTCGACGGCGCGGACGCGGAGGCCGGCCGCTTCCGCCTCGGCGAGGGAGAGGCCGACGGACGCGGCCTCCGGGTCGGTGAAGACGACCTGGGGTACGGCGTCGTGGTCGGCGGTGGCCGCGTGGGCGCCCCACGGGTCGGTCTCCAGGAGCGGGACGCCCTCGGCGCGGGCGGCGATGGCGGCGCCCGCGATGCGGGCCTGGTACTTGCCCTGGTGGGTGAGGAGGGCGCGGTGGTTGACGTCGCCGACCGCGTACAGCCAGTCGCTGTCCTGGACGCGCAGGGTGTCGTCCACCGTGAGCCAGGAGCCCGGTGCCAGGCCGATCGTGTCGAGGCCGATGTCGTCGGTCTGCGGGGCGCGTCCGGTGGCGAAGAGGATCTCGTCGCCCTCGATGCGGTCGCCGCCGTCGGTGACGGCGACGACGGTGCCGTTCTCGCGGGTCACCGAGGTGACGGACGTGCCCGTGCGCAGGTCGACGCCCGCTTCGGCGAGCGCGTCGGCGACCAGTTCGCCGGCGAACGGCTCCATGCGGGGCAGCAGGCCCTTGCCGCGGACGAGGAGGGTGACCTGGGAGCCCAGTGCCTGCCAGGCGGTGGCCATCTCCACGGCGACGACTCCGCCGCCGACCACGATCAGCCGGCCGGGCGCGGCCTGGGCGCTGGTGGCCTCGCGGCTGGTCCACGGCTTGACGTCGGCGAGGGCGGGCAGGTCGGGCAGAAGGGCGCGGGTGCCGGTGCAGACCGCGACGGCGTGCCGTGCGGTGAGGACGTGCCGTACGCCGTCGGGGCCCGTGACCGTCACCGTGCGGGGGCCGTCGAGGCGGCCGTGGCCGCGGTAGAGGTCGGCGGCGATGCCGTCGAGCCACTGGACCTGGCCGTCGTCCTTCCAGCCCGAGGTCTCGTAGTCGCGGTGGGCGAGGACCGCGGAGGTGTCGAGGGGGCCTTGGACGAGGTGGCCGAGGCCGGGTACGCGGCGGGCGTCGGCGCGGGCGATGACCGGGCGCAGCAGGGCCTTGCTGGGCATGCACGCCCAGTACGAGCACTCTCCGCCGACCAGTTCGCTCTCCACGATCGCGGTGGAGAGGCCGGCCGCACGGGTGCGGTCGGCGACGTTCTCCCCCACGGGCCCGGCCCCGAGCACCACGACGTCGTACACGTTGGATTCCGTTTCCGTCATGGGGTCAGTCTGCTGGGTGGTGTGCGCCGAGGCCACACGGGTAGGGGCGCGGAATACGGGACCGGACGACCGTGTTGTCCGGGACGGCTTCGCCCCCCACATCGAGGAAGAGGGATGTACGTCATGAGCAGCACCGTGGAGCTCACCAAGGACAACTTCGACCAGACGGTCACGGACAACGATTTCGTGCTGATCGACTTCTGGGCGTCCTGGTGCGGGCCGTGCCGTCAGTTCGCCCCGGTCTACGAGAAGGCCGCCGAGGAGAACCCGGACCTCGTCTTCGGCAAGATCGACACGGAGGCCCAGCCCGAGCTGGCGCAGGCCTTCGGCATCCAGTCGATCCCGACGCTGATGATCGTCCGTGACCGCGTGGCCGTGTTCGCCCAGCCCGGTGCCCTGCCGGAGGCCGCCCTGACGGACGTCATCGGCCAGGCCCGCAAGCTCGACATGGACGAGGTCCGCAAGTCGGTCGCCGAGCAGCAGGCGCAGGCCGAGCAGAACGGTCAGTAGGCCCCGGGGACTCGGGGACCGTTTCTCCGGGTCTTCCTCCAGGTCCCGTTCTCCGGACCTCAGAACGGGTACGACGCCACGTCCCCGCGCACCGTCGTCCAGCGCACGTCGGTGAAGGCCTCCAGGTTGGCCTCGCCGCCGAAGCGGGCGCCGGTGCCGGACGCGGCGACCCCGCCGAAGGGGGCGACGGCCTCGTCGTTGACGGTCTGGTCGTTGATGTGGACGATCCCGGTCGGGATGCGTTCCGCCAGGTCGAGGCCGCGGGCGCTGTCGCGCGTGACGATGCCGAGCGACAGTCCGTACGGCCCCGCCGCGGCCAGCGCCGCCGCCTCGTCCGCGGTGGCGAAGGACCGTACCGGCGCGACCGGGCCGAAGACCTCCTCCGTGTAGGCGGGGCTTTCGTCGTCCACCCCCGCGAGGACGGTCGGCCGGTAGAAGAGGTCCTCGTGCGTGCCGCCGGCCGCGAGCCTGGCTCCCTTGGCGGTGCTGGCCTCGACGAGGCCGTGGATCTTGGCCAGTTGGGCCCCGTCGATGATCGGGCCGAGGTGGACCTGTGCGCGGTGCGGGTCGCCGACGGCGAGCAGGTCGGCCTTGGCGGCGAGGCGTTCGACGTACTCGTCGTACAGCGACTCGTGCACGAGATGGCGGCCGGTCGTCATGCAGATCTGGCCCTGGTGGAAGAACGAACCCCAGGCGGCCGTCGAGATCACCGCGTCCAGGTCGGCGTCCGCCAGCACGATCAGGGCCGAGTTCCCGCCCAACTCCAGGTGCGCGCGCTTGAGATGACGCCCCGCCGCCTCACCCACCGCGCGCCCGGCGGCGGTTGAGCCGGTGAAGGAGATCACCGGGACCTGCGGGTCGGCGACCAGGGCCGCGCCCGTTTCCGCACCGCCCGGCAGGACCTGGAACAGTTCCTCGGGCAGGCCCGCCTCCGCGAAGACCGCCGCGAGCGAGAGCCCGCCGCAGACCGCGGTGCGCGGGTCCGGCTTGAGGACGACCCCGTTGCCGAGCGCGAGCGCCGGGGCGACCGAGCGGATGGAGAGGATCAGCGGGGCGTTGAAGGGTGCGATCACGCCGACGACCCCGACCGGGACGCGCCGGGTGTACGACAGCCGGGGCGCCTCCGTGGGCAGCACCTGGCCGGCCGGGCGGGAGGCGAGAGCGGCGGCCTCGTAGCACTCCTGGGCGGCCACGTGCAGTTCGAAGTCCGCCTTGCCGGGGATCGAGCCGGACTCGCGCACGATCCACTCGCGCAACTCCTCGGCGTGCGCGGCGAACAGGTCACCGGCCTTGCGCAGCACACCGGCGCGGACGAAGTGCGGGAGGCGTGCCCATGCGGCCTGCGCGCCGCGGGCCGCCGCCACGGCGGTGCGGACGTCCTCGGCGGCGGCGAGCGTGACGGTGCCGAGCGTGTCGCCGGTGGCGGGCTCGGTGACCGGGTACTCGGGGCCCGACAGGGGGCGGGACTGCCAGGTCTTGGGGTCGAGCAGCGTCATGGCGGTTCTCCGATCCGTTACCGGCGGGACCCACCCGGGCAGCGCAAGTCCCGTGTCGGCGCGGCCGGTTGGACGGCCGCGCGACGGGATGCGCTCTTCCGGACACGGCCGTGGGAGCCGCGTCCGGTGTCGCACGCATCCCTGTCTGGTTGAGCGTGCAACATCATGGTTGAGCGTGCAACATCCTAGTCCGGTACGGCCGTTTCGCGGCCCCGGTCAGCTGGACTCGCGATGCACCACCGACGCGCCGAGCAGCTCATGCGTGCCCGGTGCACCGCCCGGCTCCTGCACCGCGTTGTCGACGAGTTCGGCGAGGTCGCGGCCGGAGGGGAGCTGGAGGCGGACGGTGCTCAGGCGAGGGCGCAGCAGACGGCCGATCATGAGGTCGTCGGCGCCGATCACGGCCGTCTCCTCGGGAATGCGGATGCCCTCGTCCTGGAGGGCGCGCATCAGGAGCATCGCGTACTCGTCGTTGTACGCGAACACCGCGTCGAGGCCGAGGTCGCGCCAGCGCAGGGCGACCCGGGCGGCGCTCTCCTCGCTGTAGCCGAGCGGGAGTTCGGTGGTCGTCGCGTCCGTGCCGAGCAGGGCGCGCCGCACCCCTTCGAGGCGGGGGCGGGAGAACGCCTCCAGGCCGGGTTCCTCGGGGACGACCACGCCGATCCGGCGCCGGCCGCGGCCGTACAGGTGCAGGCCCGCCTGGCGGCCGACGGCCTCGTGGTCGAGGAGGAGGGCGTGGGCGCCCTCGACCTTCTCGGGGCCGAGGGTGAGGACGGCCCGCGCGCCGGAGCGCTTGAGGACTGCGACACTCTCGGGGCCGAGTCCGGCGCCGGGCACCAGCACGGCCACCGGGCGGAGTTCGGCCCAGGCGCGGGCGGCCTCGTCGCCGTGCAGCCCGACGGAGCCGTGCTGGACGACCGTGTAGTCGAGGCGGCCGAGCGCCCACTGCAGGTCGTTGATGAACTTGCTGTAGAGCAGGCCCACCGGAACGGTCGGCGCGGGCATCAGCACCATGCGGCTGTGTCCGGCGCGCAGGCTGCGGGCCGCCGCGTGGGGGACGTAGCCGAGTTCCTTGGCGGCCTCGTGGACGCGGCGGCGGGTGGGTTCGCTGATCCGTACGGCGCTGGTGTTGTTGAGGACGTAGGAGACGGTCGCGCGTGAGACGCCGGCCAGGCGGGCCACATCGGCACTCGTGGGCACGGAGCGCGGTGCGGGGGACGGGGCTTCGGGCGTTTTCGGTATCTGCACCATGACGTACGGCATCTTGGCAGAAGCCGGGGCCCCGCAGTGCGGCGGGGGAACGGTCGTCACGAGGGCAACATGGTCCGGGTTTTTACGAACATGTTCGTCACGAACTTGTTCGGAGCGAACATGTTCGTTACCGTCGAGGCATGACAGCTCGCCCCGACTCCCCGCGCAGCCGCCGTGAACGGCCGGCGAAACCCGCCCTGAGCAGGGAGGCCATCGTCGCCGCCGCGGTGGCGGTGCTCCGCGCCGACGGTCTGCGGAAGGTGACCATGCGGCGGCTGGCCCAGGAGCTCGACACCGGCCCGGCCTCGTTGTACGTGTACGTCCGCAACACCGCGGAGCTGCACGCGGCGGTACTGGACGAACTGCTCGGCACGATCGGGCCCGTCCCGGCGGAGGGTTCCTGGCGCGAGCGGCTGGAGCAGGTGCTCACGGCCTACACCGGGATGCTCTTCGAGCACCCGAGCCTCGCCCGTTCGGCACTGACCGCCTGGCCCAGCGGCCCGCACTACCTGAACCTGATCGAGACCCTGCTGACCCTGCTCGACGAGGGAGGCGTCCCGCCCGCGCAGGCGGCGTGGGGCGTGGACCTGCTGCTCCAGCAGGCCACGGCGACGGCCGCGGAGCACGCGGTGGAGGACCCGGCGCAGGACACCGCCCAGGACGACTGGGACGCCCTGACCGGCGCCCTGCGCCGGGTGTCCGACCGGACCCACCCGCACATCGCCGCGCTCTCCGGCGACCTGCTCTCCGGGGCGCACGAGGCCCGCCTCTCCTGGCGGATCCAGGCGCTCATCACCGGCATCGAGCGGACCGCCGTACCGGACTGACGCCCCCTCAACTCCCCTCAACTCCCCTCAAGTCCCTTCCCTTTCAAGGAGGTTCACCATGACCACCCTCCACCACCCCGTCGCGATCATCGGCGGCGGACTCGGCGGGCTCACGCTCGCCCGGGTCCTGCACGTGAACGGCATCGAGTCCGCCGTCCTCGAACGGGACGACTCCCCCGCCGCGCGCACCCAGGGCGGCATGCTCGACATCCACGACGACACCGGCCAGGAGGCGCTGCGCGCGGCGCAGCTGCACGACGAGTTCCGGAAGCTGATCCACCCCGGCGGTCAGGCCATGCGCATCCTGGACCAGCACGGCACCGTCCGGCTGGAGGAGGCCGACGACGAGGACGGGGAGCGCCCCGAGGTCGACCGCGGAGACCTGCGCGACCTGCTGCTCGACGGCCTGCCCGAGAACACGGTCCGCTGGGGCGCGCGGGTCACCGACGTGCGCGCGCTGGGCGAGGGCCGGCACGAGGTCACCCTCTCGGACGGTTCCGTCTTCACCACCGACCTGCTGATCGGCGCCGACGGCGCCTGGTCCGCGGTACGGCCCCTGCTCTCGGACGCGCGGCCCTCGTACACCGGCATCTCGTTCGCCGAACTGGACCTGCTGGAGGCCGATGCCCGGCATCCGGCGAGCGCCGAGGTCGTGGGCGGCGGCATGCTCTTCGCGCTCGGCGCGGGCCAGGGCTTCCTTGCCCACCGCGAGACCGACGGCAGCCTGCACGTCTACGTGGCGCTCACCGTCCCGGAGGACGAGTTCGACGGCGTCGACTTCACGGACACCGAGGCCGCCAAGGCGTACGTCCTGAAGCACTTCGAGGGCTGGGACGAGAGCCTGCGGGCCCTGGTCACCGACGCCGACGGGGCGCTGGTCCCGCGCCGGATCCACGCCCTGCCGGTCGGGCACCGCTGGGAGCGGGTGCCCGGGGTGACGTTGCTGGGCGACGCGGCCCACGTGATGTCACCGTTCGCGGGCGAGGGCGCCAATCTCGCCATGATCGACGCCGCCGACCTGGGCCGGGCCCTCGCCGCCCACCCCGACGACACCGAGGCCGCACTCGCCGCCTACGAGGCGACGCTGTTCCCGCGCGCCGGGGAGTCGGCGGCGGGGTCCGCGGCCAACGGCACGCTGATGTTCCGCGAGGACGCACCGCAGGGGATGCTGGACTTCTTCGCGAGCCAGGGGGGTTGAGCGGGGTTCAACAGGCCGACCCGGCAGGGTGGTTGGGCCGCGCCCGGTCCAACCGGCTTGCTCAGCGCGGCGCCTGAGTCCCCGTCACCCGGTCGACCAGGTCGATCCAGCCGGTCTCCAGCCGCTCCATGGGCATACCGCACTGCCGTGTCAGATGGTGGATGAGGGCAGGGTCCAGAGAGGCCATGAGCGTGTGGGACAGCAGCTCGCAGTCCGCGTCCGGCACGATCTGCCGAAGGAGCACCGTGACATGTGTGCGCAGTGCGCGGAGTGCGGAGTGCGCGAACCGGCGGGTGGGTTCCGGCTGTGCGGCCAGCTGCAGGTCCAGCTGCTCGGCGGAGCGGTACAGCACGGCCACTCCGAACGCCCGCAGCCGCTCGACCGGCGGGGCGCCGGGGCCCAGCGGGGGCGGGCCGCCGAGGAAGTCGGCCTGGAGCGTCTGCGCGGAGTGGTCGAGCAGGGCCATGAGCAGACCGGTGCGATCGCCGAAGCGGCGGAAGACCGTGCCCTTGCCGACCTCGGCGGCGGCGGCCACGGCCTCCATGGTCACGCCGGCCACCCCGTGCTCGGCGATCAGCCGGGCGGCCGCCTCCAGCAGCTTGGCGCGGTTGCGGGCCGCGTCGGCGCGCAGGCAGGGCTCGTCGGCGAAGGAGCGGACCTCCAGCAACTGGGGCTCGCTTATGGACTCCTCGGGCTTCGGAAAGGGCGGCAGGGCGCTGGACATGAAGACAGCGTAAAGCACTAGGAACAAAACTGGACCGCGGTCCGCTTAGCCTGATACAAATCTAAACGGACCTCGGTCCGGATCGTAACGGCAGTGTTTCAGCCCCCCTCTTGGAGTCCCCCATGTCTGTTCGTATCCTCGCGCTCGTCGGCAGCCTGCGTGCCGGTTCGCACAACCGCCAGCTCGCCGAGGCCGCGGTGAAGTTCGCGCCCGAGGGCGCCGACATCGAGATCTTCGAGGGTCTCGCCGACATCCCGTTCTACAACGAGGACATCGACGTCGAGGGCAACGTTCCGGCCGCCGCCGCCAAGCTCCGTGAGGCCGCCGGTGCCGCCGACGCGTTCCTCTTCTTCTCCCCCGAGTACAACGGCACGATCCCGGCCGTCCTGAAGAACGCCATCGACTGGCTGTCCCGCCCCTACGGCGCCAGCGGCTTCGGCGGCAAGCCGGTCGTCGTGGTCGGCACCGCCTACGGCCAGTTCGGCGGCGTGTGGGCGCAGGACGAGGCCCGCAAGGCCGTCGGCATCGCCGGTGGCAAGGTCATCGAGGAGCTCAAGCTCTCGATCCCCGGTTCCGTGACCCGCTTCGCCGAGACCCACCCGTCCGAGGACGCCGAGGTCGTGTCCCAGCTGACCGAGGTCCTCTCCGCGCTGAAGGGCCACGCGGGCGAGGTCGTCGCCGCCTGATCCAGGCACCGCGCGTGAAGGGGCCGGAGTCCGCCCGGACTCCGGCCCCTTCGTCTCGCGACGGCCTCTCCGGTCAGTCCAGTTCGGCCAGCCGCGGCACCGCGGGCGCCACGAACCGCTCGATCCACTCGGCCGGTTCGCCCGTGCGCGGGCCGAGGATCACCGTGTCGACGCCCAGCTTGGTGAAGCCGTCGATCTCGCGCAGGAACGCGTCCAGGTCACCCGTGGTCACCGACTCGCCGGTGTGCACGATCGTCTTGCGGATACGGTCGTAGTCCCGCCCCAGCGTGTCGCAGTGCCCGCGCAGCACGCCGAGCTTGTGCCGCAGTTCGTCCGGGGTCGACACGATCAGGTTGCAGGCGTCGGCGTACTGGGCGACCAGCCGCAGGGTCTTCTTCTCCCCGCTGCCGCCGATCATGATCTCGGGGTGCGGGCTGCTGACCGGCGCGGGCACGCAGAGGGTCTCGGCGAGGCGGTAGTGCTTGCCCTCGAAGGGGCCGTTCGCCTCCGGGTCCCACATCTGCAGACAGATCCGCAGGGTCTCCTCCAGCCGCTCGAAACGCTCCGCGAGCGGCGGGTAGTGCACGCCGAGTCCGTGGTGCTCGCGGTCGTACCAGGCCGCCCCGATGCCCAGCGTGGCCCGGCCGCCGGACAGCACGTCGAGCGTGGTGGCGATCTTCGCGAGCAGCCCCGGATTGCGGTACGTCACACCGGTCACCAGCGCGCCGAGACGGACCGTGGAGGTGTTCCCGGCCAGGAAGCCGAGCGTCGTGTAGGCCTCCAGCATGGCGTCCTCGGCGCCGCCGTTGAACTCCATCTGGAAGTAGTGGTCCATCACCGAGAGCCAGCTGACGCCCGCCGCCTCCGCCGCGACCGCCGACGCGGCCAGCTCGGGCCCGATCGCCGCGGGACCTCCGGAATGGTTGAACCGGTTGATGTGTACGCCGACCCGCATGCCCGACTCCCTCGTCACGTCCGCTGCCCGGTCCTCACGGACCTTCGCCTTCCCTCGTGACGGTAGGTCTTCGAGCGCTCTCGAAGTCAACCTCCACGCCTGCGGCTCGACGGCGGGTCACGTCTCCCGGTCCCTCGTGGCGCGCAGGCTGGTGAACGTCGTCACCGCGAGGACGAGCACGATGAAGCCGAGCGAGAAGGGGATCGAGATCTCCGGGACGTGCACGCCGGACTCGTGCAGGGCGTGCAGCACCAGCTTGACGCCGATGAAGCCGAGGATGACCGAGAGGCCGTAGCTGAGGTGCACGAGTTTCTTCAGCAGGCCGCCGATGAGGAAGTACAGCTGGCGCAGGCCCATCAGGGCGAAGGCGTTGGCGGTGAACACGATGTACGGGTCCTGGGTCAGGCCGTAGATCGCGGGGATGGAGTCGAGCGCGAAGAGGACGTCGGTGGAGCCGATGGCGAGCATCACGACCAGCATCGGGGTCATGACCCGCTTGCCGTTCTCCCGGATCCACAGCTTGGTGCCGTGGTAGCGGTCGGCGACACCGAAGCGGCGTTCGGCGATCCTGAGGAGCTTGTTCTCCTCGTACTCCTCGGTCTCGTCGTGCCCGTGGCCCTTGCGGGCGTCCTGGACGAGCTTCCAGGCGGTCCAGATCAGGAACGCGCCGAAGAGGTAGAAGACCCAGGAGAAGGTGGAGATGATCGCGGCACCGGCCGCGATGAACCCGGCGCGCAGCACGAGCGCGACGAGCACGCCGACCATCAGCACGCGTTGCTGGTACTGCGAGGGCACCGCGAACTTGCCCATGATCAGGACGAAGACGAAGAGGTTGTCGACGCTCAGCGACTTCTCGGTGATGTACCCGGCGAAGAACTCGCCGGTGGGCCCGCTGCCGCCGTGGAAGAGCAGTCCCAGGCCGAACAGGCAGGCCAGGACGACCCAGACGACGGTCCAGACGGCGGCTTCTCTGATGGACACGTCGTGGGGTGTGCGGCCGATGAGGAAGTCGACGCCGACGAGGGCGCACAGGGCGGCGATCGTCAGCAGCCAGACGGTCAGGGAGATGGTCACGGGTGGTGCTCCTGGTGCGGGAACGGCGTGTGGGGCGCCACATGGGGTGGCCCGTAGGGGTTCGGACATCGTCGGGGGCGTGCGGGATCCCTTCCACGTCCCGGCGGTGAACAACGGGTCACGTCCCGACAAGGCACCCGCCGGACGGCGGGGAGGTTCCGCCGTCCGGCGGTGGGCCGATCGGGGACGGACACGCGGACCATGGCTGTACGAGCTGCCGCATCACGCGTCAGGAGAAGCCCATGACCGCCGTCCCTCCCCCGCCCCCGTTCGACCCGGAGCTCGCCGCGGCACTCGAACTGATCAGGGAGTACATCTCTCCCGGGATGTCGCCGGAGGACATCGACGAGATCCGCCGGGGCCCGGCGATCACTCAGTCGCTGGAGCTGGACCTGACCCTGGACGGCGCCTTCGCGGTCGAGGACCGCGAGGTCGCGGGACCGGCAGGCGCCCCCGCCATCACGCTGCTGATCTGCCGCCCGACCGCACCGGCGACGTCGGGGGCGCTGCCCGTCGTCTACCACGTGCACGGCGGCGGGATGGTCCTCGGCGACCGGCGGGTCGGGGTGACCGGGGCACTGGAGTACGCGCGGGAGCTGGACGCGGTCGTGGTGTCGGTGGAGTACCGGCTCGCGCCCGAGCACCCGCATCCGGCGCCGGTCGAGGACGTGTACGCCGGTCTGCTCTGGACGGCGGAGCACGCCGAGGAGATCGGCGGCGACCCGGAGCGGATCGTCGTCATGGGCGCGAGCGCGGGCGGCGGCCTGTCGGCGGCGCTGGCGCTGCTGACCCGGGACAGGGGCGGCCCGCGCCCGATCGGCCAGCTCCTCCTGTGCCCGATGCTCGACGACCGCAACGACACCCCGTCCGCGCACCAGATGGCGGGCGTCGGCATCTGGGACCGCACGGCCAACGAGACCGGCTGGACCGCCCTCCTCGGCGAGAGCCGGGGCGGCCCCGACGTCTCCCCGTACGCGGCTCCGGCCCGCGCGGAGGACCTCACGGGCCTCCCCCCGGCCTTCCTGGACGTCGGCTCGGCGGAGACCTTCCGCGACGAGGTCGTCGCCTACGCGTCCCGCCTCTGGCAGGCGGGCGGAGTGGCCGAACTCCACGTCTGGCCGGGCGGCTTCCACGGCTTCGACGGCTTCGCCCCCCAGGCGGCGGTGTCCCAGGCGGCGAGGGCGGCCCACCTGAGCTGGCTGCGGAGGCTGCTGGCCACGGTGTAAGAAGCGCGGGAACCGGGCGGGGGCCGGGCGGGGCGGAGACCGCTCCAGCCGGTTCCCTCCGGTACCGATCGCGGGCCGGCCCGTTCAGATGCGGATCACGATCTTTCCCCGGGTGCGTCCGCCCTCGGCGCGCGCGTGGGCCTCGGCGATCCGCTCCAGGGAACAGACCTCCTCGATACGGGGTGTGTAGCGGCCCTGCCCGCCCAGTTCCGCCGCCGCGGCCAGGAGACTCGGGTCGTTCTCCGCGTTGACCACGTGCGTGCCCAGGCGCTGCCCGCGGGCGTGGTCGGCGACCGTCGCGACGCGCTGGGGGTCACCGGCGATCGCGACGAGGTCGTCCAGGGAGCCGGAGGCCGCGGTGTCGAGCACGATGTCGACGCCGTGCGGAGCGAGGGCGGCGAGGCGCTGCGCGAGGCCGGGGCCGTAGGTGGTGGGTACGGCGCCGAGTGCGGTGAGGAAATCGTGGTTGCGTTCACTGGCCGTCCCGATCACGGTGGCTCCGCGCGCCACCGCGATCTCCACCGCCGCGCTGCCCACGCCTCCGGAGGCGCCCTCCACCAGGAGGGTCCGCCCCGCGAGGGGGCCGAGCGCGTCGAGCCCCCGCATCGCGGTCACCGACGCGAGACCGGCACCGGCGGCCTGCTCGTCGTTCCAGGTGGCCGGGGCGTGCGCCCAGGCCGACAGGACGAACAGCTCCGCGGTCGCGCCGGTGACGCCACCCAGTCCGAAGACCCGGTCGCCGATGGTGACCCCTTCCACCCCGTCGCCGATCTCGTCGACCACACCGGCGGCGTCGCGCCCGGGAACGGCGGGCAGCTCCACGGGAATCAGCTCCCGCAGGGCACCGGCCCGCAGCTTCCAGTCGATGGGATTGACACTGGCCGCCGCGACGCGGATCCGGATCTCACCGGGTCCGGGACGGGGCTCGGGAGCCTGCTCGATCACCAGCTTCTCCGCTCCGCCGTACTCGTGGAACCGGGCTGCGCGCATAGGGGTCTGCCTTACCTCGACGGGCCGGAACGACGTGTTTCGTCCCGACGCCCGGCACTCTAGAACCTGACGTCGACGTGAGGTGCAAGCCACAACCGCCGCCCGGCACGGTCGCGCCCCTGTGCACTCGGACGGTCCCGGCGACCCCGCACCTCGCACGGCCGACCGCCCCCGGGGCGTGCCACCGGAGCCCGTGTCGCTAGCCTGAACCTCACATCGACGTGAGGTACGAGCGGGACACCAGCGGGATACGAGCGGGAAGGGAGTCACCTGCGCCATGCGCATCGGACAGCTCGCCAGACGGTCGGGGGTCAGCGTGCGGGCCCTGCGCTACTACGAGGAACAGCGGCTCCTGGAATCGGCGCGGACGTCCGGCGGACAGCGCGACTATCCCGACGAGGCCCTGGACCGGGTCCAGCTCATCCAGGACCTCTTCGCGGCCGGCCTCTCCAGCCGTACCGTCGTCGAACTCCTGCCGTGTGTGAGCACCGGCGTCGCGACCCCCGCCATGCTCGACCGGCTGATCGTCGAACGCGACCGCATCGCCGCCCGTATCGAGGACCTGACCCGGGCCCAGACCCGGCTCGGCCACGTGATCGAGAACGTGACCGCGGCGAAGGCGCCCCAGGACTGACCCACTCGGCGCGAGGGGCGGGACCCCGGCCAGGGCCCCGGTCTGTCCGGCAGCCGTCGCGGGCCGACCGGTTTTCCGCCGGCCCGCTCCCGTCACTCCTCTCCGCCCCGCCCATGGCGCACCATGGACCCATGAAAGAGCTGGCCGGGCGCCTGACCGCGCTGGATCCGGACGCCGGTGCCGCCGTGCGGGTCATCGGGTACTTCGATCGGCTCGCCGAGTCGCGGGCCGGTCTTGAGGCGCTGGTGCGCGGGGCGGCGGTGCTCGCCGGGTGCGCCGCGCGCCTGGTCGACGCCGAGCGGCGGGTCCGGGTGCGGGTCGAGGCGGACGGGACGCGCCGGGACAGCGCGGCACCGCCGGATCCCGCCTGGCCGGCCGTCGCGCTGACACCGGGCGGGGCCTCCGCGTTGTGGCTGGAGCGTACGGCGGGGTCGGCGCCCAGTGTCGTCGACGCGATGATCCTGGAGCGGGCGGCCGGTGCCGTCCGCGTGGTGCTGGACCGCACCCGGGGCCGGGTTCCCGCCGACGACCCGGAGTCGACCGAGACCCTGCTCGACGCCACCGCTCCCGAGGCGGCCCGGCTGCACGCGGCCCGGCGCCTCGGACTCGACCCGGCCGACCCGGCGACCAGGGCCAGGGTCGTCGCCGCGCCGGACGCGCCGCCCCGGGTCGTCGCCGCGTCCCGGGAGACGACGGGCGGGTCCGGCCTTCGATCCGTCCCGGACGGCGATCAGCAAGCGCTCTCCGACGGCCACGGCGTTCAACCCCCGCACCCGGAGACCGAGTTGCCCGCGGGCCGGCTGGGCATCGGACCCGCCGTCCGTGTCCTGGACCTGCCCCGTTCCTGGTCCGCCGCCCGCACCGCCCTGCGCTTCACCTCCGACGGCACCGCACAGGACCCCGGCCGGCGCATCGTCCGCGCCGATGAACTCGGCGGCATCGCCCTCCTCGCCGACCTGGTCGCGCCCGGTGCCGAACCACCGTCGGACGTGCGGGACCTGGAGGCCGCGGCGGCCAACGCGCCCTGGCTGCTGGCCACGTTGAACGCCGTCGCCAACACCTCCAGCCTGCGCGCGGCGGCCACCGAGATCAACGTCCACCACTCCACCCTCCAGGACCGCCTGACCCACGCGGAGTCCCTGCTGGGCTGGCCGGTACGCACACCCCAGGGGCGGCTGCGTCTCCAACTCGCCCTCACGATGCGGCACTTGGCGCGTCCGTAGCACCGGTCCGCGCGCATCGCCCAACCCCGATGACGTGCGCCCGGCGCCCATCGCCCACGGACCGCATCCCCCCGTACCGGCAACAACCGGGCGAACAGCGGGACGTGGCCATCTCCACGCCACCCGGAATTCCTTGTTCGGTACGTCCGAGGGGGAGTCATAGCAAGCGCTTGTCGCTACATTTTGACATGCTCGCCGCATCAATCTCCCCCTCTGTCACTCCGCAGGAGGCACTTCCCCATGCGCAGACTCCTCGCCGGCCTGGCGGCAACTGCCGCGGCCCTGGGCGGGCTCTCGGTGGCCGCCGCCACACCGGCCGCCGCCGCGACCTCGGGCAGCTTCAGCGTGCTCACCTACAACGTCGCCGGGCTGCCCGAGTCGCTGTCCAGCGCCTCGACGCCGCGCGACACGAGCACCACCGCGATCGGCACGCGCATCGCCCCGTACGACATCGTGAACGTGCAGGAGGACTTCAACTACCACGCCTACCTGTACTCCACCGACACCCACCCCTACCGGACCGCGACCAGCGGCGGCGCGGGCATCGGCAGCGGGCTCAACACGGTCTCCGACTACGCCTGGGACGGGGACGACTTCGAGCGCGTCCGCTGGAACTCCTGCCAGATCGACTCGGGCGACTGCCTGACCCCCAAGGGCTTCACGTTCATGCGGGAGCGCCTCTCCGAAGGCGTGTACGTCGACTTCTACAACCTGCACACCAACGCCGGCACCAACGACGGCGACGAGGCCTCCCGCGCCGACAACCTCACCCAGCTGACCTCGTTCATCAGCACCCACTCGGCGGGCAACGCCGTCGTGGTGATGGGTGACACGAACACCCGCTACACCCGCTCCGCCGACACCATCGCCGAGTTCGGCGCGGCCAACGGCCTCACCGACGCCTGGGTCAAGCTGATCCGCGGCGGCTCCGCACCGGCCAAGGGCAGCGACGCGCTGGTGTGCGACCAGACCGGCGCCACCGTGCCCAACACCTGCGAGGTCGTGGACAAGGTCCTCTACCGCAGCAGCAAGCTGGTCACGCTCAACGCGACCTCGTACAACAACGAGCACGCCAAGTTCCTCACCTCGGACGGGCTGATGCTCTCCGACCACGACCCGATCACGGTCGGCTTCACCTGGTCGCAGAACGCGGACTTCCAGCTCAGCGACCAGTTCGGCGGCCCGCACGGCGACTACTACCAGGACATCGACAGCGTCCCGGCCGCCGCCCGCGCCACCCGGATCTCGCTGCGCTCCGGCTCCCGCGTCGACCAGGTCGGCGTCACCCTCGCCAACGGCACCACGCTCACCCACGGCGGCACGGGCGGCACCGCGTCCTCACTGACCCTGGGCAGCGGCGAGTACGTGACCTCGGCGTACCTGTGCGAGGGCAAGTACAGCGACACCACGCGGATCTACTACGCCAAGTTCACCACCAACCTGGGCAACACCCTGGCCGGTGGCACCACCACCTCGGACTGCGTGACCCGCACCGCCCCGTCCGGCTGGCAGATCGCCGGCTTCCACGGGCGCTCCGGCGACGAGGTCGACAAGGTCGGCTTCATCTACACCAAGCGCTGACGGACCGCGCGACCCGGCGACACCGCAGGCCGGTCGTGGGCCGGATCATCCGCCGACCACGGGTGATCCGGCACCGCGCGTCCCGCCCCCGCTACCCGAACGCCGGCGGCACCAGTCGCCCGCGCGAGATGAGCGAGGTGGCCTGCTTGAGGCGGTGGACGTGGATGCTCACGCCGTAGCCGTCGATGCCCGGGACGGCGGCGACCCTGGTGGTCAGATAGCGGTACAGGTCCTCCGTGTCGCGGCAGATGACGACGACCATGATGTTGGAGTCACCGCTGATCGCGGCGGCGAAGGCGACCTCGTCGTGGGCCGCGAGCTCTTCCCCGACGCGTTCCAGGCGGGCCGGGGCGACGCGCAGCCACAGGGTGGCGTTGAGCGCGAACCCCAGGCGCGCGGAGAGCAGTTCGACGTCGTAGGCGAGCGCTCCCGAACTCTCCAGGGCGTCCAGCCGGCGGGCCACGCGGGCCGTGGACCAGCCGGTGACGTCGGCGAGCTGGGTGTGCGTGGCGCGGCCGTCGTCCGCGAGCGCGCCGAGCAGCGGGGTGTCCTCGTCGGTGAGCCGCACGGGCGGGCCCGTCGGCAGGTCGGACCGGTCGCCCACGAGGCCTTGGATCTGATGGGGCGTCAAGTGACCGCCGTAGCCCGTCCAGTCGCTCACTCCAGACCTGCCGAACGGATGGATGAGCAGGTCGATGCTGACGTCCAGGACCGAGGCGGACTTGGGGAGTTGACGCAGCAGGACGTCGTCGCGCGGCACGTGCACGGGTGCGCTGATGACGCAGATGATCTCCGAACCGCCGGACGCGAGGCCCGCGTAGGCGATGTCGGGACGGCGGGCGAGGGCGTCGGCCAGCGGGCCGACCCGGTCGGGGCGGCAGCGGATGCGGGCCACCCAGCGCGCCTGGCCGTGCACGGAGGGGTCGATCAGACCGACGACCCGCATCACCCCGGCCCGGCGCAGGGCGTGGAAGCGGCGGGCGGCGGTCTGCTCCGAGACCCCCGCGACCTCGCCGATCACCCGGAACGAGGCGCGTGGCGCGCACTGGAGTGCGCGGAGGATTTTCCCGTCGACTTCGTCGGTCATGGAGAAAGTCTGCCATCAGTGAGCGGCTCGATGGATGTTATGGGACGCTTCCCGGTTCCACGTTGGTGATTGTGCATGGGGAAGCCGATCCTGGGGCGCGTGCCTGTTCGAGTTCGAGGGCACCGCGTTTCCAGAAGGAGAGTTCCCCGTGAACGTCACGACCCCGGCGAGCGGGCGGCCCGATCGACGGGCTGCCACCCTCGTGATGGCCTGCCTCGGCGTCTTCGTGGCCTACCTGCCGGTGACCACGGTCGCCGTGAGCCTGCCCGCCATCCAGTCGGCGCTGCACGCGTCGACCGCCCAACTGTCCTGGGTCCAGGACGCGTTCGTCCTGCCCATGGCCGCGTTCATCCTCACAGCCGGTGTCTTCGGCGATGTGCACGGACGTAAGAAGGTGTTCCAGGCGGGTCTGCTGTTCTCCGCGACCGGTGCCGCCGTGGCACTGTCCGCGCAGTCGGTGCACGTGCTGTGGATCGGCCAGGCCTTCGCCGGACTCGGCGCGGCGACCCTGCTGCCGACCACGCTGGCGCTGATCAGCCACGCGGTGCCCGACCACCGGGAGCGCGGCAAGTTCATCGGCCTGTGGGCGACCGCGCTCATGGCCGCGCTGGCGATCGGCCCGCTGATCGCCGGTGTCATCCTCGACCACACCTCCTGGCGCTGGATCTACCTCGTCTCGGTACCGGTCCCGCTGATCGCGCTGGGCGTCGCCGCCCGGCTGCTCCCCGACTCCCGCGCCCCGCACGGCCGCAGGCTCGACTGGCCCGGCCAGCTCACCGCGACCCTCGCCATCACCGCGCTCGTCTACGGCGTGATCGAGGGCGGCGCCGGTTCGTTCACGGACGTCAAGGTCATGGTGGCCCTGTTCACGGCGGTGGCCGGCGGGATCGCGTTCGTGCTCGCCGAGCGGCGCAGCGACAGCCCGATGCTGGATCTGACGCTGTTCCGCAGCCCCGCGTTCACCGCCACCACCCTGGTCGCGATGATCACCTTCCTGGCGCTGATCGGCTTCTTCTTCCTGCTCAGCCTGTACTTCGGCCTGGTGCAGCAGCTCGACACGCTCCAGGCGGCCTGGCGGCTGCTCATGGTCACCGCGGCGGCGATCGTGGTCGGCCAGCCGGTCGGCCGGCTCATGCACCGGGTCGCCCCGCGCGTCCTGATCACCGGGGGTCTGCTCGTGATCTCCGGCGCGCTGTTCTCGCTGACCGGCGTCGACTCCGGCACCTCGTTCGGGTCGATCGCCTGGCGGCTGGCGCTGCTGGGCCTGGGCATCGGCACGGTCCTGACACCGATGACCGCGACCGCCGTGGCCTCCGTGCCGCATCAGCAGGCGGGCATGGCGGCGGCCGGCAACAACGCGTTCCGCCAGGTCGGCGGCGCGCTCGGGCCGGCCGTCCTGGGCGCACTGCTCTCCACCAGGGCGCTCAACACGTTGCCCGGTCACCTCACCGACGCCGGGGTGACCGGCGCGACCCGGCAGAGCATCGTCTCCACCGCCGACGCGAACGGCCTCGGCGCCGTGGCCCACATGAACCTCGGCGCGGACACCGGCCGGGCCCTGGGCGCGCTGAGCGAGTCCTTCCTCGACGGCATGCGGCTGTGTCTGGTGGTCGCCGGGTCGCTGACGCTCCTCGCGGCCCTGGTGTGCGTGCTGCTGCTGCGCCGCCCGCGGCAGGACGCCGCTTCCGCGTCGGCTCCGGTGGCCGGTGGGAGCACCGCCACCACCGGGACGCCGGCCCCGGTCGCGACAGCGGGAACGGACCCGGCGCCGCGCCGCTGAGCCACGAAGCACCCACGGGCGGGGCCCTGTCGCACACCGACGGGATCCCGCCCGCTGTCACCTCCGCCAGTCTCGCCGCGTCCAGAACGGGCAAGGACGGCCAGGTCACCGAGAACGCCGGCTGGTCCGGCGCCGGTCCCGCGTGAGGGCATACCGGATCCAAACCGCCGTCATGCCATTCCCGAAGCGGTTCTCCCCAGCCTGGGACTTGTCAGCGGATCCCGCCGACATCATCTGAGACTGGAGACTGTCATGACCCACACCATCGAGCCCGTCGACGCGGCATTCGTGCTGTCCCTCCAGAGCATGGAGATCGAGACCCCGACCAGCTCCATCGTCTTCAGCTGCAGCTCCTGTGCCATCACGAGCTGCTGACACCACCTGAACACGGCGGTCCCGACGGCACCGGCCACCTTGCGGCGGCGCCGTCCGGGACCACCTCCGGGTTCGTATTCACGCAGGCGAAAAAGGGGCGGGCCGAGATGCAGTTGCCATGGGAGAACGTACTGCCGTACATGAACCACGATCCGCGGTGGTTCGAGGACTTCAGCCGGCGCGCGCCGAGCAGTGAGCATCTGCGCGAGTACCAGGCGGTCGTGCCGGACGCCTGGCGGACCTGGCGCCGCGGCTACTGGGTCATCGCCGAGCCGCCGGGCGCGCCCGTGGTCGGCGAGGGCTGGAAGCTGCATGTCTCGGCGACCTCGCGCACCAGCGCGGAGACCCTGCGGCGGTCGCTGCCGGTGCTGAGGGACGCGGGAGTGCGCTTCAAGTTCCTGATGGACCCGATGGCGGTGCGCGAGGCCAACGGCAAGACGTTCCCGCGCGCCTCCAGCGGGAAGTTCATCACGGTCTATCCCGAGGACGACACTCAATTCCGGTCTGTCGCAGCGGAGTTGACGGAGGCGTTGCGGGGTTTCGAGGGGCCGTACGTCCTGTCCGACCGGCGCTGTCCGGGCTCGCGCGTGGTGTCCTACCGCTACGGCGGGTTCGTCAGCCATTTCGAGCTCCAGCCGCTGGGGCTGCGGGACCTGATGATGAGGGCTCCGGACGGCTCACTCGTCCGGGACGTGCGCACCCCCTTCTGGCACGCGCCGAGTTGGGCCCGCGACCCGTACGCCGACGCCGAACCGGCGACGGGCACGGCCGCCACCGCAGCCGCCTCCTCCACCGGGAAAACTACCGCTGCGGCCCCCAAGGGCACCGCCGGTACGAGCCAGGGCCTGCTCCACGACCGGTTCAAGGTCGAGAGCGCGCTGGCGTTCAGCAACCGCGGCGGCATCTACCGCGGCGTGGACACCGAGACGGGCGCCGACGTCGTCCTGCGCGAGGCCCGGCCCGGTGTCGAGGTGGGGCCCGAGGGCATCGACGCGGTCCATCTGCTGCGCCACGAGTACGAGTTGCTGACGGAACTGGCGGACACCGGACTGTTCGTGCGCCCCGTCGCGTACTTCGAGCAGTGGGAGCACGCGTTCATCGCCGAGGAGCACATCGACGGCAGCCACCTCGGTCATCTCAGCGTCACCCACAACCCGTTGTACGGCCTGGACCTGACGGCGGCCGGACTGACCGACTACTACGACCGGTTCAGGCTGCTGTGGCTCCAGGTCGCGGACGCGATAGCAGCCTGCCACGAACGCGGCATCGTGCTGGGCGACCTGTCCCCGACCAACATCATGGTCACCGCGGACGACCGCATCCGTGTCATCGACCTGGAGTCCGCCTTCCACGAAGGGGTCGGCGGCGGCGCCGGGCTGGGCACTCCCGGCGCGGTCACCCGGCGGGCGATGGCCAACGGACAGGGCGACCGGCGCTCCGACTACTACGCGCTCGGCGGGATCATCCTGTGCTGCGTCCTGACCTGCCAGCAGAACGACCTCGTCGACCACGCCGTACCCCTGCGCCTGCTCGACTCGGTGGCCGCCGATCTCGCGCTGCCCGCCGAACTGGTCGCGCTGATCCGGGACCTCTACGACGAGGACGCGCCGCTGCCCGACCCGGCGGTCCTGCGCCGCCGTCTGACCGACCTGCCGTTCACCACCGCCTGGCGCCGACTGCCGCCGCTGGCCGAGCGCGTGACCCCGGCCCCGGAGTCGGAGACCGGCCTGCGCAAGCGCATCGCGGCCACCCTCGACGGCGTCGCACAGTACCTGCGCACCACCGCCGACCCGCAACGCGAGGACCGGCTCTTCCCGGCGGACATGCTGGTCTTCGAGACCAACCCGCTGTCCGTCGCGCACGGCGTCTACGGCTGCCTCCACGCCCTGCACGTCACGGGCAACGAGGTGCCGGACACCTTCCTGGCCTGGGCGCTGCGCAGACCGGCCGGTCCCAAGTCGCTGCCGCCGGGCCTCTATTACGGCTCGGCCGGCGTCGCCTGGGTGCTCTCGGAGCTGGGCCACCACGACATCGCCGTGCGGGTCCTGCGCGACTCCGCCGGGCATCCGCTGCTGCACACCGAGCCGGGTGTGCTGACCGGCGCCGCCGGGCACGGCATGGCCTGTCTGCGGCTGTGGCGCGACACCGGACGCACCGAGTTCCTCGACCGGGCCCGTGACATCGGCAAGCACTTCGCGCAGACCGCGGTGAGCGCCCGGCACGAGAACGGCCGGGCCCACTGGCCGGGTTCGGGCGGGCAGACCCCGGTCGGCTACGGCGAGGGCGCGTCCGGTGTGGCCATGTTCCTGCTGGCCCTGCACGCGGCGACCGGCGACCCGGCCACCCTCGAACTCGGCCGCGCCGGGCTGGAGTTCGACCTGTCGTCCGGGACGTACGCGCCCTCCGGGCTGCTGTCCTTCCCGCCCGTCGCCGCCACCGACGAACCGGCCGCCGTGCTGCGCCACTACTGGGACGAGGGCACCGCGGGCATCCTCACCACCCTGCTGCGCTACCACCAGGTGACCGGCGACGCGTCGCTCCGCGCGCACATCGAGGCGCTGCTGCCGGACGTGCGGCGCAAGTACACGACGTTCCCCCAGCTGTTCCACGGGATCAGCGGACTCGGCAACGCCCTCCTGGACGCCTACGAGTTCCTGGGCGACGCCGAGCTGCTGGGCGACGCGGAGCGGGCGGCCGAGGCGGCGCTGTGCAGCGCGGTGCAGCGGCCCGAGGGAGTGGTGTTCCCGGGCGAGCAGACGGTGCGGGAGAGCTGCGACCTGGCGACCGGTTCGGCCGGGGTCGCGCTCTTCCTCGACCGGTTCCGCACGACCCGCCCCGGTGCGCGCACCAACACCAACTTCCTGCTGGACGACCTGCTCGCGCCGACCGGGCCCGGCGCATGACCGCCACCGCGCCCCTGAACACGGTGCAGACCCAACGCCTCGGCCGCAACCGGGAGTTCCGGCTGCTGTGGATCGGGCAGGCACTGTCGGACTTCGGCTCGTCGATGACGTTCGTCGTGCTGCCGCTGGTCCTGCTGGCGGCGGGCTACTCCGCCACGGTGGCCGCCACCATCGGCACCACCTCCCTCGTCATCGCCCTGGTGACCCGCATGCCCGCCGGCTACCTCAGCGACCGCTACGACCAGCGCACCCTGATGCTCGTCTGCGACCTGCTCCGGATGTGCGCCGTGGGGGCGGTGGCGCTCTACGTCCTGCTGCGCCCGGTGCCGATCGCGCTGGCGCTGGCGACCGTGATCGTCTCGGACACGGCCCTGGAGGTGTTCCGGCCGTCCCAGAACAAGGTGATCCGCCGCATCGTCCCGCCCGAACAGCTCGGCGCCGCGATGTCGTTGAACCAGGCGCGGGCCTACGGCGCCGACATCGCCGCGCCCGCCGCGGCCGGGCTGCTGCTGTCGCTCTCCCCCTCCGTGCCGTTCACGGTGGACGCGCTGACCTTCGGCGCCTCGGCGCTCTGCGTGGCGGCGGCGGTCCGGTCGAGGCGCGCCCCGGCGGAACCACCTCCGCAGCGCGTCCGCTTCCGTACCGAATTCACCGCGGGATGGCGGTACTTGATCAGGGACCGTTTCATGCGCTGCTCCGCCGCGTACTTCGCGGGGCTCAACGTGGCGTTCTCCGCCCTGGCGTTCGCGCTGATCCTCGGCGTGGGCCGCCGGCCGCACGGCGCGGTCCTGGTGGGAACGGCCATGAGCGCGGCGGCGGTCGTCGGCCTGACCGGCTCGCTCCTCACCCCGCTGTTCCAGCGGCATGTCCCTCTGAAGGTGACCCTGGCGGCGGCGCCCGCGCTGGGGGCCGCCCTGCTGGCGGTCGCCTGGACCTGCGGCAGCACCGTCGCGTTCGTCGCCGGGTTCTGCGCGCTGTGCCTGCTCACCCCGGTGAGTTCGGCGACGTTCGCCACGATCATGGCGGTCGCGGTGCCGGAGGAGATCTACGGCCGGGTCGCCACCACCAGCAGTCTGCTCGCCCAACTCCTCCAGCCCTTGGGGCCGTTGGCCGCCGGGCTGCTGCTGGCCCAGATGTCGCTGTCCTCGGCGGCTGCGCTCTTCGCGGTGGCGCTGGCCCTGCTGGCCGGTGTCCCCCTCGTCCTGCCCGAGCCGTCCGCCCGGTCCACCACCCCAGCGCAGGACAGGAGTTCCTCGTGAGCACAGCACAGCGCCACCTCGACACCGACGGCACCGGTCCGGCCGTCCGCCTCTCCGTGCTGGACGTGGGCGCGACGGACGGCCGGGTCCCGCCCGGCCGGGCCGTCCAGGAGATCGCCGAGCTGGCGCAGGTCGCCGAGGAGTGCGGGTTCCACCGGTTCTGGGTCGCCGAGCACCACGGCTCCCCCGACCTCGTCAGCAGCGCGCCGCCGGTCCTCATGGCCCACATCGCCGCCCGCACCCGGCGCATCCGGGTCGGCTCGGGCGGCGTGATGCTCCCCAACCACGCCCCGTACGTCGTCGCCGAACAGTTCGCCACCCTGGGCGCCCTGCACCCCGGCCGCATCGACCTGGGCCTGGGCCGTTCCTCGAACACCGCCGGCACCCCGGCCTACCGCGCGGCCCTGGAGTCGGCACTGCGCCGCGACGCCAGAGCGATGGTCGAGTTCCCCGCGCTGATCGACGAACTCACCGAGTTCCTCGACCCGTCGGACGACCCGTCCCGCCTGCCGGACAACCCGGCCCTGCACCTCTCCCCCCGTGTCGAGGCACCGGCCGAGGTGCACGTCCTCGGAGCGGGCGAGGGTTCGGCCCGTACCGCGGCCGAACGGTCCCTGCCCTTCGTCTACGGCCACCACCTGGGCCGTTCCAAGTGCCGCCCGGCGGCGGTGGAACGGTACCGGGCGGCCTTCGTCCCCGGCCCGCACGACGCCCGCCCCCATCTGATCGCCTCGCTCAACGTGCTCTGCGCGGGCAGCGACGACGAGGCCGAGCGGCTGGCCCTGCACGCGGCGCGCGTCTCCGTCCGGCAACGCACGGGCTCCGCCGCGCAGGCGTCCCCGCCGTCGGCCCGGGAGGACTTCCTGGCCCGCAGGTTCCTGGAGGACCAGCAGGTGGTGTACGGCGGGCGGGACACGGTGGCCGAGGCCGTCGGCCATCTGGCGGACGCCCTGGGCGCCGACGAGATCATGGTCGTCCCCGTGGACCCGACCGGGGCGGAACGCCGCCGGACCCTGCGCACGCTCACCGGGCGTCAGGGGCCGGTCTCGACGCATCTGGCGGTGGCGGGGGCCGGGCGCCCGGCCCATTCCTGAACGGCCGGGAGGCCTCGGGGCCGGCCGGTCAGGTTCTCGCCGCCGGCCAGCATCGAGCGGTACCGGGCCTCGAGCACCGGACTGGGGCCCAGGCCGAACTCCCCGGCGAGGAACTGCCGGTAGTCGTCGTAGACGGCGAACGCCTCGGTCTGCCGGCCGAGTTGGAACAGCGTGGTCATGTGGGCGGCCCGCAGGCGTTCGCGGTGCGGGTGCAGGACCGTCAGCTCGGCGATGGTGCCGACGACCGCACGGGCGTTGCCGAGCCACAACTCGGCCTCGGCCCAGTCCTCGTAGCCCTGCAAGTACCCGAGATCCAGGCGCTCGGCCTCGTCGGACAGGGCCCGCGAACGGCGGAGTTCCGGGAGCGCGGGTCCGTTCCACAGGCCCAACGCCCGTTTCAACAGAGCGGCGGCGAGCGGGAGTTCCCCCTTGTCCGCCGCCTCGCGTCCGGCGTCGGCGAGTTCGCGGAACCGCAGCGAGTCCAGCTGACCGTCGTCCACGCTCAGCAGATAGCCGCCGACTCCCCGGACCAGCCGTCCGCCCGCGCCGACGCCGTCCAGGAGCCGTCGCAGCGCCCAGACGTACACCTGGACGTTCTTGCGGGCCGTCCGGGGCGGCCCGTCCTCCCACAAGGCGTCCACCAGTACGTCGACGGAGACGACGGTGTTGGGGCGGCACAACAGCATGGCGAGCAGCATGCGTTGTTTGAGCGGGCCGAGCGGCGGGGCCCCACCCGCGGCACCGGCGACGGCCAAAGGCCCCAGTACGGAATATCGAACGTCACCGGGGTGCGGCCCGGTCGTCCCTGCATTCATCCGTTCCCTCCGCGTCGGACCCACCGGTGAATTCGGCACCCGGTCACGACCACCGTGAGCCCCCGGCCTGCGCCTGTCGCGTCCGGTTCCGCTGAACGGAACCGGGACCACCGGTAGGCGGGGCGGGCCGGGACCCCGCGCAGCGGATGTGATGGGAAATGCCGTGAATGCCTCTCCTCTTCTTGCGGTGACAGCCGCACGGGATATGCCGCAACTCAATTGGCTGCGCTATATTTCACGCCTCAACTCCCTTTGCGTGCGGGCGTTTTCCGCTCTCCCCTTCCGCCTTCCGCCTTCCGCCTTCCGCGAATTCTTTTCGCCCGGGACGTCACCACTCGTTTCCCCCTCCGTGATACGCCTCACCGAAAGCCCCCCACTCCGTGGCCATCACCCTGCACGAGGACCGGCCGCCGGCCGGTCGCCATGCAGCCGTTCCGTCCGGCAGCCTGTTCCGACGGATCTACGCACCCCGCACCAGCGACGCCCTGGCGTTCTCCATGGCGACGTACGCCATGCCGTTGCTGGTCCTGACGATCACCCGCTCGGCGTCGCTGACGGGTCTGGCGTTCGCGCTGGAGTGGACGCCGCGGATCGCCGCGTTCGTGCTGGCCGGGAACGTGGTGGACCGGCGCGGCGCGGCCATCGTGTGTTTCGTGGCCTCGCTACTGCGGGCCCTGGTGCTGGCGGGGGCGGCCGTGGCGCTGACGATGCTGCCGCGCGGCACCGCGGAGACGGTGACCGTGCTGGTGCTGGCCGCGGTGACCGGCACCCTCACCCAGTTCAGCTTCGTCGCGAACGAGGCGGTGGGCGCGATCGTCACCCGGCGGGCGGAGCACCGGCCCCACGGAGTGCAGTCGGTGCTCATCGGCATCGACCAGACCGCCATGCTGGTCGGCCCGCTGCTCGCGGGTTTCCTGCTGCTGGTCGGACCCGGCTGGATGCTCGGCTGTCTCACCGGACTCTCCCTGCTGGCGGCCGTGCTCGGCCTCCAGACCCCGCCCACCCCGCTGCGCGCCGGCCGCCCGGTCGGCGAACGCACCCCGGGCGGTCTGCGGACCGGGCTGCGCATGCTGCGCCGACTGCCGTCCCTGCGCTGGCTGGTGGCGGGCCTGGCCTGTTCCAACCTCGCGCTCGGCCTGCTCCAGTCGGCGAGCCCCGTCATCGTGGTGGAGAACTTCGGCCGCTCCTCCGCCGACGTGGGCACCCTCTGGTCGGTGGCCGCCGCCGCCACCCTGCTCGCGATCACCTGCTGCCGGCTCGCGCTGAGCCGCGTCGACCTGTGGGGGGTGGGAGTGGTGTGCGCGACGTTCGCCTCGGCGGCCTGTCTCGCTCTGCCCCAAGCCCCGTCCTACGCCGCCTACACGGTGCTCATCGCGCTGTTCATGGCGGGCGACGGCGGGCTCACCGTGGTGCTGCGGACCCTGCGTTCGCTGGTCATCCCGGCCTCGGCCTTCGGCACCACGCTCTCGCTGACCATGCTGCTCCTGCTGCTGCCCTTCCCGGTGGCCGGCATCCTCGTCGCCGTCACCCCGCCGACCCGGCTCGACACGGTCGTCCTGTGCTGCGCCGCCGTCCAGGCCGTCGCCCTGGCCATCACCTTCGCGCGGCTCCGCCACGAGCCGACGCTACGCGCGTCCGGCCACGCCGTGCTCCCGAACGAGCCGTCGCCGAGCCCGCGGTGACCTCGCCGTAATTCGGTTGTCCGCGCGCCCCGCGCATCGGCAGGCTTGCGCGGTGCAGAAGGACTTGAACCCGGGCTGTCTGGACTGGGACGAGGTCGACCCCGCTCGTCATCCGTTCGACCCGGAGGAGGCGGCGGAGACGGTGCGTTCACTCGGCCCGGCCCACCGGATGCCTCCCCGCCCCGACGTCCCCTTCGGCGACTCCGCTCTGCACGAGTGGAGTCGGGACCTGGCGAGGCCCTGGGCCGACGCCATGTCGTATGCCCTGGCCGAGCACTACGGCGCCTGGGCCACGGGCTGGCGCTGGGCGCACGACGAGGGGGACTACGGCGGCGGGCCGGTCGGCAGCTGGTGCTGTGTGCCGCACTCGTTCACCACGCCGGAGGAGACCCTCGACCGGGTCGTCGACGGCCTGTGCGAGTGGCGCGACTGGCTGGAACGGCTCGCGGAGCGGTTCGAGGCGTTCCCGCTGGACCTGTCGGACGTGACGGACCAGCGAATCCTGTGGGAGTGCGCCGCCCGCAACCTGATCCTCCAGGCCTACGACCGCACCGGTTCCGGCAGCGGCTGGTACGGACACTGCCGTCAGGTCCTCTTCTGGTTCCTCAGCCGCTGGCACGTGGACCCCGAAATGGCACGGGAGTTGGTCGACGAGGCGATCGACGGCCGGTTCAGGAGCTGGACCGGCCCCGACCGGGTCCTGGTCGACGACGTCGCGGAACGCCTCGCCCTCTCCCTGCGGCCCGACGACGCCGTACGACCGCCCGCCTCCGGCCCGTTGCCGGACCACCTGCGGAGCTGGCTCGCGGTCCGCGCGGCCACACGGTGGGAGGACGCGCCGGACGGCGGCGGTGACGGGCCGGTGACTCCCGCGCGCGACGGCGCCGCGGAGTACGTGCGCGCCTTCGACCGCGCCGTCTCCACCGCCCGCGGCGAGGGCCTGCTCACCGCTCTGGACCTGGTGAGGGCCGACGCGACACGCGGTGTGACCCTCGATGTCGAGGTGCTGCGCGGCTGGCAGCGGCACGTCCTCGGCACACCCGGACCACCGCCGCTCCGCACCCTCCCGGCCTTCGCCAAGAACGGCCGGGAGCGCTACGGCCTCGGCCCCGGCCTCCGCGAACGCCTGGACGCCTGCCTGGCCGAGAGCGCGCGGGACGCCGGCCGCCCCCTCCCGCTGACCGCCCGGGCCGCCCGCGCCTGTCTCGACGTGTGCTTCTTCCATCCCTTCGACGACGGCAACGCCCGCGCCGCCTTCCTCGCCCTGGTCTTCGTGCTGGCCCGCGAGGGCGTCGCCCTGGACTCGGTCACCCTGCTCCGCTGTATCAGCCACGCGGCGGACAACCCGCAGAGCGGCATGATCCTTGCCCGGTACGTGGACGTCCACCTCACGGAGACCCGCCGCCGCGCCCCGTCAACCACCGTGTAGAGGCGGCGAGTTCACCGGCGCGGGGCGACCGGGCGCGGGGAGTGCGGTCGGGTCTCAGGCCCACGCCGTCACCGGTACGAACGAACTGTCCGTCCGGAACAGGTCCGTGCCGTCCGTCGGGTCCACGCGCAGTTGGTAGTTGTAGTGGCGCAGGTAACGCCCGGGGTAGTTGTACGACTCCAGGCGCAGCGCGCCCGTGGTGGTGCCCGTCCGGGCGTAGAACGTGGCGTCCCCAGCGAAGGCGGCCGTGCCGTCGTAGGCGTCGAAGCGGCCCCGGAAGTCGTAGTGGCGCAGGTAGTTGCCGGCCGTGTCCCGGAACGAGAAGCCGGTCGCGTCGGCGAGTCCCGCGACGACGCTGAACGTGGACGCCTGTTTCAGGGCGGTGGTGCTGGAGCCGGTCACGACCGGCAGGTTGAGCAGTCCGGACTGCTCCTGCCAGTAGCGGGTCGGGTAGTTGGCGGACTGGAAGGACCGGGTGACGCCGGTCGCGAGGCTCGGGCCGCCGGTCACGGTCTCCTTGATGACCGTGAAGTGGCGTGCCGTGCCGGAGAGGGTGGTCAGCGCGGTCGGCGCGGACCAGGTCGCGAAGGTGTCGTAGCTGTCGCTGCAGTAGTAGTTCCCGTCGCCGTAGCCGTCGAAGAAGATCCGCCAGCCTCCGTTGTCGAGCCGCACCACCGAGGGGCCCTCGCGGTAGCTGCCCCAGCCGGCCCAGTCGCCGGTCCTCGTGAGCGTGTAGGGGCCGGTGAGGCTGGTGGCGGTGCCGTACTCGATGTACTTCGCCGTCTCGTTCTTGGTGAAGGCGTGGTAGGTCGAGCCGGTCCGCACGATGTAGGTGTCGATGTGGTTGGGGCCGATGCCGGACAGGGCGACCGGTGAACTCCATTCCGTCAGCGCGGAGTTGGTGGCCCTCAGCCGGTAGGGCGTGAAGATCCACTCGTCGTCGGTGGTGGAGCAGGACACGATGACGTTGACACTGCCGTCGGCGTCGACGAACCACTCGGGCGCCCACGCGCGCGACAGGCCGGTGATCGGGACCGGGTAGTCGTAGAGGAACGTCCAGCCGAGCCGGTCGGCGCTGCGGGCGAAGCCGATGGTGGTGCTGACGTCCTGCCAGGTGTGGGTGGTGTACGTCAGGTAGTAGTAGCCGTCGGTGTGCCGGAACACGGACGCGTCGCGGATGCGGTTGCTCGGCGGGGTGTACGCGGCGGAGCGGACGAGCCGGAAGTCGGTGGCGTCGTCGGACTGGTAGACGTCGACGGTGCCGTCGTCACTGTTGAGGAACGGGACGATGGTGTACCGGGTGGCGTAGCCGCTCGCCGGTGCGGCGGCCTGGGCGGTGCCGAGCAGTCCGGGGGCCTCGCCCAGGACGAGCGCCGTGGCGGGCAGGGTGGCCAGCGCGCGCAGGAGGGTGCGGCGGGACGGTGTGGGGGGACGTGTGGTCACGGGCGGCTCTCCCGGAGACTCGGACGTTCGCGATCTCGAACGCGGTTCGTCAATTCGATCAGAAGGTAGGGGTGGGACAGGAACACGTCAATGGTGCGCGCAGCACCCGCTGATCTCTGTGGGGCAGCTGTGACGCAGACCGAACTACCCGCGTGTCAGAGGAAGTTGCCGCATCCGCGGCGCACCGGGCCGCCGGACGTTACCGTTCGGTAGACCCGCGCGCTCCCGGAGGTGCCCGCCATGACGCCCGACCGCTCCGCAGGCCTGGCCGAGTCCGCCCGCGCCCTGGCCGCCGGCGAGGTGACCTCCCGCGCCCTCACCGAACAGGCCCTGGCGCGGATCGAGTCGACCCAGGGCTCCCTCAACGCCTTCCGGATCGTCCGCAGGCAGGCCGCGCTCGCCGAGGCCGACGCGGCGGACGCGCAACTCGCCGCCGGAGCAAGGAAACCGCTCCTCGGAGTGCCGGTCGCCGTCAAGGACGACATGGACGTGGCGGGCGAACCGACCGCGTTCGGCTGCCGGGGCACGTTCCCGCCGGCCGCCGAGAACGGAGAGGCGGTACGACGGCTGCGGGCGGCCGGAGCGATCGTCGTCGGAAAGACCAACACCTGCGAGTTCGGGCAGTGGCCGTTCACCGAGGGGCCGGCGTTCGGCGCGACCCGCAATCCGTGGAACTCCCGCCACACGCCCGGGGGTTCGTCCGGCGGCTCGGCGACCGCGGTGGCCGCGGGGCTGGTCCCGGCCGCGCTCGGCTCGGACGGCGCCGGTTCGGTCCGCATCCCCGCCTCCTGGACCCACCTCGTCGGCGTCAAACCGCAGCGCGGGCGCATCTCGACCTGGCCGCGCGGCGAGGCCTTCCACGGCATCACGGTCAACGGCACCCTCACCCGCACGGTCACCGACGCGGCCCTGCTCCTGGACGCGGCGAGCGGCAACCACGCCCGGGACCCGCACCGCCCGCCCGCGCTCACCCTGACCGACGCGGTGGGCCGCGACCCCGGCCGCCTGCGCATCGCCCTCGCCCTGAAACCGCCGTTCACCGCGCTGCCCGCCCGGCTGCGCCCGGACGTACGGGCCCGGGTCCTCGAACTGGCCGACACACTCGCGCGGTTGGGCCACACGGTCGTGGAGGACGATCCGCCCTACGGCCGGATCGGACTGGGTTTCCTCCCCCGCGCCACCGCCGGCATCGCCGAGCGGGTCCGCGAGGCACCGCACCCCGGACTCCTCGACCGCCGCACCCTGGAGGCCGCCCGCCTCGGCCGGCTGCTGGGCGGGGCCCCGCTGCGGGCGGCCCGGCGCGCGGAGGCCGTCCTGCACGACCGGATCGGCGCGTTCTTCGGGATGTACGACGTGGTCCTCGCACCGACAACCGCCCTTCCCCCGCCCCTCGTCGGCGCGCTGCACAACCTCGGCGGTCCCGCCACCGACCGCGCGATGGTCGCCGCCTGCCCCTACGCCTGGCCGTGGAACGTCCTCGGCTGGCCCGGCGTCAGCGTCCCCGCCGGTTTCGTGGCGGACGGACTCCCGGTCGGCGCCCAGCTGTTGGGCCCCTCGCACAGCGAACCGCTGCTCCTGTCGCTCGCCGCGCAGGCGGAGGCGGAACTGCGCTGGCACGAGCGGTGGCCGGAGCCCGCCGCTAACTCCCCGGCGGCACGGGCGGGTCGGGCCCGTACCCTGTGACCATGCAGGATGCGTCGATGGTCGGGCTGATGGGACGGGTCACCGGGACGATCGGACCCGGACTCGTCGGCGAGGTGATCGTCCGGGTGCGCGGCGGCGCCGAGCACTTCCTCGCGTACGCCGCCGCGGGCACGGACCGGATCGAGCCGGGGACGGTGGTGATGGTGGTGGAGTACCTGCCGCCGCGGACGGTCTACGTCACCCAGGCATACGACAGTTGAGCCGGCTCCCTCGCAGGTGAGAGCTGTCCGGGGGCGCATGCGTCAAGATTGCAACAAGGATCCGTCAGCGTCTGTACCCCGCTCCCGGGCGGGAGCACACTCCCTTCGTTCGGTGCCGAAAGGGCACCATCACAAGGGGGCGAATGCCGATGGTCATCGGCGTCGTGGCGGGGGCGGCGGTTGTCGCCGTGCTCGTACTGATCGGTCTGTTCAAGGCGATGTGGCGGGTCGCCGAGCCCAACGAGGCACTCATCATCTCGGGTTCCAAGCACCGCACCGAAGGCCTTGAGGAAGGCATGGGGTTCCGCATCGTCACGGGGCGCGGCACGCTCGTGATGCCCGGAGTGCAGGCGGTGCGCAAGATCTCGCTGGACCTCAACGAGACCGAGCTGCACGTGGATTGCGTGACCACGCAGGGGATTCCGCTCAAGGTGCGGGGCGTGGTCATCTTCAAGGTGGGCGACGACTTCGTGTCGATCGCCAACGCGGGACGGCGTTTCCTCGACCAGCAGAAGATGATGTCGGAGCGGGTGCACAACGTGTTCGCCGGTCATCTCCGGTCCATCGTGGGCGGGTTGACGGTCGAGGACATGATCCGCGACCGGGACAAGCTGACGGGGCAGACCCGGGCCGCGTGCGGTACGGAGATGGAGAAACTGGGTCTGATCGTGGACTCGCTGCAGATCCACGAGATCGAGGACCCGACCGGGTACATCAAGAACCTCGCGATGCCGCACGCGGCGGCCGTGCAGCGGGACGCGCGCATCGCGCAGGCCGAGGCCAACCGGCTGGCCACCGAGGCCGAACAGAAGGCCGCGGCACGGATGTCGGAGGCCACCCGGGACAGCGAGATCCTCCAGGCCGGCTACCAGGCCGAGCGCGACAAGGCGGCGGCGAAGGCCCGCCAGGCCGGCCCGCTCGCCGACGCGGCCGCCCGGCAGGACGTCGTCGTACAGGAGACCCGGATCGCCGAACTCGACGCGCTGCGGCGGGAACAGCAGCTCCAGGCGGACGTCCGCAAGCCCGCGGACGCCCAGGCCTACGAGACCCGGGCGCGCGCCGAGGCCGAGCGCGACGCACGGATCTCGGCGGCCCAGGCCAAGGCGCAGGAGACCGAGTTGGCGGCGGCGGCCGAGGCGAATCGCGTCAAGGCGGCGGCGGTCGCCGAGGCCGAGGCGACCAAGGCACGCGGTGCGGCGGCGGCCACGGCGACCAGGGCGACCGGTGAGGCCGAGGCGGCGGCCGCCCAGGCGAAGGGTCTCGCGGCGGCCGAGGCGACCAGGGCACAGGGTCTCGCCGAGGCGGAGGCCATCAAGGCGCGGGCCGCGGCCCTCGCCGAGAACCAGGAGGCCGTGGTCGCGCAGCAACTGGCCGAGAACTGGCCGGAGATCGTGCGGGCGGGCGCGTCCGCGTTCGGCAGCGTCGACAACATGGTGGTCCTCAACGGGGCCGACGGCATGGCGGACATGCTCGCCAAGGCGCTCACCATGGGCGGCACGGGTCTCGGTCTGGCCCGTCAGCTGCTCGCCTCGATGAACCAGAACGAGCCCGTCCCGAACGGGCAGCCCCTGACCGGGACTTCGGGTCTCAACGGGGTCACCGCACCGCCGGCGCAGAAGGTGTCGGTGGACAAGGAGTAGGACAAGGAGTAGAAGGGCGCAGCGCCGAGGAGGAGTGATCGTCCGACCGGTGCCCGGCGTCCGGGGTCACGGAGGCACGTTCTAAGGTGCCTCCGTGACCGCCTATACCGATGAGAACGTTCCGGGCCGCTTCGGCCCCACCGCCACCACCGAGGCCGACCCGCGCGAGGTCGGCAGGGTCCGTACCGAGTACTCCCCCGAGCACGACGGCGACCCGGACCCCGGCGAGATCGTCTGGACCTGGGTGCCGTTCGAGGAGAACGACGGCCGGGGCAAGGACCGCCCGGTGCTCGTGGTGGCCCGTGAGCCCGGCGGGACCCTGCTCGCCGTCCAGCTGTCCAGCAAGCGCCACGACGGCGACCGCGAGTGGGTGGCGATCGGCAGCGGCCCCTGGGACAAGTCCGGGCGCGACTCGTGGGTCGACGTGGACCGCGTCCTGCGCCTGCACGAGGACGGCATGCGGCGCGAGGCCTGCGCGATCGACCAGATGCGCTTCAACCTCGTCCGGCACCGGCTGCACGAGCGCTACGGCTGGACCTGACCGGCCCGGTCCGCACGGCTAGCTCCGGAGCAGGCGCTCCGGAAACGTCCGCAGGAACGCGTCCCGGACCGTCGCACCCGGTGTGCGGTCCAGGACGCCGAACACCACGTGCTCGAAGGCCGCGGCGAACCGTCCGCCCGGCCCGAGCAGCGCGTGGAAGGCGCCCGCGACCTGGACCGGGTCGTTCCGGAACACCCCGCAGCCCCAGGCGCCCAGGACCAGCCGCCGGTAGCCGTGCAGGACGGCCGTCTCCAGCACCCGCTCCGCCCGGACGGCGAGCGCCCGCGGCAGCTCGGCCGCGCGCTCCGGTGCCGTGCGCAGCACCACCCCCGCGTTCGGCGCGGCGGCGGTCAGGAAACCGGCCGTGTACGGCTCGTCCAGGAGGCGGCCCCCGTCCTCGCGGAAGACCGGGACGGCCGGTGAGTGGATGACCCGGTCCGTGTAGAACGGATCGCGGTGGGCGCGGTGGTGGTCGTAGAAGGCACGGGCTTCCAGCAGGCAGGTGTACAGCGCGGAGGCGCGGCACAGGGCCTCTTCCTGGGCCTGCGCGCCGTTCAGGAAACCGCCGCCCGGGTTGCGGGCCGAGGCGAAGTTCAGGACGGCGACCGGGCCGGTGAGACGGCGGGCGACCTCCAGGCTGCTCTCGCCGGTCACCTCGATGACCGTCCCGGCGGGTGGGAACGGCGGTGCCGGCACCGGTTCCGGGCCGTACAGGCGGGTGCCCGCGCGGGCGGTTTCCGTCTCGGCGGCGATGGACACCTCGCGCCCGTCCGCGGCGCGATAGGCCCCGGCCGCGACGATCCGCTCGGTCTGCTGTGCGATGCCGCGCAGGCGCGCGCTCATGGCATAACCCCCGTGTACGCCATGAGCGCGCGCCCCGCGATCTCCCCCGCGATCTCCCCCGCGATCTCTCCCGGGTTCTCCCCCGTCGTGCTCATACGTTCATCGTGAGCGATGCTGGTCGTGCGGTGCAACGGAGTTTCCGGGCCCCGCCAACGGCCGGCGAACCGGAGATTACCAATCCCGAACGTGGCAATACGCACCCTTGTGCGACCAGCCGCGAGGGTCTTGGGTGGGACGAGTGTGCCGCCCCGGGCCCAACAGAAACCGGGCCGGTGGCATGGTGGAATCTCAGGAGGATCCCGACATGTCCGATACGGCAAGTGACTGCGGCGACTGTACGGAGCCCCGCACCGCGGTCACCGAACCCGAGGTGGAAGCCCTGGTCAGGGGCATCTGCTTCAAGACCGGTCCGCCCCGCACGCTCGGGGTCGAAGTGGAATGGCTCGTCCACGAGCTGCGCCTGCCGCAGCTCCCCGTGACACCCGAACGACTCGAAGCGGCCTACTCCGCTCTCAGGACCGTGCCTCTGCGGTCGGCGCTCACCGTCGAGCCCGGCGGCCAGCTGGAACTCAGCTCGTCGCCCGCCGCCTCCCTGATGGAGTGCATCGGTTCCGTCTCCGAAGACCTGGACGCCGTCCGCGCCGTCCTGCGCCGCGACGGCCTGGGACTGGTCGGTATCGGCCACGACCCCTGGCATCCGCCGCGCCGGTTCCTGCACGAGCCGCGCTACGACGCCATGGAGCGCTGTCTCGACCGCACCGGTCCCGCGGGCCGCCGCATGATGTGCACCTCGGCGTCCGTGCAGGTGTGCCTGGACGCCGGTCACGAGGAACCGGGCCCGCTCGGCCTCGGGCGGCGCTGGTGGCTGGCGCACCAGCTGGGCGCGGTCCTGGTGGCCGCGTTCGCCAACTCACCGCTGGTCGGCCGCGGCCCCACCGGCTGGCGCTCCACCCGGCAGCTCATCTGGATGGAGATCGGTGCCGGCCGCGCGGGCGGTCCGCGTCTGGACGCGGCGCCGCGCGACGCCTGGACCGACCTCGTCCTGGACGCGCCGGTGATGTGCATCCGGCGGGACAGCGGACCGTGGGACGTCCCGGAACGGCTGACGTTCCGGGAGTGGATCAGATCGGGCTCGCCGAGACCGCCGACCCGGGAGGATCTCGACTACCACGTCTCGACGCTGTTCCCGCCGGTCAGACCGCGCGGCCATCTCGAACTGCGCATGATCGACGCGCAGCCCGGGGACGACGGCTGGATCGTGCCGCTGGCCGTGACGACGGCGCTGTTCGACGACCCGGAGGCGGCCGAGACCGCGTACCGGGCCGTGAAGCCGCTGGCCGAACGGGCCCAGGGCCTGCCCGCGCCGCACAATCCGCTGTGGATCGACGCGGCCCGGCACGGCCTGTCCGACCCGGAGCTTCAGGAGGCCGCCCTCGTCTGCTTCGCCGCGGCGCTGGAGGCCCTGCCCCGGCTGGGCGCCACCGCCGGAGTCATGGACGCCGTCCGCGCGTTCTTCGACCGCTACGTCGTGAGGGGCCGCTGCCCCGCCGACGATCTGCTCGACCGCGTGCGCGGTACGGACAGCCGCCCGCACGGGAAGGACATCCGCACATGACCGACGCCGACATCGCCGCCGACGCAGGCATCCCTGCCGACACCTCGGCCGACATCGACATCGAGGCGCTCAGGCAACGGGCGTTGACCACCCTGACCACGGCCCGGGACCGCACCACGCTGCTCACGAGCTGCGTGGACGAGCCCGAACTCACCGCCCAGGTCTCGCCGTTGATGTCCCCGCTGGTCTGGGACCTCGCGCACATCGGCAACCAGGAGGAGCTGTGGCTGCTGCGCGCCGTCGGCGGCCGGGACGCGATGCGCCCCGACATCGACGGCCTCTACGACGCGTTCGAGCACCCGCGCTCGGAACGCCCCTCGCTGCCGCTGCTGCCGCCCGAGGAGGCACGACGGTACGCGGCCGAGGTGCGCGGCCGTGTCACGGACGTCCTGGAGAGCCACGCCTTCCGCGGGGACCGGCTCACCGACATGGGCTTCGCCTTCGGCATGGTCGCCCAGCACGAACAGCAGCACGACGAGACGATGCTGATCACCCATCAGCTCCGCACCGGGCCGCAGGCGTTGACGGCCCCGGACCCGGAGCCGGTCCCGCTGTTCACGGGTCCGTCCGAAGTCCTCGTCCCCGGCGGCCCGTTCACGATGGGCACCTCCACCGAGCCGTGGGCGCTGGACAACGAACGGCCCGCGCACCGGCGGGAGGTGGCCTCGTTCCACATCGACACGACCCCGGTGACGAACGGCGCGTATCTGGCGTTCATCGAGGACGGCGGCTACGACGACCCGCGCTGGTGGACGACGGAGGGCTGGGCGCACATCCGCCGCAACTCCGTCACCGCGCCCGGGTTCTGGCGCCGAGAGGCGGGCCAGTGGCTGCGGCGCCGGTTCGGCGTCACGGAGGCCGTGCCGCTCGACGAGCCGGTGGTGCACGTCTGCTGGTACGAGGCGGACGCCTACGCCCGCTGGGCCGGACGGCGGCTGCCGACCGAGGCCGAATGGGAGAAGGCGGCCCGCCACGACCCGACGGCGGACCGCTCGATGCGCTACCCGTGGGGCGACGCCGACCCGGCGCCCGAACACGCCAACCTCGGCCAGCGCCATCTGCGCCCGGCCCCGGCCGGCAGCTATCCGGCGGGCGAATCACCGCTGGGCGTGCGGCAGTTGATCGGTGACGTGTGGGAGTGGACGTCGAGCGACTTCCTGCCCTACCCGGGGTTCAGGGCGTTCCCGTACAAGGAGTACTCGGAGGTGTTCTTCGGCCCGGAGTACAAGGTGCTGCGGGGCGGTTCGTTCGCGGTGGACGAGGTGGCCTGCCGGGGCACGTTCCGCAACTGGGACTATCCGATCCGGCGGCAGATCTTCTCCGGCTTCCGCACAGCCCGCTCGGGAGCCGTCTGATGTGCCGCCACCTGGCGTACCTGGGACCCGAGGAGCCGCTCGGCCGGCTCCTCGTGGACCCGGAGCACAGCCTGTTCCGGCAGTCCTGGGAGCCCCGGCGGCAGCGGCACGGCACGGTCAACGCCGATGGTTTCGGGGTGGGTTGGTACGCCGAGGGCGACCCGGTGCCGGGCCGCTACCGGCGGGCCGTGCCCATCTGGGGCGACCCGTCCTTCGCCGACCTGGCCCGCGTGGTCCGCTCGGGGGCGCTGCTGGCCGCCGTGCGGGACGCGACGTTCGCGGGCGCCGACGGGGAAGCCGCGGCGGCGCCGTTCGCCGCGGGCCCCTGGCTGTTCAGCCACAACGGCGCCGTCACCGGCTGGCCCCGGACAGTGGCGGCACTGGCCCGGCACCTGCCGCCGGTCGACCTGTTGTCCCTGGAGGCACGCTGCGACTCGGCGTTCGTCTGGGCCCTGGTCCTCGCCCGGCTCCGGGCGGGCGACGACATGGGCCAGGCACTGGCCGACACGGTGACGGAGGTCGCCCACGCGGCCCCCGGCTCCCGCCTCAACCTCCTTCTCACCGACGGCGAGACGATCGCCGCCACCGCCTGGGGCGACACCCTCTGGCACCTCGCGCGGCCCGGCCACGGCACGGTCGTGGCCTCCGAGCCCCACGACGACGACCCGCACTGGCAGGAGGTTCCCGACCGCACACTGCTCACCGCGACCCGCACCGAGGTCCTCCTCACCCCCCTGAAAGACCTCGCACCACCGAAGGAGCCCCGCACGTGAGTCCGTTCCTTCTCACCCGCACCCTGCCCGAGGACGCCACCGACGCGGCGCTGCGCGCCGACGTCCTGGAGGGCCTCACCGGCACCCCGAAGACCCTCCCGCCGAAGTGGTTCTACGACGCCCACGGCAGTGAACTCTTCGAGCGGATCACCGAGTTGCCCGAGTACTACCCGACCCGCGCCGAACGGGAGATCCTCGTCGACCGCGCGGCCGAGATCGCCGCGGCGACCGGCGCCCGCACACTCGTCGAGCTGGGCTCCGGCTCCTCGGACAAGACCCGCCATCTACTGGACGCGTTCACCGGCCTGGCCGTGTACGTCCCGGTCGACGTCAGCGAGAGCGCGCTCACGCAGGCCGGGCACGCCCTCGTCGAGGAGCGTCCCGGGCTCGCCGTGCACGCCCTGATCGCCGACTTCACCGGCGACCTCACCCTGCCGGAGACCCCGGGCCCACGTCTGCTGGCGTTCCTCGGCGGCACGATCGGCAACCTGCTCCCGGCGGAACGCGCCACGTTCTTCGCCGGACTCCGCTCGCTCCTCTCCCCCGGCGACGCGCTGCTCCTCGGCACCGACCTGGTCAAGGACGAGGACGTCCTGGTCAGGGCGTACGACGACGCGGCCGGGGTGACGGCCGCGTTCAACAAGAACGTCCTGACCGTCGTCGACCGCGAACTCGGCGCGGACTTCGACGCCGGCGCCTTCGACCACGTCGCCCTCTGGGACCGCGACCACGAGTGGATCGAGATGCGGCTGCGGTCCCGCGCGGACCAGACCGTGAAGATCCCCGCGCTCGATCTCGCCGTCGACTTCACGGCGGGCGAGGACCTGCGCACCGAGATCTCCGCGAAGTTCCGCAAGGAGGGCGTGCGGTCCGAACTGGCCGCCACCGGGCTGGAGTTGACCCATTGGTGGACCGACCGGGAGGGACGCTTCGCGCTGTCACTGAGCGTGGTGCGCTGATCCCGGGTGACGGGCCGTCTCGCGCGCCGCCGCGCCGTGGGGCACGGTGGAGTGACGCGTGACGCGCCCGTCACGGCCGAGAGGAGCACCCGCATGTCCGAGCACACGTACCGGGTCACCGAGATCGTCGGCACCTCTCACGAGGGCATCGACCAGGCCATCCGCAACGGCGTCGCCCGCGCCGCCCAGACCCTCCGCGGCCTCGACTGGTTCGAGGTCACCCAGGTCAGGGGCCAGATCGAGGACGGCCGGATCGAGCACTACCAGGTCGGCCTGAAGGTCGGCTTCCGTATCGAGGACGAGGACTGACCGCCGCGGCGGCCACGAACCTCAGGTCCGGCCCTCCCCCTCCTGTGCCGCGTCGAGCGCGGCGGAGGGGGCGGTCCAGCGGGCCCGTACGACACGGAATCCGGCCCGTTCGGCGTCGTCGCAGACCAGCTCGTCGTCGTCCACGAGGACCCGGATCTCTCGGTCGCGGGCGAGCTGCCCGAGCTTCTCCAGCTTGGTGCGCCGGGCGGGCCTGCGGTCGTCGTCGCGGCGCATCAGGACCCGGCCCTCGGGCAGCCCCTGCGCGGCGAGCCAGGCGAGCGTGTCACGGCGGCAGCGTTCGGGGCGCCCGGTGAGGTAGACGACCTCGCACTCCTCGGCCTGCTCCAGCGCGAGCGCGACGCCCTCCGCGAGCGGCGGGTCGTGCGGCGCGGCGCCGAAGAAGGCGTCCCAGTCGCGCGGCCTCCGCTCCAGGAACCGTTGCCGGTGTGCCGTGTCGGCAAGGGTGTTGTCGAGGTCGAACACGGCCAGCGGGCGCTTGTTGTCGGCAGTCACCCGGCCACCCTAGACAGCCGGACCCGGCACCCCGGCGGCGGCCCGCGAGCGGCCCGGCCTCATGCTTCTCCCATGTCTGCCGCGATTCCCGTCCCCCGCACCTTCCTGATCGGCGCCGCCCGGCCCTGCACCCTGGTCGTGTGCCGGGGCTGCTGCTGCGGCGACCCGCGCAAACACCCCGGGACGGACCACGCCCGGCAGCTGGAACGGCTGCGGTCCGGCGCCGCCGAGCACGGTTTCGCGGTCCGGACGACGGACTGCCTGGGCCCCTGCGACCAGGCGAACGTGATCGTCGTCCAGCCGTCGGCCGCGGGGCGCCGTGCGGGCGGGCGGCCGACCTGGGTCGGCTTCGCGATGGACGACGACTGCACGGAGGAAGTGCTGGAGTGGGCCGCCGCGGGTGGGCCCGGAATCGCCGCGCCGCCCGTGACCCTGGAGCTGCAGTTCATCGACCCGCCCCGGGAAGGGCGGGTCCGGTCACGGCGGTGAGGAGCCTGCCCGACCCCCCAATTGCTAATGGCATCCATTTTCATATAGCGTCCTCGGTGCCCGCCCGCCCACCGAGGAGGAATCCCCATGGCCGTCCCCAAACGGAAGATGTCCCGCAGCAACACCCGCCACCGCCGCGCCCAGTGGAAGGCCACGACGCCCGCACTGGTGCCGGTCACCGTCGACGGCGTACGCCATCTCGTCCCGCAGCGGCTGGCGAAGGCGTACGAGCGGGGACTGCTGCGCCCCGGGGACTGACCGGCACGGGAATGCCGGCGCCTCCCCGGTGTTGAACCAGATGTGAGTTCCGTGATCGCCACGACCCCCTTCTCCGTCCTCGACCGGTCCCGCACCCGCGAGGGGCACCCGGCCGCCGAGGCGCTGCGCGACACCGTGCGGTTCGCCCGGGAGATCGAGGAGCTGGGATATCACCGGTTCTGGGTGTCGGAGCACCACGGCGTGCCCGGGGTCGCCGGTTCGGCGCCGACCGTGCTGGCCGCCGCTGTCGCCTCGGCCACCCGGAGCATCCGGGTCGGCACGGGCGGGGTGATGCTGCCCAATCACCAACCCCTGGTCGTCGCCGAGCAGTTCGGGGTCCTGGAGTCGCTGTTCCCGGGCCGGATCGACATGGGCCTCGGCCGCTCGGTCGGGTTCACCACCGGCGTGCGCAAGGCGCTGGGCCGCGACAAGGACGACGCCGACGACTTCGCCGCGCAGCTCGACGAACTCCTCGGCTGGTTCCACGGGACGTCGCCCACCGGCGCGCACGCGCGCCCCTCCGAGGGCCTGGCCGTCCCGCCGTTCGTGCTCGCGATGGGCGAGGGCGCCGAGATCGCGGCCCGCGCCGGTCTCCCGATGGTCATCGGCGACCTCCGCGACCGGGAGAGGATGCGGCGCGGCATCGACCACTACCGCGCCGCATTCCGCCCGTCCTCCTGGGCCTCGCGACCGTACGTCGTCATCTCGGGCACGATCGCCGTGGCCGCCACCCCCGAGGCGGCACGGCGGTTGCTCGTCCCGGAGGCGTGGTCGATGGCGCACGCGCGCACCCACGGCACCTTCCCGCCGCTCCCGCCCGCCGAGCGCGTGGAGCAACTGCCCATGACGGACAAGGAGTTCGGCTTCTACGAGGCCGGGCTCAGCGGTCAGCTCGCGGGCACCGAGGAACAGGTCGCCCACGAGCTGGAGACGGTGCTGAAGGAGACGGCGGCCGACGAGGTCCTCGTCACCACCAGCAGCTACGACCGTGAAGCCCTGCTGGACTCCTATCGGCGGCTCGCCTCGCTCAGGGCGTGAGCACCATCCGGAAGCGCGCGGCGCCGGACAGCATCCGCTCGTAGGCCTCGCCCGCCCGGTCCAGGGGGACGGTCTCCACCATCGGGCTGATGCCGTGCAGGGCGCTGAAGGCCAGCGTGTCCGCCACGTCCCGCGCGGTGCCGGACGGGTGGCCCCGAACCACCTTGGCGCTCATGAGCAGTTGGAGCGGGCTGATGCCCAGCGGTGCGGAGTCCGCCCCGACGACGACCAGTTCGCCGCGTGGCCGCAGCCCCTCCACGGTCGCCGTGGCCGCATCCGCGTTGCCCGCCGTGGCGAGCACGACCTTGGCGCCGCCGAGCGCCTGGAGCGCCTCCGCGACCTCGGTGCCGGCGGTGCTGTCGATGTAGTGGTGCGCGCCCAACTGCTTCGCGAAGTCGGCCTTTTCGGGGCCCCGCGCGATGGCCGCGGTCTCGAACCCCATCGCGGCCGCGTACTGCACGCCCAGGTGACCGAGGCCGCCCAGGCCGAGGACCGCCACCAGGTCGCCCGGTCTAGCGGAGCTGCGGCGCAGGCCGTTGAAGGTGGTCACGCCCGCGCAGCCCATGGGTGCGGCGGCGCTCGCCGACAGGCCGTCGGGGATGCGGGCGAGCGCGTCGACCGGTGCCACGGTCATCTCCGCGAAGCCGCCGTCGTAGGCCCAGCCGGGCACCTTGAGGTTCTCGCAGACGATGAAGTCGCCCTGCCCGCACGGGATGCAGTGGCCGCAGCTGCCGCCGAACCAGCCGACGGACACCCGGTCGCCGATCCGCCAGCCGTCGTCCGCGGCGCCCTCGCCGAGCGCGTCGATGTGCCCGGCGATCTCGTGCCCGGTGACGAGCGGGAAGCGCACGCCCGGTACTCCGGCGTTCACGAAGAAGGTGTCGCTGTGGCAGATCCCGCAGGCCTCCACGGCGATCCGCACATGGCCCGGTCCCGGCTGCTGCACATCGCGCTCGACGAGCGCGAACCCGCCGCCGGGCGCGGCCACCTGCGCGGCTCGATAGCTGCTCATACCTGTCTCCCGATGGGGGGTGCGAACGCGGTCCGGCTAGTGCTCGGCCGCCTGACGTGCCCTGATCCGGATCGTGCCGTCGGCCGCGTCGACCTGCGCCTGGTCACCCGCGTTCAGCTCGCCCGCGAGCAGCATGTCGGCGAGCCGGTCGTCGACCTCGCGCTGGATGGTGCGGCGCAACGGCCGGGCGCCGAAGTCGGGTTGGTGGCCGAGGTTCGCGAGGAGGTCGGCCGCCGCGTCGGTGACGTCCAGGGTGACGTCCTGGGCGTCCAGCCTGCGCCGGGTGTGGTCCAGCAACAGGTCGACGATCTCGCGCAGTTGGGTCCGTTCCAGACCCCGGAAGACGATGATCTCGTCGATGCGGTTGAGGAACTCGGGGCGGAAGTGCTGGTTCAGGACCGGCATCACCGTCTCGCGGACCGTGGCGTAGTCGTCGACGCCCGCCGCGAGGATGCGGTCGGCGCCGATGTTCGACGTCATGATCACGACGGTGTTCTTGAAGTCGACGGTGCGGCCCTGCGAGTCGGTGAGCCGTCCGTCGTCGAGGAGTTGGAGCAGCGTGTTGAAGACGTCGGGGTGCGCCTTCTCGACCTCGTCGAGCAGCAGCACGGCGTACGGCTGCCTGCGGACGGCCTCGGTGAGCTGGCCGGCCTCCTCGTGGCCGACGTATCCGGGAGGCGCTCCGACCAGCCGGGAGACGGTGTGGCGCTCCTGGAACTCGCTCATGTCGAGGCGGATCATGCGGCCCTCGTCACCGAAGAGGGCGGCGGCCAGCGCGCGGGCCAGTTCGGTCTTGCCGACGCCGGTGGGCCCGAGGAAGAGGAAACTGCCGATGGGCCGGTTCGGGTCGCTCATCCCGGCCCGGGCCCGCCGTACGGCACGGGCGACGGCCGTGATGGCCTCGTCCTGGCCGACGACCCGCTCGTGGAGGTGCTCCTCCAGCTTCATCAGGCGGGCGCGTTCCTCCTCGGTGAGCTGGGCGACGGGGATGCCGGTGGTGCGGGAGACGACCTCGGCGATGTCCTCGGCGGTGACCTTGGGCGCCTGTTCCCCGGCGGAACCGCCCGCCTTCAGCTCGGCCTCGGTGTCCTTGATCCGGTCGCGGATCTCCTTGGCCCGCTCGTACTCCTCGTCGGCGACGGCCTGGTCCTTCTCGCGGTTGAGGGCGGCGAGCCGGTCCTCGGCGTCCCGGGTGTCGGAGAGCGGCGTCCCGGCCCGCAGCCGTACCCGGGCCGCGGCCTGGTCCATCAGGTCGATGGCCTTGTCGGGCAGGAAGCGGGCGGTGATGTAGCGGTCGGAGAGTTCGGCCGCCGCGACGACCGCCTCGTCGGTGATGCGGACCTGGTGATGGGCCTCGTAGCGGTCACGGAGGCCGCGCAGGATCTCGATGGTGTCGTCGACGGTCGGCTCGCCGATCAGGATGGGCGCGAAGCGGCGCTCCAGCGCGGAGTCCTTCTCGATGTACCGGCGGTACTCGTCGACGGTGGTGGCGCCGATGAGGTGCAACTGGCCGCGCGCCAGGGCGGGTTTGAGCATGTTGCCGGCGTCCATGGCCCCGTCGCCGCCGCCGCCCGCGCCCACCACGGTGTGCAACTCGTCGAGGAACAGCACCAGTTCGTCGCTGTGCTCACCGACCTCGTCGAGGAGTTTCTTCAGCCGCTCCTCGAACTCGCCCCGGTACTTGGTGCCCGCGACCATCCCGGCCAGGTCCAGCGAGACGAGCCGCTTGCCGGCCAGGGTCTTCGGCACGTCACCGGCGACGATCCGCTGGGCGATGCCCTCGACGACGGCGGTCTTGCCGACGCCGGGGTCGCCGATCAGGACGGGGTTGTTCTTGCTGCGCCGGGACAGCACCTCGATGGTCTGCTCGACCTCCTCGTCCCGGCCGATCACCGGGTCGAGCCGCCCCGCCCGCGCGTCCTCGGTGAGGTCGCGGCCGTACTCGTCGACGGTCGGCGTGCTGCTGGGCCTCTTCCGCTCGGGCTCGCTGCCGGTGGGCATCCGGTCGCCCTCCCAGGCGCTGCCCGCGAGGGCCTGACCGGCACCCGACTCCGGGTTGGCGGCCAGGGCGCGCAGCAGGTGCTCGGGGCCGATGTACGAGGAGTCCTCGGCGCGGGAGAGCTGGTAGGCGTCGAGCAGGGCCCGCTTGGCGGCCGGGGTGAGGGTGGCGGGTTCGGTCTTCGGGCCGCCCTCGGCCCCGGCGGAGAGCCGCTCGCGGATCCGGTCGGGATCGGCCCCGGCCTCGGTGAGCAGGCGCCGGGTCGACTCCTGCTCGGTGGCGGCGGCCAGCAGATGCCGGGCGTCGAGCTGCTCGCTGCCCTCGGCGGCGGCGATGTCCCGCGCCCGGGCCACCAGCTCACGGGCCCGCTCCGAGAGCAGGCTGCCGATGTCCACGCGCTGAGCCCGGCGCGTGGGTGACGCCGGCCCCGAACCGCCGAAATACCGGGACATCAGCTCGTCGAATTCCTCGAAGGGACTGCGTCCGAAACCGAATCCGGGAGTGCTCATGACCACGGACCTTCCGTGCGGCGGGAGTGCGGCGACTGGTATCCGTGTCTTCCAACGTGGCACAGCGCGGACGCCCTCGCACCCGCGCGGGTCACCGGGCGGCGCCCGGCGGGGTCCCCTAGACTCGACGGGCCATGCACAGCCCCCACGATCCCTGCGTCCGCGTCCGCGGCGCCCGCGAGCACAACCTCCGGGGCGTCGACGTCGACATCCCGCGAGACGTGTTGACCGTGTTCACAGGCGTCTCCGGCTCCGGAAAGTCGTCCCTGGCCTTCGGCACGATCTACGCGGAGGCACAGCGCCGCTACTTCGAGTCGGTCGCGCCGTACGCCCGCCGCCTGATCCACCAGGTGGGCGCGCCGAAGGTCGGCGAGATCACCGGCCTTCCCCCGGCGGTCTCCCTCCAGCAACGCCGCTCGACCCCCACCTCCCGTTCCTCGGTGGGCACGGTCACCAGCCTCTCGAACTCCCTGCGGATGCTGTTCTCCCGCGCGGGCGACTACCCGCCCGGCGCCGAACGTCTCGACTCGGACGCCTTCTCCCCCAACACGGCGGCCGGCGCGTGCCCGGAGTGCCATGGTCTCGGCCGGGTCCACCGCACCACCGAGGAGTCCCTCGTCCCCGATCCCTCCCTCTCGATCCGCGAGGGCGCGATCGCCGCGTGGCCGGGCGCCTGGCAGGGCAAGAACCTGCGCGACATCCTCGACACCCTCGGCCACGACGTGGACGTGCCCTGGCGCGAACTCCCCGCCGACGAGCGGACGTGGATCCTCTTCACGGACGAACAGCCGGTGGTGACGGTCCACCCCGTCCGGGACGCGGACCGCATCCAACGCCCGTACCAGGGCACGTACATGAGCGCCCACCGCTACGTCATGAAGACCTTCGCGGACACGAAGAGCCCGACCCTGCGGGCGAAGGCGGAGCGCTTCCTGACCAGCGCCCCCTGCCCGCTGTGCGGAGGCAGCAGACTCCGCGCCGAGTCGCTGGCGGTGACCGTCGCGGGCCGTACGATCGCCGACCTGGCCGCGCTCCCCCTGTCCGAGCTGGCAGGCACGCTGACCGGCACGTCGGAGGCGGCCCGCGTCCTCACCGCGGACCTCACCTCCCGTATCGCCCCGATCCTCGAACTGGGCCTCGGCTACCTCAGCCTGGACCGGGCGACCCCCACCCTCTCGGCGGGCGAACTCCAACGCCTGCGCCTGGCGACCCAGTTGCGCTCCGGCCTCTTCGGAGTCGTCTACGTCCTCGACGAACCGTCGGCCGGACTGCACCCGGCGGACACGAAGGCCCTGCTCACGGTCCTGGACCGGCTGAAGGCCGCCGGGAACTCGGTGTTCGTGGTGGAGCACCACCTGGACGTGATGCGCGGCGCCGACTGGCTGGTGGACGTGGGCCCGCGGGCGGGCGAGCACGGCGGACGGGTGCTGTACAGCGGCCCGGTGGCAGGTCTTGCGGCGGTGAAGGAGTCGGCGACGGCCCGTTTCCTCTTCGACCGCTCCCCCGCCCCGCCCCGCGAAGTCCGTTCGCCGAGGGGTGAATTGAAGGTGGGCCCGGTCACGCGGCACAACCTGCGCGACGTGACGGCCGAGTTCCCCCTCGGCGTGTTCACGGCGGTCACCGGCGTCTCGGGCTCCGGCAAGTCCACGCTGATCGGCGAGATCACGGAGGAACCGGCGGGCGTGGGGCGCCTGGTGTCGGTCGACCAGAAACCGATCGGCCGCACCCCGCGCTCGAACCTGGCGACGTACACCGGTCTCTTCGACGTCGTCCGCAAGGTCTTCGCGTCCACGGACGAGGCACGCCGACGGGGCTACGGCGCGGGCCGGTTCTCCTTCAACGTGGCGGGAGGCCGCTGCGAGACCTGCCAGGGCGAGGGCTTCGTCAGCGTGGAACTGCTCTTCCTGCCCAGCACCTACGCCCCCTGCCCGGACTGCGGCGGAGCCCGCTACAACCCCGAGACGCTCCAAGTGACGTACCGGGGACGGAACATCGCGGACGTCCTCGACCTGACGGTGGAGAGCGCGGCGGAGTTCTTCGCGGACACTCCGGCCGTGGCCCGCAGCCTGACCACCCTGCTGGACGTGGGCCTCGGCTACCTCCATCTCGGTCAGCCCGCCACCGAGTTGTCCGGCGGCGAGGCCCAACGCATCAAGCTGGCCACCGAGTTGCAGCGCGCCCACCGCACCCACACCCTCTACCTCCTCGACGAGCCCACCACCGGCCTGCATCCGGCCGACGTGGAGCTCCTCCTCCGCCAGCTCCACGGCCTCGTCGACGCCGGCCACACCGTGGTCGTGGTCGAACACGACATGACGGTGGTGGCCGGCGCGGACTGGGTGATCGACATGGGCCCGGGCGGAGGGGAGAAGGGGGGACTGGTCGTGGCGGCGGGGACGCCGGCGGAGGTGGCGAGGGCCAAGGGCAGCACCACGGCCCCCTACCTGGCAACCGCGCTGGGCTAGACGCCCGTCCTTGGAGGCGCGGGGACCTGCGCCCCCAGCCCCTCACGCACCCGCACGACTACCTCAGGAGCCCGACGACCAACTCCCTGGGCAACCCATAGGTGTCGTGAAGGCAGCGGTACTCCTCGTCACCCAGCTCCCCCCGGAACTCGGGCCGGGACAGCACCCGCCGCCCCCGTTCGAGCAGCCGGGAGAACCGCCGCTCCTCCTCCAGCAGCAGCCTCCGCACCGTGCCGCCGCCCGTCAGCTCCTCCGGCAGATCGGTCAGCGTGCGCGAGTCGTCGTCCCGCCACAGCACCGTGAGCAGGCGCCGGATCAACCGCCGCACCACATACCCCCGCCCGGTGTTGGACGGCCGTACTCCTTCTCCGAGGACGACGACGCTCGACCGCAGATGGTCGCAGACGATCCGCAGGGACCGCTCGTCCAGGACCCACAGCGTCCGCACGCCCCGCGTCCAGGGTTCGAACACATCCGTCTCGTACACCGAGCGGCGCCCCTGGAGCACGGACACGAACCGCTCCAGCCCCATGCCCGTGTCGACGTTGACCTGCCGCAGCGGAACCAGCCCGCCATCCTCGCGCCGTTCCAGCCGCATGTGCACGTGGTTCCAGATCTCCACCCACCGCGGATCTCCGGTGGGAACACCCTCCGGCGGGCCGTCCCCGGTCCAGTGGAAGATCTCCGAGTCGGGCCCGCACGGCCCCACCGGGCCGTTGGACCACCAGTTCTCGTCCCGGGTCGACTCAACCGGCACGCCCAGCTCCCGCCAGGTGTCCAGCGATTCGAGGTCGGGGCCGACCTGTTCGTCACCGCCGAAGACGGTGACGAACAGCTTCTCCCGCGGGATGCCGAAACCGTCCCGCAGCAGCTCGTACCCCCACCGCAGGCTCTGCGGATGGCCGTAGTCGCCCAGCGACCACGAGCCGAGCATGTCGAACACGGTGAGGTGGGTGAGGTCGCCGATCTCGTCGATGTCCGTCGTCCGCAGACAGCGCTGGACGTTGACCAGCCGCCGCCCCTGCGGATGCGGGCGGCCCCGGAGGTAGGGCGTGAGCGGGTGCATGCCGGACGTGGTGAACAGGACCGGGTCCGACGGCGGCGGCAGGAGCGAGCTTCCGGTGATCGGCTCGTGCCCGCGTTCGCGGTAGAAGTCGAGGAACGTACGGACGACGTCGTCGGTGTTCATGGCGGTGAGTCCTTCGGGTCGGATGGGACCGGAAGGGACCGCGGGGCGGCGTACGCGAGGACGGGAGACGACACACCCGGCGGTCCGTTTCCGGCCGCCGGGAGAGGTCAGTGAGGTCAGGCGTCGGCAGCCGGCGAGTTGGTCGCTCGCGCGGTCGCGGTGCCGGTGTGCCTGATGATCCTCATGGACGCCACGCTAACAGGACGCCTGCGGGCCGTCCTGCGGATTTTCACCGGGGCCTGCGCCACCGAGACGCAGTGGTCCCGGTACGGGGGCCGACCGGTCACCCCGGTCTGGGCCGCGTGGGCGAGGGAACGGCGGTCGGGGTGGCTGCCGGGCGCCAGGACCGGACCCACCTCCACCTCCGCGACGAGCCCGCGCGTGGAGACCACCCGCCACACCGAGGTGAGCAGGGAGTCGCTGCCGACGAAGGCGGGGGCGGTGCTGGCGGTGCCGTCGGTCAGGTAGTGCAGGCCGACCGGCTGGACGGGGACCCCGGCGTCCAGCGCGGCCTGGAAGACGGCCCGCCGGAAGTGCCCCTGGGCCCGGCCGCACCAGGTGCTGCCCTCGGGGAAGACGGCGACCGCTCCCCCGGCGCGCAGGGCGCCCGCGATGGAGGCGACCGTCTCCGGGAGGGCGCGCAGCCGGTCGCGGTCGATGAACAGGGCGCCGCTGCCCGCGGTCAGTGTCCCGGCGATCGGCCAGTGCCGGATCTCCGCCTTGGCGAGCATGCGGGCGGGGCGTACGGCGGCCAGCAGCGGGATGTCGAGCCACGAGATGTGGTTGGCGACCAGGAGCAGCCCGCCGGTGGGCGTGGCGGTGCCGGTGATGCGGAGCCGGATGCCGGCGGCCCGGACGATCGTCCGGCACCACCAGCGCACGGCCGCGGCGGGGATCCTCCTGCCGACGGGGGTGAGCGCGGCCCCCGCCGCCACCACGACCAGAACCGTCACGAAGCGCAGCACGGCACGCGGTACGTCCGTGACGGACCCCTTGGAGTCGATGCACGACCTGGGGGTGCAGGGCGCGCTGGGCAGCCAGACGCTCATCACGCGGGGACGAGCGAGAGGAAGTGCCGCAGATAGCGCGGGTTGACCCGGCGCATCGACAGCAGCACGTACAGGTCGGCGACCCCGAAGTCCGGGTCGTGGGCGGGCTCGCCGCAGACCCAGGCGCCGAGGCGGACGTAGCCGCGCAGCAGCGGCGGGAGTTCGACGCGGCCGGCCGGGCGGGTGACGCCGTCGGCGTTCCAGGGCAGCAGCGGGCGTACCCGGAACTCCTCGGGGGCGAGGTGCTTGGCGCTGACCCGGTCCCAGGTCCCGGCGGCGAGGGCGCCGCCGTCGGCGAGCGGGACGGAGCAGCAGCCGGCGAGCCAGTCGTGGCCGCGGTCGACCATGTAGCGGGCTATGCCGGCCCAGATGAGACCGATGACGGTGCCGTCGCGGTGGTCGGGGTGGACGCAGGAGCGGCCGACCTCGACGAGGCCCGGTCGGATCGCGTCGAGGGGGGCGAGGTCGAACTCGCTCTCCGAGTAGAGCCGTCCGGCGACGGCGGCGCGCTCGGGCGGCAGCAGCCGGTAGGTGCCGACCACCTGCCCGGTGACCGTGTCGCGGACGAGGAGGTGGTCGCAGTAGGCGTCGAAGGCGTCGACGTCCAGGCCCGGCTGCGGGCTGGACAGGTGGGCGCCCATCTCCCCGGCGAAGACGTCGTGCCGCAGCCGCTGCGCGGCACGCACATCGTCCTCGTCGCGGGCGAGCGTGACGGTGTAGCGGGTCGGCGCGTCGGGCTGCGAGGGACGGTCGAGGGTGGAAACGCCGGTCATGGCTCTCCCTGATCACGGGCCGGGGACGGCGGGGGAACTGGCTGGCCGGTTCCGTAAGTCCGGCCGCAACAGTTCTTCCTACGCCGGGCGTCCTGCGCGTGACCTGTGCCCGGAGCCGGGATGTGGGGTTGTTGAACGGCGTCCTCACACCCCTGCATTCAGGGACACTCGTCCTCGCGTGAACGAAGGGGGCCCGAGGCGAGTTCCCCGACCGGCCCCGGCCCGCGGTCGGGAATGAGGAGGCGGGGCCGGGGATGAGCACCACTCCCGGCCCCGCCCGTCCGCACCTTGTCGGCGAACGTTCTTGTCCCGTAAGGGAGTTCACATGCGAGTTCAGCGTTTCGCGGCCTTGCGCGTGGCGCGCAGCCACTCCTTGTTCATGCCGGTGATGGACATCAGCGGGATGCCCTTGGGGCAGGCGGTGGCGCATTCGCCGGCGAGGGTGCAGCCGCCGAAGCCCTCCTCGTCCATCTGCGCGACCATGTCGAGGACGCGGGTCTCGCGCTCGGGGGCGCCCTGCGGGAGGACGTTGAGGTGGTTGACCTTGGCGGAGGTGAACAGCATCGCCGCGCCGTTCGGGCAGGCGGCGACGCACGCGCCGCAGCCGATGCACTCGGCGTGCTCGAAGGCGAGGTCGGCGTCCGGTTTGGGTACGGCGGTGGCGTGGGCCTCGGGGGCGGCGCCGGTCGGGGCGGTGATGTAGCCGCCCGCCTGGATGATGCGGTCGAAGGCCGAGCGGTCGACCACGAGGTCCTTCACGACCGGGAAGGCGGCGGCACGCCACGGTTCGATGTCGATCGTGTCGCCGTCCTGGAAGGACCGCATGTGGAGCTGGCAGGTGGTGGTGCGCTCCGGGCCGTGGGCGTCGCCGTTGATGACGAGGGAGCAGGCGCCGCAGATGCCCTCGCGGCAGTCGTGGTCGAAGGCGACCGGGTCCTCGCCCGTGAGGATGAGTTCCTCGTTGAGGGTGTCGAGCATCTCCAGGAACGACATGTCCGTGGAGATTCCGTCCACGTGGTAGGTGGACATGGCGCCTTCGGCGTCGGCGTTCTTCTGCCGCCAGACGCGCAGGGTGAGCTTCATGCGTAGCTCCGCTGGGTGGGGTGGACGTACTCGAAGACCAGGTCTTCCTTGTGCAGGACGGGAGACGAGCCGGTGCCGGTGAACTCCCAGGCGGCCGCGTAGCCGAACTCCTCGTCCCTGCGCTCCGCTTCGCCGTCCGGAGTCTGGAACTCCTCGCGGAAGTGGCCGCCGCAGGACTCGGCGCGGTGGAGTGCGTCGAGGCACATCAGCTCGGCGAGTTCGAGGTAGTCGACGACGCGGTTCGCCTTCTCCAGCGATTGGTTGAACTCCTCACCGGTGCCCGGGACCTTGATCCGCCGCCAGAACTCCTCGCGGATCTGCGGGATCCGCTCCAGCGCCTTGCGCAGTCCGCTGTCGGTGCGGGCCATGCCGCAGAACTCCCACATGAGTTCGCCGAGTTCACGGTGGAAGGAGTCGGGGGTGCGGTCGCCGTCCACCGCGAGGAGCAGGTTGAGCCGGTCCTCGGTCTCCGCCAGCACCTCCTGCACGGCGGGGTGATGGTCGCCGATGTCCTCGTGTCGGGGGTTGCGCGCGAGGTAGTCGTTGATGGTCGCCGGGAGGACGAAGTAGCCGTCGGCGAGGCCCTGCATCAGGGCGGAGGCGCCGAGGCGGTTGGCGCCGTGGTCGGAGAAGTTGGCCTCGCCGATCGCGAACAGGCCCGGGACGGTGGTCTGGAGGTCGTAGTCGACCCAGAGGCCGCCCATCGTGTAGTGCACGGCGGGGTAGATCCGCATGGGGGCCGTGTACGGGTCCTCGGCGGTGATCCGGGCGTACATGTCGAAGAGGTTGCCGTACTTCTCCTCCACGGCCTTGCGCCCCAACCGGCCGATGGCGTCGGCGAAGTCGAGGTAGACGCCCTGTCCGCCGGGGCCGACCCCGCGTCCCTCGTCGCACACGTTCTTCGCGGCGCGAGAGGCGATGTCGCGGGGCACGAGGTTGCCGAAGGACGGGTAGATGCGCTCCAGGTAGTAGTCGCGCTCGGCCTCGGGGATCTCGTTCGGCGGGCGCTGGTCGCCCTTCGCCCTCGGCACCCAGATGCGGCCGTCGTTGCGCAACGACTCGCTCATCAGGGTGAGTTTGGACTGGTGGTCACCGGTGCGCGGGATGCAGGTGGGGTGGATCTGCGTGAAGCAGGGGTTCGCGAAGAGCGCGCCGCGCCGGTGCGCGCGCCAGACGGCGGTGGCGTTGGAGTTCATGGCGTTCGTCGACAGGTAGAAGACGTTGCCGTAGCCGCCGCTGGCGAGGACGACGGCGTCCGCGAAGTAGGTGTCGATGCGGCCCGTGATCAGGTCGCGGGCGACGATCCCCCGCGCCTTCCCGTCTATGACGATCAGGTCGAGCATCTCGGTGCGCGGGTGCATCTCGATGTTCCCTGCGGCGATCTGCCGGGACAGCGCCTGGTAGGCGCCGAGGAGGAGTTGCTGACCGGTCTGGCCGCGCGCGTAGAAGGTGCGGGAGACCTGCACGCCGCCGAAGGAGCGGGTGTCGAGGAGGCCTCCGTACTCGCGGGCGAAGGGCACGCCCTGCGCGACGCACTGGTCGATGATCTCGACCGAGATCTGCGCGAGGCGGTGGACGTTGGACTCGCGGGCCCTGAAGTCGCCGCCCTTGACGGTGTCGTAGAAGAGGCGGTGGACGGAGTCGCCGTCGTTGCGGTAGTTCTTCGCCGCGTTGATGCCGCCCTGGGCGGCGATGGAGTGGGCGCGGCGCGGGGAGTCCTGGTAGCAGAACTGGACGACGTGGTAGCCCTGTTCGGCCAGTGTGGCGCCCGCGGAGCCGCCGGCGAGGCCGGTGCCGACGACGATCACCGTGTGTTTGCGGCGGTTGGCCGGGTTGACGAGTTTCGCCTCGAAACGGCGGGTGTCCCAGCGCTCGTTGACGGGTCCCGTGGGGGCCTTGGTGTCGGTGACGGGTTCCCCGGTCGTGAAGTCCGCGTATTCAAGGGTCATTTCAGCTCACCACTCCGGTCATGACGCCCACGGGAACGGCGATGAAGCCGGCCGTGAGCAGCAGCGCGAGGACATTGGCGATCGTCTTCAGGGCGCGGTCGCGGCTGCGGCTGCCCGCGCCGAGGGTCTGGGCGGCGCTCCAGAAGCCGTGCCGGACGTGCAGGCCGAGGGCGAGCATCGCGACGATGTAGATGGTGTCGCCGTACCAGGTGGAGAAGGTGTCCACGACGTTCTGGTACGGGTGGCCCTCCTGGAAGCCGCCGGAGTGCACGGTGCCGGTGGTCAGGTCGAGGATGTGCCAGACGATGAACAGGGCGAGGATGACGCCGCCCCAGCGCATGGTGCGGGTGGCGTAGCTCGCCCGGGGTTTCCTGTGCACGTACTTGCTGGGGCGGGCCTTGATGTCGCGGCGGCTGAGCTGGTAGGCGGAGACCGCGTGGGCGACCACGGCGACGACCAGTACGACGCGGATCAGCCAGAGCGTCCACTCGTAGTGCATGAAGGGTTCGCCGACGGTGCGCAGCCAGTGGGCGTAGTGGTTGAACTCGCCCGCACCGAAGAAGATCTTCAGGTTGCCGATCATGTGGACGACCAGGTACAGCAGCATGATCAGGCCGCTGACCGCCATCACTGTCTTCTTGCCGACGGAGCTGTCCCACACCGTGCGCGCCATCGACGGCCGTCGGTCCGTCCGCGTTGCCAGAGCCATGTCCAGTGACGTTAGGCGCCCGATGCCCGATCGGTCCAAGACATGGTCTGCCTGGTTTCCATAGCCTGGAGCTATCGTGGAGGTATGCAGTTCCAGCAGCTCCAGTACTTCGTGGCGGTCGCCGAGACCCGGCACTTCACCCGGGCCGCCGATCTCGTGCATGTCGCGCAGCCCTCGCTGTCCCAGCAGATCAAGGCGCTGGAGCGGGAGTTGGGCGCGGACCTGTTCCTGCGGGCCCGGGGCAACATCACGCTCACCGACGCGGGCGAGGCGCTGCTGCCGCTGGCCCGCCGCATCCTGGCGGACGCGGACACCGCCCGGCACGAGGTGCAGGAACTGGCCCAGCTGCGCAGCGGCCGGATCAGGCTGGGCGCGACACCGAGCCTCTGCACCGGCCTGCTCCCGGACGTCCTCCGCGCCTTCCACGACCGCTATCCCGGCATCCGGCTGCTGATCGAGGAGGGCGGTTCCCACGACCTCGTACGGGAGCTCGCCCGCGGGGCGCTCGACCTGGCCCTGGTGGTGCTGCCCCTGCCCACCCCCTCACCGGCGTTGACGACGGTGGAGCTGCTGCGCGAGGACCTGGTCGTGGTCTCCTCCCCCGAGGCGCCGGCCCCCGGCCGCGGCCGGACCGTCCGCATCGCCGACCTGGAGGGCGAACGCCTCGTGATGTTCCGCCACGGCTACGACCTGCGCGAACTCACCGTCGCCGCGTGCCGCGCCGAGGGCTTCGAACCGGACTTCGCGGTCGAGGGCGGCGAGATGGACGCGGTCCTCGGCTTCGTCCGCGCGGGCCTGGGCGTCGCCGTGGTCCCGCGCATGGTCGCCACCAAGTCCGGCCGCGGACTGCGGGTGACGTCCCTGGCCCGGCCCGGACTGCACCGGACCATCGCCCTCGCGCACCGCAGCGACGTGGCTCCGCCGAGGGCCGCGCGGGAGCTGCAGCGGATGCTGCTGGAGCGCTGAGGGGTGCGAGGGTGCGGGGAGGGGTGGGGCCGGCGGTGTTCCGCGGCGCGGCGCGCGTGCCGCCGGGCGTCCGCGCCGCGTCTCGCGTCGCCGGGTCAGACGGGTGACCCGTTGGTCACCAGGTCGGGATCAGGCCGCCGTCGATCACCACGTCCGTGCCGGTCAGGTTGGCCGCGCGGGTGCCGGCGAGGAACAGGACCACGTCGGCGATCTCGGCGGGCTTGGAGAAGCGGCCGGTGACGATGTCGGCGGAGGCCCGGGCGACGACCTGCTCGGGGGTGAGTCCCGCGGCGGCCGAGACGGTCGCGGCGACGCCGGTGCCGCCCAGCCACAGGTCCGTCTCGACCGGGCCAGGACTGACCGTGTTGACGCGGATGCCCTTCGGGCCGACCTCCTTGGACAGGGCCTTGGAGAAGGCGACCAGGGCGGCCTTGCCCGCGCTGTAGTCGATGACCAGCGGGTCGGGCAGGGTGGCGTTGACCGAGCCGATCGTGATCACGGACCCCTGTCCGGCGGCCAGCATCAGCGGCAGGGCGGCGCGGGTGACGCGTACCGCCGTGAGGAGGTTCAGGTCCAGGGTGCGTGCCCACTCCTCGTCGGTCACCGAGAGGAAGCCGCCGGTGCGCGGCGGTGCCGTACCGACGTTGTTCACCAGGACGTCCACCCGGCCGTCCGCCGCCTCGATCAGCCGCTCGGCCGCACCCGGTTCCGCGAGGTCCACCGGCACCCAGGTGACGGAACCCTCCTTGACCAGGGCGTCCAGCCCCTCGGTCGTCGTACGGGAGCCGGCGACGACGCTCGCCCCCGCCCCGGCCAGCGCAGCGGCGACGGCCAGCCCGATGCCCTTGCTGGCGCCCGTGACCACGGCGGTCCTGCCCTGCAGTTCGGTGCTCGTCCCAGTACTCATCGAACCCGGCTCCTTCGGTGCGACGCGGCGAGGGACAGGAGGTGTCCGGTCGCCATGAGGGCATCCTCCCCCGCCCGGGCCCCGCGCACAGGTCCTGCGCGGTGCCCGCGAACCCCGCTCACCCCGTCGCGTCCACCAGCGCCAGGTCGTGCAGCCGCTCCGGCGGGCCGGGGCGGGCGTAGAACCAGCCCTGGGCCGTGTCGCAGCCGAGTATGCGGAGCTGCTCGGCCTGGGCGCCGGTCTCCACGCCCTCGACCGTCACCGCGAGGTCCAGGCTGTGGGCGAGGGAGACGATCCCCTCGACGATCTTCAGGTCGACGGGGTCGGCCGGGAACTGCTGCATGCTCTGGGTGAAGGAGCGGTCCAGCTTGAGGATGCTCACCGGCAGGCGGCGGAGGTTGGCGAGGTTCGAGTAGCCGGTGCCGAAGTCGTCCAGGGCGATGTCGACACCCATCTCGGCGAGCCGCCGCAGCGGCTTCAGGAGATCGTCGTCGGCGCCGATCAGCGCGGACTCCGTGACCTCCAGGCAGAGCGCGTCGGGTGCGACGCCGGTGCGCTCCAGGATGTCGACGGTGTCCTGGACCAGTCCGGGGTGGGTGAGCTGGCAGGGCGAGAGGTTGACGTTGATGCGCAGGGGGACGCCGTCGCCGTAGGCCTCACGCCAGGCGCGGGCCTGGCGGACGGACTGTTCCAGGACCCAGCGGCCCAGCGGGACGATCAGGCCGGTGTGTTCGGCGAGCGGGATGAAGCGGTCGGGGCCCAGGACGCCGTGCTGCGGATGCAGCCAGCGGACGAGGGCCTCCGCGCCGCGCACACTGCCGTCGCCGAGGTGGACCAGCGGCTGGTACTCGATGAAGAACTCGTTGCGGTCCAGGGCGGCGGGCAGGGCCGTGGTGAGGCCGTGGCGGGTGATCGCCCGGGCGTCGGCCTCCGGGTCCGCGAGTTCGAAGCGGTTGCCGCCCGCCGACTTGGCCCGGTACATCGTGATGTCGGCGCTGCGCAGCACCTCCGCGGGGCCGCGCTCGCCCGCGGGGCCCTCGACGATGCCGATGGAGCCGCGCACGGTGAGGTCGCGGCCGTCGATGCTGACGGGGGTGATCAGCGCGTTCATGATGCGGCCCGCGAGTTCGTCGACCTCGCGCTCGGTGTCGGGACCCGTGGTCAGCGCGACGAACTCGTCGCCGCCGAGCCGGGCGACCATCTCGCCGGGTGCGGTCGCGCAGGACTGCAGCCGGTCGGCGACCTCGACGAGGAGCCGGTCGCCGGCCGCGTGGCCGAGGCTGTCGTTGATGGTCTTGAAGCCGTCGAGGTCGAGGTAGCACAGGCCGAACCGCTGGTTGTCGCCCGCGCCGAGCGCCTTCTCCAGGCGCTCGAAGAACAGGGTGCGGTTCGGGAGGCCGGTGAGCGCGTCGTGGGTCGCCTCGTAGCGCAGGCGCAGGTTCAGCAGCCGCCGCTCGGTGGTGTCCTCCATGAGGGCGAGCTGGTACTGCGGGTTGCCGTCCGCGTCGCGCAGCAGGGAGACCGTGAGGTTGGTCCACAGGACCGTGCCGTCCGGCCGGTAGAACGCCTTCTCCACGTGGTAGTGCTCGCGTTCGCCGCGCACGAGCTCGTCGTAGAGCGTCCAGGTCTGGGGCGCGTCGTCCGGGTGGGTCCACTCGCGGACGTTGCGGCCGCCCATGGTCTGGTCGGAGATGCCGAACATGCGCAGCAGTGCGCCGTTGACCTGGAGGATGTTGCCTTCGAGGTCGGCCATGCCGATTCCTATGGCCGCGCCCTCGAAGACCGCGCGGAAGCGGGCCTCGGTCGCGTGCAGGGCCTGCGCGACGACGCCCTGGGCCTGGAGGGCGGCCACGGAGATGGCCTCCTGCTCGGCCAGCGTGCGCTCGCGGAGTTCCTGGGCGAACCCGGCGGCCATGGCGTGCTGGAGGCGGGCCGAGCGGATCCGCAGGTCCTCCGGGGAGCCGTCGCCGCCGCAGTAGAGGACCAGGTAGGCGTCGACGCACTCCAGGGTGCGGGTGAGGGCGTCCGGGTCGGTGCAGTGCGCGGCGACGAGGGCGGCGCCGACGGCCTTGCCCTCCTCGGCGTCGAGGGTCCTGGCCCGCAGCGCCTCGCTCAGCCGCCGGGCCAGCGGCAGGAGCAGTTCCTCGAACTCGGGCCGGGTCAGGGACGTCGAGGTGGCCGGGAAGACCGCCCGGCTCCAGATCGTCGCGAACCTCCGCAGTCTGTCCTCCGGCCCGTCCGGCTCCGCGATCACGCCGCGCGTCCTACGCCGGCGAATCCCGAGAAGGAATACGGATCCTCGTCCTCCGGTGCGGTGTCCGGCCGCCAGTCCGGCATCGGCACCAGTCCGGGTTCCACCATGTCGTACCCCTCGAAGAACCGCGCGATCTCGTCGCGCGAGCGCATGATCAGCGGATTGCGAATGTCCTTGTACACGTCCACCGCGCCCTCGGCACGCTCGGGCGGCAACGGCAGGCCCTCGTACGCGGCATGGGTCAGGATGAGCAGGCTGCCGGGCGCGAGTGCCTCGCGCAGCCGGGCCACCGCTCCGTACGGGTCGTCCGCGTCCTCCACGAAGTGCAGTATGGCAACGAGAAGTAAGGCCACTGGCTGATTCAGGTCGATCAGCTCCCGCACCTCGGGGCTCGACAGGATCTCCTGGGGCTTGCGGAGGTCCGCCGCGACGACGTCGGCGGTCGCGTTGTCCGCGAGGACGGCCTGGCTGTGCGCGACCGCCACCGGATCGTGGTCCACGTACATCACACGGGCGCCGGGGCCGGCCTTCTGGGCGACCTCGTGGACGTTTCCGAAGGTGGGAATTCCGGAGCCGATGTCGAGGAACTGGGTGATGCCCTCGCCCGCCGCGAATCGGACCGCGCGACGCATGAACGCCCGGTTCGCCTGCATGATCTTGGGAAGTCCCGGGAGGAACTCCATGGCCTTGCGGGCCGCCTCCCGGTCGACCTCGAAGTTGTGCGAACCGCCCAGGTAGTAGTCGTAGATACGCGAAACGCTCGGCACCGAGATGTCGATGCTCCGTGGTGCCCAGGCGGGACGCTCCATGTATCTCTCCAAGGCGTAGGCGATCCGGTGTTCGAGCTGAGGCTACTGATCGCCCGCCAAAGGGTCGAGCGGAAACGGAAATTGACCATCCGTTCCCGCTGACTGCCGCCGGCACGTGCCGAATTGACGTGCGGGGACACGCGGAGAAGCGCGGAGAATGCCGGAATTGGCGTGCGGAATAAGCCAAAGCGGTCCGCCCCCTCCGTGCGGTGCGGAGGGGGCGGACCCGGGGTCGTACGCGCTTGCTGTGGTGTTCGGCACTCTTTTCGCTTGCCCGCGTCCCTCCCTTCCGCGTCCCGGTTGCCGAGTGGGCGGGGGCGATCGAACCCTGGGGAGGTTCTCGCTACTCCGCGGGCGCGCCGACCGGCTTGCCTTCAGGGGAGACGGCGTACCACGTGCCGCCCACGCCCTGACCGTTGGTCTGTCCGGCGGCCGTGTCACCGGAGAAGGTGTAGATGGGCCAGCAGTTGACGGTCATCTGCTTGACGCCGTCGGGGCGGGTGAAGCCCATGAGGCCCTTCTTCTGCACACCCTTGGTGTCGTTCGCCGAGACGATGCCGACGGCCGGCCACTTGTCCGCGCAGGCGCCGAGGCAGTTCGAGACCGACTTCGGCCACGCCTTGTCCTTGAGGAAGCGGTAGACCGTGTGGCCGTTCTTGTCGACGACGATGTCACCGAGCTTGGCGTCCTTGCGGACGGAGAGGCCGGGCAGCGAGGAGAGGGTCGCCTTCTTGCCGTCGGGGGCGAGCGCGTACCACTTGCCGCCCACGCCCTGGCCGTTGACGTCACCGGCGTTGACGTCCTTGGCGTAGCGGTAGGCGGGCCAGCCGCCGATGGTGAGCTGCTTGGTGCCGTCGGTGCGGGTCACCTCGCCGAGCAGGGACTTGTCGATACCGGCACCGGCGGTGGCGTCGTTGGCGGGCACCGGGGGCCAGGCGGTGGCGCAGTCGCCGTCGCAGTTGGACTTGGGGGGATTGGCCGTGTCGGCGTCGAAGCGGTAGAGGGTGAGCCCCGCGCCGTCGCTCACCACCTTGCCGAGGTCGGGGTTGCTGGCAACGGTCAGCTGGCCCGCGGGCTCCGCGGCGGCGGCCTGCTGGCCGTCGGCGCCGTAGCCGTTGCCGGCACCGGTGCTGGCGCTCGCCGAGGCGCCGACGCTGCCGTAACCCCCGGCCGCGGCCGTGGCACCGACGTTCTGCGCCGCGGAGGAAGGCGTGGTCACGTTCTCCGAACCGCACGCCGCCGTCAACGCCATGACGGACACGGCCGTCGCCGCGAGTGAGGCGCTCCGCCAGGAGGTCTTCATCTTCAACTCCCCATAATCACCTGGATGTTGCAGCGCCCGTCTGTGCCGCCGCACGGCCCTAGGTACGGGTGGGGACCACGAAAGTGTTCAACCGCCGCACAAATTTCTTTCCGACACCTGTGACGCGGCACCCGGCTCGTATGCGCGTGCACATCCGGCCACCTCCGACGATCGGTTCGTCAAACCGTCACACCACGGCATCCACTCCTTCGGGGCATTCCCCGCGAGCACCGGCGCGCCCCGGCCCGCGAGGCCTCATGATCTCCGTCGTGCATGGACCCGAACCCACCCGAACCGCCCTCGCCGCAAGGGTGTTGACCCTGGTGACGCTGACGTGGCTGCTGACGGGAGCCCCGGCGGGCCCGGCGGCGGCCGACGCGTGCGCGTACGCCTCGACGGGGCCGGACGGCACGGAGGCGGTGGCGGTCGCGGGCGGCGACTCCTGGCCGATCCCCCCGGGCTGCCGGAAACCGACCCCGCCGCCGCCCTGCCCCTCGCCGACACCCACCCCGCCGACACCGCCACCACCACCCCCGCCGAAGCCGACTCCACCGAAGCCGCCCCCGCCGAAACCCACCCCGACCCCCACACCGACCCCGAAGCCCCGGCCCACGCCGAAACCCGTGCCGCCGCCGCCCGCTCCGGCACCCCGCCCGGCACCACCGGCCCCGCTGGTCCGGCCGGCCCCGGCTCCGACCCCCACGCCCACCCCGACGCCGACCCCGAAGCCCTCGCCCAGGCCCACCCCGCATCCCTCGGCGTCCCCGGTGAGTTATCCGAAGTACCACGCCCAGCCGCACCCGCGGCCGACGCCCGGCCGGACGTCACCGGTCGTCTACGTCCTGCTCATCACCGTGCCCGCAGTGATCGCCATCGTCGCGCTGCGTCCGCGCTGACCCCCGGAGGAACCTCTTGTCGGAATGGCTTGTTCTCGTCCTCGTGATGGCGGCGGCCTGTGTGGTCGTCGTCATCGTCACCTTCGTGCGCGAACGCACGGCGTCCGAGGACGAGGACCCCAGTGAGACCCCGGACGTCATCGAGTACATGACGATGTGGATCGGCGTGGTGTACGCCATCGTCCTGGGCCTCGCGATCGCCGGTGTCTGGGAGGCCCGCGAAGCCGCCCAGGACCATGTGCAGGCGGAGGCACAGGCGCTGCACGAGATCTCGGAGCGGGTGCGGGTCTACCCCGCCGACGAACGCGACCGGGTCCGGGCCGACGTCGACGCCTACGTCTCCCAGGTCGTCAACGTCGAGTGGAAGACGATGGCGAACCACGAGAAGCTCACCCAGCGCGGCACCGACCTCCTGGAGCGCATCCGCGCGGACGTCACGGACTACCAGCCGACGACGGACTTCCAGGCACAGGCCTACCAGCCGCTCGTCGACCAGGTCACCGCCCTGGACCAGGCGCGCAACGCCCGTCAGGACTCCACCGGGGCGACCATGCCCTCGGTGGTGTGGTTCGGGCTGCTCGCCGGGGCGGTGATCACCATCGGCATGGTCTTCGCGCTCCAGATCAGGCGTACGACACGGGAGCTGATCCTCGCCGGGCTGTTCTCGGCGCTGATCGCCTTCCTGCTCTTCCTGATCTGGGACTTCGACGCGCCGTACAGCCGTGGCATCACGGCCTCGGCGCAGCCGTTCCTGAACCTCTTCCCGCACATCAAGGACTGACGGCCCCTCACCGGAGCCGCCCGCCGGGGGACGTCCGCCACGCCGCGGACGTCCCCCGGTCGCACGAGCGGTGTCCCCTGTGCGGCCCACACCGTTGCCCCATTCGCGCGACTGGGATCGCGGGAGCGCACACATGTTCCTAGCGTTTCGGTCATCGAGGTGCATTTACGGCGCTAGCGGAAAAGGTCCGCTGCTGCTCCTCGGGGACCCGGAGGAATCACCATGCGCGCGATACGCGTCGCCTCGGCCGCACTGCTGGGCATCAGCGCCCTCGCCCTCTCGGCGCCGGCCGCCCTCGCGAAGGGCGACGGCAACCACAACATCACGCCGTTCGGCTTCACCGTCCTGCCCTCGACGATCGCGGCGGGCGGCCAGGTGACCCTGCAGCTCGACCGCGACCAGGGCGGCTGCAAGGGTCCCGCCACGGTCTCCTCCGGGGTCTTCGACACCGTGCGGATCCCCCCGGGGCAGTCCTCGGCGACGGCGATGGTCGACTGGGACGCGAGGCCGGGCGCGGTGTACCAGGTGACGTTCTCGTGCGACGGCGCGAGCGGCTCCACGGGGCTGACCATCGCGTCGGGCCGCACCAACAACAACATCCAGCCGCTGCAGCCGGACCGGCAGATGCCGCGCGGGGTCCACGCCGGTGAGGGCGGCAGCATCGCCGGCTTCGACCTCAAGGAACTCGGTGTCGGCGCGGCCCTCATCGCGGGCTCGGTCGGAGCGGCGTACCACTTCTCGCGCCGCCGTACCGGCGAGGACGGCGGCTGACCGCTCCGCCACCCGCACAGGCCTTCGCCCCGGAACCCGCAAGGGTCCGGGGCGAAGGCCTGTCAGGCGCGCCTGAACTCCGAAGGGGAGGAGGTCAGATCCCGCGCTCGGTGCGGCGGCGCATCCAGAACACCCCGCCGCCCACCACGGCCGCGGCGACCAGGCCGCCGCCGATCGCCATGTCGGTCGGCGTCGCCCCTGCGGTGCTGCTGCCGCCGAGGCCGCCGCGGACACCGCCGATGACGGTGTAGGCGTCGTCACGGGTGAGCGAGGAGCCGTTGGAGCAGCGGACCGTGATGCTGTACGAGCCCGGGGTGGCCGACCGGCTGATCCTGGCCTGGCCGCTGGACGTCGTACCGGAGCCGCCGAGCAGGGACAGGTTGGCGGGGCGTTCGAACCCCGGTGAGGTGGCGATGGCGTTGCCGCCGCTGAAGCAGCCGTCGACCGTGACGGTGAGCTGTCCGCCGCGGGCGATCACGCTGGGCAGGGCGACGATGTTGCTGGGGCTGGCGCCCATGCCGTCCGCGACGGCCGCCGGGGCGGCGAGCCCCAGGACGGCCACCGCGGCACCGGCGGCGGCCAGGGCACGAGTTGTACGCATGTCATCCTCCGCGGAAGGCGCCCCGGGACCCGTCCCCGGTCGATCGGCGAGAAAACGCCTCCCAGACAGACCCTCAGATGCCGTGCACGCGCCCGCATTTCGAGAATGGTCCGTCCTGGTGAGAGGACACGCCGGGGGAAAAGCGCGCAATCTGATATTGCCGCAGGTCACACACCGTCAGAAAATTCCTGCGACGGCCAACTCATATGGCGCACATAAGGATGTCCGGGCCACCCGTTCGCGCTTTCCCCGTCGCCGGTTCCGGCTTCGGGACTTAGCGTTCTCGTATGCGCGATTGACATGGCGACGGCCGTGTCGAGAGGGGATGGCGAATGTCTGCGTCCGAGCTGTCCGAGCTGGAAGAGGCGGAGCGGCAGAAGAAGCGCGCCCCGTGGGGAGTGATAGCGCTTGTGCTGCTGACCGGTCTCGCGCTCATCAGGAACGGTTCGGGGGAGTTCGACGTCGGACCGCCCCAGCCGGCGACGGCGGCGGCCGCGGACGCCCGCACCGCCCCGAGCACGTTCGCCAAGGCCCCGGACCCGCTGCCCTACTCCGTCGCCGACCGGGTGCGGATCCCCGCGATCCGGGTCGACGCGCCCGTCATGCCGGTGGGCCTGGACGCGGACGGCTGGGTCGGCGCCCCGCCGCCGGAGGACCCGAATCTGGCGGGCTGGTTCACCGGCGCCGTCTCCCCCGGCGAAAAGGGCACGGCGGTCGTCGTCGGCCATGTCGACAACAAAATGGGCCCCGCCGTGTTCTACGGACTCGGGGCCCTCAAGAAGGGAAATCGCGTCGAGGTCGGGCGCAAGGACGGAAAGACCGCCGTGTTCGAGATCTACGGCATCGAGGTCTTCGAGAAGAAGGACTTCCCCGGAGACCGCGTCTACGCCTCCAAGGGAACTCCGGAACTCCGTGTCATCACCTGCGGCGGCGGTTTCTCCAAGCAGAACGGCTACGACGGCAACGTCGTCGTCTTCGCCCGCCTGGTCGAGGTCCGCTGAGCGTTCCCGGCCGGGCGGGCGAACGGCCCGTCAGGTGGTGGTGCGGCGGCGGGGAAGGGTCATGTGGTAGCCGGAGTCGAGAAGGTGCGGCAGGTATTCGCGCAGCGCCTTCACGCTCTGGGTGCGGTCGCCCCCGGCGTCGTGCGAGAGCACCACGATGCCGGGGGCGGCGCCGTCCTCGACCGCGTCGACGATGTGGCGGACGCCGGGGGTGTCCCAGTCGAGGGTGTCGACGGTCCACGCGAGGGGTTCCATGCCCATCTCGGAGCCGAGCTGGAAGGTGGCCCGGTTCCAGGCGCCGTAGGGCGCGCGGAACCACTGGGGGCGTTCGCCGTAGGCGTCCTCGATGACGTCGCTGGTGCGTTCCATCTCGGAGCGGATCCGGCTCCGGGTCATCGTGGTGAGCAGGGGGTGGGACCAGGTGTGGTTGCCGACGACGTGGCCCTCGTCGGCCATGCGGGCGAGCAGGTCCCGGTTCCAGTCGGCCATCTCGCCGCACACGAAGAACGTGGCGCGGACGTCGTACTCGGCGAGGGTGTCGAGGATGTGCGGGGTGTAGCGGGGGTCGGGTCCGTCGTCGAAGGTCAGGACCATGGTGTTGCCGCGTCCCGACATGCGCAGGAACGGTTCGTGCCGCACCGGGACGCGGGCGGGGGCGGCGGGCGGTGCGCCGTAGCCGGCCACGGGCCGGAGGCGGTAGGAGGAGGGGGTGCGCGCGAGGCGCGGCGGGGGCCCGGCGGCGGGGGCGGCGGCCCGGACCGGGGCGTCGTCCGAGAGTCCGGAGTACAGCAGACCGGCGGTGCCGGCCGCGCCGACGGCGGCGGCGCCGGCGAGCAGGGCCCGTCGGCGCGTGAGCGACTGTTCCTTCTTCATGACTCATCAGTCGCCCGTGCGGGACCCGGCGCCCCACGGCAACACCGGTGCGGCGGCAGGAAAACACCCGCCCGGCCCAGTGTCCGCGCGCTCAGCGGCGCCGGACGAGGGGGAACGGCAGGGTCTCACGGATCGTCAGGCCGGTGAGGAACATGACGAGTCGGTCGACGCCGATGCCGAGTCCGCCGGTGGGCGGCATCGCGTATTCGAGGGCCTCGAGGAAGTCCTCGTCCAGCTCCATCGCCTCGGGGTCTCCCCCGGCGGCGAGCAGCGACTGCGCGGTGAGCCGGCGGCGCTGCTCGACCGGGTCGGTCAGCTCGGAGTAGGCGGTGCCGAGTTCGGTGCCGAACGCGACGAGGTCCCAGCGTTCGGCGAGCCGGGGGTCGGTGCGGTGCTGCCGGGTGAGCGGGGAGACGTCGGTCGGGAAGTCCTTGTAGAAGGTGGGCAGCCGGGTGGGTTCCTCCACCAGCCGTTCGTACATCTCCAGGACGACGTCCCCGCGCCCGTCGTCGGCGCCGTACGGCACGCCCGCGCGGTCGCAGAGCCGGTGCAGGCGGGCGAGTCCGGTGTCGGCGTCGATCTCCTCGCCGAGCGCCTCGGAGATCGCGCCGTGGACGGTCTTCACCGGCCAGGTCCCGGAGATGTCGTACTCCTCGCCTCCCTTGCGGGCGACGGGCGAGCCGAAGGCGGCGGTCGCGGCGCCCTGGATCAGTTCGCGGACGAGGTCGAGCATCACGTCGTAGTCGGCGTACGCCTGGTAGGCCTCCAGCATCGTGAACTCGGGGTTGTGCTTGTAGGAGACGCCCTCGTTGCGGAAGGTGCGGCCCATCTCGAAGACCTTCTCCAGGCCGCCGACGCAGAGCCGCTTCAGATACAGCTCGGGGGCGATGCGGAGATAGAGGTCGAGGTCGTAGGCGTTGATGTGGGTGGTGAAGGGGCGGGCGTTGGCGCCGCCGTGGATCTGCTGGAGCATCGGGGTCTCGACCTCCAGGTAGCCGCGCTCCAACAGGCCTTGGCGCAGGGCCTGTACGGCGGTGGAGCGGGCGCGGACGACGTCGCGGGCGGCGGGGCTCGCGACGAGGTCGAGGTAGCGCATGCGGACCTTGGCCTCGGGGTCGGTGAGGCCGCGGCGCTTGTCGGGCAGGGGGCGCAGGCACTTGCCGGTGAGCTGCCAGGAGGTGACGAAGACGGTGGGCTCGCCCAGGTCGCTGGTGCCCGCGCGGCCGGTCGCGGTGATGTGGTCGCCGATGTCGGTGTCGGCGGTGAAGCGGTCGAGTGCGGGGCCCGATCCGGCGCGGGTGAGGGCGAGTTGGTGGTCGCCGGACCAGTCGCGCAGGGTGACGAAGACGATGCCGCCGAGGTCGCGGACGAGCATCACCCGCCCGGCGACGGTGACGTCGTCGCCCGTGCGGACCTCGGCGAGGGTGTGGGTGCGCCGCGGGACGCCGACCGGGTAGGGGTCGATGCCGGCCGCGCGGAGGCGGTCGAGCTTGCGGTGCCGGACGCGGACCTGTTCGGGCAGGCCGCCGTCCGGGCCGCCGGTGTCGTCCCCGGTGTCGGGAGCGAGCGCCGACAGCGGTGGGAGACCCGCCGTGGTCGCGGGCCGCGGTCCGCTCCTCCGGTGTCCGTTGCCCCAGAGCCGGCGCAGCGACGGTACGGAGACGAAGCCCTCGGCGATGCCGGAGGCGAGGCTGATGCGGGCCAGGGAGGCGGTCTCGCCGTAGCAGATGAAGCGGGGGTACCACTCGGGGTGGTACTTAGCGTTGGAGCGGTAGAGGGCTTCCAGCTGCCACCACTTGGAGAAGAAGAGCAGGAGGCGGCGCCACAGGCGGAGGACCGGGCCCGCGCCGATGCGGGCGCCCTCCTCGAAGGCGGAGCGGAACACGGCGAAGTTGAGGGAGATCCGGCGGACGCCCAACTTCGGCGCGGCGGCGCAGAGTTCGGCGATCATGAACTCCATGACGCCGTTGGGGGCGGTGCGGTCGCGGCGCATCAGGTCGAGGGAGACGCCGTCGGTGCCCCAGGGGACGAGGGAGAGCAGCGCGAGCAGTCTGCCGTCCTCGTCGAGTGCTTCGACCAGGAGGCAGTCGCCGTCGGCGGGGTCGCCGAGGCGGTCGAGGGCCATGGAGAAGCCGCGTTCGGTCTCGGTGTCGCGCCAGGCGTCGGCGCGGTCGACGACCTCCTCCATCTCCGTGTCGGTGAGGGTGGCGTGGCGGCGGATGCGGCAGCCGGCACCGGTGCGGCGGACCCGGCCGACGGCCTGGCGGGTGACGCGCATGTCGCGGCCCGCGAGGTCGAAGCCCGCGACGTGCAGGATGGCCTCGTCGCCGAGTTGGAGGGCGCCGAGTCCGGCGCGGGCGAAGGCGCGGGCGCCGTCCTCGGAGGCGCCCATCACGGCGGGGGCCCAGCCGTGGCGGCGGGCCAGGTCCAGCCAGGCGGCGATGGCGTGCGGCCAGGCCTCGCGGTCGCCGACCGGGTCGCCGCTGGCGAGGCAGACGCCCGCTTCGACGCGGTAGGTGACGGCGGCCTTGCCGCTGGGCGAGAAGACGACGGCCTTGTCGCGCCGGGTGGCGAAGTAGCCGAGGGAGTCGTGGCCGCCGTAGGCCTTGAGGAGGGTGCGGATGCGGTCCTCCTCGTCGCCGTGCAGGGCGGCTTCGAGGCGCTGGGAGCGGAAGAGGACGGTGGCCGCGTTCAGCAGGGCGAGCGCGCCGAAGAGGCCCAGGAGGAAGTAGAGGGCGCGGGGCGGCCGGCCGCCGAAGGAGCGGGCGGAGACCAGTCCGCCGCAGACCCGGTCGGCGGCCCAGCCCAGGTGCTGGCCGGTGGGCAGGGTGCCGGGGAACAGGGCGACCAGTCCCCAGCCCGCGAGGATCGCGACGGCGAGCCCGATCAGCAGGACGGCGAGGGCCCGTCGTACGGCCGCTCGGCGGGAGGCCGCGTAGAACTGGCCGCGCGCCACGATCAGCAGGACCAGCAGCAGGGCGCACACGATCAGGGAGGGCAGGGACTCGGCGTACAGGCCGAGGGCCACGCCCAGGGCGTCGGTGAGGACCAGCAGGCCGAGGTAGACGACGACCAGCCACCAGGCGATCCTCTTGCGGGCCGCGGTCGCGGCGGCGAGCAGGAAGAGGAAGACGGCGTAGGCGAGGTTGGCGCTGACCGGGACGATCAGCAGGTCGAGGAAGCGGACCACGGGGCGCAGCACGCGGCGCAGCGGGGCGATGAGGGCGAGCAGGACGCAGAGCAGGCCGAGGGCGCCGAAGAAGGTGGCGAAGCCTTCGGGGACCCTGCTGAGGAAGCCGTTGCCGGGCGGTCGTGCCGGACCCCTGGTGTCCTTGGCCCTGGCGGCCTCCGCGGTGGCAGTCATGCTTCCGACTGTAGGAACAGGGCGGGCGGCGCGCCCGTCGAGCGCTCCCGGGCGGGTTCGGGACCTGGGGATTCCGATAGCCTCACGGCCGTGACGGAACAGCACTCAACTCAGTTCGAGCGGGGCACGGACGGCCCCAAGGTGATCGTGGCGGGGGTGGACGGCTCCGACTCCTCGCTCCGGGCCGCGTCCTATGCGGCGGGTCTGGCCAGGCGTCAGGGGGCGCTCCTCGCCCTGGTGTACGTGCAACCGGTACTGGCGGCCGGGGCGGCCATGGGGGCACCGGTCGCCGACACCACCGACGAGATCGCCGAGAACCTCGTCGCCCAGATCCGCCACGAGACCGAGCGGGTGAAGGAGATATTCGACATCCGCTGGGAGTTCCACACGTTCCGCGGCGACCCCTACGGAGGCCTGGTCAAGGCCGCCGACGAGCTGAAGGCCGACGCGGTCGTGGTGGGCGCTTCCGAACAGGCCGGCCACCGGATCATCGGGTCGGTCGCGGTGCGGCTGGTGAAGGCGGGGCGGTGGCCGGTGACGGTGGTGCCGTAGCCTCCGGCGGTCGAGCGGGGGTGGTGCGGGGTTTCTCAGAGCGTGTCGAGGAAGGTTCTGAGGATCTTGTTGAAGGTGTGCGGGTTCTCCATGTTCGGGTAGTGGCCGACGCCCTCGATGGCTGTGGCGCGGCCGTTCGGGACCGTGGCGACGAGGCGGTCCGCCATGGCGATGCTGTCGGGCCAGTCGGCGGCACCGTGGATGGCCAGGACCGGTACGTCCAGCCGCGGGACCCGCGGCCACGGGTCGCCCAGGGGCACGTACCAGTCCTTCTCGCCCGGTGTGTGCTTCGCGATGGTGTGGGCGGTCAGGGCGCGCAGGCGGCGCAGGACCGAGGGGTCGACGTCGTCCGGTGTGCGGTGCGGGCCGGCCACGCCCTCCGTGAACCGGTCGAGCCAGCCCTCGATGTCGCCGGCGGCGAGGAGTCGGCCGGCGCGGGCCGTGTGCTCCAGCAGCTCGGGGTCCTTGTACTCGAACGCGCTGGTCCCGCCGCCGCTGACGACGATCGCGCGGACCAGGTCGGGGGACTCCAGCGCGGTGTCGGTCGCGACGCCCGCGCCCATGGACAGGCCGACCAGGACGGCGGGGCCGAGGTCGAGGTGGCGCAGGAGGCCGGTGAGGTCGTCGGCCCAGCGGAAGGGTGCGCTCGCGTTGGCCGAGAAGCCGTGGCCCCGGATGTCGGGGGCGATTACGCGGTGGTCGCCGGCCAGCGCCGGTATCTGGTCGTCGAAGACGCGGTGGTCGGCGAAGCCGGAGTGGAGGAGGACCACGGGGTCGCCGGAGCCCACGTCGCGGTAGGCCAGGTCCCCGTCGGCAGATGCGAAGAAGCTCAGTTCCGGAGCAGCTGTCATGACAACCAAGGTGTCATCTTCACCAGGGTTTGGCAACCAAGGTGTCATGATGTGCTCGTGAACGACTCCACCCCCGCGCACGACCCAGCCGCCCTCTCCCCCGACGAACTCGGCCACCGCCTCACCGAGGTGTTCGACCTGGTCGGCCCGCTCTACCGGCGCGCGGCGCGCAAGGTCGAGCAGGCCGAGCCGGTCGAGGGCGTGTCGGCGGGCGTGCGCGCCGTCCTGAACCTGCTGCGCCTGCACGGACCCATGACGGTCCCCCAGATGGGCCGCGACCAGGCACTGAGCCGGCAGTTCGTGCAGCGCATGGTCAACGACGCGGCGGCGCACGACTGGGTCGAGAGCGTCCCGAACCCGGCGCACCAGCGGTCCTCCCTGATCCGGCTCACCGACGCCGGCCGCTCGGCCATCGCCTCCGTGCTGGGCCGCGAGCACCACCTGATGCGCCAGGTCGGCGGCGGGCTGACGGAGGCCGACGTCGACGCGTGCGCGAAGGTGCTCACCCGGATGCTGGAGACCTTCGCGCACGTCGACGTCGACTGACCCCCAGGCTACTTCCCCATCACCAGCCCGTCCTTCGCCGCGCCCCTGCTCAGCACCGCCTCGCGGACGCGGTCGCGGTCGCCGGTCAGGTCGGCGCCCTGGCCGATCGCCTGGTCGATGTCGACGACCCGGCCCGCGTCGATGTCGAACAGCTGCGGGACGAACTCCGCCTTCGCCACCTCCCAGCGTCCGCCGTGCCGGGCGGGCGGCGCGAACGTGAACCGGCCGAGGGTGCTCAGGTTGCCGCCGGGGTCCTGGGTGCCCGCGTTGTCGTACATCTCGCCGGTGACCTGGTCGCCGAGCCCGTAGACCACCCAGGTGCCGTTGACCTTCTCGTACGGCTGCGGGGCGTGGGCCCGGCTGCCGAGGATCAGGTCGACGTCGGGTCGGCCGCCGGTACGGGCGGCGGTGAGTTCCCGGGCCAGCGCGACCTGTTGGGGGTCCGGTGCCGGCCCGCCGGCCGTGCCCCAGCGCAGCGAGACGATCACCACGTCGGCCCCGGCGCGGCGGGCGGCGCGGGCGTCGGCGAGGACGCGGGCGGGGTCGGTCAGGTTGACGGCCCAGGGCTCGGCCGGCGGGAGCGGGACGCCGTTGGTGTCGGTGGTGTACGCGAGGTGGGCGACCTTCGCAGGACCGGCGCGCAGCAGCGTGACCGTGCGCGCCTCGCCATCCGTGCGCGCCGTCCCCGCGTGCCGTACGCCCGCGCCGTCGAGGGCGTCCAGAGTGCGCTGGATGCCGGCGGGACCGGCGTCGAGGCTGTGGTCGGACGCGGTGGAGCAGCTGTCGTAGCCGGTCGCGGCGAGGCCCCGCGCCTCCTCGGGCGGGGTCGTGAGGCCCACCGAACCGGCGGGGTCGCCGTACACGCCCTCGATGTGACACAGCGCCAGATCGGCGCGGGAGACGAGCGGTTGGACCGCGGAGAGCATCGGCCGGAAGTCGTAGCCGGAGCCGCCCGCGTCGAAGCGGGCCCGGTCCAGGACGGCGCTGTGCGGGAGGATGTCCCCGGCGGCGACGAGGGTGAAGCCGCGGGCGGCGGGGGGTGCCGGGCGGCCGGCCGTCCTGGAGTCGTGGTGCTGGGCCTGACAGGCGGCGGCCGCGGTGAGGACGCCGGCGAGGGCAACGGCCACCTGCTGTCTGCGTGCGATCATCGATTCACCCCACTGTGGTCATATTTACCCACCGATAGGTATGAACTTCACCGGCCCCGCAAACGACTTCCGGCCCCTGATGACCCGTCCGGTGTGCGCGGGCGGCGGATCGCCGGGGAGCCCGGACCGTTCGTCGCACCGTTCGTCGACGCGATCGACCGTCCGCCGCAAGCCCCTCGTGCGCCCCCTGTCCCCGAACCGCACCCTGCGATGCCATACGGCCATGACGGCCGGACCCACGCTCAGAGACGGAACGACCGCCGAGCACGAGCTCGCCGCACTCCAGCGCGAGCACGGCAGGCCGCTCTTCGCGCTGCTGCTCCGGCTCTGCGACGGCGACCGCCAGCGCGCCGAGGACCTCGTCCAGGAGACCCTCGTCCGCGCCTGGCAGCACCCCGAGGCGCTGCGCGCCGACGACTTCGAGTCCGTCCGGCCCTGGCTGCTGACGGTGGGCCGGCGGCTCGCCATCGACGCGCGCCGGGCCCGGCAGGCGCGACCGCCCGAGGTCGGGGACGCGGTGCTGGAGAACGCCCGCGTCTGCGCCGATCACGCGGAACGGTCGGCGGCGACGCTCGATGTGCGGGAGGCTGTGAAGACACTCACTCCGGAGCACCGTGACGTCCTGGTACTCGTGTACTTCCACGGGGCGAGTGTGGCGGAGGCCGCGGCGGCACTCGGAATTCCGCCCGGTACGGTGAAGTCCCGTGCGTTCTACGCCCTGCGTGCCCTGCGCCGGGTGTTGCCGGGTTACGCGGCCGACCTGCGGTGAAACCAATCCATTGGTCAAACCTCCGTAAAGCGCCTTGCTCAGCACCCCTGTTGAGTAATCGGCTGTCCTCATCCGTGTTCCGGACTGGGGGGCTCGGGGTTCCTGACGGAACCACGCGCCGGGCGACGCGCACGCACCGGAGGAAGGCAGGAAGGGATGCTGCACAGAGGTCAAGAGAGCACGGACGGCACCGGTGGCGGTGAACTCACCGTCCCCATGGCCTGGTTGTACGCCGAGTACATCGCCGACGAGCTGCTGCGGACCGGCGACCTGATGCCGCCGACGTCCTTCGAGTTCCGCGCGGGACGGGACGCCCTGGCGCTGACCATCTTCCTCTCCGACACGGACGGCGAGCTGTCCGGAATCCGGGTGGTCACCCAGCTGGAGACCTGGCTTTCGCTGACGGCGTACGACCAGCCGTGGCAGGACTGGGTCCAGGAACGTATGTCCAGGTTGACGGCCGAGACACGCGAAGCCGGTGCGGAATCACCGGACTTGACGCTGGCGGAGGCCGCCTGGCGGTGGCTGGAGGAGACCGAGCTGCTCGCACCGGATCTGGACGCGGTGCCGGGAGGCGGTCCGGTGATCGGTGAGGACGACGGACCGAAGGTCTGGACGCCCGCCTGGCGACTGGGTCTGCCCCTCGGCCATCTCGCCATCCATCTTTTTTGAAACAGGACCAATCCGCGGGCCCGGCCGCTCCGAACCCGTAGGTTGCGATTCTGTGTACGCCTTGAGTGATTCGGCTGACTGGTGCGTACCGATGGGAGCAAGGAGTAACCCCACCCGCACCTAACGGCACGAGGATTCGGCATGAGGTCCCTGGAAAGGCATCGCGACGTCGGCGCGTACGCGCTAGGCGTGCTGGACGAGGCGGACGCCTTCCGCTTCGAGGATCACCTCATGGAGTGCACCAGTTGCGCGGCTCATGTGACCGAATTCGGTCCCGCCTCACGGCAGTTGATGCTGTACCGGCGTGCGACGCCGCGCTCTGTGCACCCCATGGCACAACCCGGCCCGCGCCTGCTGGACCGGTTGCTCGGCGAGGTGTCCTCGCGCCGGCGGTCCGGACGGCGGCGGTTTCTGTTCGCCCTGGCCGCCTCGGTGGTGCTGGCCGTGGGCGGGCCCGCGGTGGCGACCCTGGTCGGGCACGGCGACGGGGCGGTGCGCCTCACCGCGACCGACGCCAAGTCGGGCGTGTGGGCGCAGATCACGGCCGCCGACGAGAACTACGGCAGTGATGTGTCCCTCAGCATCAAGGACGGCGCGGGACCGCGTTCGTGCCGTCTCGTGGTCGTCGGCCGCGACGGTTCCGAGCAGACCGTGACCAGTTGGAACGTTCCCGCGCACGACGCGACGATGATCACGATGCAGGGTGGCTCGGCGATGCACCCCGCCGACATCGACCACTACGACGTGCGGACCGAGGACGGCCGGCAGCTGGTACGGCTCACCTCGCACTGACGTCCCGTTCCCGGGACGCCAGGTGCCGCAGGGCCCGTGCGGAGGGGGTCCCCGGGTCCGCGGTGACGAAGACGACCTGCTGGTCGTCGTGCGGGACGGTGAGCACGTCGCAGTTCACCCGCAGGCGGCCCGCCTCCGGGTGGGTGAGGGTCTTGGTGCGATGACCCGGGGCGTGCACCGGGCCGGTCGCCCAGATCTCCGTGAACTCCTCGCTGCCGGCCCGCAGTTCCGCCAGCAGCCGGGCGAGCCCCGGGTCGTGCGGATAGCGGTCGGCGGCGCGCCGCAGCCGGGACACCGCGACGGCGCCGAACTCCTCCGCGCCGGAACTCTCCATCGGCCGCCCGAGGAACCGGCGGCGCGCCAGGTTCGGCCGCGCGCCGAGATCACCGCCGAACACGGCGGCGGCCAGCGGGTTCCAGGCGATGACGTCGTAGGTCGCGTCGGTGACGACGGCCGCCGTGTCCGGGATCCGGTGCAGCAGGGCCGCCACGTCCGGACGCACGGTCCGTACCGGCGCGGCGAGCGGGGTCGGCTGCGTCCCCGCCAGCCGGAACAGATGCGTCCGCTCGGCCGCGGTCAGCCGGAACACACCGCTGAGGGCGTCGAGGACGCGGGGCGAGGGGCGGGGCCCGCGCGCCTGTTCCAGCCGGGCGTAGTAGTCGACGGACATGTGGGCCAGCTCGGCGACCTCTTCGCGCCGCAGCCCGAGGGTCCGCCGGGACGGTCCACCGGGCAGCCCCACATCGGCGGGCACCAGCAGCTCCCGCCGCCCCCGCAGAAACCGGGCGAGCTCCTGCCTACCGGTCACGGTGTCTCCTTCCCTCGGCCGTCCGCCCCCGGACCCTCCGACCCCGGCCCGGATGTCTTCCTGCCGCTCGCCGTCAGCCCTCCGGCGGCTCTTCGACCGCTCTTCGGCCGACAGGGATCGGTTGTCCCTGGTTCGGCGGCCACGGCTGCGGAATCGTCGTCCCCATGAACGATTCCACAGCACTCGTCACCGGAGCCAACAAAGGCATCGGCAAGGAAATTGCCCGCCTGCTGATCGCCGAGGGATGCACCGTCCACGTCGGCTCGCGCGACGCGGGCCGGGGCGAACGGACCGTGGCGGAACTGGGCGGCGGCGCACGGCTGCTGGTCCTCGACGTCACGGACGCGGAGAGCGTCGCGGCGGCGGCACGGCAGGTGGACGCCCTGGACATCCTGGTCAACAACGCGGGGATCATGGCCGGCGGCGATCCCGCGCCGGGGGTGGACCTCGACGACGTCCGCCGCACGTACGAGACGAACGTCTTCGGCGTCCTGGCCGTCACCAACGCCTTCCTCCCCGCCCTGCGCCGCTCCCCGCACCCCCGCATCGTGAACGTGTCCAGCGGCACCGGCTCCCTGACCTGGAGCGCCGACCCGGACCGTGAGTTCGCCCGCCACGCCGGCGCGGGCGCCGCCTACCGCTCGTCCAAGTCGGCGCTCAACGCCCTGACCCTCTTCTACGCCCAGTCCCTGGCGGCGGCGGGCTTCAAGGTGAACGCCCTGGCCCCCGGCCTGCGCGCGACGGACCTCAACGAACGGGCCGCCGCGAGCGACGGGGACCCCGCGGAGGCGGCCCGGGGAGCCGTCGACCTGGCGCTGCTGCCGGACGACGGGCCGACGGGACGGTTCGTGTCGTGGGACGGGACCCCGGTGCCCTGGTAGCTACTTCAGCAGTCGCGACATCCGCCGGTCGGCCAGCGGCTTGCCGCCCGTCTGGCAGGTCGGGCAGTACTGCAGCGAGGAGTCGCTGAAGGAGACCTCCCGGATGGTGTCGCCGCAGACCGGGCAGGGCTGACCGGTGCGGCCGTGGACGCGCAGGCCGCTCTTCTTCTCCGCCTTCAGACGGCCCGCCGCCACCCCTCGGGAGCGCTCGACGGCTTCCGTCAGCGTGGTGCGCAGGGCCGTGTGGAGCGTGCGCGTCTCGGCCGGGGTCAGCGACGACGCCAGTTTGAAGGGGGACATCTTCGCCGCGTGCAGGATCTCGTCGCTGTACGCGTTGCCGACCCCGGCGATCAGGGTCTGGTCGCGCAGGGCGCCCTTGAGCTGACGGCGTTCGTCCTTGAGCAGGTCGGCGAGGGCCTGCTCGTCGAAGTCGTCGGCGAGGGGGTCGGGGCCGAGGCGGGCGACGCCCGGGACCTCCTGCGGGTCGGCGACGACGTACACCGCGAGGCGCTTCTGCGTGCCCGCCTCCGTGAGGTCGAAGCCCTCGCCGGTCTCCAGGGCGACGCGGAGTGCCAGCGGGCCCTTGCCGGGGCGCGGCGGCCCGTCCGGGAGGCGGTCCTTCCAGTGCAGCCAGCCCGCGCGGGCCAGGTGGGTCACGAAGTGCGGGCCGCCGTCCGTCTCGACGTCAAGGAACTTGCCGCGCCGGTGCACGGCCACCACCTCATGCCCCTCCAGCGCGGTGGGCGGAGGGTCGTACGTCTTCAGGACGCTGATGGCGACGGGCAGCACCCGTACGATCTCGTGGCCGACGAGGTGTTCGGTCAGGAAGTCCTTCAGCGCTTCGACCTCGGGGAGTTCCGGCATACGTCCAGGGTGCCATCGGGCGCGCTCGGGGTCAGCTCCGGTTCGTCCGGTCAGGGACCGCGGTGTTCAGCCCTGGTCCGGCACCAGGAACTCGCACCACACGCACTTGCCGCTCCCCCGCGCCTCCACGCCCCACACGTCCGTGAGCAGGTCGACGAGGAGCAGTCCGCGCCCGGAGACCCCGCTCTCGCCCGCCTCGCGCCGGCGCGGGAGGGCACTGGAGGAGTCCTCGACCTCCACCCGCAGCCTGCGTCCGGTGCCGTCGAGGACTCTGAGGGTGACGATCGCGGAGCCCTCGGTGTGCATCAGCGCGTTGGTGATCAGCTCGTCGGCGACCAGCTCGACCTCGTCGGACCGCTCGCCGGTGCCCCACGCGCGGACCGCCGCCCGGATCATGTGCCGTGCCTCGGAGAGGGCCTCGGCGTCGCCGGGACCTACATGCTGCCGGAGCCGCCCGCCCGGCCGCGGCGCGGCGAGCCCGCGCCGGCGCAGCAGGAGCAGCGCCACGTCGTCCTCGCCGCCGCGTTCCTCGGCCACGTCGATGAGCAGATCGGCGAGGTCGCGTACGTCGACGGGCCCGGAGGCGATCAGCGCGGCGAGGGTCCGCATGCCGTCGTCGAGGTCGGCCCCCGGCTGTTCGACGAGGCCGTCGGTGCACAGCAACAGGGTCTCGCCGGGGTCGAATTCGATGGTGGACACAGGGTATTCGAGCGTCCCGAACTCGGCGGAGAGCCCGAGCGGCAGCCCGCCCGCGACGGTCATCCTGCGAGACGTCCCGTCCAGCTGCCGGACCAGCGGATCGATGTGCCCGGCCCGGACCACCTGTACCACTCCGGTCGACAGATCGACCTCGGCGTAGAGGCAGGTGGCGAAGCGCTCGGTGTCGAGTTCGTGGAGGAAGACGGAGGCGCGGGCCATCACCGTGGCCGGGGTGTGCCCCTCGGCGGCGTACGCCTTGAGGACGATGCGCAGTTGCCCCATGACGGCGGCGGCATGCGTGTCGTGTCCCTGGACGTCCCCGATGACCGCGCCGACCCGCCCTCCCCCGGAGGAGGTGCCTCCAGGCAGCGGGATCAGGTCGTACCAGTCGCCTCCGATGTCCCGCCCGAGCTTCGCGGACCGGTAGCGGACGGCGACGTCGGCGCCCGGCACGCTCGGGATCGCGCGTGGCAGCATCGCCTGCTGGAGCCCCTGCGCGAGGTCCTTCTCCTGCTCGTAGAGCATCGCGCGCTGCAGGCTCTGCGCGATGCTGCTGCCCAGCGCGACGAGCACGTTCCGCTCGTCCACCGTGAAGCCGCGCCGGTCGTCGTACAGCAGCCCCATCGCCCCGATCGGCCGCCCCTGCGCGATCAGCGGCAGATACGCGGCGGCCGTGATGTGCAGCTCGGTGATGTCAGGCCACAGCAGCGGGTACCGCTCGGCGAACTCCTCCGGGGACTCGATGAACGCGGGCGCCAGAGTCCGTACGACCTCCCCCATCGGGTACGGCTCGTCGATCCGGGTGACCTCCGTGCCGGGCACGAAGCTGCCCTCGGGCCCCTCAGCGACCAGCCGGATGCGCCCCGCCTCGACCAGGCCCATGACCAGGCTGGTCGCGCCGAGGTGGACGAGCCCGTGGGTGTCCTTGAGGACGTCGATGACGTCCTGGACGGTCCGGGCGTGCGCGAGGGCGGCGGTGGTGAGCTGGACGACGTTGGTCTGCCGGCGCAGCGCCGCGTCCTGGGCGGCCTGTTCGCGGCGGGCGGCGCTCTCGGCGAGTTCCCGGGTGGCGTCCCGGACGATGCCGATGATCCGGCGCGGGCGGCCCGTCCCGTCGCGCCGGATGCAGCCCTGGGTGTGGGTCCAGCGCAGGGTGCCGTCGCGCAGCCGGATCCGGAAGTAGGCGCCGTAGTTCTCGCTGCCGTCCTTCATGGCCTGGGAGACGAGCCCGTCGAGCCGGTAGCCCTCCGGGGGCGGCACCCGGCTCGCGAGCGACTCGGGGTGTCCGTCGTATTCGTCGGGGCGCAGGTCGAAGACCTCGAGGGCCTGGGCGTCCATGTGGAACAGGCCGTTGTCCAGGTCCCAGTCGAAGCTGCCCATGCGGTTGAGCGCCAGGATCGGGTCCGGGTGGGCGGGCCAGTCGTCCGGGAGTGACAGGGCGCTCGCTCCCCGATCAACCATGCGGCCCACCTTGCCAGGATTCGCCCGATTCTTCGACTTGTCCTCCCGCCACGGAGGCACCCGGCGCGATCAGCCGCCGAAGACGCTCGTGGGGCTGTCGAAGATGCTGCCGGTGGTGGTGTCGTCGGGGATCAGCCCGCCGCCGTCGGGCGGGTCGGGGGTCTCCGGCACGGACGGCGGACCGATCTCGTCCGCCGAGTCCGGGTCCTGGGACGCCTCCGGTACGACCGTCCCGGCGCCCGGGGTGGCGGCGCGCTGGGAGGGGGTGAGCGTGCTGCCGGGCGGGCTGGTCGTCGGGGTGGCCGTGACGGTGGCGGCGGGACAGTCCACGGCACCGGGTGACGCGGCCCCGTCGCCGGGCGTGCCCGGGGTGACCGTGACGGTCGGGGTCGTGCAGCCGGGGGTGGTGGGACGGCCGCCGGGCGGCACGCTCTCGTCCCGCGGCGAGGGGCTCGTGGCGTCGCCCGGACTCCGGGAGGCACCCGCGCTGTCGCCCGGGCTGCTCGGACCGGCACTGGAGCTGTCGCTCGGACTGCTGCTCGGGCTGCTGCTCGGGCTGTCGCTCGGACCGGTACCGGCGCTGTCGCTCGGGCTGCTGCTCGCGCTCTGCGAGGGGCTCGTGCTCGCGCCGGGCGGACGACCGGACCCGCTGTCGTGCGGTCGCGGGGACGGACCGGTGCCCGACGGGGTGGGCGTGGGTGTGGGCAGCACGTGCGGCGGCCGGGGCACGACGTGGTCGTGGTGGGGTCCGCGATGCCCGAGGGGCCGTTCGATCCAGGTGTTGTCGACGATGTTGATGATCGTGATGTCGGTGATCACCTGCGGTGCGGGCGTCACCACGACCACCTGGGAGGGCCGGAACCCGGACCAGGCCCGGCCGCCACCGCTGCCGCCGCTCCCGGCGGAACCCTGTCCCGCCCGGCCCGCCTTGAGCGGGTTGCCGCAGGCGCAGCGGACGCGGGGCACGCCCCGGTTGTCGACGAGGACGGCCGTACCGGCCTGGAGGACCGACTGGAACCCGGTCACCCGGGCGTCACGGAACCCGTGGTTGGTGACCTGGGTGTCGGCGCGCAGCACGACCGAGGTCAGCCCGCGCAGATAGCCGGGGATGCCGCCCGGTGAGATGCCCTCGGCCTGCGCGAAGGCGCGGGCCTTGGCCTGGTCGGCGGTGAGGTAGGAGATCTGCCGCTCGACGTCGCAGCTGCCGGTCCGCGCGGTGCCGCCGTACAGGCCGGGCGTGGCGCCGGAGACGGCGCGCAGGGGGCCTGTCGGCGGGGACGCGGTGCGCGCGGGTGCCGGACTTGTGGGTGTCGACCGCGCAGGTGTGGACTGCGGCGTTCGGGTGACCCGGGACGGTGTGCTCCCGGTGGTGGCCGTGGAGTCCGTGAACGGGTCGGGGCCCTGTGCCGCGACGGGTTGGAGGAAGACCTCGCCGCTCGGCTTCGTGTCCTTGCCGCCGTCGCCGCCGCAGCCGGCGACGATGAGCGCCGCCGACAGCGCGCAGGCCGTGGCGATGGTTCCGGTGGATGTGCGCACCAGGTTCTCCCGCCTCAAGCCGGGTGATTCGCCACTATTGTCTGCTTCACTCACTTGGGTTACGCAACCGGAGGCATGGAACACGGAGAGTGAAGCCCGTTCAGGCACGACGACGGAGGGAGGAGGACCCCGGTCTTGGGATGGTTCACCGCACCCGACTACTGGCTGGGCCGACTGGTCTTCCAGCGGGGCCTGGCCGGCGTCTATCTGGTCGCGTTCCTGACGGCGGTCCTGCAGTTCCGGGCGCTGATCGGCGAACGCGGCATGCTGCCGGTCCCCCGCCTGGTCGCCCGCGTGCCGTTCCGCCGGGCCCCGAGCGTCTTCCAACTCCACTACACGGACCGCTTCTTCGCGCTCTGCGCGGGAACGGGCTGCGTGGTGTCGGCGGCCCTCGCGGCCGGACTCGACTCCCGACTGCCGCTCTGGGGCGGGATGGTGATGTGGGCGGTCCCCTGGGTCCTCTACCTGTCGATCGTCAACGTGGGCCAGACCTGGTACGGATTCGGCTGGGAGTCACTGCTCCTGGAGGTCGGCTTCCTGGCCGTCTTCCTCGGCAACGACGAGGTGGCCCCGCCGGTCGTGGTGCTCTTCCTGCTCCGCTGGATCCTGTTCCGGGTGGAGTTCGGCGCGGGCCTGATCAAGCTCCGCGGGGACGCGTGCTGGCGGAAGCTGACGTGTCTGGACTTCCATCACGAGACCCAGCCGATGCCGGGCCCGCTGAGCTGGTTCTTCCACCGTCTTCCCCGCCCCCTGCACCGGATCGAGGCCGCCGCCAACCACGTCACCCAACTCCTCGTGCCCTTCCTCCTGTTCACCCCGCAGCCGATCGCGACGGCCGCCGCGTCCCTGATGATCGCGACGCAGCTGTGGCTGGTCCTGTCCGGCAACTTCTCCTGGCTGAACTGGATCACCGTCGTGCTGGCCGTCTCCGCGCTCGGGCTCCCGCACACACCGCCGCCCACGGCCGCCCCGCCCCTCTGGTACGAGGTGACCGTGCTCGCCGTCGCGGCCCTCCTCCTGTGGCTCAGCCGCCGCCCGGTACGGAACATGGTCTCCCGCCGCCAGATCATGAACCGCTCCTTCGACCCGCTCCATCTGGTCAACACCTACGGCGCGTTCGGCACCGTCGGCCGGGTCCGCCACGAGGTGGTGATCGAGGGCACGGCCGACGAGGTGCCCCGCGAGGAGTCCGGCTGGCGGGAGTACGAGTTCAGGGGCAAGCCGGGCGACCCCCGCCGCTGGCCGCGCCAGTTCGCGCCCTACCATCTCCGTCTGGACTGGATGATGTGGTTCGCGGCCCTCTCCCCCGGCTCCGCGGAACCGTGGTTCGGCGCCCTGGTGGAACGCCTCCTGGAGAACGACCGCGACACCCTGCGGCTCCTGCGCCGCTCCCCGTTCCCGCCCGGCGCTCCCCCGCGCCACATCCGCGCCCGTCTCTTCCGCTACCGCTACACGACCTGGCGGGAGCTGAGGGAGACGGGCGCGTGCTGGGAGCGAACGTTCGTGCGCGAGTACCTGCCGCCGACGGGACGCGCCACCGCGCGTCAGAGGCCGTAGACGCGCGTGGCGGTGCCCTCGAAGACCTCGGCGCGTTCGGCCGCGTCGAGAGCGCGGGTCAATTCCCTTGCCGTGTCGGTGACTTGGCCGTAGGTCGCGGCCAGGGTGCAGACCGGCCAGTCGGAGCCGAACATCAGGCGGCTCGGGCCGAAGGCGTCGAGTGCGGTGTCCGTGTACGGCCGGAGGTCCGCCGTGCGCCAGGTCTTCCGGTCGGCCTCCGTGACCAGACCGGAGAGCTTGCCGTACGTGTGGGGGAGCGCGGCCAGGGAGCGGACGGAGGCGGCCCAGGGCTCCCGGCGGCCCGAGGCGATGGGGGGCTTGCCCAAGTGGTCGAGGACGAGGGTGAGGTGAGGATGGGACCTCGCGGCCTCGACGGCGGCCGGGAGCTGGTCCGGCAGGACGAGCAGGTCGTAGACGAGTCCGGCGTCCGCCACGGCGGTGAGGCCCCGGCGGACGTCGGGGCGCAGCAGCCAGTTCGGGTCGGGCTCGCCCTGCACCTGGTGGCGGATGCCCTTGAGGCGGTGGCCGCCGGGGAGTTCGCGCAGGCGGGCGAGTTCGTCGGTGATGTCCGGGCGGGTGAGGTCGGTCCAGCCGACGACTCCGGCGATCAGGTCGTGCGCGTCGGCGAGGGCGAGGAGTTCGGGGGTCTCCTCGGCGACGGTGACCGTCTGGACGAGGACGGTCCGGTCGACACCGGCCGCGTGGGCCTCGGGTGCGAGGTCGGCGACGCTGAAGTCCCGTCGCAGGGGCTGGAGTTCGGGTCCGGTGATCCAGTCCTGGTCGCGGACCGAGAGGTCCCAGACGTGATGGTGGGCGTCGACGGTCACGGCAGCTCCCATACGACGGGCAGGCCGGCGTCGGCGCCCTCGCTGGAGTAGTCGTGGACCACGTCGAGGAGTTGGGTCATCCGGGCCTGCCAGGCGACGTTCACCGGGAGCTGGTCCAGCTCGGCCAGCAGTCGGGCGTAGTCGTCGCAGTCCAGGACGTGGAAGAGGTCGGTGCCGCTGCGCCAGATCGTCCAGGAGGTGGCACCGGCGGCGCGGATCGCGGCGGTGAGTTCCTCGGGGACCTCGCGGTGGGCGTCCTCGTAGGCGGCGATCCGGTCGGCGCGGACCTTGGTGTGCAGGGCCACTCTCATGACGGCTCCTCCGTGGGGATCGGGGCGTCGGCGGACAGCAGCCCGGTGTCCCGCAGTTCCTGCCAGAACCCGGCGGGCACGCGCGCCGCGAACTGCTCGGCACAGTCCCGCACTTCGGCCTCGGAGCGGGCACCGACCAGGACACTCGCCACGGCCGGGTGGGCCGCGCAGAAGGCGAGGGCGGCGGCGCGCAGGGTGATGCCGTGGCGCTCGGCCACCGTCTTCATGCGCAGAGCACGGTCCACCAACTCCGCCGGGGCCGGTGCGTAGTTGTAGGTCGCGTCGGGCTTCGGGTCCGCCAGCAGACCGGAGTTGAAGGCCCCGCCGATCACCACCGATGTGCCGCGCGCGACCGCGGCCGGGAGCAGTTCGGCGAGGCCGCTCTGGTCGAGCAGTGTGTAGCGCCCGGCACACAGCACCACGTCCACGTCCGTGTCGCGGACGAACCGGGTCAGCATCCCGGCCTGGTTCATGCCCGCGCCGATCGCCCCGACGACGCCTTCGGCGCGGAGCTTCTCCAGCGCCGGATAGCCCTCGCGGAAGGCCTGTTCGGCGTGGTCGTCGGGGTCGTGGAGGTAGACGACGTCGACGTGGTCGAGGCCGAGCCGTTCGAGGCTGGCGTCCAGGGTCCGGCGGATCCCGTCGGCGCTGAAGTCCCACACACGACGCTGCGCGGCGGGCACGGCGAAGCCGCTGGCGAGGTCGTCGCCGGTCACCGTCTCCGCCTGTTCCAGCCGCCGTCCGACCTTGGTGGAGATCGCGTACGACGACCGCGGGAGCCCGCGCAGGGCCGCGCCGATCCGGCGTTCGGACAGTCCGAGGCCGTAGTGCGGCGCGGTGTCGAAGTAGCGGATCCCCTGCTGCCAGGCCGTCTCGACCGCCTGGTGCGCCTGGTCGTCGCTCACCTCGGTGTAAAGGTTGGCTATCGCGGCGCCGCCGAAGCCCAGTCCGCTGACCTCGACACCGCTGCCGCCGAGGGCGCTCACCGGTCCACCGGCCGCAGCCGCAGCCCCTGCATGCCGCCGTCCACGGCGAGCGAGGTGCCGGTGGTGGCGCCGGACAGCGGGCTCGCCAAGTAGGCGATGGCGCCCGCGACTTCGGCCGCCGAGACGAGGCGTCCCGAGGGCTGGCGGGCGGCCAGGGCGGCGCGTTCGGCGGCCGGGTCGGAGGCCGCGTCGAGGAGCCGGCCGACCCAGGGGGTGTCCGCCGTACCGGGGTTGACGCAGTTGACCCGGACGCCCTCGCGGAGGTGGTCGGCGGCCATGGCGAGGGTGAGGGAGTACACGGCGCCCTTCGTGGCGCTGTACAGGGCGCGTTGGGGCAGTCCCGCCGTGGCGGCGATGGAGCAGGTGTTGACGATCGCCGCGTGGGAGGACGCGCGCAGGTGCGGGAGGGCGGCGCGGGCGACACGGACCATGCCGATCACGTTGACGTCCAGGACGCGGTGCCACTCCTCGTCGTCGTTGTCCTCGACGGTGCCCTGGGCGCCGATGCCCGCGTTGTTGACGACCACGTCGAGGCCGCCGAGGTCGTCGACGGCGGCGGCGACGGCCTGCCGGACCGAGGCGTCGTCGGTGACGTCGGCGCGGTAGCCGAGCAGCGGCTTCTCGACGGAGGAGGGGTCGAGGTCGAGCACGGCCACCGACGCGCCGCGTGCGGCGAGGAGTTCGGCGGTGGCCCGGCCGATGCCGGAGGCGCCGCCGGTGACCAGGGCCTTGAGCCCCTGGAAGTCGGTCATGCCGCGTGTCCCTTCTGCCGGTCGAGGTCGGCGGCCCAGAAGGTGCCGCCGGGGAACGTGTAGCGCGCGATCGACTCGGGCCGCATGGTGGCCGAGAAACCGGGCGCGGTGGGTGCCCTGTAGTGACCTTCGCCGATCACCACCGGATCGAGGAAGTGGTCGTGCAGATGATCGACGTACTCGATGACGCGGTCGTCGGTGGTGCCGGAGACGGCGAGGTAGTCGAACATCGAGAGGTGCTGGACGAGTTCGCAGAGTCCGACGCCGCCCGCGTGCGGGCAGACGGGGACGCCGAACTTGGCGGCGAGCAGCAGGATCGCCAGGTTCTCGTTGACGCCGCCGACACGGGCCGCGTCGATCTGGAGGACGTCGAGGGCGCCCGCCTGGAGCAACTGCTTGAAGACGATGCGGTTCTGGACGTGTTCACCGGTGGCGACCCTGACCGGGGCGACGGCCGTGCGGATGGCGGCGTGGCCCAACACGTCGTCGGGGCTGGTCGGTTCCTCGATCCAGTACGGGTCGAACTCGGCGAGTGCCTTGGTCCAGCGGATCGCCTCGGCCACGTCCCAGCGCTGGTTGGCGTCGATCGCCATGCGGATGTCGGGTCCGACGACCGAACGGGCCACCCGGCAGCGGCGGATGTCGTCGTCGAGGTCGGCGCCGACCTTCAGCTTGATCTGCCGGAAGCCGTCGGCGACGGCCTGCGCGGCGAGCCGGGTGAGCTTCTCGTCGTCGTAGCCGAGCCATCCCGCGGAGGTGGTGTAGGCGGGGAAGCCGTGCTCCAGCAGGGTGTTCCTGCGGCCTTCCGCGCCCGCCCTGCCGCGGCGCAGGATGTCGAGGGCCTCGTCCGGGGTGAGGGCGTCGGTGATGTATCTGAAGTCGATCTGGCCGACGAGCCATTCGGGGTCGGCGTCGGCGAGGAGCTGCCAGAGCGGTGTGCCGGCGCGCTTGGCGGTGAGGTCCCAGGCCGCGTTGATCACGGCGCCGATCGCCATGTGCATCACGCCCTTCTCGGGCCCCAGCCAGCGGAGTTGGCTGTCGCCGATCAGGTCGCGGTTCAACGTCCCGGGATCCGCGCAGAGTTCGTCGACGGACCGGCCGATCACATGGTCCCGCAGCGCGTCGATCGCGGCGACCTGGACATCGTTGCCCCGCCCGATGGTGAAGGAGAACCCGTGCCCCTCGTGCCCGTCGGCGGAGTCGGTGCGCAGCACGACGTACGCGGCGGAGTAGTCGGGGTCCGGGTTCATCGCGTCGGAGCCGTCCAGCTCGCGCGAGGTGGGGAAACGGATGTCGTAGGTGTCGACCGCGATCACGCGGGCGGGCGTCGGGGACACGGAAGGCCTTTCGGTCGGGTACGGGGATCCGGTGCCGTGCGGGTGCCGGAGACCGGTGGGGTCAGTCCTGGGCGCGGCCGGTGGTGACGCGGGCGATCATCAGGGCGACCAGGATGATCCCGCCGTAGATGGCCTGGATCCAGAAGGACGGGACCTGGGCGAGGGTGAGCAGGTTCTGGACGACGCCCAGCAGGAGGACGCCCGTCAGGGCGCCGAACATGGTGCCCTTGCCGCCGTCGAGGCTGATGCCGCCGATGACCGCGGCGGCCATGACGGTGAAGATCATGTTGTTGCCCTGGTTGGCGCTGATCGCGCCGACGTAGCCGGTCTGCATGATGCCGCCCACCGAGGCGAGGACGCCTGCGACGACGGACACGCCGAGCAGCATCCGGTCGACGCGGATGCCGGCCGCGCGGGCCGCCTCCTGGTTGCCGCCGATCGCGTACAGGGCGCGGCCGACGCGGTGGTACTTGAGCACGAACCCGGCGACGGCGAAGCAGACGGCGGCCAGCCACACCGATATCGGCACGCTCAGGAAGGTGGAGGTGGCCAGGGTGAAGAAGGAGTCGGGCATGCCGAACAGCGTCTTGCCCTTGGTGGCGCCGACCAGCAGCCCGCGCAGCACGATCAGCATGGCGAGGGTGACGATGAAGGCGTTGAGCTTGAACTTCACCACGAGGATGCCGTTGAAGGCGCCGATGATCCCGCCCACGACGAGGACCGCGACGAGGGCGAGCGGGGCCGCCCACTCGGTGCCCCAGCCGGACTCGGCGGCCGGCAGGACCAGCAGGGCGCCGATGGCGGGCGCGATGCCGACCACGGACTCCAGCGACAGGTCGATCTTGCCGGTGATGAGGATGAGCGACTCGGCGAGGACCACCATCGCGAGGGCGGCGGAGGCGCCCAGGATGGAGATCAGGTTCCGTTCGGTGAGAAACGAGTCGTTGACGATCGCACCGAGCACCAGGAGCACCAACAGGGCCGGTACGAGGGCGAGTTCACGGGCCCGGCGGAGCAGGACCGTGCGGGCCGAGCGCGCCCCGGCGGTGCGGGGGGCGGCGGGCGCCGGGGCCGCCTTGGTGTCAGCCATGGTCCACTCCTTCGATGGAGGCGATCAGCTCGTGGTCGCGCCAGCCCGCCGGGTGCTCGGCGACGACACGGCCGTGGAAGAGGACGAGGACGCGGTCGCAGCGCCGCAGGTCGTCGAGTTCGTCGGAGACGACGAGCACGGCGGTGCCGTCGTCGCGGGCGCTGTCCATGCGGGCCAGCAGCGACTCCTTGGACTTCACGTCGACGCCCGCGGTGGGGTTGATGAGGACCAGCAGCCGGGGGTCGGAGGCGAGCGCGCGGGCCATGACGACCTTCTGCGCGTTGCCGCCGGACAGGTCGGAGACGGGCTGGTCGGGGCCCTCGGTGTGGATGTCGAGCCGGTCGATCAGCTCGGTGGCGAACGCGCGCTTGCGCTCGGTGCCGACGAACCCGAAGCGGCCGAGCCGGTCCAGGACCGTCATCGTGGCGTTGTCCCCGATGGACATGCCGAAGACCAGCCCCTGCCCGTGCCGGTCGCGCGGCACACAGCCGACCCCGGCCCTCAGGGAGGCCTGCACATCCCCGAACGGCAGCTTCTCGCCGGCCAGTCGGGCGGTCCCGCCGGTCGGTGTGTGCAGCCCCGTGAACGACTCGGCGAGCTCGATCTTGCCGCTGCCGCTCGACCCGGCGAGTCCGACGACCTCGCCCGTGCGGACGGTGAGGTCGACGTTCTCGTACGACTCGGAGGTGAGCCCGTGCGCCTCCAGGAGGACGGGCGCCTGAGTGTCCAACTCCCGTAGCCGGACCTCCAGTTCGTCAATGGACTCCCCGGCCATGGCCTCCACCAGGGCCCGGCGCGGAAGGTCGGCGACCGGTGCGGTCGTGATCCAGCGGGCGTCGCGCAGCACGGTGACGGTCTGGCACACCTCGTACACCTCCTGGAGGTGGTGCGAGATGAACAGGAAGGTGACACCGGACTCCTGGAGCGCCCGCATGCGGGTGAAGAGCCGCTCGATCTCCCGGTTGTCGAGCTGGGCGGTCGGTTCGTCGAGGACGATGAACCGGGCGCCGAAGCTCAACGCCCGGGCGATCTCCACCATTTGGCGGTCCTCGACCTTGAGGTCGGCGGTGCGCGCGTCGGGGTCGACGCGCACGTCCCAGGTGTCGAGGAGTTCGGCGGCCTCCGTGCGGAGCCTGCGCCAGCTGATGACACCGCCCCGGGACTGCGGCTGCCGGTTGATGAAGAGGTTCTCGGCGACCGTCAACTCGGGTACGACGGTGGGTTTCTGGTAGACGCACGCGACCTTGGCGCGCCAGGCGTCGCGGTCGGTGAGCGGGGGCGCGGGCTCGCCGTCGAAGCGGACGGTGCCCTCGTCGGGGGCCGCCAGACCGGTGAGGACGGTGACGAGGGTGGACTTGCCCGCGCCGTTGCGGCCGACGAGGGCGTGGGACTCGCCCGGCAGCACGGTCAGTCGGCCGTCGGCGAGGGCGACGGTCGGGCCGTACCGCTTGACGATGCCCCGCGCCTCAACAAGTGGGGTACTCATTTGACCGTGTTGCCCCAGAGCTTGGGGTCGTCGACGTTGTCCTTGGTGACCAGGGGCGCGGGGAGCTGGTCCTCCAGGATGCCGCTGGGCAGCTTGACGATCGTGGAGTCGTGGTCGGTGGGGCCGGGCTCGAAGGTCTTCCCCGCCATGGCGGCCTTGATGTAGTACATGCCGTACTGGGCGTAGGCGTCGGCCGGTTGGGAGACGGTGGCGTCGATCTCGCCCTTGCGGATCGCGTCGAACTCCTGCGGGATGCCGTCGTTCGAGACGATCGTGATGTGTCCGGCCTGGCCCGCCTTCTTCAACAGGCCCTTGGACTTGAGGGTCTGGAGGGTCGGCGCGAGGTAGACGCCGCCCGCCTGCATGTAGATGCCCTTGATGTCGGGGTTGGCGTTGAGGAGGGTGTCGAGCTTGGAGGCCGCGGTGTCGGACTCCCACTTGGCGGGGATCTCCAGGACCTTGAGCTTCGGGTACTTCTTCGTCACGCAGGCCCTGAACGCCTCCGACCGGTCACGGCCGTTGACCGAGGCGAGGTCGCCCATGATCTGCACGACCTTGCCGCTGGTGATGTGCGCCCCGAGGTAGTCGCAGGCCTTCTCGCCGTAGGCGACGTTGTCGGCACGCACCACCATCGCGACCTTGCCCTTGTCGGGGGCCACGTCGACCGCGACGACCGGCACGCCCTTGCGCTCCGCCTGGTCCAGGCCGGCTTCGATGGCGGCGCTGTCGAGCGGGGCGACGACCAGGCCCTTGACGCCCTGGTTCAGCTCGTTGTTGATGTCGGTGATCTGCTGCGAGGGGTCGCTGTTGGAGTTGACCGTCTTCAGTGCCTGCACACCTTCGGACTTCGCCATCTTCGGCACGTAGTCGTTGTACGACTGCCAGAACGGCGAGGTCAGCAGGGGCAGGATCACCCCGACCTTGCCGGTGCCGCCCCCGCCGGCGCTGGACGCGCCGGTGTCCTTGGTGCTGCCGCACGCCGTGAGCGCGAGGGTGCCGCACGCGGCTGCCGCCGTCGCGCGCACCGCCCACGCGGTCAGTCGTCTGCCTTGCCGTCCGTTCCGCACTGTGCTGCCGGCCATCTGTCGGGCTCCTCATCGAGCGTGATCGAGCAGTTGCCGGAATATTTATCAGACCACTTCGGCCCTACAACACCCTCAGGAGCCAAATTTTCGCGCTTTCGAGCCGTAGTGGTCCGACCACATCCATGACTAGACTGCGCGGACCGGCGACAGGAGGAGTGGCGTGGACGAGATCTCGCCGAGCGAGACGGAACCGGAGGCCGCCGCGCCGAAGGGCACGGTGACGCAGCGCGCCATCGACTCGATCAAGGCCCTGATCGGCGAGGGCCGCCTGGAGCCGGGCCAGCGGCTGCCCACCGAGCGCGACCTCGCGGCCCAGCTGGGCATCTCCCGCAGCTCGATGCGCGAGGCGATCCGCGCGCTCACGGTGCTGGGCGTGCTGGAGGCGCGGCACGGTTCGGGCATCTACGTCACACGGCTGGAGGCCGGCGACCTGCTGGAGACCTTCGGTGTCGTCGCCGACCTCTCGCGCGGCCCGCAGCTGGTCGAGCTCCTGGAGGTGCGCCGCATCCTGGAGTCGACGGCGACCGCCCTGGCCGCCGCCCGGATCACCCCGGACCAGCTGGCCGAGGTGGAGAAGCACCTCACGGCGATGAACGCCACCGACGACCCGGAGGAGATCCTCGCCCACGATCTCGCCTTCCACCGCGAGATCGCCGCCGCCGCGGGCAACGACACGATGGCCGCGATCCTGGAGGGCCTCTCCTCCCGCACGTTCCGGGCCCGGGTCTGGCGCGGCTACCAGGAGGAGGATGCCTTCGCCCGCACCCGCCGCGAACACGCCGCGATCCACCGGGCGTTGGTGGCCCGCGACCCGGAAGCGGCCCGCGCGGCGGCGGCCTCGCACGTGGGCGAGGTAGAGGTGTGGCTCAGGATGCAGCTGGGGTCCTGACCGTCACCCGTACGGCGAACGTGCCCGCCGAAACCCCTTCGCACCCGCCGCGCAAGCCCTAGCATGACCGTCTCGCCAGGGGGACGAGAGCAGGTACGGGGGCGGCGATGGACGGCACGGTGGAAGTGGTCCTGTGCGTGGAGGGTGAGGGGTCCGCCAATCTGCGGGCCACCGAACTCCGGGACCTGTGGGAGTACTTGACGGACCGTCCGGAACTGCGCGGACGCGTCACCAGACACCTGACGGACGAGACGGACACGGGCCGTCTGGGCCCGCTGACCGACGCGCTCGTCGCCGCGCTGGAACCGGGCGGCGCCTTCACGGTCCTCGCCGGAGCCGTCGTGGCCTGGATCAGGTTCCGGCCCCGCACCGAGTCCGTCAGGCTCGATGTGCGCCGCCCGGACGGCAGTCGCGTGCGGGTCGTGCTGACACGGCAGCAGGCCGCGGAGTACGACGCCGTCGACACGATGGTCCGGGCGGCCCTGCGACCGGCGCCGAGCCCGCCACCGGGCCCGGAGACCACCGCCCCGGACAGCGCCGGGTGAGCCCGGCATGGGCGCCCCGTCCGACCCCGTACGCCAGCTGTTCCTGGGCTACGAGGGGACACGCGCGGTCGTCGTGTCCGCCTCCTCGCCCGACGGCAGCGCCGACTTCCCGCACCGCCCGTCGGTGCACCGCTCCGCCGACGCACTGGCCCGGCTGCTGGTCGGGCGCTGCGGTCTCGCCCCGGACCGGCTCCTGCGCCTGACGGACCCGGCCCGGCCCGCCGACGTCCTCGAACCGGTCGAGCGCCTGGCCCGGGAGGCCTCGGGCGGCCTGCTCCTCCACTACGTCGGACACGGGGTGCAGGCTCCCCGGCGCCGCGACACCTCCCTTCTCCTGGTGACCGGGGACGCGGCCCGCCTGACCTACGACAGTCCGTCGCTCGGCAGCACGGCCCTGCGGTTCGAGGAGCTGATGAGCGCGCTGGAGCCGGTCGGTGACGCGCCGCTGATCGTCGTACTGGACTGCTGTTTCTCCGGACTGCCGCTCAGCAGCGGGGAGTTCGCCGGAAGCAGGCTGCACTCGCTCGCCGGGCGGGCGGGGCGGCCGAGCCTGCTGCTGACCTCGGCGGACGACGACCAGCAGGCCCACGCGCCGGGCGGTGCCGCCCACACGGCATTCACCGGGGACGTCATCGCCTTCCTCGACGGCGGTGCCGCCCCCGGGCATCCGCTGCTGACCGTCGGCCATCTCCTCGACCACACGCGCCGCCCCCGCCCCGAGGGCGAGTCCGCGTCCACCCCGCAGTCGTCCGCCCACAACCGCGTCGAGCGCATCGTCCTCGCCCCCAACTCCGCCTGGAACGCCGCCGATCCGCTGCCGGACGGCGACTGCGAGGCCGCCGACTACGGCCACCCCGAGTGCCCCTATCCCGGCCTCGCACCCTTCGACTCGTCCGGCGTCCAGAGCTTCTTCGGCCGTACGACCGAGGTCGCCACCCTGGTCGGACGGGTCGTCGCCCGCCGCGGTCAGGGGCCGTTGCTCGTCACCGGGGCCTCCGGCATCGGCAAGACGTCCCTCCTGCGGGCCGGACTGCTGCCCGCGCTCGCGGTGGGCAAGATCGCGCCGGAGACCGGGAGTTGGCACCAGCTGACCCTGACTCCCACCGACCGACCGCTGCAGGCCCTGGCCCGGGCCGTCCTGGAACGGGACGCCGGCCCCGCCGAAGTGGACGATCTGGCCCGGCGGCTCGCGGCCGACCCGCACGCGCTCGTCGAGGCCCTCCGGAGCCGGGCCGAACGGCTCGACGCACACCGCGTCCCGGCCCACCACCTGGTGGTCGTGGACCAGGTGGAGGAGATGTTCCGGTACCGGGACGGCAGCGGGACGGCCGCCGAGCAGGCGGAACGGGACGCCTTCGTCGCCTGCCTGGTCGCCGCCTCCGTGGCCTCCGAGGACCCCGCGGCACAGGCCCCGGCGAGCGTCGTCCTGTCCGTGCAGCACAGTGACCTCGGTTCGCTGCTGCCGTACGAGTCGCTGGAACCGGCGCTGACCCCGGGCGCCGGACTCTTCGTCGTACGGCCCCTCGCCGCACGCCACTTGGACGAGGTCATCACCGGTCCGGCGCGCGCGGCGGGACACGTCATCAGCCCCGGACTCCTCGCCCGGCTACGGGCCGACGTGGCGCTGCACCAGGAGGCCCGGGCCGACTTCGACAGCGGGGTCCTGCCGCTCCTGTCGCACGCGCTGCGCGGCACCTGGGACCGGCACCGCGGCCGTACGCTGCGCACCGCGGACTACGCGCACACCGGAGGTCTCGGCCGCTCCATCGCCCACGCCGCCGACGGCTTCTTCCAGCGCCTGGCCACCGACGAGGACCGCAGGACGGCCCGGGAGATCCTGGTCGAACTCGTGCACTGGACGGGCGAGACGGAGCAGACCGTCAGACGGCTCCGCACGGAGGTCCTCGCCTCGTACTTCCCCGCCGCCCGGCAGCGCACCTTCCGCACCGTGCTCGACCTGCTGAAACAGGCCCGCCTGGTCACCGAGGACGAACACCACGTCCAGCTCGTCCATCGTTCCCTGCTGATGAACTGGGCCGAGCTGGAGCAGTGGGTGGAGCAACTCCACGACGGCGAACCCCTGTTGCGGCTGCGGCTGGAGCGGACCGCCGCCGACTGGGAGGAGCAGCGGCTCGACCGACTGCTGTGGCTCGGACCGGAGTTGGCGAACGCCCGCGACTGGGCGCACCGCCGGCAGGGGCGGGTCAACAGCACCGTTCAGGACTTCCTGGCCGCGTCCGCCGAGTACGAACGGCGGCGCAGAGTACGCCAGCGGGTGGTCTCCGGGCTGGTGGTGCTCGCCGTCCTGATCGCCTCGGGCGCCGGTTTCGGCTTCAAGGCACTTCAGGCGGACTGGCAGCGGACACGTGAGCGGTCCGTCCAGACCCTGCTGGCCGACGCCGGTGCGACGCGTGCCACCGACCCCGCACTGGCGGCCCAACTCGCCCTCGCCGCCCACCGGATCGAGCACACCGGCAGAACACGGGACGCCGTACTGACCACCGCCTCGACCCTCTCCTCGGTCCAACTCACCGCGCGCGGACCTGACATCACCTCGCTGTCCTTCGACCGCACGGGGACCCGTCTGGTCGCCGCCGGTGCCGGACAGGTCCGGATGTGGCCCGTCGACAGCGGCGGCCCGGCCGGTCCGCCGACCCGGCTCTCCGGCACGAGCGGCACGAACCTCGCCGCGTTCCGCCCCGACGGAAAGGCACTCGCCCTCACCACACAGGGCGCGTCCACCCGAGAGGGCATGGTGCAGGCTCACTTGGTGCTGCGCCCCACGTCCACCGCCGAACGCGCCACCGGACAGGCGGTCACCGGTGTCTTCAACGCCCCGGTGATGGGCCTCGCGTTCCGCCCGGACGGCCGCCGGCTCGCCCTGAACTTCTACCCCGGGTTCACCCTGGTCCTCGACACCACCCGCGGCACCTCCGTGCCCTTCGTCTGGCCGCACACGCGCATCGCCGGGGACTCCGCGCCCATCGTCTACGGCGGCGGGGGCAGATGGCTGGCGGTCGGCGCCCAGAACGGCGGTGTCGTCGTCCTCGACGCGGCCGGCCCACGCCCCGCGCTGCTGAGAATCCATCTGGCCGACAGCCCCGTCAGCGCACTCGCCGTGAACCCCGCCGGGACCCTCCTGCTCGTCGGCCACCAGAACGGAACGGTGTCGCGCCTGCGGATCGGCGACGACGGCCGCACCTCGGCCGCACTTCCCCGCCGGACCGCCTTCTCGGGCAAGGGCCCGGTGATCGGCCTCGCCTTCACGGCCGACGGCCGGGAGTGGGCGGCGGCCTACCGCGACACCGGCATCCGCGTCTTCGGCACGAGCGACGACCGGCTCACGGCGCGGGTGAGCACCGCCGGCCCCCTCACCGCGATGGCCGTCTCCCCGGACGGCCGCACCCTGGCGACCGCCTCCGGACCCCGGCTCGCCCTGCACCGCCTGCCCGAACCGGCCGCCCGTACCCGGCCGGGCGGCCTGACCGCGCTCGCCGTCCGCGCCGACGGCGACCTGATCGCGGGCGGCGGACGCACCGGCCCGGTCTCCCTCTGGTCCCCGGGCCCGGACCGCTCGCTACGACCCGTCGGCCCGCTCTCCCACGGCGGTGCCCGCCCGGGCCGGCTCACGGCCCTCGCCTTCGGCGGCCGGGGCGGTGCGCTGCTGGCCGGCGGGTACGACTCCGGGACGGTGCTGCTCTGGCGGCCCACCCGCTCGGGCACGCCGGTCGCGCGGCTCGTGACGCGGGCGTCCGAGCCGGTCGTCTCGCTGGCCCTGAGCAGGGACGGCACCCTGCTGGCCGCGGGCACCGCGCACGGCCGGGTCCACCTCTGGAACATGTCGGACCCCGCGCACATCCCCGGCCCGACCGGCGTCGACGGCCACTCCGGGGCGGTCACGGGACTCGCGTTCCTGGGCGGTACGCACCGGCTGGCCATCGGCTCGGACGACGGCGCGGTGGACGTCTGGAGCCTCACGGACTGGACGCTGCCCGCCCTGGCCCTGAAGCTCGCGGGCACCGGCTCCCCGACCGGCCGCGCGCTCGCGGCGAGCACGGACGGGACGGTGCTGGCGGCGGCGGGAGAGCGCGGCTCGGTGACGGTCTGGGGCCTGAGCGCCGGTGCCGCCCGGTCGACCGCCCACCTCACCGCGGACACCGGCACCGGCTCCCCCACGGACGACGACTCCGCCTCCGGCTCCGGTGCAGGCTCCGGTTCCGGGGATGTCCTCGCCCTGGCCCTCGGACCGGGCACGCGCCCCGGCTCATCCGTCCTCGCGGCCCTCGGCGACGACGGCGCCGTACGGCTGTGGGAGTCCCGGCACCGGGGTGTCTGGACCGGAGAGGGAACCGTGGGTGACGGCGAGGACCGCGCCACGGCCCTCGCGTCCGCCTCCACCGCGAGCCCGGATCTGGTGGCGGTGACCGGCGACGGACGGCTCCAGCGGTGGTTCACCGACGCCGACTCGGCCGCCGCCCAGGTGTGTTCGGCCCGTGGCGCGCCGACGACCGCGGGACTGTGGCGGACGGCGTTCCCCGCCGGCCCGCCCTGCCGCGCCGAGAAGGATCAGCGCCCGGCGACCACGTCGTCCACCTTGCGGTAGGCGATCTCGGCGACGTGCTGGGCGACGTCCGAGTCGGCGGCCTCACCGAAGGTCATGATCGCGAGGCTGATCACGATGCCCTTGGGATGCAGCAGGTAGACCAGGTCGGTGTTCTGGCGGAGTCCGTAGACCGACGTCTCCACGCGCCCGGCCACCGTTCGCTCGCCGATCGCCGGGAACGCCAACGGGCTCATGTCACCGGTGAGTTCGCCCGCCACCAGCCGGTGGCAGTCCCGGAAGACGTCCGCCTCCAGCTCCACTTCCTCCCGCGCGTCCTCGATCCTGCGATGGCTGAGCACCTCGTACACCAGCGACACGGGCTGGAACCGCTGCAACTTGGCGTCCACGAACGGCTGCAGCGGCGGCTTCCGGTACGCGTTCACGCGGTCCATCGCCGCACACCCCGTCGAACCGGGGGAGCCCGCGGGCGCCGAGGCCGGCGGGGCGGGCGACTTGGAGAAGCCCTCCAGGTCGGCGGGGGCGAGGAGAGCGGAGGCGAGGCGCACGGGCGTGTCGGACATCAGCACCGACGGTGTCGCCGGCCGTGTCGCCGACGGTGATCTCGTCGCCGGAGTCGCCGCCGTGCCGGAGGACTCCGTCGCGGGCGGGTCCGCGGACGGGACGTGGCCCCCTCGCGAGCATGCGGCCAGTGCCAGCGAACCGGCCACCGCCGCGCACACAAGACCCCGGCGCATGGTGTCTCCCCCGCGCCATTCCCCCGGCCCGCCGGTCGTGGTCCCCGACGGCGCCTGGCGCGGGTCACGACGATACGCACCGAAAAGGGCGTCCACCATCGATTCCACCGGATTGTCCGCGGCACACGGGCGGCGTGGACGACATCGCCGCCCGTGTGCGCGCCGGACCCTCGGGGGACCGTCGCCGGCCCGCCCGCCTCAGCTCCGCCGCAGCCTGAGGGTCCGCAACTCGAAGGGGCGCAGGGCCAGTTGGATCCGGTCCCCGTCCCACTCGGGCGCGGCCCGGTCGGCCGAGGGCCGTTCCAGCAGGTCCACGTCCTCCACGGCGTCGAACGCGAAGCCCACCGTCAGGGTCGCCCTGGCCCGTCCCCCGTGCGCCTCGTGGAAGCGGACCACGACGTCGCCGCTTCCGTCGTCGGCGAGCTTCACCGCCGTGACGACGACCGCGTCCCGGTCCACGCTCACCAGCGGCGTGACCTCGTGCGCACCCTCGACCCGCCGCTCCGGCAGGTTGATCCGCCACCCTTCGCGCACCGCGTCGCCGATGCCCGCGCCGGGCACGAGAGCGTGCCGGAAGCGGTGCACGCCCTGGTCGGTCTCGGGGTCGGGGAAGCGCGGGGCGCGGAGGAGGGAGACGCGGACCGTGGTGGTCGTGCCCTGGTCGCCGTCACCGCGGACGGTACGGGTCACGTCGTGGCCGTACGTCGAGTCGTTGACGACGGCGACGCCCCAGCCTGGTTCCTCCAGGTGGACGAAGCGGTGGTTGCAGGCCTCGAACTTGGCCGCCTCCCATGAGGTGTTGGTGTGCGTGGGCCGGTGGAAGTGCCCGAACTGGGTCTCGGACGCGTACCGTTCGGCGTGCACGTCCAGCGGGAACGCGAGCTTCAGGAACTTCTCCGTCTCGTGCCAGTCCACCTCCGTGTCGATGAGCAGCCGCCGCTCGCCGGGCGCGAGGGACAGCACCTGGGTGACCCGGGACGTACCGAAGGACCGCACGATCCGTACGGAGTCGTCGGCCTCGGCCACGACCTCCTCCGCGTCCGTGAGGTCGGTGACGGTGTTGCGGTAGAACTCGTCGACGTCCCAGGCGTCCCACATGTTCGGGAAATCCGGGTGGAGTTGGAGCAGGTTCGCGGCCCTGCCGGGGGCGATCGTCTCGCGGTCGGCCTCGATGTCGTAGGCGGAGACGACCAAGCCCCTGGCGTCGATCTCGACGCGCAGGAGGCCGTTGTCCAGGACGTGTCCGCCGCCGGCCCGTGGCGCGAGGGCCGTCTCGCCCTCGACGGCCGGGGTCCGCGCGCCGCCCGCGAGGACGCCCTCGCGGCTGTGCGGCGCGGAGTTGAAGAGGAGCGGGGTGGTGCCCTCCCCCGCCAGCGCGCGCTGGGCCGCGTCGATGACGGTGGTCAGCTCCGCGGCGATCCGCTCGTAGGTGCGGCGGGCCTCGCGGTGCACCCAGGCGATCGAGGAGCCGGGGAGGATGTCGTGGAACTGGTGAAGGAGGACCGTCTTCCAGATCCGGTCCAAGTCCTCGTACGGGTAGGGGAATCCGGCCCGTACGGCCGCCGTCGCCGCCCAGAGTTCCGCCTCGCGCAGGAGGTGTTCGCTGCGACGGTTGCCCTGCTTGGTCATGGCCTGGCTGGTGAGGGTGGCGCGGTGCAGTTCGAGGTACAACTCGCCGACCCAGACCGGGGGTTCGGGGTACTCTGCCTCGGCCTTCGCGAAGAACTCCTTCGGCGTCTCCCAGGCCACGGCCGCCGAGCCCTCAAGATCGCGCAGGCGGGCCGCCTTGGCGACCATCTCGCGGGTGGTGCCGCCGCCTCCGTCGCCCCAGCCGGTGGGCGCGAGGGAGTGCCGGGCGACGCCCTTGTCCTTGAAGTTGCGTGCCGCGTGGGCGATCTCGCGGCCCTGCATGGAGCAGTTGTAGGTGTCGACGGGCGGGAAGTGGGTGAAGATCCGGGTGCCGTCGATGCCCTCCCAACGGAACGTGTGGTGCGGGAACTTGTTCGTCTGCGACCAGGAGATCTTCTGCGTCAGCAGCCACTTGGAGCCCGCGGCCTTGATGATCTGCGGGAGTCCGGCGGCGAAGCCGAAGGTGTCGGGCAGCCAGGCCTCCTCGTTCTCGATGCCGAACTCGTCGAGGAAGAACCGCTTCCCGTGCACGAACTGACGGGCCATCGCCTCCGAGCCCGGCATGTTGGTGTCCGACTCGACCCACATGCCGCCGGCCGGCACGAACCGCCCGTCCGCCACCGCCTTCTTGACCCGCGCCCACACCTCGGGCCGGTGTTCCTTGACCCAGGCCCACTGCTGGGCCTGCGACATGGCGAAGACGAAGTCGGGCTCGTCGTCGAGGAGGGCCGTCATGTTGGAGGTCGTGCGCGCGACCTTGCGGACGGTCTCCCGCAGCGGCCACAGCCATGCCGAGTCGATGTGCGCGTGCCCGATGGCGCTGATGCGGTGCGCGGACGGGCCGGCGGGCGAGGCCAGGACGGCCGTCAGCTGCGCCCGGGCCCGCTCCGCGGTGCCGCCCACGTCCTGGAGGTCCACGGCGTCGAGCGCCTTCTCGATCGCCCGCAGCAGGTCCCAGCGGCGCGCGGAGTCCACCGGCAGCTCGGCCATCAGCTCGCCGAGGACCTCCAGGTCGAGGACGAGGTTCCAGACGTTCTCGTCGAGGACGGCCAGGTCCATCCGGGTCAGCGTGTACTGCGGCTCGCTGCCCGCGGTCTCCTTGTCGCCCAACTGGGTGGGCAGGAAGGGGTGGTAGTCCAGGATCACCGGGTTGGACGCGGCCTCGATGTGCAGCCGCACCTCCTCGCCGCCGGCGACGGGCGCGCCGATCCTGACCCACTGGTTGCGCGGGTTGAGGCCCTTCACGGGGGTGCCGTCGGGCCGGTAGACGAGGCCCTCGCACTGGAAGCCGGGCATGTTCTCGTCGAAGCCGAGGTCGAGCAGTGCCTCGACGGTCTTCCCGGCCCACTCCTGGGGGACGGTCCCGGTGACGCGGAACCAGCTCGTGCCCCAGGGGGCACCCCACCGGGCACCGACCGCGATGGGTTCGGGTGTGCCCGCGAGGCCCTCGGCCACGGGCACGGGCTCGTCGGGCGCGTGCCAGACGGCCACCTCGAGCGGCACGGACTCGGGATACACGGCGGGACGGATGCGCTCTTCGAGGACACGCTTGAGGCGGGCTTCGACCAGGCTGCGGTCGTCATGCATGCGGGGTGCTCCGTAGCTCGGTTGCGGGTGGGGGCGGGGGTGGCGCCCAGTGGGTGTGACCAGGTGTGCGTGACGGTCGCGGGGGCCGACGCTGTGTAGAGCTCCCCTGTCGCGCACCGTTCGAACCCCGCGATCCGCTCGCCCTGTCCGGCCTGCGGACGGTGCGCCCGGTGGGGCGTCCGGGGTTCACGAGACGGTGCCTCCCTGTTCGGCGGGAAGTACCTGGCCGGGAGTGACGACTTCGGTGATGCCGCGCGCGGCGAGGTGTTCCTTGTCGTCCGCGCGCACGTCGAGGACCGTCGTCGGGCGGGCGCCGTCGGCGACGAGCCGGAAGTACGCGTCGAAGACCGGGCCGCCGGGAGCGCAGACCGAGCGGACCGACGGATCGGCGGGCACGACGAGCGCGGTGCCGCGGGCGGCGGGCGTGTACGTGGGCTCGCGGGCCGCCTCGGCGAGGACCAGGGCGATGTCCTTGGCCTGCCGGTCGTTCGTCAACAGGCCGAGCCCGTATTCGAGTTCGGGGAAGTCGGCGAGGTCGCGGGACACGTCGTGCGAGCACCACCAGGTGATGCCCCAGAGGTCGGGGCAGTCGAGGGCGTTGGCGATGGTCGCGGAGGCGAAACCGGCCGCGTGCTCGGCGGGGACGAGCGGCTGGGGCGCGCCGACCTCCTGGAGCCAGACGGGCCGGTGCGGTTCCTCGGCCCAGGCCTTGCTCAGCTCGATCAGATAGGCGGCGTGGTGCTCGGCGGGGACCGAACTCCGGCCGTGGCGTTGGCCGGTGCCGTTGAAGACCCAGGAGTGCACGGCCGTCATCGCGCCGTGCCGGGCGGCCTGGGCCGGGGTGAACGGCATGTCGTCCTGGTACCAGGTGGCGTCGTACTCGGCGTGCAGATGGGGTTTGCCGGGCGCGCCTTCCGCGCAGGCCGCGAGCATCCGTGTCAGCCAGGCGTCGATCTGGTCCTCCGTCGCCCGGTCGGGGTCCGGGTGCGGTCCGGCCGAGAACTGGTTGACCTCGTTGCCGAGGGTCATCCCGATGAAGTGCGGGCGGTCGGCGAGGGCGGCGGCGAGCGTGCGCAGGTAGGCGGCCTGGCCGTCGAGGACGTCCGGGTCGGTGAAGAGGTTGCGCCGGTGCCAGGTGCGGGTCCAGGCGGGCAGGTAGTCGAAGCTGCTCAAGTGCCCTTGCAGGCCGTCCACGTTGACGTCGAGCCCGCGCTCGCCGGCCGCGTCGACGAGCGCGACGAGCTGCTCCACCGCCCTGGTGCGGATGAGGGTCCGGTTGGGCTGGAAGTACGGCCAGAGCGGGAAGACGCGGATGTGGTCGAGGCCCAGCTCGGCGATCGAGTCGAGGTCGGCGCGTACGGAGTCGAGGTCGAAGTCGAGCCAGTGGTGGAACCACCCTTGGCTGGGCGTGTAGTTGACGCCGAAGCGCACGGCAGAAGACATCGGGATCCTGGTTCTGTAGTGCGTACCTGAATGCGGGGGAACATCAGCCCTTGACGGCGCCTTCGCCGACGCCCCGGAAGAAGTACCGCTGGAGGCAGGCGAAGAGGGCGATCAGCGGTGCCACGGCGATGACCGTACCGGCGGCGACCAGGCGTTCGTCGTTGGCGAAGGTGCCGTGCAGATAGTTGAGGCCGATGGTGAGCGTGAACTTGGACGGGTCGCTGAGCACGATGAGCGGCCACAGGAAGTCGTCCCAGGCGCCCATGAAGGCGAAGATCGCGACGACGGCGATGGTGCCCTTCACGGACGGCAGCGCGATCCGCAGGAAGCGCTGCCACACGTTGGCGCCGTCGACGAAGGCCGCTTCCTCGATCTCGTAGGGCAGGTTGAGGAAGGCGTTGCGCATCAGCAGGACGTTCATCGCGCCGATGCAGCCGGGGAGGACCACGCCGATCAGGGTGTTGTTCAGGCCCAGCTCCCGCATGGTGGTGAACTGGGCGATGATGATGCCCTCCACCGGCACGAGCATCGCGAGGATGAACACGAGGGTGGCCACGCGGCGGCCCCGGTAGCGCAGCCGGGCCAGCGCGTAGCCCGCGAGGGCCGAACCGACGCAGTTCGTCACGACGTTGCCGGCGGCGACCTTCAGCGAGTTGAGGGCGTAGTCCCAGACGGGGATGGTGTCGGCGACCCGCTGGTAGTTGTGCAGGGTGGGGTGTTCGGGGAGGAAGGTCGGGGGCGAGCTGTAGATGTCCTCGGTCGGTCCCTTGAGCGAGGTGGAGAGCTGCCACACGAAGGGGCCGACGGTGATGGCGAGGACGAGGAGCAACAGGCCGTAGCGCAGGGCGAGTTCCCAGACGCGGATGCGGCGGCCGTGTTCGTCGGTGATGCGGGGTTCGCGAACCGCCGTCTCCTGGACGGGTGCGGCGCGCTCGATGACGCTCACGCGTCCTCCTTCCGGTCGGCCCGCAGCACGAGCAGCATCAGGGCGACGGTGACGACGAAGACGACGACCGAGAGCGCGGAGGCGTAGCCGACGCGGCCGGTGAGTCCGGTGCCGGTGCGCTGGACGAGCATCACGAGGGTGGTGTCCTCGCCGGCGGGTCCGCCGCTGGGGCCCGCCATCAGGTAGACCTCGGAGAACACCTTGAAGGCGGCGACCGAGGAGAGCGCGCCCACCAGCACCATGGTGGACCGGACGGCGGGCACGGTCACCGTGAAGAAGCGGCGCACCGCGCCCGCGCCGTCGACCGAGGCGGCCTCGTGCAGTTCGCGCGGGACACTGGCGAGCGCGGCCAGGTAAATGATCATGTAGTAGCCGAGGCCCTTCCAGACCGTGACGGCCATGGCGCTCAGCAGAAGGAGCCACTGGTCGCTGAGGAACCCGATCCTGCCGATGCCGATCGTCTCCAACAGCGAGTTGACCAGGCCGCGTTCGTCCAGCAGCCACACCCAGATCAGCCCGACGACGACGATCGAGGCGACGACCGGGGTGTAGAACGCGGACCGGAAGAAGGTGATGCCGGGGATGTTCTTCTGCACCAACAGGGCGAGCAGCAGCGGGAGTACGACGAGTGCGGGCACCACCCCGACGATGTACAGGGTGCTGTTGCGCAGGCCGGTCCAGAACATGTCGTCGTGCCACAGCTCGCGGAAGTTGGCGAAGCCCACGAAGTGGCCCGGGATCAGGGTGCGCCGGTCCGTGAAGGAGTTGATCACGGTGGAGGCGAAGGGGTAGAGCACGAAGGCGCCGACGATCAGCAGCCCGGGGGCGGCGAACAGCCAGGGGCTGGTGGGCAGTTGGCGCCGCACGCGGGACACGTCGGCCATGGGTTCCTCAGCCCTCCTGCTGGAGCAGCGTGTCGCACGCCTTGACAGCGTTGTCGAGAGCCGCCTTGGGGCTCTCCTTGCCCTGCAGCGCCTTGGCGACCTCGTTGCGCAGCGCGGTCTTCATCTGTTCGCTGAACAGCACCGGGGTGTAGTTGACCGCGTTCTTCAGGGACTTCGCGGCGGCGATCCGCACCCGGGTCTCGTCGGTGCCGTCCTCCTTGGTGAAGTACGGGTCGTCGAGGGAACCGGCGGTGCTCGGGAAGATGGCGACCTTCTTCGCGAACGACATCTGCTGCTGGGCGTCGGTGACGTAGTGCGCGAAGGCGACGGCGGCGGGGGTGTGCTTGGTCTTCGAGTTGACCATCACGCCCATCACGTACATGTTGACGTGGCCGGTGCTGGTGATCTGGTCGGTGATGCCGATGTTCTTGTACAGGGTCGGCGCCTGCTTCTTGAAGTTGTCGAGGTCCAGGGCGCTGCCGGGGTTCATGGCGACCGCGCCGGTGAGGAACTTCTTGCCGGACGACTCCGGTGTGGCGGTGAGCGCCTGCGGGTCGAGGGCCTTGGCGTCGTACAACTCCTTGTACTTGGTGAGGAGTTCGATGCCCTTCGCGTCGTTGAAGGCGAAGGCGGTCCCGGCCTTGTTCATCAGCTCGACGCCGTAGCGGCCGAAGTCCTCGACGGTGGGGACGTTGGCGAGGGTGGCGACCTTGCCGTCGGTCTTCTTCGCCAGCTGGAGGGCCTGGGCGAAGAGTTCGTCGTAGGTCTTCGGCGGCTGGTCGGCGTCGAGTCCGGCCTGCTGGAAGAGGGACTTGTTGTAGAAGAGCGGGCCGGTGTTGAGGTACCAGGGGAAGGCGTAGGTGCCGGTCATGCCCGGTATCTCGTGGCTGGCCCAGGCGCCGGGCAGGTACTCGCTCCTGTACTTCGCGGCCGACTTGTCGAGGTCGAGCGCGAGGCCCGCCTTGGCGAGCGGGGCGACGAGGTCCGGGGAGACGTTGACGACGTCGGGCAGGGTGCCGCCGGCGGCGTCCGCGCTGATCTTGTCGGCGTAGCCCTCGGCGGGCTGATCGATCCACTTCACGTGGGTGCCGGGGTACTGCTTCTCGAAGCCGGAGATCACGCCCTCGAAGTACGGCTTGAAGTTGGCGCGGAGGTTCCAGGTCTGGAAGGTGATGTCGCCCTCGACCTTGCCCGAGGCGTCGGTCGAACCGCCGTCGTCGCCTCCGGAACCGCAGGCGCTCAGCGGCATGAGGACTACGGCGGCGGCAGCGGCGGCGAAGGCTCTGCGGGAGATGCGCACGGCGAGTGGCTCCTTTGCCAGTGGGGGTGTTGATCGTGCCGGGGCAGACCTTGCACGGTGTTCACGGGGCCCGTCAATGGATTCCGCTCAGCTAAATTCATTAGTTGGCCGGATCTGGACAACGGCACTGGTCACAGAGGTGTGATCGCATTCTTGCGGTGGATCACTAATGCGCTTTAGGGTGTGCGGACTCAAGCGCATTAGTGCGCGGCGCCGACGGAATGGAGAGCGGGCTTGTCAGGCAAGCGGTCGCCCGCGCGCAGGCCGACGATGAAGGACATCGCGCAGCGGGCCGGTGTGTCCGAGAGCGCGGTCTCCTTCGCGCTGAACGGCCGGCCCGGCGTCTCCGAGATCACCCGTGACCGGGTGCGCCGGGTGGCGGAGCAACTGGGCTGGCGGCCCAGCACGGCCGCGCGGGCGCTGTCCGGCGAGGGCGCGGCGACGGTCGGTTTCGTCCTCGCCCGCCCCGCGGAGACCCTCGGCGTCGACTCGTTCTTCCTCCAGCTGGTCTCGGGCATCCAGGAAGTGCTGGCCGAGCGTCATCTCGGGCTGCTCTTCCAGATGGCCGAGGACGTCGACGACGAGTGCGCGGTCTACCGGCGCTGGTGGGCCGAACACCGCGTCGACGGCGTCCTGGTGGCCGATCCGCGCACCGCCGACCCGCGGCCCGACCTCCTGGAGGAACTCGGCCTGCCCGCCGTGGTGATCGGCGGCGCGCCCGACGAGCGGCACCCGGGCCTGTCGACGGTGTGGGCCGACGACGCGGGCGCGATGGCCTCCGTCGTCGACGAGTTGTACGCGCGCGGCCACCGCCGTGTCGCGCACATCGCCGGGCTGCCCGGCCTCGCGCACACCGAGCGCCGCATCCGCGCCCTGCGCGCCGAGGCCGCCCGCCGCGGGCTGACGGAGGTCCACTCGGTGACCACCGACTACTCGGACGCGGCGGGCGCCGCCGTCACCCGCCGAGTCCTCGACGTCGCCGCTCCCCCGACGGCGTTGATCTACGACAACGATGTGATGGCCGTCGCCGGAGTGGCCGCCGCGGCCGAACTCGGCCGCTCCGTACCGGCGGACGTGTCGGTGGTCGCCTGGGAGGACTCCGCGCTGTGCCGCATGGTCCGGCCGTGGCTGTCCGCGCTGTCCCGCGACAGCGTGGCGTTCGGCCGCACGGCGGCACGGGAGTTGACCGCGCTGCTGGACGGCGGTCCGGCGCGCACGGTGCGGGTGCCGGTGCCGCGGCTGATCGAGCGGGACAGCACGGGTCCGGCGCCGGTCTGAGCGTGCCGTAGCTCCCGGTTCGAGACCGAATCGCCGGACACCGTCGGGTACTTCGTGTGAGGCTTTGCCCATGACCTCCGAAGACCCGCTGGCCGACCGGCTCCAGCTCGACCGGCCGCATTCCGCCCGTGTGTGGAACTTCCTCCTGGGCGGCAAGGACAACTACGCCGCAGACCGCGAGGCCGGCGAAATGATCGTCCAGATGTTCCCGGACATCGCGCTCCTCGCCCGACTCCAACGCCGGTTCCTGGTGCGGGCGGTGCGCTACCTCGCCGAGGACGCGGGCATCCGCCAGTTCCTCGACATCGGGACGGGCCTGCCCACCGTCGACAACACGCACGAGGTGGCGCAGCGCATCGCGCCCGACAGCCGCATCGTGTACGTCGACAACGACCCGCTGGTGCTGGTGCACGCGCAGGCGCTGCTGACCAGCACCCCGGAGGGCGCCTGCGCCTACCTGGAGGCGGATGTGCGCGATCCCGAGCGGATCCTCGAAGTCGCCGCGAAGACACTGGACTTCGACAAACCGATCGCGCTGACGATGCTCGGCATCCTGGGCCAGATCCCGGACTCGGACGAGCCCGAGGCCGTCGTGAGCCGCTTCCTGGAGGCCCTGCCGCCGGGCAGCTATCTGGCGCTGAGCGACGGCACGGACACCAACGCGGCGCTGAACCAGGCGATTTCGGTGTACAACGCCAACTCCGCCAGCTCCTACCACCTGCGCGGCCCGGAGCGGATCGAGGCGTACTTCACCGGTCTGGAGGTCGTCGAGCCCGGCATCGTGCCCACCTCGCAGTGGCACCCGGAGCCCGTCGACGTGGGGCGTGACCCGTCCGACGTGGACGCGATCTGCGGGATCGGCCGCAAGGCCTGAGCAGCAACACGCAGGAGGGGCACCGGAGTCGCCGGTGCCCCTCTTCGCCGTGCGGGCCGACGGCCGGGGCCCGTCGTCAGATCCGGAACAGCGCCCAGACGGTCTTCCCGCCGCCCGCCCGCTGGCACCAGCCCCATGACTCGCTGAGCGCGGAGACCACTTGGAGCCCGCGCCCGGACTCAGCGAACTCGTCGGGGTGCCCCTCCACGGGCACCCGGTCGCTGTCGTCGGTCACGGCGCACACCGCGTACGGCAGCCGCTCCCACACCGCGACCCAGAGCGAAGGCTGCGGCTCCGCGAGGGAGTTGGGCGCCCGGCCGTAGCGCAGCGCGTTGCTCACCAGCTCCGACACGGTGACCGCCACGTCGTCGAGGACGTCGGCACCGGTGCGGTCGGCCAGTGCCGTCCGGGTGAACTCCCGTGCCACATGGGCGGATCGGGGCAGCGGCGGCACGACCAGGACGGAGCAGAGAGCGGGGTCGCGCCCGTCCCCGGCGGCGGGGACCAGGGTGACCGTCCGTCCCGGCTCGGGCGGGCCGGCCTGATCGACGGCTCGGCACAGCCACTCCCAAGTCCCCTCGATCCGCAGGGTGTCGACCGGTCGTACGACTTGCTCTGCGGACATCGCGACCCCTGAGACCCCTGGGAAGAGAACAACTGCGCGGCTAAACCTGTCCGGAGCATCGTCCTCCGGGTGCCCCTGCGAACGCAAGTGCATCGGCAATTACCGCTGCAATTGCAGATGATCTTGCGGGCGGTGCGAACGAGGGCTATCGTCCTGCACACCACCAAAGGGTGCAATTGAAGCTGCAATTGCATCCGATCTTCCGGGGGAGCGATGAGGCCTCAGATCGTGCACGAGAACGGCATGTCGGCGACCTTGCTGAGCGGCGCGCAGTGGCGCAAGAGCCACCACAGCAACCCCGAGGGCAACTGCGTCGAACTGGCCGCTCTCTCCGACGGGCACGTCGCCGTGCGCAACTCGCGCCATCCCGAAGGTCCGGCGCTCGTCTACACCAGCGCCGAGATCTCCGCGTTCGTCCGCGGTGTGAAGGACGGCGACTTCGACGGCCTACTCCCCGGCCGCTGAGGTCAGGCAACCCGCGGATTGGCCGGAAGGCGCCGGACACAGGCCGGCACCTTCCGGCTCCTTCACTCCCCGCAGTTATCCGGAACCTCGGTGCTACGATCCTCTTTTGAGTCCCGAACACGTGCGGACGGTACCGGCGCGACCGCCGAGGGGATGAACATGACTGCAGCTCAACCGGAATACGCTCCCTCGGGATCGGACGTACTGAGCCTCCAGCGCGGTGGTCCGACCGTCCAGCGCATCATGCTGGGCACCCGACTGCGCCGCCTGCGGGAGTCCCTCAACATCACCCGGGACACGGCCGCTTCGGCCATACGCGCCTCCGACGCCAAGCTCTGCCGCATGGAACTGGGCCGCGTCGGCTTCAAAGAACGCGACGTCGCCGACCTGTTGACCCTCTACGGCCTCCACGAGCCGGATGTCCGCCAGGAGTTCCTGGACTCGGTCCGCCGCGCCAACGAACCCGGCTGGTGGCGCGCGTACGGCGACGCCTTCCCGACCTGGTTCGAGCAGCACCTGGGTCTGGAGGAGGCCACCTCCCTGATCCGCACCTACGAAGTCCAGTTCATTCCCGGCCTGTTGCAGACCGCCGCGTACGCCGAGGCCGTCATCCGGCTCGGCCGTCCCGTCGACACCCCGGACTCGATCCAGCGCCGCGTCGAACTCCGCATGACCCGGCAGGAGTTGCTCACCAGGCCCGGCGCGCCGAAGCTCTGGGTCGTGGTGGACGAGGCCGCGCTGCGCCGTCCGCTCGGCGGCACCGAGGTGATGCGCGCACAGCTGCGGCACCTCGTCGAGACCTCGGCACTGCCGAACGTCACGCTTCAGGTGCTGCCGTTCCACGTGGGCGGCCACGCCGCCGCCGGCGGTCCGGTCACCGTGCTGCGCTTCCCGGTGCCGGACCTGCCGGACGTCGTCTACCTCGAACAACTCACCAGCGCCCTCTACCTGGACAAGCCCGACGAGGTCGACCACTACCTCGCGGTCATGGACCGGCTGAGCCTGGTGGCCTCACCGGCCCCCGAGTCGGTGGAGTTCCTGGAGAAACTCCTCAAGGACATGTGAGGGCGGGAGGTCCCCGGCCGCTCAGCTCCGCGACCGGTACAGCCCGAACTCCGCGATCCGCACGATGTCCCGGGCCGCCGTCACCCGGACCCGCCATCGCCGGGCGCGCACCGGCGCGGGCAGCAGCAGGATGCGGCTCGCGCCGATCGTCCCGGCCCGGGTGACCTCCGTCCACGCCCCGCCGACGTGCGCCTCGACCACGAAGGCCTCGCACTGCTGGCCGCAGCGGGCCGTGTCCTCCGCCAACCGGACGCGGTCCACGGCCCGTTCGGTACCGAGGTCGACGGTGACCCGGCCGGGCGCGGTGGTCTTCCGGGCCCCGCGCGCCAGGTCCTCGGGCAGCTCCCGGTCCACCCGCTCGCGGAACTCCCGCAGGCGTGCCACGTCCGGGGCCGCCAGCACGCCGTCCGTGTCCGGTGGCACGTTGAGCAGCAGCACCGCGTTGCGGCCGACCGAGCCGAAGTAGATGTCGATCAACTCGTCCACGCTCTTGGGCGGTTGGTCCGGGTGGTAGAACCAGCCGTCGTGGATCGACACATCGCACTCGGCGGGCCACCACTGGAGGTAGTCGGTGTCCGGCAGCGCCGAGACGAGCGCGTCACGGCTGCCCTCGTCGGGGGTGTCGTACGACAACGCCCAGTCGGTGCGCCCGTACTGCTCCTCCTTCACCGGGAGGACGCTCCACTCGTCCTCCCGCGCGGTGCCGCCCTCGTTGCCGACCCAGCGCACGTCCGGTCCGGTCACGGCGATCGCCGCGTCCGGGGCGAGTGACCGGACCAGCGTGTACCAGCTGTCCCAGTCGTAGTCCTCGACGTGGCCCGGCGGGATGCGGCCCTGGGCGCCGTCGAACCAGACCTCGTCGATCGGACCGTACTCCGTCAGCACTTCGTAGAGGGTGTTGAGCATGTGGGCGCCGTAGTCGGTGGCGTCCAGGGTGAAGGAGATGTCCGGGGAGCGGTCGTCGCCGTCGACGAGGGTCGGGATCGTGCGGGTGGTGCGGGCACTGCCGTTGGCGTAGACACCGTGGAGGTACTGGTTCTCGTCGGCGGGCGAGAGGTAGACGCCGGCCTTGAGGCCGTACCGCCGCATGCTGTCGGCGAAGGAGCGCAGTACGTCGCCCCGGCCCGCACGCCAACTGCTGTACGCGACGGTGTGGTCGGTGTAGCGGGAGGGGTAGAGGACGAAGCCGTCGTGGTGCTTGACGGTGAGGATGGCGAGCTGGAAGCCGCCGTCGCGCAGGGCGCGGGCCCACTGGTCGGTGTCGAGACCGGCCGGCTGGAACACGTCCGGGTCCTCGTCACCGGTCCCCCACTCCAGACCGGTGAAGGTGTTCACGCCGAAGTGCAGGAACGCCGTCCGCTCCAGCCGCTGCCACGCCACCTGCCGTGCGGTGGGCCGGACTTGGGAGGCCTTGCGGACGAGGTCGGCCTCGGTGTCGCCGGGGCCTACGGGGATGCGGGAGCGGGTGTCGGACGGGGGCCGGGGTGCCGCGAGGGCGGTGGACGTGGCCGTGCCGGTCGCGGCGAGGGCGGTGGCCGAGAGGACGAAGAGGCGTCTGGAGAGGGCCATGGGGGTGGGACTCCTCCGGTGGGTCAGTGGGCGGTCACGTGCCAGATGGCGGGCGGGTGCTGGTCCGGCGGGTACTGCACGAGCGCGCCGTCGGCCGCGACGCTCAGCGCCATCCGCGTGATGGCGTTCACGAGCCGGTAGCCGCTCGGCCCGGACTCAAGGTCCCAGCGCTGCATGGTGTTCGTGGCGTCGCAGGGCTGCGGGGTGGCCGGGACTCCGGGCTGGAGCGGCACGTTGAGGGTGAGCCTGCCGCCCCGTATCTCCAGGCAGCCGTCGGTGGTCCGCAGGGTCGCGTAGCCGTCCGGGGTGCGCCGCACCGTGGCGTCGAGGGAGGTGCCGCCCGCCGTACGGAACGTGTAGGTCCCGTCCGCGACCGGCACCCGGGTCAGGTCCCGCAGGCCGGGCGCGTGCCCGACCGCCGTGCCCCGTGCGGTGAACGCGGCGTAGGTGGCGTCGGGGTGCGGGTCGCCCCAGGTGGCCTGGGCGAGGTGGCGCAGGGCGGGCTCGGTGTCGGCCATGACCTCGTTCTCGGTCTCGCCGCGGCCGTTGTCGGGCCAGAGGCTGATCTTCGCGCCGGTGATGCCGTGACGGGAGGTGAGCTTCTCGCCCTCGAAGCTGCGCGGGTCCCAGCTCTGGTCGTAGAGCGCCTCGGTGTCGCTGTGGAAGCCGCCGCGGACCAGGTAGAGTGAGTAGGCCGCGTTCATCAACGGGTAGCCCTGGGCGATGAGTTGGCTCGGTTTCTCGGTGACGTCGAGCCAGTGCTCGACCGTCGTGCCGGGCGCCACCGGGACGGTGTTGGCGCCGGTGAGCCCGTCGTTCCAGATGCGCAGCTTCCGGCCCTTGCCCGCCGCGTAGGCCTGGACCCGGTTGATGAAGTCGATGTAGGCGTCCTGCGGGGTGGCGTCGGCGCCGTACTTCTCCCGGGCGTAGCGGAGCATCTGCGGGTACTTCGAGTAGTCGGAGCCGAGCATGTACTCGTCGGCGCCCATGTGCCAGGAGGACGCGGTGAAGACCTGCGCGTACTCGTCCATCAGGCTGGTGTAGTAGTCGAAGGCGGCCGGTTGCGTGACGTCGAGCCGGGCGGGCTGCCTGGTGCCGTCGCTGTCGGTCAGCTGGAGGTCGGGCCGGTTCTCTATCCACGGGTCCATGTGGCCCGGGGAGTTGATCTCCGGGATGATCTCTACGTGGTACCTGTCGCCGAGCGCGACGAGGCGGCGCATCTCGTCCTGGGTGTAGTAGCCCCACGTGTCGGCCTCGGGGTGCGCGGCGCTCTTCACCTTGAGTTCCAGGAGCAGTTGGTTGAGCTTGTGGTACGCCATCTCGCGGACCAGGTTCTCCAGCCAGGGCAGGGAGATGTGGACGTAGCAGGCGCAGACGCCGACTCCGCGTTCCCGGTAGCGCGGGACGTCGACCGTGCGTCCGGCGGGTACGCGGTCGCCCTGGGCGAGGAGTTGGAGGAGGGTCCGGGTGCCGTAGAAGGCGCCCGTCCCGGTGGCGGCGGTCACCGACAGCCGTGCGCCCGCGTGGAGTTCGTAGCCTTCGTCACCCAACGCGCGCCGCCCCGGGCCGACATGGATCACGATGTCTCCGGGGCGGGCGGCGCCCCGTACGACAGGCACTCGTCCGTGACCGGCGGCCTTCAGGTCGTCGGCGAGGGTGTCGGCGACCCGGCGTTCGCTCGTGCTGCCGGCCACGATCCGGGCGCCGGGGCGGAAGGCGTAACTCCCGTTCTCCGGAGTCCAGTCGGCGAGCGCGGGCACCGTGACCGGCACCGCCCGCTCCTGCTGTGCCGCGACCGCCGACGCGGGTACGGGTGCGGCGAGCAGTGCGCACACCGCCGCGAAGCCGATGAACCGGAACCGTCTCTTCCTGCGCTCAGCCATGCCACTCCACCGGTCGCGATTGATCGGACGACTGATGATTGGACTACGCTCAAGGGCTGTCAATGGGCGGCGGGAGCAGCCGAGTTGGGCCATTGATCGGATGACCAGCAGGTCAGTCGGGCACCACCCGGTACCGGCTCACGAAAAGTCCAACAAGACGGCCCCGAATGTCCAAGACCGGCGGCCCGGGGTGTCCGCCCCGGCCGGCTCTCGACGCACCGCCTCTCCCGAGGCACAGTTCTCCGTACATACTCGCGAGTAGTGAGAAGGAGCGCGCCCGTGACCAGCTGGGTCGGCCGTACCGCCGTCGAGATCGCCACCGCCGTACGGGAGAAGCGGGTCACCCCGCGCGAGGTGGTGGCCGAGCATCTCGCGCGGATCGAACGGCTGGACGGGCGGGTCGGGGCGTTCCGGGTGGTGCGGGCAGAGGCGGCGCGGGCGGAGGCCGACGCGGTGGGCGCGCGGGACGATCTGGCCCGGCTGCCCCTGGCGGGCGTGCCGGTGGCCGTCAAGGACAACCTCCCGGTGACCGGCGAGTCGAACCGGGTCGGCTCCGCGGCGACCCCGGACACCCCCGCCGGCCACGACCACATCACCGTGGCGCGGCTGCGGGCGGCGGGCGCGATCGTCGTAGGCCTCACCAACGTGCCCGAGCTGTGCATCTTCGGGACGACCGAGGGCGTGCACGGGACCTCCCGCAACCCGTGGGACACCGGCCGCACGGCGGGCGGTTCATCGGGCGGCAGCGCCGCCGCCGTGGCCGCGGGCATGGTGCCGATCGCGCTCGGCAACGACGGCATGGGCTCGCTGCGCATCCCCGCGGCCAACTGCGGGCTGGTCACGATCAAGCCGGGGTTCGGGGTGGTGCCGGCCGGCATCGGAGACGGTGACTGGTTCGGAATGTCCGAGAACGGACCCCTGGCGACGACCGTCGAGGACGCCCGGCTGATGCTTTCGGTCATCGCGGACATCGAGGTCGTACGCCCCGACGGGCCCACCCCCCGGAAGATCGCCGCCTCGGTGCGCAGCCCGCTCACCGGAGTGGCCGTCGGCAAGCCGTATACGACCGCAGTGCGGGAGGCGGCCGGGCTGCTGAACAGGGCCGGGCACACCGTGCTGCGTGCCGATCCGCCGTATCCGCTCTCCCTGAGCACGACCTCCCTCGCGCACTGGACGGCGGGCACGTCGGTGGACGCGGCGGGGCTCGACCCGCGCCGGCTGACGCGGCGCAGCCGGGTGCACGCGGCGATCGGACGGCGGTTCGTGAAGGGCGTCCGCACCGGCAGGGCCCGGGAGCAGCTGCGGGAGCGCATGGCGCCGTTCTTCGCCGAGCACGACGTCCTGCTGACGGCGGCGCTGGCCCGCCGCTCCCCCAAGGCCGGGCCGTGGCACGAGCGCGGCTGGCTGCGGAACGTGCTGGTGAACAGCGCCTACTCGCCGATGACACCCCCGTGGAACCTCACCGGCTGGCCGGCGATGTCGGTGCCGTTCGGCACCCTGCCCTCCGGCGCGCCCTGCGCCGTGCAGCTGGTGGGACGGCCGGGGTCGGAGGCGGCGCTGCTGGAGCTGGCGGAGGAGCTGGAGACACTGCGGCCGTGGCAGCGGACGGCGCCGCTCGACTAGAGGGTGCCGCCGGGCGCGTCCCTACAGCGCGCGGTGCATGACGTGCAGGCCGACGCGGCCGTCGCGGGGATGGTCGAAGGCGTCGGGCACCGTGCCCAGGATCGTGAAGCCGAGGGAGAGCCAGAGTCCGACGGCCGGGTTGGTCTCGACGACGGCGTTGAACACCATGCCGCGAAAGCCCTGGTCGCGGGCGGTGGTGAGGATGTGTTCGGCGAGGGCGCGGCCGATGCCGCGGCCGCCGTGGTCGGGGTCGACCATGAAGCCGGCGTTGGCGATGCGGTCGGCGGGGCCGCCGTAGTTCGGGGTGACGTAGGCCGAGCCGACGACCGTGCCGGTCTCGTCCTCGGCGACGTACACGCGCTTCGGCGGGCTCGTCCACAGGGCCCGGGCCGCCTCTTCGGAGGTGTCCCGGGCCCAGGTGTAGGTGTCGCCCGCGGCGACGATCCGGTGCCAGAAAGGCCAGATCCGCGGCCAGTCGTCGGCCGCGGCTTCTCTGATCAGCATGGGCGTGATCCTTCCACGCCCATGCCGTCGGCGATCGCGAGGGGTTCCGCGGAGGTCAGTCCACGCTGGGGAGGATGTGGGGCTCGGCGAGGTCGTCCTCGTAGCCCGCGAGTCGGATGGGGGCGGACCGTGCCCACACGGCCAGGCTGCCGAGCTCGTCGGACCTGCGGCCCGCACGCTCCATGTGTTCCTTGGGGCGTTGCTCGCGATTCGTCTTCTCCGGTGTCACCGCGCACTCCTTATGTGTCGGGTCACCCTCGGGGCACACCGGCCGGTCATCGGTCCGGTACCTGGCCCGCTCGGGCGTGGGTTCAAGGCAGTTCGGACGCGGTGGCGCCGGTCACTCGTGTGAGAGCAGGCCGTTGTGACCGGCTTGCCCCGGGACGGACCATGGGTGTGGGTGGGACCCCTTGTCGCTGTCCGTCCGCCTCAGGTTAACCAAATGAGCGGGCCGCCGCTCGATGGGGCCGAAAACATGGTGTAACCATTACAAGTCTCCCCGTGTTCTTCGGCCATGACCTGAACCGGTTTGTTACATCATGCGCGGTTTGATGTCCCCCCGCTCGACCGAGGCCCCCGACCGCACGAGCGGGAACATGACCTACGTCACTCAGGGCGGCGCGCAGTTCAGGTCCCGTTGGCTGTGCCGAAAGCTCGCCATGATCCCCTGGGGTTCCGCACGGGCTGTCTCGCGGGAGGACTGACGCATGGAGTTGCGCAGCGTCGAGGAGCTGATGGATCTGCTGTACGCCTGTCGGGGCGCCTGGGACACCCCCGACCGGAGCGGCGACCCGGTCGATCTGCACGACCACGCGTTGCAGACGGCCGCGCTGCTGCGCCGAAGTCGCCCCGCCGACAAGGAACTCCAGGTGGCCGGCCTGGTCCACGACATCGGGCATCTGCTGCGGCCGGGCGACGACGCCGGGCACGCGGACCACGCGGCGGACGCCGTCCGCGCCCTGCTCGGCCGGCGTGTCGCCCGGCTCGTCCATCTGCACGTGCCCGCGAAGCGCTATCTCGCCACCTCGTCCCCGGGCCACGATCTGTCCGCGCAGAGCATGCTGACCCTGCGCGCGCAGGGCGGCCCCATGTCCCCCGCCGAGGCCGCCGCCTTCGAACGCGACCCGCTCGCCGAGGACGCGGTCACCCTGCGCCAGGCCGACGACGCCGGCAAGGTCGTCGGCCTCGACGCCGGGGTCCTGGAGGACTGGCGCACGGTCCTGGACATCGTGGCCGCACGGAATTCCCGCATCCCCAACTCGCCTCTGGGGGCTGTCGACTGACGGTCCGTCATGAGATCGTACGGCGATGACGTCGTCGTACGGTCTGCGGGGCCGGGCCGTTGTGGTCACCGGTGGTACGCGGGGTATCGGACGTGCCGTGGCCGAGGCGTTCGCCGGGGCCGGGGCGCTGGTGTGCGTGAGTGCGCGGGACGCCGGTGAAGTGGCGCGGGCCGCCGAGGAGTTGGGCGGGGTCGGCCTGGCCGGGGATGTCGCCGACCCGGACCATCCGCGGGAGCTGACCGCGTGCGCGCTGGACGCGTTCGGGCGGATCGACGTGGTCGTGAACAACGCGGCGACGAACCAGCCGTACGGCCCGCTGATGGAGGCCGATCCGGACGCGTGGCGCACGGCGTTCACGGTGAACGTCGAGGCCCCGCTGCGGCTGGTGCAGTGCGGGTGGCGGGCGTGGATGCGTGAGCACGGGGGCGCGGTGGTCAACGTGTGCACGGAGGGCGCCGGGCATGTCGGGCCGAACGTGGGCGCGTACTCCACCAGCAAGGCGGCCCTGCTCCACCTCACCCGGCAGCTCGCCGGTGAACTCGCGCCCGGGGTGCGGGTCAACGCCGTCTCCCCCGGGCTCGTCCGCACCGAGATGGCCCGGTTCGTGTGGGAGCCGGGCGAGCCGGAACTCGCCGCCGGCCTGCCCCTCGGCCGGATCGGGGAGCCGGCCGACGTCGCCCGGGCCGTGCTGTGGCTGGCCTCCGACCAGGCCGAGTGGATCACGGGGGCGGAGCTGCTGGTGGACGGGGGGACGCGGGTCAGGGCGGCGCACACCTCCGGGACCTCCGGCGGGTACGCCGTCCATGACCGGCTGCGGTCGGGCGGACCGCCCCGGGTGGGACCGGCCGGTCCCTCATGAGGACGAGGCCGGCCGCACCCGCGGGGCCCTTACGGGAACAGGGCGATGCCGACGAGGATCAGCAGGACGACACCGGCGACGAGCGCCGCGGTCGCCCACGTGCCCCGGTGCTTCACCGTGGTCGTGGAGCCGCCGCCGCCTCGCGGCCGGTCCTCCGGCAGGGCGCGGTCGGCCGGGCGGTCGCTCGCGTAGAACTCGTCGTCGGTCGGATAGTGGTTGCGCGGGTCGTCGAAGGCCCTCGGATCGATGCCGTGTGTACTGGCCATGAGAACTCCTCGCGCGGTCCTCACCAGGGCCGGAACCCCGACCGGCGACCGGGCCGGCGTCCGGGGTGGCGGGTCACCACTTACCGGGCGCGTAGTCCTTCAGGAAGACGCCGTACAGGTCCTCGCCCTGCTCGCCGCGCACAATCGGATCGTAAACCCGCGCAGCGCCGTCGACCAGGTCGAGCGGTGCGTGGAAGCCCTCCTCGGCGAGGCGGAGCTTGTCGTAGTGGGGGCGTTCGTCGGTGATCCAGCCGGTGTCGACCGAGGTCATGAGGATGCCGTCGCTCTGGAACATCTCCTGGCCGCTGGTGCGGGTCACCATGTTCATCGCGGCCTTGGCCGCGTTGGTGTTGGGGTGCCCGGCGCCCTTGTAGCCGCGGCCGAAGACGCCCTCCATGGCGGAGACGTTGACGATGTACGCGCGTCCGCTGGCCGCGGACTTCGCGGCGGCGGCCATGGCCGGGCGGAGCTTGCTGATCAGGATGAACGGGGCGGTGTAGTTGCACAGCTGGGTCTCGAGGAGTTCCACCGGGGAGATCTGCTCGATGGTCTGGACCCAGGTGTTGGTGTCGACGACGTCCGGGACCAGGCCGCCGGCGTCGATGGCCGTGCCGTCGAGGTGCCGGGCGACGCTGGCGTTGCCCGCGACCAGAGCGAGGTCGGCGACCTGCTGGGCGTCGAGGCCGCTGATGCCGACGGGCAGCGCGGCGAGACCGTCGACCGCGCCGGAGCCGAAGGCGCCGATGACGTGGTGGGCGGGGAGTTCACCGGCGGGCAGCGGGGCGCCCTCGCCGTCGACGAGGGCGGCGTAGGCGGAGGGCAGCCGTCGTACGGTCTGGGTCGCGTTGTTGATGAGGATGTCGAGCGGGCCCGCTTCGGCGACCTGGTCGGCGAGGGCGACCGCCTGGGCCGGGTCGCGCAGGTCGATGCCGACGACCTCCAGTCGGTGCAGCCAGTCCGCGGAGTCGTCCATGGCCTTGAAGCGGCGGATGGCGTCCTTCGGGAACCGCGTGGTGATCGTGGTGTGGGCGCCGTCGCGCAGCAGCCGCAGCGCGATGTACATGCCGATCTTGGCGCGACCGCCGGTGAGCAGGGCGCGCTTGCCGGTGAGGTCGGCGTGGTCGTCGCGCTTCTCGCGGTTCAGGCGGGCGCAGTCGGGACAGAGCTGGTGGTAGAAGTAGTCGACTTCCACGTACCGGGTCTTGCAGGTGTAGCAGGAGCGGGGCCGCTGGAGTATCCCGGCGATCCGGCCCTCCTCCGTCACCGACGTCGGGAGGAGGCCCTCGGTCTCGTCGTCGATGCGCTGGGCGGAGCCGGTCGCGGTGGACTCGGTGACCGCTTTGTCGTGGGCGGTCTTCGCGGCCCTGCGCTCCTGGCGGCGGCGCTGCTTGACGCTGCGGTAGATGCCGGCGGTGGCGCGGCGGACGGTGATCGCGTCGGGGTGGTCGACGTCGATCTTCTCCAGTTCGTCGAGCACGCTGAGGCAGACGGCCAGCCGCTCGGGGTCGATGCCGGGCCCGTACACGACCTCGTCCGGGGTCATCGAGCCGTCCTCTGTCACCGTCATCGCGCTGCCGTTTCCTTGGGTCGTCCGCGGCGCCGCTCGATCGCGCGCACCGTCGAACCGGGAATTTTACGGAGCGCCGGGCCGCAGCACCAAACCCGCGCGAGGTCACGACCCGCAGGCGGTGATGAGCGTCTCCACCTCCTCGGTGAGCGCGCGGGCGAACACGTCGAGATCGGGTACGGCCGCCGCGTCGGCGACGAGGCCGTAGTGGACCTGTCCGCGGAACGTGGAGACGGCGACGGCGAGGGACTGGCCGCGGGCGAGCGGGGCGTACGGGAAGACGGCCGTGACGGGGTTGCCGCCGAGCTTCAGGCCGATGCCGGGCAGCGGGACGCTGGTGACGAGGATGTCGAACCAGAGCCGGGCGGCCTGCGCGGCGAAGGGTCCGCCGAGGCGGTGGCCGAGGGCGGGGACGTGGTCGGCGAGGAGGGCGACGGCGCCGGCTCCCCGGTTGGGGCCCGCGTCCTTGTTGCGGTCCATGGCGGTGCGCACGGAGTCGAGCCGGGCGAGGGGGTCCGGGTCGTCGACGGGCAGCCGTATCAGATAACCGGAGAGCCGGTTGCCCTGTGGCTGCGCGGAGCGCGGACGGCGTTTGGAGACGGGGATGAGGGCGCGCGGCGCGACGCCCTCGCTGCCGTCGCCGCGTGCGTCGAGCCAGCGGCGCAGGGCGCCCGCGACGACCGCGATGAGCACGTCGTTGACGGTCCCGCCGACCACCTTGCGGACCCGGTGCACGTCGTCGAGGTCGACGACGACTCCGGCGGTGCGGCGGGTGCCCGAGGGCTCGGAGGCCAGCGCCGACGACGAGCGGACGTCCAGGGTGGAGCGGGCGACGGACGCCCCGATGTCGAGGGCCCGGCCGACGTCGGACAGCGCGCCGCGGAGCAGGTCGGGCAGCTTGCGCACGTCGGGGACGCGTCCGCGGGCGGGTTCGGCGGGGCGGGGGCGGCGCTCGGGCAGGTCCATCGGGTCGAGGATCGCGGCGGCGAGGGTCAGGGCCCGCAGTCCGTCGGCCAGGGCGTGGTGGAACTTGAACAGCACGGCGAAGGAGTCGCCGTCCTCGCCGGGCAGCACATGCGCCTCCCACGGGGGCCGGCCGCGCTCCAGCGGGCGTTCCATGAGCCGGCCGGCGTCCGCCTGGAAGTCGGCGGTCGGGGCGTGCAGCCGGACGTGGTGGAGCGGGTCGAAGTCCGGGTCGGCCTCGCGGGTGGCGCTCCCGAAGGACAGGGACAGCGGCTGCCACACGTCCCGGATGCGCATCCGCAGCCCCGGTACGGCGGCGGCGCGGGCGGCGAGGAGGTCGGCGGCGTGGGCTCCGGCGGTCGGTGAGTGCGCCGAGAAGACGCCGAGTGCGCCCAGGTGCATCGGGTTCAGGTCGGACTCGATGTTCCAGAACGCAAGGTCGAGAGGAGCGAGCAGGTCGGAAGTCAATTGCTTGCCTCGCGTCGACTAGGGGTGAGCAAGCAGTACAACGCCGACACGTGATTACGGTCAAGTACGATCAAGCTACGCACAGTTAACAGCAGGTTACGTCATGCCCGGGTCCCGCCCTTCTGGGAAGGGCGGGACTGCGGAGACACACGGGATCACGTCAGCGCAGGTGGCGCCGCCTCGGGTGATGTACCCCACTCCGACGGGTGCGGGCCGACCGTGAAGTCCAGCGACCGCAGGGAGCGGAGCGCGCCCGTCGTCAGATAGGTCCGGGCGTAGGGCGTGCCGTCCGTCCGGGCGCCCTGGATGTAGCGGTCGCTCGCCGAGGTGCCGGGCGCCGTGACGGTGAGGGCGCCGTGCGGGTAGTAGCGGCGGTCCAGGGTCAGGTCGACCCGGTCGAAGACGGGGGTGGACAGGCCCCAGGTGTCGTAGCCGGGCTGGACCGGGAAGATCCCGATCGACGACAGGACGTTCCAGGCGGACATCGTGCCGAGGTCGTCGTTGCCGGTCATGCCGGTCGGGCCGTCCGTGAACAGGGTCAGCGCGGCGTGCACGACGTCGGTCGTCTTCCACGGCTGGCCGGTGGACAGGTAGGTGTAGGGGGCGATGAGGTCGGGCTCGTTCTGCGGGTTGTACTTGTCCGCGTTGTAGTAGTCGTACGGCCCGTTGACCCACACCTCGCGTGCGGTCCCCGCCGGGTCGGCCAGCAGCCGGTCGTAGGCGAAGAAGGAGTCGAGGCGTGCGTTGGCCGCCTGCCGGCCGCCGATGAGGTCGACCATGCCGGGCAGATCCTGCGGCACCAGCCACTGGTACTGCCAGGACGTGCCCTCGTGGAAGCCCTCGCTCTGCGCGGGGTCGGCCGGGCCGACGAAGGCGCCGGAGGCGTCGCGGGCGCGGAAGAAGCCGGTGGAGGGGTCGAAGACGGTGCGGTAGTTCTGGGCACGGGCGGCGTAGCGGGCGGCGTCGGCGCCGTGCCCGAGGTCGCGGGCCATCCGGGCGAGCATGGCGTCCGAGAGGGCGTACTCCAGGGTGGCCGAGGCCCCGTGGTCGTAGTCCGAGTCACCGGGCTTCGCGTGCGGGCGGTCCTTGATGTAGGGCGCGAACCCGCCCGCGAGGTACTCCTTGTTCGCCTCCCGGCCGACCGCGGCCGAGTCGGTGGGCGGCACGCCGTCGGCGTTCTGCTTCAGCGCCCGGTACGCGCGTTCCTCGTATCCCTTCAGCAGGCCCTGCTGGTAGGCGTTGGTGAGGAACGGGGTGACCGGGTCGCCGGTCATGATGTTCGTCTCGACCGTGCCGTAGCCCCACTTGGGCAGCCAGCCGCTCTCCTCGTCGATCCTGATCACCGAGATCGCCATGTCGCGGGCCTCGCGGGGTGCGAGCAGGGCGAGGAGCTGGGACTGGGTGCGGTAGGTGTCCCACAGGGACCAGTTCTGGTAGTACGTGAAGTCCCGTGCCCGGTGGACCTGTTGGTCCCAGCCGGTGTAGCGGCCGTCGGCGTCGCTGCCGATGTTCGGGGCGAGGAAGGACCGGTACAGGGACGAGTAGAAGGTCCGGCGCAGACTGTCGGACCCGCCCCGCGCGCGCACGTCGTCGAGCCGGTCCTCCCAGGCCCGTTGGGCGCGGTGGCGTACCGCGTCGAAGGAACTCCCGCCCTCCGCGCGGAGGTTGACGGCCGCGCCGTGCGCGTCGACGTACGACAGGGCCGTGGTCGCCTCGACCGTGCGGTCCCCGGTCGTGTCGAAGCGGACGTACGCGCCGCCGCTCCCGGTCCTCGAACCGGCGGTCACCGTCGAGCCGTTCCAGGTGCCGTACGTGGTGAACGGCCGGTCGAAGCGGGTGATCGTGTAGACGGTGTAGGGCTTGGTGTCCTGGCAGAAGCCGCGGCCGGTGATGGCGGTCCGCACGGTGCGGTGGTCGAGGACCTCGACCTTCGAGGTGACGCCGGAGTGCAGCGACTGGGCCGCGTTCAGCAGGACGTTGGCCTTGTCGGTGGCCGGGAAGGTGTAGCGCTGGACGCCGGTGCGGGCGGTCGCGGTGAGTTCGGCCCCGATGCCCGAGTGCAGGCCGACCTGGTAGTAGCCGGGGCTCGCGTGCTCGTCGTCGTGGCCGAACTCGGCGGCGTACTGTGCGTAGTCGGTCTGTGTGACGTCTCCGGTCGTGGGCAGGACGGGCAGGTCGCCGCCCAGCCCGCAGCCGACGCCGGAGAGGTGCACGAGGGAGAAGCCGCGGATGTGGTTCTGGGAGTAGTCGTAGCCGGTGTTGTGGCCGGTGTCCGGCGAGAACTGCACCATGCCGAACGGCACGGCGGCGCCGGGATAGGTGTTGCCGTCGTTCTCGGTGCCGATGAACGGGTTGACCAGATCGGTGAGTTGGCCGTGGGGTGCGGCTTCGGCCGCGGCGGGGGCGGCGAACAGCGCGGACGCTGCCACCGCCCCCGCCATCCCCAGGCGCAGGCGCCGGGTCCATCTCATGCGGGTGGGCCTCCGGTTGGCGGAAGGGGTCAGGTGGTGGGGCAGTTGGCGGGGGTCGCCCGCGAGGCGTCGCGGATCAGGGCCTGCTGGGCGGCCCTCACCCGCTGCGCGTCGGGCTTGAGCACCCGGCGGTCGTAGGTCATCAGGCCGTTCAACTCGCCCTCGACGTCCGATATCTGGGTGTAGACCGCGCCGTTGCTCCCCTGGCAAGCCAGGGCGTGCACCTCGGCGAGCTTGGTGAGGTAGTCGTCGGTGTAGGCGGCCGGGTCGACGTCGACGTACGACTGCTGGACCGACCAGGCGTGCCCGGGCACCGCGAGCCCGAGGCCGCCGTACTCGCCGCTCACCAGGGCGCGTTGACCGTCCGGGTGGGGTGGCAGGGCCGGGCTGGGATAGCCGTGTTCGTCGATGATGTCGCCGGTGCCGCCGTCGACGCCGAGGTTGATGCCGGACATGCTGTTGACGAGCCGGGTCGGGTCCCAGGCCTTGGCCTGGTCGGCGATGCGGGCCTCGTCGTACTGGCCCCACCCCTCGTTGAAGGTGACCCACATGACGACCGACGGGCTGCTGATGTGCTCGTCGATCATCTGCTTCATCTCGCGCTCGTACTCGGCGCGGGCGGCCGTCGAGGGGTTCACCCCGGCCGTCATCGCGGGCATGTCCTGCCACACCATGAGGCCGAGCCTGTCGGCCCAGTAGAACCAGCGGTCGGGCTCGACCTTGATGTGCTTGCGCACCGCGTTGAAGCCCAGCTCCTTGTGGATCCTGAGGTCGTGGGCGAGCGCCTCGTCGGTCGGGGCCGTGTAGAGACCGTCCGGCCAGAAGCCCTGGTCGAGGGTGGCCATCATGAAGACGGGCTTGCCGTTGAGGACCGTGCGCGGGACGCCGTCGACCTTCTCGACGGCGATGGAGCGCATCCCGAAGTAGCTGCCGACGCGGTCCTTGCCGACGGTGACCTTCAGGTCGTAGAGGAACGGGTCGTCGGGCGACCACAGGTGCGGGTCGCGCAGGGTCAGGGTCAGCGGGCCGCCCGTGCGGCCGTGTGCCGTGGCGACCTCGCGTTTTCCGTCGTACGCCGTCGCCGTGATCGGTACGCCGGCGCGAACTCCCTCGGCCTCGACGGTGAGTCGGCCCTTGGTGACGTCGGGGGTGAGCTTGAGGGAGCCGACGTGGTCGGTGGCGACCGGTTCCATCCAGACCGTCTGCCAGATGCCCGAGGTCGGGGTGTACCAGATGCCGCTGGGGTCGAGACGCTGTTTGCCGACGGGCGGGTTCTCGCCGTCGGCCGCGTCGGTGGGGTCGTAGACGCCGACGATCAGTTCCTGGGTGTGTCCGGGCCTGAGCGCGTCGGTGACGTCGGCGCTGAACTTGTCATAGCCGCCCTGGTGTTCGGTGACCTTCGTGCCGTTGACCCAGACCTCGGCGCGCCAGTCGACGGCGCCGAAGTTGAGCATCAGGCGCTTGCCCGAGCCGACCTTCCAGTCCGCGGGGACGGTGAAGGTGCGGCGGTACCACATGCGGTCCTCGTGGCGTTCCAGGCCGGAGAGCTGGGACTCGACCGGGTACGGGACGAGGATGCGTTCGGCGAGGTTCCTGCCGACCGGGGGCCGCTCCCCCGCCGTGGCCGCGGCGAACTGCCAACTGCCGTTGAGGTTGCGCCAGTCGGTACGGGTCAGTTGCGGGCGCGGGTACTCGGGGAGGGCGTTGTGCGGGCCCACCTGGTCGGCCCACTGGGTGCGCAGTTCGTAGGTGGAGTGGTTCGGGCCGGTGCTCCAGAAGCCGTTGATAACGTTGCCATCGGCCGAGGAGAGACCGGCGTCGCCGTCGTAGCGGATGTCCGCGGTGCCGGAGGCGGTGCCGGTCTTGTTGCCCACGACGGGCTGGGTGAGCGCGATGAGCAGGGTCCGCGGGTCGGCCGGGTCCTGCTTGATCTCTCCCAGGGGCCACTTGGCGCCGCCGATCACCGCTTCGAGGTGGTCGGCGAGGTCGGCCGGGGGTGCGGCGAGGGGCTGGGCGAAGTCGAGTTTCAGGGTGCGGCCGGTGCCGGTGACCGTGGCGGCGACGGCGCCGTCGTAGTCGTAGCCGTCGGGGAGCCGGAAGGCCGACTGCGGGACGGCCACCTTGGTGCCTCCCGGTTCGGTCCAGCGCACGTGGAGGTTGGAGCCGCCGTAGTGCTCGAAGTACTCGACCTTGATGTCGTAGGCCGTGCCGGCGGTCAACTCGACCGGGGCGGCGGTCTGTTCGGTGTCCCAGTCGTCGACCCAGTGGTCGATGACGAGTTGTCCGCCGATCCAGAGGCGGAAGCCGTTGTCGCCGATGACCGAGAAGGTGTGGGGGCCGGTCTTCGTCGGGACGACCTTGCCGGTCCAGCGGATGCTGACGTCGTCCGACTGGCCGGTGGCGAAGGCGAGCCGGGGTTCGAGGTTGTCGAAGTCGAGGTTCGGGTCGACGCCGGTGGCCTTGAGGTCGGCGAAGTCGAAGGCGCCGGGGGCGGACTGGGTGTAGTACTCGCCCTTCAGGCCGTGGATCTCGGCGGGGGTGTCGGCCGCGGCGGCGCTCGCGGCGGGGAGGGCGGCCAGCCCGGCGATGCCGAGGGCCAGGGCGAGCAGTAACGCGAGTCGGTCTCTGAGTCGTCTGATGCGCACGGAACCTCCATAACAACGTTGTCATGGGCAGCAGTTGGCATGACAACACGGATTCCGCATTCCGTCCAGGGACATGACAAGCGGGGGCGGGAGGTGGTCCCGCCGTGCGCCCGGACGCGGCGCGGCCCCGGCGCGACCGCAGGGCACCGGGGCTCGGAACCGCCACCACCTGGCGTTATGTGACCAGTTGGTTCTTCCCGAGTGCGATGACACCGCCCTGGGAGACGGTGTACAGATCGGCGTCGCGCTCCGGGTTGACGCCGATCGTCGCGCCCGGCGGCACCTCGACGTTCTTGTCCAGCACGGCGCCCCGGACGACCGCGCCCCGGCCGATGTGGACGTTGTCGTGCAGGATCGAGCCCTGGACCACCGCCCCGGGGTCGACCACCACCCCCGGGGAGAGCACGGACCGGGTGACCTGGCCGCGGATCAGGCAGCCGGAGCTGATGATCGACTCGCTGGCCATGCCGCCGGCGTTGAAGCGGGCCGGGGAGAGCTGGCCGGAGTGGGTGTAGATGGGCCAGTTGCGGTTGTAGAGGTTGAAGGCGGGGCGCTCGGCTATGAGGTCCATGTGGGCGTCGTAGTAGGCGTCCAGGGTGCCGACGTCCCGCCAGTAACCCTGGTCCCGGGTGGTCTCGCCGGGGACGTGGTTCGCGCTGAAGTCGTACAGGGCGGCCTCGCCCCGGTCGGTGAGCGCGGGCAGGATCGACCCGCCCATGTCGTGCACCGAGTCGAGGTCCTCGGCGTCCCGCTGAAGGGCCTCTATCAGCGCCTTGGTGGTGAAGATGTAGTTGCCCATCGAGGCGTACACGCACTCCGGGTCGTCCACCAGACCCGGCGGATCGGTGGGCTTCTCCAGGAAGCGCTCGACCGTCTGGCCGTCCGAGCCCGGGGTGATCACGCCGAACTGCGAGGACTCGGCGCGCGGGACGCGGATACCGGCCACGGTGACACCCGCGCCGCTCTCCATGTGCTGGGCCAGCATCTGCCGGGGGTCCATGCGGTACACGTGGTCGGCGCCGAACACCGCGACGTACTCGGGGCGTTCGTCGTAGATCAGGTTCAGCGACTGCAGGATCGCGTCCGCGCTGCCGAGGTACCAGCGCGGACCCAGGCGCTGCTGGGCCGGGACCGGTGTGACGTAGTTGCCGAGCAGGCTCGACATGCGCCACGTGGTGGTGATGTGCCGGTCCAGCGAATGCGACTTGTACTGCGTGAGCACGCAGATGCGCAGAATGTCGGCGTTGACGAGATTGGACAGTACGAAATCCACGAGACGGTACGTGCCGCCGAAGGTGACCGCGGGTTTGGCCCGGTCGGCGGTCAGGGGCATCAGCCGCTTGCCCTCACCGCCCGCCAGTACGATCCCGAGCACCGAAGGTCCGCCACGACGCATGGCCGCTCCCCTCACCCTGATTTGACCCCAGCCTGCCCCGAGCCGCGCACACTAAGCCTGTTCGGCGATCTCCGCGTAGAGCCGCGCGGTGCGCCGCGCCACGGCGTCCCAGCCGAACTCGCCCACCGCGCGTTCCCGCCCGGCCTCGCCCATCCGTTTCGCGGTCTCCGGATCGGCGAGCACGGAGTCGAGAGCCCGCGCGAGGCCGGCCTCGAAGTCGTCGTCCACCGGCACCAGGAGACCCGTCTCCCCGTGTGCCACCACTTCGGGGATGCCCCCGACCCGGGAGGCGACCACGGCCGTGCCGCAGGCCATCGCCTCCAGGTTCACGATCCCGAGGGGCTCGTACACCGAGGGGCAGGCGAACACGGTGGCGTGGGTGAGGAGTTGGATGACCTCCGGGCGGGGCAGCATCTGCGGGATCCAGTGGACGCCCGCGCGGACGCGACTCAGCTCCTCGAAGAGGTCGCGGAACTCGCGGTCGATCTCCGGGGTGTCCGGCGCGCCCGCGCACAGCACGACCTGTGCGGCCGGGTCGATGTCCCGCACGGCGCGCAGCAGATGGGGCACGCCCTTCTGGCGGGTGATGCGGCCGACGAACAGCACGTAGGGGCGGTCGGGGTCGATGCCGAGCCGGGTGAGCACGTCCGTGCCGTGGTCGGGGCGGTAGAGCGCGGTGTCGATGCCGTTGTGGACCACCCGCACCTTCGCCGGGTCCAGCGCCGGGTAGCAGGTGAGGATGTCCTCGCGCATGGCCCCCGACACGGCGATGACACCGTCGGCGGCCTCGATCGCGGTGCGCTCGGCCCAGCTGGAGAGGGCGTAGCCGCCGCCGAGCTGCTCGGCCTTCCAGGGGCGCAGCGGCTCCAGCGAGTGCGCGGTCATCACGTGCGGGATGCCGTGGAGGAGCTTGGCGAAGTGGCCGGCGAGGTTGGCGTACCAGGTGTGGGAGTGGACGAGTTCGCGGCCTTCGAGGGCGGCGGCCATGGAGAGGTCGACGGAGAAGGTCCGCAGGGCGTCGTTGGCGCCGTCGAGGACGGGCCAGGAGCGGTGGCGTACGACGCCTTCGGTGCGGCCCTCACCCCAGCAGTGCACGTCGAGGTCGACCAGGGGCCTCAACTCCCGGGCGAGGAACTCCACATGGACGCCCGCGCCGCCGTACACATCCGGCGGGTACTCCCGGGTCAGCAGTCCCACTCGCACCCGAAACCCCTTGTTCTCGGCGGCAGATTGCCCTCATGGTCACCCAGAAGCCGCGTTCGGGGAAGAGCCCGGCGGTCGTGTGAAGCAGCAGTCCCCGCACACCCCGCCACCGGGGATCCGATAGTAGAGGCAGCAGCTGCGGCGCCGGAAGGAGCTCCCGGTGAACGTTCCGGTGCCCGCGAGGAGCGGGTGGGCGAAGAGTTCCCCGGTCAGGGCACGCGCGCGCGTGGCGACGTCGGCGCGGCCACGCGCGCGTGCCCAGCGGTTCAGCTCCCGTGCGGCGCCCGCGAGCGCGGAGGCCGCGTTGCCCCACAGGAGACCGGCGGCCGTGCGGTGACGGGCCGCCAGCGCCGTGACCAGCGGTTCCAGGTGGGCGTGCAGGACCGTCTCGGCGAGGGTCGCGGCGTCGCCGGGCAACGGGCGCACCTCGGCCAGCCACAGGTCGTCGGGCGCGCTCGCCTCGGTGTCCCAGTGCAGCAGGCCCGGGTCGAGGTCGGGGACACGGCCGTACAGGACGGCGCTGCCGAGGGCCGCCGACCAGAGCCGGGCCGCGAGTCCCTGCTGGGCGATCGAGGCGGCGATCCGGGGCTCGGGGGCGTGGATCCGTTCGGCGACGACATGGACACGAGAAGTCAGCGGATTTCCGTAAACATCCGACGACGGGTTTTCGTAGGCCCGCGCGAGGGTCGGCAGCGGGCCGTGCGGGGCTCCGCCCGTGCGTAGTACGAAGAAGCCGCCGAGCGGGCGGAGCGCGGCGAGTTCGGGGTCGAGGTCCACGAACAGCAGTAGTACCAAGGCCCTCGGGGATGTCCCTCACGGGGTGTCGCCCGGTGTCACCCACCCTGGGGAGGACAGCGGGCCTCTCGTACTCCATCGGCAGTACTACCCGATCGGTGCTCAGGTACGACGACGGGAAGAACATCGCAGGGCATCGTGTTCTGTATGAAAGCCGACCGTTCGCCGCGTGGTGCCAGAGGCGCCCGCCTGACGCAGAGGAGCTGCCGATGAGCGCCCTCGCGTTGTCCATCCTGCTGTCGCTCGTCTCCGCCGTGGCCTACGCCGGCGGCGCGATCGTGCAGGAGCGCGTCGCGGTGTCCTCGCCCGAGCAGGAGTACGCGCCGCTGCGCCGCCCCAGCTGGTGGGCGGCGGTCGGACTGAACGGCACCGGCGGTCTGCTGCACGTGGTGGCGCTGGCCTACGGCCCGCTGAGCCTGGTGCAGCCGCTCGGCGCCCTGACGATCGTGTTCGCGCTGCCGATGGCGGCGCTCTTCGTCGGCCGCAGGGCCGGGTCCACCGCCTGGCGCGGCGCGATCATGGCGACGATCGGTCTGGCGGGTCTGCTCTCCCTGGTCGGCGCGTCCGACAGCCACTCGCTGAGCACCGCCCAGCGGGTGTCCGTCGCCGTGCTCACCGGCGCGGTGGTCGTGACCCTGATGATCGCGGGCCGCGCGGCACACCGGCACCCGGCGGTGCGCAGCGTGCTGCTGGCGACCGCGTCCGGCATAGCCTTCGGCATGTCCTCGGTGTTCACGAAGACGGTGACGGTCGACTGGGACGACAGCGCGGTCTCCGCCACCGACATCCCGTTCCTGGCCGTGATCGCGGTGTTCGCGGTCGCCGGTCTGATGCTCTCGCAGGCCTCCTACCGCGGCGCGGGCCTCGCGGCCCCGCTGGCGGTCCTGACCGTGGTGAACCCGGTGGTGGCGGCGGCGGTCGGCATCACGATGTTCGGCGAGACCTTCCGCTACGGCACGACGGGCACCCTCCTCGCCCTGTCGGCCGGAGTGGTCGCCGCAGGCGGGTTGATCCTGCTGACCACGGAGCGGCTGGAGAAGTCCGTGCCGGCCGACACCGCCGCGGCCCCGCTGGCGCCCTCGCCCGTCGAGGAGTTGCTGGACGCCCTCCCTGGCCAGCCCGTCGACGTGAGCGTGAACGTCGGCGCGCCGGACGCGGACATCACCGCCGGCACCTCGGGCGGCGGGATCCTGGTCCCGGCCCAGACGGCGGGTCCGGCCGACGGGGATCACCGGACCGCGGAGCCGACCGACTCCGATGAGACGGAGGCGGTCAGCTACTTCGGCCCGTTCTACGCCGGCCTGTACGTGATGCTCCCGGTGCCCGACCGGCACCGGGTGCGCGTCAAATCCTGACGCCGCCGGCCCGCAGATAGGCGAGCGGGTCGATGTCGGTACCGAAGCCGGGCCCCGTCCGCACCTCGAAGTGCAGATGCGGGCCCGTGGTGTTTCCGGTGGACCCCGACCGCCCGATGCGCTGCCCCTCGCCGACCGACTGGCCGTCCCGCACGGAGATCGCGGACAGGTGGGCGTACTGCGAGTACCGCCCGTCGGCGTGCCGGATCACCACCTGGTAGCCGTACGAACCCGCCCATCCGGCCTCGACGACCGTCCCGGACTCGATGGCCTTCACCGAGGTGCCGGTGGGGACGAGGAAGTCGACGCCCGTGTGGTAGCCCTTCGACCAGTGCGAGCCCTCCGCGTGGTAGGCGGTGCCGATGGGCGCGTTGACGGGCGCGACGAGGGAGCGGCCCGTCGACTTCTTGGTGGTCTTCTCCGCCGTGTGCGAAGTGGCCTTCTTCTTCTGGGACTTGGTGGCCGGTTTCGTCTTCGTGCGGGAAGTGGGGTCGGCCTTGGGGTGCAGGCTCAGCCGCTGTCCGGGCAGGATGAGGTCCGGGTCGCTGCCGACGGTCGCCCGGTTCGCGGCGTACAGGCCGTGCCAGCCGCCGTCGACCCGCTCGGCGTCGGCGATCCCGGAGAGGGTGTCGCCGCGCACGACCGTGTACATCTCGGCGGTGCCCGCGCGGGACTGCGGGGTGGTCTGCGGCTGGACGTCCTTCACGGACCGCTTGACGACGGTCTGCTGACCGCCCTGGGCCTTGCTCTTGTGCGCCGAGGTGCTCTCGGTCCTGGTGCCGCCGACGTGGATGTCGGGGGCGCCGCCGCCCCGGGTGAGTCCGGCGCGCACCGAGCACACCGGCCAGGCGCCGGGTCCCTGCCCCTTGAGCACCTTCTCGGCGACGGCGATCTGCTGGTCCCGGGTGGCCAGGTCGGCGCGGCGCGCGTACGCGGTGCCGCCGTAGGCCTCCCAGGTGGACTGGGTGAACTGCAGCCCGCCGTAGAACCCGTTGCCGGTGTTGATGCTCCAGTCGCCGCTGGACTCGCAGGCGGCGACCTTGTTCCAGGTGCTCACATCGGCCGCCTGGGCGGTGCCGGCGCCCGCGCCGACGAGCGGGATCGCGATGCCCGCGCCGCCCGCCGTGACCGTGAGCAGCGAGGCCCGGTTGATCCTGTTCGGCTGATACCGGCGGTGCCGGCCGCGTACGGCCATGGAGAATCCCCCTCGACATGCGTCAGGAGGGCCAAAAGTAAGCGCCGCGAACGAGCCATGACAAGGTGGCAACCGGCCGCTCTGGGGCTCAAGTGACCGGTAATCCACATCTGTTGGAAACGGCTGGGGCGGGTGGGACCGAGCGTGCGTTTCCGCGGAAGGAGCCCGGGAGGAACAGCGACGCAAGACGGACATCTCCGTACGGCCAGCACGTGCGGCCGGGGTACCGGCGGGCCAGGATGGACGGTGGGGCAATACTGGCGAGCCCGACCGGTACCACCGATGTCAGGACCTTCCTGATCTTGAGGAGCCAACCGAATGAGCACATCAGCGCAGATCGGCGTCACGGGTCTCGCGGTCATGGGCCGCAACCTCGCCCGCAACTTCGCGCGCAACGGCTACACGGTCGCCGTGCACAACCGGACCGCGTCCCGCACCCGCGATCTGGTGGCGGAGTTCGGGAGCGAGGGCGACTTCGTCGCGGCGGAGACGGCCAAGGACTTCGTGGCGGCCCTGGAGCGCCCGCGCCGTCTGGTCGTCATGGTGAAGGCCGGAGACCCGACGGACGCGGTGATCCAGGAGTTCGCCCCGCTCCTCGAACCCGGCGACATGATCATCGACGGCGGCAACGCGCACTTCGCGGACACCCGGCGCCGCGAGCGCGACCTGCGCGAACAGGGCATCCACTTCGTCGGCATGGGCGTCTCCGGCGGCGAGGAGGGCGCGCTGCACGGGCCGAGCATCATGCCGGGTGGCCCGAAGGAGTCGTACGACTCGCTGGGCCCGATGCTGGAGAAGATCTCCGCGAAGGCGAAGGACGGGGCGCCCTGCGTGACCCATGTGGGTCCCGACGGCGCCGGGCACTTCGTGAAGATGGTCCACAACGGCATCGAGTACGCCGACATGCAGCTGATCGGCGAGGCGTACCAGCTGCTGCGCGATGTCGCCGGGTACTCGCCCGCGCAGATCGCGGACATCTTCCGCACCTGGAACACGGGACGGCTGGACTCCTACCTGATCGAGATCACCGCCGAGGTGCTGTCCCACGTGGACGAGGCCACCGGCAAGCCCTTCGTGGACGTCGTCGTCGACCAGGCGGAGCAGAAGGGCACCGGCCGCTGGACGGTCCAGATCGCCCTCGACCTCGGCGTCCCGGTCTCCGGCATCGCCGAGGCGGTGTTCGCCCGCTCCCTCTCCGGCCACGCGGCGCTGCGCGAGGCCTCGCGGGGCCTGGCCGGTCCCACGGCCACCCCGCTGGGCGAGGCCGAGGCGGCGGCCTTCGCGGACCGGGTCGAGCAGGCGCTGTACGCGTCGAAGATCGTGTCGTACACGCAGGGCTTCCACGAGATCGCGGCGGGCAGCGAGGAGTACGACTGGAACGTCGACCTCGGCGCCATCTCCTCGATCTGGCGCGGCGGTTGCATCATCCGCGCGGCCTTCCTCGACCGCATCCGGGCCGCGTACGACGCCCGCGCGGACCTGCCGAGCCTGCTGTCCGACGAGACGTTCGCGCAGGAGATCGCGGGGGCGCAGGACGACTGGCGCGCGGTCGTCGTCGCGGCCACCCGGCAGGGCGTCCCGACGCCCGGCTTCTCCGCGGCCCTCGCCTACTACGATGCACTGCGCGCCGAGCGGCTGCCCGCGGCGCTCACGCAGGGGCAGCGGGACTTCTTCGGGGCGCACACCTACCGCCGGGTGGACCGGGACGGGGCGTTCCACACGCTGTGGGGCGGGGACCGGTCGGAGGTCTCGGCGTAGGACCGTCGCCGGACGGAGGGCGCGGGGCGTCGGGGACCTCTGGGGCGCGGGCCCCGGGGGTGCCGGGGCGCGGGGCGTCGGAACGCGGGGGCGTCGGGGTGCCTGTCAGGCGGGTTGCCACAGTTCGAGGCGGTTGCCCTCGGGGTCGGTGACCCAGCCGAAGCGGCCGACGCCCTCCATGTCCTGCGTCTCCCCGGCCACGTCCGCTCCCTTGGCACGCAGCTGGGCGAGCATCGCGTCCAGGTCGCGGACCCGGAAGTTGAGCATCGTCTGCTGGGTGCGGGACCCGAAGCAGTCGGTTCCGGACTCGAACGCCGCGAACACCGTCGGCCCCGCTTCCGGGCGCCACAGGCCGTGTTCGTCGGTGTCCAGGCCCAGGCAGTCCCGGTACCAGGCGCTGAGCGCCTCCGGGTCGGTGGCCCGCAGGAAGTATCCGCCGATTCCGAGTACTCGTTCCATGGGGGCATCCTGCCAGGGGCGGGAGCGGGCCGCGTGGTGTGTGCCGGGTGCGGGCCAGGAAGCGGATGCGGGAGTACGGCCGAGCCGGGCAGCCCCGGACGGGGGCTGCCCGGCTCGTGGTGTCCCGTGCGGCCGGTGCGGCGGGTCAGGTGAGCGGTGGACCCGGCTCGGGGGCCGGCACCGGTTCCGGGCCGGGGCCCGGCGGGATCGGGGACGGGGACGGGTCCGGGCCCGGCGGGGGCCCCGGCGGGGGCGTGGGAAGCGGGGCCGGGGGCTCCGGGTCGGGGACCGGCGTGGGGCCGGGGCCCGGAACGGGGACCGGACTCGGCGGTACCGGGTCAGGGTGCGGAAGCGTCATCGTGTCCTCCAGCCAGTGGCTTCGATCGGCTCTGGACTACTCCCCCGCGTACCCCGCCCCCGTCCCGCCACTCACCCGAGTGGACTCGGCGCAGCCCCTCCGCGCTCCGGCCCCGCGCACGAGCCGCGGGCCGTACGGGCCTAGAACCGTCCGGGATGCGTCCGGAGCCACTCCATCGCCGCCCGCCGCAGCTTCGGGTCCGCGGCCGGTGCCTCGTCGGGATGGCGTTCCGCCCACTTGACGACGTACGGGCAGAGCGGCGCGACGACGATGCCCTCGCGGGCCGCGATGCCGTACAGCTCGCGGGCCAGCGAGCCCGCGATGCCCTTTCCCTCGTGGGCCGGCTCCACCAGCGTGTGCACCGGGACGAGGGCGCGCGCGGGGTCCTCCAGGACGAAGTACTCGATGTGGCCGACGACTTCGCCGTCGCCGACCGCTTCCAGGCGGCCCGCCGCCCGGTCGTCGCGGATCTCGATCTCGCTCATGGGCGTCCTCCTGATGCGATGGTCCGGCCGTACCGGCCACCTGAGCGTAGCCGACGATGATCACCGGGCCTCCGGGATCCACCAGCCGGCCGGGGCCGTCAGGACGCCGGTGGGAAGGCTTGGGAGAGTCGAGAGGTTCCGTTGCGGTTGCCCCCGCGCGTGCGGGGGATGAATGTGGCCACAGAGGCTGGAACAGCACCTGGGAGGCGCCGTGACCACCGCATCTGAGCCCCGGGTGTCGGGCCTGGAGATACGTTCCATCGACTACGTGCCCCTGAACGAGCGCCACGGCAAACTGTGGCACCTCGGCCCCCTGTGGTTCATGTCGAACGCGCAGATCGCCACCCTCGCCGTCGGGCTGATCAGCATCACCGAGGGCGGCAACCTCATCTGGTCGCTCATCGCGATCGTCGCGGGCACCCTGCTCGGCACCTTCTTCATGGCCTTCCACTCGGCCCAGGGCCCGCAGCTCGGGCTGCCGCAGATGATCCAGTCGCGGCCCCAGTTCGGTTACGTGGGCGCCCTGCTGGTGTGGCTGTTCGCGTACGTGCAGTACGCGGGCTTCAACGTCTTCAACACCATCCTCGCGGGCGAGGCCCTGCACACCACGGTGCACGGCAACACCAAGATGTGGGTGGCCGTGGTCACCGTCGTCGGCTTCGTGATCGCGCTCGTGGGCTACGACGTCATCCACAAGGCGGAGCAGTTCCTGACGTACAGCTTCCTGGTGGTCTTCGGGATCTTCACCGTGGGCGTGCTGGCGACCCTGCACTACCCGGCCGGCTCCTTCGACCTCGGCGGTTTCTCCTGGACGCCGTTCCTCGCGCAGTTCGGCGTGGTCGCGGGCTACCAGATCAGCTGGGCGATCTACGTCTCGGACTACTCGCGCTACCTCCCGCCGGACGTCACCGTCCGCAAGACCTTCTACTGGACCTACTTCGGTTCGGCGCTCGGCGGGGTCTGGCTGATGACGCTCGGCGCGCTGCTCGCCGCCTGGGCGGGCAAGGACTTCGACACGATCCGCTCGATCGACGCGGCGGGCGACAAGGTGTTCAGCGGTTTCGGCGCGATCGTCCTCCTCTTCGCCACCCTGGGTCTGGTCTCGGTGACCGCGCTGAACATGTACGGCGGTTCACTGACCCTGATCAGCGCGATCGACTCGTTCCGGAAGGTCCGGCCGACCGTCTCCGTGCGGGCGTTGACGATCGGCCTGACCGCCGCGCTCTCCCTGGTCGGCGCGCTGGCCGCGACCGCGAACTTCCTGACGAACTTCAACAACTTCCTGCTGCTGGTGCTCTATCTGTTCATCCCGTGGACCGCGGTCAACCTGATGGACTACTACGTGGTGCGCCGCGGCCACTACGCCATCGCCGAGATCTTCAACCCCCGCGGAATCTACGGCCGTTGGGGCTGGCACGGGATCATCTCCTATCTGGTGGGCTTCGGCGCGATGGTCCCGTTCTTCTCCGTCGGCACCCTCTACGTCGGCCCGGTCGCGCACGCCATGGACGGCGCCGACCTCTCCCTGTTCGTCGGGCTGCCGGTCGCCGGGCTGCTGTACTGGTGGCTCAGCCGGTCGATCGACGTCGAGGCGGAGATCCGCGTGGCCGAGGCGGAGGCCGCGGAGTTGGAGCAGGCGGCGCGCCGACACCGCGAGCCCTGACGTCCGTTACGCGGTCACCTCGTCGCCATACCGTTCACGGTCCGCTCCGGTCTCCGGCTGGTTCTCGAACTGCGTGCGGTACAGCTCGGCGTATCGCCCACCGGTGGCGAGGAGTTGCTCGTGCGTGCCGCGTTCCACGATTAGGCCGGCCTCGACGACGAGGATCTGGTCGGCGGAGCGCACGGTCGACAGCCGGTGCGCGATCACCACGGCGGTACGGCCCTGCAAGGCCTCGGCGAGGGCTTCCTGCACGGCCGCCTCCGAGGTGTTGTCCAGGTGGGCGGTGGCCTCGTCGAGGATGACGACACGCTGGCGGGCCAGCAGCAGCCTGGCGATGGTCATGCGTTGGCGCTCGCCGCCGGAGAGCCGGTAGCCGCGTTCCCCGACCACCGTGTCCAGGCCGTCGGGCAGCGACCGTACGAGATCGTCGAGGCGGGAGCGGCGCAGCGCGTCCCACAACTCGTCCTCGGTGGCGGCGGGTCGGGCCAGCAGGAGGTTGGCCCGGACGGAGTCGTGGAAGAGGTGCCCGTCCTGGGTGACCATGCCGAGGGTGGCGCGCAGGGAGGTGGCGGTGAGGTCGCGGACGTCGACGCCGCCGACGCGTACGGCGCCCTCGTCGACGTCGTAGAGCCGGGGCAGGAGCTGGGCGACGGTGGACTTGCCGGCGCCGGAGGAGCCGACGAGGGCGACGGTCTGGCCGGGTTCGGCGCGGAAGGAGACGCCGTGCAGGACCTCGGCGCCGCCGCGGGTGTCGAGGGAGGCGACCTCTTCGAGCGAGGCGAGGGAGACCTTGTCGGCGGAGGGGTAGGCGAAGCGGACCTGGTCGAACTCGACGGCGACCGGGCCCTCGGGGACCTCGCGGGCGTCGGGTTTGTCCTCGATCAGCGGTTTCAGATCCAGCACCTCGAAGACGCGCTCGAAGCTGACGAGGGCACTCATCACCTCGACACGGGCTCCGGCGAGGGCGGTGAGCGGGGCGTAGAGGCGGGTCAGGAGCAGGGCGAGCGAGACGACCGCGCCCGGTTCCAGGGTGCCGTGCAGGGCGAACCAGCCGCCGAGGCCGTAGACGAGGGCGAGGGCGAGGGCGGAGACCAGGGTCAGGGAGGTGATGAAGACGGACTGGGCGGTGGCGGTGCGGACGCCGATGTCGCGGACGCGGCTCGCGCGGGCGGCGAACTCGACGGACTCCTCCTCGGGGCGGCCGAAGAGTTTCACGAGGGTGGCGCCGGGGGCGGAGAAGCGCTCGGTCATACGGGTGCCCATCGCGGCGTTGAGTTCGGCCGCCTCGCGCTGCATGCGGGCCATGCGGCTGCCCATCCGGCGGGCCGGGATCACGAACACCGGGAGCAGGACGAGTGCGAGCAGGGTGATCTGCCAGGACAGGGTGAGCATGACGGCGAGGGTGAGCAGCAGGGTGACGACGTTGCTGACCACGCCGGACAGGGTGTTGCTGAAGGCGCGCTGGGCGCCGATGACGTCGTTGTTGAGCCGGGAGACGAGCGCTCCGGTGCGGGTCCGGGTGAAGAACGCGACCGGCATGCGCTGTACATGGTCGAAGACGGCCGTCCGCAGATCGAGGATGAGCCCCTCCCCCAGCGCCGAGGAGAGCCGCCGGCCCAGGATGCCGAGGGCCGCCTCCGCGACCGCGATCAGGGCGATCAGCAGGGCGAGGCGGACGACGGTGCCGTCGTCGCCGCCCGACACGATCGCGTCGACGACGTGCCCGGCGAGGACGGGGGTCGCGACGGCGAGGAGTGCGGTCACCACTCCGAGCAGGACGAACCGCGCGATGGGGCGGCGGTGCGGTCGGGCGAACTCCGCGATGCGGCGCAGGGTGGCGCGCGCGAAGGGGCGGCGTTCGGGTTCGGCGGTCATGACGCTGTGCAGCTGGGTCCAGGCCGTGCTCTCCATGCTCATGGGAGAGACCGTAGGACCTCAAGCTTCGTTGAGGTCAACGGATCGGGCGGATCGTGGCGCGGGAGGGAGCGCGGGGCTCGTGTAAGGGCGCGCGTAAGGAACTGTCCCCGCTGCCGCTACCCGCAGTTGTCGTGGCCTGGGGACCCTCTCGGGATGTGAGACATGTCCGCGCCCGGCAGATCCTGTGCCTGCTTCCGCTGCTTCTGGTCGCCGTCGTCGCCGTCCGGCACCGCTCCGTCCTCGTCGAGGGCTTCGGCCAGCTGCGGGCGGCCGAGTGGCCCTGGCTGGTGGCGGCGGCCGGTGCCACCTGTCTGACCTGGGTCGCCGCCGCCGTCACCCGGCAGGGTGCCGTGGTCGAACGGCTGCCCGCGCGGCGGCTGCTGGCCACGCAGTTCGCGGCGGGCGCCGCCAACCACCTGCTGCCCACGGGACTCGGCGCGGGCGCGGTGAACCTGCGCTTCCTGACGGTGTGCGGGATCCCGCTCGCCCGTTCGTCGGCGGCGCTGGCCCTGTTCCTGCTCGCGGAGTCGATAGCCCGGCTGACGCTCCTCACCGGTCTGCTGATCGCCTTCCCCGACGCCCTGCGCCTCGGCACGCTCCTGCCCGCGGGAGCGGTCGGCCCCCTCCTCCTCGTCCTCGGCGCGGCTCTGTGCGCGGCGGTGCTCGTCCTCGTTCTGGTGCGGCGGCTGCGCACGCCGATCCTGTCGTTCCTCCGTACGGCGTTCAGCGAGGCCCGTTCGGTGCACACGCGGCCGGCGCGGGCGCTCGCGCTGTGGGGCGGTTCGCTGGCGTTCCCCGCGCTGCAGGCGGCCGGACTCGTGGCGGTGGGGCAGGCGTTGAACCTGCCGGTGCCGCCCGCGCAGATGGCGCTGGCCTATCTGGCGGCGACGGTGGCGGTGGCGCTGGTGCCGACGCCGGGCGGGATCGGCTCGGTGGAGGCCGCGTTGATCGTGGCCCTGGTGGCGGCGGGCGGGCCGGTCGCGGTGGCCACGGCGGTGGTGCTGGCGTACCGGATCATCACCGTCTGGATCCCCATCATTCCGGGCGCGTTGACGCTCGGCGCCCTGGTCAGGCTGAGGGTCATCTGACGCGCTGCGCCGTCTCGGGCTCGTCGGCCTCGGCGGGGCGCGGCGCCCGGCCGGGGTACGGGCCCGCCGTGCGGATACGGCAGGATGAGCGGTCGCGCCGGTGCGGTGGACCGTTCCGTCCGGTGCGACGGCAGTTCCGGCAATGCCCGTACTTCGAGCAGGTGGACAACGTGACGACTCTTCACATCCGGCCGTCGGTGGCCCTCTTCGCGGGCGTTTCCCTCCCCGGTGGTGTCCGATGAACCGCACGCCGACCCTCGACGACTTCATGCTCGCCGGAATCGCGCTCGCCTGTGGCCTGCTCGCGGCGTTCCTGCTGCGGATCCTGCTGCGCTGGCTCGGCAAGCACGCCGACCGCACCCGCTGGAGCGGCGACGACGTGATCGTCGACGCGCTGCGCAGCGTGCTGCCGTGGTCGGCGGTCCTCAGCAGCGCGGCGGTCGCGGGGGCGGTGCTGCCGCTGACGCACACGGTCCAGCACCAGGTGAACCAGACCCTCAAGGTGCTGGTCATCCTGTCCGTGACGGTGGCGGCGGCCCGGGTGATCACGGGACTGGTCCGGGCGGTCGCCAACTCCCGCTCCGGGGTGGCCGGTTCGGCGACGATCTTCGTCAACATCACCCGGATACTGGTCCTCGCCATCGGCTTCCTGGTGATGCTGCAGACGCTGGGCATCTCGATAGCGCCGCTGCTCACGGCACTCGGCGTCGGCGGTCTCGCGGTGGCGCTGGCCCTCCAGGACACGCTCGCCAACCTGTTCGCCGGCATCCACATCCTCGCCTCGAAGACCGTGCAGCCCGGCGACTACATCCGGCTGAGCAGCGGCGAGGAGGGCTACGTCGAGGACATCAACTGGCGCCAGACGACGGTTCGGGCGCTCTCCAACAACCTCGTCGTCGTCCCCAACGGGCAGCTCGCGAAGACCAACATGACCAACTTCATGCGTCCCGAGCAGCAGTTGACGATCCTGGTGCAGGTGGGCGTCGGCTACGACAGCGACCTGGAGCAGGTCGAAGCGGTGACCATGGAGGTCATCGCCGAGGTCATGACGGACATCACCGGCGCGATCCCCGAGCACGAGCCGGCGATCCGCTTCCACACCTTCGGCGACTCACGGATCGGCTTCACGGTGATCCTCGGGGTCGGTGAGTTCAGCGACCAGTTCCGCATCAAGCACGAGTTCATCAAGCGCCTGCACAAGCGGTACCGCGACGAGGGCATCCGCATCCCGGCGCCGACCCGCACGGTGGCGCTCCACCAGGGGACGTTTCCCCCAGGAGCGCGTACCGAGGGGACGCTTCCCGAGGGGGCGGTCGCCATTCCGCAGCAGCGGGTCCCGGAGAGCGAGTCGGGCGAAGTCCCCTCCACCCGGCTCGACTGACCTGGCCGCACAACTCCCTTATAGGGTCGCCGAGTTGTCGCGGTGGTGCGCGCCGGTCCGGCTGTGCGGGGCGGCGAGGGACGGGTTCACCGGCGTCACCGTCCAGTCGGGGTGACCGGGCATGCGCGGCGTCGTCGTACCGTGGAGCCAGTCCCGCAGGAAGCCGGACAGGTCCTGGCGCGCGACCTTCGAGGCGACGGCGATGTAGTCCTCGGTCGTCGCCGAGGAGTCGCGGTGCCGGGCAAGGAAGGCGCGTTCCACGGCGTGGAAGGTGTCCTCGCCGATGAACTCCCGCAGGGCGTACAGGACGAGGACGCCGCCCAGGTAGCGCTGGTCGTCGAAGAGGTTGGCCGCGTTCGGGGCGGCGACCGGGCCGGAGTCGTGGCGCCACTGGTCGCCGCGGGCGTAGGTGTCCTTCATGCGGGCGTCCATCGTGGTCATGCCCAGGGAGTCGGGCCAGCCGCGCTCGTAGCGGTAGAGGAGTCCGTAGAAGTCGGCGTGGCCCTCGTTGAGCCACAGGTCGGCCCAGGTGGCGGGGCTGACGCTGTTGCCGAACCAGGAGTGGACCAGCTCGTGCATCATGTGCGCGCCGATCTTGCTCTCCGGCTGGAGCAGGAAGCCCGGCTTGTACAGCGTGAGGGTCTGGGTCTCGAGTCCCGTGAAATCGAAGGCGTCCGGGGCGTCGGAGTTGCAGGGCAGCAGTCCGTACGTCTCGAACGGGAACGCCCCGAGACGCTGTTCCAGCCAGTCCACGAGTCCCGGCGTGAGCGCGAGCGCCGGTTCCAGGGCGGCGGCGCGGGCGGCCGGCACGACGTCCCGCAGCGGCAGCCCGTGCGGGCCGGGCCGGTGCCTGACCACGTAGTCGCCGACCGTGATCTGCACCAGCTCGGTCGCCATCGGTGAGCGCGAGCGGTAGCTGAACGCGGTGCGGTCGCCGTCCAGGCGCTCGGTGCACAGGAGTTGGCCGTTCGCGACCCCGCTCAGCCCGTCCGGGACGGTGATCCGGAACGTGAAGTCGGCCTTGTCGCTGGGATGGTCGTTGCAGGGGAAGACGGTGTGCGCCAGGTTCGGCTGGCAGCACACCGCGAAACCGTCGGGCGTGACGACCCAGCCGCCGGTGGGCGCGGCGGAGCGGCCCGGGTCGACGGAGTACTCCACGCGGACGGAGACCCGGGCCCCCGCCGGGAGGGTCCGGGCGGGCGTGATCCGCAGTTTCTCGCCGGCCTGCTCGAAGCCGGCCGTACGGCCCTGGACGCGGACCTCCCGGAGGTCGAGGCCGAGGGCGTCCAGGGAGAAGCGGGAGAGGGCCTCGGTCGTGCGGAGTTCCAGCGTGGCCGTGCCGTCGACCCGCTTGGTGGTGGCGTCGTAGGCGAGGTCGAGGTCGTAGCCGAGGACTCGGTAGCCGTCGTTGCCGAGACCCGGGTACACCGGGTCGCCGAGGGTCTCGGCGCCTTCGGTGCCGCTCCCCCGTCCGGCCGCGAAGGCCGGGGAACCCGCGGTCAGTGCCGCGGCCGTACCGATCAGGGCAGCCACCGGGGCCGTCACTCTGGTGCGATATCTCATGATCCGCTCTCGTTCGGGCGGCCGGGCGGTCGGCTCCGGCCGTAGGTCGGTAATGGCGATCCACCCGTAATCCACTGCCGAACCGGCCGGCGGGTTGCCCGCGGATCGCACCCGGGTGTTCGCGCGGTGCGGACGGACCGCTGTCGAACGGGACCCGGGCACGAGATATCTTGATGTCGAGCAATGTTGCAGACGTGGAGCGGAGCACCGGTGACTGACTCGACCATCATCTATACGCACACTGACGAGGCCCCGGCCCTGGCGACGTATTCCTTCCTGCCGGTGGTCCAGGCGTACGCCTCGCAGGCGGGTGTCGCCGTGACCACGCGGGACATCTCGCTGGCCGGACGCATCATCGCCGTGTTCCCGGAGTACCTCACCGAGGACCAGCGGATCCCGGACGCCCTGCACGAGCTGGGCGAACTGGCGAAGACGCCCGAGGCCAACATCATCAAGCTGCCGAACATCTCGGCGTCCATCCCGCAGCTCAAGGCCGCCGTGGCCGAGCTGCAGGAGCAGGGCTACGCGCTGCCGAACTACCCGGACGACCCGAAGACCGACGAGGAGCGGGACATCCAGTCCCGCTACGACAAGGTCAAGGGTTCCGCCGTGAACCCGGTCCTGCGCGAGGGCAACTCCGACCGGCGCGCCCCCGCCTCGGTCAAGAACTACGCCAAGACCCACCCGCACCGCATGGGCGCCTGGTCCTCGGACTCGAAGACCAACGTGGCGACGATGGGCGAGAACGACTTCCGCTCCACCGAGAAGTCCACGACGATCACCGAGGCCGGTTCGCTGCGCATCGAGCTGGTCGCCGAGGACGGCACCACCACCGTGCTGCGGGAGTCCGTACCCGTCCTCGCGGACGAGGTCGTCGACGCCTCCGTGCTGCACGTGGCCGAGCTGCGCTCCTTCCTGACCGCGCAGATCGCCCGCGCCAAGGCCGAGGACATCCTGTTCTCCGTGCACCTCAAGGCCACGATGATGAAGGTCTCCGACCCGATCATCTTCGGCCACGTGGTCCGCGCCTTCTTCCCGAAGACCTTCGAGCAGTACGGCGCCACGCTCGCCGCCGCCGGTCTCTCCCCGAACGACGGTCTCGGCGGCATCCTCAAGGGCCTCGCCGCGCTGCCCGAGGGCGACGCGATCAAGGCGTCCTTCGACGCGGAGCTCGCCGAGGGCCCCGCGCTCGCGATGGTCGACTCCGACAAGGGCATCACCAACCTGCACGTGCCGTCCGACGTCATCGTCGACGCCTCGATGCCGGCCATGATCCGCACCTCCGGCCACATGTGGGGCCCGGACGGCGCCGAGGCCGACACCCTCGCGGTGCTCCCGGACTCCTCCTACTCCGGCGTCTACCAGGCCGTCCTGGACGACTGCCGTGCCCACGGCGCCTACGACCCCGCCACCATGGGCTCGGTGCCGAACGTCGGCCTCATGGCGCAAAAGGCCGAGGAGTACGGCTCGCACGACAAGACCTTCGAGGTCCCGGCCGCCGGTACGGTGCGCCTCGTCGACCAGGCCGGCGACGTCGTCCTGGAGCAGGCCGTCGCCCAGGGCGACATCTTCCGCGCCTGCCAGACCAAGGACGCCCCGATCAAGGACTGGGTGAAGCTGGCCGTCACGCGTGCGCGTGCCACCGGCAGCCCGGCCGTGTTCTGGCTGGACGAGACCCGCGCGCACGACGCGCAGCTGATCGCCAAGGTCAACGCGTACCTGCCGGAGCACGACACCGAGGGCCTGGACATCCGGATCCTCACCCCCGTCGAGGCCACCAAGCTGTCGGTGGAGCGCATCCGCCGCGGCGAGGACACCATCTCGGTCACCGGCAACGTGCTGCGCGACTACCTGACCGACCTCTTCCCCATCCTGGAGCTGGGCACCAGCGCCAAGATGCTGTCGGTCGTCCCGCTGATGGCGGGCGGCGGCCTCTTCGAGACGGGCGCCGGCGGCTCCGCGCCGAAGCACGTGCAGCAGCTGGTCAAGGAGAACTACCTGCGCTGGGACTCGCTCGGTGAGTTCTTCGCGCTGGTCCCCTCCCTGGAGCAGTACGCGACGTTCACCGGCAACACCCGCGCGAAGGTCCTCGCCGACACCCTCGACCGCGCCACGGCGACCTTCCTCAACGAGGACAAGTCCCCGACCCGGCGCGTCGGCGGCATCGACAACCGCGGCAGCCACTTCTTCCTGTCCCTGTACTGGGCGCAGGAGCTGGCCGCGCAGACCGACGACGCGGACCTCGCGAAGGCGTTCGCGTCGCTCGCCGAGACCCTCACGGGTGCCCAGGAGCAGATCGTCGAGGAGCTCGGCGCGGTGCAGGGCAGCCCGGCCGACATCGGCGGCTACTACCAGCCCGACCCGGCCAGGGCCGCGAAGGTCATGCGCCCGTCGACGACGTGGAACGACGCGCTGGCCTCCCTGAGCTGACGCGGACTCCCCGAGTCACACCGCCCCGGCCGGGCTCTCCCGGCCGGGGCGGTCGCATGAACCCCGTGCGGGCGGTCGCGTGCACCCGTGCGGTCGGCCGCTCACCGGTCCCGTACGGCGATCACCAGTCCCGGACGGCGATCAGCTGCTCCACGTCGGCGTCCGCGAAGCCGTACGCGTGGGCCACGAACCAGAAGTCCTCGGCTATCTCCTCGCGCGCCACCGTCTCGATGTCGCTGCCGGCCGCCTCGAAGTCGTCCTGAAGGGCGTTGAACTCCTCGGTGGCGACCTCGGTGAGGGCGTACAGCGCGGGCAGGTCGGCGGGCCGCTCGGTCTCGATGCGCTCGCACAGGCGCAGCAGGACCGCCTTGCCGAGATCGACGACGTGGTCGGGGTAGTACGCGTCCCGGTACAGCGCGCGCAGGAAGGCGTGCTCGGTGATCTGCTGGTTGCTGACGGGCATGGTGGTGCTCCCCCGGTCCGTGATCGTCGCTGCGGATACCTTGATCCTGCACCACGCCACTGACAACGCCTCCGGGAGCCGCCCGTGACCCCCTCCGCGCCGACCCCCGGGCCGTCCTTCGAGCTGCTGCCCGGCGCCGCCGGCTCCCCGGTGATCCTCCATGTCCCGCACTCCGCGCGGGAGATCCCGGCGGACGTCCGCGCGGACATCCTGCTGGACGACCCGGCGCTGGCACGCGAACTCGACCACATCACCGACAGCCACACCGCACGGATCGCCGCCGAGGCGGCACACGCGTGTGCGGTGACCCCGTGGCGGTTCGTGAACCGGCTCTCGCGTCTGGTCGTCGATCCGGAGCGCTTCCCGGACGAGCGCGAGGAGATGCTCGCCGTCGGCATGGGCGCGGTCTACACCCGTACCACCCACCACGCCGACCTGCGCCCCGCGGACCACGACCCGGAGCCCCTCCTCGCGCGCTGCTTCCGCCCCTACGCCCGCGCCATGACGGACGCCGTCGCCGACCGCCTCGCCGCCACCGGCCGGGCCGTCGTCATCGATGTGCACTCCTACCCCAGCGCCCCGCTCCCCTACGAGCTCCACGGCACCGGCCCGCGCCCGGCCGTCTGCCTCGGCACCGACAGCCTCCACACCCCGCCCGACCTCCTGTCGGCGGCCCGCGAGGCGTTCGCGGGATGCGGGGAGATCGGGCTCGACAGCCCCTTCGCCGGTACGTACGTCCCGCTGGCGTTCTACGGCAAGGAGCCCGCCGTCGGCGCCCTCATGGTGGAGATCCGCCGGGACACCTACATGGCCGAACCCGGCGGCGAGCCCTCCGCCCCCGGGGTCGCCCGGCTCGCCGCCGCGCTGGCGGCACTCGTGGACGCCGTGTCCGGCTGACGCCCCAGCCCTCCGGCTGGAGCACTCCCGCAGGACAGCCGGCCGGGGCCGTACGAGGGTGGGCAGCATGACCGAGGAGACCACCACGCTGACCGGCCAGGCCCCGCCCCCCGTCCGGGACTGGCCCCCGCTCGACCTGACCGGGACGGAGTTCGACCCGGTTCTCGCGGAGCTGATGCGCGAGGGCCCGCTGACCCGGATCCGGCTGCCGCACGGCGAGGGCTGGGCGTGGCTGGCGACCCGCTACGACGACGTGAAGATGATCACCAACGATCCGCGGTTCGGCCGCGCGGAGGTCACCACACGCCAAGTGACGCGCATGGCACCGCACTTCAAGCCCCGCCCGGGGTCACTGGCGTTCGCCGACCAGCCCGACCACAACCGGCTGCGCAAGGCCGTCGCGGGCGCGTTCACGGTCGGCGCGATGAAACGGCTGCGGCCCCGCGCGCAGGAGATGCTCGACCCGCTCGTCGACGGGGTCGTGGCGGACGGGCCTCCGGCGGACCTGATCGAACGGGTCCTGGAGCCCTTCCCGATCGCCGTGGTCAGCGAGGTGATGGGGGTGCCGGAAGCGGACCGCGAGCAGGTGCACGCCTGGACCCGGCAGATCATCTCCACGTCCGGCGGTGCCGAGGCCGCCGACCGCGCCAAGCAGGGCATGTACGCGTGGATCGCGGACACGATCCGGGCCCGCGCCGACAGCGACGGCACCGACGTGTACTCCCTGCTGGGCGGTGCCGTGGCCCGGGGCGAGATCAGCGAGGCGGAGGCGTCCGGGGTGGCGGGCCCGCTCCAGATCGGCGGGGAGGCGGTCACCCACAACTGCGGCCAGATGCTGTACCTGATGCTCACCCGCCCCGATCTGCTGGAGCGGCTGCGCGGCCAACCCGAGTGCAGGGGCGCCGCGTTGGACGAACTGCTGCGGTTCATCCCGCACCGCTCGTCGGTCGGCCTGGCCCGGATCGCCCTGGAGGACGTCGAGTTGCACGGCCTGCACATCGGCGCGGGCGATCCGGTCTACGTCTCCTACCTCGCCGCCAACCGCGACCCGGCCGTCTTCCCGGACCCCGACGTCATCGACGTCGACCGCGATCCCAACCCGCACCTGGCCCTCGGCAACGGCCCGCACTACTGCACCGGTGCCGTCCTGGCCCGCCTGCAGACCGAACTCCTCGTCGACACCCTGCTGGACCGGCTCCCCGGGCTCCGACTCGCCGTCCCCGCCGAGGAGATCGTCTGGCGCCGCAAGACGATGATCCGGGGACCGCAGACGCTGCCGGTGACCTGGTAGGCCCGAGCACGGGAGGCGGGGGCGCGAACACCGCCGCCGCGCGGGGCGGCTGGTGCGGATCCACCACCCGCCCCGCGCACCGCCGTTCACGCCCGCAGCCACTCCGTGACGACGACCTCCCCGCCCGCCCGCAGCCGGAGCGCGAAGGGACCGGTGGGGGGTGCGTCGCTGGTGAAGCGGCCCAGGGCGTCGGCCGTGAGGGTGGTGGGACGCAGCGCCTGGGGGCCGTTCAGGACCTCGATGCCGGCCGGCTGGGGCGGCATCACCTGACCCATCAGGCCCTCGCTCGTCACCTCCACGTCGATGCTGAGGTCACCCGCCGTGAAGGTCAGCATGCGGGGCACGTCCATGGCCCCTCTGACCGGGATCGCGTCGATGAGCGAGTCGAAGGTCAGCTCCGCGAGCCGGGCGTCCATGTCGTACAACGCGTAAGCGTCCATGGCGAGTTGACGCAGGTCGGCGGGGACCGGGTCCAGGATGGCGGCGGCCTGGCGGAGTTCCTCCTCCAGCAGGCTGTCGTCGAACCCGCCGCCGTCGTCGCCCTGTTCGGCCTCGGCGCCGGTCGCCTCCTCGTCGCCCAGGGGGTCCTGGCCGAAGGTCCCGAACGGGTCGTAGCCGTCGTCGTGCATGCCGTTCACAGCGCCCCCCGGGCGTCCAGTCGGGCCCGCAGCCGGCGCAGACAGCGCTGGCGCATCGGGCCGATGCTGCCGACGGCGATCCCCAGACCGGCGGACACCTCCTGATAGCTGGGCGGCGGCGAGGCCATCAGCACCCGCAGCAACTGCCTGCACCGCTCGCCCAGTTCCTCGAACTCCTGCCACAGCCGCCGGATGCGCTCCGCGTCCGAGGCCGCCTCCTCCGAGTCGATGAGCGACTGCTCGGGGGTGCGCTCCTCGCTGACGCGGTCGAGGAGCTGGGGATCGTCCGTGGGCATGAGCCGCCGCAGGCTCTTGATCACTTTCAGGCACTCGTTGCGTGCCGTGCTGGCGAGCCAGGAGCCGGCCTTCTCGGGTTCGCGGATGCGTCGCAGGTGCTGGGCGAAGCGGAACCACACGGTCTGGTAGACCTCGTGGCCGTCGGCGTCGGAGAGCCGGTGCGCGCGCACCACGGACCAGACCAGCGGGCTGAGGCCCTCCACGAGCGCCTTCCAGGCCGCCGCGTCGCCGTCGACGGCGGACTGGACGAGCACGCCGACTTCTGCACGGTCCACGGTGCCACCCCTCGTGTACGGCATGTCATCGTACGCCGTGGAGGGGATGGTTCCGGCCGTCATGCCGGAGGGGTGAGCGGTACGACGGGGACCGGGCGCCAGGTGGGTGGGCGCAGCGCCGGTACGTGCGCCCCGCGCACTTCGGCGTACTCGGTGTTCCCCGTGAGGAGCTGGGTACGGGCCACGCGCGCGTCGGCCTCCTTGTTCGCGGTCATGAACGCGGCGACCATGCCGGCGGCGACGGGTGCGGCGAACGAGGTGCCGCTCCAGCGCGCGAGCCCCTCGAAGGTCACCTGGTCCGGGTCGCCCGGCTCGGCGTCCCCGGCCTGGCTCAGCACGCCCTTGTGGATGGGCGACTGGCAGGTGCAGGTGTAGGTGAAGCCGAACCGGCAGGCGTCGTAGGTGGTGTGCTGGTAGGCGTACGGCACGGGCGTCTCGAAGCCGGTGAGGGGGCCGACGAGCCGCTCGCCGGGGGCGTAGGCCTTGACCCAGGAGCCGTGGTTGCTGAAGCAGGCGCCGAACTCGCCGTCGCCGCGCAGTGCGCCGACCGAGAGGACGACGTCCCGGTAGTCGGGCAGGTCGGCGTAGGCGGCGGGCCAGAACGGGGTGGCGCTCGCGTTGTTGCCCGCGGCCGCGACGAGGAGGGTGCGCTGGCCGCGCAGGGCCTGCATGAAGCCCTCGACGCCGAGGAGTCCGTCGGTACGGCCGTTCGACGTGCCGGCGGAGAGGCTGATGACGTCGGGCCAGCCGTGCTGGTCGACGGCGGCGAACAGCGCCTCGCCGAAGTCGGATTCGAGGATGGCGCCCGCGTCGTTGAGGGTGTTGCGGACGATGATCTCGGTGTTGGGCGAGACGGCGGCGACGAGTCCGGCGATGAACGTGCCGTGTCCTACGTACTGTTGGAGCACTCCCGCGTCGTCGGTCTCCCTGATCTGGGCGTCGCCCTGGACGTGGGCGAGCAGCGGGTAGGAGCGGTGGTCGCGCATGAGGCCGGTGTCGATGACGAGGACGCCCACGGCGGTGTCCGCGTCGTAACCGGCCTCCGCGGGCGCGGGGTTGGCGCCCTCGGCGAGCGGGGCGGGCACGGGCTCGTCGCCGGGGCAGGCGTTCACCGCGATCGACACCACGTGGTTGCGGCTGACCAGCCGGCGTCCGGCGCGGCCCTCCGGTTCGCGCAGGGAGCGCAGCGCGTTGGCCACGGCGTGGTCGCCGGTCCGGTCGCCGATGCCCGGGTCGCCGACCTGGATACGGGTGATGCCGGAGCGGTTGGTCTCCGGGCCCGCGCGGCGGACGGAGTCCTCGCTGAGGCCGGTGACCGCGGTGAAGTGCGTGCGGACGGTGTCCTCGACGAGGCGTGCCTCCTCGCCGTCGCGGGCGAGCACGACGCCCTTCTCGTAGAAGAACTCTGCCGAGTCGTCCGGCCCCATCGCCAGGGGGACGTCGGGCATCGAGCGTTGGATCTGGTCGAACTGCTCGTGGAATCGCTGTGGCGCCATGGCGTGTTCCTCCCACTGCGGCGGCGGTCGTCAATCAGAGCCGCCGGACCGCTACTTGATACAGCACCAAATCTGTGAGGTCCGCACCAGGGGCCACTAGGATGCGCGGAGTGACTGCGGGAAGCGACTCGGTTCTCGAACTGCTGCCGATGGTGTTCGCGGCGCCGGGCGAGGCGCTGGCCGGTGCGCGGGAGGTGCTCGACGGCGATCCGACGCCGTTCCGGGCCTCCGTGGCGCACCATGTGATCGGCATCTGGCAGCGGGACTTCGGCGACATGCGGCTCGCCCTGCACCATCTGCGGCGGGCCCGCGACCTGGCGGCCCGCGCGGACTCGGCGGAGCGCGAGGCGGACGTCCTCGGCACGCTCGGCGTGGCCCTGGTGCACGCGGGCCGGACCCGGCAGGGCCTGGAGGCCTTCGACCGGGGCATCGCCCGCGGCAGCCGGCAGAGCCGGTCGCGCGTCCTGTACCTGCGCGCCTACGCCTGGTGGGTGCTGGGCCGGCACCGGGAGGCGCTGGACGACGTACGGCGGGCGATTCCCGTGCTGCGGCAGGTCGACGACGTGATCTGGACGGCGCGGGCGCTCACCCTGCGGGCGACCGTGCATCTCGCGCTCGGCGCGGTGGACCGGGCCGACGCCGACTTCACGGCGGCCGAGCGGCTGTGGGAGACCACCGGCCAGGAGCACGACAAGGCGGACGCGGTGGAGAGCCGCGGGCTGGCCGCGTTCCGGTCGGGCGACATCCCGGTGGCGCTCCAACTCCTGGACGAGGCCGAGCAGATGTACGCCAAGCTGGCCACGCCGACGTTCATGCTCACCATCCGCCGCTGCGAGGTGCTGATGAGCGCGGGCCTGGCCGGTGAGGCGCTGACGTACGCGGACACGGCGGTCCGGCTGCTCGACGGCATCGGCGGACAGTCCACCCGCAAGGCCGAGTTGCTGCTCGTCGCCGCCCGGGCCGCCCGGCTCGCCGACGATCCGCACACGGCGATCGCCCGCGCGGCCGTGGCGGTACGGCTGTTCGCCGCGCAGCGCCGCACCTGGTGGGAGACGCATGCCCGACTGGTGCTGATCGAGGCGCGGTTGGCGGCCGGGCGGGCGTCGGGGCGGCTGGTGGCGGACGCGGCGGCGGTGGCCGACCGGCTCGCCGGGTTCGGCTCACCGTCCGCGCCGGAGGCCTCGCTGCTCGCGGGGCGGATCGCCCTGGCGCTGGGCTGGACGGCCGACGCGGAACGGCACTTGGCGGTGGCCGCGCGCAGCAGGCGCGGCGGGCCGCCCCTGGCCCGTATGACGGGCTGGGCGGCACAGGCGCTGCGCGCCCAGGCGGCGGGCTCCGGTCGCGGTGTCCTGGAGGCGTGCCGCCGCGGCCTCGACGTGCTCGACGACCACCGTACGACCCTGGGCGCCTCGGAGTTGAGGGCGCGGGCGACGGCACAGGGCGCGGAACTGGCGGCGCTGGCCCAGCGGGCGAGCCTGGCCTCCGGGGGCCCGCGCCGGCTTCTGGTCTGGAGCGAACGCTGGCGGGCGACGGCCCTGTCCACCCCGCCCACCAGGCCGCCGTCCGACCCGGCGCTGCTCAGCGGTCTGACGGCGTTCCGCGAGATCGCCGCCCGTGCGGAGGAGGCCCGTATGGAGGGCCACCCGGTACCGGCGCTGGAACGCGAACAGCGGCGCCTGGAACGGGAGATCCGCTCCCGTACCCTCCACATGCGCGGCGACTCCCCCGGCGAGGGCGACCGCTTCGACCCGACTCGCCTGCTGGCACGGCTCGGTGCGGGGCGACTCGTCGAACTCGCCGTCGTGGACGGCCGCGTGCATGTCCTCCTGTGCGGCGACGGCCGGGTCCGCCGCTTCGAGACGGGCCTGCTCGCGAAGGCGATGGCGGAGGCGGACCACATCCAGGCGGGTCTGCGGCGCCTGGCGCACCCCGGGGCGGAGGCGCGGCTGCCGGTGGTGGAGGCGGCGGGCCGGCACCTGGAGGAACTCCTCCTGGGCGAAGCGGCCCGGCACCTGGGCTCGGGACCGGTGGTGGTGGTTCCGCCGGGCCGGCTCCACGGTGTTCCCTGGGCGTTGCTGCCCTCGCTGCGCGACCGCGTCCTCAGTGTGTCGCCGTCGGCGGGCAGTTGGCTGCGCGCGCTGGACACCGAACCGCCGTCGGGCGGCCGGCACGTCCTGGTGCGCGGTCCGGGCCTCGCGACCGGCGGCGCCGAGGTCCCCGATCTCGCCGACCAGTACGGCAGGCCCACGGTCCTGGAACACGACGCCGCCGAAGTCCCGCGCGTCCTGGCCGAGTTGGACGGCGCGACACTGGCCCATATCGCGGCCCACGGCACGTTCCGCGCGGACAGCCCTCTGTTCTCGTCCCTTCGCATGGCCGACGGCCCGCTCATCGTCCACGACTTCGAACGCCTGGCCCGCAGTCCCTACCGCATCATCCTCTCCAGCTGCGACACGGCCCGGTTCGCATCCGTCGGCGCGGACGAACTCCTGGGCCTGGTCGCGGCGTTGCTCCCGCTGGGCACCGCGGGCGTGGTCGCGAGCAGCGCCCCGGTCAACGACGCGGCGGTCGTCCCCCTGATGCTGTCCCTCCACAAGGGGCTCGCCACGGGCCTGTCCTTGGCGGAGGCGCTGCGCGACGCACGGGCGGCGCTGCCCGGGGACGCGATGCATCAGGCGACGGGGTGGGCGTTCTCCGCGTTCGGGGCGGCCTGACCGGAGCGGGTCCCCGTCACGCCGTCCGCGCCGCCGGCTGTTCCACCAGCCACGGCAGCGCGCCGCGGTCGCTCGCGCCGAGGCGGGCGTAGGCGCCGTAGAGGTGGTTGCCGACCGTGCGGACGGAGAGGGTGAGCCGGTCGGCGATCTGGCGGTTGCTCAGGCCCGCCGCGGCCAGGGTGACGATCTGGCGCTGGCGGGCGGTGAGTTCACCCAGGACGAGGCCGGACAGGGCCGGGGTGCGGGCGCCCTGGCAGCGTCGGGTGAGGGCGACCGCCCGGGTGCGGGACATGCGGGCGGCGCGCGGGTCGCGGTGGGCGCGGACGGCCTGGGCGTGCGCCTCAGCGGCGAACAGCAGGAAGCCGCGCCGCTCCAACTCCTGTGCCACCCGGTCCAGTGCGGGCCCGTCGCCGTCGACCAGTGCCTCCGCGTGCCGGGCGAGGAGGGCAGGCCCGTCGCCGGGCAGCCGGGCGAGGCGGCCCGCGACCCGCTCGGGAGCGCCGAGGCGTACGGCGTCGTAGAGGACGTAGGCGGCCGGCCTGCCGTCCTCGGCGGCGGTGGCGCGCGGGTCCCCGCCGTCCCCGCGCCGGCCGGGGGCCAGCGCCTCGGTCACGGTCGCGCGGGCCGACTCCACGTCGCCGCGCGCCGCCGCGAGCCAGCCGCCCGCGTCGTCCGACGCGAGGCGGGCCAGCGCCTCGTCGGCGGCCGGTACGTCGCCCGACTGGGCGGCGGCCAGGGCGAGTTCGGCCGCGCAGGCCCGGTCGCCCGCGGCCTCCCGCAGTCCCTCGCGGGCCCAGGCCGCCGCCTCGCGCAACTCGCCCCGCAGCCGCGCGAAACGGGCGCGGACGGCGGCGTACCCGGCCGGAACCGGCGCGCCCTCCGCCACCAGCCACTCCCCCACGGGCGTCGGCAGCGGGCGTACGTCGGTGCGGTCGATGCGGTCGGTCAGCGCGGCCCGTTCGCCGGCGAGGGCCGGTGCGCACTGGTCCGGGGTGCGGGCCAGGCGGCGGGCCCGGAGCCGGCCGGCCGCGGCGCGCAGCGCGGGGCCGTGCAGGGGGTGGGCGAGACGGACGCCGCCCTGGTCGTCTACGTGGATCAGGGCCTCGGTCTCCAGGCGTTCGAGGACGTCGAGGTCGAAGTCGTCCAGCGAGGACGCCAACGGCTCGGCGAACGCGAGGCGTTCGAGGATCTCGCGCTCCTCGGTGCCGGTGTGGTCGAGGACCCGCGCGGTGCGCTCGCGGACCGCGGCGGTGACCGGCACCGAGCCGCGCCACGCCCACTCGCCGGAGTCCGCCGCCCGGGTGAGCAGTCCGCGCTCGCGCACGGCGCCGAACAGGTCGCGCAGCAGCCGGAGATCACCTTGGCAGAGGTGGTGCAGCCGGTTCACGGTGAGGGCGTCCAGCGGGCCGCCCGCGCCCACCGCGAGCAATTGGGCCGTCTCCTCCCGGGGCAGCGGTTCCAGCGCGAGACGCGGCAGCAGCTCTCCGGTCCACAGCCGGGACACGGCGCCGGGCACGGGCTCCCCGTCGGCCACCACGACCACCAGCCGGGTCCGGGAGTGCACGGCGAGCTGGTGCACGAGCGCGGCCGAGGAGTCGTCCAGGAGATGGGCGTCGTCCACCATCAGCGTCCGTACGCCGGACAGGAGTTGCACCGCACGGTGCAGGGAGACGCTTTCGGGGAGCAGGTGGGCGAACGCGGCGAAGGGCAGCCCGCGGGTCTCGGGGGTCCCGGTGACCTTGGCGCAGTCGCCGCCCCGGACGGCCTCGGTGACCAGCCGGGTCTTGCCCCGGCCGGCCGGACCGGTCACCACGATGCCGTGCCGGCCGGCCGTCAACGAGCCCTTGACCAGCTCCAGTTCGTCCTGCCGGCCGGTGAACGGCCAGGGCAGTTCCAGGGTCTTCGCGTCCTGTTCGAAAGTCGTCACGCAGATATGAGTCCGGCTGCTCAGCCCTGATACAGGGTGACTTGAGTAGCCCTCGACTCAGGCGCCCGGGAACGGCCGACGGCAGTCTGTTCGCATGACCACCCGCTACTGCTCCCTCGCGCAGCAGCCGGCCCCGGAGTTCGCACCGGGACTGGCCGCCGAGCGGCGCGGTGCGCTCATCGGCGGAAGCCGCATGTGGGTCAACGGCACGGTCCTGCACTACTACTTCTTCGACGCCGACAACGCGGCCGCCACCGACACGTCCGTCATCCCGGTCCCCGGGACCGGCGAGCGGCGGCGGGTTCCGTGGGCCGGTGCCAAGGAGCAGCAGGACGTCGTACGCGAGTGCTTCCGTGAGTGGCGGGGGCTCGGGATCGGCGTCGACTTCGCCGAGGTCGGGGACCGTTCGGAGGCGGAGCTGCGCATCGGGTTCCAGCCCGGTGACGGCTCCTGGTCGGTGGTGGGCCGGGACGCGCTGGCGATCGGGCTGTCCGACCGCACCATGAACTTCGGCTGGGACCTGACCGCACCGGGACAGCGCGGTACGGCCCTGCACGAGATCGGGCACGCCCTGGGCATGCTGCACGAGCACCAGAGCCCGTTCGCCGGTATCCACTGGGACGACGAGGCCGTCTACGCCGAGCTGGCGGGCCCGCCGAACTTCTGGAGCCGGGACAGGACACGCTTCAACGTCCTGCGCAAGCTCGACCCGGACGAGGTCAACGGCTCCGTCTGGGACCCGCAGTCGATCATGGAGTACCCGTTCGGGTCGGGACTGATCCTGGAGCCGGAGGAGTACCGCACGGGCCTGCACCCGCACGGCGGTCTCTCCCCCTGCGACAAGGAGTTCGTCCTGCGCTGGTACCCGCCCGCCGGTCCTCCGCGGCCGGCCGGACTGGTGCCGTTCCGCTCGGCCCCGCTGCGCCTGGGACCGGGTGAGCAGGCCGACTTCGCGATCGAGCCGACGCAGACGCGCGAGTACGCCGTCGGCTCCTTCGGGGACAGCGACACGGTCGTCGTGGTCTTCGAGGAACGGGACGGCGAACCGCGCTTCCTCGCCGGGCAGGACGACGGGGGCACGCCGCACAACGCCACGCTCAAGGTCAGGCTCGTCAAGGGCCGCCGCTACTTCGTCCGTATGCGCCTGTACTCCACGTGGGGTTCGGGGGAAACCGCGGTGATGTGCTGGTAACGGCATGGGTACAGCCGCATACGGGCGGACGGACCACGAGTCCGGCGCCGGGGGAAGCGGCCGGAGTTCGTAGCCTTCGGGGGAGGGATACGAGCTCCGGCCGCTCAGCCGTGTCCGACTCGGCGCGCACGCGCGGCAGTTGTGCGCGCGAGCGCGGGGAACCTCACGAGGCCGCACGTTCCTCGCGGACGTCGTCGGGGTGTGCGAGGCCGAGGTGGTCGCGCAGGGTCGGCCCCTCGTAGTCGGTGCGGAAGACGCCCTGTTCCTGGAGGAGCGGGACGACCGTGTCGGCGAACGGGTCGAGGCCGGTCGGGGTGAGGTGCGGGACGAGGATGAAGCCGTCACTCGCGTCGGCCTGCACGAAGTCGTTGATGGTCCTCGCGACCGTCGACGGGGAGCCGATGAAGGCCTGCCGGTTGCCGGTCTCGATGACCAGGTCGCGGATGGACCAGCCGTTCGCCTCCGCCCGCTCACGCCACTCGCGGGCGGTCGCCAACGGGTCGCGGTACATGCGGACTTGGGCCCGGCCCTTGGAGATGTGCTGCTCGCTGACGTCCGGGTCGATCTCGGGCAGCGGGCCGTCCGGGTCGTAGGACGACAGGTCCCGGTTCCAGACGAACTCCAGGTGCTTGATGGCCGTGGCGCCGCTGACCTGCTGGCGGCGCACCTCCTTGGCGAGGTCCTCGGCCTCGGCGTCGGTGTCGCCGAGGACGAAGGTCGCGGCCGGGAGGATGAGCAACTGGTCAGGCCTGCGGCCGTACTTAGCGAGGCGGGACTTGACGTCGGTGTAGAAGGCCTGGCCCTGGTCGAGGGTGCTGTACCGGCTGAAGATGGCGTCGGCGCCGGAGGCGGCGAACTC